>JBFHQE010000040.1:0-6033 GCA_041592335.1 Thiohalobacteraceae bacterium | reverse complement strand
CTGGGGAGTTGGTTTATTCTGGTTATTATCTATGCTTGGGGCGTGCGTTGGCTGGAACACGCCACGGATGGTACCTGCCAGTTTAATACAGCCGATAGCAACCTCGGCAAAAAAGAAAACTCTTCAGACAGTTTCTGGGTGAGGCACTGCAACAGTTTGCTGAACAAGGCTCGAGCCCATCCTAAATCGGCCATGTCGGTCCTATTAGGACTGTTAGTAGTTAGCGTTGCTCTCGGCATGTTCTTGATCATGCGCCTGGAGCCCGTCAACTCCATTGCTTTTCTAGGCTTGCTTGCTATGCTGAATGTTCTGCGTGGCAGCCCATTAGAACAATGGATACTCAAGATTTTCGGATTGGATCTACCACAACCGTTGACTGATATAACAGACAACGTACTGGAGGACGCGCAATGAAAATAATTAGTGAAGCAACACGTTGGGTTATATTCGGAATCGTTGCCAGCATAGGTTTGACAGGCCAGTTGTTCGCCGAAAATATACCGAAAGGTAGCAAGGCCGAACATTACATGGTTAAAGAATTCGATGACGATGAGATCGAGATGAAGGTCGTCACTGATCAGGGTTCACAAATCAAGCTTGTCAGCAGCGGTGAGTTAGGGGCATTGCCACTTACCGTGATTGATGATGATAAAAAAGGTTTCGTACTGGTTCGTCTGAATAACAGTAGCCAAGATGAGGTCTGGCTGAGCAAGTCTTACCTCATTTTCAATAACGATGAGCAGCCGGTCTGCTTGCATGCCAACATCGGCCAACGGACGGATCGGCGCCTGGCCAGCGCACATGGAGCGGGGGAGAAGGGATGTCTGTTAAAACCATAATTGCTTTATCGCTGGTCACGTTGCTGGCAGCCGGTTGCAAGTCAACTGGCATCAAGGATGTCACCAGTTCTGTCAAAGGCATGTTCGGCGCCGGAGATCGAACGGAAAATCTAGAAGGAACCATGCTGGAAGCTGCATTACAGGACGACAACCCTTCTGAACCTGCCACTCAAGAAGAACGACAGGCCGATATAAATTACTGGCGTTATGGCAACCGCACCGTAGGCAACCTTCCCCAGCTTCAGAATTACTGCAACGAGGTGCTTACCCGGGTCTTACAGGGCTGGAAAGGCCATCCGATTGATGCGAAGGTTTATGTCAGCCCGGAAAATGAATTTGGAGCATTCACCCTGCCGCACGGTTCTATTTTCATCAGCCTCGGCACCTTGAAGACTCTGGAAAGTGAAGATGAACTGGCAGCACTACTCGGCCATGAAGTGTCCCACCTGTTGCTACATCACCACGGCTCTGATAGCTTGCGAGAGGCCAGCAGTTGGGTTTCCGGTGCGCTAGATGTGTACAAGCGATCCAACAATCAGGGAGTCAGTGATGATTTTACGCGGGCTCGTGCCATGGCGTGGATTGTTGAGAAAACGGTGTTCCCCGCCTGGGCGCGCGGCAAGGAGAATGAAGCCGATGCACTGGGAACCGATCTGTTGGTGGCCAGTGGTTATAATGCAGATGCGATGGTACGTCTCATGAAGAAGATCGAGACCAATACCCTACAACGCAAAGACTGGCTGGCATCGCAACCGCAACTGACAGCTGCACCAACGCAACAGACACCTTCTGCCGAGGCAGTCAAACAGCAAATCAGTGATGCCTTCACCCAACTGGGGAAAAACCTGGAACAACAACTGTCAGCCGAGCACGACTCTGCTGCGGCACGAAAATCCCGGGTGCGCGATTACTTGAAAGACAAACATCTGCAACGACCGCACCCTTCCTTTAAGCAGGCTGAATACCAGCATGTATTCAAGAGCCAGCCTCTCTCCAGCCAGATCGCTCAATATCGTCATGTACACAAGGCCGAACTGATACGGATCGAATCCAATGACATTCGCATGGCCAGCAGCACGGCTGCCAGATCATTGGGAGGGACTATTGGCGAAGACCCCTATACGCGTATGTTTATGTACGAAATGCGCGCCGCCGAGGGCAAACAGCAACATGCCGAGATCAATCTGAACAAAGCATACGCAACCGATGCAGCCCCTTATTCGACCTACCTTGCGCTACTCGAGTTGGCATTCGACAAGCATGACTATGTGTCGGCACAGCGCTACTTGGATGAAATAGACAATCTGTTCGGCACACCAAAGGAACTGTTGCCCATGCGCATTCGCCTGACCAAAGCGAATGGCCAACCCGTTGAAATGCTACGTTTGCGCTGCATCGCCAGCGCAAACTCGCACTTGATCACCGAGTGTAATCAGGCTGTTAACGGAAAGTGATGACGGCATAATCCAGGGCCTCTAACTTCGGTTACATACCCCATGAATGCCACAACTCCAGAGCTGACAACGCGCCCGGGTTTCTTTCGTTTTCACCACCATGAGACATACCAATTCAAAACCACCTTATCAGACCTATCCAGCCATCAATCCGGTGCAAATCAGAACATCATGCTCGAATTCACTATACCCTTCGACTGATTGGTTCCGCCTCTCGCGTGCTGCCCTGAGAAGGGCAGCACATGAGAAACATCTTCAGGCATACGCCTTCATTAACCCAATTAACATCATCAGGGCAGCCATCGTCGCGCTCAGCGTGCGATAGGTGTTAAGCCGGGTCCAACGATCAAGGTAGTGCCGCCAGATTTCGCTGGCAGCGGGATCGTTGCGTTCAATCGCCGCCAACCGGTTATTCAACGGCACATTACCCAGGCCCGTAACCAGGAATGTCCCGACGATGTAAAACCCGGCACCCGCCAGATAATAAGGCGCCGCGGGCATTCCCCATCCCTTGATGGCAAGGATCGTAACCAGCAGGGAAATGACCGTCGTGCCCATGAACACACCCAGGAACAGCGGGTTCAACACCACGACATTAATCGATTGCATGGCCGCCATGCCTTCCGAGGAAGGCAGGCGTGCAAAGGCTTTCATAATGAAGCTGGAAAAGGCAAAGAACACACCGGCAATAATTGCGCTTCCCAGCAAGACCAAGATCATTGGCAGAAGTTGAATAAAGCTCATGCGGCATCCACCCCGCTTTGATTATTCCAGACACCCCGCCTGGCGATCCGGCGCGCAAAATCCTGGAAATCCGCTGGCTCGCGACCCAGGGCGCGTTGCACGCCATCACTCAGGCTGGCATTACGGCCATCCAGCACGGTTTCGAAAAGATAATTAAGCAGCCACGCGATGTCGTCGGGCGCGCCCGAAGCCGTGATCGCCTGGTTGAAATCTTCTCTTGGGATATGAACAAACTGCACCTCGCGACCTGAAATTTCAGACAGCTCCCGGGCTAGTTGTTCAAACGTCATCAAGCGCGGACCCGTGACTTCATACACCTCATAGGCATGTCCCTCTTCGCTCAATGCCGCGACCGCCACGTCCGCAATGTCATTCACATCAATGAAGGGTTCGGGAATATTGCCGGCGGGAAGCGTAATCACGCCCTGCTGCACCATGGGCAGAAACTCGCCTTCCGAGAAGTTCTGCATAAACCAGCTGGCGCGGACAATAGTCCATTCCACATCCGTCGCCTGAACAATCCGCTCACAGGCCTGCGCTTCCTGCTCACCGCGCCCGGAAAGCAGCACCAGGCGTTTGACACCGCGCGACACCGCCAGCTTAACGAAACGACGAATCGCATCCGTTGCGCCGGGAATGGCGAGATCAGGCGCGTAGCTGATGTAAACGGCCGTCACACCCTCAAGAAGCGCTTCCCAGTTACTGGCATCATTCCAGTCAAAGGATGGACTGGCCGCGCGCGATGCAATACGCGTGGCAATACCGCGCGCCCGTAACCGCTCCGCGACGCGACGACCGGTTTTTCCTGTTCCACCTAATACCAATGTAATGTTGTTCATGATTATCTCCTTTTGCCGTTACGGCAGCTTATTGCATGGATGGGCTGTTAATTACCTCGTCGACAAGTCGGCGCATAGTTGTTTCATTCTCCAGAGACATGTTTTCTCCCTCCTGCTGGTTAAGTTCGATTAACTTAAAATTCGCTTGCTCAGCTGCGGATAACTCTATTCGCCAGCACGCGGGGACACCATTTGCGGAATGCTCAGTTTCATACGTATTCGTATATACTTGGCTGCATGGACACTCTGGGGGGATTACTGGATGCACCGCGCGCCCGTGGCGCCTTTGCCCTGCGCGCCGTGATGACAGCGCCATGGTCACTGAGGGATATCGCCGATTCGCCGCTGACGCTGATCGCGGGTGTCGTGGGAGATTTCTGGGTTGTGCCGGACGAGGGCGACCCGATCCAGATCGGCCCGGGCGATATCGCGGTGATACGCACCCCGACGCATTACAATCTTGCCGACAATTCGCAGAGAACCCCGCAGCTCATCATTCATCCAGGACAACAGTGTTGCGATCTGGATGGCAACTCTCTGCATGATTCGATGATGCATGGCGTGAGAAACTGGGGTAATGACCCCGAAGGCTCAACCGTTTTTCTGGTTGGCGCTTACGAACATCTGAGCGATATCAGCGATCGCCTGCTGCGCGCCCTGCCCCCTGTGCTGAGCATTCGTCATGATGACTGGGAATCGCCACTGGTGCCGCTGCTGTGCGACGAGGTTGTCAAGGACGAACCGGGTCAGGCCGCCGTGCTGGATCGCCTGCTGGATTTACTGGTCACCGCCGTACTCAAGGCCTGGTTTGCGCAACAGGACTCCAATCGACCCGAGTGGTGGCGTTTTCAGGGCGATCGCATTGTCGAACGCGCCCTGCAGTTAATGCATGAAGACCCGGCGCGTAACTGGACACTGGAACAACTCTCCGCTGCCGCCGGAGCGTCACGCGCGTCGTTGTCGAGGCGCTTCCAGGACCTCGTGGGTGAACCGCCGATGACCTTTCTGAAAAACTGGCGCATGGCGCTGGCGGCAGACCTGCTCGCACAACCCGATGAATCGGTCAGCACGGTGGCGGAGAAAGTTGGTTATGCAACACCCTTCGCCTTCAGCGCCGCCTTTAAACGCGTGCGCGGCATGAGTCCGCAGGAACATCGCACGGCGGCCCGCGCATCCGGTCAGGGCTGAATCAAAAGAACGGTCAGACTACGTGTAGGTGTCTATTCCAGGCGTTGTTGCGGAAACCTGCAGCTTTTCAAGAAAAGCCAGCGCCTTTTCCAGCCGTTCCGCGGACTGACCCATGGAGCGATGAAATTCAATCTGGCTGTGTAACGATTCAAACATATTGAATCTTTCATTCATGATCGCATCATCCGGCGTGGCGCTTCGCATGCCGCCTTCTCTTCAACCAGAATCATCCCCTGCGCCATGAACGTCATCGCCATCTCCGATTCACCCGAGCGCGCCAGCGTATCGCCGATAAGCCAGGCATCGTTGCGCGACATATTGGTCGGATCAACCTGCTCCGCCAGCTCTCTCAGATATGACTGTCCCTGAGCAGGCACGCTATTTTGCCGCACCTCATTCGTCGGCGAGGTTTTGCCGGTGGCATGGCCAGTCGTTGCCGCTTGCATGGCAGCAGCTGAGTAGACATTGCTGGATATATACATTTGTTCTTCCTTGTTATCGGGAATCCAGCCAGGAGTGCATCAGGCGTACCAACTCAAACCCTCATTTCCATCTGGTATTGTTGTGAATTGCAGATAGACCTTAGTCGGTTACACTAAAGCGGCTGTCATAGGTCGTCCAATCAAAGTTGTGAATTGCAGATAGACCTTAGTCGGTTACACTGCCGCGATAAATGACGTTCGCTATCCTTGGGTTGTGAATTGCAGATAGACCTTAGTCGGTTACACTTCTTCTTTCTTTTCAATAAATAAGAGAGAGAAGATAGAAGGCGGCACAGAAAAGCGGCATGTGGAGAAAAACGGCTAACACGTGGAGAATTAAGGTAAAGAGGTGGATAAATAAGACTAATCCGGCAGAAAAACTGCTCCACGCTCAACGACTTAACATAAAACTGGCTTATATCCACGTGTTTTCTGCACTGCGCCCCCGTACCTTTTGGAAAAAACAGCCCGAAACCGCCTCCCGCTT
>JBFHQE010000039.1:0-7416 GCA_041592335.1 Thiohalobacteraceae bacterium | reverse complement strand
TGCGGTCCCTATAAAAGCAATGACGCGCGACCCGATCGGGTCCGCGCGTCATGCGCAGTCATTGAAGCAGATTAATCCTCGTCGCGAGACAGGACTTTGCGACCACGGTAATAACCATCTGGACTGATGTGATGACGCAGATGGGTTTCGCCTGTGGTCGGCTCAATGGACACGGCCTTGGCAGTCAGCGCATCGTGTGAGCGACGCATGCCACGCTTGGACGGTGTCTTTCGATTCTGTTGAACAGCCATGATTAACTCCTGATTAATCGTTGCGCTTTAACTTTGCCAATACGGCAAAGGGATTGTCACGCGCTTCATCGGTTGCTACTGCCTCTTCAGTCTCTTCTTTCAACTGACGTGGCTTGCAGTCCTGCTCATTCTCATGCACAGGAAACATGGGCAATGCCAGTAACACTTCGTCCTCAATGACTTCAAGCGGGCGAATTTCTTCCTGTTCCACAAGCAGCGGTTCATACTGCTCGGGCAGACGTTCAATCATGCCTTCGCTATCAACCAGGCCCAGCGCGTAGTCCAGCTTGAGTGGCCAGTGCATTTTTCCCAGGCAACGTTCACATATCAGGTGAAGCTGCCCCGAGATACTGCCACTCAGGAAACGGATACCTCTGTCGTCACGCCCGAAGGCCATGTCGACCGCGAGAGTGCCTTGCGTATCGCTGAGCTTGTCCGCCAACCGCTGCATGTCCGCAAGCGAAACCTGCGTCCTGAACGTGCGGCCCTTGTCAGCCATGCTGAAAGGATTGACCCAATCTGGCAACCGATGTTGCATAAGCGGCGCATCATAACCACTCCAACCTTTTGTGTCAAAACAAAAAACAGGCTTTTCCCGGCTTTCCGGGATAGTACCAAAGCGCCGCTTTTGAAGTTGACACCGGCTGGCCTTTTCCGGTGAAATCCTTATTCGGGAACGCCCTTCCTAAGCCCTTGTGGCACCGACATTTATCTGACAAAGGGACACGCCTTGATCAAAAAAATCCTGATCGCCAACCGCGGGGAAATTGCCGTCCGCATCGTGCGCGCCTGCCGCGAAATGGGCATCCGCTCGGTGGCGATCTACAGCGAGGCGGACCGGCATGCCCTGCACGTCAAGAAAGCGGACGAAGCCTACAGCATCGGCCCCGACCCGGTCGCGGGCTATCTAAACGCCCACCGCATCGTCAATCTGGCGCGGGAAACCGGCTGTGACGCGCTGCATCCCGGCTATGGTTTCCTGTCCGAAAACCCCCTGCTAGCCGAAATCTGTGCCCGGCGCGGCATCCGCTTTATCGGCCCCACGTCGGACGTCATCCGGCGCATGGGCGACAAAACCGAGGCCCGTCGCAGCATGATCGAGGCCGGCGTCCCGGTGGTTCCCGGCAGCGAAGGCAATCTCGACAGCCTGGATCAGGCGATCGAACTTGCCAGTCAAATCGGCTACCCGGTGATGCTCAAGGCAACCTCCGGTGGCGGTGGCCGCGGCATTCGACGCTGCGAACACGAAGAGGATCTGCGCCGCCATTTCGATCGCGTCATTTCCGAGGCAACCAAGGCCTTCGGCTGTGCCGATGTGTTTATCGAGAAATGCATCGTCAATCCGCGTCATATCGAAGCACAGGTACTGGCGGATCAGCACGGCAATGTTATTCACCTGTTTGAACGCGATTGCTCGATTCAACGCCGCCATCAGAAGCTGATTGAAATTGCACCCTCACCGCAATTAAGCGAAGACCAGCGTGCATTGATCGGCGACTTTGCCGTCAAGGCGGCCAGCGCGGTCGGTTACGAAAATGCCGGCACCGTGGAATTTCTCATGGATGACGAAGAAAATTTCTATTTCATGGAAATGAATACCCGGCTGCAGGTTGAACACACTGTGACCGAGGTCATTACCGGTATCGATATCGTACAGGAACAGATTCGCATCGCGTCAGGACTGGAATTACGCTACAGGCAGCAAGACGTGGAACGACGCGGCATCGCCATGGAATTTCGCATCAACGCCGAAGATCCGAAGAACGATTTCCTGCCCAGCTTCGGTCGCATCACGCGTTACTTTGCACCGGGTGGTCCGGGCGTACGCACCGATGCCGCCATTTACTCGGGTTATGTCATCCCACCTTTTTATGATTCCATGTGCGCCAAGCTGGTAGTCTGGGCCATGGACTGGGATGAACTGATTCGGCGTTCCAGCCGCGCCCTGCATGACATGGGCGTATACGGTGTCAGAACCACAATTCCCTACTACCTGGAAATTCTGGAAACTCCCGAATTCAAGGCCGGACGTTTCACCACCGGTTTTGTCGAAGAGCACCCGGAACTGGTTAACTATGCGGCCAGTCGGCCCACCCGGGAACTCGCCGCAGTCATCGCATCCGCTGTCGCGGCGCATTACGGATTTTAAAGAGAGTTGCTATGGCGCAAGTAAAGATAACTGACCTGGTATTGCGTGATGGACACCAGTCCATGATCGCGACGCGCATGCGCACCGACGACATGCTGCCGATCTGTGAAAAGCTGGACAAGGTTGGCTACTGGTCACTGGAAGCCTGGGGTGGCGCCACTTTCGATGCCTGCGTGCGCTTCCTGAAAGAAGATCCCTGGGAACGTTTGCGCAAACTGCGTGATGCCCTGCCGAACACAAAACTCCAGATGCTGTTGCGTGGCCAGAACCTGCTCGGCTACCGGCACTATTCGGATGATGTTGTTGCCGCGTTTGTGCAGCGCGCCGCCGATAACGGCATGGATGTATTTCGCATCTTCGACGCCCTGAACGACATCCGTAACCTGGAAACCTCCATCAAGGCGGTCAAGGCCTCGGGCAAACATGCCCAGGGCACCATCTGCTATACCACCAGCCCGGTGCACAGCATCGAGCAATTCAGTGTGCTGGCCAGACAACTGCAGGATATGCACTGCGACAGTATCGCCATCAAGGACATGGCGGGACTGCAAACCCCGATGGTGACGGCCGAACTGGTCGGCACATTGACCGAGGCCGTGGAAATTCCGATTCATTTCCACATGCATGCCACCGCGGGAATCGCCGAGATATGTCACTGGGAAGCGATCAAGAATGGCTGCGTTCATATCGATACCGCGATTTCATCCTTTGCCGGTGGCGCCAGTCACCCGCCCACGGAAAGCATGGTTGCCGCGCTTGCCGGAACCGAGTGGGATACCGGTCTCGATCTAAACCTGTTGCAGGAGATTGGTTTTTATTTCCGCGAAGTGCGCAAGAAATATCACCAGTTCGAAAGCGAATTCACCGGCCTCGATACCCGCGTTCAAATCTACCAGGTGCCGGGCGGCATGATCTCCAACCTTTATAACCAGCTGCGCGAACAGGGCGAGCTGGGACGCATGAATGAAGTACTGGCGGAAATACCGCGCGTGCGCGAAGACCTGGGTTACCCTCCGCTAGTGACACCCACCTCGCAGATTGTAGGCACCCAGGCGGTAATGAACGTACTATCCGGTCAACGTTATAAAGCCATCACCAACGAAGTAAAACTCTATCTACAGGGCAAGTATGGCAAGGCACCGGGGACAGTGAACCCCATGGTGCGCCAACAGGCAATCGGTAATGAAGACGTCATCGATTTCCGACCCGCCGATTTACTGCACCCGGAACTTGATACATTGCGCGACGACATCGGCACGCTGGCCAAAACGGAAGAAGATGTACTGACCTATGCGATGTTCCCGGAAATCGGCCGCAGTTTTCTGGAACAACGCTCGACCGGGGAGCTCAAACCCGAACCTCTTGAACCGCTCAAGCGTGGCGGCGATACCCTGGAACGGCCTACCGAGTTCAATATCACGCTTCATGGTGAAACCTATCACATCCGGGTAACGGGCTCAGGACACCGTAAGGAAGACACCCGTCCCTTCTATCTCACCGTGGACGGCGTGCCGGAAGAAATCCTGGTCGAGTCACTGGAAGAGTTCACCAGTGAAGAAAACACAACGGCAGTTAAACCCAAAGGCAGCAAACGTCCACGCGCCACCGCACCTGGGGACGTGACTACCTCCATGCCCGGTACCGTTGTCGATGTACTGGTTGAAGTCGGAGCCACTGTAAATGCAGGCGATCCCGTGCTGATCGCCGAGGCCATGAAAATGGAAACCGAAATTCAGGCCCCCGTTGCCGGTACGATCAAGGCCATTCATGTCGCCAAGGGCGATAGCGTGAACCCGGATGAAACCCTGATCGAAATCGAGTCCGGGGCCTGATATGACGACTCAACCTCGCCTGGTACTTGCTTCAACATCGCCATTTCGCAAGGCTTTGCTGGAAAAACTGCAGCTGCCATTTGCAACTTGCAAACCGGAAGTTGATGAAACGGCGCTAGCCAATGAAACACCGGATGAACTTGTAGCCCGGTTGTCGGAATTGAAAGCCCGTGCCGGTGCGCGACAGTATCCGGAGGGCCTGGTTATTGGTTCAGATCAAGTCGCCGTGATAGATGACACAATCCTGGGAAAACCCGGCAACCATGAGAAAGCCGTTCAGCAGTTACAGCACGCTTCGGGCAAGGTGGTAACTTTTTATACCGGCTTGTGCTTGTTCGACGCCCAGCAAGAACGGGCACAAACAGAAGTCGTTCCGTTCAGGGTACATTTCCGCAAGCTGTCCGATGACCAGATTGAGGGCTACCTGCAAAAAGAGCAGCCCTATAATTGTGCCGGAAGCTTCAAATCCGAGGGGCTGGGTATTACCCTGTTTGAAAGACTCGAGGGCGATGATCCCAACACCCTGATTGGCCTGCCGCTGATTCGGCTCACCGCCATGCTGGAAAATGCCGGGATATCGCCTTTGTAATCGATCAATCTGTGCGCCATTTCAAAAAAAATCTGGAACTGGCTGCCGTTAAGCTGATTAAGGTTAACCACCAGGAATCGATATGCGTTTGTTTCAATCGCTGGTCACAGTATGTTTTCTCATCACGCTGGTCGGCTGCGCCAGCGCGCCACAGCAGAAAAGCTACCCTGCTGGCCCTTCATCCACGCAGCAAGCGCCGATAGAGCAGGATCGCAAGCGCATTGTGACCTCTGCCGAATCCATGCTGGGCACACCGTACCGCTACGGCGGCACTTCTCCCGCGGGCTTCGATTGCAGCGGACTGGTTTACTACACCCACCGCCAGGCGGGTCTCTACACACCACGAACTGCCATGGCGCAGTTTGAAGCCAGCCGTCCTGTTGCGATCAAACATCTCAAGCCGGGAGATTTACTGTTTTTTAAACTGACCGGCACCAAGACCAGTCATGTCGGGATTTACACTGGAAGAGGAAAGTTCATTCATGCGCCTTCCAGTGGAAAAAGAGTGTCGCGCTCAACCCTGGACAACCCCTACTGGCAACGGCATTTAATCGGCGCAGGAACGTTTTTATAATTATTCATCCGCCGGATTTAATCGCGGCAAAGTCTCTTCCGCCAAAATCACCACCAGCAACCCGGACAAAAACATCGCGATTGCCACAAACCAGAACACACCATCCAGCGTGCCGGACGAGGCTGCCGTAATGCCTAATAGCAACGCACCAACGCCATAACCAAAATCACGCCAGAAGCGATAAATTCCGATTGCCGAACCTCGCCAGGCGGGATGCGCAATGTCCGCTACCGCGGCAGACAGGTTGGGATAGAGCAAGGCCATGCCAACACCCGTAATCGCCGAAGCGGTAATCTGCCAGGCAACGTCGGCACTGAACGACATCATGGCCACCCCCATCGCGCATAGCCACATACCTGCGACAATGGGCTTCATACGACCAATACGATCAGACAGGCGGCCGGTGATAAATTGCGACATACCCCAGACCACGCCGTAAACTCCCACGATCCAGCCAATCATCGGCAAGGATGTACCCTGTTGAAACAACCAGGCCGGATAAATCACCCAGACAAAGGCATCGACAAACTTTTCCACCAGCCCGGCCTGGCAGAAAGCAGCCATGCGTTTATCGCGCCACGACATCAGGGTAAACATCTCCCAGGTTGAAGAATCTCTGGAAATGTTGGCGGGATATCGGGGTAGTGGCCCGAGATTTTCACCAGCGACATGTAGCCTGGATTCCAGGCGCGCCCAGGGCAGGGTTTCCTTCACCCAGATTAACGTCGCCGCACCGGCAAGGCCGACAGAAACCAGGCCAAACCATAGCAAACCATCGCGAGGCCCCATGTGCTCCGCAAGATAGGCCGTGATGACACCCGCAATCGCCACGCCGACATAGCCGGAAAATTCATTCATACCGATGGCAAATCCGCGCTCGTTACCATGCGCCAGATCGAGCTTGCTGGTTTGCGTCATGGACCAGGCAAAACCCTGGTTCACACCCAGCAGAATCGTCGCCGCGACAATCCAGTCCCAGGACGGGGCATACCAGACCATGACAGGCACCGGGATGGCCGATAGCCAGCCTATAAACAATACACGCCGCCTTCCCATCTTTTCCGATAAGCGTCCGGCAACAAAATTCAGCGTGCCTTTCACAACGCCAAAGGCAACCACGAAACTGGTCAGCAGCATAAATGAATCGCGCGGCACCCCGAATTCGCTTTCCGATAATGCCGGCACCACGGTGCGCATCATCCCGAGTGTCAGTCCGACAAAAAAGACCTGCACCAGCTGATGGGAGAATTGCTGCAGGTTAACGCTGATACCATGCGTCAGCTGAGAGAAGTCATCCTTGAGCATCAATCGACCTGCTCATGAAGCATGGACACCGGCAGACCTTCGGCACGCCATTCAGCCACACCGGATTCGATCCGCGTTGCCTCGATACCGGCCTCATTCAGGATATCCAGCGCTTCATGCGCCATAAGGCAGAAGGGTCCGCGACAGTACGCGACAACGGGCTTGTCCCTGGGAATTTCGTTGACGCGCTTTTTAAGTTCATTGACCGGAATGGAGCGCGCATAGGGAAGGTGCGCAAAATCGAATTCAATCCCCGGACGCACATCGAGCACGAACACTTCACCACGCCGCGCCTGTTCCATGAGTTCCTTGCTGGACAATGCCGACAAGGTGCCCGGCTGACGCACCATTTCATGCATGGCGCTTTGCAATTCCAGCAGGCGTTCTTCGGCGATTTCACGGATCACCACCCACAACTGGGCCACCCGTTCATCCACCAGCCGGTAAATCATCTGCTTGCCTTCCCGGCGCGCTTCTACCAGCCGTGCAATTCGCAGCTCTTTGAGATGCGCGCTGGCAAGTTTGTCGCTGATACTGGCCTCTCGCGCCAGCTCATCGACGCTTTTCTCGCCCTGACAGAGGATTTCCAGAATCTCAAGGCGCTTGGCACTGGCAACCGCCTTGCCAATGCGGCCAACCTGCTCATAGAGCAAGTCTTTTAACTCTCTGGGTGTCATTATTCAATCATCCTAAAGATTATTTGGATGATAGTGGCG
>JBFHQE010000038.1:0-7459 GCA_041592335.1 Thiohalobacteraceae bacterium | reverse complement strand
TGCAATCGCTGGACCGTGAACAGAAAGAAGCGGCGGAAATGGATGGCGCCGGACCGATTTCGATTTTCTTTTACATCACGCTGCCACATCTGGCCCGTGCCATCACCGTGGTGGTGCTGATCGAGACCATCTTCCTGCTATCGGTGTTTGCGGAGATCCTGGTCACCACCAGCGGAGGGCCGGGCTATGACAGCACCAACCTGACCTATCTGGTGTATTCACAGGCATTGCTCACCTTCGATGTGGGTGGCGCATCCGCCGGCGGCATCGTCGCGGTGGTGCTGGCCAATATCGTTGCTATCTTCCTGATCCGCATTGTCGGCAAGAACCTGGAGGCATAATCATGGCACGCCAAGTTACACAACGTCGCAAGCTGTTTTTCACCGCGCTGGCCTGGTCACTCGGGATACTGATTTTCTTCCCGATCCTGTGGACCCTCCTGACCAGTTTCAAGACCGAAGCCGAGGCCATTGCTTCGCCTCCGTCGATGTTTTTCTTCGACTGGACGCTGGAGAATTACGCTGAGGTTATGGATCGCTCAAACTACTTTCTCCACTTCATGAACTCGGTGGTGATCTCGGTGGGATCGACTGTGCTGGGGCTGGTTATTGCGATCCCCGCAGCCTGGTCGATGGCGTTTTCACCCAGCCGCGCGACCAAGAATATCCTGATGTGGATTCTTTCCACCAAGATGTTGCCGCCGGTGGGTGTACTGGTGCCGATTTACCTGATCTTTCGTGATACCAACCTGCTGGATACCCGTACCGGCCTGGTGATCGTGCTGACCCTGATCAACCTGCCCATCATCATCTGGATGCTCTACACCTACTTCAAGGAAATCCCGGTCGACATCCTGGAAGCGGCACGCATGGACGGGGCTTCGCTGGCCAAGGAAATCATTTACGTGCTGACACCCATGGCGGTACCGGGCATAGCATCAACACTTTTATTGAATGTAATCCTGGCCTGGAACGAGGCGTTCTGGACCCTCAACCTGACCGCAGCCAGTGCGGCGCCGTTGACGGCATTTATCGCCAGCTACTCCAGTCCCGAGGGGCTGTTCTACGCCAAGTTGTCGGCCGCATCCACCATGGCCATAGCGCCAATATTGATCATGGGCTGGTTCAGCCAGAAACAACTGGTGCGCGGCCTGACCTTCGGCGCCGTGAAATAAATGCTGGTTATTGAGAGGAATCGTTATGGGACATATTAATCTGAAAAACGTATCAAAGGTCTTCGGCGAAACCGTTGTGATCCCGGGGATTGACCTTGAAATCAATCAGGGCGAATTCGCTGTCTTCGTCGGCCCGTCGGGTTGTGGCAAGTCCACCCTGCTGCGTCTGATCGCGGGGCTGGAGGACACCTCCGGCGGCTCGATTGAAATCGCCGGAAAGGACATGACCCATGTCGGTCCGGCCAAGCGTGGCCTGTCGATGGTGTTTCAGTCCTATGCACTGTATCCGCATATGACGGTACGCAAGAATATCGCCTTTCCGCTGAAAATGGCGGGGGAGTCGCAGGAGGTGATTGACCAGAAAGTGGCAGATGCATCGCGTGTGCTGAATCTGACCGATTACCTCGACCGCCGACCGGGCCAGTTGTCGGGAGGCCAGCGCCAGCGCGTAGCCATCGGGCGCGCCATTGTGCGATCGCCACAGGCCTTCCTGTTTGACGAGCCGCTGTCCAACCTGGATGCCGCGCTGCGCGTCAATATGCGCCTGGAAATTTCAGAGCTGCATCAGCAGTTGAAAACCACCATGATCTACGTCACCCATGACCAGGTCGAGGCCATGACCATGGCCGACAAGATTGTTGTGCTGCAGGCAGGGCGTGTGGAGCAGGTGGGCAGCCCGATGGAACTCTACCGTAAACCGCGGAACCGCTTCGTGGCCGGATTCATTGGCTCACCGTCAATGAATTTCTTCGAAGGAGACATTGCGCGGGAATACGACGCTCACTCCATAGGGGCGCGGCCTGAGCACCTGAAGCTGTCATACGACTCCGGTAAATGTGAGGGCAAGGTAGGTATTGCCGAGCACCTGGGCTCCGACACCTTTGTGCATATCGAGGTGGCAGGCCAGACCCCGGTGCTGGTTCGAACCTCCGGGGATTTCGAAGTGAAATATGGCGACAAGGTATTCATCGCGCCGGACGAGGACCGGATCCATCGTTTCGACGAGAAGGGAGTCGCAATATGAACAAAGAAACTGGAAAACAGACCGCTTCAGCCAAACCGCTAAAGCTTAACCAGGCCAATCTGGATTCGATTGCATCATCGGTGAGTAGACCGGGCTACAAGCGCAACCAGATCAGCGCCGGCATACTGCATATCGGTGTTGGCAATTTTCACCGGGCGCACCAGGCTGTGTATCTGGACAGGCTGTTCAACCTGGGGCAGGACCATGACTGGGGCATCATCGGGGCCGGCATCAAGTCCTACGATGAAGCCATGCGCCAGCGGCTGGCATCTCAGGACTGGATGTATTCGGTCATCGAACTGGACCCGTCCGGTAACACGGCCAGAATCTGTGGCGCGATGATCGACTTTGTCGAAGTCGATCCCGCAACCCTGATTGAACGCCTGAGCCGTCCGGACATTCGTATTGTATCCCTGACCATCACCGAGGGTGGCTACTACCGTGATGAGGAAACCAGCGAGTTCAACAGCACCCATCCCGAGATCGTCCACGACAGCAAACATCCGGATGCACCGAAAACCGTGTTTGGCGTATTGCTCTCGGCCCTGCGCAGGCGTCGTGAAATGTCTGTGGCGCCTTTTACTGTCATGTCCTGTGACAACCTGCCCCATAACGGCGATGTTACGCGGCAGGCGGTAGTCGGCCTGGCGCGATTGCAAGCGCAGGAACTGGCTGAGTGGGTTGCCGCCGAGGTCAGTTTCCCCAATGGCATGGTGGACTGCATCACTCCGGCCACCGGCGAGCGAGAGCGAAATCTGGTCAGGGACGATTTTGGCATTGAGGATGCCAGCCCGGTGGTGTGCGAACCCTTCCGTCAATGGGTGCTTGAGGACAAGTTCCCCCAGGGACGACCGGCACTGGAAAAAGTGGGGGTGGAATTCGTCGAAAATGTGGCCCCCTTTGAACTGATGAAGCTTCGCCTGCTCAATGGCGGGCATGCGGCTATGTCCTATCCCGCAGCATTACTGGGTATACATTTTGTGCATGATGCCATGGCCAATGAACTGGTCGACGGCTTTATGTCGAAGCTGATCGGAGAGGAGGTTATCCCGATCGTACCGCCAGTAGCGGGTCAGGATTTTCATGCCTATTTCAATAAAGCCCGCGAGCGATTTTCCAACCCGAAGATTGGCGACACCATACCGCGCCTGTGCATGGATGGTTCAAACCGTCAGCCCAAGTTTATCCTGCCCTCGATCAATGACCGGCTGCAAAAGGGTCTACCGGTGAAAGGCCTGGCGCTGGAAGTCGCGTTGTGGTGCCGCTACTGCGCGGGCAGTGATGATGCGGGAAATGCCATCGAGGTGGTGGATGAAAATGCAAAGCGCCTGCAGCAGCAGGCATTGCTGACGCGGCAACAGCCGGACGCATTCCTTAAGCTGACGGATATCCTGGGCCCCCTGGCGGTTAATGGCGTTTTCGTGGAAAGCTTTTCCGCCGCCGTTACCGCCTTATGGAAAAAAGGGGTCGCAGACACTCTGAGGGAATACATTTCCAGTTAAAAACAGCACGAAGGTACTTGAAATGAGCAAACTCGACGATGGAAAAAAGACCAGGAATAAAGGCGCTGTATCAGCGTTAGAGGAGATGGGTATTAAAAACCCATCGGAAATTTCTCGCTACAGTCTGTGGCAGGAAGACGACGTAGATGTGCTTAGAGTTTATTACAAGCGTGGCAAGGGATCCTTGCGGACATCCAGCCATAATTACCGATTCGGTAGGACACATAAGACCATTGTTACCGACAGTGGCAAACCGACATATGCACAGGGTGACGAAGTATCGCCCTTTTTAGAGAAAGCCCTGGTGGAGCTGGACGAGATAGTCAGGAACGCGAATGATCATGACATGTTGAGGGCTACGCTTATCGATGAACTTGATCACCTGGAAAAATATGTCAGCACACGAATTAAGGAATTGCGCGCTCGGGTTGAGCAGTTGTGAAAGGGTATGGCCGGTATGCGGAAATATCCATGTAAGGCAGGCGCTACTCGTCATGCGGAATAGATGAAGGATGAATGCAAGGTGATTTACCGGGAGTACATGCCCGGTTGAAAAAGCAGCTGACCGGGTTGGCTGAGTCGATCGAATGGGTTGGCGCCCTGATCTGTTCACCGGTCGAGCTGCCCAGGGGCTCAATTAATGAGCATGTTTATCATTTCAAAATTAGGTAAGCCTCATGAACCAGACTAAATCAACTAGTAAATATTCAGCAAGCGCACTGATCGGCGCATCCATCGCCACGCTCCTGGTTTCGAATCAGAGCATGGCGGAAACCACCCCCTTTGAGTTCAAAGGTTATTTCAGGTCAGGTATAGGTATGACGGCTGACGGTGGAGACCAGGCCTGTTTTTCTGCCCCCGGGGTAGCAAAATATCGACTCGGTAATGAGTGTGAAGAATGGGCCGAAATGTTTTTGAACAAGGAGGTTTACAATGAAGATGGCCGCTCATTCAAACTGTATACCATGCTGGCATACAACGCGCCGCAACAGAACAACCTTGAAATGACTGAAACCATGTCGGGTTTTTTTTACGTCGAGGGTACGAATGTTATCGATGCCTTTCCCGGCGCGTCCTTGTGGGTTGGTAAGCGCTATTACCAGCGTCACGATGTCCACATGAATGACTTCTTTTACTGGAATACCTCCGGCCCCGGCGCAGGTATTGAAAATATAGACGCGGGGATCGGCAAACTTTCAGTGGCCTGGGTGCGCAGTACCGAACTGGCCGACCCGACTGTCCCGACCTCCACCGACTTTAGCAGCAATGTATTTGACATACGCCTGGCAGACATCGATGCCAATGAAAATGGCAAACTCGAAATTGGCCTTGATATTGGACTAGCGTCCGCCACCGATGAACAGGAGGCCGCCGGCGACCCTGACCAGGATGGTTTGTTATTCACCGCTGAACACAAGCAAACATATGATGCCGGCACCAATGTGCTGGTGGCTCAATACGGAACTGATGGCATGGTAGGAACCGGCGGACTGAATAACAACACCGCCGGTGAAGGCAGCATGATACGCATCGTTGATCACGGCACCATCAAACTTGGCGGTAAAACCGAAATGATGTATGCCGTCATTTACGAAGACCGGGACCTGGATGCAAACGATGGTCTGACCTGGACTTCATTAGGTCTTCGCCCGGTATACCAGTGGAGCGACATACTCAGTACTGCGGTTGAACTCGGCTATGATGAGGTTGATCCGCAGGCGGGTGGCAGCGCAGCCGACCTGCTCAAACTGACCATCGCCCAGCAGTGGTCAATGGGATCAGGTGTATGGGCTCGTCCCTCGCTGCGCCTGTTTGCGACTTACGCCCAGTGGGATGGCGATGTCTACAACGCGGCCAGTGAATCCATCCCCGATGGTGATGACGATGGTTTGACTATCGGTCTTCATGCCGAGGTATGGTGGTAATCGAGGCACGGTCTATTTCGAATGATCCTGGCTCAAATTCAGCGAATAAGAGCCGTTGAGGTTTCTGAATCCGAAACCCGGATTCAGAATCCATAATGGTCATGGGTTGTCGAAGTTTCCAGAAGCCATCGATTGAGTGATTTGATTCATTGGAATATTTGGCAAGAGGAGAAGCCCAATGTACCTGATATGTGGTGAGGCTTTGTACGATGTATTCCTCAAAGAGGAAGACAAACCCGGCTCTGTCAGCATGAATGCGCGCGCCGGTGGCTCACCCTTCAATGTCGCAATCGGGCTCGCAAGGCAGGGTGAAAAGGTGGCATTACTAACCGGCATTTCCTCCGACGTGCTGGGCACCAAGCTGGTAAGGTTACTGGAATCGGAATCTGTGTCCACCGATTACCTGGTGCGCTCCGGTCGCAGGACCACGCTGACCATGGTAACGGTGAATGATAGCGGCCAACCAGAATATGTATTTTACGGTCTCGGTTCGGCAGATTGCAGCCTCACCGGCAACGATCTGCCAGTCATCGGTGACGAGATCAGGGGCCTGCATTTCGGTTCCTATTCCCTGGTGGTGAAACCGGTAGCCGATGCCTTTGCCCTGTTGCTGGAGCAGGTGGGTGATCGATTCATCTCGCTGGACCCCAATGTGCGCCCAACGATTGAGCCGGATATGCAGGTGTGGCGTGATCGCATTGCCCAATATGCGAAATTCGCCCAGTTGTTGAAGATCAGCGCCGAGGATATGGAGTATCTGTATCCCGGAATCCCGCATCGGCAACAGGTAGATGAATGGCTGGCAACGGGAGTTGACCTGGTGGTTATTACCGATGGAGAGAAAGAAGTTAACGCCTGGACCCGTAGTGGACTCCATGGCAGACAGGTGCCGGTGATTAATCAAGTGGTCGATACCGTGGGCGCCGGCGATACTTTCCAGGCGGCCCTGCTGGCGCAGTTAGGCATCAATGGTGATCCGCGCCAGACGGTTGCAGCGCTGGACCAGCAACAACTCGATAATCTGCTTGATTATGCGGCACGGGCGGCATCCATCACCTGTTCCCGGCGTGGTGCTGACCTGCCTTTCCGGAAAGAGCTGTAATACCCGGGTCTGGTTAGCAGGCGATTCAACATATTTTTACCAGGCTGAACCCATTGGCTAAGCAACATGGGTAAGGCGAACAGGGCCTTGCCCGGTGAAATAAGGTAATGACAGAGAGAGCCACCATGAATAATCACGAAACCATAGACCAACGAAGAATCAGCTTGCTGACAAGAGATACAATGGCATTGATCATGGCGGGAGGGCGCGGCAGCCGACTCAAGGAAATGACTGAATGGCGGGTGAAGCCCGCCGTATATTTCGGCGGTAAATTCCGCATTATCGATTTTCCGCTGTCAAACTGTATTAATTCCGGCATTCGCAGGATCGGCGTGCTGACCCAGTACAAGGCCCATTCATTAATCCGTCACATCGTGCGCGGCTGGTCTCACTTCAAACCCGAACTGGGTGAATTCATCGACGTACTACCCGCATCGCAACGAACCTCGGAAGAGTGGTATGCGGGAACCGCTGATTCGATCTACCAGAATCTGGACATCATCGATGTGTACAACCCTAAATATGTCGTCATCCTGGCAGGTGATCACGTTTACAAGATGGACTACGGGCAGATGATTGCGGCGCATGTTCACTCGGGCGCCGAAATGACAGTGGGTTGTATCGAAGTGCCGGTGGACGAAGCTCGCGAGTTCGGGGTCATGGCAGTCGACCAGGACATGAAGGTGACAGGCTTCGCCGAGAAGCCGGAAAATCCCGAGCCTATACCCGGCC
>JBFHQE010000037.1:0-9968 GCA_041592335.1 Thiohalobacteraceae bacterium | reverse complement strand
TCCTCGGCATGATGTATTACTTCCTGCCGAAGCAGGCCGGCCGGCCGATCTGGAGTTATCGCCTGTCGGTCGTCGCATTCTGGGCGTTCACCTACAGCTACATCTGGGCAGGCCCGCACCACCTGCATTACAACTCCATCCCCGACTGGGTGCAGTCGCTGGGCATGGTCATGAGCCTGGTGCTGCTGGCGCCCTCCTGGGCCACGATGATCAACGGCATCATGACGGTTTCGACAGCGTCGAAAAAGCTGCGTACGGATCCGGCTTTGAAGTTCATCGTGCTGTCGCTGGCGTTTTACGGGCTCGCGACTTTCGAAGGCCCGATGATGGCGATCAAGAGCGTCAACGTCGTCAGTCACTTCACCGACTGGACTATCGGTCACGTGCATTCCGGCGCGCTCGGCTGGGTGGCCATGGTATCCATCGGTGCCATGTACTACCTGATCCCCCGGATGTTCGGCCGCGAGCAGATGTACTCGGTGAAACTCATCGACCTGCACTTCTGGGTCTCCACCATCGGGGTGGTGATGTACATCGTGGCAATGTGGATCTCCGGCATCATGCAGGGTCTGATGTGGCGCGCGGTGAACGCCGACGGCACGCTGACCTACAGCTTCGTCGAATCGCTCGAAGCCATGTATCCCTACTACTTTGTCCGCTTCCTCGGTGGCGTGGTGTTCCTGTCCGGCATGCTGATCATGGCCTACAACGTGATCAAGACAGTTCAGGGCAGCCAACCAGCACAAACCGCCATTCCACAAGCGGCGCATTGAGGAGATCATCATGAGTCATGCAGTAGTTGAAAAAAATATCGGCCTGATGGCCATCCTCATCATCCTGGTTATCAGTGTCGGCGGCCTGGTGGAAATCGTTCCACTGTTCTTCCTTAAATCCACCACGGAACCGGTTGAAGGCTTGAAACCCTATACCGCGTTGCAGCTGGAAGGCAGAGACATTTATGTGCGTGAAGGCTGTTATTTGTGTCACTCACAGATGATCCGTCCGTTCCGTGCCGAAACTGAACGTTATGGTCACTACTCGGTTGCCGGTGAATTTGTTTACGACCATCCATTCCAGTGGGGCTCCAAGCGCACCGGTCCGGATCTGGCACGCGTTGGCGAACGCTATTCCGATGACTGGCACCGCGTCCATCTCATCAATCCGCGCGACGTGGTTCCGGAATCCAACATGCCCGGATTCCCCTGGCTGGCGGAAAATCAGATCGACAGTTCAATGACCGGTAAAAAACTGGAACTGATGCGGACCCTGGGCGTGCCCTATAGCGACGCGGATATCGCCGGTGCCGAAGCCGCCGTTCAGGGCAAGACCGAACTGGATGCGCTGGTGGCCTATCTGCAGAACCTCGGCACCAGCATCAAGACTCGGAGGTAATCATGAACATCGACATCAACGATATTCGTTCACTGTTCACGGTGCTGATGTTCGTCAGTTTCATTGGCATCTGGATCTGGGCCTGGAGCAGCAAACGCAAGGCGGACTTTGACGAAGCCGCGAACCTGCCCTTCAGCGACGACGAGAAGGAATCACAACAATGAATGATTTTATTTTTACCAGTCAATTCTGGAACTGGTGGGTGATTCTGCTCACCCTGGGTAACATCGCTGCCTGCTGGTGGCTGATTCGCTGGACTTCAAAACCACAGGCGGGTGAATCCGCCTCCGGCGAAGTCACCGGTCATAAATGGGATGAAACACTGGAAGAGTACAACAACCCGCTGCCACGCTGGTGGCTGTGGCTGTTCTACATCACCATGGTGTTTGGCCTGGCCTACTTCGCCATTTATCCCGGACTGGGCACCTGGAAAGGCACCAACAACTGGACCGGCGAAAGCCAGTATGAAGAGGAAATTGCGGCGGCCGATGCCAAGTACGGTCCGATCTTCGCCAACTTTGCCAAGCAGGATATGGCGGCACTGGTCTCTAATGACGACGCCATGAAAGCCGGTCAGCGCCTGTTCCTGAACTATTGCGCAACCTGTCACGGCTCGGATGCACGCGGCACCACCGGCTTCCCCAACCTGGCGGATAACGACTGGCTGTATGGTGGCGATCCAGCCACGATCAAGACCAGTATTCTGCAGGGCCGTACCGGCGCCATGCCATCCTGGCAGGCAGCGTTGGGCGATCAGGGCGTGGACGAAGCGGCTGAATATGTGCTGTCGCTGAGTGGCCGTTCGCAGGATGCCGCCAAGGCCTCGGCTGGCAAGACCCGCTA
Source organism: Thiohalobacteraceae bacterium (assembly GCA_041592335.1). Lineage (GTDB taxonomy): Bacteria > Pseudomonadota > Gammaproteobacteria > Thiohalobacterales > Thiohalobacteraceae > JBFHQE01. Next base: position 7,733 of record JBFHQE010000037.1, on the reverse strand, counting down.
TGACATGATGTGCATGGCCTGTCATGGTCCCGATGGCAAAGGGATGCAGGCACTGGGTGCTCCGAACCTGACCGATAACATCTGGTTGTACGGCGGCTCGCCCGGCAAGGTACGCGAATCCATCGCCAATGGACGTAGCGGTCGCATGCCAGCGCACGCCGATTTCCTGGGCGAAGACAAAGCCCATGTACTGGCGGCCTACGTGTACAGCCTGTCTCAGTAACATCGATACAGCAGTGAAACTTAAACGGGCCTTCGGGCCCGTTTTTATTTTATAAAACCCTATAAAAACCAGCACTATGAAAGACCCTGACATTACGCTGACACTTGCGCTAGATCAGGTCTAGAGCTGCCATGAATCGTTATAGTGAATCACCATTATCATTGAACCTGACTCGATCTCATGGAACCGAAAACCACAAACGTCAGTCTCGATTCTGTCGAACAAGAGCTGTATCAGAAGCGCAAGAAAATCTATCCGCGCGAAGTGCACGGGCTGTTTGCCAATCTGCGCGTCACCGCCGTGCTGGCGTTGCTGGGCTTGTATTACTTCATACCCTGGATCAACTATGACGGACATCAATCCGTGCTGTTCGATCTACCGGCTCGCAAGTTTTATATTCTTGGCTTGACCTTCTGGCCGCAGGATTTCTTTTATCTTGCCTGGCTGCTGGTTATCGCTGCCCTGTCCTTGTTCTTCTTTACCGCGCTTGCCGGTCGCCTCTGGTGCGGTTATGCCTGCCCGCAAACGGTATGGACCGAAGTGTTTCTCTGGATGGAACGCAAGATCGAGGGCGATCGATCGAAACAGATGAAACTGGACAAGTCCGCTTTCAACGCGAACAAGTTTCGCGTCAAGGCAATCAAGCATAGCGTCTGGATTATTTTTTCACTCTGGACCGGTTTTACCTTCGTGGGTTATTTCACGCCAATCCGCGAACTGGGCGCGGCCGTTTACCCCTTCCAGCTAGGCCCCTGGGAAACTTTCTGGATTCTGTTCTACGGCTTTGCCACTTATGGCAACGCGGGCTGGCTGCGCGAACAGGTATGCATTTATATGTGCCCCTACGCGCGTTTCCAGAGCGCCATGTTCGACAAGGACACGCTGATCATTTCCTACGACGAGGCACGCGGCGAACCGCGCGGCTCGCGCAAGCGCAATGCCGATCCGAAACAGGCCGGACTGGGCGATTGCATCGATTGCACCATGTGCGTACAGGTCTGCCCGACCGGCATCGACATCCGTAACGGCCTGCAATACCAGTGTATCGGCTGTGCCGCCTGCGTCGATGTCTGCGATGACGTCATGGACAAAATGGGTTACAGCAAGGGACTCATTCGCTATACCACGGAAAACATTCTGCATCACCAGGGCCAGCATGTACTGCGCTTCCGCACGATTTTTTATGCTGCCGTACTGGTTGCGCTCACCGTCGGCCTGTTTTATGCCATCAGCCAGCGCATCCCGGTGGAGCTCGACATTATTCGCGACCGCAATTCCCTCTATCGTGAAACCAATCTCGGCTATATTGAAAACGTGTATACGCTCAAGCTGATTAACATGGATGAGCAGGCGCACGTGTACGATCTGCAGGTGACTGGCCTGCCCGAAATGGAGCTCGATACCGGCAATGTCATTATCAGCGTCCCCGCCGGCGAAGTCTTCGGACTGCCGGTACGCGTGCGCATTGACCCGGTGCACCTCAAGAACGCGAGCAACACGATTGAATTCACCCTGACGTCGCGGGAAAACCCCGCTATCACTACCACTCAGACTGGCCGCTTCCTCGGCCCGGCAGGAGGATAAGCATGCAATCAGCCATACCCCCTACACCCTGGTATCGGCAGTTCTGGCCCTGGTTCATCATGGCCCTGCCCGCCAGCGCCGTGATTGCCGGTATCGCAACCGTGATCATCGCCACCCAGAATCGCGACAGCCTGGTGGCGGATGACTATTACAAGGAAGGCCTTGCCATCAACCAGTCCATCGAGCGCGAACAGGTCGCCGCCCAACTGGAAATGCAGGCCCTGCTGCGTTTCAGCAACGACGCACAACCTCTTTCCCTGCAACTGACGTCCCGGCAACAGGACGCACTCCCCGAGACATTAACCCTGTCGCTGACCCATCCAACACTGGACCAGCTGGATCATGAAATACAGCTGATGCATCAGGGCAATGGCTTGTATATCGCCGACACAACGGCAAGCACAACGGGTGTTTGGCAAGCCCGTCTTGAGCCCACTGAAAGAAATTGGCGCTTGACGGGACGCATCAACTTGGCGCAAGGTGGTCAACAGCTGTTATCAGCAAACTATTAGAAAATAATGGATTTCTTAAATTATCTTGTAGGGGAGGTAATTTATGGACCACGCGATACCGCGCATACAACAGGTGACGGCCATCCTTTGGCCTGCGTTTCTGACGTCCTCGCTCGCTACAGTCGTCTTCTTTACGCTGTTCGATCCCGCTGAACTGCTCGCCACCACGGCATTGGCGGACCTCAGCCGCATGGGGACCTATACGATTGGCTTCTTTGTGTTCTGGGGGCTAACCACATCGACCAGCGTCCTGACCTGTTATTTCTCCCGGCCTTGCGAGAAGGTCAATCACACGAATGGACAGAGTGTTGGCACAATAAAGCGGAACGGCAGCAACCCACACGACGCCCATTCCGACGCCAAGCAGGTCATCTGATCGGCGGGCATCATACTGAAGAGGTCAGGGGATTAAACGATGACCGACCAGCATGATTCTTCCATTGATCCAGAACAGCACCCCCTGCCCTTCGCCGCGCCTGCACGGCAATTAAGCATATCCGACCCCTTCCGCTGGCTTCAGCAAGGCGCCACAGACATGCGCCGCGCCCCCGCCACCTCGCTGGTCTACGGCTTTGTCATGACGATGCTATGTTTATTCATCGCCTGGCTCAGCTGGAAATTCGGCACCATGGGTTTATATCTTGGACTGGCCACCGGTTTTCTGTTTATCGGCCCGGTACTGGCCATCGGCCTTTATTCATTCAGCTGCCAACTGGAAAAAGGCAAGAAGCCGGTGTTTGGTTATTGCATGCGTGAAGGCGGGCGACACATGAAAGACCTGCTGCTTTTCGCGCTGATACTGCTGGTCGTGTTTCTACTCTGGGCACGCGCCGCAACGGCGGTGCATATATTCTTCCCCATGGAGTCAGATCACAGCTTCATGGACATGGCTACCTTCCTGGGTATTGGCAGCGCGATCGGCATCCTGTTTTCAGCGGTCGTGTTTACCGCCAGCGCCTTTTCCCTGCCCATGATCATGGATCGCAAGGTGGACGCGGTGACGGCGGTCATTACCAGCGCTAACGCTGTGCTACGTAATAAGTCGACCATGCTGGTGTGGGCGATTTGCATAGTGATGTGTGTTGCGCTGGGTTTTGCAACAGCAATGCTCGGCTTTATCGTGCTGCTACCGCTGATTGGACATGCTACCTGGCATGCTTATCGTGAAACGATTGATGCCAGTGCGTGGCCGGAATCGGATTTGTTGATCTAAGAAGCCTCTAAGGACTGCCACTCACATCACGTCATTGCGAGGAGCATAGCGACGTGGCAATCTCCTCAAGGACACACTTGAAATAAATAGAATCGTCACCCCGGCGAAGGCCGGGGTCCAGGCGCATTGGTTAATCGAAGCAAAGAAGTTAAATTCAGAAAGCGGAGGTCATTTATTTCGGAATAGACCGCCGGAATGTGCCAGAACCAGATAATATCGACACACTGTGCAGCGTGAACGATCGCCTTCTTAGTTTTGTATATCGTCTAGATGAAGTGTTACCCATGCCACAACTTTCTCGCTTAACCTCGTAATCACCGTAACAGGGAAGTGGCGCAAAGTATCACCATAACGGATTTCGTTAGGGAATTGAGATGCACCAAAACTTTCTGCCTCTAGCAGTTTTCCGACTGTAGCATCAGCATAGTTTGCATCAACTACTACCGAGCGAATTCTTGTAGCAGGAACTCTTGTTGAAATTCCTGAGGAGATTTCAGCTTCAACAGTGCAATTCCCTATCTCAGTCAATAAATTGGACAGACTATGTCCTTTTGACTTAATTTCGGAAATAGGCTTACCTGCTTTTTCAAGTGCAGCCTTAAGTGCAATTTCGCAGGCAACTAAGCTAACATACAAAGCGGCTCTTTTAGCATCTTCAGTTTGCAATCCTGCCAAAACAATCAAATTGCCAGCTTTGGACATTTCCTGCGCGAAATCTATGCTGTATTCGGCCATCTTATCACTCCAGTTAAGAGGTTGATGCAAGTCGCCACTCAATCAACATAGGTGCGCAAGCAATATTTAAGGCTATATCCTTATCTACTGAACCTACTGCAAAGTAAATCGATAGAGAACACTTAGCTAATCAACCCAAACGTGAACATATCAAACAGAAATATTGCTGACAATCTAACCTTCTTCTGAAGTTTTCTTATATTCATTAAGTTTTAGGATGGCGAACTCAGCGAGCACTTGAGCGTTATCACCTGTAAATATACGGCCATAATTTTCTGGTTTTTGAGTATTGCAATCAAAGTACTCCATAACTATACCGACCTGCTGTTTTCTGAAAAAACTCTTTTGCTGAGCCTTTGATTCATCTATAAATGCTCGAATAAAATCCGACCGATCTATTTTGACTAAATCCATAATATTTCCGGCCATTCGGCTCAATACAACAAATTCATCATTGGAAACAAGAATTCTTTCATCTCCAAATAGAAATGAGTCTATTGCGCTATGTTTTTTTGTGAGTTTCTTTACATCATTTTTTCTTAGAAACTCCCCTAACCCAATCATAAGAGCTACTGAAAGGATAGTTCCAGGCATCAATAATAGAGAGCCAGTTACAGCAAGACCAGAAGCTGAAAGTTTAATTTTATCTTGGATCTGTTCTGTACCCAGATTATCACTGTTACATATCGGGCATTTGAGTGCAGAGTGTGATATAGATGATCCGCATTTATTACAACAAACCAATTTATCCATTACCAAGCACCCTCTTCAAGAGCAGAACAATAACAGCCTTTTTCATTTATTGTTTAGAAACGCGTCATAGATGACAGTCGCTATCTATCTTTACAAGTCTGATCATCTTACTACCTGACGTCCGCTTTGTGCCGTTCTGAGACTCAGTTGCGGATTAGCATTAGGTCCGCCTTCGAATTGTCTTTAGTGGCTACCCCAACCAACACCCCTGGACCCGGAATTCACCGGGGTGACGATACTATTTGATTCAGCTGTTACTTAAGAAGATTGCCGCGTCGTACCAAGGCACTCCTCGCAATGACGAGTTCTCTAAACAGAGCAACTCACTGCGCCTTTAATGTATCCCCAGCCACCGCACCTCGATACCACTCCACAACATCACAGCACTGAGCATCTCCCTCTTCCGGCGCCCAGGTAGCGAAATCCTTATCAGTCACTTTAGCGTACTGCCCTTCCTTAAGCTCAAACAAAACACTTGGCTCCAACGCCACAATGGCATGCCATTGCCCTTCTGCTAACTCAATACCCGTTAGATCACTACCCGCTCTCAATTCATAGCGCGCCGACACCACACCTTCATCATCAAAAACCAACAGGGCAACATAACCTTGCAGCACCATGAAGAATTCCCAGCGTGGCGGCGTCACATGCCGGTGCGGTCGCACATAGGTTTCCGGCAGCATGGCGTTGAAAAACCGTTGCACCGGATCATCGAGCACAGGATGCCAGTTTAGATTGACACGTTTGCGCTCAGTGCTTTCCGCCTTCTTCAGCAAATCATCTAACAGTCGTTGATCAAGTTGCTTGATCATGACTTCGGTTGCACCTGCAGCCAAAACGTCACCGGCCCATCATTGACCAGGCTGACTTTCATGTCTGCACCAAACTGGCCTGCTTCCACTTTAGGGTATTTGGCTTTAGCCTGATCAACCAGATAATGAAACCACTTGTTACCCTCATCGGGCACAGCGGCCGGTGTGAAGCTCGGCCTTGAACCTTTGCGTGTATCCGCCGGCAATGTGAATTGCGGCACCAGCAACAACCCACCCTGGATATCCGTCAGCGAACGATTCATCTTGCCCTGTTCGTCTTCAAAAACACGATAGCCCAATAAACGTTCTAACAAGCGATCAGCCGTTTTTGCATCGTCGCCTTTCTCAACGCCCACTAACACCATCAGGCCCTGCTCAATCGTGCCAATGGTTTCGCCATCAACTACTACGCTCGCCTCGGTCACGCGTTGCAGTAACCCAATCATCAGTAAGCCGCCAGCTTGTCCGCCATTTCATCGGTCGCCTTCACCAGCGCTTTTGTGATGCCCGGTTCCGCCGCCGAATGACCGGCATCGGCTATCACTTCAAGTCGCGCCTCCGGCCAGGCTTCCGCCAGCGCGAATGCCTGATCGACCGGGCACACACAATCATAACGACCATGCACGATGACGCCCGGAATGTCTTTCAGCTTGTACGCATCCCGGATTAGCTGGTTCTCCTCCAGGAAGGAATTATTCATGAAGTAATGGCATTCGATCCGCGCCAGGCTCAAAGCGGTATAAGGGCTACCGAAGTGATCGACCACACCCGGATTCGGCTTCAGGGTTGCCGTGCGCGCTTCCCATAACGACCAGGCCTTGGCGGCCGCCATGCGCTGCACCTCATCCTCACCGGTCAGCCTGCTGTAGTAGGCACTCACCATATCCGCGCGCTGCTCAACCGGGATCGGCTGGAGATAGTCCTGCCAGTAATCCGGAAACAATCGACTCGCGCCTTCCTGATAAAACCAGTGAATATCCTGCGGCCGGCATAAAAATATCCCGCGCAATATCAGCGCCAGCGAACGTTCGGGGTATTGCTGCGCATAGGCCAGCGCCAGTGTCGAACCCCAGGATCCACCAAAGATTACCCAGCGCTCTATCCCCAGATGCGCACGAATAAACTCCATGTCTTCAATCAACGCCTGGGTCGTATTACCTTCAAGCGCCGCATGCGGTGTCGATTTTCCGCAACCGCGTTGATCAAACAGGATGATGCGATATCGGTTGGGATCGAAAAAGCGGCGATGATAAGGCTCGCAACCGCCGCCGGGACCGCCATGTAAAAACACCACGGGCAATCCAGCCGGGTTGCCGCATTCCTCGACATGTAACTGGTGAGGCGACGTTACCGCCAGGCTGTGCTGAGCAAAAGGTTTTATATCCGGATACAACGCACTTCTCCATGGTAAATGTAAGAAAATGCTTACACGATTTTCATATATTCCCGACTATGTTCGCCATAGCCATTATGAAAGGATGATAACCGTCTTTGGATAGGCTTTTAATAAGGAAGAATATCCGAAGATCTCCTCCAGAACGTTTATTTATTGTGGCTGTTCTACCATGGGAGGGGGATAGTCATATGAATAAACGCCATGGAAGGGTTTACGATCGCCTTCCGCCTTTGTTTTAAAGGCATTAATGCCGGCCAATTGGCCGGTTTTTTTTTGTGCAAAGAAAAAGGGGGACAGAATTGAATTCTGTCCCCCTTTTTTCCCGTAGGAGCGGTCTTGACCGCGAACCGTTCGCGAGCTAGCTCGCTCCTACAACGTCTTAGATGAACAAACAGACGTCGGAGTCTTTCGCGATCGGCAGGAAGTAGGTCGCACCCACGTAATCCACGCCGTCGATGAACTCGTTGTGGTTGAAACCGAATACGTCCACGGTCATCTGGCAGGC
>JBFHQE010000036.1:0-10642 GCA_041592335.1 Thiohalobacteraceae bacterium | reverse complement strand
TGACGTTGAAGGCTACAACGACATCGCGGCGCTGTTCCGCTCAACTGCCGAAGGTGAAACCGGTCACGCCCATGGTCACCTGGAATACCTGGAGCAGTGCGGTGACCCAGCGACTGGTATGCCGTTCGGTGCAACAGCTGACAACCTGAAGACTGCGGTTGCCGGTGAAACTCACGAATACACCGACATGTATCCTGGCATGGCCAAGACTGCCCGTGACGAAGGCTTCGATGAAGTTGCCGACTGGTTCGAAACACTGGCCAAGGCAGAGCGTTCACACGCCAATCGTTACCAGAAAGCCCTGGACGAAATGGAGTAATCCGGTTTTCCGGCTGCCATCGGGCTGCCGGAGTTCGCCACTTCGATAAACAATAATCGTTACGAGGATCCCATGGCACATCGCGAAGGCAACCTGGAAGCACCCACGCGTCATGCGCTGGACTGGAAAAATCCCGAGTTTTACAACGAAGAGGCGCTTTATGAAGAACTGGAGCGCGTTTTTGATATCTGTCACGGCTGCCGCCGTTGCGTGAGCCTGTGTCAGTCATTCCCGACATTGTTTGACCTGGTGGATGAGTCTCCGACCTTTGAAGTCGATGGTGTCGACAAGGAAGATTACTGGCAGGTTGTAGATCATTGTTACCTCTGCGACCTCTGTTACATGACCAAGTGCCCCTATGTGCCGCCACATGAATGGAACCTGGATTTCCCGCATCTCATGCTGCGCGCCAAGGCAATCAAGTACAAAAAGGGTGACGTCAAAACCCGCGACAAAATTCTTACCAGCACCGATGCCGTCGGTAACCTGGCCGGCATTCCGGTGGTGGCGGGTATTGTGAATGCCGCCAATAAATCCGATCCGATTCGTCAGGTGATGGAAAAGACCCTGGGCGTGCATGCCGATGCGCGCGTGCCGGAATATCATTCCAAAACGGCGCGCAAGAAACACCGTGAGCTGATCGGCAAGCAGGCGCAGGGTGAAGCGGCGGGGCCGACCAAGGGCAAGGTGGCATTGTTTGCGACCTGTTACGGTAACCGCAATGAACCCGTGATTACCGATGACCTGATTGCGGTATTTGAACATAACGGCATCCCCGTCACGCTGGCAGAAAAGGAACAATGCTGCGGTATGCCCAAGTTGGAGCTGGGCGACCTGGAAGCCGTGGAGCAGGCCAAGAATGCCAATATTCCCGTGTTGGCCAAACTGGTCGACGAAGGCTGGGACATCGTGGCGCCGGTGCCTTCCTGCGCGTTGATGTTCAAGCAGGAATTGCCTCTCATGTTCCCGGATGATCCTGCGGTGCAGAAGGTGGGCGAGGCGATCTTCGATCCGTTTGAATACCTGATGCATCGCCACAAGGCGGGCAAGCTGGACACCAACTTTACCGCGCCGCTGGGTAAAGTGGCCTATCACGCGGCCTGCCATCAGCGCGTGCAGAACGTGGGTTCCAAGACCCGGGAAGTGCTGTCACTGATTCCGGATACGCAGATTACCGCAATTGAACGTTGCTCCGGTCACGATGGAACTTACGCTGTTAAAAAAGAGTTTCACGAAGCATCGATGAAGATCGTCAAGCCGGTGGTAACCCAGGTCAAGCGTCTGGAAGCGGATCATTACGGCAGCGATTGCCCGATGGCGGGTCATCATATCGAGCACGGTATGGCGGATGGCAGTCAGACGGAACATCCGATGAGTCTGCTGCGCAAGGCTTACGGGATTTAAGTCAGACTATTAACTACTGCCGTAGGAGCGGGCTTGCCCGCGAAACGTAGATAACAAAATCTGTTCGCGGGCAAGCCCGCTCCTGCAGGTAAGGCAATGAATGGTTGAGGTGAAAATTATGGCAAAACTCTCTCACGAAGATCTCTACAGTCTGGAAGAATATTCTCGCCTGCGGCCGGAATTCCGGCAGAAAGTAATGGCGCACAAAAAGAACCGTCGCTTGCCGATTGGCCCCAATGCGGCGCTGTATTTTGAAGATTCTCTGACCATGCAGTACCAGGTGCAGGAAATGTTGCGTATCGAACGTATTTTCGAACATGAAGGGATTCAGGATGAGCTGGATGTGTACAATCCGCTGATTCCGGATGGCAGCAACTGGAAGGCGACCTTCATGATGGAATACGACGATCCCGAGGAGCGTAAAAAAGCGCTGGCAGGTCTGGTGGGTGTAGAGAACAGTATCTGGGTGCGCGTTGATGGCTTCGATAAGGTGCATCCGATTGCCAATGAGGATCTGGAGCGTTCGACCGAAGACAAGACCGCATCGGTACACTTCATGCGTTTTGAACTCAGTGATGCGATGGTTTCCGCCATCAAGCAGGGCGCCTCTGTTTCCGCGGGTATCGACCACGCCAATTACCAGCACGAAACGGTGGTGCCTGCCGAGGTGCTGGGTTCGCTGACCCAGGATCTGAATTAATCTATTTTCGGTGTGGTAGCCTTTTGTAGGAGCGACCTTGGTCGCGAACCAGGAGGTGAAAGACCAAGCAGGCTATATTTCCTGTTTTGCAGTAACCCCACCGTCCGTTAGAATGGCTCCCAGTTGTATACCCGGCTGGGAGCCGTATCTATTTCAATGTTCAAATATTTTTCAACTGTCAGGCGCGCCTGTTCCCGTCGCTGGTTATTGCTTGCGCTGATTACTCCGCTGGTAGCCAATGCGGTCGATTTCGACTCTTATGAGCAAGCCAATCAGTTCAATGAAGATGTACAGAAGGAAGTCTGGCTGGAAGCCCCGGTGGCAATACCGGATTACCCCGAGGACGATGATCTCACCGAATTGCCGGTGCAGCTGAACACGGCTGCATTGACCGTCCTGGTGGATGTGGATTCAGTCAGCGCGGGTGAAGACGGGGTGGTACGCTACACCCTGGCGCTACGTTCCCGATCTGGCGCGGAAAATCTGTTCTACGAGGGGATGCGTTGTAGCACCAGCGAATGGAAGACTTATGCCTACGGTAGCGCCCAGGGTAAATGGCGGATAAATGAAACCGAGTGGCGACCGCTGGTTAACATGGGCTCGGGGGAATACCGTTACTCCTTGTACCAGGGATTTTTGTGTGAACCATCGGGGCGTCACTTACGAACCCGGGAAATACAACAACGCTTGCGCTATGGACGCAAGACCATCGATGACATCAACCGATAGAAACACGCATGAGTAAATCTGCATACGATGCCTCGACCATCGAGGTTTTAAGTGGCCTGGACCCGGTCAAGAAACGCCCGGGCATGTACACCGACACCTCGCGCCCCAATCACCTGGCCCAGGAAGTCATCGACAACTCTGTCGATGAGGCCATTGCAGGTCATGCCAAAGCTATCGAAGTCACCCTGTTCAAGGATGGCTCATTGCAAGTTAAGGACGATGGACGCGGCATGCCGGTCGACCTCCATCCGGAGGAAGGCGTGCCCGGGGTGGAAGTAATCCTCACGCGATTGCATGCGGGCGGCAAGTTCTCCAACAAGAATTATCAGTTTTCCGGCGGCCTGCATGGCGTCGGGGTGTCGGTAGTCAATGCGCTGTCGAAGAACCTGGAAGTCTGGGTGCGCCGTGGCGGCAAGGAATACAACATTGCCTTTGCCCACGGCAACCGCACTTCGCCACTGGAAGAAGTCGGCACGGTAGGTAAGCAGAATACCGGCACCACGGTGCGCTTCTGGCCGGAGCAGAGTTATTTCGATTCACCCAAATTTTCCGTGCCGCGACTCAAGCATGTGCTGCGCGCCAAGGCGGTGCTGTGTCCGAACCTGCTGGTGAAGTTCCATGATGAAGCCAGTGGTGAAAAACTCGAATGGCAATACGCCGACGGACTGCGCGATTACCTGGTCGAGGCGCTCAATAACGCCGAGCGCTTGCCGGAGGAACCTTTTTCGGGCTCGCTGCAAGGCAATCATGAAGCGGCGGAATGGGCGGTAGTCTGGTTGCCGGAAGGCGGCGAACAGGTCGCCGAGAGTTATGTGAACCTGATTCCAACCGCGCAGGGCGGCACCCATGTCAATGGCCTGCGCACCGGTTTGACCGAGGCAATAAGAGAGTTCTGCGAGTTTCGTAACCTGTTGCCGCGCGGGGTGCGCATTACGCCGGATGATGTCTGGGATAAATGCAGTTACATCCTGTCGGTGAAATTGCAGGATCCGCAGTTTTCCGGTCAGACCAAGGAACGGCTGTCGTCCCGCGAATGCGCCGCGTTCGTCTCCGGCGTGGTGAAAGATGCCTTCAGTCTGTGGCTCAATCAGCATACCGAGGCGGGTGAAGCCATTGCCAACCTGGCGATTCAATCCGCGCAGTCGCGCATGCGTGCCGGTAAAAAGGTAGTGCGCAAGAAGGTGACCCAGGGTCCGGCATTGCCTGGCAAGCTGGCCGACTGTTCTTCAACGGATTCCAAGCGTACCGAGTTGTTTCTGGTGGAAGGGGATTCCGCGGGCGGTTCCGCCAAGCAGGCGCGCGACCGCGAGTTCCAGGCCATCATGCCGTTACGCGGCAAGATTCTGAATACCTGGGAAGTCGATCCGAGCGAAGTGCTGGCTTCCCAGGAGGTGCATGACATCTCGGTGGCGATCGGTGTCGATCCGGGTTCAACCAACTTGTCCGGTTTGCGTTATGGCAAGATCTGCATTCTCGCGGATGCGGATTCCGACGGTGCGCATATTGCGACACTGCTGTGCGCCCTGTTCCTGCGTCACTTCCAGCCGCTGGTTGATGCCGGTCATGTCTATGTGGCGATGCCGCCGCTGTTTCGTATCGATGTCGGCAAACAGGTGTTTTACGCCCTGGACGAAGCCGAAAAACAAGGCATTTATGATCGTATTGCGGCGGAAAAAATTCGCGGCAAGGTCAATACGCAGCGCTTTAAGGGATTAGGTGAAATGAATCCGATGCAGTTGCGCGAAACCACCGTCAATCCCGATACCCGTCGACTGGTGCAGCTGACGCTGGATGCCAGCGACGATACCCATACCATCATGGATATGCTGCTGTCCAAGAAACGAGTGGCAGACAGGCGCGCCTGGCTGGAAACCAAGGGCGACCTGGCGGATATCGGTTAGGGTATGAGCTGAATGACCAAAATTGTCGTTAAACACTACAAGGCGGTAAAGCCCGGGTCAGCCACCAAGACCCTGGTGACCGAAGTAGTAACGGCAAGCTCTGAAACCGGCCAGTTCCTCAAGCGCATGGAGAAGATTCGTATCTCCAAGCCCTGTTTTGAAGTCATCGACATGCGCGGCAAGGTGTCCGGCGAATGCCAGCAATACAAGATCAATGACCGGGTGCATTGGCTGGATGATATTTCGCACGAGATTTATCAGCGTGGCCTGGATCAGTACAACGATGTATTCACCGTCGGCATCTATGAAGCGATAGTGAATGGCAAGCATACCTTTAAGGCCATGCGCGAGGCCGAGGAACGCAAGGCGCGTGAGGCAAAACAGGCTGCCGAGGCAAGGGCGCGCGCCGCTGCAAGCAGCGCGGTCAGCGCGGAAACGTCGCCGGGTACTGCGCCCTCCAGGGTGAATGAAGACAGGCAGCCGAAGCGCTACGATCCGGATATAGTCCCCTTCGGTTATTTCAAAAAACGTCGCGAAGAACGCTTGCAGTACGTAACCAGCGTGACGCTGTTGCACGGTGGGCGTTCGCTGTCGGCATCCACGCGCGATATTTCCCTGAATGGTTTGCAGGTGAGTATCAAAGGCCTACAGGCGTTCAATCCAGACGATATCCTTGAAGTCGAATTTACAGCCTTGCTGGAAAGTACGCCGAACCAGTCCCTGTCGGGATTGAAGTACGAAATCATGGGGGGCGAGCAGAATGAAAAGGAAGTATTGCTGCGCCTGCGGCTGGTAGGCGAAAGTCGGCCAGAGGGTTTTTCGGATTTCATCATTGACCTGATTCAGAAATTCAAAAATAAATACAAGCTCGACGTCGAGGACGATTTCTGGAGTATTGTTTCTGGATTGTATGAGCGCTGTTATGCCGAAAACCTGATGCAGATCCCGTTCTTTTTATCGGAGGACGGCGATGGCCTGCATGTGGACGTGGTGGCGGCAACCGACGGCAATCAGCCCGCATTGCATTTCTTTCATAACCAGATCGAGAGTTACGACTTCAGTGCGCTGGCGTTGCCGCATCGGCTTGAATGGCTGACGCAAGGCAAGGAGTTGTTGCTAGCGTTATATCGTGAAACGGTGGGAGGTGAGCTCAAGATACATTCCGCAGCGAACCTCGAATTTGATGATCCCTCGGATTTCGGGCGCTTTGTGCAACATGCACTGCAGCATCCGGAACATGCTATTTTCAAGGTGATGCCATCGGCGGAACATTTTCGTTCGGCCAGTGAACGCAAGTTTTCCCTGATCTCGGAACGTCTCGCGGAGAAGTCCGACGAGGCCGCCACGCGCCTGAAGGCGCGCCTGGAAACGATCCGTTGCGCAGCCCTGATGGTCGATTTAACCGACCAGGTTAGTAAAGTCATTGTGCGCCTGATGGGTCGTCCGGTGGGTGATGTGGATAAGCAGGGCTTGCATGTGTGGGTCGGCAATACCCGGATGCCGCTGGATGACATTCGTGCCCAGGCCGGCAAACCGGAAGGCTTATCCGCGCCCGAATTGATTCGCTTTGGTTATGTGGAGCGCAGAAGGGAAGATCGTTACCTGGCGGAAACCGCGATCGAGTTACAGGTTGGCAAGCAGGTAATTCAGGGGCGCACGCGCGATATCTCCACGCGCGGGTTGTCGGTAATGTTGAATGACGCGCCAGACATCAAGAAGGGTGATGAAGTTAAGCTGGCGCTGATCAGTTTGCAGAAGAAGCGCCCGAGTTTAAACCTGATGGCGGTGCCCTACCGCGTGGTGGCTATTAAACCCGCCGAGCATAACCTGGTGATGCTGGAGCGTCTGGGGGGCAAGGACGAGAAAAAGATCGAGGAATTTTTCGCGGAATTGATTGCCAAGAACAGCGACAAGCTGGCGGTGGATATCAACGATACACTGGGTGCCACCATTTCACGAGCCTATGAAAATATCATTGCCCGCAACCAGGTGACAGTGCCGTTCTTTATTTCGAAAGCGGAAACCGGCGGCCCCTTCCTGCAGTGGGTGGCATTGCCGGATGAGCCGCTGCCGGTGCTGGAGTTTTTCCAGATGTCGGATGACTATATCGACTTCAGCTGGTTGTCCGACCCGCGTATCCTGTTGCCGCTTTATCAGCAGTTGGTAGAGATGGCAAAGCAGCAATCGCGCTCGGAGCAGCGTCCGACACCGATAGAAATGGAAGTTTATCTTTATAAGGACAAGGATCCGGATGCCGGGATTATGGTCTTGTTCAGCGCCACCGAGTTCGAATTCAAAACCGAGCATGATCGCGAAGCATTTCTGTCCCGAGCCCGGCTGGCGGAGGATTTTCGCATCATGAAGTTGATGGCAACCTACACGTTGGAGTTCAACAAGCTGGAGCTGGATGCGGCAGTGGATCAGCTAAGAGAGCAATCGCGCCATCGTGCGTCAAAGTTACAGGAACAGATTCAATCACTGGTCGGTTACGGTGAGCTGATCGATATCACGGCGGAAGCCGCTTACTAAATGCCGGTATCAAAATAGACTTGATTGCAGGAGCGGGCTTGCCCGCGAATGGTTTATGATGCCGCATTTGTTCGCGGGTAAGCCCGCTCCTACAGATTACGTAGTTGGCAGACAGGTTAATTAAAAGTTAATGCTATGAGTCAAGATGAATTGAATTTCGAGGGCGTCGAAAAGATGCCATTGCGCCAGTTTACCGAGAAGGCCTACCTGGATTATTCCATGTACGTCATTCTGGATCGCGCCCTGCCGCATATCGGCGACGGGTTAAAGCCAGTGCAACGGCGCATTGTTTATGCAATGTCAGAACTGGGTCTGAGTGCCGCCGCCAAGTTCAAGAAATCCGCGCGCACCGTAGGTGATGTGCTGGGCAAGTTTCACCCGCATGGTGACAGCGCCTGTTATGAGGCCATGGTGTTGATGGCGCAACCTTTCAGTTACCGCTACCCGCTGGTTGAGGGGCAGGGTAACTGGGGTTCGCCGGATGATCCCAAGTCGTTTGCCGCCATGCGTTACACCGAGGCGCGCCTGGCAAAATATGCCGAAGTGCTGCTGCAGGAATTGGGGCAGGGTACGGTTGACTGGGTGCCGAACTTCGATGGCACCATGGAAGAACCATCGTTATTGCCGGCACGCTTGCCGAATCTGTTGTTGAATGGTGTCACCGGTATCGCAGTCGGTATGGCCACCGATATTCCGCCGCACAACCTTAAGGAAGTTGCCAGTGCGGCAATTCGCTTGCTGGAAGCGCCTAAATCCACGGTTACTGACTTGTGTGAGCATGTGCTGGGGCCGGACTTCCCGACGGATGCCGAAATCATCACGCCGCGTGACGAAATCCTGAAAGCCTATGAAACGGGTAATGGTTCGGTGCGCATGCGTGCGCGTTACGAGATGGAGCAGGGCGACATCATTATCACCGCGCTGCCGCACCAGGTGCCGGGCGGCAAGATCCTGGAGCAGATCGCGCAGCAGATGCAGGCCAAGAAGCTGCCGATGGTCGAAGACCTGCGTGATGAATCCGATCATGAAAACCCCACGCGGCTGGTGATTGTGCCGCGTTCCAACCGTGTCGATGTCGAAGGGCTGATGTCGCATCTGTTCGCGACCACCGATCTGGAGCGCACTTACCGTATCAACATGAATGTGATCGGTATCGATGGTCGTCCACAGGTGAAAGATCTGCGCACGATTCTTAAAGAGTGGCTGGAATTCAGAACGACCACCGTACGCCGTCGACTTGAGTATCGTCTGGATAAGGTTAACAAGCGCCTGCACCTGTTGGATGGTTTGCTGATCGCGTTTCTAAACCTGGATGAAGTGATTCGTATTATCCGTGCCGAAGACGAGCCCAAGCCGGTATTGATGAAACGCTTCAAGCTGACAGAGCTGCAGGCGGATTATATTCTGGATACCCGGTTACGCCAGTTGGCTCGCCTGGAAGAGATGAAGATTCGCGATGAGCAAAGTGAACTGGCCAAAGAGAAGCAGGAGCTGGAAACTATTCTGGGTTCCGAGCGCCGCTTGAAGACGCTGATTCGCAAGGAACTGGAAGCGGATGCTGAAACCTATGGCGATGATCGGCGCTCACCAATCGTGGCGCGCGAAGCGGCGCAGGCAATGAGTGAAACTGACCTGGTTCCCAGTGAAGCGGTGACCGTGATTCTTTCTGAAAAGGGCTGGGTACGTGCCGCGAAAGGGCATGAAGTTGATGCCGAAGCACTGGCCTATAAATCGGGCGACAGCTTCCTGGCCAGTGCGCAGGGGCGCAGTAACCAGTTGGCCATGTTCCTGGATTCCACCGGGCGCTGTTATGCGGTACAGGCGCATGCCCTGCCTTCGGCGCGCGGTCATGGAGAGCCGCTGACCGGAAGGCTGAATCCGCCGGATGGTGCGGTGTTTACCGGCATCATGATGGGATCGGATGAGGATCTGTACTTGCTTGCCACCAGTGCCGGTTACGGTTTTGTTGCCAAGCTGGGTGATATGGTTACGCGCAACAAGAACGGCAAGAGTGTCATCAACGTGCCCAAGGGCGCGCAGGTGCTGCCACCAATGCGGGTGGTGGATTATGATCATGATCAGCTGGCGGCGGTTAACAGCACCGGCCAGATGCTGGTGTTCCCGATCAAGGATCTGCCGCAGATGGCCAAGGGCAAGGGCAACAAGATTCTGGGCATCCCGAGCAAGAAATTTGCGTCAGGCGAAGAAGCCATGATCGGTGCGGCCAGTGTGCATGATAAGCAGCAACTGGTAGTGGTGGCGGGCAAGCGTCACACCAGGTTCAAGCTGGCTGATCTGGAAGAGTATCAGGGCGCGCGTGGACAGCGTGGCAAGAAACTTCCGCGCGGTTTCCAGAAAGTGGATAAGTTAACGATTGAGTCGTAGAGGGTTTCATTCATGAAGAAATACGGTATTCGCGGCACCTTACCCAAAGGCGATCCGATGGCGGCGCCACATTTGCTGGGTGAGAGTTGGGGGTGGACGCGCTGGTACGACAGTAAGGAAAAACGTGATGCGGCATATGAGGAAATGATGCAGCCGTTTCTGTATTACCGGCGCGGCGATCGACCAACACAGAGTCTGGAGAAAATCGAAGAGGGGGCTTAGGTTCCCTTTTTTGATTGTTTATAAGTAGGTTGAGTTGACGCTACCGTAAAAAAGCATCGTCATTCCGGCGAAAGCCAGAATCCAGGGGTGTTGGTTGGATTGGCCACTAATCACTGATCGAAAGCGGACCTAACAGATTCCCGCAGCTTGGTCTCAAAACGGCACTTAGCGGAAGTCTGGTGCTAGGGTCAGACAAACCATGGAAATAACCAAAAGCCGACATTGAGGAAGCCAGGTGCTATCCAAAATTTACCCGAAAGCGGACGATCAGAAGAAAAATTGGTACATTTCGGGCTGAGGGCTGCAACTAGCTGCGGTTTCAATGGATCGTTGCAACACAGGCGTTAAATCTATCAGCGGGTGTTTCAAAACCCAAGGTTTTTCTGGGGCGTTCATTTAGTTGTCTGGCGATGGCATTCAGCTTGGTTTGTGAGTAAATCGATAAGTCAGTCC
>JBFHQE010000035.1:0-13600 GCA_041592335.1 Thiohalobacteraceae bacterium | reverse complement strand
GTCGCCCTTTCCAAAACAACCGCTCATCTAAATCTTTAGAGGGCGACCGGCCGGTCGCCCCTACCGAAGAACAGATTCAGGTAAACTCCATTCATGACTTTCGACGATAACCAGTTGCTGCGTTACAGCCGCCAGATCATGCTGCCGGCCTTTGGCATTGAGGCGCAGGAAAAACTGCAACAAGCCCGCGTGTTGATTATTGGCGCGGGCGGCCTTGGTTCCCCAGTCGCCCTGTATCTGGCCGCCGCCGGCATCGGCACCCTCAGCATCGCCGACGACGACCTTGTCGAACTCACCAATCTCCAGCGCCAGATCCTGCACGGCAACAATGACATCGGCCGCCCCAAGGTCGAATCCGCCCGTGACCAGCTCACCCGTATCAACCCCGAATGCCAGGTCATCCCCATTCCCCGGAGGCTGGAAAAAGACGATCTTGAACAACAGGTCGAACAAGCCGACCTGGTTATCGACGGCTCGGATAATTTCGTCACCCGTTTTTCCGTCAATGCCGCCTGTTTCAGAAAAGGTAAACCATTAATCTCAGGCGCCGCTATCCGGATGGAAGGACAGGTCAGCGTGTTTGATCCCGCGCGCGCCGAGAGCCCTTGCTATCGTTGTCTGTACCGGGATGGCATGGATGAGGCCGAACAAACCTGTGCCGAAAACGGTGTGCTCGCGCCGATTGTCGGCATCATCGGCAGCCTTCAGGCCATGGAAGCCATCAAGCAACTGACCGGGCTGGGCGAACCACTGGTCGGGCGCTTGTTATTGTTTGATGGCATGCAGTCGGAAATTCGAACCCTGAAACTAAAGCGCGATCCCGGCTGCCCGGTTTGCCAACATCGCGAATAAAGGCTTCTACAAGCAGTGGACGGACCGTGAAAACCACTACCGTACAACACCTGATGACCGAAGCGGTGAGCAAGAGCGCACCCGATACGCCGTTTTCCGAACTGGTCTCCCGGATGCGCGACGGTCGTCATTCCTGCTCCATCGTTACTGAAAAGGACATGCCCGTCGGCATCGTCACCGAACGTGACATCGTGATCGCCTTTGCCAGCCACCTGGAAAACAATCAGGGCATACCGGTACTCACCGAAGACATCATGTCATCGCCACCCGTGACCGTTCCGATTGAAGCCACCTTGTTCGAAGCGCTGGTCATTTCGAATTCACACCATATCCGGCACCTGCCGGTAGTGAACGCAAATGGCACGCTCGCGGGCGTGCTGACCTATACCGACCTGGTCAAGGCGCATTTCCGCCTGGTGGATAAAAGCACTGAATCCCTCAACCAGGCCATTATCGAACGCAATGCGGAACTGGTTGCCGCGAATGAACGGCTGCAATCCCTTTCACTCACCGATGCCATGCTGGATGTTGGAAACCGCCGCGCCATGGAAGTGGATCTGCAACACGCCTTCGATGCCGCGCAGCGCTACAAGAAATCCCTTGCCATCATGCTGGTCGATATCGATCACTTCAAAAAATACAACGATCACTATGGGCATGCCGCGGGCGATGAAACACTGAAACAGGTTGCAAGTCTGCTTAAGGCTGGATTACGTAACAGCGAACGCGTCTATCGTTATGGCGGCGAGGAATTTCTTGCCATACTTCCGGAAAGCAGCCTGTCCGGCGCCGTTATCGCCGCCGAGCGCTTACTGGATTCGCTGGAACACCTGTGCATCCCACATGACGCATCGCCTGTCGGTCAACTCAGCATGAGCATTGGCATTGCCGCGCTGAATCAACAGGACACGGAAACCGTCAAACAACTGGTGAAGCTCGCGGATGAACAACTCTATGCCGCCAAGCAGGCCGGACGTAACACGGTTAAACCCAAACTACCGAAAAGCAGCAAACAACAGGCCTGAACCTCGCCCGCGCCAGTCTTGATGCTACAATCCGGCCATGGAAAACGTTCAACTCCCCCGAGCACTGGTTAACCAGCTATTGCGCATCGCCCAGGCATCGCCCGAACGGGAAGTCTGCGGACTTATCGGCAGTGACGCACACCAGGGATTTTCGCTCTACCCCGTTGCCAACGTTGCCGAACACCCGCAGGACCGGTTCATCATGGAACCGCAATCCCAGATCGACGCCATGCGCACCATGCGCGAAAGCGGGGAAAAACTGTTTGCCATCTATCATTCGCACCCCCATGCCCCCGCCAGCCCTTCACCCCTGGACCGGGATGAAGCCGCCTACCCCGACGCCTTGTACCTCATCATCTCCCTCAACACCGAGGGCGTACTTGAATTAAGCGGCTTTCGGCAGGAACTGTCAGCATTCAGGCCTGTAAATTTGCTGATTTAAGTCAAATTAACCCGTCCCCAACCCTTCAGTCCCTAGCGATTTTTCCGATATAAAACATACCAACTGCCCGGTAGTGGCAGACGTTAGTTAATTAGTCGTTGCGAGCGCACCCATGAAACAAAACCTCCCTGTTACCGAAAATGAATTAGTTCTAACTGACCGCCATCGCGTGGTCTCTACCACCAACCTCAAGGGCCAGATCACCTATGCGAACGAGGATTTCATCCAGCTCGCGGGGTTCAACTGGGATGAGCTGGATAACAAGGCACACAACATTGTGCGCCACCCGGACATGCCTCCGGCGGCATTCCAGAACCTGTGGGATATCCTGAAAACCGGCAAGCCCTGGATGGGGATCGTCAAGAATCGCTGTAAAAACGGAGATAACTACTGGGTCGATGCCTATGTCACGCCCATGTACGAGGGCGACGAAGTCGTCGGCTACCAGTCGGTGCGGGTAAAACCCAAGGCGGAATTCAAGCAACGCGCCGGGTCGCTGTACCAGAAACTCAACGCAGGCAAAAAAGCCCATTCCTGGTTAGCCGGTGTTGGCGCGTGCGGAAAATATTTTCTCAGTATGAGCGCCTTCACGCTGCTCATGATGACCGCCAGCGTACTGTTCGGCGGCATGAATTTATTCGCGGCAGGCGGCATTACACTGCTTGGCCTTGCTGGCGCCTTCGGCCTGGCGAAGTTACTTACCGCCAATTTGCGCCGCGCAGCCGAGGCATCCCGCAGCTACAGCGATAACCCGGTCGCCAATCTCGTTTATGCGGGTGGGCTGGATGAAGTCAGCCAGCTGCGCACTGCATTGATTATGCAGGAAGCCAAACTGCGTACCGTAATTGGTCGCATCGGCGATACAACCGAACATCTCGATAGCATGGCTTCGAATACCGCCGCCACCGCCGAGCAAACCCTGTGTGGCGCGCATCAACAACAGGGCGAGCTGGACCAGGCTGCATCAGCCATTCATGAAATGGCGGCCACGGTACAGGAAGTGGCGCGCAATACCTCGGTTACCGCCGACTCAACTGTCCTGGCCCAGGAAGAAGCAAAACATGGACGCGATGTGATCAATACGGCTTCCAGTAGCATTCAGCTACTGGCGAAGGAAGTCAGCAGCGCCTCCGACACTATCCAGTCTCTGCACGATCAGACGCAACAGATCGGCGCAGTGCTGGATGTTATTCGCAATATCGCCGAACAAACCAACCTGCTGGCATTGAATGCGGCCATCGAAGCGGCCCGCGCCGGCGAGCATGGCCGTGGCTTTGCGGTTGTCGCCGATGAAGTTCGCGGTCTTGCTACCCGCACCCAGGAATCCACCGGCGAGATTCATCAGATCATTGAAAAACTGCAGTCCGATGCCGAGTCTGCCGTGAACGCCATGAACAAGGGCCGCAGCACGGCCAGTGATAGTGCAAACAAGGCGCAGGAAGCCGTCACCTCGCTCAACACCATCAGCAAACACATCGACACTATCTCCGACATGGCAACCCAGATTGCCACGGCCGCCGAGGAACAAAGTGCCGTGGCGGAAGAAATCAATCGCAACACCGCCAACATCAGCAACGTGGCCGATCAGACCTCGTCAGCTGCCCAGCGCAGCGTCGATGATGCCCAGCAACTGCGCCAACTGGTGGAAGAACTAAACGCCATGACCAAACAGTTTGGTGATCGCGGTTAATATGCTTTGCACAAAGGTCTGAAATAAACGTCATTCCGGCGCAGGCCGGAATGACGCTTTACTCTGTTTACAGTTGGTTGTTAACGCTACAATCATCGCATGGCCTTCCCCACCCTCCATGACCAGATCGCCGCACTGATCGCTGAACCTTCTGTCAGCAGCGTGCAGCCCGGTTTCGACCAGGGCAATTCCGGCGTCATTGATCTACTCGCTAACTGGCTTGATGACCTCGGCTATCGTGTCGAAGTCATGCCACTTGCCAATCAACCCGGCAAGGCCAATCTGATTGCGACACTCGGCTCAGGCCCTGGCGGGCTGGTACTGGCCGGTCACACCGATACCGTTCCCTATGATGGCGCGCTCTGGTCATCCGATCCGTTCAAGCTGACCGAACGCGATCAGAAACTCTATGGCCTCGGAACCTCCGACATGAAGGCCTTCCTCGCGATAGCTATTGAAGCCGCACGCGCATTCGATCCCAAACAGTTCAGAGAACCGCTGATCCTGCTCGCCACGGCCGATGAAGAAAGCACCATGAGCGGTGCCAAGGCACTGGTGCACGCTGGCAAACCCAGGGCGCGACAGGCCCTGATCGGCGAACCGACCGGCCTGCGCCCGGTGCGCATGCACAAGGGTATCCTGATGGAAGCGATTCGTCTGACTGGCCAGTCCGGGCATTCTTCTGATCCATCGCTCGGTAACAATGCCCTGGAAGGCATGCATCGCCTCATCGCACAACTGCTGATCTGGCGCGATCAACTGCAACAGCGGCATCACAACCCCAGTTTCAAAGTTCCGGTACCGACCCTGAACCTCGGCGCCATCCAGGGTGGTGACAATCCCAACCGTATTTGCGGCTGCTGCGAACTGCATATCGATCTGCGCCCGCTGCCCGGCATGGACATACAGGCTTTGCGTCAGCAACTGCACGGCGATATTCGTGGCTATATGCAGGACAGCGGTTTCAAGCTGGATTTTGAAACCCTGTTCGACGGCATCCCCGCCATGGAAACTGCGGCGAATGCCGAGATCGTGCGACTCTGCGAACAGTTCACCGGGCATAGAGCCGAGGCCGTCGCCTTCGGTACCGAGGCGCCCTATCTCAACGAACTCGGCATGGATACGGTCGTACTGGGACCGGGCGATATCGATCAGGCACATCAACCGGACGAGTATCTGGCCCTCGAACGTATCCCGCCGATGCTCGATTTATTGAAAAATCTCATTCAACATTGTTGTATTCAGCCGCGGCACACACCACAATAGCGATCAATACCAACAACTTAGCCGAACCGTGAAACCGAATTCAACAGACTGCAGCTTCGTCGACAGCTTCCGCCACTCCGCGCCCTACATTCACGCGCACCGTGGCAAGACCTTTGTCATTGCCTTCAGTGGCGAAGCGGTTGCGGACAACAACTTTCCCGCCTTCATTCATGACATGGCGCTGTTGCATGCACTCGGTATCCGGATTGTGCTGGTGCATGGCGCGCGGCCACAGATTGAACAACGCCTGAAAGAAAGCAAAACACGGATCGAATATGCCCATGGGTTACGCATCACCAATGACGATGCGCTGCACGGCGTAAAAGAAGCCGTCGGCCGGGTTCGTCTTGAAGTCGAGGCGCAACTGTCGATGGGGCTGACCAGTGCCACGGTGAGCCGCCAGCAATTGCGGGTCGCAACCGGCAACTATGTCACCGCGCGTCCGCTCGGCGTGCGCGAGGGTGTCGATTACCAGCACACGGGAGAAGTCAGGCGCATTGATGGCGAGGCCATTCATCACGAGCTGGATACGCAGCGGCTGGTGCTATTATCGCCACTGGGTTATTCACCGACGGGTGAAATTTTCAATTTGCATGCGGAAGAAGTTGCCACCGCGGCCGCCATCGAATTGCGCGCCGATAAACTGATTCTGCTCGTTGAGGGTAAGGGCCTGCTTAACGGCAAGCGCCAGGTGATTCATGAGCTGTCGCCGCAGTCAGCCAGCGAGCTATTGAACGGTCGACGCAAATTGAATGACGACATGCGGCGGCACATCGAAAACGGCATGACAGCAGCCAAGCGCGGCGTGCGGCGCGTGCATCTTATCGGTCGAGAGACCGATGGTGCGCTGCTGCAGGAACTCTTTACCCGCGATGGCATCGGCACCCTGATCACCGCCGAAACTTACGAAGGACTGCGCCAGGCAAGCATCGACGATGTCGGCGGTATTCTGGACCTGATCCAGCCGCTGGAAGAAGAAGGTATTCTGGTGCGGCGTTCGCGCGAACGCCTGGAAATGGAAATCGACCGTTTCCTGCTGGTGGAACGCGACGGCATGATCATCGCCTGCGCGGCGCTGTACCCGGACGAAAAAGAGTCCATGGCGGAACTCGCCTGCCTGGCCGTGCATCCGGACTATCGGGATGAAGGTCGCGGCGATCAACTGTTAACCGCCGTTGAACGACTGGCCGTGCAGAAAGGCATGCAACAACTGTTTGTGTTGACCACGCGCACGGCGCACTGGTTTCAGGAGCGCGGCTTCAAGCGCGCCGACGTCAGCGGCCTGCCGGTAAAACGGCGCGACCTGTACAACTTCCAGCGTAACTCGCGCATCTTCATCAAACCGCTGGCCGCCTCATGAGTGACGTACAACTCCGTGTCGCGCAAATAACCGACCCGCACCTGTTCGCCGACACCGAGAAGCGCCTGAAAGGTGTCAATACGCAACAGACCTTTGATGCCATCCTTGAACAGGTTGCGCAACAAACGCCCTTCGACCTGATACTCATGACCGGCGACCTGGTGCATGATGAAACAATCGAGGGTTACCAGCGACTCTGTCGGCAAATGCAGCAATTCGGCGTGCCCGTTTACTGCCTGCCGGGCAATCATGATGAAGGCCGTCTGATTGGTGAACAGCTTAATAACGGATTTGTTCACACGCGGCGCGCGGCGCATCATGATGACTGGCTGTTTGTATTTCTGGACTCTTCCATTCCTGGCAGCGCGGCCGGCAATCTCAGCGATGATGAAATGCTGGCGCTGGAAGAACGCATCAACGGCAATGATGCGCAGCATATCCTGGTGTGCGTGCATCACAATCCCCTGCCGGTCGGCAGTACCTGGCTGGACACCATGACCATCCGTAATGGTGACAGTTTTGCCCGACTCTGCCAGCATCATCCCAAGGTACGCGGCATTTTGTTCGGCCATATCCACCAGGACTACCTGCACCAGGTTAAGGACCTACAACTGATTGGATCACCCTCAACCTGCATTCAGTTCAAGGTCGGCAGTCACGATTTTTCGCTGGAAGCATTGGCACCGGGATTCCGGATACTGGAACTGTTTGACGACGGCCGAATCGAAACACAGGTCATTCGTCTTGACACCGTTCCGGAAGGTCTCGAACTCACTCCTGAAGGCTACTAAATTCGCGGCACAAAAAAACGGCGCCTATTTAAGGCGCCGTTTTATGAAATACAGCAAAAGCCGATTTACCTCCGTCTGGCAACTCCGACCAGGCCAAGTAAACCAGATCCAAATAGCCACACGGCAGCAGGAACTGGCACAGCGGTTACATTACCAACCGTAATGCCATACCAGTATTCACCATTACTATTGTTGAAGGTTAAACTGCTATACAGCCCTTCAAACATAATAACTCCGCTTCCGCCCTGGCCCGTGACACTATTCCCGCTGACTACCAAATCCGCCAGATCATCCGTAAAGGTGGAATTTAGACCGTAAACTTCAAGGGAAGGAGTGGCATCATCAAATGCCAGCATCACCGAATCATCGGGAGCACCTAGACTGAATATTGCGATTACTGGATTCAGAACTGGAGCGGAAAAGCTGATGGTACTTGTGGCTGTGGCACCATTTAGACCGATCACATCCCCAATCGTTGACGGAGACACATCTACAGCACCCCCAATGAATGTTGCATCGGGATCCCAAACAGTCGTATTACCATCAATGGTGGAAACGTTAATAACATCGCCCGAATAAGCAACGCCTGTGGATCCGAGCGAGCCTTCAGCCGAGCCAGGCTGCCCTTTGATGATTGAGGTCCAGTCTGTCCAAACAGTTACAGCGGAAACGGTTCCTGAAAACAGCAAAGGCGTCGCAAACACGACTGATAAACAGAACTTCTTCATTTCATACCCCAAACTGAAAAATAATATGTTTTAAAACCGCCATAAAGCTTCGGCAGCTCAACACTAGTTTTTATAAGGCAAATATTATACCCATAAAAAATATATCGATTTATCAATGTATTGAGTGAGAAAGAATAACGTCATTTATTAGTCGTGTAAACTTTATCGAATACTTGTATTGCGGGTTTTAATTGGGATAAATTATTAACTTATTGTTTTTATTATTTTATTTGAATAATGACCCAGGTTGATTTTAATCTGAATCGTAATATTTACCGACAAACAGAGCGCTGTCGAATTCGTCAATTAATCTTTAGAGCTCTTCAATATAAGTGCGCGCTATCGGTGTCTGCACATAACGCTTTTTGCCGTTCGTTTCCGTCCAGAAATAGTAATAACCCTTGGCCGGTTCCGAGGTGACCTTTCCATCGTAAATATCCCAGGATTTGACGTGATCACCCTCGACAAAGGTGACACGGTAATCGCCCTCCAGCCAGGTCACGCCCAGTCGCGATAACTGGTTTTGCTGCTCCTCGGAACAACCAGCCAGCAACAGTAGCGATATCGCCATTACCAGCGACGCCCTCTTCATCATGCAACCCTCCTCACTCCGAAGCCTGTAAGTAAATGCTTACAGAATATACAGCACCCGTCGGATACATTCGCATCCTGACTTTCGATAAGATGCCCCTGATTATTGAACACGATTCACGACACCATGACCTATCTACTCGTTACCGTTGTTATTTTTCTTGCGTTTCTGTTTCGCCTGAACCAGCTATTGTCGAAGCAACAGTCTCAATAAATATCGGCGCTTGATATCGGTCACTGCCGGGGCATCGGCAATCGCCATTCCCCCTCTTTATCGAAACTTACACCGCCCACACCCACACCGCCAACACGACCGCGAAGGTGATATTGCAGACCTTCTATCGGCTTGCCCTGGGTGATACCCAGCACCTGGTAGAGAATAGCCGTGACAGGAACCGTTACCGGCACCTGAATCACCGCCTCGCCAAAGCCTGGAATTTCGCCAGGCGTATTGGTAACACCCATTGCAAAGTCACGCCCGGCCAGGTCGAGATCGACAGAGATTCCGTTATAAGTTAACGCCGCCTGGTTTGGGTTCTGCACCCGCAGCTTCATCAAAAACCGCGCTTCAAGCCCTTCGCTGGGCAAAGGCTCAAGACCCGCGATCGATACCTGCAATGGTTCGCGCAGCGCCATCGTGGCACAGGCCGAAAGCCACAACAAAATGGCAATAGACAAGAAAATGCGCATCATATTCATCGCCTCACAAGCTCAACATTTTCAGCACCGGCTCATTATGACCCGGTATATCACTGAACCCTGCCAGCACCAGTAACTGATGCCCCTTGCCCTTGATACCAATACGCTGCGCGACCATTGCACACAGCTTGCGCCAGTCATGGGTATCCGACTCATCCACTTGCACTGGAATAATTCCCCAATGCAACGACAACCGTCGACTGATTTCCTCATAAGCACAGACACCCACCAACGGCGCGGTTGCACGGTGCGCGGCCATAATACGCGCCGTGGTACCGCTCATGGTGGGGATAATCAGCGCCGCCAGTTTCAATTTGCGCGACAAAGAAACAGCCGCGTGCGCCACCGCTTCACGATCACGATACAGAGAACGATCGCCGACTACGACATCGCCACTGACAAACCCACCGCCATGCCACTGGTGTCGCTCGATCTCGCGCAGGATACGATCCATGGTCTGCACGGCTTTCACTGGATATTTTCCAGCGGCCGTTTCCGCCGACAACATCACCGCATCCGCGCTGGATAGCGCGGCACCGGCCACGTCACCCACTTCAGCACGCGTCGGCTGCGCCGAAGTAATCATGGATTCCAGCATTTGCGTTGCCACAATGACCGGCACACCATGGGAACGCGCGCGCTCAATCAGATCGCGTTGAATCAGAGGTACGCGCTCGGCCGGTAACTCGATACCAAGATCACCGCGCGCAATCATAATGCCGTAGGACACTTCCAGAATGGCATCGATGGCCGCGACCGCTTCCGGCCTTTCGATCTTGCTGATGACAGGAATCTCGGATTTAAGTCGCTTTAAGTATCGCGCCAGCTGATTCACATCATCGGGCGAACGCACAAAGCTCAACGCCACAAAATCCACTTCCAGTTCCGCCGCCAGCTTGGCGTCCTGCTTATCCTTGGCCGTTAGCGCGGGCGTGGACAGCGTGGAATCCGGCAGGTTCATCCCCTTTTTATCCGAAAGATAACCGCCATGCACCACGCGACATTTCACTTCATTGCCTGATTTTGACAACACGCGCAGTTCGAGCTTTCCATCGTCCAGCAAAATACGTTCGCCCTTAGTGACATCATTAGCCAGGGTTTTGTATTGCGAGGGAATCAGGTCGGGGCGACCCACCACATCCCTGGTGGTAACAGTAACGGTAGCCCCGTCGCTCAACTCAATCCCGCCACCCTCAAACTTGCCGACGCGAATCTTGGGGCCGCACAGATCCATCAGAATCGCAATGTGCTTACCTGCTTTTGCTGCCGCTTCACGAATACGAATAACATTCTCACGGTGCCCGGCGTGATCACCGTGAGACATGTTCAGACGAAACACATCGACACCGGCTGCCACCAGTTGCGCCAGTGTTTTAGGGTCGTTGGATGCAGGCCCCAGCGTGGCGAGGATTTTGGTACGACGCCAGTGAAGGGCGATGTGTTCGCGGGTGGCTGCGCTGGGTTTCAAGGTTTTGGGCATGGCGGTTAACCAGGTGAGAAATATGAAGGGCTCATTCTACGTCATTCACGCGAAGGCGGGAATCCAGAAAAATGACCGTTTTCACCCATAAATACCTGCTTAACCTCGTCATTGCGAGGAGCCATTAGCAATGGCGACGTGGCAATCTCTTGATGCTTCCGCAGAATAATGAAGAATTGTCACCCCGGCGTAGGCCGGGGTCCAAGGGTGTTGGTTAAACGAAGCAAATAAGTTATGTCCCGAAAGCGGAAGTACTTAATATCGATGATGACAGCCGGAATGTGCCAGGAGCGGACGAAAACTGTTTAGATTTCGAGATAGAGTGAGCTACGGCTGGCGTACAAAAAGCTGCTGTTCAAAAAAATCATCTGAATTCGCGAAAGCAGACGTTGAGTAATCGAGATCAGCTCACCTGATTACTCTCTTCATCAGCTTGGATTATTACCTGAAAAGCCACAGACAGTGCAGCAATCACAAAAACTAATGTTAGCGCAGATAATATATTAACGATAACTCCCATAAAGGGTAAATTGCTTAGCAGTTGTTCTGGAATACCGATCAAAAAAGGGAATATGGCAACTACTACTAACATATGGAATTGGTGTTCTCTAGTTGCATTCCAAGAGTCAGTGAAAGTCCAGTCATGGTCAGTAGCAATAGCTGGGAATACTAGTGATAATCTTGAAATTACATAGAAAATTGCCATCAATCCAATAACCCAACCTACATTTGGTATTAATGACAGCAAGCCAAATGGAATTATCAAGAGGCCAAGGCCAATTGAATACATAAAAAAACGTAATTCTCGTTTGCTAGGGATATTCATACCCCATGGAGAAACCAAACCTGGACCGAGTAATATTATTCGATGAGTTGTAATGGCGAGTATTGTATATGCAATAAAAGAGATGACTGTCATTGAAATTATTAACGCATATCCACCGTCCTGCGACGACAGGGCTTCGGTAAGAATCAATAATATTATTGGTATAAAAAGCGCTTTAACCAATGGCTTCCTATATTCAAATACATAACCAAAAGCTCCCCAAATAGTTCTTTTTATATTCATAAATTCAAGATCAAATTATGCCGTTTATTAACAACATTAAAAAAAAGACAATCACAGCACCGGCAAACATCTTTCTTCCCATGCCTATTCTGGCTTTAGCTCGATGGGCAAGTAATTTCTGTAATTCATCATCATTTATATTTGCACATCGGTCGCATTCATCCAATGACTTGTCAAAGAGAAGCCCGCATCTTTCGCAGACAATCTGATTTTTTCTTTTTTCGAGAATCTTCCCTAAACGATGAACATGCCACCACATAATCTATTCTTTAGTTTTTCGAATATTCAATTTTAGCCGATAACACCCTGAAGCAGCCGCTCAAATAAATCATCACAATTCACGAAAGCGGACACTAATCATTGCTTGTTTTTATGATGCTTATAGCCACCATATCCAAGCGCAATAGTGCAGGCAATAATTGCAGCAATCGCTTCCTTTCCAGGTGCAAGTACTTTCGCTAAGAGTATACATGTCGCAATAAACACAAGAACGCCACCGACTTGCTTAACGAATTGACTCAAAGTAGGTTCACTCATTCAGTCTCTTCACACCCTGAAACGGTCATTGGTGAATATTACCTGTTTTGAGTAAAGCGGACATTCATGCGTTTCTCTCACCTCGAAGATTTCCCCAGAATCTTGCAACAAAGCCCCATTGGAGAAGCCCTAGAAGACCAGCAACAATGACAGCCACCAGGCTTCCATGCGGAAGGAAAAGTGATAGTAATGAGCCAGGCAGTCCTGTAAACACAAGAGAGAGATGCCCATTCACCCCTGCGTCACTAATTTCAAAAACAGTAATGGCTATATTCAGGATCACCCACAACCCATATCCGGCAACAACCATTACTAATTTTTTATTCATTATGTTTTCTCAAATCACCCCTAAAACGGACTATTAATCAAAATGCTTCTATGTCGCTTATATAGAAAATAGGCTCCATTTTTCTGTGTTCAATAACCTCAGTAACGCCATTTATCGTGATAATTACATAATGTGGATAGCTATCACGATTATACCCACCACTGCTATTTCGCTTTTTGAGAGTTTCAGAATGAAATTCACTTTTACCACTCACCTTAATAATGGTTTTACCATTATTATCTTTTGCCAATAGCACTGCGTTGTCTGTATTGAATGGAGAACTGTAGTATTGCAGATATACTTCAATACTATCTCTCTCGTAGTCTTCTGATAATTGAGACAACCAAACAGGAAGTCTTGATTCTGGCGACAAAACGAACTCAGACTCCAGAAATCCATGAATAGGGTGGCATGCAGATATCACAAAACTGAACAATATCAGCCCGAAAAGTCCAATTGTGAATCTTGTTTTTTCTTGCTTATACATAAGCCCAACAATTACTAATTATTAATATTAAATGAATTGCTCTCTTTATTCTGAACGTCCGCTTTAGAGAAAATCATGGACGATGCCTGAGATTCCCCAAACGTCTGCTTTTGGCTGCGGTTTCAATTGGTCAGTGCAACATATTAGTCTTAACAATAAGTTAAGGAGTGTTGCCCATGAAACGCAGAACTCAGATACGTTACACGGAAAGTCAGAAGTCGCTGATGTGGGATCGTTGGCAGAAAGGCGACTCGC
>JBFHQE010000034.1:0-19175 GCA_041592335.1 Thiohalobacteraceae bacterium | reverse complement strand
GCAAGTTGATAGTTTCTCTGAATAATAAATTTACATACCAATAGACCTGGATTGATACATAACAACTTCGTATAAATTGCTTTTCGTATCGGATCATTCCTTTATGTATACGGCGAGGTATGTGGTTGTGCCTTGCCCTATTCCTAAGCAACCAGGCTGAGAAACTTGAAAAACAGAGTGGAATTTATAACCTTCGGTTGCTCTTGCTTCTAAAAGTTTTTCTAAACTTGCAATCGCTTTATTGGAAAATTCTGCACCTATTGGTTCAACTTTATACTTCATTTTCTTATCTCCTTATTGAGTTTTGTTATATCCAAACCACCGTTACCAGGTTTGCATTTATTAAGTCGCTCGATTGTTAATATAAATCCGCGTAAAAACCCATGCTGTCGTACAGCTAATTCACTATAGTGAGAACAGCTAGGTTCAAATACACATCTATTACGAAAAGAAAATGGAACTATCTTGCGGTATTTTCGCAGCGCCACAATTGTTATTTTTTTCAATGGCGAGCCAATTGGCAAAGGAAGCGCAGCAATTTCTGTGTCTAGGGAAGTGGTACCTGTCAAAGCCCTTTCCACAGATGGTCTAAGTCGTTCATCAACATTTAATTCAAAAACATCCATAATGTTTCCCTTATTTTATTATCATTTTATTCATTGTCAGCAAGTTCCAATTTGCTGCATTCGATTTTGTATGAGATAGATATCTCGGCTTGATTTGAAAATAAAAATAAACCATTACCGTCTATGCGGCAATTATTTTTATAAAGCTATGACTGATTCGGTTTTACGTTATTCAAATACAAAGACAGAAGATCAACACCCCTGGACCCCGGCCTTCGCCGGGGTGACGGTAGTGGTGGATCCCGGAATTCGCCGGGGTGACGGAAGCGGTGGCCCCGGCCTTATTTGAACGAGCATAGCGAGTTGATGTATCCCTAATGATCCCGCAGGGTTCTAGGGAGCGCCGGGGTGACGGAAGCAATCCCTTCACTCACCAAACACAGTAAAACTCAGCCCCACATATACACCATAGCCAATCAACAACAGCGCCCCTTCAAACCTGCTCAACCGTCGCTCTGTATAGAGGAAAATCATGAGCAGAACAGCCGCCCCCAGCATTACCCACTGATCAAACTGCAGGATTCTACTGGGCACGGGAAGCGGTTGCAGCAGCGCCGAGATCCCGAGAATCCCCAGCAGGTTGAATATATTGCTACCCAGCACATTGCCGACCGCCACGTCCGCATGCCGCCGTATCGCCGCAATCACCGATATCGAAAGCTCGGGAAGCGATGTGCCGACCGCGACCAGGGTCAGCCCTATCACCGCCTCGGAAAGTCCAAGGCTCTCTGCGATTCCCACCGCGCCTTTCAGCAACACCTGCGACCCACCGATCAGCAATACAAGTCCGAGCACCACGGCGACCAGAATCCACGTAAATGACTTCGGAACCATGGAAAGTTCTTCCGATTCGGCTTTGTGTAGTTCAGCAGCCGGAATGGCGCTCGAACGCTCGGTGATGTAAGCCCATAACAGGTAAGCCAGCAAGGCTGACAGGAAAATCAGCGCATCCATCCGATGCAGTGCGCTCCCGCCAACCAGGACCAGAAACAGCATGCTGGCTGCAACGACGGTTATGGCATCCCGGCGTAGCGCCAGTGGCTTGACCGCCAGCGGCGTGATTAACGCGCATAGGCCCAGTATGAGAAAGACGTTGCCGATATTGCTGCCGACGACATTACCAATGGCGATATCGGGACGACCATTGACGGCCGCATCGATTGACACCACCAGCTCCGGCGCGGACGTGCCGAAACCGACAATAATGAGCCCGCTCAGCAAGGGTGAAACTCCCAGGCGTCTGGCGGCTGCCAGGGAACCGCGAATCAATGCTTCTCCGCCAGCGGTAAGCAAGGCCACACCCAGTAATAACAATACAAAATTCATCATGGATATCTATTTAAAAACTGATCGAAAGGTTAACCGACCCAAACTGATGCGACCCCTTCTGCCCATCAAACTCCCGGCTGCGCGTCACATGCGAGAAAGTTAACTTGTACGCATCCCACGTCACCCCAACCCCCGCAATAATATCCCCCACAAACGGTTTCTTTTCCACGCTATGGCTATCTTCAAAGGTATTGCCATCCAGGAAGATGTTGCGCATAACATACCGACCGGTCAACGCGGTAAAGCCATACACCGAAATCCCGCCGCTCAGCCGTGGATCGCCCATTGCGGGCCCATTTACGTCCCCGCCCGGCCGGATTAGCGACGTGCCGAAATCATGCGGGATATTCCAGCCCAGCCGGATTTCGCCCCCGGCATTCACATAGGTATAGACATTGCCGATCGCGCCACCGTAATGCGAAATGAAATCGGTCTGCATACCCAGGCCAAGATTATGCTGCCGTGTTTTCCAGCGCCGGTCGACCACCAGCATCAGGCCAATCTCATCGCTCAACTGGTTATCCCAGCCCTCCGCCTCCGGGATATCGCGGATATCATGCACCCCGTTCTGGGCATCCTCGCCCAGCGCGGACGGGCCCACGATACCCAGCACCAGTTCGCCGGTATCCATGTGATAACGGTCGCGCGCGTTGACCGAGGTGCTGAAATACAGCCACCCGGCATAGGGCCGGTCGTCGACAATCAGGTCGGTGCGGCTGGTGTCGCTCGGGGTATAGATCTTCTGGCCGATGGACGCGCCCACGGTGAGTTGCTTGCGCAGCTTGCCCTGCCCCACCTTGAGATAGGGAATCTTCTGAATGGTGCGGTCGACCCAGTCGGCGTAGGGGTTGATATCCGAATAGGCGGCGACGTCTTTCGACAAACAGCTGGCCTTGACGCCGTTGGTATAGCCTTCGTCCGAATCGGCGAACAGGTCGTTTTCGAAGAAGAAGCTGCAGGTGGCGGTTTTGGAGGCGCGCATCAGCAGGCCGGCTTCGGTCAGCGAGGAGAACAGTAACAGTGGCAGCAACAGTGATAGCGAAGCTTTACTCATGAATGCTGTGCTCTTTTTCCAGGGTTTTGTTGATGGCGCGCGCGGCCGCCACAAAACCGAAGGTCGCCGTAACCATGCTGACCGAGCCATAACCGAGTGTGCAGTCCAGCGTCAGGCCGGGTACGCCGGGCTTGTTCAGGCCGACGCTGCCATCGGCACGCGGGTAGCGTGACTGTTCACTGGAAAACACGCATTCCACGCCAAAGCGACGTTTCGGATCCTGCGTCCACTGGTACTGGCTACGTAAGCGATTGCGCACCTTGGCCGCCAGCGGATCGTTAAAGGTACGGGTCAGGTCGGCGATCTGTACCTGGGTCGGATCGGTCTGGCCGCCCGCCCCGCCCGTGGTGATGATCGGGATCTTGTTGCGCTTGCAGTAGTAGATGATATCCGCCTTGAAGCGAATGCTGTCGATGGCGTCGATGACATAATCATAGCCGCCTTCGAGGTATTTCTTCAGCGTGGTGCTGGTGACATGATCGTCGATGCTCTGCAGGTCGCAGCCGGGATTGATCTGCCGGATGCGTTCCGCCATTACCTCGACCTTGGATCGACCGATGGTTTCATCCAGCGCGTGAATCTGGCGATTGATGTTGGTGACACAGAGATCGTCATGATCGATCAGCGTGATTTTACCAATGCCGCTGCGCGCCAGTGCCTCCGCCGACCAGCTGCCGACGCCGCCGATACCGATGACGCAGACATGCATGTCCCGGATACGTTCAAGCGCTGCCGCGCCATAGACGCGGCCGATGCCGCCAAAGCGTTGTGCGTAATCGTCGCTCATTCTTCGATCATCACCGGCGTGCCGACCGGCACCTGTTCAAATAACTCGATGACATCCCGGTTGCGCATGCGAATACAGCCGTGCGACTCGGGCACGCCCATGGGGCAATGTTCGGGACAGCCATGGATATAGATATAACGCTGCATGGTGTCGACCGCGCCGAGCCGGTTTTTGCCGCGCTCCGTGCCGCTCAGCCAGAGGATGCGGGTAAGTATCCAGTCGCGTCCGGGTTGTGCCCGGTCCAGTTCGGCGGAATAGATTTCGCCCGTGGGACGACGCCCGACAAAGACGGTGTTTTCCGCCGCACCGGCGCCGATCCTGGCGCGGACGATGTGCTTGCCGCGCGGTGTTTTGCCGCTGTCGCGCTGCTCGCCCGGGCCGTTTTTCGCCGTCGATACCGGGTAACGCTTGAGTACTTCATCACCGCGCTTCAGTTCAAGCGTTTGCGCGGCGATATCAACCTGAATTGAAAGCGTCATTCGCGGGTTACCGTCAGCAGTCCATCGTAATTGCCATCCAGCGCCAGCGGATAGTCGCGGATATTATTGCGCATCACGGCGACATGGTCTTCATACCACAAGGGGATATAGGGTTTCTCGGCGGCCAGTACCAGCGCCAGCTGGGTATAGAGCGCGGCCTGTTGCTGCAGGGTCGGCGAGGCTTCCGCCTGTTCGATCAGCTGGTCGGCCATGGCACTGCGATACCGGCCACGGTTGGCGCCCGCGGGCGGTAACGACGTTGAGTGAAACACGTAACGGAAGATATCCGGGGTTTTGATCCCGACCCAGGCGAGACTGAACATCTCGAAGCGCCCGGCCTTGATGTCGCCATAGAAGGTACCCCAGTCGTAGCTCTGGATATTCACCCGGATACCGACCTGCTTGAGCTGGTCCTGGATGACCGTCGCAATACGAATACGCAGCGCATCGGACGAGGTTTTATAGCTGATCTCCAGCGGATTCTCATCGTTATAACCCTGGCTTTCCAACAGGGCACGCGCCTTGTCCGGATTATAGGACTGTCCCTGCAGCGCGGCATTGCTGGCCCAGTGTTCCGGCGGCAGCAAGGTACCCGCAATGCGTGCGCCGCCGCTTAACAGGTACTTGATGATGGCCTCGCGGTCGACGGCATAACCGATGGCATCGCGAATCGCCGGGTTGCTGGTCGGCCCCTGCTCCAGGTTAAAACCGAGATAGGCAAAGTTACTGCCCTTGTGATGCTGAACGCGCAGCTCATGCTGTTCCTGCAAATAGGCAATGAGTTCGCCCGGCAGATCGTTCTGCACCAGGTCCAGCTCAGCGCGCTGCAGTTTGAGTACGCGTACTGTCGGGTCTTTTACCTGGATGATTTCAATCGATTGCTGGTCGGCGCTTCGTTCCAGCACCAGGCGGCTGGCATCCGGGCGGCTGACAAAACGGAGTGGACCGCTGCCGACGGGCTTGTTTTGCAGATCGGCATTCTGTTCGAGTGTTTCCGGTACGATGCCAATCACCAGGTAACCGGGAAACAGCGGGTCGGGCCGTGACAGGTAGAAATCCAGCCGGTCATCATCGATAACTTCAATGCGCTCGATCAGGGCCAGACTGCCGCGATGCGGCGAGGCATTGGCTTCATCCAGCACATAGTCATAGGTTGCTTTCACATCCTGGCTAGTGAGTCGTTTGCCGTTGTGGAAGTTGCGCCCGGTATCGCGCAAGGTGAAACGATAATGGGTGGGCGACAGCAGTTCCCAATCCGCCAGATCGGGAGTCGGCATCATGCGCTCGTCGAAGTCTACCAGGCGGCGGTACAGCAAGCGGTTAACGCGTGCGGAGGTGGCGTCGGTGGCAAAGCGCGGGTCGAGGTTATGCGCGGCGGAGGCAATACCGAGGCGAATGGCAGCGGTTTCGGGCTGGGTGCAGCCGGAAACGGTTAGAAGTAAAGCCATCAACAAAATGAACAGACAACGCATAGATACTTAATCTCAAAAGTCTCTATTGTTGTCATCCCGGCTTTCGCCGGAATGACGGATATATTTAAGATTTATGGATATCAATTACCAGTCCTTGTAGGGATGCTGCGCCAGACAGACATTGAAATACTTCGCCTCTTCCGACACTTCATCGCCAGCCCAGTCCGGCTTCTCGAACACCTCGTCCTCGGCCGCCAGCTCGACTTCCGCGACAACCAGACCGGCATTATCGCCCGCGAACACATCGACTTCCCAGGTATGCCGGCCGACCGGCACATGGTAGCGGGTTTTCTCAACGATGCTGTCGATGGTTAGTGTGTCGAGCATTTCCTCGGCCTCGGCGACCGGAATCTCGTATTCGTATTCCTGGCGGAAGATACCCAGCGTGGCGCTTTTGATATTCAGCTTCGCGCAATCGCCTTCAATACGGACGCGTACCGAACTCTTGCCCGCATTGTCACCCGTGACGCGCGTGAGGTAGCCCTGGCGGTATGCGGTGCCCTGATCGGCGGTGGCTTTCCAGTGGTCGTTTTTAACAAGAAATTTGCGTTCGATTTCGGTAGGCATATGCGTTTGTGCTATCAGTCGCCGTTAGTTTTTTACTCGCTTCGGGTCGCAAGCTCTCAGGCGCTCGAAAAAACACCGACGCCTGATAGCGTAAATTTCAGCGAGTTGCGTAGTGGAATTATGCCTGAATCAGGCAATGTCAGCGACCGCCGGATTGGCGAAACGCAATTGTACCGACAGGCGCCTGAATCTGTCAGGATCGACCTGGTCTTTCAGCAGCAGGCACTGCTGTTTTGTTCCCCGGGTATTGCGAACGGAAAAGCTGATAAGCCAGGGATTCAGGCAATAGACCTTGTGCAGTTCCCCGGAAATCGCCTGATGATCCCCTGTCACGACAATGCGCGAGCTGTCATGCCAGTCGATCTGCCGGATGCGCGGCCGGTTCCAGTGGCGATACCAGTAATGCACACCACTGCCCCAGATCAGCATCACAAGCGCGAATTGCACGAGTAACGACACGTCGATAAGGCCAATGCTGCAGAGGGCAACCAGGTGGACCAGGCTGACGGCAACGAGCAATAGTGTGGAAGGATTAACTGTCAGGCGCAGTACTGGCCCTGATTCGATTGACAACATCCGCGACCTCCCTGTCGGCGGGTATCTGGCGTCCCAGCAGGACTTCCAGTAACAGTTGATCCGGATAATCCAGCAGGGTTTCCATTGCCGCGCGACCCTTGGCGTCGAGCAGGCAATACCCGCGAGGATGATCCAGGTAGTTTTTCAATAGCAGATCCAGTTCGCGCATACCGCGTCGGCATTGCCAGTAGACGCGCGCGACTTCCGGTGTGCGGGATTCCTGCTGCATTACATCGACCGCTTCAACATCAGGTCCTTGATGTTGCCAATGGCCCTGGTCGGGTTAAGCCCCTTGGGACAGACTTCGACGCAGTTCATGATGGTGTGACAGCGAAACAGCTTGAACGGCCCTTCCAGGTCGTCGAGGCGTTCATCGGTGGCCTGGTCACGGCTATCGGCCAGAAAGCGCCAGGATTGCAGCAGCGCTGCCGGGCCAAGGAACTTGTCCGGGTTCCACCAGAATGATGGACAGGAAGTAGAACAACAGGCACACAGGATACATTCGTACAGGCCATCCAGTTTCTCGCGCTGCTTCGGTGTTTGCAGGCGTTCGACTTCCGGTTCCGGATCGTTGTTGATCAGGTACGGTTTGGCATCACGGTACTGGCGATAGAAAGGTTCCATGTCGACGATCAGGTCGCGAATCACCGGCATGCCGGGTAACGGGCGCAGTTGAATCGGCGCTTTCAGATCGGCCAGCGCGGTCACGCAGGCCAGTCCGTTACGGCCATTGATGTTCATGCCGTCAGAACCGCACACCCCTTCCTGGCAGGAGCGACGGAAGGCCAGCGATTCGTCCTGGGCTTTCAGCAGTAGAAGCGCATCGAGCAGCATCATGCCAGGTTCGATCTGGTTATCGGCCAGTTCGTAATCCTGCACGTAGGGGGCTTTATCTACATCCGGGTTAAATCTGTATATCGAGAACTTCATAGTACACCCATCGCATTCGCAACTTGTAGGAGCGGCCTTGGCCGCGAACCACAGATAACCATTTCGTGTTCAGCTTCAATACACACGCTCTTTCGGTGGGAACGAATCGACCGACAGGGGTTTCAACCGTACCGGCTTGTAATCCATCCTGCGGTCCTGCTTGTAAAACAGGGTGTGGCGCATCCAGTTCTTGTCGTCGCGATCCGGGAAATCCACCCGCGAATGCGCGCCACGGCTTTCTCTTCGCTCCAGCGCTGAACAGACCGTCGCGATACTGATATCGATCAGGTTTTCCAGCTCCATAGCCTCGATGCGCGCGGTGTTGAACACCTTGCTGACATCGTCGATGCCCGCGTTCTCGAAGCGTTGTTGTATCTCCAGTACCTTGTCCACGCCTTCTTTCAGCATGTCTTCGGTGCGGAACACGCCACAGTATTTTTCCATGACGCCCTGCAGCTCGGCTTTCAGGTCGGCAATGCGTTCGCCCTTGCCCGGCTGGTCCCAGCGCGCCAGTCGCGCCAGCGCCTGATCGACACTGCCCTCGTCCAGCGGCCGGTGATAGCGGTTTTCCCGGAGGTGATCGATGATGTGATTCGCCGCGGCGCGCCCGAATACCAGGATATCCAGTAGCGAATTACCACCGAGGCGGTTAGCGCCATGCACCGACACGCAGGCGCATTCACCCGCCGCGTACAGACCCGGCACCTCTTCTTCCGGTCCCTGGTGCTCCGGCACCACGACCTGTCCGTAACGGTTGGTCGGAATACCGCCCATGGTGTAATGCGCGGTTGGATAAATCGGGATAGGTGTTTCCGCCGGATCGATGTGCAGGAAGGTTTTGACCGTGTCGCGAATCCCCGGCAAGCGCTTGCTGACGATATCCACGCCGAGATGATCCAGCTTGAGCATGACATGGTCTTTCTTCGGTCCGCAGCCACGCCCTTCCTTCACTTCCAGGTAAATCGCGCGACTGACCACGTCGCGGCTGGCCAGATCCTTAGCCTTGGGCGCATAGCGTTCCATGAAGCGCTCGCCCTCGCCGTTCACCAGGTAACCGCCTTCACCGCGCACGCCCTCGGTGATCAGCATGCCCTTGCCGGCAATGCCGGTGGGATGGAACTGGAAGAACTCCATGTCCTGCAGCGGGATACCCGCGCGTAGCGCCATCGCCATTCCGTCACCGGTATTGATGAGTGCGTTGGTGTTGGTGCGGAAAATCTGTCCGGCGCCACCGGTGGCCAGCAAGGTTGTCTTGGCCTCGATGACGATGGGTTCGCCGGTTGCAATGTCCAGCGCCAC
This sequence comes from Thiohalobacteraceae bacterium, assembly GCA_041592335.1. Taxonomy (GTDB): domain Bacteria; phylum Pseudomonadota; class Gammaproteobacteria; order Thiohalobacterales; family Thiohalobacteraceae; genus JBFHQE01. The sequence continues at coordinate 10,056 of JBFHQE010000034.1, read as the reverse complement.
CGCGCCGAGCACTTCGCCTTCCGGGTTGGTGATCAGGTCGATAGCGAAGAACTCGTCGAAAAAATGCGTCTTGGCGCGAATGTTTTGCTGATAAAGGCTGTGCAGAATCGCATGCCCGGTACGGTCGGCCGCGGCACAGGTGCGCGCCGCCTGTTCCCCGCCGAAGTCGCGGCTCTGGCCACCGAAGGCACGCTGATAGATACGGCCGTTATCGAGTCGCGAAAAAGGCACGCCGAAATGGTCCAGTTCGTACACAACATGCGGCGCGGCGCGGCACATGTATTCGATGGCGTCCTGGTCGCCGAGATAGTCACTGCCCTTGACGGTGTCGAACATGTGCCAGTGCCAGTTGTCCGGCAACACGTTGGCCAGCGCGGCATTCACCCCGCCCTGCGCGGCGACGGTATGGGAACGGGTGGGAAATACCTTGGATACCACGGCGACATGCGCCTCGGCGCGTGACAGTTGCAGCGCGGCGCGTAGGCCACCGCCACCGGCGCCGATGATCAGGGTATCGAATTTTCGCCTTGGCAGGCTCATGCGCTTTCCTTCTTCAAGCCACCAGCACGAACAATACGCGTAATGACCAGAGGCCGGTGCCGATCAGTACCAGCGCGATTACGGCCATCAGGGTCACGCGTATCATCGTGGGTTTCACATAGTCCATGATGACATCGCGAATACCGACCCAGGCATGGATCAGTATTGCCAGGATGAACAGCCCCATGGAGAGATTGATAATGGGATCGCGCATCCAGCTGTGCCATTCGAGATGATCCTGCACCGGCGCATTCCAGAAACGCGTCACCAGGAACAACAGGAACAGCGCAACATAGACCGCGCTGAAACGCTGGATCAGCCAGGCACGCAGCCCGTGCGCGCGGCGACTCACCAGATTCTCCAGAGCAGCGCCAGCGCAAACAGCGGCGCCAGCAAATTCGCCATCCACGCCATGCGGCGCGCGGACGGCTTGTTGAGTCCGATATCGAGATCGAGCAACAGGAAGCGGATGCCAGCCAGCAGGTGATGACAGATGGACCAGGCCAGCAGAATGGTCAGCAGCTTGATCAGGCCCTGATCGAGCACGGTGCGCACCTGTTCGAAACCGGCCTGTCCCTTAAGGGAAAGTTCCAGCAGATAGGCGGCAAACGGGAGCGAGAGAAACAGCAATACACCGGAAATGCGGTGAGCGATGGAGGCAACGGCGCCAACGGGAAGTCGGATATGAAGTAAATTGAGAAACTTCGGTCTTGTGTCTGGGTGACTCATTGCCTGCCTTAGCGTGAGTTTTTGAAGTTATACCACTTGTGTTTACAACTCGCCAGCATTGGAATCAGCGCACGCTTGCGCCAATTAACCGTCAAAATCTGTTGTTTTGCAAGGTGAATGCAAAAGCTGTACCTATGGCAAAGCAGGCGCGATTTCGCATACACTCAGCACAACTCAACGCAGGGGCGAAGCATGAAAGCAGACTGGAAAACCTATCTCACCGGCAGTGGCGCGGAACTGGACGAGCAGAACATGGTTATGAGTTACGGCAGTCCCAAGCGTGAAGCGGCGATGGCACTGTCCGGCAATACCTTTTGCGACCTGTCTCACCTGGCGCTGATTGCCGTGCGCGGCAAGGATGCCGGAGATTTTCTGCAAAACCAGCTCAGCAACGACGTGCGCCAGGTAACGGATACGCACAGCCAGCTGACGTCCTACAACTCGCCCAAGGGCCGCATGCTGGCGATCATGCGCCTGTTCAAGCAGGATGACAGTTATTACCTGATGCTGCCCGCCACGCTTAGCGAATCCATTCTCAAGCGTTTGCGCATGTTCGTGCTGCGCAGCGAAGTGACGCTGGAAGATGTCAGTAATAACTACGTTCATCTGGGTGCCGCGGGCGAAAAGATGGATGACGAACTGACCCGGCAACTGGGCGACATCCCGGCGGATACCGATGGTGTGGCCCTGTGCAATAACATCATCGTGCTCAGGATTCCCGGCATCCAGCCACGCTATGAACTGCTGGGCTCGCTGGAAGATATGCAAAGCCTGTGGGGCAAGCTCAATGTGCAATGCGCGCCGATCGGCGCACCGGCCTGGGGATTACTCAACGTTGCCGCGGGCGTACCCATGGTGTACCCGGAAACCCAGGAGGCCTTTGTGGCGCAGATGGCCAACCTGCAGGCCGTCGGCGGCGTCAGTTTCAAGAAAGGCTGTTACCCCGGCCAGGAAGTGGTGGCGCGCATGCAGTACCTGGGCAAACTTAAACGCCGCATGTATATCGCCAGTGTCGATTGCGATGACGCTCCCCAGCCGGGCGACGATATTTACGCAGACTCGGATGACAAGCAAAGCTCTGGCAAGGTCGTGGAAGCCTATCCGCATTCCGATGGCGGATATCTGATGACGGCGGTTATCCAGATCAAGTCGGCGGAAGAGGAAAAACTTACCCTGGGTAGCCCGAAAGGACCGGCGCTGAATTTGCAGGATCTGCCCTACCCGGTTGAACAGGCGGGCTAATAAGGGAAACGCTAGGTATTTGCCTTAATAAATTTCTCGACGGCATCCAGCGGCATGGGTTTGGCGATATGGAAGCCCTGGACAACTTCGCAACCGAGTGCCGTCAGCCTGTCCTGCACCGCTTCGGTTTCGACGCCCTCCGCCACCACCTTGAGTCCCAGGTTTTTCCCAAGCTCGATGATCGACTGAACGATAATGGCGTTATCGCTATCCAGGTCCATGTCGAAGACAAAGGATTTATCGATCTTAACTTCGCTCACGGGCAAGCGCCGCAGGCGACTCAGGGACGAGTGGCCGGTGCCGAAATCATCGATCGACATATGTATCCCCATGTCCCGCAACTGGCGCATGATGCCATCCACGTGCTGGTAGTCGCTGAGAAACACGTTCTCGGTGATTTCAAAAATAATCCGGTCTTCCACCTTGTAGCGAGACATCAATTCATAGGTTTTATCGATGAACTGATGTTCAAGCAGGTTGAGAACAGACACGTTGATTGACATGGTGAGGTCGTAGCCGCGCGCGCGCCACTGGGCACATTGCTTGAACGCGGTTTCCATCACCCAGTTGGTAAAGGCATGAATGAGGCCGGTGTCTTCCAGCATGTGAATGAAGGTATCCGGTCTCACAAAACCCTGCTTGGGGTGGTGCCAGCGACTGAGTGCCTCGACTCCAATGATCCTGCCACTCACGAGGTCGATCTGGGGCTGGTAATGCAGTTCAAATTCCTGCTTGCTCAGTGCCCGGCGTATGTCGCCGATCAGGGCCAGCGTGCCATCGATGCGCTGATCGTCCTGCTCGTTGTACAGTGAAACGCCCAGCCGCAGGCGCTTGGCGGAATACATGGCGATATCGGCATGACGCAACAGCAGGCTGGCATCTTCGCCATGCATGGGATAGGTGGCGATCCCGGCACTGGCGGAGATGGATATATCGCGTTTATCCAGTTTGAAAACGGGTTCCAGCGACTTGATGATCTTCTGCGCGACCTTGCGGGCTTCTTCTTCCGCCGCCTGCGGAAGAATCACGGCGAACTCGTCTCCGCCCAGCCGGGCCGCAGTCTCGGTATCGCGCAAGACGTTGTTGATTCTTGCGGCGACCTGTTTGAGCAGCTCATCCCCGGCTTCATGGCCATAGGCATCGTTGACTTCCTTGAAGTGGTCGAGGTCCAGCAATAGCAGGGAGAACGGGTGATCGTAGCGTTGCGCGGTCAGCAGCGCCTGTTCCAGCCGGTCCTTCAGCAGTGAGCTGTTGGGCAACTCCGTCAGCTGATCGTACAGGGCCATGTGTTCCAGCTGCTGGTTTGTATGCTTGAGTTCCCGGTTCAGCTTTTGCAGCTCATCCTGCAGGCCTTCCGCATGCTTCCTGGCATCTTCGAGCTCCTCGAAAGCCATGGCGTTTTCGATGGCGATCGCGGCCTGCGCGGCAAAGACTTCCAGCAACACCAGGTCGCGCCGGGTAAAGTCACCGCCACCCACCTTGTTGATACCGGCGATGCCGCCGAGAAAATGTTGCTTACCGTTTAGCGGCACCAGTATCAGCGTGCCCGCCTCTTTCTCCCATTGGTTACGCTCGGACTCGCTGAGTTCATTCAGAATCCCGCGCCACCAGGCTTTCTTGTGTTTCCACACCCAGCCGCACACACCGAAGTCGATGGGCAGGGATTCGCCGACGATTTCATCCGCGTTCAGGCCGCTGCCCGCGCGGTAGGTGTACTGGTTGCATGCTTCGTCCAGGATAGGGACAAGGACCGTTTCCGCCTGGATCAGGAAACGGGCGCGCTCGGTAATGAGCTGAAAGACTTTATCGAGATTGAGTTCACTGGTAACCGCGATGGCGGTGTCGCGCAGTAATTCAATTTCTTTTCCGCGCAGTTCGGGCAGCGCATCCTGCGCCTCGGGGTCCTGCCGGTTGCCATGGTTGCCGCTATTCATCGCTGACCCGCCTGGCGATCAACACCACAGCACCGCCGTGGGTGCAGAAGGGGGTAACGGGAGAAGATAGCTTTTCCACCATATATACCTAACGGCCTGACTCCTGATGTCTTTAGTTAAGATTAGTATTGAAAACAGTCGCCTACGTTAACTTTCTGTAAATTAATTGTTAATAAAATGGTAAAAACAATCACTTAGTTACTGCCCGGCCGCATGTGCGGGAACAGCAGCACATCGCGAATCGAGGGCGAATCCGTAAACAGCATCACCAGCCGGTCGATCCCTATCCCTTCCCCGGCGGTGGGCGGCATGCCATGTTCCAGCGCGCAGATGTAATCCTCGTCGAAGTGCATCGCCTCGTCATCGCCCGCCTCTTTCTCGGCAACCTGCTTCTGGAAGCGCTCCGCCTGGTCCTCGGCGTCATTCAGCTCCGAAAAGCCGTTGGCAATCTCGCGTCCGCCGACAAAGAACTCAAAGCGGTCGGTGACGAAGGGATCATGATCGTTACGGCGTGCCAGCGGTGACACCTCGGTCGGATAGGCAGTGATAAAGGTCGGTTGCATCAAACGGTGCTCGACGGTCTTCTCGAAGATCTCGATCTGCACCTTGCCCAGACCCCACATGTCTTTCAGCGGGATATCGAGATCGGTCGCGATCTTGCGCGCCGTATCGAGGTCATCGAGCTGTTCGGCCTTGAGATCAGGGTTGAAATGCAGGATGGATTCCTTGACCGACATGCGCGTGAACGGCTTGCCGAAGTCATAGGTATCGCCCTGGTACTGAATGGTGGTGGAACCGATCACATTCTCGGCAATGCCGCGCAGCATGCTCTCGGTGAGGTCCATCAGGTCGTGATAATCCGCATAGGCCTCGTAAAATTCCAGCATGGTGAACTCGGGATTGTGCCGCGTTGACAGGCCTTCATTACGGAAGTTGCGATTGATTTCATACACGCGCTCAAAGCCACCCACCACCAGTCGCTTGAGATAGAGTTCCGGCGCGATACGCAGAAACAACGCCATATCCAGCGCGTTGTGATGCGTGGTAAAGGGACGCGCGGTGGCGCCGCCCGGTATCACCTGCATCATCGGCGTTTCCACTTCCATGAAGTTGCGCTCGTTAAGGAAGTTGCGAATGTATTGCACGATTCGGGTGCGCACCTGGAACACCTTGCGCGAGGGTTCGTTCATGATGAGATCGACATAGCGCTGACGATAACGCGCCTCGGTATCGCTCAGGCCATGGAATTTGTCCGGCAGCGGGCGCAACGACTTGGTCAGCAGTTGCAGCTTGTCGACATGCACCGACAGTTCGCCCTTGTTGGTTTTCATCAGCACGCCCTCGGCACCGATGATGTCGCCGATATCCCATTTCTTGAACTGGTTGTTGTAAACACCTTCCGGCAGGTCATCGCGTACTGCGTAAATCTGGATGCGACCGGACATATCCTGGATGGTGGCGAAACTGGCCTTACCCATGACGCGCTTGAGCATCATGCGCCCGGCGATCCGCACCCGCAGGTTCAGTTCTTCAAGCTCTTCCTTGGACTTTTCGCCGTACTCGGCATGCAACTCTCCGGCGACCACGTCGCGGCGGAAATCATTGGGGAATGCTATGCCTTCATCGCGAATTGTCTGCAGCTTGGCGCGGCGTTCGGCGATTAGCTTGTTTTCATCGATCTCGGGCGTTTGGCTTTTGTCATTCATGCGGCAATCAACTTCTGTATTTAAAGGCCAGACTTCAGACTGGCTTCAATGAAATCATCCAGGTCGCCGTCGAGCACGGCCTGGGTATTCCCGGTTTCAACATGGGTACGCAAATCCTTGATGCGCGACTGATCGAGCACGTAGGAACGGATCTGACTGCCCCAGCCGATATCGGCCTTGGAATCTTCCAGCGCCTGCTGGTCGGCATTGCGCTTCTGCATTTCCATTTCGTAGAGCTTGGCCTTCAGCTGTTTCATGGCCGTGGCCTTGTTCTTGTGTTGCGAGCGGTCGCTCTGGCATTGCACCACGATACCGGAAGGCTCGTGGGTGATACGCACCGCGGATTCGGTACGGTTAACGTGCTGACCACCGGCGCCGCTGGCGCGGTAGACATCGATACGCAGGTCGGCCGGGTTGATATCGATTTCGAAATCATCGTCGATTTCAGGCGACACAAACACCGAGGCAAACGAAGTATGACGGCGGTTACCGGAATCGAACGGCGACTTGCGCACCAGGCGATGGACGCCGATTTCGGTGCGCAGCCAGCCAAAAGCATAATCGCCCTGCACATGCACCGTGGCGCTCTTGATACCCGCCACTTCCCCTGCCGAGGCTTCGATCAATTCAGTTTTGAAACCGTGACGTTCTGCCCAGCGCAGGTACATGCGCAACAACATTTCCGACCAGTCCTGCGCCTCGGTGCCACCGGAACCGGCCTGGATATCGAGATAGGCATTGTTGGGGTCCATTTCGCCCGAGAACATGCGCTGGAATTCCAGCTTGGCGATATCGCTTTCCAGCGCATTGAGATCGCTTTCCACCGATGACACCGTGTCTTCATCGTTTTCCTCGGCCGCCATCTGCAACAGGTCCTGGGCATCGGCCAGGCTGTTACCCATGCGTTTCAGGACACCGACGATTTCTTCCAGGCGCGCGCGTTCCTTGCCCAGTTCCTGGGCGCGTTCCGGGTTATTCCAGACATCCGGTTCTTCGAGTTCGCGACTGACTTCTTCTAAGCGTTCCGACTTCGTGTCGAAGTCAAAGATACCCCCTAAGCGCGGTGGAACGCGCCTGGAGATCTTTAATCTGGTTAAGGAGCGGGTTTATTTCGATCATACAGATTCTAATTCCAGTAACCCTGTAGGAGCGGCCTTGGCCGCGAAAGCATCATGCAGACTTAATTCGCGGGCAAGCCCGCTCCTACAGGAAATAAGACGAAAATATTCAGGCTGTCGCTCGTTTTGACTCCAGCACGCGACGATCCCGTACCGCCTGCGCCAGAATGCGTAACAGTTTTTCGCTGTCGTCCCAGCCGATACAGGCATCGGTGATGCTCTGACCAAAGGTCAGGGGTTTGCCGGGTTTCACGTCCTGCCGACCCGCGACCAGGTGACTCTCGACCATCACGCCCTTGATGCGGGTTTCACCCGCCTTCATCTGGGCAGCCACGTTTTCGCCAACCACCAGCTGACGTTCGTGTTGCTTGGAGCTGTTGGCATGGCTGAAGTCGACCATGACCTTCTCTTCCAGACCGGCACTCTTCAATTCCTCGCAGGCTTTGGCCACGCCGTCGGCGTCGTAATTGGGTTTTCTGCCGCCACGCAGGATGACATGACAGTCTTCATTACCAGTGGTGCAGAAAATCGCCGAGTGGCCCTGCTTGGTGAGCGACATGAACACATGCGGCTGAGAAGCGGAACGGATAGCGTCGACAGCAATGCGCATGGTGCCATCGGTGCCGTTCTTGAAACCCACCGGACAGGACAGACCCGAGGCCAGTTCGCGATGCACCTGGCTTTCAGTGGTGCGGGCACCGATAGCGCCCCAGCTCACCAGGTCGGCGATATATTGCGGGCTGATCGGATCGAGGAACTCGGTCGCCGCCGGGATGCCCAGGTTGTTCAGGTCCAGCAGCACCTTGCGCGCCTTGCGCAAGCCCTTGTTGATGTGGAAGCTGCCATCCAGATCGGGATCGTTGATCAGGCCTTTCCAGCCGACGGTGGTGCGCGGCTTCTCGAAATAGACGCGCATCACGACCAGCAGGTCATCCTTGAGTTCGTTCTTCAGTACCAGCAGGCGCCTGGCATATTCAAGCGCGGCTTCCGGGTCATGAATCGAACAGGGGCCGATCACGACCAGCAGGCGGTCATCTTCACCGTGCAGTATCTTATGGATCTGTTGCCGGGTGGTGGCAATGGTTTCGGAGGCAAAATCAGTGATCGGCAGCTCTTCATGCACCTGGGCCGGTGCGGAGACCTCCTTGATTTCAGCTATGCGCAAGTCATCGGTTTGGTAGTGGCTGCTCATTGACTTCTATACCCTTGATTTCTCAAGTCACCCTCGGTTGATCCGAAACAATAAAAAGAAGGGTATTATTCCAGATTCCGAAGGCGCTGTCAGTCCAGGATTGCGCCGCAAATCCACACGGGAAAGGATGACTATGGCGGACAGATTCACATTGATGGTTCCGGGCGCTCAGCCGACCGGCAGCTTTCTCAAGGTCACGGCGCCTTATGATGGCCAGCTGATTGCAGAAGTCGAAACGGCTTCGGCCGACAGCGTGGAAACGGCGCTGGCCACGGCGCATGGCCTGTACCGGAACCGGGATGCCTGGCTGCCGGCCTTTGAGCGGATCGCCATCCTGGAGCGTGCCGCCCAGCTGATGGCCGACCAGGCCGAACTGCTCGCCCTGGAGGCCGCGCGTGAAGGCGGCAAGCCGCTGATCGATTCGCGGGTGGAAGTGGCGCGCGCCATCGACGGCATTCATAACTGCATCGAATGCCTGCGCGGCGATGCCGGTCGCGAGATCCCCATGGGCATCAACCCCGCCTCGGTCAACCGGCTGGCCATGACTCACCGCGAGCCGATTGGCGTGGTGGTGGCCGTTTCCGCGTTCAATCACCCCCTGAATCTCATCGTGCACCAGGTCGGCCCCGCCATCGCCGCCGGTTGCCCCGTGATCGTCAAACCGGCCGAAGACACGCCGCTGTCCTGCTTCCGGTTCGTGGAAATCCTGCGCCAGGCAGGGCTGCCCGAGGCCTGGTGCCAGGCCCTGTTGACCCAGGATCACGCAGTGGCTGAAAAACTGGTTACGGATGCACGGGTCGGCTTTTTCAGTTTTATTGGCAGTGCCAAGGTTGGCTGGATGCTGCGTAGCAAGCTGGCACCGGGCGCCCGTTGCGCGCTGGAACATGGAGGCGCCGCGCCCGTGATCGTCGAGGCTGACGCGGATCTGGACGATGCCCTGCCACTGCTGGCCAAGGGCGGCTTTTATCATGCCGGCCAGGTATGCGTGTCGGTGCAGCGCGTATTCGCGCATGAATCCATTGCCGAGTCGGTCGCAAACCGGCTTGCGGAACTGGGTAAAAAGATGCCCGTGGGAGACCCGACATCGCCCGATAGCGCCATTGGTCCCCTGATACGCCACCGGGAAACCGAGCGGGTGCATGAATGGGTGACGGAAGCGGTAGCAGCCGGGGCCAAACTGATCAGTGGCGGCAACAAGCTCTCGGACAGTTGTTATGAACCGACGGTGTTGTTGAACCCGCCGGCCGATGCAAAAGTCTCAGCCATGGAAATCTTCGGTCCGGTAATCTGTGTGTATAGCTACAGCAATATGGATGAAGCAATTGATCAGGCTAACTCCCTGCCGTTTTCATTTCAGGCTGCAGTCTGGACCAAGCATCTGGATCGAGCCCGGCGCGGATACACACGACTCGATGCGTCGGCCGTGATGATCAATGACCACACCGCGTTCCGCGTTGACTGGATGCCCTTTGCCGGGTTGCGCCATTCCGGGCTGGGCGTGGGCGGGATTCCCTACACGTTCGAGGACATGTAGGTCAGCAAGATGATGCTGTTGAGGTCACCTGAATTGTAATGTAGGGGCGACCGGCCGGTCG
>JBFHQE010000033.1:0-20346 GCA_041592335.1 Thiohalobacteraceae bacterium | reverse complement strand
GCTCATCACATCCTGGGGCTGAAGCAGGTCCCAAGGGTATGGCTGTTCGCCATTTAAAGTGGTACGCGAGCTGGGTTTAGAACGTCGTGAGACAGTTCGGTCCCTATCTGCCGTGGGCGTTAGAAACTTGAGGGAAGCTGCTCCTAGTACGAGAGGACCGGAGTGGACGTACCCCTGGTGTTCCGGTTGTCACGCCAGTGGCATTGCCGGGTAGCTACGTACGGACGGGATAACCGCTGAAAGCATCTAAGCGGGAAGCCCCTCCCAAGATGAGGTTTCTCTGAGACTTTAAGTCTCCTAAAGGGTCGTTGTAGACCACAACGTTGATAGGCTGGGTGTGGAAGTGCAGTAATGTATGAAGCTAACCAGTACTAATTGCCCGTGAGGCTTGACCATATAACACTCAAACGGTTTGTATTGAGTGCTTGGGCAAGTGCAATTACCCAACAGCATTTATCAGATTTCTCGAATTCTGGTTATTCGCATTGTGCGGTTAACTGGTCAAAGTTTGCCTGGCGGCAATAGAGTAATGGAACCACCCGATCCCATCTCGAACTCGGAAGTGAAACGTTACATCGCCGATGGTAGTGTGGGGTCTCCCCATGTGAGAGTAGGTCACCGCCAGGCTTTAAATCCGAAAAGCCCTGCATCGAAAGATGCGGGGCTTTTTCTTTATCCGCAATATTATTATTTCCTACTATTTTAATGCGTTATTGATAAAGCCGGTATTTACGCTATAGCTTAAATATCAAACGGCGAGCAGGAGGTCGATGCGATGAGCAAAACCTATTCCGCGCTGCATCAATACCGGATATCTCAACCCTTAGCCTATTTCTGGCCAAAACAAACACTCCCTGAAACGGTCAAGTCTGATAGCCCCGCTGTGATGACGATGACCGATTTTCGTCAGGTACCGCCACTGATGATTGAGCCCAACGTGTCACTTGACTGGGCGCTGCTGAGAATGAAGCGTGAAGGTGTGAGACTGTTTCTGGTGGTGAATCACAATGAGCAGGTGCTCGGGCTGATTACCGCAACTGATATCATGGGCGACAGACCCTTACGACTGACACAGGCGATGGGGCAGCGCCATCAGGATATCCTTGTGCGGGACGTGATGACGCCGTTTATGGAACTCGATGTGATCGAGATGGTGGATGTTCTTAAATCGGTCGTGGGAAATGTCTGGGAAACATTGAATCGTTCCGGTCGCCAACACGCCGTGGTTGTGGATACGCTTGAAGATGGACGTACGGCGATACGAGGTCTGTTTTCCGCCAGTCACCTGTGTCGCCAACTGGATATGAAAATGGATTGTGTGCGGGTGGCACAGACATTTTCCGAGATCGAGGCGGTCGTCAATCATCCACATTAGATGCGTAGAGCCTGACAGTAGTCATGGTAAACTGCTGGCATGCAAACCTCCTGTCCACTGCTGGATATACTGTCCGATGGCCGATTTCACTCCGGTGAGGCAATAGGGCAGGCACTGGGTGTGACACGCGCCGCGGTATGGAAACAGCTGAAGCAACTGCGTAAGCAAGGACTGGTGATCTCCGCCGTGCCGGGCAAAGGTTATAGAATGGCTGCCCGAACGGAGTTGTTATCGGCTGAGGACATAGCCGATGCGCTATCACTCTCGGAAAGGCAACAACTCTGCAGTATCGATGTTCATCACCAGATCCCATCCACAAATGATTATCTAGCAACACTGCCTCTGCCTGAGCCCGGTACAGGGCGGCTGTGTCTTGCAGAGCAACAATCATCTGGTCGTGGTCGTCGAGGCAGGCAGTGGATATCGCCATTTGGTGCAAACCTTTATTACTCTTTATCATGGCGCTTTAACGGTGGTCTGGAAACGCTGGGCGGTTTGAGCCTGGCAGTCGGAATTGCGCTCGTACGGGTGCTGCGGAAGCAGGGCGTTTCGCAAGCAGCGTTAAAATGGCCCAACGATGTGCACTGCACTAATGGTAAACTGGCTGGCATCCTGGTGGAGTTGTTCGCTGAACAGATGGGCTCCAGCCGTGCAGTCATCGGTATCGGGATAAACGTGGCGATGCCCGAGGAACAGGGGGCTGTGATCGATCAACCCTGGACCGACATGCAGACACATCTTAAACGTCCCGATGTCTCGCGTAATGCGGTTGCCGGGGCGTTAACGAAAGAATTACTCGAGGTCATCAGGCAATTCGAAGCGGAAGGTCTGGTGAGTTTTATGAATGAATGGCGTCGTTATGACCTGACGCTCGGCAAGCCGGTAGATCTGGTGTTGCTAAGGGAACGGCTGTCAGGCATAGCGCGAGGCATCGATGAGAGCGGTGCGTTACTGGTTGAAATTGATAACCGGTTGCGGCGTTTTACATCGGGCGAAATCAGTTTACGGATGACAAAATGAAATTATTGGTCGATGCAGGTAACTCATGCCTGAAGTGGGCCTGGCTGGGTGAGGATGGTCTGCAAGGTACTGGCCGCCTGTTGCATGGCAAGAAAACCCCGAAAGCCGTTCTGGAAGAAGCCTGGGAACAGCTGGACAACACACCCGATGAGGTTGTGGTCGCCAATGTGGCTGGCGATACGTTCCGGCGTTCATTGACGGCGTACTGCAAGAAGCGCTGGTCGTTAAAAGCAGACTATCTGAAATCGATGGCCGAGCAGTGCGGCGTGCGTAACAGTTATGAGAACCCCGAATCGCTGGGTGTCGATCGCTGGCTGGCTATGCTGGGAGCACGTTCAATGCGTGGAACCGCTTGTTGCGTGATTGATTGTGGTACGGCGTTAACGATCGATGCCGTCGACAAACAGGGCAGGCACATGGGCGGTTTGATTCTGCCGGGTATGCACCTGATGCGACAGTCACTGGTCGATGCCGCGTCGGGAATCAAGGAGCGCCCCAACCTGTCCGCGGCGAGACCCAGCACCCTGCTGGCATCCGATACCGATAACGCCATTATTGTCGGCACTCTCTATACCGCGATTGCGGCAATCGATCGCATTGTGAATGATGTGCGCGCGGAACTGGGAAATTCGCTGCAGTGTTACATAACCGGCGGTGAAGCCACCCTGTTTTTGCCCTTGATCGATCAGCGCATTCAACATCAGCCGAACCTGGTTTTTAAAGGTATGCAGGCCGTGATAAATGATCGTGAGAAAGCTGAAGTGCTGGAGAAAGCGCTGTGAAGACGCTGTTATTTATTCTGGTGGTCGGCAATCTGTTACTGCTGGGGCTGGCATTTTCGCCAGACCCCGATGCACCAGGAACAGTGGTTGTTCCCCCGACGCCACCGGGTGTGCATAACCTGCAATTGTTATCCGAGCGTGCCGAACCTGAGTCTGAACCCTCCGCTGCAGTGAACAAAGAAGACACTGCTACGAAGCAGACAGAGACAGCTGCAGCAGCGTCGGAAGAGATCGTGCAACAAGACACGGTCGCTGCTGAAGAACCACCAGTGCCCCAACCGGCTTGTCACACCATTGGGCCCTTTGCGCAAAAACAAACGGCGACAAAGCTGGCCAAGTCGCTAACGGAGCGCAATGCCATCACGGCCATGCGGCAATCCGAGATTCAGGAACCCGCCGGTTTCTGGGTGTACTTGCCCGCCATGAAACGCGAGCGGGCCGACGAAATTGTCGATAGCCTGGTGGCGAACAAGATCGAGGACTATTTTGTCGGTGCGCAGAACTTTATTTCCCTCGGCATCTATTCCGTGCGCGAGACCGCCCAGGAGCGCTTCGAGCAGATCAGCGCGCTGGGCTACAGCCCGAAACTCGAACAGCGCTTCAAGGTCCGCGAGGTATTCTGGCTGGATGTCGAAGAGCCGGAACCGCCGTTATTGGCGGAGCAGGAGTGGACGGCGATGCTGGCCGAGAACCCCGGCGTCCGGCGCCAGAATTTGGCCTGTGAATAACGTTGCCCTCGCGGCGGAGTTCTCCTAAAATACGCGTTCCCAATTTGCCGGTATAGCTCAGCAGGTAGAGCAACTGACTTGTAATCAGTAGGTCCCGCGTTCGATTCGTGGTGCCGGCACCATATAAAACAGAGGCTTGCCGATAACCGGCGAGCCTTTTTTATTGGCTTTGATCATGATTCTGGTGCGAATCCGTTTCCCAGGTTGTTTTACTGCACTGCTTCAATCAGCTCGGGTCCGTTATGCGTGGGGGGTTCACTTGATCTGTGTTAAGCGACTTTTTTACCTCGAGCAACACCAACCAGTCCCAACAGGCCAGAGCCGAATAGCCAGATGGCGGCTGGCACCGGGACGGTAGAGATGTTCATGGAATCCAGGGTCGCGAATGCCATACCGATTTCATTTCCGTTCTCATCGAAGTCGAAGCCGACCAGCAGGGCGACATAGGACGCAGGCATATCGTCGGGGATTACACTGCCATCGCTGAACCAGTTGTCGTTTTCGGCAAATATCGCGAGCGTCCATTCCTGGCCGTTGCCGGGTGTGTGTTCGGCGCCACCGACATCGACTGTGGTCGAGCCGAGAATTTCGATCCAGTCGTAACTACCATCGGGTAACAGGCCGCCGGTCTCATCGGAAGTCAGGAACAGGTTGTCGTTGACCACCACGCTGACAGCCGCGGTATTGGTGAACGTAAATCCACCGGCATTCAGACTTGCGCTATAGGCGGGATCGCCGAAGTCATAAAAGGAAGTGAATTCATGACCCGGCACCGTGGACGGTGTGGTTTCCGCGCTGCTCGCATTAGCCTCGTCCGTATCGTAGATGTAGATACCGCTCATTGACTGACCGATGGACAGATCCGAAGTAAACGCGCCAGACACATCTTGCAGCGTGGCGGTGAAGTCGATGCTAACGGGCGCGGCATGCGCGTTAAAAGATAGTCCCAGAATGGTGCTGGATAAAATCAGTTTGACGGATTTCATATGCTATTTCTCCCTGGATGTTCGTTTTGTTTTTTGTGCGGAGAAATACCCGGAAGGCATCGCCCACGCATTCAGTGGGCCGCTTCGTCCTTTATCACCGCTACCACCCATATCCATGGAATCCGGTGAGGCGTTGCTGTTGTTGCAATCGATACTACGGTTTAATCGAGTCGGGTCAATGCGTTGTCGGTAAAATTTACTGAAAAACGCAGAAAAACCCAGTTTTTTTCTGGTATGCGCACATGTGGTGCGTGCGAACGGGGAGTTTGATGTCGATGGATGGCCTGCTTCAGTTCATCAACGGTGGTTCCTCATCGTAGAGTTTTGCCGTTTCTCGCAGCACAAACTTTGTGAACGTCTGTGCCGCGGGACTCAGACGTTTGCCATCGCGTTGCACCAGATACCAGTGGCGCTTTAACGGAAAACCCTCGACATCCAGGATGCAAAGTTGCTCGGATTCGAGTTCCGTCTTGACGGTATGCAGCGACACTACACCAAGACCGAGCCCGGCAACCACGGCCTGCTTGATGGCCTCGTTCTTGTTCATCTCCATGGCGGGGACGAAAGTCAGTCCTTGCTCGGTAAGAAATTTTTCCAGCGCGCTGCGGGTGCCGGAACCTTGTTCGCGTCCCACCAGTGGTTCTTCAATCAGGCGGGTAAGCGGAATGTTCCGGACGCTGGCCAGCGGATGCGTGGTGGCGGCGATGACGACCAGCGGGTTTTCCATAAAGGGCAGGGCGGTGAGGTCGAGCCCATCCGGCGGCTGGCCCATGATGGCCATGTCGATGCTGTTGCTGGCGAGATGCTGTAGCAGGGTTTCGCGATTGACCACGTTAAGACTGATACGCACTTCCGGATACTGGTCGCGAAACAGCGCCATCAGTCGGGCGGTAAATACGCTGGCGGTACTGGCAGCCGAAACGGACAGACTGCCGCCCTGCAAGCCCTGGATATCGGCCAGGCTCTGTGCCAGGTTGGTCAGTTCCTGCTCGATGACCTGATAAGCGCTCAATGCTTCCCGGCCGGCCTGGGTCAGCTGGGTTTGCTTGCCCATGTGCTCGAACAGCGGCAGGCCGAGCGTATTTTCTAACTGCTTGATTTGCATGGAAACTGCGGGCTGTGTCAAATGCAATTCCGCGCTGGCGCGGGAAAAATTACCACAGCGGGCAACGGCCTCGAGGATTTCCAGCTGGCGTAGTGTGAGTCTAAACATATAAGAAAAAGTTTTATATTTACAAATAAATCCTGAATATATCTTATAGACCGTATTAATTATAGTGCTTCTCAACTTCGGGACTGCCCCGGATATGCGACATGTAATTCAACAGGAGAAGTACAATGGCACACGATCAATCCAGTCGTTACGCAAACCTCGATCTCAAAGAAGAGGATCTCATCGCCAACGGCAAGCACATGCTGGTGGCTTACCGCCTGAAACCCGCCGCGGGTCACGGCTTCCTGGCAGTGGCTGCCCACGTCGCCGCGGAATCCTCGACCGGTACCAACGTCGAAGTATCCACCACGGATGATTTCACCCGCGGTGTTGACGCGCTGGTGTACGAAATCGACGAAGCGGCCTTTGGCGACAAGGGTGGCCTGATGAAGATTGCCTACCCGGTTGATCTGTTCGACCCCAACCTGAGCGATGGCCACTACAACGTATCGCACATGTGGTCTCTGATCCTGGGTAACAACCAGGGCATGGGCGATCATGAAGGTCTGCGTATGCTCGACTTCCTCGTACCCGAGTGCATGATCAAGCGTATCGACGGTCCCTCGGCCAATATCTCCAACCTGTGGAAGGTAATGGGGCGCCCCGAAGAAAACGGCGGTTATATTGCCGGTACTATCATCAAGCCGAAGCTGGGCTTGCGTCCGGCGCCTTTTGCCAAGGCCTGTTACGACTTCTGGCTGGGTGGCACCTTCATCAAGAACGACGAACCCCAGGCGAACCAGCCGTTCTGCCCGATGGAAGAAGTCATTCCGCTGGTTGCAGAATCCATGGATCGCGCTCAGCAGGAAACCGGCGAAGCCAAACTGTTCTCAGCCAACATTACTGCTGACTTCCACGAAGAAATGATCAAGCGCGGCGAGTTCGTGCTGGAAGCATTCGCCAAGTACAACTCCGCCGATCACGTTGCGTTCCTGGTTGACGGTTTCGTTACCGGACCGGCCGGTGTTACCACTTGCCGTCGTGCTTTCCCTGACACCTTCCTGCACTTCCACCGCGCGGGTCACGGAGCACTGACTTCCTACAAGTCGCCAATGGGTATGGATCCACTGTGTTACATGAAGCTGGCTCGCATGATGGGTGCTTCCGGTATTCACACTGGCACCATGGGCTACGGCAAGATGGAAGGCCACGCGGGTGAAACCGTACTGGCTTACATGCTGGAACGCGACGAGTGCCAGGGACCTTACTTCTACCAGAAATGGTATGGCATGAAGGCCACTACACCGATCATCTCCGGTGGTATGAACGCGCTGCGTCTGCCAGGTTTCTTCGAAAACCTCGGTCACGGCAACCTGATCAACACCTGTGGTGGCGGTTCCTTCGGTCACATCGACAGCCCGGCTGCCGGTGGCAAGTCTCTTGACCAGGCCTACCAGTGCTGGAAGGCCGGTGCCGATCCGGTCGAATGGGCGAAGACAAACAACGAGTTCGCGCGAGCCTTCGAATCCTTCCCGGGCGATGCCGACAAGCTGTTCCCGGGCTGGCGTGAAAAACTGGGTGTGAAAGCCGCGTAAAGCAGCGACTTAACGCCTGACCAGGGCGGCGACAACGAGAGGTGAATCGCTTCTCGATTGTCGCCGCCCTTTTTTATTTACGAGCATGTCGCATTCGGGGGAGACAGCGAAAAACCTGAAAATTCCTGTCGTTTGCTAACGCACTCAACGTAACGGAATGGCTTATAATCGGGCTGTTTTTTACAGCTAGTGAAGCCTGAATCCATGCCAGCCGAAATTACCAGCGACGTTATTCTTTCCTTTAAAAACCAGCTCGAAAACCATCCGGTCTACGATGCGATCAATACCATCGAAGACCTGCGTTGCTTCATGCAACACCATGTCTATTCGGTCTGGGATTTCATGTCGCTCATCAAGTATCTGCAATCGGCGGTGGCGCCGACACGTTATCCCTGGGTGCCGATAGGCGAGGGCAGTGTGCGGCGTTTTATCAATGAGCTGGTGCTGGAAGAAGAGTCCGACGAGACCAACGTGCCGGGCGAGTTTTCCAGTCATTTCGAGTTGTATCATCGCGCCATGCAGGAAATCGGCGCGGACATCAAACCTTCGGCCGCGTTTATCGAGGCGGTACGCGAGCAGGGAATTGAGGCGGCGCTGGCGCTGCCGGGCGTGCCGGAACCTTCGCGCCGTTTTACCGCAACGACCTTCAGGTTTATCGGCAATGACAAGCCGCACCAGGTCGCCGCGGCCCTGGCGCTGGGACGGGAACACATTATTCCCTGTATGTTCCGTTCCATCCTGAAAAAAATCGGCGTGACCAGTGAGCAGGCGCCGATCTTTCATTTCTATTTAAACCGGCATATTCACCTGGACGAAGACTTTCACGCGCCGCTGTCGTTGCGTCTGCTGAATGGTTTATGCAATGGCAACGAACAGCGGATTGAGGAAGCACTGGAAGCCGCAACCCAGGCCGTCGAGGCGCGCATCGCGTTCTGGGACGGAGTGCTGCGCGTAATGGAAGGTTAAACGGCCTCCGAACCAACCAGCTTTGTGCTATCAAATTCCGGCATTGCCTCGCGTTCACCCTGCCGCGACTTGGCAATCAGCATGTACAGCGAGGGCACCACGAACAGCGTGAACAAGGTGCCGATGGTCATGCCGCCCACCAGCACCAGGCCGATGGAGTTACGCGCGGCGGCGCCGGGTCCGTCGACCAGGGTCAGCGGGAAGTGACCGGCGACGGTGGCGACCGAGGTCATCAGCACCGGCCGCAAACGTGTCATGGACGCTTCCTTGATGGCGGCCAGCTTGTCGCTACCGCTTTCCTGCAGCTTATTGGCGAACTCCACGATCAGAATGCCGTTCTTGGCGATCAGTCCGACCAGCGTTACCAGTCCCACCTGCGCATAGATGTTCATGGTAGTGGTCCAGCCATTGGTCCAGTAGGGCATGGCGTCGTTCGGCATCTTCAGTACGGTAAACACCATGGCGCCGAACATCGCCAGCGGCACCGAGCCGAGCAGGATCACGAACGGATCACGGAACGAGTTGAACTGCACCGCCAGCACTAAAAAGATCATCAGGATCGCGAAGCCCAGCGCCGGGAGGAACTTGCCGCCCTCGGTGCGCAGCTGGCGCGACTCGCCGGTGTAGTCGATGGTATAGCCCGGCGGCAGAATTTCCTCTGCAGCGTTTTCCAGTACTTTCAAACCATCATCCAGTTGCGCCGACATGCCGGACAGTTTGATGGCATTGAGCTGTTGAAAACGATTCAGCGAACGCGGCACGGTGCTGTTGCTGAGCGTGGCAACGGCGCTCAGCGGTATCAGCTGGTTGTCCGGCCCGGTGATATAGATATCGCTCAACTGCTCGGCGTTGAGCCGGTCGGTGCGCGCAATCTGCGGGATGACTTTATAAGCGCGGCCCTCGATGTTGAAGCGGTTAACGTAATTGCCACCCAGCGCCGCGGCCAGATCGGCGCCGACCTGTGCATTGTTTAAGCCAAGCGCGGCGACCTTCTGATGATCGATCACGATCTGTGCCTGCGGCTGGTCGTATTTCAGACCGATGATCGGCGGGAAAAAGAAGATGCCGCTTTCCATCGCCTTCTGCTGCAGTTGTTGCGCAACCTCAAGCATCTGCTCCGGTTCGGCTGTCGAGGTAATCAGAAACTCGATCGGGAAGTTGCCGCCGCCGGGCAGTGCCGGTGGACGCGAGGCAAAGATCTGCAGGCCCGGGATGGCCGCCAGCTTGCCCTGGATCTCGGGCAGGATCTGGGTGATGCTGCGCTCGCGTTGATCCCAGGGTTTCACCACCATGCCGCTGAAACCGCCAATGCCGAGCGCTGCCGCGAAAGGATCGGTCGGTGACATCAATAACTGGAAGGTGATTTCGCGTTCCGGTGTTTCCAGAAAAATCTTCTCGGCGGCGTGGCCAAAGTGTTCCTTCTGGTCGGCGGATGCATCGGCCGGGTTCTCGATAATGCCGAACATGAAGCCCTGGTCTTCCACCGGCGCCAGTTCCTTGGGCGAGAACATGTACATTGGCACGGTCATCAGTCCCAGCGCAATCCACACCGTATAGACCGCCGGTCGCGCGTGCAGGGTACGTTCCAGTACCCGGCCATAACGTTCGCGTAGGCGATCGAAGTGATGATTCACCCAGCCGGTGAAACCGCGTTCCTCGCGCTCGGCGCTTTTCAGTAACTGCGACGCCATCATCGGCGACAGGGTCAGTGCGACAAAACCGGAAATGGCCACGGCCCCGGCCAGTGTCAGGGCAAACTCGCGGAACAGTGCGCCGGTCAGACCGCCCTGCAGACCAATCGGTGTATACACCGCTGCCAGCGTGATGGTCATGGCAATCACCGGGCCGATCAGTTCGCGTGCGCCGATCAGCGCGGATTCGAACGGCGTGCGGCCCTCGCGTAAATGACGCTCGACGTTTTCCACCATGACGATGGCGTCGTCCACCACCAGCCCCACCGACAGCACGATGGCCAGCAGCGTGAGCAGGTTGAGGGTGAAGCCGAAGGTTTGCATCAGGAAGATGCCGCCGATCAGCGATACCGGAATAGCGACCACCGGCACCAGCACCGAGCGGAACGATCCCAGGAACAGGAAGATGACGATGACCACAATCACCAGCGTGTCGGTCATGGTCTTGATCACTTCGTGGATGGCGTTATTGACGTACTCCGAGGTGTCGTAGCCGATATCCACGTCCAGCCCGCGCGGTACATCGCGCTTGATGTCTTCCAGTTCCTTGCGTACCCGCTCAACCACTTCAATGATGTTGGCGTTGGGTAACGCATGCACGCCCATGAACACCGCGCTCTGGCCGTTGAAACTGACGCGTGTATCGTAATCCTCGGCGCCGAGTTCGATATCGGCGACGTCACTGAGCCGCACGATGGTGTCGTTCTGGCGCCGGATCACCAGCTCTTCGAACTGCTCCACGGTATGCAGGTCGGTGTTGGCGGTCAGGTTGACCTGCACCAGTGAGCCCTTGGTATTGCCGACGGCGGCGAGATAGTTGTTGGCCGCCAGCGCATTGCGTACCTGCGCCGGGCTGATGTTCATGGCCGCCATCCGCGCCGGGTCCAGCCACACGCGCATGGCGAAGGTGCGCGCGCCGAAGAAGTCGGTGCGTTGCACGCCGGTCAGCGCATCGAGACGCGGTTGCACCATGCGCACCAGGTAATCGGTGATCTCGCTTTGGTTCAACGTCTGGGAGGAAAAGCTCAGATAGGCGGCGGCGAATTCCGAATCGGCCGATTGCACACTGATCGAAGGCACTTCCGCCTCGGGCGGTAACTCGTTACGAACCTGGTTCACCTTGGCCGTGATATCGGCCAGTGCCTTGGTGGCATCGTAATTCAGCTTGAGCCGCGCGGTGATCAGCGACAGGCCCAGCAGGCTTTTCGATTCCACATAGTCGATGCCGTCGGCGGACGAGATGGAACGTTCCAGCGGCGTGGTGACAAAGCCGCGCACCAGTTCGGCGCTGGCGCCGACATACACCGTGGCGATCACGACGGACGCGTTCTCGCTGCGCGGATACTGGCGCACGCTTAACGATGACCAGGCCTGCAGCCCGGCAACGATAATAATGATGTTCACCACCAGCGCCAGCACGGGGCGACGCACGAAGATATCGGTAAAGGTTTTCATGCTCGGCTGCCTGCTCAGGTGTTATCGGGCGTGGGCGCCGACTGGAATTCGGGAGCCAGGCTGTTATCGATGACCACGGACATGCCCGGATACAGCTTGAAGGCGCCGGTGGACACAATCCGGTCGTCGACCGACAGGCCTTCCGTGACCACCACGAAATCGCCGCGCCGCGCGCCGAGACGTACAAAGGTCTGTTGTACCTTCAACGGCTTCTCGCCATCGGGGCCTGCTTCCTCGCCTTCCTCGATCACAAACAGCGAATCGCCGTAAGGCGCGTGCAATACCGCCGTTGCCGGGATCACCAGTACCTTGTCGTGACGATCCAGCAACAGATCGACCTCGACAAACATACCGGGGCGCAACTGCCCGTCGGGATTAGCCAGGGTGGCCTGTACCCGGATGTTACGCGTGCTGGTATCGATGTCCGGGTTGATTGCCGTAATGCTGCCCTCGAAGCGCATATCCGGATAGGCATCGGCGGTCACGTTGGCCCGCAGCCCTTCGGCCAGGTCGCCCAGGCGCTGCTGCGGCACCGAGAAGTCGATATAAATAGGGTCGAGCGATTGCAGCGATACCACCTGGCTGCCCTTATCCAGGAACTGACCGACACTGATATGACGAATGCCGAGCTTGCCGGAGAAGGGCGCGCGCACGGTTTTCTTGGCAATCACCGCTTTCAGGTTGTCCACCTGGGCATTGGCCTGCTTGAGTGAAATAGAGGCTTCGTCGAAGTCGGCCTGGGAAATGCTGTGCTTGCCGATCAGGCCTTGCGCGCGCTTCAGCGAGGAACGCGCCAGTTCAGCGGCGGCTTCCGCCACGCGCAGTTGCGCCTGTTCCACATCGATATCCAGTTCCACCAGCACATCGCCCGCCTCAACGCGAGAACCCGGCTCGAAATTGATCTGGCGTACCACGCCCTCGGACTCGGTGCGGATCACGGTACCCTGCATGGCCATCACCGTGCCAACGGAAGACACACTCGGTTGCCAGACTTCCTCGCGCACCGTCGCGGCGGTAACCGGTTGAGGCGGCATGACCTGGTTGGCGGCCGCCTGTCCCATTGCGTCGAACTGGAAATACTTGATCCCGACCAGTGCGCCGATAATGGGGACGACGATGAGCAGGCCGAGAAAGGTGTATCGAATGTTTTTCATATTAGTAGTGATCCCCTGGGCGGTCGCAGCAAGCCCGGCCAGATTCCCTCCGCGGGCGAGAAATGCAGAACGGCGCGATCGGGGACCGCGCCGGGAGGCCATTTGTACCAATCGGTACAAATCTAGTCAAGATGTTTACAGGGTTATGACAGATATTTTACAGCTGCTCAGGACGCAGCGATGATCCCTGTGATACATTCGCGTGTACCAGACGGTACAGTTGAATTTATGAAGAGCAAAGCGAACGAACCGGTCGCGGCACGGCTGCGGATGCTGCAGGCCGCCCAGGAACTGTTTCACCAGCAGGGTATCCATGCCACCAGCGTGGACCAGATCCTGCAGCGTTCCGGTACCGGCAAAAGCCAGTTCACTCATTATTTCAAAACCAAGGAACGGCTGGTGCACGAAGTGCTGGGCCAGTTGCACGAATGGCTGCGTGGCGACAATGCGCCGGTGAATTACAAGGTCCGCACCTGGGATGAACTGGATGACTGGTTCCGGTTCTTTGTGAAGGCGCAACAGCAGGGCGGCTGCGAACGCGCCTGTCCGGTCGGCACTATCGGCAATGACCTCTCCGATGAACAGGAACTGCTACGCCAGGATGTGCGGCTGATCTATGAATGGGTGCGCGGCCAACTGGCCCGGTTCTTTGCCGAGCGGCGCGCGGCGGGTGAGTTAGCCGAAACCGTCGACCCCGAAGAACTCGCCGACTTCTGTATCGTGATCGTGCAGGGTGGATTGTTTGTCGGCAAGATCAAGCGAGAAACAGACACATTTGAACATGCGGTTGAGCATGCGCTGGCGTATGTGCAGTCGTTAAGATTGAAGTAGCAATATTCCGAAATCACATTCCTGTCCTAATGATGCTTATTTTCTTGTAAGCATTTTCTTACGCATGTAATCCCAAGAAGACATTGTCATGAGTATTTTATCCATGACAGAATTAAGGTGATCGATTTTTACGAATCGGCAGCTGTTCGTTAAGGGGGTTAACGAACAAGCTGACTCAGTCATTTCTTTTGAGGGGGGATTATGTTTTCACGCTTACTAGCTGGTGTTTGTTTGTGCCTGCCAATGGCTGCGTATGCCATTTCCGAGGAGGCGTTGTTCGAGCAGATCAATCAACTGAACTGGATCGAAGAAACCGGGGATCATGCGATACCCAATAACGATGCAGTTTTCGCGCTCTCCGATAACGAGGTTATGGTTGTCGGTAGCGACGCGCACCGCCTGACCTATTTAACGGAAGGGCATGATCAGTTTAAACCCGATGCGGTAATTCTGAGAGTCGGCGGCGATCAGGCCGAATCCCAGGTGCTGGTTTCCTATGCCGACATTGGTCATGTGAAAACCGATGACTGGGAAGAAATGATTGATGCCAATGAAATGCTGGAGTCAATCAAGGAAGGCACGGCAGAGGCGAACCGCGTGCGCGAGGAAGGTTACGCCAGTGTGTACATCGACGATTGGGCGCAGGAGCCACACCTGAACCGCCAGGAGTCCATTATCTATTGGGCTATCAATGGGCACGATTCCAACAATAATCAGTTTGTAAATGCAAAAGCGTTGAAGCTTGGGCGACATGGTTACACCGAGTTGCTCTGGGTTGGTGCGCCTACGCAATTTGTTTCGGCGGAAGCGGTTATGCAGCCGTTGCTGGCAGCGTACCGGTATAACGAAGGTGCGCGTTATGCGGACTTTGTTCCCGAGACGGATACCGTGGCGGCGGTTGGGGCGGGTGCGCTGGTTTATAAGATGATCACAGGTAAGGTAGGCGCGAAAGTAGGTGCGGGTCTTATCGCGGCGGCGTTGATCTTTTTGAAGAAGTTCTGGTTTGTGATTGTGTTGCCGTTTGTCTGGTTATGGAATCGGATGAAAGGGAAGGAGAAGGCGGCGTAGGGGTGTTTTTAGTGATGCGCCGTTAGAGGTGGCAGTTTTGAGAAATTCGTGGATATAAATTAAGTAAGCCCCCGGATGCGAGGGCTTTGGTCGCTTGAAAGCGTTGCCTACGAAATAGCTATTTCATTGGTATGAAAAGCAAATCAATAGACCTTAGTCGGTTACACTGGCCGACATTATAAGAAAGGAAATAAAAATGAACAAGAAGATTTTGGGTTTAGATTTAGGAACCAACTCTATTGGCTGGGCTTTATTGGAAGAATCTAATGGTAAGCCCTCAAATATTATCGATATTGGGGTGCGTATTTTCCCGAAAGCAGTAGAAGAAAAAACACCTACTCCGAAAAATGCAAAAAGACGTAATGCCCGGTTGGCGCGCCGCGTAAATCAGCGTCGTGCTCGCCGTAAACAACGTATGCTTAATTATCTCGTGCATCTAGATTTATTACCAAAGGTATTGCAAGGGCATACACAGCCCGAGGTCATTCTCAATGAGCTGGGTGACCCCTATCAGTTGCGGGCGAAAGCACTCGATAAAAAGCTTAACGGTTTTGAGTTAGGACGAGTGTTTCTGCATCTGGTGCAACGCCGGGGATTTCTTAGTAATCGTAAAACGCTTATAGGCGACATGCTGGATGATCCTGATGTTCTGGCTGTAATCGAAGAGGTGGATGCAGAAGAAGACAATTCCTCGGAACGTGCAAAAGAGGAATCGGCATTTAAAAATGAGATAAGTGAGCTGCGCAAGAAGATTGCCACTAGCGGTTTCAGGACGTTAGGTGAATATCTGGCTTCATTGGACGTGCATGATTGTAAACGTAACCGAAGTCGGGAAGGTGGCCATTTACGCACCGATCGGCAAATGTACCGTGATGAACTGGATCTAATTTGGAAAAAGCAATCAGAGTTTCATTCAATCCTAACTATGGCTGTAAAAGAACAGCTAGAAGAAATCATCTTTTTTCAAAGACCATTAAAATTACGAGCAGGCCGAATCGGTAAATGTTCACTTGAGCCCTCCAGGAGTCGCGCCAATGTGGCTAGGCTTGAAGTGCAACGATTCCGTTATCTGCAGGATATTAATAATTTGAAATGGTTCGATCGCCATGCAGAGATTTGGCGGGAGCCTACGCCGGATGATAGAAAAAAACTCATGGAGTTATTTGAGAAAAAAGCAAATCCTACGTTTAAAACTGATGTGCGTAAGGCGTTAGGGTTGGATAAGGGGGCTGAATTTAATCTTGAGGCGGATAATAAGAAGCTGCGGGGGAACACTACCGCCTGTGAAATACGCAAGGCTTTTCCTCAATGGGATGAGCTTGAAGAACGGCAGAAATTCGACTTGGTAGAGGATTTGCTAACCATTAACAAGAAATCGGTTTTGAAAAATCGGTTGCTTAATTTCTGGAAGATAGATGTCGAGAGTGCCGTTCGGCTATGTATGCTAGATCCCGAGCCGGGGCATTCCAACCTGTCTGTAAAAGCTATTCGCAAACTGTTGCCTTATTTGGAACAAGGAATGGTTTATTCGGATGCGCGTGTTGCCGCGGGTTACGGATATGAAACAAAAGACATCGATGTATCAGAAAAATTACCGAAGCCTGATGAAATACCTAATCCGATTGTGAATAAGGCCTTGCATGAGGTGCGTCGTGTGGTAAATGCCTTGATTAAGGAATATGGCAAACCGGATGCGATTCGTATTGAAATGGCGCGCGACTTAGAAATGAACACAAAAAAATACAAGGCATTTCTCAAACAACAAAAAGCGAATAGTCAGGCAAATGATGAGGCTGTAAAGGCGTTCCATGATATTGGGTTAAAAAATCCGCACCTTAATTTGAGGAAATACCCAAGTCATACAGATAAATTACGTTATAGGCTTTGGAAGGATCAGGGAGAGCGCTGTGCGTACAGTAACAAGACGATAAGCCTGACAGCTCTTTTTAGTGCTGAAATAGATATTGACCATATTATCCCTTACAGCCAGTCGCTGGATGACTCATATATGAATAAGGTGGTCTGTTTTTCGGGTGAGAATCGGTATAAAGGGCAGCGTACACCATATGATGCCTGGGGGGGGAACGAAGAACGTTGGAATCAAATTACCCAAGCGATTGGCCGATGGCAAAAGAATCTATCACCGAAGAAGAATCGCTTCTACATGAAAGATAAGGATGTGGTAGAGCGAGATTTTATCAGTAGCCAGCTTAATGATACCCGCTATATCAGCAAAATGACGCTTGAGTATGTCAAGCAGTTAGGTGTGGATGTATCTGTTAGTAAGGGGGTGACTACATCATGGCTTCGTCATATGTGGGGGTTGAATAGTCTGCTTGGGGAAACAGATAAGAAGGAGAGAACGGATCATAGGCATCACGCAGTCGATGCTCTGGTTGTGGCTTGTGTTAATCGCCAGTTTTACAAGGATATGGTTGGGTTAGCAAAAAAAATTGAGAAAAACATGCCGGGTGTGAATGTGGTAGATGAGATGCACTTTGATCTGCCTTGGAAAAGCTTGCGGTCCGATCTTGATAATAAATTGAAGGAAATGATTGTGTCTCATGCGTCCCAACATGGCGTGGTTGGGGCATTGCATGAAGAAACGGGTGCTGGCTATATTGAGGGTGTTGGAACTGTCTACCGTGCTAATCTGGATGGGGCTTTTAAGATTCAGCAGTTACAAAAAATTGTTGATGATGATGTGAAAGAGATAGTGAGGGCGCATCTGAATAAATACGGCGATAATCCTAAGGCGGCGTTTGCTGAAGGGGTAACTGTGTTCCATAAGGATGGAAAAACACCAATAAAACGCGTTCGGATTGTACAGTCGAAGACAACTCTGGATAAGTTGCAGAAAGCTAAGTTTGGTGTCCGCAATCGGGATGGGAAAGTATTTAAATGGATGGCCTACGGTAATATGCACCATGTTGAGGTAATTAAGGACAAGAAAACGGGTAAGTATTCAGGGATATTTGTTACTGCTATGGAGGCGGCAAAGCGTGTGCGCGGTATTGGAATAAAAAAGCAGCCATTGATTAATCAAGATCATGGAGAGGGTAATGAGTTTGTGATGGCTTTGCATATTAACGATATGGTGTCAGTGGATTTTGAAGGGGAGAGACGATTTTATCGGGTTCAGAAACTAGATTCTGGGTCAAACAGGATGGTTATCAGGTTGCATACAGCATCAACTTTAAAAAATAAAAATGAAGAAATATTTTTTAGTTTTAATCTTGAGTCGTTTTCTAAATGGGGGTTACAGAAATTCAACCTAAATGCTATTGGTAAGCGTCTACCGTGATAAAGCGAACGATTGATATTAGTGACCCCGCCTTCCTGCATTTAAAAAATCAGCAACTATTGATTGATAAGGGAAGTGAGACAGTAGCGACGATTCCTATTGAAGACCTTGGAGTGGTGTTACTTGAGCATCCACAGATAGTGGTTACTCAGGCAGTTGTTGTTGCATGTCAGAAAAACAATGTAGCTTTGGTATTTTGTGATGAAAGGCATCTGCCATATTCATTGTTGTTGCCAGTCAGTGATGGGAATGTTTTACATAATAAGATATTACGGAATCAAATTGAGGTTACTAAACCCACAATAAAGCGACTCTGGAAACAGGTGGTTATTCATAAAGTTCGTCAGCAAATCGCAACCTTAAAAAAAGCGGGTAGGGTGACAGTGCAACTAGACAGGTTGCAGGGAAAGGTTAAGTCAGGCGATCCGGATAATGTTGAAGCCCAGGCTGCCAGACAATATTGGGGGTTATTGTTTGGAGGTGACTTCAGAAGGAATGTCGATGAGCCGGGTATTAATGCGCTACTAAATTATGGTTATGCCATAGTAAGAGCAATGATCGCTAGAGCGATTGTAGGTGGAGGGCTTCACCCTGCAATTGGTATATTTCATAAAAATCAATATAACGGATTATGTTTGGCTGATGATCTGATGGAACCATTCCGGCCTTGGGTAGATTGGTTGGTATATAGTTTGGCTTTGGGTACAGAGAAAGAATTGGAAGTTAATCGGGAAACTAAGGCGGTGTTGCTTGGATTGCCTTCCACACCAGTTCAGTATGATGGCAGGAAAATGCCTTTGATGAATGCCTGTCATTTTCTAGTGGCGGATTTTAAACGATGTCTGGAAGGGGTGAGTTTAAAATTCTTCTATCCTGAATGGGATAGTCAGTTAGATTTGTTGTGATTTTTGGTGGCTTGAATACGATGTGGGTGATCGTTCTGTTCGATTTGCCAACTGATACGTCTAAAGCCAGAAAGCAATATGCTCAGTTTCGTAAGAGTTTGCTGGTAGATGGCTTCATCATGATGCAGTACTCTGTCTATATGCGGCATTGTGCTAGCGACGAGAATGCTGAGGTGCATGTCAAGCGTATTAAAGCGAAATTACCTCCAGACGGCGAAGTTCGAATTGTTAAAATTACCGACAAACAGTTTGGGAATATCGATGTTTATTATGGGAAAAAGCGAGTGCCTGTTGAGCGGGCGCCCCAACAATTACAATTTTTTTGAGGCTTTATCCGTTAATTTTTCAATAAAAACAGTTTGTTGTGAAGGAGCTAGTGTAACCGACTAAGGTCTATCTGCAATTCACAACATAAAAAAGGGGACTCCCTTTCAGAATATAGTGTAACCGACTAAGGTCTATCTGCAATTCACAACCCATCAATCTTTCTCCCAGGCGAAAGGGTGAGTGTAACCGACTAAGGTCTATCTGCAATTCACAACAAAGGCGGTAAAACTGACTACGTTGTTCAAGTGTAACCGACTAAGGTCTATCTGCAATTCACAACCAGCGCAATGATGCCGTGATTGAAGGTGAAAGTGTAACCGACTAAGGTCTATCTGCAATTCACAACTTCGCCATGGTTATCCCCTCAGCTGTTGAAGTGTAACCGACTAAGGTCTATCTGCAATTCACAACTGCCGTCTTTGCGCTTCATCTGAACAATTTAGTGTAACCGACTAAGGTCTATCTGCAATTCACAACCAGGAATTGAACAATGCGCCGCTGCTGTCAAGTGTAACCGACTAAGGTCTATCTGCAATTCACAACGTCCGGGTTATGGGGAAGTATTCAATGCGTAGTGTAACCGACTAAGGTCTATCTGCAATTCACAACTTACGCTACAAGACATACATTCAACCATGAGTGTAACCGACTAAGGTCTATCTGCAATTCACAACTGTATAGCCTTCGTTGTATTCCAGGCGGCGAGTGTAACCGACTAAGGTCTATCTGCAATTCACAACTGCCCGGTAAAGCGCACATACAATCAGATAGTGTAACCGACTAAGGTCTATCTGCAATTCACAACACCTCCGTTGATAGCGCGCAATTCGCGTTCAGTGTAACCGACTAAGGTCTATCTGCAATTCACAACTGACGTCGCTATCGGCGCAAGCATAACCAGAGTGTAACCGACTAAGGTCTATCTGCAATTCACAACAAACGCAAATATTGATAGCCAAAGGCTCATAGTGTAACCGACTAAGGTCTATCTGCAATTCACAACTGT
>JBFHQE010000032.1:0-21169 GCA_041592335.1 Thiohalobacteraceae bacterium | reverse complement strand
TCGTCATTCCGGCGAAAGCCGGAATCCAGGAATTAAGAACTCCGCATACAAATCAAGCCACCGAGGGTTCATCTCCTCAATCAATTCAAGCTTCCATCCTCGCTTCCATTCCTTGATGGCTTTCTCTCGACTTATGGCGGACTCCATCGACTCGTGCAGCTCGTACCAGACCAAGCAATCGATTCCATAGCGTTTAGTAAATCCTTCAACATATTTCTGTTTATGCTCCCAAACTCGCTTGATAAGATCAGATGTAACACCAACATAAAGCGTTCCGTTCTTCTTATTAGCAAGCATATAGACGCAGGCTTGTTTATCCATGGCGGCCTCCGTGCCAACACCCCTGGATTCCGGCTTTCGCCGGAATGACGATACTATTGGTCAGCGGTTACGTATTTTAGTTAACGAAGTTGAGTCTGCTTTGTGCCGACAGCAGCCGAAATAACTATATTCCGAAGCGCCAGCTTACTCCCACCACAGCGAAAACTCAGGGATATAGGTGATCAATACCAGCCATACCAGCATGATCGCCAGGAACGGTAGCGCCGCCCGGAACAGGCTCAGGATAGGCCGCTTAAAGCGCTGACTGGCGATGAAGAGATTAATCCCTACCGGCGGCGTGCTGTAGCCAATTTCAAGGTTGGCCAGTAACACAATCCCCAGATGTACCGGGCTGATGCCGAACTCCTGCGCGATCGGCAGAATGAGTGGCACTATCACGACGATGGCAGAGAAAATATCCATCATGGCGCCGACAATCAGCAGGAAGATGTTGAGGATGATCAGGAAGGTGAAGGGGTCGTTGATGTGTTCCCGCATCCACTCAAGCAAATGCAGCGGCACCTGCGCATCGATCATCAAATTGGTCAGCCCCATGGCGACACCGAGAATGATCAGAATACTGCCAACCAGAATGGAAGTGCTGGAAAGCAGGTGACCAAGCTGTCGGCGTAAATCGATATTGCGATAAACAACCGACTCGACAAACAGCACATAGGCCGCGGTACAGGCGGATGCTTCGCTGACCGTGACGAAGCCACCAAAGATACCGACCACAATGCCTACCGGCAGCATGATGTCCCAGACGCCGTTCTTTAGCGCATCCAGCAGTTCAGGAAATGAAAACGCCTGGCGCGGCACACTGAACCGTATACCAACAACCATGGAATAGAGCAGCAGCATGCCCAGCAGCAGGAAGCCCGGAACAATACCCGCGAGAAACAGGTCATCGATATTAACCCCGGCGACAATGCCATAGAGCAACACGGCCAGACTGGGCGGAAACAACAGGCCGAGCGAGCCGGAGGAGGTGAGCAGCCCCAGGCTGAAACGTTCGCGATAACCCACGCTGCTCAGCATCGGGAATAACAGGCCACCCAGTGCAAGGATGGTGACGCCGGATGCGCCGGAGAAGGCGGTGAAGAAGGCGCAGGCACAGAGCGCGACGGCTGCAAGGCCGCCCGGTAACCAGCCGATCAACGCATTGAACAAACGGATCAGGCGTTGCGGGGCGCCACCGGCGGCAAGCACGATGCCGGCGAAGGTGAATAAGGGGATGGCGGTCAGATTGGGCGAGGCCGCGAGCCGCGTCAGTTCGATGATCAGCACGGCCGGATCCAGTTCCGCCTGGTCGGTCGCGATTAGACCTCCCGCACCCAGTACCGCGAACAGAGGGAGGCCCAGCAGGGCCAGCAGCACCAGAACAATAACAATCAATGCGATCATGCGGGATGTACTTCCCTCTGTTGACCGCTGATGGCATCCAGCAGGAAGTGCAGGCAAAGCAAACCGAAGCCGAGAGGAATGATGAACATCAGCGCCACGGTCCACTTTTCATGATCGGCCACGAATTGCCATTCGTCCCACCAGAGCCGGTAGGCGGCGTGGGTAAAGAGTCCACACACAATGGAGCCGGTCAGTTGCAGGGGGCGGTAAAGTCGCATCAGCCAGCGCTGATGCACAAAGGCGCAGAGCACGTCGATCTTGATGTGTTGATCGTTATCCGTTGCCAGTGCGGCGCCAAAGAAAGCGACGTACAGAACGAGATAGCGGGCCAGGGTGTCGGCGGCGGGGATGCCGGTTTCAAAGAAGTTACGTGCAATGATCTGACCGAGGGTCAGTAATAACATGATGAGCAGGCTTAGTCCGGCCAGCGTGGTTTCCACGCGCCACAGAACATGGCGAAAGCCTGTGAGGGTGTCTCGGGTTGTCATTCAATCAATCCATGTGTTGGCCGCCGGGCGATCCCTGCCCATCATACCGAAGTATGGGCCGTGCTTTTAGTCCTGCTTATTCGCTTGCTTCCGCCTTGGTATTCGTTGCGCGGTATTCAGTAAGGCGTTCACGAGCGCGATCGATAAAGGCCTTGGGAATATAATCGTGTTCGATAATTTTTTCCATCGCGGCGTCGCGCATCTGGGTAAGCTCCGCCTGATCCACGTCTTCCGGGTTCATCAGGAAGGTAATGCCTTCTTGCTTGAGAATATCCAGGCTGGCCTGGTTATCGGCGCGCGTTGCGGTAATCAGCCGATCGCTGGCCACCTTGCCGGTATCGCGCAGTATGGTCTGCAACTCCGGGGGTAGCTGGTTGAAGAATTTATTGGAGACAACCAGCCCGCCAATGGCATTCAGCATGGGCAGGTTGGTCATGTAATCAACCTTGGTGAACCACTGTAACGCCAGCGAGGCTAGCGGTGTGCAATAGACGGTATCGACCAGGCCTGTCGACAAACTGGTGAAGACATCGGTAATGGATAAGGGTACCGGGGCGAGGTTGCTGGCGCGGAACATGGCCTCGCCAAGGGGGTCGCCCTGCCATAGCCAGATACGCTGTGCGCGCAGGTCGTCGAAACTGTTGATGGGATTCTTGGAAAAGAAATGCACAAAACCGACTTCCATCCAGCCGAGCAGTTCATAACCGTTATCACGGAAGCCCTGTTCGATATCCGGCATCAGTCCGGCCCGGACATAGTCGATTTCTTCATAGGTGTCGAACAGGAACGGGAATTCCATGACGCGCGCCGGGGGGTAGATGTTGCCAATGCCGTAACCGGTAATGGCTGCACCCTGCAGCTGACCAAAACGGATCTTGCGCAGTACGTCCGGTTCATCGCCCTGCATCCCGCCGGGGTAGAACTTGAACACCAGTTGGCCATTGGACTGCTTATCGACCTCGTCGGCCCATTCTTCCATCAGGTTCATCCAGGTGGAGCCGGGCGGGGCAAGAGTGGCGAACTTCAGCACGTACTGTTTGGCGGCGACCATGCCGGAGCCCAGCAGCAGCGCGAGTGAGAGAAGGCCATTGATTAAGTATTTCATGCGTCGTTCTCCCGGTTAAAACAGTTCTTCTTCCTGCGCGAGCAGGCGGCGCGCGCGATCATGCGCAACGCTGTTGATGAAGGCAAGTTCCGGATGCTGGCTGACGGGCGTGTTCAGCACATCGGTTAACTTCCTGTGGAAAGTTTCCTGGTCCAGTTGCTGCCGCGACAGGTATTCGGCATGCATGACGTCGGTCAGCAGCATCTTGTTCTCGCCGATGATGTTGGCCATGCGGAAATATTCTTCCGAGCGCTTGTAGTCGCCACCGAGCATGGGCGGACGGCTGCCGTACAACACACCGAAGAAGGTGTAGGCGCCGCCGTAATAGAAATCATGTTCCAGTTCGAGCACGCGCCCCATCAGCACCTCGGTGCGTGGCAGCTGTGAAATAAGGCGTGGATCGTCCCGGTTCATATCAATCCACTTGGCCCAGCAGGAGGCAGTCCAGAACAGGGTGGGGACATCTTTTTTCTGCAGTTTACGCAGCGCCAGATTGAGCTCATCGCGGGGGACTTCATACATATCGACATCCAGGCCGGAACGCTGCAGGGCATACTGGCCATGCTTGAGGCAGCGTTGATAGAGGTCGCTGGCGCGTTGTTTCGACTCATGCTCGACAAAGGCAAAGGCATAGCCGTAAAAACCTTCGGCGGCATAAAGTCGCAGGGGGAGGTTGTTCGGGTCTTCAACGATCATGCCCTCCAGCATCTTGATGTTGGCCGCGATCGCGGACTTGCCGATCTCCAGATCGGTTTCGCGATGCATGGCCTCGATACTGCCTTCCATTAGCGACATGGAGGTACGAACCACCATCTGGCTCATGGAGCAGCCACTGGCGAGTAATACTAGCAATGCGAGGCTGAATAGCCGCTGAACTGACTTGATGCCTATTGTCATTATTTCCTCCTGAATAAACCTGTTTCTTCTTCCCCAGCCCTCTCTCGGAGAGAGGGGCAATGACGTTACGTCAATAATTTTTCCAGAATCCTTTCATAGATTGCCGACAACTGATCAAGATCGGCGATGCTGACGCATTCATTGACCTTGTGAATAGTGGCATTACGCGGCCCCAGTTCCAGCACCTGTGCACCCGTCGGCGCAATAAAGCGTCCATCCGAGGTGCCGCCGCTGGTCGATAATTCAGTTTCGATACCGGCCATTTCCCGAATGGCTTCCTGGGCGGCCGCAACCAGTTCTCCTTTGGGCGTAAGGAACG
This sequence comes from Thiohalobacteraceae bacterium, assembly GCA_041592335.1. Lineage (GTDB taxonomy): Bacteria > Pseudomonadota > Gammaproteobacteria > Thiohalobacterales > Thiohalobacteraceae > JBFHQE01. The sequence goes on along the minus strand of JBFHQE010000032.1, from coordinate 16,635 downwards.
GCGCACCGGAATGCGTCCATTCCAGGTCATAGTTAAACCCGTGGCGATCAAGAATACCGTGAACCCTTTCGCGGAGCACCGGTTCGCTGGTTTCCGTGGAATACCGGAAATTAAACTGGATTTCGCAATGACCGGGGATCACGTTGGTCGCGCCGGTACCGGCGTGAATATTCGAAATCTGGAAAGTGGTCGGCGGAAAGAATTCGTTACCCTGGTCCCATTCGATTGCGCAAAGCTCGGTAATGGCGGGGCCGGCACGGTGGACCGGGTTGTCGGCCAGGTGGGGATAGGCGACATGCCCCTGGGTGCCGTGCACGGTTAATTTACCGGACAGCGAACCGCGTCGGCCGTTCTTGACCACGTCGCCCAGTTGCCGGTTGCTGGAGGGTTCGCCCACCAGGCACCACTTCATCTTTTCGTTACGCGCTTCCAGGGTCTCGACCACCTTCACGGTGCCGTTGATGGAAGGACCTTCTTCATCGCTGGTGATCAGAAACCCGATCGAGCCTTTGTGATCGGGGTGCGCGGTAATAAAAGATTCGCAGGCCGTCACCATGGCGGCAAGGCTGCCTTTCATGTCAGCAGCACCACGACCATACAGGTATCCATCGCGTTCCGAAGGTTCGAAGGGCGCGCTGTCCCATTCGTCCAGTGGCCCGGTGGGGACCACGTCGGTGTGTCCGGCAAAAACCAGTAATGGGCCATCGTTGCCGCGTCGTGCCCAGAAGTTGGTCACTTCCTCGAAGGGCATGTCTTCGACGTTAAAGCCGATGGCGCTTAACCGTTCGGCCATCAGTTGCTGGCAACCGGCGTCGTCCGGAGTGACGGAGCGGCGCGCGATCAGGTCGCGCGCGAGTTTGAGTGTTTCAGACATAGTCAGCCCAGCAGTTCCTGGTAACGTTGTTCGGAAAAACCGACTTCAATCCGGCCATTGATATCCAGTACCGGACGCTTGATCAGGGTGGGTTCCCTGGCCATCAGGGCAACGGCCTTTTTCTGGCTCAGCCCGGACTTGTCAGCTTCGGTCAGGTTTCGGAACGTGGTGCTGCGCTTGTTCAGCAGCTTTTCCCAGCCAACCGCCTCGGCCCAGGTATTCAGGGTGCCGGTGCTGGGTTTGTTCTCACGATAATTCGAGAAAGAGTATTCAATTTTATGATTATCAAGCCATTTTATGGCTTTTTTGACTGTATCGCAGTTCGGGATTCCATGTATAGCGACCATCCGGAATTAAGCTCCTGCTGCCTGATAAGTGATTGAGTTGACGCATTATCCCGTACTCAGGTGCTGCTGCCAATGCGATCTAATACTCAATAGATGTTTAAGACAGTCTGCGTTTTGCCGATAGGAAGCATGAATGCCGAATACCACAGCCGAATGGCCAACCCAAAACTGACTAATGGCAATTGCATGGGCGTAAAAAATCATTTTCTGGATGGGGCTTCCAGTGACGATCCACGACTTTCGCGTTTTCTGGCTGTCTCGCCAGTAGCCGGATATGGTGGCCGTTTCGATAGTCTTCATCTCGGGCTGCGTATCGACTGGCTTACCGATAACTTCCCGGATGCCTTTGGTGCCGATTCCGATTGCACCGGTTTGCTGAATGACTGGCTGGAATATGTGCATCCGGACGACCGTGAGCGGCTGCTTGCCAGTGTGCAACGCTTACACAGCCGCATGGAAACCTGTTGCGAATACCGTTTGCAGGTAGCGCAGCAGCGTTATCGTTGGGTGCGTGACTGCTGCCGGGTAGTTACGCGCGAACACTCAGGCCTGCTCCATATCGAAGGGGCGCTGACGGATATTACCGACCGGCGGCTGGTACAGGATCGTCTCTACGAGCGGGAACAGCTGTTACGTCAGCTGGTCGAGACCGAAACCGATTGCGTGGCGGTGATTAACACCAAAGGCGTGATTGAGGAAATAAACCCTGCCGGAGCGGCCCTGCTGGGTTATAGCCACAGCGGTGAAATTATTGGTTCGGACCTGAGCGAATACATTACCTATTCGGAGCGAGGCAAGGTTGCCGCGGTATCACGGAGTGTGTTGTCCGGCGAATCCTCGCAACTTAGCCTGCGGCTGATCACGCGCAAGGGGAAAACCCGGCGCGTGGAAATCCGGCTTGCGCCGCTGATTGGTGCCCAGGGCCGCATCGAGTCCGCGGTCATGATTGCCCGCGACGTCAGTCGACAGGACCAGGCGGAAACCCGAGCGCACTTCCTGGCACACTACGACACCTTGACCGGCTTGCCGAATCGCAGCCTGTTTCGCGATCGCCTGTTGCAAGCAATGGCGAATTCCCGGCGCAATTCCACATTACTGTCCGTGATGTTCCTGGATATCGATCATTTCAAGGACGTGAACGATTCACTGGGGCATAGCGTGGGCGACCGCCTGTTAAAGGAAATTGCTTCGCGGATCAGCAGTTGTACCCGTGAATCCGATACGGTGGCGCGTTTTGGCGGCGATGAATTCGGGGTTATTCAAACCAACCTGAACACGGTGGAAGACGCGGTCGAACTGGCCGAGCGGATTGTCGATATTATCCTGCAACCGATCACGATTGACGGGCATCAGATTCATACCGGTATCAGTATCGGCGTTACCCTTTATCCATTCGAGGATCAGGATGCCGATAATCTGCTGAAGAATGCCGACATGGCGATGTACAAGGCCAAGCGCGAGGGCCGTAACCGCTACCAGTTTTATATCGCGGAACTGAACCAGATGGTGCAGCGACGCGTGGCAATTGAGCGCAATCTGCGCCTGGCCCTGAAGCGTGACGAATTTACATTGCATTACCAGCCACAGCTTGATCTGCGTACTGGCCAGGTGGTCGGCGTGGAAGCGCTGCTGCGCTGGAACCAGCCGGAAGATGGACAGGTGTCTCCCGGTGAGTTTATTCCGGTGGCCGAGAGTTCCGGTCTGATAACCGAGATTGGCGACTGGGTTATGAACGAGGCCTGTCGTCAGGCAAAGGCCTGGCAGGATGAAGGGCTGCCGCCGCTGCGAGTTGCAATCAATCTTTCCGCGGTGCAGTTCCGCCACAAAAATCTCATCAGCAATATCACCGGCGCACTGGAATCTTCCGGGCTGGATCCTAAATATCTCGAAGTGGAACTGACCGAAAGCCTCATCATGAAGGACGTCGAGACGACCATCGATACCTTAAGCCAGTTGCGCGAACTGGGTATCCAGATATCCGTTGACGATTTCGGCACCGGTTATTCCTCGCTCAGTTATCTCACCCGTTTCCCGATTCAGAAAATCAAGCTGGACCAGTCTTTCGTGCGTGACATGCACAAGAAAGACGGCGCGGCAATTTGCCGAACCATTATCACGCTAGGTCAGAGCCTGGATATGCGGGTGATGGCGGAAGGTGTTGAGCAGGTTGAGCAGATGGAATTCCTGCGCTCGCAGGGTTGCCACGAAGTTCAGGGTTACTATTTCAGTCGACCGATGCCGGGTGGTGCCATCCGGCGTTTGATATTGCAGGCCAGCGAAGAACTGCGCCAGCGTGTTACCGGTGTGGAAACAGGCCGGTAGGAGCAATCCGGGAATTGCCCCTACCGTCGACGTCCCGTTAGATATCGCGTAGCAGTTCGTTAATCCCAACCTTGCTACGCGTCTTTTCATCTACTTTCTTCACGATCACCGCACAATAGAGGCTGTATTTGCCGTCCTTGGAAGGCAGATTGCCGGATACCACCACGGAGCCCGCCGGTACGCGGCCATAGATGACTTCGTCTTTTTCGCGGTCATAGATGCGAGTGCTCTGGCCAATATAGACACCCATGGAAATCACCGAACCTTCCTCGACGATCACGCCTTCGACCACTTCCGAACGTGCGCCAATGAAGCAATTGTCTTCGATGATGGTGGGTGCGGCCTGCAACGGCTCCAGTACGCCGCCAATACCCACGCCGCCTGAAAGATGCACGTTCTTGCCGATCTGGGCACAGGAACCGACTGTCGCCCAGGTATCGACCATGGTGCCGGAATCGACATAGGCGCCGATGTTCACGTAGGAGGGCATCAATACCACGCCCGGCGCGATATAGGAGCCACGACGGGCCGCGGCTGGCGGCACGACGCGCACGCCACCGTCGCGCAGTTCGCGCGAGCTCATATCCGCGTACTTGGACGGTACCTTGTCGTAGTAATTGGTGAATCCGCCTTTCATGAACTGGTTGTCTTCGATACGGAAGGAAAGCAGCACCGCCTTTTTCAGCCAGTCGTGTACCTGCCATTTACCGTCGATTTTTTCCGCGACTCGCGCCTTGCCTGAGTCAAGCTGATGAATGGCTTCCATGACCGCCTCCTTGACCAGCGGTTCGACGCTGCGCGGATTGATGTCGGCGCGGCGTTCAAAGGCTTCTTCGATGATGGCTTTGGTATCGCTCATGAGCTTGCTCCATTCAGGTTTTGTAAAAAGTGTTTAATGCGTCTGGCGGCATCAATGCATTCTTCCAGCGGTGCAACCAGTGCCATGCGCACGTGATTGTGTCCGGGGTTGCCGCTATCGGTGTCGCGCGAAAGATAACTGCCGGGTACCACGGTGATGTTCTGTTCGCTATAGAGTTGTCTGGCAAACTCGGTATCGCTGCAGGGTGTTTTCATCCACAGGTAAAAGCCGGCCTCGGGTGCATGTACGTCAATCACCGGTTGCAGGGTATCGAGTACGGCCGTGAACTTTTCCTGGTACAGGGCGCGATTGTCGCGCACATGCGCTTCATCCTGCCAGGCGCGGGTGCTGGCAGCCTGGGTAGCCGGTGGCATTGCGCAGCCATGATAGGTGCGATAGCGGAGAAAATCCTTAAGCACGTTGGCATCGCCCGCCACGAATCCCGAGCGCAGACCGGGAAGGTTGGAGCGCTTGGACAGACTGTGAAAGACAACGCAGCGTTCGTAACCGTGTCGTCCCAGGCTTGCGCAGGCCTGCAGCAGTCCGACCGGTGGTTCGGCATCGATAGGATAGAGTTCCGAATAGCACTCATCCGAGGCGATGATGAAATCGTGTTTGTCCGCCAGGGCGATCAGCTTATGTAGTTCCGCTTCCGGAATGATCGCGCCGGTCGGGTTGCCGGGCGAGCAGATATAGATCAGCTGACAGCGTTGCCATACATCCTCGGGCACCGCATCGAAATCCGGAAGATAACCATTGGCCGCGGTGGTGTTCATGAACCAGGGCTGTGCGCCAGCCAGCAGGGCGGCGCCTTCGTAAATCTGGTAGAAGGGGTTAGGCATCAACAGCATGGGGTCGCGGGTGCGATCGATTACCGCCTGGGCAAAGGCAAACAGCGCCTCGCGTGTTCCATTGACCGGGATCACCTGGGTTTCCATGTCGATGGCGTTTAACGCGAAGCGCGCGACCAACCAGTCACCGATACTCTGGCGTAGTTCCGGCGAGCCCTTGGTAACAGGGTAGCTGGCCATGCCATGCAAATGACTGATGAGTGTCTGGGCAACGAAGTCCGGCGGCTGATGCTTGGGCTCGCCAATCGACAGGTTAATGTGTGCTACATTGGCGGGCGGCTGGGTACCGGCCTTGAGGGCCGCCAGGCGTTCGAAAGGATAAGGTTGTAACAATGCCAGATCAGGATTCATTGTGATGTCAGTGCCAATGCGCGTCGCTGCAACAAAAACGAAGAATTATACGTGAAGCCGTGAATAAGCACAGCCACACGCTATTACCCATTTTTTCCCTGTTGTTGGCCGCCACCATGTGGGGGCTGATCTGGTATCCCTTGCGCCTGCTGGAAGGGGCCGGTCTGGCCGGGTTGTGGTCAACGCTGGCCATGTACTGCGCGGCGCTGCTGGTGTGCATGGTGCCGGTTTACCGTCGTCGCGAGGAGTTCAGCCATACCCCCGGAATTCTGCTCATCATGGGCCTGTCGGCCGGCTGGTGCAATGTCGCCTTCGTGCTGGCGGTACTGGAAGGTTCGGTTGTGCGGGTGTTGCTGCTGTTCTATCTGTCACCGTTCTGGACGGTTATTCTGGGCAGGCTGTTTCTGGGGGAACGGTTAAGCGCTCTCGCGGCGCTGGTATTTGTCACTGCCGTGGGCGGGGCGTTGTTCATGCTTTGGGATCCGGCGATTGGCTGGCCCTGGCCGCGCGATCGCGCCGACTGGCTGGCGTTGTCCTCCGGTTTTGCTTTCGCCATCGCGAATGTATCCGTGCGGCACATGCAGGCAGTTTCCAACTGCGTCAAGGCCGGCATGAACTGGCTGGGCGTGTTGTTCATCTGTTTGCTGCTGCTGTGGCTCGAGGGTTTGCCGTTCCCCTCGGTTAGCCCGATGACCTGGGGCGGCGCGGTGATACTGGGCTGGTTCGGTATCGTCATCATGACACTGGCGGTACAGCATGGCGTTACCCATATGCCGGTGTATCGGTCATCCACCATCCTGCTGTTCGAGCTGGTGGCGGGCGCGGTGTCGGCGTCATTACTGACCGATGAGCATGTGCAACTGCGTGAGTGGATTGGTGGTGGATTGATCGTGTTGGCGGCCTACGTGGCGGCGCGCATGCAGTTTCATCCGGGCGAGGAAAAATTGAACCCATGACGCAGGCTTTCTCGTTGCATCATGTCAGCGTACTGGTGGCCGATACTGCCAGGGCACTGGTATTTTACCAGCAGGTACTGGGGATGGAGATCGAGCCGGAACGTCCGGCCTTGCGTTATCCCGGAGCCTGGTTACGCCTGGGTAACGGCCAGATTCACCTCATTGAAATGCCCAATCCCGATCCGGTGTCCGGTCGCCCCGAGCACGGCGGGGACGACCGGCACACGGCGCTGGCTGTTGCCGATTTACCGGCCATCCAGCAACGGCTGGACGCGGCGGGAATCGCTTACAAGCTCAGCAAATCCGGTCGCGCCGCCCTGTTTTGCCGTGATCCGGATGGCAATGCCCTGGAGTTGATCCAGGCTACATAACACTCCCGAAGGAATGGTTCTCCGCGCCGGCCGGGACGGGAATGCCTGCAATGTGAGCCGCCTGACGCACCGGGCCATCAGGGAACAGCTCATACAGATGCCGCTTGGCATCGGCTCCCAGCATATTCAGCTCCAGGCAACCCAGGGCTTCTCGCGCCGACATGTGTGGATTATCCCGGTAACAATCGCGAATTGCCTTCAACAGGTAGAGGTGTTCGTGAGTCAGGTCAATGCCTTCCAGCTGGGCCAGGTAACGAGCGCGTTCCTCGTTCCAGGGTTTCAGGTTGGAAAACGGGTCGCTGGGATCCGGCATGACAGGCTTGATGGATGCGTCGGTGTACAGATCAGATCTAGTCATACAACGTAACCTCCGGATGTTGACTAAGAGACGGGGCAGAACGCCCCATCCGTTAGCCAAAGTATAGTCGAGGTTAAATGGTTTGCCGGTTATTCGAGTGCAAATTTCAACCGTTCGCGCAAACACTGCAATATCGCCGGATCTTCAAGCAGGTTCTGTTGCGAATCCGTCACATAGAACACGTCTTCGGCGCGCGAACCGTAGGTTGAAATTCGCGCATTTTCCATTCGCACGCCACACTGGGTGAATATTTTCCCGACCTCGCACAGCAATCCGGGACGGTCTTCGGTTACCAGTTCCACAATGGTGCGCTGGCTGTTTTCATCATGGGTGAAATCAACCAGTGTCGGTATATGGAAATGTTGGAACTGGCGAGGGGCGGGGCGGGCGACCTCGGTTTTGATTTTGTCGAGGTTATTCAGACCTTCCTGCAACGACTTCAGTAAGGCCTGGATGCGGAAGCCGTCGAGCACGACCTCGCCATCCGCATCCAGAACCGAATAGGTGTCCAGCGCGTGTTGATCATGAGTGGTGAGGATGCGCGCGTCCACGACAGTGAGGTTTTGTTGCGCAAGTAACGCGGTGATGCGTTCGAACAGTCCCTCGTTGATCGGGGCGTAAATAAAGATCTCCGTGGCGCCACGTTCTTCACTCGGTTTGATCATGACCAGCGGTTCCTGCTTGCCGGCATGGTTCAGGATGGACATGGATTGCCAGGTGATTTCATTTTCGCTGAGGCGAACGAAGTAATCTTCGGGAATGCTTGCCCAGAGTGCATCTATGTCTGCCTGTGAAAAACCGTCGCCCAGCAATGCGTTCATGGCAGCCGAACGGGTAGCCTCGATGATGTCGGCCTGATCCAGTGGATTTTCCAGACCACGGCGCAATGCACGCGCGGTGGAGTGATAAAGCTCCATCAGCAACGAGGCTTTCCAGGAATTCCACAGTTCGGGATTGGTACCGCGCATATCCGCCACGGTAAGCAGGTAGAGGTAACTCAGGCGATTGCGCTCCTGCACCTGCGAGGCAAAGTCATGAATGACCGCCGGGTCGCTGATATCGCGGCGTTGTGCCGTGCTCGACATTAGCAGATGGCATTTCACCAGCCAGGAAACCAGGTTGGCGTCGTATTCGCTCATGCCATGATGCAGGCAAAACTCCAGGGCATCTTTTGCGCCAAGCTCGGAGTGATCGCCGCCGCGGCCCTTGGCGATATCATGGAAGAGCCCGGCGAGAATCAGTAATTCCTGCTTGGGGATGCTGCTCATCAGCTCATGACAGAAGGGCAGTTCATGGGCGTAGGCGGTTACGGTGAAACGGCGGATATTGCGTACCACGAACAGGGTGTGCTCATCCACCGTGTAGGCATGAAACAGGTCGTACTGCATCTGGCCGACGATCCTGGCGAATACGGGTATATAGGCGGCCAGCACGCCGTAGCGGTTCATGCGGCGCAGTTCGTGAGTAACCCCTTTCGGTTGGCGCACGAGTTCCATGAACAAGGAGCGACAGCGCAGATCGTTGCGGAAGTCCTCGTTGATCAGGTGATGATGCTGGCGTATCAGGCGGATGGTCGAGGCGCGCACGCCCTGCAATTGGTCGTTCTGCGCCAGCAGCAGAAAGATCTCCAGCATGGCAAAGGGGTAGTGTTCGAATACCGTGGGGTAGGCGACCTCGATAAAACCCTTGCGTGACTGGAAACGGCGATTGATGGGGGTGGGTTCCGGCGCTTCATCGCCGTACAGAATCTGTTCCTTGAACAGTGCCAGCAGCATTTCATTCAGACGGTTGAGTTCGACCACCCAGCGATAGTAATCCTGCATGAAGGCCTCGACATCCATCTTGGCATTGTCTTCATCCGTGCTGTAACCCAGCATCTTGGCCAGGGTGCGTTGATAATCGAACAGCAACCGATCCTCGCGGCGTTTGGTCAGCAGGTGCAAGGCCACGCGAATGCGCCACAGGAAGCGCTGGCCGTCGACCAGTGTGAGGTATTCCTGTTCAGTCAGAAAACCATACACCAGCAGGCCTTCAAGGGTTTCGCAATCATAATGGCGCTTGGCAACCCAGCCTATCATCTGGATGTCGCGCAGGCCGCCGGGGTTTTCCTTGATGTTCGGTTCGAGGTTGTAAGCCGTGTCGCCAAACTTATTGTGCCGCCGATCCTGCTCTTCCAGCTTGGCCTGGAAGAAGTCACGACCGTTCCACATCTGATCGGGGCCGGTGGCATGTTTCATCTGCTCGTAGAGCGAGGCGTCACCGGTCAGAAGCCGCGACTCCAGCAGGTTGGTCGCCACGGTGATGTCATCTTTACCCTGTTCAACACAGTCCTCGACGGTACGTACCGAATGGCCGACTTCGAGACCTATATCCCACAGGGTGGTAAGAAATTTGGAGATAACGGCCGCGTATTCGGATTCGACTTCTTCCTCCAGCAGGATCATGAGGTCGATATCGGATGCCGGCATTAATTCGCCGCGACCGTAACCGCCGACAGCAATGAGGGCGAGGCCTGACGCGGGTGGCTGCACAATCTGTTGCCAGGCACGCTGGATAAGATGATCGATAGCGCTGCAGTAATGCGAAACCAGCGCCTCGGGACAGACGCGTGCATCGAAGTTTTTTCTTAAAATATTTTTGCAGCTGTTGTATGCGGCTTTCAGCGTTTCGATCGAATATTCAGACAACGTTTATGAACCTCTGCTTTATGAGGGGTTTCCTGTTGGGACGGTCTTGGCCGCGAAAGGTTCGCGAGCAAGCTCGCTCCTACAGTGATTCTGAAAGAACCGGGGTAGCGGTGTTGCATCAAGGCAGCACGGGCATGGTGTCCAGCGACTCGCTGGGATGGAGCGTCAGCACTTCGAAACCGTTTGCAGTGACCAGGATGGTGTGTTCCCACTGGGCCGAAAGTGAGCGGTCCTTGGTGATTACAGTCCAGCCATCGCCAAGCAGCTTGGTCTGGCGTTTGCCGACATTCACCATGGGTTCGATGGTAAAGGTCATGCCGGGTTGCAGCATCATGCCGGTGCCGGGAATGCCGTAATGCAGCACCTGCGGTTCTTCATGAAATTCCCGGCCGATGCCGTGACCGCAATATTCGCGCACCACGCTGTAGTTGTGTTCTTCAACGAATTTCTGGATCGCGTGACCGATATCGCCAAGATAAATGCCCGGTCTGACCATTTCGATGCCGAGGCGCATGGCATGGTAAGTCACGTCAACCAGCCGCTTGGCCTGTACCGAGGCGTTGCCGACCATGAACATACGGCTGGTGTCGCCGTGGTAACCGTCCTTGATCACGGTGATGTCGATATTGACGATGTCGCCGTCTTTCAGTTTCTTGGGTCCGGGGATGCCGTGGCACACCTGCTGGTTGATTGAGGTGCAGATGGACTTGGGGAAGCCGCGGTAATTGAGCGGGGCGGGGATGGCCTGCTGCTCGTTGACGATGTAATCGTGACAGATTCTGTCCAGCTCCTCGGTGGTGACACCCGGTTTGACGTGCGGACGGATCATTTGCAGCACATCCGCGGCCAGGCGGCCCGCCGTGCGCATTTTTTCAATTTCATCAGGGGTTTTGATAGTGACGGCCATTCGGCTTCTCGGATGCCAGGTGGATTGTTGGGAGGGGCAGTTTATGGTATAAAGCGCCCCTTGTTAAGACCAATCCGCACATGCATCGACACATGGGATAGGGTGTTTATTGAGGAAACTCAGTGAATTATCGCATGGGATGTATGGAGGCCCAACCCTGTAAACTGGAGTATTTATGACAGACATGACTATGCGTCAGATGCTGGAAGCTGGCGTTCACTTCGGGCACCAGACCCGCTTCTGGAATCCGAAAATGGCCCCGTTCATTTTCGGCGAACGTAGCAAGATTCACATCATCAACCTCGAAAAGACCCTGCCGTTGTTCAACGACGCGATGAATTTCGTCGGCAGCCTGGCAGCCAAGGGCGGCACTGTGCTGTTCGTTGGCACCAAGCGTTCGGCGCGCGAAGTTATCGGTGAAGAAGCCAAGCGTTGTGGCATGCCCTATGTCAACCAGCGCTGGCTGGGTGGCATGCTGACCAACTACAAGACAGTGCGCCAGTCCATTCGTCGCCTGAAAGAACTCGAAAGCATGGATCAGGACGGTAGCCTGGATCGCCTCAGCAAGAAAGAAGCGCTGATGCGTCGCCGTGAACTGGCCAAGCTGGAAGGCAGCCTGGGCGGTATCAAGGACATGAAGGGCATTCCGGATGCCATGTTCGTGGTTGATGTCGGACACGAAAAGATTGCCGTGTCGGAAGCCAAGAAGCTGGGTATCCCAGTGATCGGTATCGTCGATACCAACAATTCGGCACATGACATCGATTATGTTATTCCGGGTAATGACGATGCGATTCGCGCCATCCAGCTTTATGCCAAGGGTGCGGCGGACGCAGTGATGAACGGCCGTGGCAGTGCCCTTAACGCTGCCGCCGGTGACGATTTCGTTGAAGTTCAGGAAGCAGCTGAATCCAGCAACGGATAAGTCGGTTTCACACTCTCGTCACAGCCCGGTCGGACACTCACTTCCGTCCGGGCTGTTGTTTAAACAGGTTTTGAAAAGTTAAGTTTTGGAGATCTCGCGATGGCAATCTCAGCGGCAATGGTGAAAGAACTACGCGAACGCAGTGGTTCAGGCATGATGGAATGCAAGAAGGCGTTGGTGGAAACCGACGGCGATATGGAAGCGGCAATCGAAGTATTGCGCAAATCCGGTCTGGCGAAGGCAGACAAGAAAGCGGGCCGCGTTGCGGCGGAAGGTCTGATCGTTATCGAGATGTCGGCAGACGGCAAGACCGCGGCACAGGTTGAAGTGAATTCCGAAACCGACTTCGTTGCGAAGAAAGACGAGTTCGTTAACTTCGCGACAGCCGTGGCCAAGCTGGTACTGGACAAGAAACCCGCCGATATCGATGCGCTGCTGGCGACTGATATGGGCAATGGCAAGACCGTTGAAGATGCACGCAAGGAGCTGATCGCTGCCCTGGGTGAAAACATCGGTGTGCGTCGTTTCAACCTGGTCACCACTGACGGCACGCTGGGTGCCTACCTGCACGGTAGCCGTATCGGCGTACTGGTCGAACTGCAGGGCGGCGATGAAGTACTGGCGAAGGATGTGGCCATGCATGTTGCCGCAACCAACCCGGCCTCAGTTTCCGAAGCAGACCTGGCGCCGGAACTGCTGGAAAAGGAAAAGGACATCATCCGCGCGCAGTCAGCGGATTCCGGCAAGCCGGAAAACATCATCGAGAAGATGGTGGAAGGTCGCATCAAGAAATACCTGGCCGAAGTGACCCTGGTTGGGCAGGCATTCGTAAAAGACCCCGATACCACCGTCGGCAAACTGCTGAAAGATGCCAATGCCAACGTTGCCTGCTTCATCCGCATGGAACTGGGCGAAGGTATCGAGAAGAAACAGGAAAACTTCGCTGAAGAGGTTATGGCGCAGGTTCGCGGCAGCTAATTTTTTCAGCCAGACCGGGTTTTTTTCACCCGGGTACCCAGTGGGGCCGCAATGCGGCCCCATTTTGTACGTGACATCGACCCCGGTTTCAGACGACAATACGGGGCTGCAGCAGAGGGTGCTCACCCCTCGAAAAAAGTGACCTAACTCACTGATAAGCCAATAAGATGACTAACGCCAAAGCACCACAATATCGCCGTATTCTCCTCAAACTCAGCGGCGAGGCCCTGATGGGCAGCGACTCTTCCGGTATCCAACCTGCAGTTCTTGATACCTTTGCCCGCCAGATTCACGCGGAGGCCATGCGCGGTGTGCAGATAGGCCTGGTGATTGGCGGCGGCAATATCTTTCGTGGCGCGCCACTGGCCGCGGCCGGGATGGATCGCGTCAAGGGTGACCAGATGGGCATGCTGGCCACGGTCATGAACGCACTGGCGATGCAGGATGCCCTGCGTCGGCTTGGCACCGAGACCCGGGTCATGTCGGCGTTTCCAATCGGTACGGTTTGCGAGCTGTTTGATCGCGATCGTGCGATCCGGCATCTGGAAAGCGGTTACGTTGTCATCTTCGCGGGTGGCACCGGCAATCCCTACTTCACCACGGATTCCGCGGCCGGGTTGCGTGCCATCGAGATCCAGGCGGATGTCATGTTCAAGGCAACGCAGGTGGATGGCGTCTATTCGGCCGATCCGAAAAAGGATCCATCCGCGGAACGCTTCGATCAGCTGTCCTATGACTCGGCGCTGGAGCGCAAGCTGATGGTGATGGACGCGACAGCCATTGTGCTGTGTCGCGATAACAATATGCCGCTGATGGTATTTGATATACATGAACCGGGGAATCTGATGCGTGCCGTGAATGGCGAGGCGATCGGTACCCTGGTGGTTCGGGAGTAATGACAACAATGATTGATGAAATTACCGCAGACGCGAAAGAGCGCATGAAAAAGAGTGTTGAATCACTCAAGGGCGATCTGGTCAAAATCCGTACAGGCCGTGCGCACCCGAGTCTCCTGGAACATATCCAGGTGCCTTACTACGGTTCACCGACACCCTTGAAACAGGTCGCGAATATTGCCGTGGAAGATGCACGCACGTTGACCGTTACGCCCTGGGAAAAAGATCTCATCAATACAATCGAAAAGGCGATTCTGGAAGCCAATCTCGGGCTTAATCCAAATACGGCCGGGACTGTGATGCGCATACCGCTGCCGCCGTTGACTGAAGAGCGCCGCCGCGAAATGACCAAGCTGGTGCGCCAGGAAGGCGAACGCGCCAAGGTCGCGATTCGTAACATTCGCCGCGATGCCAATGGCGATTTCAAGGACCTGGTGAAGGAAAAGGAAATTTCCGAAGACGATGAGCGCCGCGCGCAGGATATCATTCAGAAACTGACCGATGAATACATCGCGCTGGTGGACAATGTCGTCGGCGAGAAAGAAAAGGAACTGATGGAATTCTAAGTCCGCCGTTATGCCCGAAGCCAAGACCCAACCAACCGATCCGACAGACAGCGATGATCCCCGGCATATCGCGATCATCATGGACGGCAATGGTCGCTGGGCAAAACGCCGTGGCATGCCGCGTCCCGCCGGGCATCGCGAAGGCGTTAAATCGGTACGGCGTATTGTCGAGGGCTGCCGCGAACGGGGAATCGGGGCCTTAACCCTGTTTGCTTTCAGTAGTGAAAACTGGCGTCGACCGATCACCGAAGTCAATCTGCTGATGGAGCTTTTCATCAGCACGCTCAAGAAAGAAGTCAAGGATCTGCATAAAAATGGCGTACAGGTGCGCTTTATCGGCGAGCGTTCCGCGTTCAACAAAAAACTGCAGAAGCTGATGAACGAGACCGAAACCCTGACGGGCGAAAATACCGGTCTGCGTTTATCCATCGCGGTGAATTACGGTGGACGCTGGGACGTGGTGAATGCCGCGCAGCATCTGGCCAGGAAAGTCGCTACCGGACGGATTTCGCCGGACGATATCGATGAGCGCATGTTTGGCCGTTATGTGGCATTGGCGGACCTGCCGGAGCCGGATTTATTCATCCGTACCGGCGGCGAACGCCGCATCAGTAATTACCTGCTGTGGCAGCTGGCCTATACCGAACTCTTTTTTACCGACACCCTGTGGCCGGATTTCGATGATGCCTGCCTTGCCGATGCCATCGACTGGTATCGCGGCCGTCAGCGCCGGTTTGGCCGCACCGGCGATCAGGTGGAGCAGGTGAAGGGTGCTTAAGCAACGCGTGCTGGCGGCGCTGGCGCTGATTCCCCTGGTGATTGGGGGCATTCTATACCTGCCGCATATCGGCTTCGCCATCCTCTCTGCGGTTGTGATCCTGGCCGGTGCCTGGGAATGGACACGGCTTGTTCCCATGCACGGACTTTCATTGCGTATTGCGTTTCTGCTGCTGATTGGCGTCAGCATGGGTTTGCTGTGGCCAGCCCTGACCAATGAGGGCTGGATTGGCGTCATGCTCGGGTTAGGCGTTTCCTGGTGGGTGTTTGCCCTGATCTGGTTTCGGTTTCCTAAACTGGGCAGTGGCATTGCCGCGCTCAAGTTCTTTGTCGCGCTGCTGGTGCTATTGCCTGCCTGGGGCGCGTTGAATGCGCTGCATCTCTATACAGGGCAGGGTCCGGCACTGGTGTTGTTCGTGGTCTCGCTGATGTGGGTGGCCGACAGCGGTGCCTATTTTGTCGGGCGTAGTCTTGGTACTCACAAGCTGGCGCCAACCATCAGTCCCGGCAAGACCTGGGAAGGGGTTGCGGGTGGCTTGCTGGGTTCCGCTCTCTATGCCTTCGCGGCTAGCTATCTGCTGCACTTCAATGAAACGCAGCTGCTGGCCTTTGTCCTGCTGGCGGTGATCACGGCTGCCATATCCATCGCAGGCGATCTGTTTATCAGTCTGCTCAAGCGCCAGGAAGGACTCAAGGATAGCGGTCACCTGATACCCGGTCATGGCGGTATCCTGGATCGCATCGACAGCCTGCTGGCCGCCGCGCCCATTTTCCTGTTTGGCTTTGGCATCCTGGGGATGAAGGGATGAGCGCTGTCGGTATCACGGTACTGGGCGCAACCGGCTCGATTGGGTTAAGCACGCTGGATGTGATGGCGCGCTATCCGCAGCGTTACCGTGCCGTCGCCTTGACTGCCAATTCTGATGTCGCAGGCATGCTCAAGCTGTGTCGTGAACATCAGCCACGCTTCGCGGTTATGGCCGATGAGAAGGCGGCCGAGCAGTTATCCCTGCAACTGAAATCGGTCAATCCGGATATCACCGTGCTTTCCGGCGAGGAAGGGCTGGTCAGGGTCGCGGGACTGGACGAGGTTGCGATGGTGATGGCGGCCATCGTCGGTGCCGCCGGACTGAAACCCGCGCTGGAAGCGGCGCGCAAGGGCAAGCGGGTATTACTGGCTAACAAGGAAGCGCTGGTGATGTCCGGCGCGCTGTTCATGGAAGAGGTCAGCCGCAACAATGCCGAGCTGTTGCCTATCGACAGTGAACATAATGCCATCTTTCAATGCATGCCTGCCGGTTTCACGGCCGGGCATGCCCCCAAAGGCGTGCGGCGGATTCTGTTGACCGCTTCCGGCGGGCCATTCCGCGACATGCCGCTGGACAAGCTGGCGCATGTGACTCCCGCCCAGGCCTGTGCCCACCCTAACTGGGACATGGGTCGCAAAATTTCGGTCGATTCCGCCACCATGATGAACAAGGGTCTGGAAGTGATCGAGGCCTGCTGGTTGTTTAACGTGGATGCCGAACGGATTCAGGTAGTGGTGCACCCGCAGAGCGTGATTCACTCCATGGTGGATTACGACGATGGCTCGGTGCTGGCCGAACTGG
>JBFHQE010000031.1:0-22417 GCA_041592335.1 Thiohalobacteraceae bacterium | reverse complement strand
GAAGCTTCCGCCGGTATCTGGCCGTTGCTGTGGCACCTGGGTGCACTGTCACTCTGTGTTGGCGGTTACTGGTTCTGGTTCTTCATTCGCGTAGACGTGAATTCTGAAGGCCACAAGTGGTACCAGCTGAGTCGCGCTGACATCTTTATCGTGTCACTGCTGACTACCTGTACTTTCGCACTGATCTGGTCTGCAACGCAGGGTAGTGGTCTGGGCTGGCTGTTCTTCGTGCTGTTCATTATTTCCAGCACTACACTGTTCGGTACTGTTCTGTGGTCCAAGTTTGCGCACATGTTCTTCAAGCCGGCAGCGGCTTTCCAGAAGCGTGTCACCAAGGCGGATGGTTCCAGAGAGAATCTGCCTGCTGATTACGAACTGACAGATCCTTCTGTTAAGGCCAAGTTCCCGGATATCCCGGAATATATGGGCGACAACCCACCCTACATGGGGCTTGGTATCAAGCGTGACCAACCACGCCACTACTAAAGCTGTATTAACCGAATTAGATAGATAGAGGAATATCATGCCTACTTTTGTATATATGACTCGTTGCGATGGCTGTGGACACTGCGTTGACATCTGTCCTTCAGACATCATGCACATCGACAAAGTCACTCGCCGTGCTTACAACATCGAACCTAACATGTGCTGGGAGTGCTACTCCTGCGTTAAGGCCTGCCCGCATCACGCTATCGACGTGCGCGGTTATGCCGACTTCGCACCTCTCGGTCACAGCGTTCGCGTAGTACGTGACGAAGAAAAGGGTGTTATCGCCTGGCGCATCAAGTTCCGCAACGGCAAGAAAGACATGGATCTGCTGGCGCCGATCACCACCAAGCCGTGGGGCAAGCACATCCCGCAGTTGCGCGATGTGACTGGTCCTTCCAAGGAAATGCGTGACAGCCAGCTGCTGTTCAATGAACCAAAGTACATTCGTCTCGACGATGGTGATATCCATACCCTCGAGTCCAATGGACTGAAGATGATCGCAGGTGTGGAGGGTTACTAATGGGTTACAAAACTGTTGTAGAAGATAATATCGATATCCTGGTCTGCGGTGCGGGCCTCGGCGGCACCGGTGCTGCCTGGGAAGCGCGTTACTGGGGTCAGGACAAGAAGATCGTTATCGCTGAAAAAGCCAACATCGACCGTTCCGGCGCGGTGGCTCAGGGTCTGTACGCAATCAACTGCTACATGGGTACCCGTTTCGGTGAAAACAATCCGGAAGATCACGTTCGCTATGCGCGTATCGACCTTATGGGTATGGTTCGCGAAGACTTGCTGTTCGACATGGCGCGTCACGTTGACTCCGCTGTTCACCAGTTCGAAGAATGGGGTCTGCCGCTGATGCGCAATCCGAAGACCGGCGCTTACCAGCGTGAAGGTCGTTGGCAGATCATGATTCACGGTGAATCTTACAAGCCGATCGTTGCGGAAGCAGCGAAGAAATCAGCTGACAAGGTATACAACCGTGTATGTGTAACTCATCTGTTGATGGACGAAAGCAAGCCGAACCGCGTAGCGGGTGCTGTTGGCTTTAACGTGCGCACAGGCGATTATCACGTATTCAAGTCCAAGTCAGTTGTCGTAGCCGCGGGCGGCGCATCCAACATCTACAAGCCACGTTCAGTAGGTGAAGGCGCGGGTCGTGTATGGTACGCACCATGGTCTTCAGGTTCAGCTTACGGTCTGTTGATCGGCGCTGGCGCCAAGATGACCCAGATGGAAAACCGCATCGTACTGGCGCGCTTCAAGGACGGTTACGGCCCTGTTGGCGCGTACTTCCTGCACCTCAAGACCTACACTCAGAACGGTCTTGGCGAAGAGTATGAATCAAAGTGGTTCCCGGCTCTGGAAGAAATGGTTGGCAAGCGCTACCTGGATGTTGAAGCGTCTCACCGCACACACCGTCCGATTCCAACCTGTCTGCGTAACCACGCATTCATCAACGAAGTGAATGCTGGTCGTGGTCCGATCCACATGGTTACCATGGAAGCCTTCCAGGATCCGCATCTGGAAGAAATCGGTTGGCATAACTTCCTGGGTATGACTGTTGGTCAGGCGGTACTCTGGGCAGCGACTGACGTTGATCCGAAGTACGAAAACCCGGAACTGACCACATCCGAGCCATACGTAATGGGTTCACACGCAACCGGTTGTGGTGCATGGTGTTCAGGTCCGTCTGACCTGTCTCCGCCAGAGTACTACTGGGGTTACAACCGTATGACTACCGTTGAAGGCCTGTTTGGTGCCGGTGACGCAGTCGGCGGTACACCGCATGCGTTCTCTTCCGGTTCCTTCACCGAAGGTCGTCTGGCTGCCAAGGCTGCCTGCCAGTACATCGATGACGGTAAGGCCGATGGTATCCGTGTATCTGACGAGCAGATTAACCGCCGTAAGAAAGAGATCTACAAGCCGATGGAACACTACAAGGTCTATCGCAACGAGATCACTGCTGGTTCGGTTAACCCGAATTACATCAATCCGCGTCAGGGTCTCGACCGTCTGCAGAAGCTGATGGACGAATACTGCGGTGGTGTAACCGTTAGCTACATGACCAACGAGAAATTGCTGAACATTGGTCTGAAGAAGATGAAGATCCTGGAAGAGGATCTGGAAAAGGTAGCGGCAGAAAACATTCACGAACTGCTGCGCGCCTGGGAACTGAAGCATCGTCATATGACTGCTGAAGCCGTCTTCCATCACACCCTGTTCCGTAAGGAAACACGTTGGCCGGGCTACTACTACCGTGGCGACGCCTTGAAGGTGGACGATGACAACTGGCACGTATTGACTGTGTCACGTCGCGATCCGCAGACGGGTGAATACACCATGGAGAAGGCTCCGCTGTATCACATCGTTGATGATAAGGACGAGCAAAAGAAAGCCAGTTAATACCTGTTAGCTAAGGCTTTAACCTGAAAGAGATCAACAAATTATTTTGTTGATCTCTTTTTAGGTTTTTGGATTCCTAAATTTCCAGAAGCTTTCTGGTGTAGAGGATCGATCAATGAATCAAGAAATTGCAAAGCAAGAAGATACGTCAGTAAAGAATATTATTACGCTGTCGGATGAAGAGCTCACTGAAGTGGCGCAGCCTATGTGGGATGACCTGGTCAAGTACTCCAACAAGGGCCAGTACGGAAAATTTGTCCGCCATTTCTCCTACAATCTGCTGTTTGGCCTGAATGAGGTTGAAGTAGGCAAGCAGTTTGCGAACAGCGAATTAACCCGTAACCTGGATCCGAACTACGATTTCCTCGGGTATATTCGTCGTGGCCAGCATGTAACCTGTCTGTACCGCATGAGAAGTACCAAGAAAGAAGGCGAATGGTTGGGACGTATGGTCATCGGTTATGAAGAAGGTGAAGTGAAGATCTTTGCCGCATCCATATTCTAACTATCCGAAATAGAACGAGACTGTCATGACAGAAATTATCAAAGACGTTATAGGTGATGGAAAATACGTCGAACTGAAATACAAGGTTATCGACGTCAAGACCGATAGTGTCCTGACCGAGGTGGAATACCCGATCGGGTATGTGCACGGCGTCAATGAAATTCTGGCGCCGGCCGTTATGGCTGAACTCGCAGGTAAGGTGGCCGGTGACACGATTGATGTGCCAATCGACTGCAATCTGCTCTATGGTCCACGTGATGAATCGCTGGTCATCAACGAGAGCATCAATAACGTCCCGGAAGAGTACCGCGAAGTGGGTACGGCCATCCTGATGGAAAATGACAAGGGGCAGACACGCACCTTTATCGTGACCCGTATTGCCGGCGATGTGATCACAATTGACGGCAATAATCCGCTGTGTGGCCGCGAAGTGGTATTCAAACTTGAAATTCTCATGGTGCGCGACGCCACCGAGGAAGAGATCGAGTACGGTGGCAAGGTGGATGAAATCCCCGACGTGGAAGGCGCCAATGCCGTTCCCTTGCAATAAATGTCGATGACAGGGGCGGGTAATTAGATGGGCGGAGCGGGATC
Source organism: Thiohalobacteraceae bacterium (assembly GCA_041592335.1). Classification (GTDB taxonomy): domain Bacteria; phylum Pseudomonadota; class Gammaproteobacteria; order Thiohalobacterales; family Thiohalobacteraceae; genus JBFHQE01. Next base: position 18,423 of record JBFHQE010000031.1, on the reverse strand, counting down.
AACAATGACGGCTGATAATGACTGCCGATTCTGTGTGTCGAAACCCGGCCGCCAACTGATGCTGGAAAGCGAATACGGTTTCGCGGCATGGGATCGACACCCCGCCAGTGAAGGCCACTTCCTGGTGATTCCCTATCGCCATTTCGCCAGCTATTTCGAAATCAACGACGAGGAACTGGTTGATTTATGGAAACTGGTCGCGCGTGGCAAGGAAATCTGCGATAGCAAGTATCACCCGGATGGCTATAACATCGGCATCAATGTTGGCACTGCGGCCGGTCAGTCCATCCATCATCTGCATATCCACGTGATACCGCGCTACAAGGGCGATGTCGAGAATCCCAAGGGTGGCGTGCGTGGCGTCATACCCGACAAGAAGCTCTATTCTTTCAAGCCCGACTGAATTCTCCGGTGAAAATCCTTAGCCTGGCTATGCGCTAGTAGTCCGGCTTTCTTCATCGCCTGGCGAAGGCTTCAGCCAGAACTTCCTTAACAGAAACTTCTCGAATTCAACCAGGAAAAATACCGAACAGGCCACGCCGATGATGCGCAGCCAGGCATCAAGCGGTAAGGCCCTGGTCGCGAATAGTGTTTGAGCCGGTGATGCGTAGGTGAACGCCAGCTGGAACAGGATCAGAATGCCGATGGCATAAATAACGTAACGGTTCCCAAACAGACCTTCGCGGGACAGGGCGGTATCGAACAGGTGGCGCGCGGAGAACAGATAAAATATCTCGAACATTACCAGCGTGTTTACGGCAACCGTGCGCGCCAGTTCGATTGATGCGCCTTGATCCCTTTCCCAAATGAATAACCCGAATGTTCCGGTCACCAGGATGAGCGAAACAAATATGATGCGCCAGATCAGGAAGCCGGATAGCAGGGGTTCTCTCGGTTCACGAGGCGGGCGTTGCATGACATTGCGTTCCGGTGGCTCGAACGCGAGGGTCAGTGCCAGTGTCACGGCCGTGATCATGTTGACCCATAAAATTTGCGCCGGTGTGATGGGCAACATCCTGCCCATGACAATGGCTGCAATGATCGTGAATGCCTCGCCGCCATTGGTCGGTAATACGAACAGAATGGACTTCTTCAGGTTGTCATAAACCGTTCTTCCTTCCTCGACCGCATGGGATATCGATGCGAAGTTGTCGTCGGTCAGCACCATTTCCGCCGCTTCCTTGGCAACCTCGGTGCCTTTCATGCCCATGGCAACGCCAATATCGGCACGTTTCAATGCCGGTGCGTCATTGACGCCATCGCCTGTCATAGAAACAACTTCGCCATTCGCCTGCAATACAGTGACCAGTTTCAGTTTTTGTTCCGGCGACACGCGCGCAAAGACATCGGTTTCCATCACCGCCCGCGCCAACTCCTCTTCACTCATTCGTTCCATGTCCGCGCCGTTGATTGCGGTCACGCCATCGCCGATGCCCATTTGGGCGCCAATCGATTTGGCCGTGACGGCATGGTCCCCGGTGATCATCTTGACGCGGATACCCGCTGTCTGACAGGTTTCAACGGCATGGATGGCTTCTTCCCTTGGCGGGTCGATGATGCCAACGATACCGAGCAAGGTCAGTCCGGCTTCAACATCATTAAAAGTCAGGGTGTTCTGCGCGGCGGGCGCGGAGCGGAACGCTATCGCTAACAGGCGTTGGCCTCGGGAAGCGATGGCGTGCATGGCCTTTTCCCAAAAGTGCTTGTCCAGTGGAGCATCGTCGCCGTTCATGCGTTGCCGGTGACACATGGTCAGGATCTTCTCCGGTGCTCCTTTCAGGTAAATGAAGCCATGACCGGCATGATCATGGTGCAGGGTGGCCATGAAGCGATGTTCCGATTCAAATGGAATGGTGTCGACGCGCGGGAACTGCGAGTGGATGTGATCCTGGGAAAGTCCGGCCTTGAGCGCCAGGCTCACCAGGGCACCTTCAGTTGGGTCGCCCTGCATTGTCCAATGCCCATCCTTGGAGGTAATGCTCGCGTCATTGCATAACAGTCCCGCCTGGGCGATCTCGCGCAACAAGGGAGATTCATCGGTCGGAACCGTGTGACCGTCCAGGCTGAAAGTACCGTGGGGGTTGTAGCCAACGCCGCTGATTTCGTAAAACCCGGCGCCGGTCGCCAGCGACTTCACCGTCATTTCATTTCGGGTGAGCGTGCCGGTTTTATCGGAACAGATGACGGTGACCGAACCCAGTGTCTCAACGGCCGGCAGGCGGCGGATAATGGCATTCTTTTTTGCCATGCGCTGCACGCCGATCGCCAGGGTAATAGTCATAATAGCGGGCAGTCCTTCCGGTATACCCGCAACGGCAAGTCCAACTGCCGCCATGAACATTTCAGTTACCGGCGAGCCATGCACAACTATGCCGTAGGCGAACGTTAAGGAGGCAATTACGCCAATGGCAATGGTTAGCCACTGGCCAAAGGTCGCCATCTGGCGCAGCAGGGGAGTGGTGAGGGTTTCCACGTTGCTAAGCATGCCGCTGATACGACCAATTTCCGTATCGTCCCCAGTGGCGATAACCACTCCCTGTCCCTGGCCGTAGGTCACCAGCGTGCCGGAATACGCCAGGCAATTGCGGTCGCCGATGCCAACGTCTTCCGCCACGGGTTCAATGCTTTTACTGGCGGGTAAGGACTCACCGGTCAGCATAGCCTCTTCAATTCTGAGTTCCTTGACCTTGAACAGCCTGAGGTCGGCCGGCACCTTGTCGCCGGATTGCAGCTGGATGATGTCGCCGGGCACCAGTTCTTCAGCGGGCACCGTGACAAATTTACCATCGCGCTTCACCGTGGCCTGGTGGGAAAGCATATTGCGTATCGCGTCGAGGGCTTTTTCCGCCTTGCCTTCCTGGATGAAGCCGATGATTGCATTGATGATGACGACACCCAGAATTACGCCGCTATCAATCCAGTGAGCCAGCAGGGCCGTTACCAGCGCGGCGGCAAGCAAAACATAAATCAGTACATTGTTGAATTGTTCGAGGAAGCGTTTAAGCGCGCTCTGGCGTTTGGCGGGACGAAGACGATTCAGTCCATAATCCTTTTGCCGCTGGGCGACTTCATTACCGGAGAGTCCATCCTGGGTGGACTGCCGTTCACTGAATACCTTGTTTATGGTCAGTGAATGCCAGTGTTGTTGGTCGGGCTTCAGTTCGTTTGCCATGCTTGCACCCCGAATTTGTCCTGTAATGAATCAACCCATTTCGCATTCTAAAGAGGATGACAGCGATTGATAACAGTATAGAAAGTGAGTAGAAAGGAAATTTGACTACCGTCAAAATCCCTTCCGAATATTGCAAGCTCCTCGGGCTATCGGCGGCGGCATTAGCTTAGCGGTAAGGAAATAGAGGCGCGTAGCCCGCCTTCTTTTCGGTTATTGAGTATTAGCCTCCCACCGTGAGCATGGATAACCGTTCTTGCCACGGCAAGCCCTAATCCAGCCCCGCCTGTTGCACGGTTTCGGGAATTCTCCAGCCGGAAGAAAGGGGTGAAGACATCTTCGATATTGGCTTCAGGTATACCCGGGCCATTGTCATCGATCGTTATTTCAATGAGCTTGTTTTTCTCAGTCAGTGTCACGTAAGCCTGTGCGCCATATTTGAGCGCGTTGTCGATAATGTTATTCAACGCACGTTTCAACGATACAGGACGGCACTCATAGATTAGCCTGTCGGGCCCCTGATACTGAACCTTGCCTCCAAGATCGGAATGTTCGTCTGTCAGCGTCATCAGTAGCGCGGCGATATCGGTTGAACGTGTTTTCTCGTCGGCGGCCTCATCGCGTGCAAAGCTCAGCGTGTTGGACAGGATGTTCTCCATCTCCGAAAGGGTCGCCAGGGTTTTTTCGCGCGTCTCGTCATCGTCTATATATTCCGCGCGCAGTCGTAGAGTCGTGATGGGTGTGCGCAGGTCATGCGAAACGGCAGCCAGCATCAGGGAGCGGTCTGATATGTGTTTTTCCAGGCGCTCCTGCATCTGGTTGAACGCGCGTATGGTGTTGCGAACCTCGCGTGGTCCTGTTTCAGGCAGCGGGGTAATGGTGCGACCCAGTCCAAAACGGCTTGCGGCATCGGCTAATTGTGCCATGGGGCGGGCCATGCGTTTTGAAATGATGAGGCCACTGATGATCAGCAGGGTTAACAGTAATAACAGTAACTGGACCGTTTTGCGCGCCCAGGGTGGAGGGCCTTCAAAATTTTCCGTATGAATATTGACCCAGTTTCCATCCCGGAGTCTGACGGAGATGTCGATGCTTTCCAGGTCATGTACGTGGGCGCTTTCGTGGCGTCTATCGGAGTTGAAGACCGGGTTGTTCCGGTTCTTCATGGCCACTTTAACCCTGACGGAGTGATAATCCTGGTTACGAAGATTGCGGCTTATCATCTGGCCGATAACCCGCTCCAGGGGGTGCGCGGGACGCGCGGTGCCCCGGGGCTGTGCGCCGAGTTCTATAAGATCGCCCTGGTTGGAAACGCGCTGGATAATCCGTTGCCGCTCTTCATGGTTGGCATCACTCAGGAGATTCACCAGGGTTGTAACACGTTCTATTAGGTGAAAGCGGTTGCGTTCGTCAAACCGTTCCTGTCGTTCGTCGAGTATTAATACGCTGCTGCCAATGATGAGCAGCAGCGTCATCGCAATCAGTAATGCAAGCGTACGACCCGCCAGGGTATCAGGATACAGACGCATGATGATGCTCCACCCGGGGGGCGAAGATATAGCCACCACCCCGAACGGTTTTAATGATCTGCGGGTTGCGTGGCGGGTCCCCAAGCTTGCGCCGCAAACGGCTGACCAGCGTGTCGATGGCGCGGTCAAAAGCATGGGAGTCGCGGCCCCTTGCCAGGTCAAGCAATTGCTCCCGGCTGAGCACGCGCCCCGATCGCGTTACGAAAGCCAGCAGCAGATCGAATTCAGCAGTGCTCAAAGGCACCAGTGTCTGGTCTGGATCAAGTAATTCCCTGGCGCCCGGCAACAGGGTCCAGCCCAGAAACTGAAGCTGTTCCGGCGCTTCGAGCGATTCACGCTCCCGAGCGCTACCGGTACGCCTCAATACCGCCTTGATGCGTGCCAGCAGCTCGCGTGGATTGAAAGGTTTGGCGAGATAATCGTCGGCACCCATTTCCAGGCCAATAATGCGATCAGTGTCTTCACCCATCGCGGTTAACATGATGACCGGTATCCTGGATTCAGTACGAAGATTGCGGCAGAGGGTCAGACCATCTTCGCCTGGCATCATCAAATCCAGAATGATCAGATCGATGGCTGCATCGGCAAGCACTTTCTTCATTTCCGCGCCATTAGAGGCCGTGCTCGCACGGTAGTCATGCTCGCTAAGAAAGCGTTTCAGCAGCTCACGTATTTCGGCGTGATCATCGACGATCAGAATGTGTGGTTGCTTTTCCATGGGTACAGTCTATGGCAAACCTGTTCGAACCTGAAAAAAACTTTGTGACCGATTGTGTCAATGGGATCCCCTGTCACTTGTTGTTACAAAAAGCGCCTTTTCTGGCAATTTCCAGACACATGGGGAGAGTGAAATAGAGGCCGTCAATGAGACATAAACATTTCACTATGAGGAAATCGAGATGAACAAGTTTGCAAAATACGGCGTTATCACAATGATTGTTGCCGCGACTGGCCTGACCGCAGTCGGTGCCAGTGCGAGCGGCAAGGACGAGCGTGGGCATTGCGACCGGGCCGAGATGCGAGATCGCTTTGCGGAACGTGATCTGAACCTGACGGCCGACGAAGTACGAACGCTGATGGAAGCCAAGTTGATCATGCGTGGCGAGGAACGCCTGAAAGTAGGCCAGGTTGCCGAGAAAGATGCGGATACCTACCTGGTCGATATTGTCACGGTTGACGATTCGCTGGTGCGCCAGGTCGAGATTGACCGGGATAGCGGGTTTCCAAGTGGTCACAAGCCATTTAGGAAATAATCCAATCCAACCGGCTGGTGCGCCCGGGTTGGCCGGGCGTGCCACCCCCTCACGAGAAGATGTAACCGGTTTGACGCTTTCAGTGTTGCAGTTTTCGAAACAAGGTTCTTTTACTGATCCCCAGTTGTTCAGCCAATTCCTCCCGGCTACCCTTGAATGTTTGCAGGGCCAGCGTCAGGTATCGTTTCTCCAGTTCTTCAAGCGGGATGATTTCGCTATTGCCCGTCTCTTGCACGACAGTCGCCAGCGTGTCTCCGCGGCAGCTCTCCGGTAAATGTTTCCGCAGAATAAAATCGTCGTCGGTCATCAGGCTGGCCCGTTCAAGTATGTTGCGCAACTCGCGGATGTTGCCGGGAAAGCGGTAATTAGCCAGGCACTCGAGTGCGGCCGGTTCCAGTTGCAGTTTTTTATCGGGCGCGATCCGCGAGAGCAGCGAATCGATCAGCAGCGGCAGGTCTTCGCGTCGTTCATGCAAGGCGGGCAGGGCGATTGGGAAAACGCCAATACGATAGTAAAGGTCGCGGCGAAAATCGCCGTCTTCTATCATGGTTTCCAGGTCGCGGTGCGTGGCGGTGACCAGGCGGAAATCAGCCTGGCGGGCTTCAACGCTGCCAACGCGGCGATAGGTGCCGGTTTCCAGCAGGCGCAACAACTTAACCTGCTGGTTGAGTGGAATGTCGCCGACTTCATCGAGAAAGAGAGTGCCGCCCTCGGCGGCTTCCACCAGCCCGATCTTGCGGGTATGCGCGCCGGTAAATGCCCCTTTTTCATGTCCAAACAATTCGCTTTCAAACAGGGATTCGGTTAACCCGGAACATTCGACCACGACAAAGGGTTTGCTGGCGCGCGCGCTGGCATCGTGAATTGCGCGCGCGACCAGTTCCTTGCCGGTGCCTGATTCGCCCTGTAGCAATACCGCGGTATCGGCGGGAGCGACGCGCTGAATGAGTTCCAGCATGTGATTGAACGCGGCGGAGCGACCCACCATGCCCTCGGCGCTGGTTTGACTGCTGGCCGATTTGACTTCGCGCATGATCTCGACGAGGTACTGAATGCTGCCCTGTTCGTCTCTGACCGGATAAGTCTGTACATCCACATGTTCCTCGCCCCGTGGCGTTTGATGCAGATGCAGTACGCGCTGCTTGCGGTTTTGTTCCAGGCAGTTGGCCATCGGGCAGCTTTCACCGGCCTGGTCGCAGGGCACGGAGTAGTGATGCGATACCTCGTAGCAGAAACGGCCATGCAGCGGTTTGCCATCACCGTAATGCGCGCGGTAAGCCTGGTTCGCGGCCAGGATGCGGTAGTCGGTGCTCAGGGCAATCGCCGGTTCTTCAATACAATTCAGTACGCCGGTGATTTCCGAGGCGTTGCGTTCGCTCAGGGTTGTACGTGTCATAAGTGGCACTCATTCTAAACCAATAGTGACAATATTGGCATAATTCAGCCCGAATCCGCGTAGAATCCACCTGAGCTATTTTTATATTAATCACAAAATACAATAAGTTACATTACTATTTTAATGCTGGCATGACGCATGCACTCCCTCCGGATAAGTGACCTGAAAGACCCCATTGTGGAGTTCGCATGTTATTCCAGCAGTTCATCACGCCCGACGGCGATCTCAGTTACGCGCTGGCCTGTGCCATTACCGGTGAGGCCGCGCTGATTGATCCGGACCGGCTCGCGCTTGATCAATACCAGGCGTTTCTGGCGGAGCGCGGTCTTGAGTTGCGCTATCTGCTGGAAACGCATGTGCATGAATCGCATCAAAGCGCGTCGCCTGTTCTGCGGCAAATGACAGCGGCGCAACTGGTCGCGGGCGAGACGGCGGCCATGGACTGCGTGGAACAGCGTGTGCGTAGCGGCGATGTTCTGTATGTGGGCGAGGAAACGATCCAGGTGGTCGCCACGCCCGGCCATAGCGCCTGCAGCCTGGTCTATCGCTGGCGTGACCGGGTTTTCACCGGTCATACCTTGCTCGCGGGTGCAACCGGTCATTGCGTGCGCGCGGATTCCGATGCGCAACAACTTTTCAACAGCATCAGGGATGTCCTGTATTGCCTTCCCGGAGAGACGCTGGTGTTTCCCGGCAAAACCTGCAACGGACGGCGTGTCAGTACCCTGGATGAAGAACGCAAGATGAACCTGGAGCTGAATGATGAAACCGAACGGCAGCAATTCATTGCGGCAAAGAAAGACGATCACTCTTTGAGTTCATTCATGTCGCGCCTGCTGGCGGCCAATCGGAAATGTCAGCTAGAACAGATACTGGAACCCTTTAATCTCAACACAGGAAAAGGTTTATGAACATGAAACTCTCAACATTGGCGCTGTTTATTGCCCTGTCACCCTTGTCTGTCAGTGCCAGCGATGATGCCGATATCCAGGCACGTGTCGCCGATGCCAAGGAAACCACGGGTGCCTTTGTCCAGGAACTGGGTGGCGCACTGGTGAAGGAAATGAAAGCCAACGGCCCGGTAGCCTCGATTGCAGTTTGCCGCGACCTGGCACCGGCCATTGCGAACGCGCAGTCGTTGAAGAAGGGCTGGAAGATCACGCGTGTCGGTACGCGCGTCCGTAATCCCATGATCGGTACGCCGGATGTCTGGGAACAGGAAGTGCTCAAGAACTTTGCCGAACGCGCGGCGCAGGGCGAGGACTATCAGGCCATGGCGTTCTATGAAGTGGTTGAAGAACCGAATGGCAAGTATCTGCGTTTTGCCAAGGCGATTGGCGTGCAGGAGAAATGCCTGGGTTGTCACGGCGACAAGGCGGCCATGTCAGCCGATTTACGCCAGGCGCTCGATCAGGCTTATCCATACGACCGGGCCACCGGCTATAGCGTGGGCGACTTGCGTGGCGCGGTCAGTATCAAGCAGCCGCTCAATTTTTAGTAAAGCAGGGCAGGGCAGCTAATGTCGGCATCGAATGAGGCAGTCATCTGGGATAACCCGCTGGTTCGTCACCTGGTGATAATCCTGGTGGCCAAGCTGGCGTTGCTGGCGGGTTTATGGTTTGCCTTCTTTCGTGTGCCGGACCAATTCCTGCCGCAGCCCGATCAGATTGAAACCCACATTGCCGGTCCCCGGATACATTCGCTGGTAATGCCAGAAAGAGGAAATACTGATGGTCGCTGAATCCGTCGTTGAATTATCCCGGCTGCAGTTTGCCTTGACAGCCATGTATCACTTTTTATTCGTTCCCCTGACGCTTGGTTTGTCATTCATTCTGGTGATCATGGAATCCGTCTACGTGATGACCGGCAAGGAAATCTACAAGGACATGACGCGCTTCTGGGGCAAGCTGTTCGGTATCAACTTTGCGCTGGGCGTCACAACGGGTATCACCATGGAATTCCAGTTCGGTACCAACTGGGCCTATTACTCGCACTACGTGGGTGACATATTCGGAGCGCCACTGGCAATCGAAGGGCTAATGGCCTTCTTTCTCGAATCAACCTTTATCGGTCTGTTCTTTTTTGGCTGGGACCGCCTCAGCAAACGCCAGCACCTGCTGGTTACCTTCCTGACCGCGCTGGGCTCCAACATGTCGGCGCTATGGATCCTGGTGGCCAATGGCTGGATGCAGAATCCGGTTGGCGCCGAGTTCAGTTTCGAAACCATGCGCATGGAGATGACCAGTTTTGCCGAGCTGATTTTCAATCCCGTGGCGCAGGTCAAGTTTGTGCATACCGTGGCGGCAGGATACGTGACGGGCTCCATGTTCGTGCTGGGAATATCGGCTTACTACATGCTGAAAGGCCGTGACCTGGCCTTTGCGCGACGCTCATTTGCGATTGCCGCCGGTTTCGGACTGGCGTCGATCCTGTCCGTGATCGTGCTGGGTGACGAAAGCGGCTACGAGCTGGGTGACGTACAGAAGGTCAAGCTCGCCGCAATAGAAGCCGAGTGGGAGACACACGAAGCGCCAGCGGCATTCACGCTGTTTGGGATGCCGAATGAAGAAACCCAGACGACGGATTATGCCGTCAAGATTCCCTGGGCGCTGGGGTTGATTGCCACGCGCTCGGTGGATGAAGAAGTGACGGGCATCAAGGATCTTATGCTGCAACATGAGGAACGCATCCGTAACGGTATGGTCGCCTACGGTCTGCTGCAAACGTTGCGTTCCGGTCATTACACCGATCAGGACAGGGCGGAATTTGAAGCGGTAAAGGATGATCTCGGTTATGGACTGTTGCTGAAGAAGTACAACGAAAATGTGGTCGATGCTTCGGAGCAACAGATTCAAATGGCGGTGCAAGATACGATTCCCAGTGTGGCGCCGCTGTTCTGGAGTTTCCGCATTATGGTTGCGGCGGGATTCTTGATGCTGTTCATCTTTGTGGCCAGCTTTTATTACTGCGCCAAACGCGTGGCTGGCCAAAAGCGCTGGTTACTCAGGCTGGCTCTTTACGGGATTCCCTTACCCTGGATTGCGGCCGAAACGGGCTGGTTTGTGGCCGAGTACGGACGTCAACCCTGGTCTATCGGCGAAGTGTTGCCAACCCACCTGAGCACGTCCGTGCTGCAGAGCGGCGATCTTGTTTTCTCGCTGGTGGGATTCATCGGCTTCTACACCTTGCTGCTCATTGTAGAGCTGTACCTGATGTTCCGATTCGCCCGGCTCGGACCCAGCTCGTTGCATACCGGACGCTACCACTTTGAACCCCATCCGGGTGGAGCGTCGGCATTGATAAACCAGCCCATGGCTGCCCGCAAGGATTAAGGAGACTCATCATGATATTGGATTATGAAACATTGAAACTGGTCTGGTGGGTGCTGGTTGGCGTATTGTTGATTGGTTTCGCCATTACCGACGGCTTTGACATGGGCGCAGGCGCACTGTTGCCATTCCTCGGCAAAAATGACGATGAACGCCGTGTCATTATCAACACCGTGGGTCCGCACTGGGACGGTAACCAGGTCTGGTTCATTACCGCGGGTGGTGCAATCTTTGCGGCCTGGCCTGCTGTTTATGCGGCCGCTTTCTCCGGTTTCTATATCGCTATGCTGCTGGTGCTGTTCGCCCTGTTCTTCCGTCCGGTCGGATTCGACTACCGGTCAAAGATAGAAGATCCGCGTTGGCGCAAGACCTGGGACTGGGGTTTGTTCATCGGTGGCGCGGTGCCGGCACTGTTGTTTGGCGTGGCCTTCGGTAACTTGCTGTTAGGCGTGCCCTTCCAGCATAACGAGTTCTTACAGCCCAGTTATACCGGCACCTTCTTTGGCTTGTTGCATCCATTTGCATTGCTGGCCGGCGTAGTGAGCCTGTCCATGCTGGTCATGCATGGCGCGGTCTGGTTACACCTGCGTGCAGATAATGTGGTGGCGCAACGTGCCGCGCGGGCGACCCGTGTTGCCGGGCTGGTCATGATTGTCAGCTTTGCGCTGGCCGGCATCTGGGTTGCATTTGGCCTGGACGGATACCAGGTTATCAGTGCGCCCGCGCATGATGCCATGCCCAATCCATTGGCCAAGGAAGTTGCCGTGGGCGCCGGTAGCTGGATGAGCAATTACCAGCTGTATCCCTGGATGATGCTCGCTCCCGTTCTGGGATTTGCCGGTCCCTTGTTGACGATTCTTCTGGCGGGTCTGAATCGCCCCGGTTTCGGTTTCGTGACCAGCTCTCTTGGCATGGCCGGTGTCATCCTGACCGCCGGGTTTTCCATGTTCCCGTTTGTGATGCCATCCAGTACCCAGCTTAACAGTGGCCTGACGGTTTGGGATGCACCCTCAAGTCACCTGACCCTGACGGTTATGTTCTGGGCGGCGGCAATCTTCGTTCCCATTATCCTGCTGTACACCCTCTGGACTTATCGCGCCATGTGGGGACGGGTCACGGTGCGGGATATTCAGAAAAATACGCATTCCGCGTATTGATTGGAGGTTATGAACATGTGGTATTTCGCCTGGATTCTTGGAGTATTGCTGGCCTGCGCGTTTGGCGTCATTAACGTCATGTGGCTGGAGGCGGAGCAATGCCTGGATAACGAGCATGATCCGCACTGAAACCGTCGTGTTCAGTCGGCCAGCGGCGCGCATGTTCTCGTTGCTGCTGGCCAGTGCATTGAGTCTGTTGATACTCATCATGCCGATCCTGCTGCTGGACGAGGGCAAGGAGCTTGATCACAACCAGCTCATGCTGGTGATGTGGGGCATCGCGGCAGGGTTTGTGCACGGAGTGGGCTTTGTGCCGCGTAACAAGATACTGCAGGTGCTGTTGGGTCCGGTTACAGCCTGGCTGCTGATGTCGGCGGGATGCCTGTGGTTTTTTACATGATATTGACAGTGAGATAGCAGAGTCATGGAGTCACGTATACAACATTTACCGGTTTCGTTTTTCTCCAGCGTAATGGGGCTGGCCGGGCTGGCTATCGCGTTGCAACGCGCTGGCGATTTGTGGGCGCCATTGTATTCGTTCGGCTTGCTGGTCGCCTTCCTGGCTGCCGCCGTGTTTGCCGTACTGGTTTTACTGTATGGCATGAAGCTGATGCAATATCGTTCCGCGGTTCTGGAAGAGCTTTCGCACCCGATCAAGATGAGCTTTGGCGCCACGATCAGTGTCAGCCTGGTGTTGTTAAGTGTTGCCCTGATCAAGCTGTTTCCCTCGGTTTCATACGGGTTATGGGCGCTGGGAGCCAGTTTGCATCTGCTATTTACGCTGTACGTGTTGAGCAGCTGGATACACAAAACGCACTTTGAGATTCAGCATATCAGTCCTGCCTGGTTTATTCCGGTGGTTGGCAACATCCTGGTTCCGGTATCCGGCGTGGCGCATGGCAGTATTGAAATCAGCTGGTTCTTTTTCAGCGTGGGCTTGCTGTTCTGGATGGTGCTGTTCACGATCATTATCTATCGCATGATATTCCATCACCCGTTGCCGGATAAGTTGTTACCGACATTGTTCATTCTTATCGCGCCGCCGGCCGTCGGGTTCATCTCTTACGTGAAACTCAATAATGGCATCGATAATTTCGCGCACATTCTGTATTACAGTGCGTTGTTTCTGACGTTGCTGCTATTCAAGGAATTGCCGCGGTTTATCCGGTTGCCATTTTACCTGTCCTGGTGGGCTTACTCTTTCCCGCTGGCGGCCATGACGGTGGCGACATTAATCATGCAGGCGCACATGTCTTCGCTATTCTTATACGGTCTGTCCTGGTTATTACTGATCGTGCTGGATGCTGTCATTCTGTATCTAATTGCGCGCACCCTGGTTGCGGTCAGTCGTAAACAGATTTGTGTGGAAGGGCATTAAGGGGCGGCTTGCGAAGTTGTCGGGTCGCGCCGATGTTCAGGCCATGCTCTCGGCGTGCAGGGTAAGCGCATTCCGGTCCAGCAATGTTACCTGCGAGCCCTTGATGCTGAGTATGTGGTTGTCCTGGAAATTTCGCAGAATGCGGGAGAAGGTCTCGGGTTTGATCGACAGCCGCGATGCCATGACGCCTTTGGGTATATCCAGCGTAAAGCTGTCGCTGTCCGTGGGAGCCATCTTCAGGAGATAGCTGGCAACTCGGCAGGAACCGGTCTGCAGGCTGAGATTGTCGATCTCCGCAATCAGGCCGTGCAATCGCTGACTCATGTCGGCCATCAACAGGAAACAGGTTTCAACCGACTCGCGCAGCATGCTGGCGAAATCCCTGGAATCGAACGAGATAAGCTCGGCGGCGGTCAGGGCGGAGGCGTTCACTGGATAGGCCGGCGCATCGAGAAACATCAGGGCTTCCGCAAAAGTCTGGCCGGGGTTGGTGAACTCGATGACCTTTTCGTTACCATCCGGCGCAAGCCGACTCAGCTTGATTGTGCCGGAGCGGACAAAGTAAAAATGATTCGCCGGATCGCGTTGGGAGAACAGTATCTGTCCTTCCGGGAGAGTGAGGGTGCGTGCGTGACGAGCGACCCGCTCACTCTGTTCTTGGGTCAGGCGGGAAAACAGCGGGTGTTTTTCAATAATTGTGCGAATGTCCTGGCTCATTACGATCGGCTTTTTGTTGGTGTTGCAATGCTGCTTACAATACTGATCTTGATGAACCAGGTAAAGACAGATGTTATCCCGGCTTGCCGTCCACGCGCCCGCGCAGCAGGATCGGGGCATAAATCCACACAAAAATGCCAAACCCGACAATCCATAAACTGCCCGCCAGCTGTATCCAGGCACTATAGTAGGTTGGCAGCAGGATCGGCATGACCGAGCGGCTGAGTGCGGCCAGCCCCACCAGCAAAAAGGCCAGGTTCGTCGCGCGCACCGTGCGCATGGCGCGGCCGGTATGGCCGAGCGAGACGCGCGCCATCCTGCCCAGGGTAAAGAGACCCAGCGTGCCAACGGTAAAGGCATGGACGGCTGCACTGCTCGATACCAGGTTAAAGCCCGCCAGTGATTTCAGCAGCAGCCCGGCGATCAGCCAGGCATAACCGCCATACAGCACCAGCAAGACCGGAATACGAAACGCGCCGCTGTGAAACCAGCCGGAAAGACGGGTGGCCTGGATGATGGCCACCAGGACAGCAACAATGGCCGCCGCTTCCTTCAGGCCAACGAGGTCCACGACGATCAGCAATATCAGGCTGCCAATACTTGCGAACTCGATCCAGCGTCGACTCAGGCACTTGGTTCCGGGCAGGGCCGCCTCGGTAAAGAAGGGCATCACCCGTCCCGCAATCATCAGGATTAAAAACAGAATGACATTCACCATTAACTGAATGCCGGTGGCGCTCCAGCCGGACGTGGCGCCGAGATGGTCAATATGCATCATGCCATTGGCCAGCGACATGATGAGCAGGATAACCAGGATGGCAAGATTGGCCCTGTTGCCGGACTTCCAGAGAGGCTTCAGGAGACTCAGTGCCAGGATCGGCAGAAAACTGATATCCACGACGGCAATCAGTCGCTCCGGTACATCGGGTATAAAGGGGATGATGCGTCCCGCCAGCCAGAGTGCGACCAGGGCGGCGAGACTGCCATGGGTCGCGGTTGCCATGCCGCTCCAGTTACGAACCGCCGTCAGCAGAAAACCGGCAATCACCGCCGCGGTATAACCGAACAGCATCTCGTGCGCGTGCCAGTTGATCGGGCCATAGTAAGCGGGAGCTGTAATGACTCCCTGCCAGATGAACAACCATAAGCCGAGCAACAGCACGGCGGAAAGCCCAGCAACCAGGAAGAACGGCCGGAAGCCCAGCGCGAAGGGCCGCCAGGGCAGCGCGGCGGGCGGTTTGGTACGGTCGATGATTTCTATCATAAGCCAGACTCCTTTCTCGGCCCTGATAATGAACAATCACTGACAAGGCTGGCTTTGACTTGAGTCAAAATCATTCCAGCCTGTATACAGGGTAATTGGGTCAAGGGCGGGGCTATTGTGCCTTGATGGATATCAAGGCATATCACTGCAGATTTTGTGAGATTACGGGTTTCCACCGATTCGGACAGAAGCAATGGAAACAAACCTGGCGGGTATGCGCCTGAAAACCGGCCTTGCCGAAATGTTGAAGGGCGGGGTGATTATGGATGTGACGACCCCGGATCAGGCCAGTATTGCCGAACAGGCCGGTGCGGTTGCGGTGATGGCTCTGGAACGCATACCCGCCGCGATTCGGCGCGAGGGTGGCGTGGCGCGCATGTCCAATCCCGCCATGATTGAATCCATACAACAAAGAGTATCGATTCCCGTGATGGCCAAGTGCCGTATCGGGCATTTTGCCGAGGCCCAGATACTGGAAAGTCTGGGTATCGACTTTATCGATGAAAGTGAAGTGCTGACGCCCGCGGATCATGAGCATCATATCGATAAACATGCATTCCAGGCGCCTTTTGTCTGTGGCGCAACCAACCTGGGCGAGGCATTGCGACGCATAGGCGAAGGTGCGGCCATGATCCGCACCAAGGGCGAGGCGGGCAGTGGCGATATTGTCGAGGCGGTGCGTCACTTGCGCAGCATTGTCAGTGAAATGCGTCGCCTGACCCAGCTTGATCATGGCCAGTTGATGACAGCGGCCAAGGCACTGGCCGCGCCTTATGAGCTGGTATGTTATGTCGCCGAGCATGGCCGTTTGCCGGTGCCGAATTTCTCCGCCGGTGGCATCGCCACCCCGGCCGATGCGGCATTGGTCAGGCAACTGGGCGCGGAGGCGGTGTTCGTCGGCTCCGGGATTTTTGAATCCAGTGATCCCGAGGCGCGTGCGGCGGCAATCGTACGCGCCACAACCTATTACGACGATCCGGCGGTGCTGCTGGAAGTGAGTCGTAACCTGCAACCCGGTATGAAAGGGGTGTCGATCAATTCGATGAAGGATGAAGAACGGCTGGCGGGGCGTGGCGAATAATGATCGGCGTACTGGCGCTGCAGGGTGCCTGCGCGTTGCATGCAACGCTGCTGGAGAAATCAGGCCAGCCTGTGCGCGGCATACGCCGGGCGGATGAACTCACGGGTTGCGACGGGCTGGTGATCCCCGGTGGTGAGTCGACCGTGCTTAACCGGTTTCTGGACGAATGCCGAATGCGGGAGGCATTGCAAATGTTTGCGGCCAGCCATCCGGTATTCGGCACCTGTGCCGGCGCGATATTGATGGCTTCCCAGGTTAACGACCAGCGCATTAAACCGCTGGAGATTATGCCGATGGTGGCGAGCAGAAACTATTATGGCAGCCAGTTGCAGAGTTTTTCCGCGCCGCTGCGATTAAGCTTTCAGCCACAACCCTTTACTGGGCACTTTATCCGTGCGCCGCGGCTGATGCCATCCGGGGCGGTGGAAGTGCTGGCCAGTCATGAGGGTCTTCCCGTGCTGTTGCGACATCGACAGCATCTGGCGATGAGCTTTCATCCAGAATTAACCGATGACAGCAGCGTGCATCGCTACTGGTTATCCTTGTTCCAGGCATAACAGGAATGCCTGCTCAGTCCATGGCCCTGCTGCCTTTACCACGAATCCCCGCTCCTGTTAGCAGGCTTTGCCGCCTGTTTCCCCGATCCATTCCTGGATATGGCATGCCGCTGGTGCTTGGGCGTATGTTTGCCCGGACAAGCCAGCAAGGGCAGCTGGATTTTCTCAACAATCGTTGTTTGCAGATAAGGATCAGTGATTGTGCGCTGGACCTGCGCCTGACGTTGCGCGATGGACGGCTGCAGCAGGCCAGTTGGCAGGTCGAACCTGATATACGCATTGAAGGCGTGCTGTATGCGTTTGTGTTACTGATTGCGCAGCTTGAAGACCCGGATACCTTGTTCTTCCGTCGCCAGTTGAAGGTAGAGGGCGATACCGAGCTGGGGCTGTATATCAAAAACTTTCTGGCGGCCTATGAACCGGGTGAAGAGTTGGAAAAGGTGCAGGGTTTTCTGCAGCGGCAGATTATCGCCTTACGGGGTATTCAGTTCTGAGTGTTTGTTAATGCCACCGTCATTGCGAGGAGCGTAGCGTCGTGGCAATCTGCCCAAGGCGCAGGAAAATATAAAAGTACCGTCACCCCGGCGCTCCCTAGATCCCTGCGGGATAGTTAGGGATACATCAACTCGCCTTGCGAGTTCGAATAAGGCCGGGGTCCAGGGGTGTTGGTTGAGAATTAAAGCGGACCTTTTCGATATTCCTCCATGGTTTGGCACGCACCCTCACCTGAGTTGGCTCTGCATATTTGAACAATTCGGAAAGCAGACATGCAGGGTCCTCATTTGTCGCCAGCAATAATGAATCCCATGGCGACAATTACTCTGAAATCAGATATATATTTGTTTGCCTAGATATGATGAAAGCGGCTAAAAAGGAAATATTTCCTCTTTTCATGATCTGATATCCTATGCGAAACTGAATTAACATACTGAAAGAATTAGAAGAAGACTTACTATGAATAAGAATGATATAGGGTTCTTATTTCCCACTAATAGATGTTAAGGTATTAAATAAACCATGAGAATAATATTAATAGTTCTGGTTATCCTAGCTTCGTCTTATGCAGGTTTATGGCTAGGCTTTGTTAAAGGATATGAATATTCTCAAAAACAAAGCGCCTTAGATGCAATGTTTACTGTAAATAATCTAAAAAATTTGCGTAAAGGTGAGACAGAGAAAGCTATAGAATCTCTTGAGCTAGAATTGGACACTGCCATTGTTGAGTATGCTACGTCGGGAGACGATTTTAGTAAGTATCTTATTGGCTTGCCTAGCTCTAATCCTGAAGTCTATGAAAGAGCAATCAACTTTATCAGAGAATATCGTAATTCAACCCCAAGAGAATGTGGTGTGAGCAAAGATGTTTGTTCTGTAATTACAGAGGTTATCAATGGTGTTGAATAATACCTTAACAAGAAAACCCAGCCGACCGCTAACGCGTCGGTTGGTTTGAACGTTAGGCATATATACAGAGGTGGTGTGCCCCTAGTTTCCTAGACAGTTGATAGCTTCTCGTAATACCGTTTTTCGTACTCCATCGGCGACAGGCCATCGTTGTTGCCATGCCGCCGGGTTGGATTGTAGAAAAGCTCG
>JBFHQE010000030.1:0-26421 GCA_041592335.1 Thiohalobacteraceae bacterium | reverse complement strand
TGATGAACAAGGGTCTGGAAGTGATCGAGGCCTGCTGGTTGTTTAACGTGGATGCCGAACGGATTCAGGTAGTGGTGCACCCGCAGAGCGTGATTCACTCCATGGTGGATTACGACGATGGCTCGGTGCTGGCCGAACTGGGCAACCCGGATATGCGTACACCGATTGCGCATGCCATGAGCTGGCCCGAGCGAATCGAATCGGGCGTCAGTGCGCTGGATATGTTCGCCGTGGCACGGCTGGATTTTCAGGCGCCGAATCTTGAGCGCTTTCCCTGTCTGCGACTGGCATACGAGGCCTGGCAAGCCGGGGGCACCGCGCCCGCTATTTTGAATGCGGCGAACGAGATTGCCGTGGCTGCTTTCCTTAACAACAAACTGCCCTTCACCGGAATTGCCGATGTGGTAGAGCGCAGCCTGGCCGCCTTGACGGTGTTTCCCGCCGATACGCTCGACCAGGTGTTCGCGGCCGATGCGGATGCGCGCGCGGTGAGCCTGGAAATGATCGAAGCCAAGGCGTGGCGGTCGGGCACATGAGTAGTTTTTTCTTTACCCTGGCCTCGTTCATCGTTGCCATCAGCCTGCTGGTAACCGTTCACGAATTCGGTCACTACTGGGTGGCGCGCAAGGTTGGTGTAAAGGTGCTGCGCTTTTCCATCGGTTTTGGCAAACCGTTTTATCTGCGCCGCTTTGGCGAGGACCGTACTGAATTTGCCATAGCATCCATTCCGCTGGGCGGTTACGTCAAAATGCTGGATGAACGGGAAGGCCCGGTTGCCGCGCAGGAACGT
This sequence comes from Thiohalobacteraceae bacterium, assembly GCA_041592335.1. Lineage (GTDB taxonomy): Bacteria > Pseudomonadota > Gammaproteobacteria > Thiohalobacterales > Thiohalobacteraceae > JBFHQE01. Next base: position 25,631 of record JBFHQE010000030.1, on the reverse strand, counting down.
GACCGTGCCTTTAATCGCAAGCCGGTGGGTTCGCGGATAGCCGTGGTCATCGCCGGTCCCGCGTTCAATTTTATTTTTGCACTGGTCATTTACTGGATCATGTTTGTCAGCGGTATCCCCGGCATCAAGCCCATCATTGGCGAAGTGCTACCCGATACTCCGGCGGCAATCGCCGAATTTGAGCCGCTGGACAGGATTCACGCAATCGATGGACGCGAGATTCGATCCTGGAACGAGGCATTGATGGCCTTGCTGGATAACGCGCTTGCCAATGACAGCATGGATATTCAGGTGGTCGGAGGCGATGGCATAGTGCGCGATCGGGTGATGGATCTTACCCAGGTGGAAGGGTTGCTGGATGAAGGTAACCTGCTCGACAAGATCGGTTTCAAGGTCTGGGTGCCGAAGGTTGCTCCCGTGTTTGGCGAGCTGTCACCCGGCGAGCCTGCAGCCGAAGCCGGGATAAAACCCGGTGACCGAATCATCTCGGCCGACGGTGAGAAAATCGAAGACTGGGCCCAGTGGGTCAAGTTCGTGCAGGCGCGACCCGAGCAGGATATTGCCTTGCTGCTAATACGCGGTTCCGAGCATATCGAACTGAAGTTACGACCGACACGTATGGAAACCAAGCAGGGCGAAATCGGTCGTATCGGCGCCTATAATCAGCCCGATCCCGACCAGACGGACGATTATCGCACCGTCGTTCACTATGGTCCGCTCGAAGCGGTGGGCGCCAGTGTCCGGAAAAGCTGGGATATGATCGAGCTGACACTGCGCTCCATGTGGAAAATGCTGCTGGGCGAACTGTCTATCAAGAACCTGAGCGGCCCCATTACCATTGCCGAGGTTGCGGGTAAGACGGCCAGCATCGGGCTGGTCGCCTTTCTCAGTTTCCTGGGCCTGGTCAGTATCAGTCTGGGCGTGATTAATCTGCTCCCGATACCGGTACTGGATGGCGGGCACCTGTTGTATTACCTTATAGAGCTTTTGAAGGGGAGTCCGCTTTCGGAAAACGCGGAAGCCTTTGGCCAGAGAATCGGTATAGCGCTGATTCTGGCTTTTATGTCACTTGCCATCGTCAATGACCTGATGCGGCTATTTGAGTGACGCCACAATAAACTGAACAAAGACTCGATGATGAAAAAATTCTGCTACATCCTGACGTTATTTCTTGCTCTTCAGGTGGAGGCAATGGCCTTTGAGAAATTCACCATTGCCGATATCCGTATCGAAGGGCTGCAGCGGATCGCAGCCGGTACCGTGTTCAACTATCTGCCGGTGAAAGCCGGAGACACATTCGATGAACAAGGTTCCTCGGAAGCCATACGCGCGCTGTTCAGCACCGGTTTCTTCAAGGATGTGGAACTCGAACGCGATGGTGATGTGCTGGTAGTCATTGTTCAGGAACGTCCCGCCATTGCCAGTATTGAAATCACGGGTAATGAAGATATCGAAACCGAGCCCTTGCTGGAGTCGTTGAAAGATATCGGCCTGGCGGAAGGGCGCGTGTTTAACCGCTCCCTGCTGGATCGTCTGGAGCAGGAATTACGCCGCCAGTATTTCGGACGTGGCAAGTACGGCGTTAAAATCGACACCACTATCACACCACTGGAACGCAATCGGGTAGGTATCCTGATTGCCGTTTCCGAGGGTATTGCGGCCAAGATTCGTCAGATCAATATTGTCGGTAACAACCAGTACGACGACGAAACCCTGCTGGAAGAATTCGAACTCAGCACGTCGACCCTGTTCTCGTTCTATACCCGGAATGACCAGTATTCCAAGCAGAAATTATCCGGTGACCTGGAAACCCTGCGTTCCTGGTACCTGGATCGCGGTTATATCAACTTCACCATCGATTCCACCCAGGTAACCATTACGCCGGACAAGAAAGACATCTACATCACGATCAACGTCAACGAAGGCGAGCAGTTCCGGGTCAAGCAGGTCAAGCTGGCCGGTAATTTCGTGGTTGAGCCGGAAGAATTGTTTCCATTGGTTGATCTGAACCCGGGCGAGATTTTCTCCCGCAAGCGTATTACCGGGACTGTGGAAGCGATCGGCAATCACCTGGGTAACTACGGTTATGCCTTTGCCAACGTGAATACCATTCCCAATGTGGATGAAGAAGCCAAGGAAGTGGAAGTGACTTTCTTTATCGATCCTGGCAATCGGGTTTACGTAAACCGCATCAACATGGTGGGTAACACACGTACCAAGGACGAGGTGCTGCGGCGCGAAATGCGGCAGATGGAAGCGGGCTGGTTCTCCGCCTCGGCCGTGGAGCGTTCGCGCGAACGTCTGGACAGGCTCGGCTATTTCGATGAAGTGAACGTCGAGACACCAACGGTTCCCGGTTCGCCGGACCTGGTGGATGTGAATTTCTCGGTCACGGAGCGTCCATCCGGTAACCTGATGGTTGGCCTGGGATATGCGCAATCCTCGGGTATTCTGTTCAATGCCAGTGTCACCCAGGACAACTTCCTTGGCAGCGGCAAGCGGGTCAACTTCGCCTTCAACAATAGTCGTGTAAATACCATTTACAGTTTCTCCTACACTAATCCTTATTACACGATCGATGGCGTGAGCCGTGGCTTTGGCGGTTTCTATCGGGAGACCGATGCCAGCGAAGCCAATATCGCGGATTACTTTATTGACTCCTTTGGGGGCAATGTTAACTACGGCATTCCAATCAACGAATACGACGCGATACGTTTCAGCCTCGAAGCCGAGCATCTGGAAATCAGCCCGACCGCGTTCTCGCCCCAGGTAGTCACCGGTTTCATCAGTAACCAGGGTGACAAGTTCGATATTCTCAAGCTATCCGGTAGCTGGTCGCATGACACCCGTAACCGGGCAATCTTCCCGACCAAGGGGATATTGCAAAGCCTGTCTGGCGAAGTGACTGTGCCGGGTACCGACCTGGAGTTTTACAAGCTTAATTACCGTCAGCAGTTTTATGCGCCATTGACCGACTTGTTAACACTGAACCTGCATGGCGATATCGGTTATGGCGATGGTTACGGTGATTTCGATGGCCTGCCATTCTTCGAAAGTTATTACGCGGGCGGGGTGCGCTCGGTGCGTGGTTTCGAGGATAATACCCTGGGTCCGCGCGATAGTCTGACCAATGAGCCTATCGGTGGTTCGTTCCGGGTAGTCGGTGGCGCTGAAATCCTGTTTCCGCCACCCTTCCTGCCGGACTCGAAGTCATTGCGTATGAGCGGCTTCGTGGACATTGGTAATGTGTTTGCCAATTACGATGATTTTGAAACGGATGAACTGCGTTATTCTGTCGGTATTGGCGCCAGCTGGCTGTCTCCGCTCGGCGCCCTGACGTTCAGCCTGGCAAGACCGCTGAATGACAAGTCTGGCGATGAAACCCAGGTATTCCAGTTCACCTTTGGTGCCAATATATAATTTACCGTCTAAAGAGGTAGTGGTAATGAAATTACGATTTTTCTCAGCAGCTCTGTTAAGTGTTGCGCTTCTTATCCCGGGACTTTCCGCGGCCGAAATCAAGATCGGCGTGGTTGATCTGGGTAACCTGATTGAGAACGCTCCCCAGGTTAAGGATGCGGCGAGCCGCATCGAGAAGGAATTTGCGCCGCGCGAAAAAGAATTGCTGGCCTTGCAACGCGATATCAAGAGCAAGGAAGAAAAGCTGGCGACCGATGGCGCCATCATGAGTGACACTGAACGCGGCAAGCTTGAGCGCGACCTGGTTACCATGAAGCGCGATTTCAAGCGTGCAAATGACGAGTTCCGCGAAGATTATAATATTCGCCGCAATGAAGAGTTTGCCAAGATGCAGCGGCTGGTGATTGAAACCAGTCAGAAAGTCGCGCAGGAAAATAACTATGATCTGCTCCTGACGGAAGGCATCGTCTATGCGAATGATCGGGTAAACATTACCGATGATGTGCTCGATCGCCTGAAGGCCAGCTTCCAGGCGCAATAGGTTTACGCCTTCCATGGGTTATCGGCTAGAGGATCTCGCTGACAGACTACAATGTGAATTCAGGGGCAACCCGGATACGCAACTGTCGCGAGTCTGTACCCTGCAGTCCGGTCAGCCCGATGCACTGAGTTTTCTCGCCAACCCGCGTTACCGCCGTTATCTGGCGGATACAAACGCGGGTGCAGTTATCCTCGCGCCGGATTTAGCCGATGAATGTCCCGTGGCCTGTTTGCTGGCCGACGATCCCTATGTTGTCTACGCCAAGGCGGCACAGCTGTTATATGCAACGGCACCGTGCCAGGCGGGTATTGATGCTAGTGCCAGTGTCTCCGCTGAAGCGACCGTCGATGCATCCGCGGCTATTGCCGCGCACGTCATTATCGAGTCCGATGTCATCATTGGCCCAGGGGTAGTCGTTGGTCCCGGTAGTGTGATCATGCGGGGAAGTTCGATTGGCGCGGATACCCGCCTGGTGGCGAATGTCAGTGTCTATCCGGAAACCCAAATCGGCGAGCGGGTGCTGGTGCATGCTGGCGCCGTGCTGGGCAGTGACGGTTTCGGTATCGCCAACGACAAGGGACGCTGGGTAAAACTGCCCCAGGTTGGCCGAGTCGTGATCGGTGATGACGTTGAAATCGGCGCCAATACCACCATCGACCGTGGCGCGGTGGATGATACGGTGATCGAGGAGGGCGTCAAACTCGATAACCAGATTCAGGTGGCTCACAACGTCCATATCGGCGCACACACGGCGATTGCCGGCTGCACGGCGATTGCCGGCAGTGCAAAGATCGGCAAACATTGTATGATTGGCGGTGCGGTGGGCATCACCGGGCATCTGTCGATCACGGATCATGTCACGATCACGGCGATGTCGCTGGTGACCAAATCCATCGACAGGCCGGGCGTTTACTCTTCGGGCATGGCAGCCATTCCGAACGAGCAATGGAACAAAACGGCCGTGCGCCTGCGCCAGCTGGACAAGCTAGCGCGGCGTGTTGCAGCACTGGAAAAGCAATTAAACAAGACTGAATCCTGAGAACAAAACATGACCGACACCGTACTCGATATCGCCAAGATCATGCAGCATCTGCCGCATCGTTATCCCTTCCTGTTGATCGACCGGGTGACTGAGATCACGCCTGGCGAATCGTTGGTCGGATATAAAAATGTCACTTATAACGAACCCTTTTTTACCGGCCATTTCCCGGAAAAACCGATCATGCCGGGGGTGTTGATTATTGAGGCGCTGGCACAGGCGACCGGCCTGCTGGCTTTCCAGACCATGGAACGGCATGCCGAAAGAACATCCCTCTATTACCTGGTTGGTGTGGACAAGGCGCGCTTCAAGCAGCCTGTGGAACCAGGTGACCAGTTGATTCTCAGCGTTCAGGTCAAGAATCAGAAACGCGGAATCTGGGTATTCGACGCTGTAGCCAAGGTTGGCGAGAAAACCGTGGCCAGTGCCGAAATCATGTGTACCGAGCGGGAAATCGACGCTTGATTCATAAAACGGCCATTATCGATCCCGCGGCGGAACTGGCGGATGACATCGAGATTGGACCTTACGCTGTCATCGGACCGAACGTGCAGATTGATAGCGGTTGCCGGATCGGTGCCCACACCGTTATCAACGGTCCGACGTCGATTGGCAAGGACAACCGCATCTACCAGATGGCGTCGATCGGCGAAGATCCGCAGGACAAGAAATACGCGGGCGAAGCAACACGGCTGGAAATCGGTAACGGTAATACCATCCGTGAATTTGTCACCCTGAACCGGGGAACGGTTCAGGATCGTGGCGTCACCAGCATCGGCGATGACAACTGGATCATGGCTTATGTTCATGTGGCTCATGATTGCCTGGTGGGAGATCACACTATCCTGGCCAATAATGCCTCCCTGGCCGGACATGTCAGCATCGGCGATTATGCCATATTGGGCGGTTTTACCCTGGTGCATCAGTTCTGCGCCATCGGTGCGCATGCCTTTACCGCGTTCGGCACCACGATTGGCAAGGATGTGCCGCCCTTTGTCATGGCGTCCGGCAGCCCGGCCAAACCTCATGGCCTTAATTCGGAAGGGCTCAAGCGGCGCGGATTTTCCGAGGAATCCCTGCAGGCACTGAAACGTGCCTACAAAACGCTGTATCGCTCCAGTCTCACACTCGATGAAGCCCTCGTGCAATTACGGGATTCGGCTGCATCCGTTGATGAAGTGACACAACTGGTGGCGTTTCTCGAACAGCAGACACGCGGCATTATTCGTTAATCTCCCCATGGAAGAGCAGCATCCGGATAGTCGTTCTCCTTCACGGGAGAAGCTGCGCGTTGCCATCGTCGCGGGCGAGGCCTCGGGCGATATCCTGGGCGCGGGTTTGTTAAAGGCCCTGCGTAACCAGGTCAGCGAACTGGAAGTGGAAGGTATTGGCGGTCCGCTGATGCAGGCGGAAGGTTGTCGCAGCCTGTACCCCATGGAAAAACTGTCGGTCATGGGCCTGGTGGAAGTACTGAAGCACCTGCGTGAACTGCTGGGTATCCGCAAGGCCCTGATCAATCGCTGGCTGGCAAAACCACCGGATGTGTTTATCGGGATCGATGCGCCGGACTTCACCCTGACGCTGGAAGAGAAACTGCATGGCGCCGGGATCAAGACCCTTCATTATGTCAGTCCCTCGGTGTGGGCCTGGCGCAAGCGGCGTGTGTTCAAGATCAAGCGTGCCGTGAACCGTATTCTGACCCTGTTCCCATTTGAGGCACAGTTTTATGAACAGCATCAGGTGCCGGTTACCTGTGTCGGGCATCCGCTGGCCGACGAGATTCCACTCGCGACGGATCAGCAACAGGCACGTCAACAGCTGGGACTTAATACGCAGGACACTCTGATTGCCCTGCTGCCGGGAAGCCGTACTGGCGAGGTAAACCGCCTGGCACAACCCTTTATTGATACGGTCCGCTGGTTACTGGCGCATCGCCCCGATCTCAAATTCATCGCGCCCTTTGCGAATGAAAAGACCCTGCTGGCTTTCAAGGACATCCTGGCGAAAGAGGGCGATGTCAGTCAGATCAATACCATTCTCGGCGATTCCCGCACTGCGATGGCGGCGGCGGACGTGGTGTTGCTGGCATCCGGTACGGCCGCGCTGGAAGCCATGTTGCTGAAGAAGCCCATGGTCGTCAGTTATCGCCTCAATGGGCTGACTTACCTGATTCTGAAGCAACTGGTGAACGTGTCGCATTATTCGCTGCCGAACCTGCTGGCCGGTAAAACACTGGTGCCCGAATTTATTCAGGATGACGTGACGCCTTCCGCGCTTGGCGCGGCGGTGATGAATTACCTGGTTGAGCAGCGCCTGGTGGAAGAATTACAGCAGTCATTTACCGATATGCATCAACAACTGAAACGAAACGCCAGCGAGCAAGCTGCTCGTGCGGTGCTGGAAGTGGTTGCCTCATGAAACTCGATGAAACACTGAACCTGGATTTTTTGCCCGACAGTCCATTGATAGCCGGTGTCGATGAGGTTGGCCGTGGGCCGCTTGCCGGACCGGTGGTGGCGGCTGCTGTAATCCTTGATCCGGATAACCCGATAGAAGGTTTGAACGACTCCAAGAAGCTGACCGAAAAGCGCCGAGAAAAGCTGTTTGATGAGATACAGAACAAGTCGCTGGCGTTTGCTATCGGTCGCGCCGAGGTGGAAGAGATTGATGCCATCAATATTCTGCAGGCAAGCCTGCTGGCCATGCGGCGTGCCGTGGAACAACTGCAACCGTCGCCGGTATTTGCTTTGATCGATGGCAACAAGTGTCCGGCATTGCCCTGTCCGAGTGAAGCAATTGTTAAAGGGGACAGCCGGGTTGCCGCGATCAGTGCGGCATCCATACTGGCGAAAGTGACCCGGGACCGGGAAATGGTGGCGCTCGATGCCTGTTATCCGGGCTATGGCCTGGCCAGTCATAAAGGTTATCCGAGCAAGGTCCATATGCAGGCGTTGGAGCAACTGGGCGTGACAGAGATCCATCGTCGCTCCTATGCGCCGGTGAAACGGCTGCTTACTGAGGGGTAAACTGGATCTTATCGTCTTTCAGTTCGAACACGCCTGGTCCCTGTTCGCGCGCGATTTTTAACGTGGCATTACCGATCCGCAGGCTGACGCCGGGATAGGTCTTGTAGTGAACGATGATTTTCGGCTCGGCTGGTTCTTCCAGCGATGCTTCGACAATATCCATTTCCGCGTACATCATGTCGAGTTCATCCAGCAGTGCATCGCGCATCTGCTGGGCTTTTATCAGCTCTTCGTTATTTTCCGCGCCATCCGCATCCCGGCTTTGTTGGAATATAGCATTGTCATACTGAACCAGCGCATTGGCTTTATCTTCCGCGTCCTTGATGAGTCCTTCCAGCTGACCCTGGGTTTCCGGCATGACGCCGGCACAGACTATTGTTTTAACGTAAGAGTCAGAGCCGAGAATATTGGCTTCCACGCCGTTGCGACCGTGCGCGGAACCGCCGATTAAGCCGCCTTTCCGGGCATTTTTTTCGCCGACAATGATCCGGTCATTCGACATCAGTTCGCAGCCCAGCGCATGCTTGGCAATCGACAGGCTGGACTGAGTCATGATGTCGGCCTGTTCGGCAAAACCCGCGCTGAATTCGTTGCCCGCCGTGATCCTGCAGTTTTCACCGCGAACACCGCCGTGAATGATGACGTTGCCGAACGCCGTGATAACGCCATCCTCGACGTTGTGTTTCACCAGCACATCACCGCGTTCCGAATCCGCGATAAAACCGGCAGTGACGAACCCGTTGATCACTATCGCGGCCTTGGCGCGTACATGCCCCGTTTCCTGGCTGACATCGCTGTTAATGATGACACAGTCGGTTACGCATAAACGGGTGCGGCTGACCAGCAACGATCCACTGCGTTCGGCGACCAGCACGCCATTTTCCTTTTCGATCACGGCTTCCAGTTCCAGGTCGATGGATTTAGGTTCAAGCGCCGGAATGACTTCGCCCGTTACCGTGAGACCATCTTGCTGGGGTACTGCATGGGTGTGGACGCCAATGACTTCGCCCGTGGACACGTTCCAGGGATACGAGTGTTCATGAAAATCGATCCGGCCATCGGGCAGCATCTTGCCCTTGGTCAGACGATGATCGAGTTCAAGACTGGCGTCGACACCGGGCACCGGCGCAATACCGCGCGCAACCACGACAGGCATGCTGGGTTTATCGTCGGGTGGCAATTGCTGGAGCTGGGAAAGACGTTTTTGAATCGTGTCTTCATCAATGCCCGTCTGGACACCATTGGCCGTGATAAACGCCAGAATATGTTCCAGCGTGAGCGGGGCACTGCTTCGGCCAGATGAGACGGCGAATAATTCCAACGTGGCTTCCAGGCCATCGCTGGCAATTGAAAAGCCACTGCTGATAGTAAGCTGGCCGTTATGACATACCAGCTGACCAAGACACCTTGCGTAGAATTCTTCTCTGTCTTCCATCGGGCGTAACTCGATGGCGTCGGGGTCGAATTCGAACGACAGCGATTCACCGGCGCTTGCCTTGAGAACTCGACCGAAAATGTCCTTACCCTCGGTCTCCTGGGTTGGACCAGTACGGGTGAGCAACAATTGCCCCGGTAATACGAATGCTGGGTTTTCCGTATCGCCAGGTTCGACCAGCCAGTCCAGTTCACCATCTTTGCCGTTCGTCGCAGGGAGACCCTGGGCGATCGTCAGCGGCACGGGTTTTGGTGAAGGTAATTCTTTCAGGCTTTGAAAATCGGCGCGCGCGATCAGTGCCCGGATACGGTCTTCTTTCACGCCATGCTTAATGCCGGTTGCCTTGATGGATGAGAGGATGTGATCCGCGCTCACCGGCACGGCGGATTCACCGCCCGATGTTGGGTAGATCGCCATACGCGCTTCGAGGCCGTCTTCGGCTATTGTGATGGCGGACTTGATCATGAGTGAGTCGCCATACAAACAGGCAAACCCCAGCACTTTGGCGGTGAACTCCTGGGTACCCGCCTTGGAGGTTTTCAGCTGGATACCGTCGCCAGCCTTCAGCGGGATATCGGCAGGGCGCTGGGCGGGTTGCTTGGCGCGGCCGAAAATGGTTTTGCCGGCAGCACCAGGAACAGCGGGTGTCTTGATCGCGATGATCTGACCGGGAACAACGTAACGTGCCTGCAGATTATGGGCGCCGGTATCGATCAGCCAGTGGATACTGGCATCGGTTCCTTCCTCCGGTGGATTCCATTCGGCAATGGCAACCTTGTCTTCGGGAATAATTCCGTCAGCCAGCTGGGTTAGCAGTCTGTCCACGACGTCCGACCGAATACCGTGGACGACTTTCTGTTTTTTTAGCCGGGCCATGACGTCACTGGCTGTCACCGGACTGCCATTGCCGGTATGCGGGGTCAGTTTATCGATGAAGGCGGCAGTGCCATTTTCTTCCACAGTTATCCGAAAGCGGCCATCGATGGATGGCACTTCCGCTGTCGCCGCTGCCTGGGATTCGTCGTTCATGACATCCGTTTTTCCGCTAAATACTCCTTTATATAGAGAAGGTTAGCGGCTAATTTTGAGAAATTATTAAAGATCGGATGTTGATTGAGGTATGTATTGTAACTCTTTGTAATTAAATATTATTTAATAGGTATTTAGCCATCAGGAATTCATCGCCATAGCCTTGCTCCAGTTTCAGCGCGGATTTTCGCGTTCCCTCGATGACAAAACCGAATTTTTCATACAGATGGATTGCTTTGGCATTTTCAGTCATGACACCGAGCTCAATGCGCTGGATATTCCTGGCGCGCGCCCAGGCCATTCCTTCCCGCAGCAACTGCTGACCGATACCCTGACCCTGGTATGCCGCCAGAACACCCAGGGTAAGGTTGCAGACGTGCGCACATCTTGCCAGCGTGCCCTGGCTCAGGGCGATGAAACCGACCGGCTGATTTTCACCCAGGGCCAGGAATACGGTCTGTTGAGGCGCGGCAAGCAGCTCCTGGGTGCGTTCCGCTTGCGTGGCCGCCGCCTGCTGAGCTTCCGCAGGGGTCAGCAGGCTGTAGGGACTCTCTGTTGCCAGCTGGATGATCAGCGCTGCAAATGCCGCCGAATCGGCCTCGACAATGTCGCGAATTTCTATCATGGTGCCGCCATGTTAGCAGGTAAAAGTCAATCTTGATTGCCGTGGGTTAAACCGCGACACTTCGCTCATGCCAACACCCTTCGTCCATCTTCGCCTGCACACTGAATATTCGCTGGTCGATGGCTTGGTGCGCGTCAAACCCCTGATGAAGGCAGTGACCGAAAGCGGCATGCCCGCGGTGGCCCTGACCGATCAGAGCAACCTGTTCGCGATGGTGAAGTTTTACAAGGCAGCGATGGCGGCCGGTATCAAACCCATCGTCGGTTGCGATGTGCGGGTGGTCAATCCCGACGACCAGACTCAGCCGCATCGGCTGGTATTGCTCTGCCAGGACAACCAGGGCTATCTCAATCTTTCCGAATTAATCTCCGACAGTTTCATTCACGGTCAGCATGGCGGCGTGCCGATGATCGAGCGTTCCCGCCTGCTGGAAAAATCCACCGGCCTGATCGCGTTGTCCGGTGGCAGGGAAGGCGACGTGGGGCGGGCACTCCTGTCCGGCAATAACGCACTCGCGGCCCGGTTGCTCGATGAGTGGGTACAGGCTTTTGGCGATCGCTACTACCTGGAGCTGCAGCGCATCGAGCGCGAGCAGGAGGAAGATTACCTGCATGCGGCCGTGGCGCTGGCGGCGCAATCTAACGTGCCCGTGGTAGCGACGAACGATGTGCGCTTTCTTACCGCCGAGGATTACGAGGCGCACGAGGTGCGTGTCTGCATTCACGACGGGCGCACGCTGGACGATGCGCGCCGACCGCGTCATTACTCCGATCAGCAGTATCTCAAAACGCCCGAGGAAATGGCCGAGTTGTTCGCCGATATTCCCGAGGCGCTGGAAAACAGTGTCGAGATTGCCAAGCGCTGCAATCTTGAACTGACGCTGGGCAAGAACTTCCTGCCGGATTTTCCGGTTCCGGAAGGTCTTACCATGGATGATTACTTTCGCCAGGTGTCGCGTGAGGGGCTCGAAAAGCGGCTGGATTTTCTGTTCGAGCGAAACAGCCCCGAGTTTGCCGAACAACGCAGGGAATACGATGAACGACTTGAGCTTGAGCTCGATGTCATTATCCAGATGGGATTTCCCGGTTACTTCCTGATCGTTGCCGATTTTATCAAGTGGGCCAAGGCCAATGGCGTGCCGGTCGGGCCGGGCCGTGGTTCCGGCGCCGGATCGCTGGTGGCCTATGCACTGACCATCACCGATCTCGATCCCATCGAATACGATCTGCTGTTCGAACGTTTCCTCAATCCCGAACGTGTTTCCATGCCCGATTTCGACGTCGACTTCTGCATGGAAGGTCGCGATCGTGTTATCGATTATGTCGCGCGCCATTACGGCCGGGAAAAGGTGTCGCAGATCATCACCTACGGGTCCATGGCCGCAAAGGCGGTGGTGCGCGATGTGGGACGCGTCATGGGTCACCCTTACGGTTTTGTCGATCGCATCGCCAAGCTGATCCCGTTCGAGATCGGTATCACGCTGACCAAGGCACTGGAACAGGAAGAGGCGCTTAAACAGCTTTACGATGAAGACGAGGAAGTCCAGACGCTGATCGATATGGCGTTGAAGCTGGAAGGCCTGGCACGCAATGCCGGCAAGCATGCCGGGGGCGTGGTGATCTCGCCGACCAAGCTGACCGATTTCACACCGCTGTATTGCGAAGCGGGTGGCGCCAACCTGGTCAGCCAGTTTGACAAGGACGACGTGGAAGCGGTTGGCCTGGTCAAGTTCGACTTCCTGGGACTGCGCACCCTGACCATCATCGACTGGGCGTTGAAGACCGTCAACGCGCGCAAGCAGGGGCACGGCGAGGAGACGGTCGATATCACCGCGATTCCGATCGATAACCCCGAAGCCTTCACCTTGCTCAAGGCCTGCAAGACCACCGCCGTGTTCCAGCTGGAATCCAGCGGTATGAAGGATCTGATCCGGCGCCTGCAGCCGGACAGTTTTGAAGACATCGTAGCGCTGGTAGCGCTGTTCCGTCCCGGGCCACTGCAGTCCGGCATGGTGGATGACTTTATCAACCGCAAGCACGGTCGCGCCAAGGTTGAATATCCGCATCCCGATCTGGAACCCATTCTGAAGCCGACCTACGGTGTCATTCTCTACCAGGAACAGGTCATGCAGATCGCGCAGGTGCTGGCCGGTTACACGCTCGGCGGCGCGGACCTGTTGCGCCGCGCCATGGGTAAGAAGAAGCCCGAGGAGATGGCCAAGCAGCGCGAGATCTTTACCGAGGGTGCTACCGCGCGTGGCGTGGACAAGGATGTCGCGACTTACATCTTCGACCTGATGGAAAAATTCGCCGGTTACGGCTTTAACAAGTCGCACTCGGCGGCTTATGCGCTCGTCTCTTATCAAACCGCCTGGATGAAAGCGCATTACCCGGCTGCCTTCATGGCCGCGGTGCTGTCGGCGGATATGGATAACACGGATAAGGTTGTCACCCTGATCGACGAGTGTCGTGATATGGAGCTGTCGGTTGCGGTGCCGGATGTGAATTATTCCGAGTATCGCTTCACCGTGTCGGATGATGACCGGGTTATATACGGGCTTGGGGCCATCAAGGGTGTCGGTCAATCCGCGATCGAGGCCCTGATAGAGGAGCGCAATGCCAATGGTGCTTATTCTGACCTGTTTGAACTTTGCCGCCGCGTGGATCGCAAGGTTAACAAGCGTGTACTAGAGGCGCTGATCAAGGCCGGCGCGCTGGATAATCTTGGCAAGAATCGCGCTACCTTGATGGCGCATTTGCCGATCGCGATGAAATTTGCCGAACAGCATCAACGCGATCAGGGCATGGGCGTCGATGACCTGTTTGGCGGTGGCGATACCCAGACCGTGACCAAACCGCTCGACCTGGAAACCTGTGATGAGTGGGATGAGGAACAACGCCTGACCGGCGAGAAAGAAACCCTGGGCCTTTATCTCACTGGGCATCCAATCGATCGCTTCCTGACTGAATTAAGCAAGTTCACCACATCGCGGCTTGCGGCCATGGTCGAAGAGGGCGTTGCACCGGGCAATGGCCGACGCGGTAACGAAAGGCAGGTCACAGCAGCCGGACTGGTCATCGCGCTACGCGTACGTAACACCCGCCGTGGGCGAATGGCGTTTCTGACGCTGGATGACAAGAGTGGCCGTGTCGAGGTACGTGTATTCTCCGAAACCTTCGAACAGTATCGTCATCTGCTGGCCACGGACCATCTACTGGTAATCAAGGGCACGCTGGCACTGGATGATTATTCCGGCGGTTATCAGATCACGGCGGATGAGGTGTATGACATGGGCCATGCCCGTGAAATATTTGCCAAGCGGCTGGTGATCTCGCTGGATAAAGACAGGGCCAGTAACGGCTCGGCACGACATCTCGCTGAGATACTGCAGCCCTATCGCGAAGGCCAGTGCCCGGTGTACATCGAATACAAGAACCAGGCCGCATCGGCGCATGTGGCGCTGGGGGATAACTGGCGTGTGCAACCGGGCGATGAGTTACTGCATCGCCTGACGGAATTTGCCGGTGAGGCGAGTGTCAGGGTAGATTACTGAAGGATGCAGAATCTCGCGGGAGATGAATAATGGCTAGTAATATTAAACAAGCTGCTCATGACTTGATTGAAAGTCTGCCCAGTGAGGCTAGCTGGGATGATGTGATCTATGAGATGGTTGTTCGTCGAGAAATCGATGCAGGCCTCGAAGACAGCGAGGCCAGTCGGGTGGTTACCCTGGCAGAGCTCAGAAAAGAATTCGAAGTTGATGATTAATGGAAGTAGTCTGGACTTCCAGAGCCAGGGATAGGCTCAGGTCGATACGGGAATTTATTTCAGAAGATTCTCCGCAGGTGGCCAAGAATGTAATCGCTCGGTTAATCCACCGTAGTGAGCAGCTAGCGCTTCCTTCTCATCTGGGCCGCAAGGTTCCAGAGTATCAATTTGACGAAATTAGGGAAGTGCTCGAGAGGCCTTACCGGATTATTTATCGAATAAGCTCAAATCGCATTGATGTGTTGACGGTAATGCATTATCGACAACTTCTTCCACAGGATATTAAGCAGTTATAATTCGGCAGCCGTAGCGGAGTTCGCCGGAACCCGCTAAAATGGCGCTCATTCCCGGCGATATCGCCGCCAACTTCTGCAAAACTGGACAATGAACCTAAATTTCCTGGAATTTGAACAACCCATTGCTGAACTCGAGGCCAAGATCGAGGAGCTGCGTTACGTCGGCAATGATTCCGATCTTAATATCCATGAGGAAATTTCCAAGCTGCAGGAAAAGAGCAAGAGCCTGACTGAAAGCATCTTTGCCAAGTTGTCTCCCTGGCAGATTTCCCAGCTGGCGCGCCACCAGCAGCGCCCGTACACGCTCGATTACATCGAACGCCTGTTTACCGATTTCGAGGAACTCCACGGTGATCGCGCCTTCGCGGATGACCCGGCGATTGTCGGCGGCATTGCCCGCCTGAATGACGAGCCGGTGATGATTATCGGTCATCAAAAGGGCCGTGACACCAAGGAAAAGCTGCGGCGCAATTTCGGTATGCCGCGTCCGGAAGGTTACCGCAAGGCGCTACGCCTGATGGAAATGGCGCAACGGTTCCGGTTGCCGATTCTGACCTTTATCGATACTCCCGGAGCCTATCCCGGTATCGATGCCGAAGAGCGCGGCCAGAGCGAGGCGATTGCGCGCAATCTGCAAGTCATGTCCGGTTTGCGTACCCCAATCATCTGTACGGTCATTGGTGAAGGTGGTTCCGGCGGCGCGCTGGCGATTGGCGTAGGCGATCGCGTGCTGATGCTGCAATACAGCACCTACTCGGTTATTTCTCCCGAAGGCTGTGCCTCCATCCTCTGGAAAAGCGCGGAGAAGGCTTCGGAAGCAGCCGAGGCGCTCGGTATTACCGCGCTCCGGCTGAAAGAACTGGAACTGGTGGACGGGATTATCGAAGAACCCCTCGGTGGCGCACATCGCAACTTTGACCTGATGGCGGACCGCCTGAAAGAACGCCTGGCCGGGGAGCTGGATGTGCTGCAGGCAATGCCGGTCGAGGAATTGTTGGAAACCCGTTACCGCCGCCTCATGGGTTATGGTCATTTCACGGCGGGTTAATTTCTGCCTGTCATCGCGAGCATAGCGTGGCTATAACTCCTCGCAATGACCGAACAATCGCTTACCAATTTTGAACCTCTCCAGCGTCACCTCCTCAAGACGCTGCCGCCCGCATCTCAATATATCGTGGCCTTCAGTGGCGGGATGGATTCCCAGGTGTTGTTGCACGCACTGGCCGCGATACGCACAGAACTGGCGGCACCGATCCATGCGGTGCATGTTCATCATGGCTTGCAGGATTCCGCAGATGAATGGGCGCTGTTCTGCGAGCAGTCGGCCACTGCACTGGATGTCGGTTATACCCGGCTCAGGGTCAGCGTTGACGCAAACCATCCCGATGGCCTCGAAGCCGCGGCGCGTCACGCCCGCTACCAGGCGCTGGCCGACTGGTTGCCGCATGCCGCAATCCTGCTGACGGCGCACCATCAACGCGATCAGGCTGAAACCTTGCTGTTGCAGTTATTGCGCGGGGCTGGACCGAGAGGCCTGTCGGCTATGCCTACTGAAAAATCATTCGGCAATGGCACATTGCTAAGACCGCTTCTGGATATGCCTTATGCGCATTTACAAGCGTATGCCGAGCAATTTGAGCTCGACTGGGTTGACGACCCCAGTAACGATAATCCGCGCTTCGACCGCAACCTGTTACGCCATTCCCTGATGCCACTCATGCGCGAACGCTGGCAGGGCCTTGACCAGGTGCTTGCTCGGGTTTCCCGTCATCAGACGAGCGCCACGCGACTCATGGATGACATGGCCAGGATCGACCTCAAGGGTGCGCGTGGTGCTTCTCCGAATACCTTGTCCGTGCATGCGCTGTTGGGCTTGCCGCCTTATCGCCGCGACAACCTGCTGCGTTTCTGGTTTCACTCGCGCGGCATGCGTCTTCCCAGCGAGGCGGTGATGCAACGCCTGACACCCGAACTGCTGGAAGCGCGTGAAGATGCCATGCCCATTGTGGAATGGGACGGCGCGGAGCTCCGGCGTTTTCAGGATGATGTGTATCTGTTGCCCGTGCTGGATGCCGTGCCGCATGGCTGGCAACAGCCGTTACCCGAGAAAAGCATGCCGCTTCCGGCCGGCGGTTCGATTTCGGTGGAATCGGACTGTGGAAAGGGGATAGACGCGCAGTTGCTTGCGCAAGGCAGCTGGCATATCCGCTACCGGCAGGGTGGGGAGCGGATCAAGCCAGCCGGGCACCCCCATACCCGGACCCTGAAGCAATTGCTGCAGGAAAATGCCGTGCCGCCCTGGGTGCGGGAGCGGATGCCACTGGTTTACTGCCAGGATCAGCTGGTCGCCGTGGCACAGCTGTGGGTCGCGGAAGGATTTCAGGCGGCCCGGGGAAAGCCCGGAATGTTATACAAATTTGACCTGCTTGGTTAGGGTCTCGCGATTGTTATGTTCACCCCCTTCTGGTATCTTTGACTCCCGTCCTGAAGGCGGATCTTCCTTCCGTTTTCTCCGTCAAACTGGAAGTCAGGATCAGCCTCGCTTCCCTTGATAATTATCGGAATTGAATGACCCGTTACATCTTCGTTACTGGTGGTGTTGTATCCTCTTTGGGTAAAGGTATTGCCGCCGCATCACTAGCCGCGTTACTTGAAGCACGCGGTCTTAAGGTCACCATGATGAAACTGGATCCCTACATCAATGTGGATCCGGGCACCATGAGCCCATTCCAGCATGGCGAAGTGTTCGTCACCCACGACGGCGCCGAGACCGACCTGGACCTGGGACATTACGAGCGCTTTATTCGCGCGACCATGACCAAGAACAACAACTTCACCACGGGCCAGATATACGAAAGCGTCATCCGCAAGGAGCGTCGTGGCGATTACCTCGGCGGTACCGTGCAGGTCATTCCGCACATCACCGATGAAATCAAGGCGTCGATTATCCGTGGCGCCAACGAAGCCGATGTTGCCATGGTCGAGATTGGCGGTACCGTCGGTGACATCGAGTCATTGCCCTTCCTGGAAGCCATTCGTCAGATGGGTGTCGAGATGGGTCGCGAGCGTGCCCTGTTCATGCACCTGACCCTGGTGCCGTACATTAAGGCGTCCGGCGAGATCAAAACCAAGCCGACCCAGCACTCGGTTAAGGAATTGCGCTCCATCGGTATCCAGCCGGACATTCTGCTGTGCCGTGGCGACCGCGAGCTGCCGGAAGACGAACGCCGCAAGATTGGTCTGTTTACCAACGTCGAGCAGCGCGCGGTTATTTCCTGTCCGGACGTGGACAGTATCTACAAGATTCCTTCCGTGCTACACAAGCAGGAGCTGGACCACATCGTGGTCACCAAGCTGAAGCTGGATGTGCCGCCGGCCGACCTGTCCGAGTGGGACAAGGTGGTGGACGGTCTGGAACATACCGAACATGAAGTCACCATTGCCATGGTCGGCAAGTATGTAGACCTGACGGAATCCTACAAATCACTTTCCGAAGCGCTTATTCACGCGGGGATTCATACGCATACCCGGGTGAATATTCAGTACATCGATTCCGAGGACCTGGAATCCGAAGGACTGGAGTCCTTGCAAAGTATCGATGCGATCCTGGTGCCGGGCGGGTTTGGCGAGCGTGGCGTGGAAGGCAAGATTGCCGCCGTGCGTTATGCCCGGGAGAACAAGGTGCCTTACCTGGGAATCTGTCTTGGCATGCAGGTGGCCGTGATTGAATATGCGCGCGATGTAGCTGGCCTGGCGGGTGCGCACAGCACCGAATTCCGTAAGGATGCCGAGCATCCCGTGATCGCGCTCATAACCGAATGGACCACGTCGGACGGCTCGGTAGAACGCCGTGACGAGGATTCCGACCTGGGTGGCACCATGCGGTTGGGCGGTCAGGCGTGCAAACTCAAAGACGGGACGCTGGCCAGGGAAATCTACGGCAAGGATGTTATCGAAGAGCGCCACCGTCATCGCTATGAATTCAACAACCACTATCGTGAGCAGCTTTCCACGGCTGGCCTGACCCTGTCCGGTACCTCGCTGGATGATGAACTGGTCGAGATGATTGAGATCAAGGACCATCCCTGGTTCCTGGCCTGCCAGTTCCATCCTGAATTCACCTCGACACCGCGCGATGGACATCCGCTGTTCAGTGGCTTTGTGAATGCGGCTGTCAACTACCACAAGGCGAACAGCTGATATGAAATTGTGCGGATACGATGTCGGTCTGGATAAGCCGTTTTTTCTGCTGGCTGGACCTTGTGTCATCGAAAGTGAAGCCATGGCACTGGATACTGCCGCGGAACTGAAAGCGATTACGGATGAACTGGGCATTCCTTTCGTCTACAAATCGTCTTTCGACAAGGCTAATCGCTCGTCCACTAAAAGCTTCCGCGGTCTTGGGCTGGAAGAAGGGTTAAGAATCCTGCAGAAAGTCAAAGACGAGGTTGGCGTGCCGGTTATCACGGACGTGCACGAAGACACGCCGCTGGAAGAGGTCGCCAGCGTGGTGGACATTCTGCAGACACCGGCGTTTCTGTGCCGGCAAACCAATTTCATTCAAAACGTGGCGCGCCAGGGCAAGCCGGTGAACATCAAGAAAGGCCAGTTTCTCGCGCCCTGGGATATGCAAAACGTAGTCGACAAGGCGCGTGAAGCGGGCAATGAGCAGATTATGGTCTGCGAGCGCGGTGTCTCCTTTGGCTACAATACCCTGATATCGGATATGCGCGGTCTGGCGATTATGCGCAAGACCGGCTGTCCGGTCGTATTCGATGCCACCCATTCCGTGCAGCAACCGGGTGGGCAGGGCAGTTGCTCCGGCGGTCAGCGTGAATTTGTGCCCGTGCTGGCGCGTGCCGCGGTCGCAGCCGGAGTTTCCGGTTTATTCATGGAAACGCACCCGCAACCGGAAAAGGCGCTCAGCGATGGCCCGAATGCCTGGCCATTACCGAAAATGAAATCTTTGTTGGCTACACTCAAGACGCTGGATCAGACTGTCAAGGCCGCAGGCTTTGACGAATCAGATTTGTTGTAGCTTATTAACTAAATCTTTTAACTTATTGTAACTTGGTGAAAAAATGTCAGTAATAACCAACATCCGTGCGCGTGAGATCCTGGATTCCCGCGGCAACCCGACCGTCGAAGCCGATGTGTTGCTCGAATCCGGTGCCGTCGGTCGCGCGGCCGTTCCATCCGGTGCTTCAACCGGTACCCGCGAAGCAGTCGAGTTACGCGATAACGACGCCGAGCGCTACGGCGGCAAGGGCGTGCTGGACGCGGTGAACAACGTGAACGGCGAAATGCGCAAGGCGCTGGTCGGCATGGACTCCGCGGATCAGGTGGCGCTGGATGAAAAAATGATCGAACTGGACGGCACCGACAACAAGGGCCGCCTGGGTGCGAATGCGCTGCTTGCCGTGTCATTGGCGAACGCCCAGGCCAGTGCGCGCGAGGCGGGAATCCCGCTGTACCGTCTGTTGCAGGCGGACGGTCCTTACACCATGCCAGTGCCGATGATGAACATTCTCAATGGCGGCGAGCATGCGGATAACAGTGTGGATCTGCAGGAGTTCATGATTCTGCCGGTGGGCGCGACCAATTTCCGCGAAGCAGTGCGCTATGGCGCGGAAGTCTTTCATGCGCTGAAAAAGGTATTACACAAGCGTGGCCTGAATACGGCGGTGGGTGACGAAGGCGGTTTCGCGCCGGATCTGCCATCCAACGAGGCCGCTATCGAAGTTATTCTGGAAGCGATTGAAAAGGCCGGATTCAAGGCTGGCGATGACATCTTCCTGGGCCTGGATGCAGCGAGTTCCGAGTTCTACAAGGACGGAAAATATGTCCTGGCTTCCGAGGGTAAATCCTTCACCTCCGAGCAATTCGTCGACTACCTGGCCGGTTGGGTAGACCAGTATCCGATTCTGTCCATCGAAGACGGCCTCGATGAAGGCGACTGGGATGGCTGGAAACTGCTGACGGAAAAACTCGGCGGCAAGGTGCAGCTGGTCGGTGACGATCTGTTCGTGACCAATCCGAGTATTCTCAAGGAAGGTATCGACAAGGGTGTCGCCAATTCCATTCTGATCAAGGTCAACCAGATCGGGACCCTGACCGAAACCTTGCGTGCAATCGAGATGGCAACCAAGGCCGGTTACACCTCGGTGGTATCGCATCGTTCCGGCGAAACCGAGGACGTCGTTATTGCGGATATCGCTGTGGGCACCACGGCAACCCAGATCAAGACCGGCTCCCTGTCACGCTCCGACCGTGTTGCCAAGTACAACCGCCTGATGCGTATCGAGGACCAGCTCGGCGACGATGCCGTTTATGGTGGGCGCAATGCCTTCAACCAGTTCAAGGACTGATGCCCTGTACAGACAATGCGCTGGTTAGCCATTCTTCTCGGGATGCTGTTTGTCGGGCTGCAATGGAAATTGTGGGTCGGTGACGGCAGCCTCGCCGAGGTCTGGCATCTTAAACGGTCGGTGGCCGAGCAACAGTCTGAAAACGAACACCTGCTGGAACGCAATCAGGCGCTGGAAGCGGAAGTGAAAGATCTGAAGCAGGGGCTGGGTGCCGTTGAGGAGCGGGCACGTACCGAACTGGGCATGATCCGGGAAGACGAAATCTTCTACCAGATTGTGGATGACTCATCCAGCAACAGGAACCGCGACTGATGTCCGTGCGTTACTGGGCCGTGGTGCCCGCGGCCGGCGTCGGTAAGCGCATGCAGGCTGATCGTCCCAAGCAATATCTCACGCTCGGCGACAAAACCGTACTCGAACATACTCTCGCTGCATTAAGCGCGTTCGATGCACTGGCGGGCATTGTGGTGGCGCGCAACGAAGACGATCCTTACTGGCCGGACCTGGTTTTCGATCTTCCCTGTGAAATTATTCCCGCGCCCGGAGGAAAGGAGCGTGCCGATTCGGTATTGAGCGGCATAATGCATTTGCCCGATGCGGCGGATGATAATGACTGGGTGCTGGTGCACGATGCGGCGCGTCCCTGTGTACGCCTGGAAGACAT
Source organism: Thiohalobacteraceae bacterium (assembly GCA_041592335.1). Taxonomy (GTDB): domain Bacteria; phylum Pseudomonadota; class Gammaproteobacteria; order Thiohalobacterales; family Thiohalobacteraceae; genus JBFHQE01. Next base: position 3,420 of record JBFHQE010000030.1, on the reverse strand, counting down.
CGAAAAGCTGGTTCAGGACACACAGGACACTGTCGGTGGCATCCTGGCGATTCCCACGCGCGACACCATGAAACAGGCCGATGACAGGCAATGCATTGCGGCGACGCTTGATCGAGCGCGTATGTGGAATGCGTTGACACCCCAGCTGTTTCGCGTGGGCGATCTGAAAGCGGCCTTGCAACAGGCGGCACGAGACGGATTCAGTGTGACCGACGAGGCGTCCGCCATGGAACATGCCGGGTACAAGCCGTTGCTGGTGGAAGGTCACGCGGACAATATCAAGTTAACGCGGCCGGAAGATCTCGCCCTGGCGGCATTTTTCCTCGAACAACAGGGGCGATTATGAGAATTGGACAGGGCTTTGATGCGCATGCTTTCAAGGAAGAGGGGCGCCTGGTGCTGGGCGGCGTGGAGATTCCGCATGATAAGGGTATGGAAGCCCATTCCGATGGCGACGTGGTGCTGCATGCCCTGTGCGATGCATTACTGGGCGCGGCCGGTTTAGGCGATATCGGCAAACATTTTCCCGATAACGACCCGCAATACAAAGGCATCGACAGTCGCGTGTTACTGCGCAACGTCATGCAGCAGTTGAAACAGCAGGGTTATCAAGTGGGTAATGCGGATCTCACCATAGTGGCCCAGGCGCCCCGGTTAGCACCATACATCGATACCATGCAGGAGCGAATCGCCAATGATCTGGGTGTCGCTGAAAACCAGGTAAACGTCAAGGCAACCACCACTGAAAAAATGGGTTTTACCGGGCGAAAAGAAGGTATTGCGGCATTTGCCGTGGTATTAATCGATAAGGGTTGATCCCGGTCATCTAATCGCACTCGCAGAATGTGCTATATCTTCAATTGAGGGTAATAGATAGAGCGGGGTAGAAAGATGAAAATTCCACTGCAGTTAACTTTTCGTGACATGGAACATTCAGACGCAGTTGAAGCAGATGTAAGAAATAAAGTAGAAAAACTGGAAACACTTTTCCCGAATACCATTATGAGCTGCCGGGTCGTTGTGGAAAGCCATCATCGGCACCATCATCAGGGCAATCTTTTTCATACCCGAATTGACATCACCGTGCCGGGCGACGAACTGGTGGTGAGTCGTGATCCGAGCAAGGATCATGCGCATGAAGATATGCATGTCGCGATTCGCGATGCATTTGCCGCGGCGCGAACCCAGCTTTCACATCATATGCGGAAAATCCGCCATCACTGAAGCAAGGCCGTTATTCAGTTTCCGTTTTGCGCCTGAAAAGGTTGGTGAAGTTACCCACGGCTTCACCAATCTTGGCGCCAATCGCCGTACCGATACCCGGACCCAGTAATAATGTACCCGCGCCCGCGCCCGTCATGCTCGATTTAGTCGGCATGAGGCTTGGTTCCTGAGTGGTGCCCGACACGACCAGCGGTACGCTAAGAATGTTGCCGGTTTTATTGAGCCCGACGCTCAACTTCCCATCAAGTTCATCGTTACTGGAAATACTCAGGTTGCCCGAGGCGGCGAGGGCTGACGAGGTGATATTGATATTTGTAAAATCATAGCGACCCTGTTGCAGGGACAGTTTTCCGGACAGTGTATCGAATGGGGTCTGTTTGGGTTGATCGGGCGCCTCCTCTCCGATAAAGCGGGCGGCCTGTTCCAGGTCAGTATCGAAAACCACGCCATTCGCAATTTTAAAATCGCATTTAAGCTGCATCTGTTCCCGCGCGGCTGTAATGCCGCTTCCCTTTAATGAACCCTTGCACTGACTGTCGAGATTTCCCGCCAACTTGTGTTGCTCGAAGGTTGCCAATACAGGTTCCAGCTCCAGGGTAGTAGTCCGACTGGCAAACCGAATGGCGAGTTCGTCAGTCCAGTCAATCTCGCCTGTTAGCGACGCTTCGCCTTTGTAGGCCTCAAGATGGCCATCCAGAATGGTAAAACGATTTTGGTTCAATACTCCGGATACATTGATTGAGTCGAACTCAAGTGCCGGACCAATGGGGGGTATGAAATCCCGGGCCTGGAACTGAATATTTATAATTTCGTCCAGTCGATTGGCCGTGACGGTGACAGGCGATTGATTGCTATTGTGCTGGTATACCAGGTCGCATTGATAGTCCGCATGATTCATTAATGAATTTGCCGACTCGGATTTCATGTGAATCTTGCAGGTGCCCTCGGTTGTTCCCGGTATGGCGGATTTCCCCAGCGAAGCAAGCACGACGGGGAGATCTAATGATGTTGTGGCTGTTTCCAGATCGAGTTGCCAGCCAGATTGCCAGTCGAGTTTTCCCTTGCCTTCCAGTTTGCTTTCCAGCCCGTCTGCCTTGATGAGATCAAACTGGATTGATTTGTCCTGGTAGTAACCGGAAAGCCTGAATGAGTTAAGCGATAGCGGTAATGCCCAGGGAAATTCGCCATTCTGACTGACAAGGTCGAAATGCCATTCCTTGTCCCGTGGGGTGATGGCCAGGGTGATGGAACGAGCCTGATCGACAGCTTCAATCAGGTAGGGTGTTGGTTGATCTTTCCAGTGCGCATCGATCTGGAATGGTCCGGTTTCACTATCGGCTGAAAGCCAGTAGAAATCTTTTAATCTCACTGTTTTGATGGATAGCGGCAGTTGCACATCATTGCCCGTATTTTCACCTGAGTTCGGGAACAGGCGTTTTATAGCAGCGATCAATGTTTCGCTGAAACGGGTTTGTTGAATAACCAGGCTATTAATCGAAATCTTTCCCTGAATGAGATCCATGAGAGCAAGTTCGACATAGGCATGCTTAAAGGCTAGATTTTCCTGCGCCGTTTCTCCCAGGGGAACGGCGAAGCCGGAAATTTCAACCGTGGGTTTCGGTATCAAGCGGATATGAATGGATTCGATGGAAACCGGGCGCGCCAGAGCCGTGGATAGTTCGTTTTGTAGGCGAGCGCGAACGTCGTCCTGATTAATCAGGGCAGGACCAAATGCAAGCGCTGAAAGCGCGACGATCAGAAACAGACCGGTAATTTGAAGCAGTTTTCTCATTTGAGCCGGGGTTAGGGTCAATGTATTTAGGGTATCGGCATACGAGAGGAGCAGTTGAACTGAGATATAGTCAGAATAAATTCACATTAATCAATAAGTTAATATTGCTCCTGTATCTGGTATATCCGGTGGGTTGGATTTCTACGGGGAGGGTCGAGATATATCGGGTTAGCTCGACTTAGAATAATCGAGCTAACAGCGGTTATCGGCACAAAGCAGACTCAGCTTCGTTAACTAAAATACGTAACCGCAGACCAATAGTATCGTCATTCCGGCGAAAGCCGGAATCCAGGAATTAAGAACTCCGCATACAAATCAAGCCACCGAGGGTTCATCTCCTCAATCAATTCAAGCTTCCATCCTCGCTTCCATTCCTTGATGGCTTTCTCTCGACTTATGGCGGA
>JBFHQE010000029.1:0-26477 GCA_041592335.1 Thiohalobacteraceae bacterium | reverse complement strand
GCCTGCCAGATGACCGTGGACGTATTCGGTTTCAACCACAACGAGTTCATCGACGGCGTGGATTACGTGGGTGCGACCTACTTCCTGCCGATCGCGAAAGACTCCGACGTCTGTTTGTTCATCTAAGACGTTGTAGGAGCGCGCTTGCTCGCAACGGTTCGCGGTCAAGGCCGCTCCTACAGCAAATAAAGGGGGGACGGAATTTAATTCTGTCCCCTTTTTGTTGTTACACTGCGGCCATGAAAAACCTGTTACCTATCGCTCTCTGTGCTTTATTGCCGACGGCTAGTTTTGCCGCGGAACGCCTGTCTGAAATCAACAGCTTTATTAGCGCCGAGATGCGCGTCTTTCCCAATGACGCCTTATATGCCCCGCAGGAGGATTCACCCAACCTGTCGCTCAGCGGAGAGTTTGAATATTACACCGCGTGGAACGATGGCGATGACAGCATTACCTTTACGCCTTTCTTCAGAGTGGATAATCACGACGACGAGCGCACCCATGCCGATATTCGCGAGCTGTTCTGGTTGACGGTCAAAGATGACTGGGAACTGCGTGTCGGTATCAACAAGGTTTTCTGGGGCGTGACCGAGTCGGTACACCTGGTCGACATCGTTAACCAGACCGACCTGATAGAAAACACCGATGGCGAAGACAAACTCGGCCAGCCAATGGCGAACTTCACCTGGATAACAGACCTGGGCAACTGGAACCTGTTCATGCTCCCCGGCTTTCGCGAACGGACCTTTCCCGGTGTTGATGGTCGGTTACGCTCACAACCGGTCGTCGATGTGGATAACCCGCAATTCGAAGCGGACAACGGCCGAGGACATACCGATTGGGCCGTGCGCTGGTCGCGCTTTATCGGTGATTGGGACCTGGGTGTTGCGCATTTTTATGGCACCAGCCGCGAACCCAGTTTGATTCCCGCGCTGGATGGTAATGGCAATCCGGTACTGACTCCCTATTACCCGCTCATCAACCAGACCAGCCTGGACGCGCAGCTCACAACCGCTGAATGGCTGTGGAAGCTGGAGTGGATCACGCGCGATGGCCAGGGCGATCGCTACACGGCCGTTGCCGGTGGATTCGAATATACCCTGGTCGGTATCTTTGATTCGGCCGCCGACCTGGGACTGATCACGGAATACCTGTTCGATGACCGTGGCGACAGGGCAACAACACTGTTCCAGGATGACCTGATGATCGGTGCGCGCCTGGCCATGAACGATGTGCAGTCAACCGAGCTGTTGTTTGGCATCATTCAGGATATGGACAATGACGAACGACTTTACTCGATGGAGGCCAGCCGCCGCCTGGGCGACCGCTGGAAAGCCGCCATCGAAGCCCGCTTTAATACCAACATCAAACCAGGCAGCCTGTTTGGCAGTATCCGCAACGATGACTACATACAGGCGGAACTGACCTACTACTTCTGATTCCACCTCTGTGGGACAATACGCGCCCCGACCGATAAGCATAGATGTGAAATTACTTGATGAATCAAACGCAATCAGTTGATTCTAAATTAGAAGATATTAACGATCCGCTGCCCGTTCCGGCTCCCAGCGAGCGCATCCGCTGGAGTCGCCTGTACGGTGACTCGCTGCCGCACGCGCTTGCCCAACTGCTGCGCCAAACGTCGGCGCCCGTGGTGGTGATTACCGAAGGGCAGCAACAATCCGAACGACTGGAGCAGGAGCTGGCGTTTTTCAGTCCCGCAGCGGCTGCTAACGCACTTCATTTCCCTGACTGGGAAAACCTGGCCTACGATGCCTTCTCTCCGCATCAGGACATTATTTCGCAACGTATCGAGACGCTGTATCGCCTGCCGGAGATGAAACAGGGTCTGCTGATTCTGCCCGCATCGACCCTGATGCAGCGTGTCGCGCCGCAGGATTACATTCATGGCCGCAGCCTGGTGGTCAGCGTGGGCGAACGTCTGGACATCGATAGCATGCGGCTGCGCTTCGAACAGGCGGGTTACAGTTGCGTATCCCAGGTGATGGAACACGGTGAATATGCCGTGCGTGGCTCGATCCTGGATGTCTATCCGATGGGTAGCAACCTGCCCTATCGCCTCGACCTGTTCGATGACGAGATTGAAAGCATTCGCACCTTCGATCCGGAAACGCAACGTTCGGTGGAGAAAGTCGAGGCCATCAACCTGCTACCGGCACGCGAATTTCCCTTCGACAAGGACGCCATCAAGGCCTTCCGGCAACACTGGCGCAAGCAGTTCGAAGGTGAACCTCAATCCTGCCCGGTGTATCGCGATGTCAGCGAAGCCATCACGCCCAGTGGCATTGAATATTATCAGCCCCTGTTCTTCGACGGGATGGTCACCCTGTTTGATTACCTGCCGGACAATGCATTGTTTGTCTGGTTACCGGGTATGCCGGAAGCCGCCGATTCTTTCTGGCAGGATGTGAATGCGCGCTATGAGCAGCGTCGCTACGACACCGAGCGCCCTATCCTCGAACCGGGACGTCTGTATCTTTCTCCCGAACAGTTGTCAGGGACATTAAGTCACTACGGCCAGATCGAACTGAATAATTTCGAGTTGATGGAGCCGCGCGCCAATGATGTGAATTTCCAGGCGGTCAAGCTGCCCGATATCAGCCTCAAGCCGCGCATGGCCGATCCGGCCGCGCAACTCAAAACCTTTATCGACGGTTTCGACGGCAGGCTGCTTTTCTCGGCGGAGTCCACCGGTCGGCGTGAGTACCTGCGCGACCTGTTACGCGATGTAAAGATCGTTCCGCATCAGGTCAATGACTGGCAGGATTTTATTGCCTCGACCGAACAACTGAACCTGTGCGTTTCACCGCTGGAACAGGGCGTTATATTCGAAAGCCACAAACTGGCGATCATCACGGAAACCCAGTTACTGGGTCAGCGTGCGCGCCAGGTGCGCGGCAAGCGCAAGGCCGCGCGCGATCCCGCTACCATCATCAATGACCTGACCGACCTGCGCATTGGCGCACCGGTGGTACATGAAGATCATGGTGTCGGACGTTTCCTCGGACTGCAGAAACTGGCTGTCGGCAACCAGGAGAATGAATTTTTAACGCTCGAATATGCCGGTGGCGACAAGCTGTATGTGCCGGTGTCTTCGCTGCATTTGATAGGGCGCTACACCGGCACTTCGGAAGAAGCCGCGCCCCTGCATAAACTGGGTAGCGAACACTGGGCAAAGGCAAAACGCAAGGCCGCCGAACGCGCGCATGATGTCGCGGCAGAACTATTGGCCATTCATGCCAAGCGTGCCGCACGTTCCGGCCATGCCTTCGATATCCATTCCGACGAGTACCGTCAGTTTGCCGCGGCTTTCCCGTTCGAGGAAACACCGGACCAGATGGCGGCGATCGAAGCAGTGCTCGAGGATATGGCTGCCGATAAACCGATGGATCGCGTGGTCTGTGGCGACGTTGGCTTCGGCAAAACCGAAGTCGCGATGCGTGCCGCCTTTGTTGCCGCCAGCAGTGGCAAGCAGGTCGTGGTGCTGGTGCCGACCACCCTGCTCGCCCAGCAACACTTCAATAATTTCCAGGACCGCATGGCCGACTGGCCGATCAAGATTGAATCCCTGTCGCGATTCAAAACCGGCAAGCAACAAACGGCGGTGCTCGATGCGCTGGCGAATGGCACCATCGATATTGTTATCGGCACGCACAAGGTGCTGCAGGAATCGGTCAAGTATAAAAATCTTGGCCTGGTGATCATCGATGAAGAACATCGCTTTGGCGTGCGGCAAAAGGAAAAACTGAAATCGCTGCGTGCCGAAGTGGACCTGTTAACACTGACCGCGACCCCGATTCCGCGCACGCTCAACATGGCCATGGCCGGATTGCGCGACCTGTCCATTATCGCCACGCCACCGGCCGAACGTTCGGCGATCAAGACCTTTGTCAGCGAATGGAACGACCAGGGTATACGCGAAGCCTGTCTGCGCGAAATCAAACGCGGCGGCCAAGTTTATTTCCTGCACAACAAGGTTGAGACCATCGAAAAACAGGCGCGCGACCTGGCGAAGCTGGTGCCTGAAGCCACCGTGGCTATCGGTCACGGCCAGATGCGTGAACGCGAGCTGGAACAGGTAATGCTCGATTTTTATCACCGCCGAAGCAACCTGCTGGTCTGTACCACGATTATCGAAAGCGGTATCGATGTACCGACCGCCAACACCATCATCATCAATCGCGCCGATCATCTCGGGCTTGCGCAACTGCATCAGTTGCGCGGTCGTGTCGGACGCTCGCATCATCGCGCTTATGCCTACCTGGTCACGCCGCACCGTAAGGCGATGACACCGGATGCCATCAAGCGGCTGGAAGCCATAGAGTCACTCGAAGAACTGGGCTCCGGTTTCTCGCTAGCCACGCATGACCTGGAAATCCGCGGTGCCGGTGAACTGCTCGGCGATGAACAAAGTGGCCAGATCCAGGAAATCGGCTTCACCATGTATGCCGAACTGCTGGAACGTGCCGTGAAATCGCTCAGGGAAGGCAAGGAACCGGATCTTGACCGACCGCTGGATCATGGCGCCGAGGTTGACCTGCATATGCCAGCCGTTATCCCGGATGATTACCTGCCGGATATTCACACCCGTCTGATCCTGTACAAGCGTATTGCCAGTGCCGATTCACTGGACGCGCTTAAAGACCTGCAAATCGAGATGATCGATCGCTTCGGCCTGTTGCCGAGCCCGGTAAAAAGCCTGTTTGCCATTACCGAGCTGAAGCTCAAGGCCCTGCCGCTGGGCGTGAAGAAAATCGATGTGGGCGCGGAAAGCGGCCGGATTGAATTCAATGACACGCCGAGCGTGAAACCGGAAGATGTGATTCGTTTAATCCAGACCGAACCGCATCGCTATAAGCTGGATGGTGGTTTTAAACTGAAGCTGACAGCGCCCATGGAGAAATTCGACAAGCGTGTTGAAGTTGTTGAGGCAGCGTTAGAGGCATTGGCGAGTTAATGTTATTCTTCTCGACTGATTCAACACAATTCGTCACCCCGGCGCAGGCCGGGGTCCATGTTGAAAAAAACCCTGGATTCCGGCCTTCGCCGGAATGACGAAAAGGACACAGAATGAAACTAAATTACTATTTGGCTGCGTTTGTTTTCTTTTGCTCTTCGAACTTGGCTGTTGCCGAAGAACTCGACCACTATCGTGTTGAACTGATTCTGTTTAGCCAGCATCCCGTGCAGGGCGACGACGAAACCTGGCCTGCCGTTGCTCATCGTCCCGCCATGGCGCGTGGCCAGCCCCTGCAACTTGAATCCGCGCTCAAGCCCTTAAGCAAGGATACGGCGCAAATGGGCGCTATTCTTTATACCCTGAAACAGTCTTCGCTGTATCAGCCGTTGCTGCATGCCGTATGGGAACAACCCGGCTGGCCCGAGGACGCCGCGCAACCGGTACGTATTGAAATACCCTTCGACGCCCAGCTGCCCGTCACGCTTTTCAGCGGGGACACAGCCACCTTTGCCGGAAGCGCGACAAACCGTCTTGAAGGCACCATTACCATTCATCGCGCGCGCTATCTGCACGCCGACTTCGATCTGGTCTATCGGCAATATATCAATACGGCAGGCCCACAGTCGGTCAGCCAACTGGTTGAAATACCCTTGCAGCAGAAGCGCAGAATGCGCAGCAAGGAACGCCATTACATCGATCATCCACGGCTGGGCGCGTTGATAGAAATCACGCCGGTGACAACTGAACAGGCGCCCGTCGAAGCTACACCGGAAACAAACTAGGAGTTTGCAGTATGCCGCAGTACATTTTTGTCTACCTTGGAGGGGAATATCCCGCCAATCCCGAACAGGGACAACAGCATTTCGCGAAGTACCACGCCTGGCTGGAATCGCTGGGCGACAAGGTAGTCAGTCCCGCCATTCCCTTCAAGGACACGCATACGGTGATGTCGGATGGATCGGCGCAAGCCGGTAGTACCACGGCGATGTCGGGTATGAGTATTTTGCGCTTCAACTCCATGGACGAGGCGGTGAAGGCCGCGCAGGCCTGCCCCTTCCTGGAGATCAAGGGAGTGCTCGAGATATCCGAAATGCTGGAAATGTCGGGTCAGACCAACTAGTCCGACCCTGGAGTGGTGAATCGTCAGGCAATCGCCTTCTGAATTAACGGCAGCAGCGGTTCAGGCAACTTGATCGCGCCGGACAGCGCAAACTGCTGGCCCTGCTCCGACATTTTTTTCCAGGTCTTGCGGATGATTTCCAGCCACTTTTCCTCGTCATACTCGGGATGACGCCCGGCGAACTCCAGCATGTAATGCTCGATGAAGACCAGGTCAACGACATCTTCAAGCAACTGGGTATCCTGGTTAACCTTCAAGGCGCGCTTGCCGACCGCCTTGCCGGCGCGCTCTATGTCGGCTTCCTCGTAACCGGTTTCCGCCATCAGCTTGCCGAGGGTCTCGGCGTGGAACTTATAGAGCGCGGTGCGCCATTGCAGGTAGCCCTGGCGGTTCATGGGAAAATCGGCACGCGGTGATTTCCAGCGCTGGATATGCTGGGCGCGGATAGCCAGTTGCATGACTTCGTCGGTGTCCGGTGCGTAGCGCTGCAACATGTCAGACATGCGCTGCGAGTACAGCAGTTCTTTCGGCCAGACCTTGCCATCAATCTCTACCTGGTTGGGGTCTTCGCCATTGGCGGCGTCGATCAGCTCAATGGTGCGTTCAAAACGGGATGACATTGTTAATTACAGTCCTTTTATCATTTCCAGTACGTCGGCCGCGTGACCGTCAGCGTTCACGCCATAGATCGCGTGGCGAATGATGCCATCTTTATCAATGACAAAGGTTGAACGGACGATGCCCATGCATTTAACGCCGTTCTTTTCCTTTTCCTGCCAGACGCCGTATTTCTCGCAAAGATCGCCATCGGTGTCCGCGAGCAGGTAAAAGTTGATGCCGTACTTTTCGCGAAACGCGGCGTGGCTGTCGCAGTCATCCTTGCTGACACCGAGAATGACCGTATCCAGCTGCTCGAATTCATTCTTGAACTGGGTGAACTGCTGAGCCTCGATGGTGCAACCGGGCGTGTCGTCCTTGGGATAGAAATACAGAACAACGTTTTTCTCGCCTTTGAATTCGGAAAGATGAACCAGTTCGCCATCGGTTTCCTGCACACCGAATCCCGGTGCCTGCTTGCCTACTTCCATCATGTCTTCGACTCCTCTTAACCAATCTCGGGGATGACGGTTTCCAGCAGGGTGCGCACTTTATCCATGCCATCCTTCAGGCTCATTTCCAGCTCATCCATACTGATCTCGTCCGCGCCCTTGCCGGCCGCCCAGTTGGCCACGACGGCACAGGTCGAGTAACAGAGACTCAGTTCACGCGCCAGCGCCGCTTCCGGCATGCCGGTCATTCCGACAATGTCGCAGCCATCGCGTTCCAGACGTGCGATTTCGGCCGCCGTTTCCAGTCGTGGCCCCTGGGTGGCACCATAGGTCGCGCCATCCACCGCATCGAGACTCGCTGCTTGCGCGCCTTTCAACAGGGCCTGACGCAATTCCTCGCAGTAAGGATGCGTGAAATCCACGTGGGTCACATCCTTGGTGTGGCCGTCGAAATAGGTTTGCTCGCGGCCATAGGTGTAATCGATGATCTGGTTGGGAAACACAATACGCTTGGGCGACATTTGTTCAGTGATACCGCCAACTGCCGCGATGGCAATAACGCGCTCAATGCCGAGTTTGTGAATCGCCCAGATGTTGGCGCGGTAATTCACCTGGTGCGGCGGGATGGTGTGACCATTGCCATGCCGGGGAAGAAATGCGACTTCCTTGCCCGCCAGTTTGCCGTAGGTGATCGGCGCGGAAGGTTCGCCATATGGCGTCAACAACACTTCCTTGCGTTCGATCTCCAGGCACTTCAATTGGGTTAAACCGGTGCCACCGATAATGGCTAATGATGTCATATGAGTTCCTTCAGCTGCCCTTCACGGCGTAGATGCCGGGCAGGTTGCGATGATAATTGTGATAATCCATGCCGCAGCCAAACACGTAACGGTCTTCGACGTCGAGTCCGGTGAAATCCGCCGAGACATTGTCCACGCATCGGTCATGGATTTTTTTAACCAGTACACCGCTGTACACCTCTTTTGCGCCCTCGTTCCGGCAGGCCTGCAGAATGGCCTTGAGCGTCAGCCCCTCATCCAGGATGTCGTCCAGCACCAGCACGGTACGATCCTTCAGTGGCAACGAGGGATGCGCGATCCAGTGCAGTTCGCCACCACTGGTGTCGCCGCGATAACGCGTTGCATGGAGATAATCCACCTGCAACGGAAACAGCAGTTTCGGCAACAGACGGCCGGCCATGATCAGTCCGCCGGTCATGACGGTAAGAATAATCGGGTTGGTGTCCCTGAGTTTGTGGCTGATGTCAGCGGCCAGTCGATCCAGCGTTTCATCTATCTGTTCGGCTGTGTACAGGATATCGGCTTCGTCAAACACGCGTTGGGCTTGTTCTGGAGTAATGGAAGACATAATCAGTAGGTAAAGGTCACGGTTTCGTCGTTCATGGATTCGCTGATCAGGTAAGCCGCGCCTACCGTATCGTCGATTTCCGGAATCAGTTCGTCATCATTGATATCCACGGTGGGTGGACAGAGTTTAAACGCCACGCCAGCCTGGTGCGCCTCGCGAATGAGATCGCTGACGGTTTTGTTTTTTGCATTGACGGGCAAGTTGTCCGCCACGCCGCGCTGTGCGAGTTTACCCGAGCGCCCGGTGAAAATAATTTCCACTTCATAATCCATGGCAGCGGCGATGGTGGCCTGCACAAAGGGCGCGGCTGCCTCGGCACCGACATCCGGATTGGTGTTGGCCATGACGATAATCAGCTTGTCAGCCATCTAGTAATGTTCTTCCAGTAGTGCCTGAATGGCGTTGCCTGCTCGCTGGGCGCTTTCATAGCCAATGTCGATACTGCGCTGTGCACGGTGAAAGTCCATGAGTTTGATATCCGCCAGCCTGGGAGTCAGTAAAATGTCCGGTGGGTCGCCTGCCATACGCGCCCGCGTGATTCGATGTTGCATGATGTAGACACTCTGCGCAAGCACGTCGACCATGGATGGCCCCCTGGCCTCGTTCTTCAATAATTGCTTTTTCCATTGCGCCGCATGGTCGCCGATGGTGGCCTGGTACAGTCCTTTCCAGTCACGCGCCATCAGCAGGCTGACAAAATCCTCATCTTCCTCGACGATGCTGGCGGCTTCAACTTGCGCAATGGGTGCAGCCGGGGCGCGCTTGGAAAGAATATGCGCGTTCAGATCGACGGCAATGACCATGTCGGCCCCAAGCGAACGGCATAAGGAAACCGGTACGGGATTGACCAGGCCGCCGTCGACCAGCCAGCGTCCATCATGTTCGAATGGCGTCAGCAAACCGGGCAAGGCAATTGAGGCACGAATCGCATCCAGCAGATCTCCACTGGTCATCCAGACTTCCTGACCGGTTGCGAGATCGGTAGCAACCGCGCCGAAGGGAACGGGAAGATTTTCGATCAGGGTGTCGGAAACAGTTTTTTCAAAAAAGGCGACCAGCTTGCCACCTTCCATCAGGCCGCCGGACAGCCTGACATCCATCAGGCTGAGAATGTCCTGCCAATCCAGGTTCAGGGCCCATTGTTCCAGCTTGTCGCCATTGCCGCTGGCGTAGGCGCCACCGACGATGGAGCCTATCGAGGTGCCGGTGATGATATCGGGCTTGATGCCGAGCTCATCCAGGTAGCGCATGACGCCAAAGTGCGCCCAGCCGCGTGCCGCGCCACCGCCCAGGGCCAGCCCAAGTTTAGGCTTTCGCGACATCGGCCTCGCTCGGTTCCGGCCCCACCTGCACGCCGTCGGGGATATGCAGCGTCTGTGTCGGGTAGGCGATTTCCGCGCCGTGCCGGGTAATGATGTCGGAGATCTTCAACAGGATCTCGTGCTTGATGGCATGGAATTCCACCCACACCGTGGTATGCGTAAAGGTATAGACAAAGAAATCGCAGCTTGAAGCATTGAACGCGTTGAAGTTGACCATCAGGGTCTGGGAAGAATCGATCGCCGGATGATCGAGCAGCATCTGTTTCACGTCACGCGTGATTGCATCCATGCGGCCGATATCGTCGTAGCGAATGCCGATAGTTTCGTAGATACGGCGATGCGACATGCGCTGCGGGTTTTCCACCACGATGTTGGCGAAAATGGAATTGGGGATATACAGCGGTCGCTTGTCGAAGGTTTGGATCGTGGTCAGGCGCCAGCCGATCTTTCTGACAGTGCCTTCGATGTTACGGTCGGGCGAGCGAATCCAGTCGCCAATGGCAAACGGACGATCCAGGTAAATCATCAGGCCACCGAAGAAATTGGCCAGCAAATCCTTGGCGGCAAATCCGACCGCGATACCGCCGATACCGCCGAATGCCAACACACCGGAGATGCTGAACCCCAGGGTCTGCAACACCACCAGCACCGTGGTGATGATAATCGCGGCGCGCACCAGCTTGGAAATGGCGTCGATCGTGGTCGGATCGTAGGGCTTGTCATCCTGCTCATGGCTTTTGACGACATTGCGCTGCACCCGCTTGACCAGTTGCATCAGGAACCAGCCGATGGTGGCGATAATGGCAACGTCGCGCACCGGGCCGATCGCCTGGAAGATAGGCGCTTCCGTCTTGGCGTAAATGATGTCGGCCGCGAAGGTGGTGCCGATGATCCAGATCAGCAGCGTCAATGGCCGCTGCATGGATTCAACCAGTGCGTCATCCCAGGGATTGGCGGTCTGTTCCAGTTTTTTATGCAGTCTGCTGAATATCCGGCGCTGCACAAAGCTCAACAGCAAGGCCGCCAGCACCACGATAAAAACCTGTAACACCCACTGGTTATCGAGGCCCCAACTTTTTATGACTTGAACGTATTCTTGCATTTACATATCCATATCTAACAGCGGATCGACATCGTAACTGGCAATTTGTTCAACCGCGCGCCGCCACTGTTCACTGTCATGCAGCTGCTGCCAGTTCATGCGACCCTTGCCGTGCAGGCGAATCAGGCGGGTTTGCGAGGCCGGGTTTTCATAACCGGCAAGCCGGTCGATGACTTCGTCGGCGGATTCGGGCTGATTGCAGACCAGTACCATGTCGCAACCGGCCGCGAGAGCGGCCTGGGCGCGACTGGCCGGGCCGCCTACCGCCTCGGCCGCTATCATACTGAGATCGTCGGTAAACACCACGCCCTGGAATCCCAGCTCGCCACGCAACACCTGATTCACCCAGAACGGCGAAAACCCCGCCAGTTGCGGATCGATGTTCTCGTAAATCACATGCGCCACCATGACCCCGGCCAGCCCTTGATGAATCAGGCGTTCGAACGGCAGCATATCCTCCAGCTGCAGATCGGCCAGTTTGCGTATGTCGACTGGCAGGGCCACATGCGAGTCCTCGATTACGCCGCCATGACCGGGGAAATGCTTGCCGGTAGCCGCCATGCCCGCCTCGCCCATGCCGCGCTGATAAGCCTGCGCCAGTTCGGCAATCACTTCCGGTTCGCGGTGAAAAGCACGATCGCCGATCACCGCGCTGATCTTGCGATCGATATCCAGCACCGGCGCAAAGGAAATATCCACGCCGACGGCGCGCAGTTCGGCCGCCATCAGCCAGCCACTGACCTGTGCCAGTTGCCGTGCGCGGTGCGGATCCGCGTCCCAGGCCACTCCCAGTTCGCCGACGGGTGGCAGCTTGGTAAAGCCATCGCGAAACCGCTGCACGCGTCCGCCCTCGTGATCGACGGCGATCAACAATCGTGGCGAGCGCAGCCTGTGCACTTCCTCAAGTAATTCCGCCAATTGTTGCGGCGATTCGTAATTGCGGGTGAACAGGATCAGTCCACCCACTTCCGGTCGTTGCAGCCGACGGCGTTCCTCGTCCGTCAGCGCCGTGCCGGCAATATCGGTCATCACGGGACCCAGAGACATCAGTTCGCCCTCGCCGCGCGGCTGCGCACATCGAGCCGGTCGCGCAGTTGATCGCCCAGCAGGTTAATACCCAGCACCACCGCAAACATGGCAATCCCCGGCACCAGCACCATGTGCGGCGCCACCAGAAGATAACGGGTGCCATCGCGGATCATGCTGCCCCAGGAGGCTTCCGGCGGTTGCACGCCCAGCCCAAGGAATGACAGTCCCGCCTCGGCGATCACGATGGACGCGACGCCAAAGGTGGCTTCCACAATCAACGGCGCCAGCGCCAGCGGAATCAGGTGCCGCAACAGGATACGGGCACGGCCGATACCCAGTGCCTCCGCCGCCTGCACATGATCGCGGTGCTTCAGCGACAGCACCTGCGCGCGCGCCAGGCGTGCAAAACCAACCCAGCCGACAATGGTTAACGCCAGCACCACATTCTCAATGCCGGGACCGAGAATACCGGCCAGCGCAATCGCCAGCAGGATGCCGGGAAACGCCAGGAACATATCGATGATGCGCACGATGATGACGTCGAATGTACCGCCAAGATACGCACTCATCGCGCCCAGCCAGGTGCCGATGATGGCGGACAAAGTGATCACGCCGATGGCGACCAGAAACGAGGTGTGCGCGCCCATCAACAGGCGGTCGAACAACGAGCGGCCCAGGTCGTCGTAACCCAGGCCACCGGCTTCGATCGGCGATGCCAGTATTGCCGCAAGATCGATCCGGTCGGGATCGAGCGGCAACAACTGCGCGCTCAGCGCCATCAAGGCCCAGAGCAGGATGAGTACGGAAGGAATCCAGCGCATCAGGCTTCACCCAGGCGAATGCGCGGGTCGATGACGGCATACAGCATGTCGGTCAGCATGTTGACGAACACGTAGGTACAGGCGATCAACAACACGCAGGCCTGCACCACCGGGTAATCGCGGCTCTGGATTGCTTCAATCGTCAGCAGGCCAATACCCGGCCAGGAAAACACCTGCTCGGTGATCACGGCACCGGCCAGCAGAGTCCCGAGCTGCAGACCGATCACGGTAATAATCGGCAACATGGCATTGGGCAAGGCATGGCGCCACATCACGCCCCGCTCGCTTAATCCCTTGGCGCGCGCGGTGCGGATGAAATCTTCATGCAGCACTTCCAGCAGCGTGCTGCGCACCATGCGCGATAACACGGCCGCCAGCGACAGCCCCAGCGTCAACGCCGGCAGGATGACCGAACCGGGCGCATCGCGACCGCTCACCGGCAACCAGCCGAGTGCAACCGAAAACAGCAGAATCAGCAAGGGACCCAGCCAGAAATTAGGAATGGAAACGCCCAGCAGGGAAAAAGTCATGGCACCCTGGTCCCAGAGCGTGCGATGCCGCGCGGCGGCCATCACCCCCAGGGGCACGGCAACGAGCAGCGTAATCCCCAGTGCAATCACTGCCAGTTCAGCAGTGGCTGGCAGGCGTTCGGCCAGCAGCTCGGTAATGGGACGACGCGAATGCAGCGACTGGCCGAGGTCGCCCTGTGCCAGGCCGGACAGATACTGGCCCAGCTGCACCGGCACCGGCTGATCCAGCCCCAGCGCCTCACGCAGGGCCGCGCGGTCGGCCGCCGAAGCGGACTCGCCCAGCATCACATCCACCGGGTCGCCGGGAATCAGGTGAATCAGAAAGAACACCAGCAGGGAAACACCGGCTATGCCAATCAGGGCGGTGAACAATCTGTGGAAAATAGCCGTCAGCATAAGAGATATAATTTATTTAAAATTCAGTGAATTGTACTGGATTCTTCAACTTAGATATAGGTGTTAATTTCGGGCAAATTTAGATTTTATCGTTTTGGGCGCTATCACAATATATGAAATCCATTCGCGAACGCTTGCTGAGAACCTTTCTCGCCGGTGCCATCCTGGTCATCGCCCTGTTCGTCGTTACCAGTTACTTTATCGAGTCACTGCCCTTCCGGCTACTGATAAGCGGTATTGTCGTGTTTGCCCTTGCCATATGGGGCGCATTCGTGACCGCCAGTGTCGTTTCCGAACGGTTGCAGCGTCAGCATCGCGAACTGGTACACCAGGCACTGCACGACGCGCTCACCGACCTGCCCAACCGCCACCTGCTCTATGACCGGATCGACCAGGCGCTGCATACCGCTATCCGCGAAGGCGAACAGCTGGCGCTGTTCATTATGGATCTGGATCGCTTCAAGGAAGTGAACGACACGCTCGGCCATCATGTCGGCGACCAGTTGCTGCGTGAAGTAAGCCGCCGGGTGGTCACCGTGCTGGGCGAGGAAAACACCGTTGCCCGGCTGGGCGGCGACGAGTTCGCCGTGCTGATTCCTAATGCCAGTACGCAATACGCCATTGAGATTGCGCAACAAATTATGGAAGACCTCGAGCGGCAGATTTTTATCGAGGGTGTGCCACTCGAGGCCAAGCCCAGTATCGGTATCGCCCTGTTCCCCAGACATGGCGAAGACACCGAAACCCTGCTGCAACGCGCCGATGTCGCCATGTACGAAGCCAAGCGCAACAAGCTGGGATTCTGTGTTTACGAAGAAAGCACCAATCCGCACAGTATGCGTCGCCTGCAGTTGATCTCCGAGCTGCGCACCGCCATTCGCGAGGATCAGCTGTTATTGCATTACCAACCCAAGGTGGATATCCGCAGCGGAAAAACCGTTGGCGCGGAAGCGCTGGTGCGCTGGTCTCACCCGACGCTCGGCATGCTCGGCCCGGAGGAATTTATTGAGCTGGCGGAACAGAGCGGACTGGTCAACCTGCTGACCGACTGGGTGCTGACCGAGGCCGTTTACCAGTGCAAGAAATGGCAGCAGGCAGGCATCGATATCAGTATCGCCGTGAACCTTTCGCCGCATAACCTGCATGAGCCGCATTTCATCGACAAGGTGCGCAAGCTGCTGGCCATCGCCGAGATCGATGCCAGCCAGATGGAACTGGAATTGACCGAAAGCGCCATGATGACGGACATGAATCACGCCATGACGGTGTTCAACGAGCTGGCAAGCATGGGTTTCAGACTGGCCATCGATGACTTCGGTACCGGCATGTCCTCGCTGAGTTACCTGAAACGCCTGCCGGTGGATACCCTCAAGATCGATAAATCTTTCGTGACCGACATGGCCGAAGACGAGAACAACGCGGTGATTGTGCGTTCCATCATCGATCTCGCGCATAACATCGGCCGCCAGGTGGTTGCCGAAGGCGTGCAGGATCGCGATGTACTAGAGTTACTCGACGAACTCGGTTGCGACCTGGCCCAGGGTTACTTCCTGAGCCGGCCGCGCAATGCCAATGACCTGGTGGAATGGCTGCACGACAGCGCCCATGGCGTGAAGTCCATGCGGGAAAAGCTCAAGGTAATGCCGGGTGCCGCTGCACTGGATAGATGATAGTTGTAAATAGTTGAGAAGGAAGAACCATGACCCTGATAAGGAAAGCGCAAATACTGTCCGTTGTCATTCTGGTGACTGTTGCAACCGTACTGGCGGTAACCCTGAGATCGACACAAACCATCGTTGATCTGAACGATGAAATAGCGGGTACCGGTACGCCTTTTTATATCGCCGCGCAGGATTTCCGGCTGAACGTGGTGCAGATACAGCAATGGCTCACCGACATCAGCGCCACGCGCGCCCAGGACGGGCTTAACGATGGCTTCGATCAGGCGGAAGAACATTACCGCGATGCAAAAAACAATCTCGATACACTTGCCGCGCTGGATCCCGACGAGAACGCTTTCTACACAGAGGTGGTGTCCAGCCTGGACAACTATTACGCGACTGGACAACGCATGGCGCAAACCTATATCGACCAGGGCCCCCAGGGCGGCAACCGGATGATGTCCAGTTTCGATGAAACCGCGGAGCTCATCACCGGCCAGGTTGAAACACTGTTGCAACGGGCCGCCAGGCGCAATGCCGACCTGCTCGACCAGGCGTCGGAAAAATCCCACAATGCCAAACTCTTCATCACCCTGATGGTTGCTATCGGTGGCGCTGTCGTACTGGGAGGCACCTGGTTGCTGATGACCGCGATAATGCCATTGCGCAAGCTCACGGAAGAAACATTACGCATCGCAGATAACGATCTGACAGGCACAATCCCCCGGACCGGCAACAAGGACGAGGTGGGACAACTGGCCGAGGCGGTTGAATCCATGCAGGGCAAGCTGCGCCGACGCGTCCAGGAAATTGCCGAGGTGGGCCATAAAATCAACGCGGCCGTAGACACCATGAATGGCATCGTTGAACAGACCAACAGAGACGTGCAGCAGCAATACAGCGAAACGGAAATGGTGGCTACCGCCATGAACCAGATGACGGCCACCGTGCACGAAGTCGCCAGTAACACGGCGGCGGCGGCCGATTCAGCCACGGACGCGGATAAAGAAGTGAACGAAGGTGGCAAGGTCGTTCGCGAAACGATTACGATGATAGAAAAACTGGCCAGTGAAATTCGCAAGGGCAGCGATACCATCAGTCGGCTCGACTCCGAAAGCAGTAACATCGGCACCGTGCTGGACGTCATCAAGAATATTGCCGAACAGACCAACCTGCTGGCCCTCAATGCCGCGATCGAGGCCGCGCGCGCGGGCGAACAGGGACGGGGTTTTGCCGTGGTGGCGGATGAAGTACGCACCCTCGCCCAGCGCACCCAGGAATCGACGCGTGAAATACAGCAGATGATCGAGAACCTGCAGCAAGGCGCGCGGGAAGCGGTCCAGGTGATGAATGAAAGTCGTAGCCAGGCGGATGCCAGCGTGGCGCAGGCGGGACATGCGGGGCGCTCGCTGGACAGCATTCACAATGCGGTTTCCACCATCCATGACATGACCACGCAGATCGCCAGCGCCGCCGAGGAGCAAGGCGCGGTTGCCGACGAAATCAATCGCAACATCATCAATATCAGCCAGGTCGTCGAACGCACCGCGGAAGGTTCCACCCAGATTTCCAGTACCGGCGAAGGACTTGGCAAACTGGTTGGCGAACTGCAATCGGTGGTGGCGCGATTTAAACTCTAAAGCGGCGGTGTTTACTGCTGCCAGCGCAGGATAACGATGCCATCCCCGCCCTTGCCGCCCGGCATGGCGCGACTCATCCCGGTGCTTCCCGCGCCACCGCCGCCACCCGCGCAATAACTGCCAAAGTTTTGTGGACGGGCGCCCGGCGCGCCATCACCACCGACGCCGCCCCTGGCCATGGCCGAAGCGCCACCGCTGCCACCGGAGCTGCCATAGGCGTTTTTCGGTGGCACTGAACTGGATTCGGAATTCCCCCCGGCCGCGCCACCGCGCGTACCGAAGCCTCCGCCACCACCGGCGGCACCGGCGGTTTGATACCAGCTGAGATGAAGATCGTTTTGACCGGCCACGGCATGACGCATGCTCGTCGCCCCGTCGCCGCCGATGGGAAAGACTGGTCCGCCTACCGTGGAACCGTCACCGCCCTTGCCACCGGCCATGGCCGTGCCCGGCTGTGCCTGCTTATCCGGCTGATGCTGGCCCTGGGCGATACCAATGAAGTTGGCAATCGCGCTGCCCTGCACCTGGCTTGATGTACCGGGTTTGCCCGGTTGACCCACTGCGCCGCCTTCACCACCGGCACCCACCAGGATAACCAGCGTGCCGGGACCGTTTTCCCCGATAAAAATAGGACGATCGTGAATGGTGCTGGATGCGCCGCCACCACCACCGCCACCACCGATACCGGCATAATTGTCGTAGCCGCCCGCGCCGCCGTTGCCGCCACCACACAGGGTCACGTAAATCACGCGCACGTCCGCCGGGATCGCCCAGGGCTGACTTTGGGTAAAGATTTTGACTTGCTCAAGGGCGTTTGCCGCGGAGCAGAACGCCAGCAGCAGGAATGAACAAAGCACCCTTTCCATATGTTCCTCGATAAGGGCCGATATTGGCGCACTTAATAATGGATTCGGTGAAAATTAGCTAGCAATATTTTTTTAAAAAACCGCGCTTCAAAAACCGGCGGCCGATACTGTGCGCGGGTCGATTAACGGGTTATATTGCACGGAAGTTCTATGGCCGCGACTCCCCATGCCTGATTCCATTCTTGTCCTCAGTGGTATTACCAAACGTTTCGATCGAGAGGAAGTGCTAAAAGGCTTCGACCTCACCATCAAGGATGGCGAGTTCTTCACCCTGCTGGGCCCTTCCGGTTGCGGTAAAAGCACCGTGTTGCGCTTGATCGCCGGCCTGGAACAGGCCGATGCCGGCAGTATTCGGCTTGCCGGTCATGAAATCGCCACGCTGCCCGCGGAACGTCGGCCGGTTAACACTGTGTTCCAGAGTTATGCCCTGTTCCCTCATATGAACGTGTTCGACAATGTCGCGTTCGGTCTGCGCATGAGCGGAATTGCACGGGAGGAGATAACGCCAAGGGTCAACGAGGCGCTTGCCGCCGTGCGGCTCAGCGACTATGCCCAGCGTCGGCCACATCAGCTGTCCGGCGGCCAGCAGCAACGCGTGGCGATTGCGCGTGCCGTGGTTAACCGTCCGCGAGTGCTATTGCTCGATGAATCGCTAAGCGCACTGGATTACAAGCTGCGGCGCCAGATGCAGATCGAACTCAAGCAATTGCAACGCAAGCTGGGCATTACCTTCATTTACGTCACCCATGACCAGGAAGAAGCCCTGTCCATGTCGGACCGGGTGCTGGTCATGGACCAGGGCCGCGCCATGCAGATCGGCACACCACGCGAAATCTACGAAGAACCCTGCAACCTGTTTGTGGCGCGTTTCATTGGCGAGATCAACATTTTTTCCGCCACCATTCTGCGCCCCCTGGGGGAATACCGTTACCTGGCCCAGGTGAACGGCGTGGAAAAAACCTTGCGCTTTGAACAGCAGGCGGCGGCGGGCGATGAAGTCCACGTACTGCTGCGCCCGGAAGACTTGCGCGTGGAATACATCGCCGATGCACCGGTGGATCGCAGCGGGTATGTCGGCGCGGTACTGGAGCGCAATTACACCGGCCAGACACTGGATTCGCTGATTCGCCTGGAAAGCGGACAGGACCTGCTGGTCAGCGAATTCTTCAACGAAGACGATCCCGACATCGACTACCGCATTGGCGAGCGCGTCTGGGTCGACTGGGTGGCCGGCTGGGAACATGTAATAGCGAAGGAATCCTGGTGAGCTTTCGCCAACTGGCAATCGGCGTCACCCTCGCCTGGCTGGCGCTGTTTGTGCTCGCCCCGCATATCCTGGTGCTGCTGACCAGCCTGCTCAGTCCCGATACGCAACAACTGGCCTCTTACCCTTTCACGCTGGAATCCTATGTCCGGCTCTGGGAACCGGTCTACGCCAGTGCCTTCTGGCAGTCGTTCTGGCTGTCACTGCTGACGACGGGCATTTGCCTGTTAATAGGTTATCCCTTTGCCTGGACGCTGGCGCGGTTGCCCAAATTGCCGCGCGCGCTGTTGCTGTTTCTGATGATGGTGCCTTTCTGGACCAATAGCCTGATCCGTACCTATGCGATCAAGCTGATCCTCGGCGCCAAGGGCCTGATCAATTCCACCCTGCTTTCGCTGGGCCTGATCGATGCGCCGCTGCAATTGCTGTACACGCCGTTCGCAGTCATCTTCGGCCTGGTCTACATCCTGCTGCCCTTCATGGTGCTGCCGCTGGTGACCACCTTCAGCAAGCTCGATAACCGCCTGCTGGAAGCCGCGCGCGATCTGGGCGCGACACGCTTGCAGCGTTTCATGCAGGTGATCCTGCCGCTCAGCATGCCCGGTGTGATTGCCGGTTCGCTGATCGTGTTTCTGCCCGCGATGGGTATGTTCTATGTCGCCGACCTGCTGGGCGGCGCCAAGAACCTGTTGCTCGGCAACATCATCAAGAACCAGTTCCTGGTGGTGCGCGACTGGCCGTTCGGTGCCGCGCTCAGCATCACCCTGATTGTGCTGATGGGACTGCTACTCAGGTTCTATGCATTGGCCAACCGCCGCATCAACCGCCAGGGAGGGCTCGATGATAACGCCCTTTAAGTGGAGCCTGGTTGGCCTGGTCTTTGTCTACCTTTACCTGCCGATCGCCATCCTGGTCATCAACTCCTTCAACGAATCGAAATACGGCTTCGAGTGGAAAGGTTTTTCGCTGCGCTGGTATGAAAAACTCTGGCACAACGATGCGCTGATGCAGGCCTTTACCAATTCCCTGCTGATTGCGACCCTGGCCGCTTCCGCCGCCACTGTCATCGGCACCCTGATGGCGCTGGCGGTGTACCGCTACCAGTTCCACATGAAGAAGCTGGCCGCCGGACTGTTGTTCGTGGTGCTGATGTCGCCGGATATCGTACTGGCCATCACCTTCCTGGTGATCTTCATCGTGCTCGGCATTCACCTCGGCTTCTGGTCCTTGCTGATTTCGCACATCACCTTCTGCCTGCCGTTCGTGGTCATCACCGTGTACGCGCAACTGAAAGGTTTCGACCGCAACCTGCTGGAGGCGGCGCGCGATCTTGGTGCGGGTGAATGGCGCAGTTTCCGTACCATTGTGCTGCCACTGGTGATGCCCGCGGTTATCGCCGGCTGGTTGCTGAGTTTCACCCTGTCGCTGGACGACGTCATCATCAGCACCTTCGTCACCGGCCCCGGTTTCGAGATCCTGCCGATCCGCGTCTATTCCATGGTCAAGGTCGGCGTTTCGCCGGAAGTGAACGTGCTGGCCACCCTACTGCTGGCCCTCTCATTGATACTGGTCATGGTCGCGGCGCTGCTTGGGCGCATGCGCCGCAAATGATGATTGTCGCAAGCGAACTTTGACCTTACTATCCCGCTTTATTCTTACACTCACCGGAGTTCTGCCATGACACTGCGTCCACTCGTTAGCTCCCTGTTATGCCTTCTCTCTGCCGCTGCTGTCGCGGATGGCAAGGTCGTTGTCTACAACTGGGCCGAGTACATCCCGGAAGGGGTGCTGGAACAGTTCACCGAGGAAACCGGTATCGAGGTCGAGTACTCGACCTATGACAATAACGCGACCATGTACGCCAAGCTCAAGCTGCAGAAAGGCAAGGGCTATGACATCGTCGTGCCCTCCACCTACCTGGTGTCGCTGATGCGCAAGGACGGCCTGATCCAGCCGATTGATCAGAGCAAGTTAAGCAACTTCAAACACCTGGACCCAGACCTGCTCAACAAGCCTTTCGATCCAAGTAACGAGTACAGTATCCCCTATCTCTGGGGCAGCTCTTCCATCGCGGTCAACACCGACAACGTCGATCCTGCCAGCGTTTCCAGCTTCGCCGATCTCTGGGATCCAAAATGGAAAAACCAGTTGTTAATACTCGATGACGTGCGCGAAGTGTTCCACATGGCCTACAAGATCAATGGCGTGTCGACCAATACTACCGATCCCGCCGAGATCAAAAAGGCCTATGAAAAGCTCAGGGAACTGATGCCGAACGTGCTGGTGTTCAACGTAGATGCGCCGCGCGAGCCCCTGCTGGCGGGAGATGTATCGGTCGGCACGGTCTGGAGCGGCGAAGCCTACATGGCCCAGGAAGAAAACCCGGCCATCCAGTACATTTACCCCAGCGAAGGCGCCAGCTTCTGGATTGACAGCTTCGTTATTCCATTCGGTGCGGCAAATGTCGAGAACGCGCACAAGTTTCTCGACTTCATGCTGCGCCCGGAAATCGCCAAACAGGCAGTGGAAGAAATCGGTTACGCCACGCCCAACCTGACCGCGCGGGATCTGCTGGATGAAGAGACTCGCCAGAATCCGATTATCTTCCCGTCGGCGGAAGTCATAAATGCCGGTGAGTTTCAGGAAGACATTGGTGAAGAAGCCAATGCACTGATGAATGATTACTGGGAAAAACTGAAAAGCGGTCAGTAATACGCTAGCTTACGCTGCGGATTCCTGCTCAACATCCCAACCTGGGAACACCAGAACTGCCGGATGGCACTTCAAAGCGCGGGCTAGTATCTTGGCCCGCTCTACTCCCAGATTAACGCGATCATTTTCAATAGCAGAGATAGTGGATTGCGGGATACCAGTCACTTCAGCAAGTTCGTTTTGACTCATTTCCTGTAGCTCACGAAGAATCCGCACGGATTCACCGACAGAAACATCAACTAACTTTTTAGCTTTACGGTAGTTTTTCATTTCACTTCCTCCGATAATCGTGCGGAGTCACGCTAACCACCTTTACTAGAACAAGCTCCTTCTCGATCTTGTAGATGACGCGATATTGAATATTAAGACGAGACGAACGGTATCCTTTCCATTCACCACGAAGTGGCTCATCTCTGAAGCCTTTAATCTGCTTAAGCCCTTCAGGACCACTAATCGATACGATATCTTTCCATTTTTCATACCGTTTGAGCACGTCGACCGGCAGCGACTCAAGCTGTTTAGCAGCATTCCTGTGCTCATAGACTTCCCACATAGCTTATTTAGTATATATATGCTTTATGGTATGTCAAGAGTGGTCAGTAATTCATTTCAGGCGTTGCGGCGACAGGGAGTTGCCCACCCGACTATGTGCTTAATTCGCGAACATACAGAATATAGCGCCCTTCCGGACCTTCTGCCGTGGCTGAATTGCGCCAGCCCCTGCGCTCATAAAACCGGCAAGCCTCGGTGTTGGCTTCAACGCACTTTAACGCCATTGGCAGACCGAACAGTTTGATACAGTGATCGATAAGTGCGCTGCCGATACCCTGTCGTTGATAGTGAGGCGATACGAACAGGTGATGCAAAAAGGTGTCGGCCTCCCAAACGGAAGCAAATCCAGCGATCTTGTCAGCGACGCGTGCCACCAGAACCGCTTCGCCCTCGATTACTTTCCTGAAGGCATCGATATCATAAACGTCTTTCGGGAAAGCGCCGTTATCGTCACGTGCCTCGTTGAAAATCTCGCAGAGGATGGGCAAGTCAGCTTCTTGTGCGGGGGTTATTATATCCATCCTCTGATCCGGGCCGCCAGCCAGGGCGATAGTGCTGTCACCAGCAACACCAGCGGCCAGATATTTCCATCCGTGAAGCGATAGGCGGCCAGGATATCGTCCAGCGGTTTGCCCTGCAGCAGGCCAAACGAGAATTCAAAGATCAGTGTTAACAGCAACCAGCCGATGCCAACAGCGATTAATCGCGTCGGTGCCCGGGTGTTCAGCCAGGGCAACAGTAGATAGGTAGTGGCGTATATCAGGCTACTGAGGATGATACCGCTCAGGATCATACCCGGTACGATACTCAATAGGTCAAGCAGGACGTATTCCCTGAACAGGCCATTGAGGATGGCGAGCATCAGGATAAGAAGCCAGATGGCAAGGGCCTTGAGAATTAGTTTGAAAATCACCGACTCGACTTTGACCTCTTACACTATTCCGTTTGCGGATTTACACTCGCGTTCTGTTTCTGTTGCGCACGCCAGCGCTGGAATTGCGGTAAGGATTCGTAGCCTCTTTCAGTGACATACTGCAGGCGTGCGCGGATGTTATCGAGAACATGCACATCATCAGGCGTAACAGTGTCGCCCTCCTTGTCCAGAAGAATATCGGTATCGACGCGCAACACCTCCTTGCCTGCACTGTAAAACACCATTGCCGGGCTGTAGATTAAACCCAGCCGATCGGCCCAGGCCTTGCCGTCCAGTTGTTCGCCATCAGGCGTGGTAATCCGGCTTGCGGTGTCGCTGCCACTGACAAAGGCGATATCCAGGTGCGGCATATAGGGCTGCAACACATCAGCCTTGAGCATGTCACGCAGCAACTGACACTTGCTGCAGTCATCCGACTCATAGACCAGCATCATCTGCCGGTCGGTGCTTTTGCGCAGGTCCAGGTCCTGGCTGGGCGGTGTGGAGGCTGCGGGTTTGGTGCTGATTTTACCTTGCTCGATAAACTGGCGCAGGCTCATCCTCGTATAGTTGTCGGTCTCCAGGTAGCTCAGCACGGCGCGCATTTTTTCCGGCGACTGGTAACCCAGCAGGCGCAATTGAATCTTTCCATCGATACCGTAGAAAATCATCGTGGGGGTAAAGGTGGCTTTAGCCACGACAGCGAATTCCTTGGTCCAGTGCGTGTTGCCGTGGATATCGATGATCTCGTTGTCGCTGAAGACGTCCAGGCCAATGACATCGTAATGCTGGTTCAGGCGTTGCACGATATCCTGTTGCTTGAATGCCTTTTCGATAATGGCCATGCAATAGCTGCAGGTCGACGCGCTGAAGAAGACCATGATGCCTTTTTTGCCGGAGTCACGCGCTTCCTGCAAATCGCCCTGGAGGTCGTACAGGTTGGGCTTAAACCAGTCGGGATAGACGACGCGGGAATTGCCTGCGGCCGATGCCAGGGCTGACCAGAGCAGAAAGGTAACAAGAATAAGTGGGTTGATAAGCCTTGCGGGCATGGAACGCCTCCTGAGTACCGGGTGGTGCTTATTATAGTCCGATATTGGCTGGCGCTGTGATCATCCGGCCGGGTTTTTACTATAGCGCTTGCAGTGTCATGTAACTGAAAACGAGGTAACGCATTAGTTTTCCGGCAGTGACCAGGATCACAAACCAGAAGAAGCGGATACGCAGTATACCGGCCATGACGGTTAAGGCGTCGCCGATAACCGGGACCCAGGCGAAAAACAGCGAGGCTATGCCGTATTTCGTGAAGCGTTGTTCGGCTTTGACGAATTCGTCTTCTGACATTCTCAGCCATTTTTTGATGACGCCCAGGCTGGCCCAGTAGCCGAGTGCGTAGTTGGTGATAGAGCCGAGGACGTTGCCGATTGTGGCGATGGTGATAAGGGTTGCTGGGGAATAGTCGGTCAGCAGTAAAGCGCCGAGGACGAGTTCGGAGCTTAGGGGGAGGATTGTGGCGGCGAGAAATGCGGCGATGAAGAGGCCGATAAGGCCGAGTTCGATGAGGTTTTCCATTAATGGCTAACAGTTAGAGTCGAGGGTGGGGATTATAACGTACAGATACGGGCTTCCGTTTAATCCGGTGGGGAATCTTTGTTGCAGCATTCACAGTTTGGGCGGAGTTGGAGCATTTGGTTTACCGTGCAAAAAGAATATTAGAGTAATCTGTGTTCTGGCCCAAATTTGCACAGATTTGCAACGAATATAGAGAATTCAGACTACCTTTCGTATGATTTTCCATTGGTTGAGATGTTATAAAGGAAATCACTATATGGAAGCCTTGCCAATATAGTGCCTTTTTTAGAAATTGCGGCCATCATCATGCCGCGGCAAAATAAACTCACACCCCCAATCTCTCTTTCGCACATTGCGTCAGCACTATCAATAAATTTTGTTTTATTCATGCGAAGAATTAATAATGTACGCCCCTCAGGAACGGCGCCTATCGGCTGCACTATAAACAATGTGGTTTGCGATACAAGCACACCAAAAAGTAAACTCACAACAACCAATACAACTATTTTTCTCATATTATAATCCTTGAATTGTAGTACTTAGTATCGACTAAGAGCTTCCTCAGCCTCTATATCTTGATCCGCACATGCTTTTATCATTGCATAGCCATAATCCTTCATTTGCGAGTAACAACGACTAATAATACTTTTATGCTTTTCATGATATTCATTTAAGGCCACTAACGCTTCGATGTCTTGATCCACACAAGCTTTAACCATTGAGGCTCCGTAATCCCCCATTTGAGATTTACATCTCTGAATAATTTCTTGTTTGACATCATCACCAGCAAATACGGGATAACTTATAGCAATTAATACACACATAATAAACTTTTTCATTAAGCCAACCCCCTCATTCATATTGCAGTTAAAAATCATAAAATAGAAATCCAATTATTATTCATTAGCAAAATTTCATGTTTCAGTCAGACTTTAATTAGTAAGCCGAACAAGCATATTCAATAACCTCATCGGATACTTTTTTTGCTTTCAGTCTTTCTATAATCTTATCACCACATAAAATAGGTGCTTTTAGTGAATTTTCACTAACCGATTGATCCGGGCAGCCGGAACGAATATTTTTTACAGCCTCTGTAACCCCTGCGAGACTAATGTCATAATTATTTACACTATCAAGCACAGTAAGTACTTGCGCCCTTAATCTATTAGAAGCGAGTAGCTTGGTAAACTCGGCGTCATCAATAACAATTACACCTATTTTCTTCTCCATATCATCGGCTAGACGCATTCCTTCTGGCGATTGTTCACCATACCGAAGCTTGACAGTCTTAACCCCACCTCGGACTTTAATGTATAAAGCATCATCGACAAGCTGAATAGCATAATCATCTTTATAAATACCGGTACAGGATATTTCGTCAGTCATTGCGTCTTTGTCTCGATGTACTGACCAATTACCCGATTTGAACACAACAGCAGCAGAATCAAGCCCGGCGAACGCTATAGAAGGAATTAAACCAATACAGAAAAAATATGCGGCTTTCGATTTAAAATATTTCATTTTAACTCCATTTTTATTACTTATATATGCGCGTCTTCGAACGCAGCAAGTTGATAGT
>JBFHQE010000028.1:0-30926 GCA_041592335.1 Thiohalobacteraceae bacterium | reverse complement strand
CCGCGAATGCTTTGTTTCACTGCTAGTTCGCGGGCAAGCCCGCTCCTACAGGTGAAATCATTTACCAACGATTTGGAATCCACAATGCAAGACATTCTCGACAAAGCCGCCAGACTCAAACTCGTGATCTTCGATGTCGATGGTGTACTCACCGACGGCTCGCTGTTTTACGGTGACGATGGCCAGGAGTACAAGGCATTCAACTCCCGCGATGGTCATGGCATTAACATGATTAACAAGCATCGCTGCGTCGAACTGGGCATCATCACCGGCCGCACCTCCAAAGTCGTCGAGTACCGGGTGCAGAATCTCAACATCCAACATGTCTACCAGGGTAAGCGCGACAAGGTTCCGGCCTTTTATGAGCTGATTGAAAAACTGGGCGTCGCGCCCGAAGAAACCGCCTATGTCGGCGACGACCTGGTTGACCTGCCCATCATGTCCAAGGTGGGACTGGCGATCGCCGTGGGCGACGCGCACGACTTCGTCAAAAAACACGCTCACTGGACCACGCCGAGTAACGGCGGCCGTGGCGCGGCGCGCGATGTCTGCGAACTCATCCTCGAGGCCAAGGGCCTGCTGCAACAGGAACTGGAAAGCTACCTTTGATACGCGGAGAAAGCCTTTTCCTGTTTCTCCTGCTGGCGCTGGGCGCCGCCTTCAGCGGCTGGATCTATTTCACCGCCAGCCATTCCATCAGTGCGCAGGAAGCGTCGCGCAAGGACACGCCCGACGCCTTTGCCGAAAACATTATTGTCAGCACTCTCAATCCGAATGGCCAGTTGACGCAACGCCTGTGGGCGGAATACAGCGAACACTTCCCGAAGAGAGATACCACCCGCCTGCAAACCATGCGCATGGAACTGCAGCGGAATGATGGGCCTCCCTGGCAAGTGAAAAGCGCACAGGCACTGATTATGAAAGGCGGTGAAAAGGTGCAATTGAGCGGCAATGTCGAGCTGCACCGCGCGGGCGGCCCCGCTAACAAGCGAACCGAGGCCTACACCGACCTGATAGACTTCTGGCCGGATCGCGACTACGCCGAAACCGATAAACCGGTACGGTTTCAACAACCGGGCCTGGAAGTCACCGCTGTCGGCATGCGTGCTTACCTGGAAAAAGACGAGGTAGAATTACTGTCCAGGGTGCACGCCATTCAGCAACCGAACGCAAGGAACCGTCCATGATACGCCTGCCCAGCCTATTGCTACTGTTATTGATCAGTCCGCAGTTACTGGCATTATCCACCGACCGCGACCAGCCAATGCAGCTGGAAGCCGATCACGCCAAAATCAATGACAAGACCGGCGTACATGTCTATACCGGCAATGTCGTCATCACCCAGGGAAGCATGCGGATCACCGCCGATCATCTCACCCTGAAGACTGTCGATGGCGACATCTCGGAAGCCGTCGCGCTGGGCAAGCCCGCCACCTATAAACAACGTCCCGACGACAAGGACCAGGATGTCGAGGCTACATCGTTGCGCATGGAGTATTACGCCACAGACGGCAAGCTAATTCTCATCGATTCCGCGAAGGTGTGGCAGGGCCAGGATACCTTCACCAGCGAACGTATCAATTACGACATTGACCGCGATATCGTGAATGCCGGCACCGGCCAGGACCGGGTACGCATTACCCTGCAACCGAAAAAGAAAGCCGGGGAATAATGGCGACCCTGACTGCGCAACATCTGGTTAAACGATTCCGTTCCCGCACCGTCGTCAATGATGTGTCGATGGCGGTCAGCAGCGGCGAAGTCGTGGGCTTGCTGGGACCGAACGGCGCCGGGAAAACCACCTGCTTCTACATGATCGTCGGATTGATCGGCTGCGACGGCGGCAGCATCCAGCTCAATGATTCGGATATCACCCGCGACCCGATCCACCGCCGCGCCCGGCGCGGTCTCGGCTATCTGCCGCAGGAACCCTCGGTATTTCGCAAGCTCAGCGTGCACGATAACGTCATGGGCATCCTGGAAACCCGCGGCGACCTGTCCCGCAGCGAGCGACGCCAGAAACTGGAACAGCTGCTGGCGGAATTGCATATCAGTCACCTCGGCGAACAGCTGGGTATCAGCCTGTCCGGCGGCGAACGGCGCCGTGTCGAGATTGCCCGCGCCCTGGCCACCGAGCCGCGCTTCGTACTGCTGGACGAACCCTTTGCCGGGGTTGACCCGATCTCGGTCGGCGACATCAAAAATATCGTGCAACACTTGACCGACCGCAACATTGGCGTGCTGATAACGGACCATAATGTCCGCGAGACTTTAGGAATCTGCGATCGTGCCTATATTCTCAATGAAGGTCAGGTTATCAAGGCAGGCAACCCGCAGGAAATCCTGGCCGACCAGCAGGTCCGAGCCGTGTATCTTGGCCAGGACTTTCGTCTATAACTTTGAATTTACTGTGTTGTTTACCCAGATCAACAAATTGTCATATTGCACGGCGAATCTTTTGAAAATCACTGGCACAATTCATGCTTGTTAGGTTACAGTTGCGGTTGCTTTAGCACGGAACCAAGTAGAACTGAATGAAGCAATCGATCCAACTTCGTCTCGGCCAGTCGCTGACCATGACGCCCCAGCTGCAACAGGCCATCCGCCTGCTGCAACTCTCAACGCTGGAGCTGCAAATGGAAATTCAGCAGGCCCTGGATTCCAACCTGATGCTGGAAGCCGTCGAGCACGAGGGCGCGGAGAGCAGCACATCCAGCAACGAGAGCCAGGATAACCGCGCGGAGCGCAACGATAACGGCGATGATGCGCCCGCCGAGCGCCCCGAAACGGAAATCTCCGCATCCGGGCAAACCGAATCCATTCCTGACGACCTGCCGGTCGACAGCAACTGGGACGATGTCTACGACTCCGGCGCCACCAGTTACAGCGCACCGTCAAACGACGATGACCGCGACTATTTCGAAACCCACAATACCGGCTCCGAAACCCTGCACGACCACCTGGTCTGGCAGATGGAACTCACCCCTTTCAGTGAAACCGATCAGTCCGTTGCCAACGCCATCATCGATGCAGTCAATGAAGACGGCTACCTGAGCCTGCCGCTGGACGACATTTTCCAGGGTCTGGTCAGCAGCTATCCCGAGCTGGAAATGGACGAAGTCGAAGCGGTATTGCACCGGGTACAGCAGTTCGACCCGATCGGCGTCGCCGCCCGCGATCCCGGCGAATGCCTGTTGCTGCAACTGCGCCAGCTTGATCCGGCCACCCCCTGGCGCGCCGAGGCACTGCGCCTGGTCACGCATCATCTCGACCTGCTGGGCAGCCGCGATTTCACCCAGCTGATGCGGCGCATGCGGCTCAGCCAGGACGATCTGCAGGAAGTCATCGTCCTGATCCAGACCCTGAATCCACGGCCCGGCTCGCAGATCGCCTCCAGCCAGGCGGAATATGTCATACCCGATGTCTTTGTCAGCAAGCGTAATGGCAAGTGGTACGTGGATCTGAACCCGGAGGCTGCACCCAAATTACGCATTAACGCGCATTATGCCGGCATGGTGAAACGTGCCGATAACAGCGCCGATAATACTTATCTTCGCAACCATCTGCAGGAAGCGCGCTGGTTCCTGAAAAGCCTGCAAAGCCGCAACGAAACCCTGCTGAAAGTCGCCCGCTGCATCGTGGAGCGCCAGCGCGCCTTTTTCGATTACGGTGAAGAAGCGATGAAACCGCTGGTACTGCGCGATGTCGCGGAAAGCGTGGAAATGCACGAATCCACCATCTCGCGCGTCACCACCCAGAAATTCATGCACACACCGCGCGGCATTTTCGAATTCAAGTTCTTTTTCTCCAGCCACGTTGGCACCGCCGACGGCGGCGAATGTTCGGCCACCGCGATTCGCGCCATGATCAAGAAACTGATTGCGGCGGAAACTCCCTCAAAACCCCTCAGTGATAGTAAAATCGCGGCCATGCTCGCCGACGAGGGTATTGAGGTCGCACGCCGGACCATCGCAAAATACCGCGAGGCGATGGCAATACCTCCATCCAACGAGCGCAAACGCCTCGCTTAACGAAACATAGCCTAGAAGGAGCGGCGAAATGCAAGTGATCCTCACTGGACACCACATCGATATCACAGACTCACTACGTGACTACGTCAACAGCAAAATGGAAAAGCTCGAACGCCATTTTGACAGCGTCACCGACATCCACGTGGTCCTGACAGTCGAAAAACTGCGTCACAAGGCCGAAGCCACCGTGCATGTCACCGGCAACAACATTTTTGCCGACCAGACGGAAGAAGATATGTATGCCGCCATCGACGGACTGGTAGACAAGCTGGATCGACAGGTCAAGAAGCACAAGGAAAAGCTGAAAGACCATCACCGTTCCGAAGCAGCCAAAACCAACCAGGTCGCGGAATAAGTAAATCTAGACATTATGAGCATTGTGCAACTTCTCGCACCGGAACGGGTTCGCTGCAAAGTGGATTCGGGCAGTAAAAAACGCGCGCTGGAAGACATCAGCCAGCTACTGGCCACGGTGGCCGTGAATATCACCACCGAGGAAATCTTCAGCAGCCTGCTCAACCGGGAACGCCTGGGCAGTACCGGACTGGGTCAGGGGGTCGCCATACCGCATGGCCGCCTGGAAAATCTCGATGAGCCGGTTGCGGCTTTCATGTCACTCGAATCGCCGATCGATTTCGATTCCCTGGATGGAAAGCCCGTCGATCTCATGTTTGCCCTGCTGGTGCCGGCCGAAGCCACCGACGAACACCTGGCCTTGCTGGCCGAACTGGCGAAAATGCTCAGCGACAGTAGCTTCTGCGCCAATCTCCGCAAAAGCACCAGTAGCTCTACCCTGTACAACGACATCCGAAGCTGGCAACAACGCGCATCGGCATGAAGCAGACCCTGACTGTCAGCAATCTATTCGAATCTCTCCGCGAACGGTTACGATTCGAATGGATTGCGGGACATGCCGGGGGACACCGCACCATTGAGCTGGATCCCGGCGGCGACCCGGATTCCAGTTCACTGATCGGCCATCTCAACTTCATTCATACTCATCGTATCCAGGTCATCGGACCTACCGAGCTCAAATATCTCCAGGAACTGGACGAAGATTTTCGCACCGAGGCACTGGATATGCTGTTCTCGGCCAAAAGCGACCTGGTGATTCTGTGCGGCGTTGCCGAAATCAACGAAGAACTCAAGGCCCTGGCGGATATTCGCGAGATCGCACTGTTTGTCTCGCCCATTGCCAGCCATGAAGTCATCAACCATCTGCATTACTACTACAGCCACGAATACGCCGACCGCGTCACCCTGCACGGCGTTTACCTGGAAGTTATGGGCATCGGCCTGCTCATTACCGGTGACGCGGCGATCGGTAAAAGCGAACTCGCACTGGAGCTGGTCAGCCGTGGCAACCGCCTGATAGCCGACGACTCGCCGGAATTCGCGCGAGTCGCTCCCGATCTCATTTCCGGCAGCTGCCCGGAACTGCTGCGCGATTTTCTGGAAGTGCGTGGCCTCGGGATACTCAATGTGCGCGCCATGTTCGGCGACAGTGCGATCAAGGATTCGAAATACCTGCGCCTGGTCATCAACCTGAAAACCTTCAGCGACGAAGAGCTGGCGACCATGGATCGCCTGCAGGGCAGCCGCACCATACGCAATATACTGGGGGTGGAAATACCGGAAATCACCCTGCCGGTAGCGCCCGGACGCAACCTCGCGGTGCTGGTGGAAGCCGCCGCGCGCAATCATATCTTGCGTTTGAAGGGCTACGACTCTAGCATCACCTTCATCAAACGGCAGCGCGACGTCATTCAACGTAATCAATAAATGCCAGCCGCCAGTTGGCAACAGCTCAAACTATGAAACTAGTCATTGTCAGTGGGTTATCGGGGTCAGGCAAGAGCGTCGCGCTCAATACACTTGAAGACCTGGATTATTACTGCGTCGACAACCTGCCGGCTGGATTGCTGGAACCTTTCGTCGATGAATTTCTCAGCCGCCCGGACACCTCCGGCACCCGCACCGCCATCGGCATCGATGCCCGCAATTTTTCCAGCGACCTTGGCCATTTCAAACAGATCATCGACAGTTTTCGCGAACGCGGCATTGGCGTGGATATTCTGTTCCTGCACGCCGATAACGAGATTCTGCTGAAACGCTTCAGCGAAACCCGGCGCAAACACCCCCTGACCTCCTACGGCCAGACACTGGCGGACGCCATCCAGGCGGAACGCGACATCCTGGAGCCGATCTCGGCCTGCGCGCAACTGCACATCAACACTTCCAACACCAACGTGCACGAACTCCGCGACCTGATCAAACAGCGCGTCGCCGATGCGCAGGATGGACACATGTCCGTGCTGATCAAGTCCTTCGGCTTCAAGCATGGCACACCGGAAGACGCGGATTTTATTTTCGACGTGCGCTGTCTGCCAAATCCCCACTGGCAGGCCGAATTACGCCCGCTCACCGGACAGGACCCCGCTGTACAACAGTTCCTCGAGGGAGACGACAACGTCGAGGCCATGTACACACAACTGCTCGACTTCTTCACGCGCTGGATTCCCCAGTTTGAGCGCGAGAATCGCCGCTACCTTACTATCGCCATCGGTTGCACCGGTGGCCAGCACCGTTCGGTTTATCTGGTCGAGCGACTGGGCAAGGCCTTGCATGCCCGGTATCCTGCGGTGCTTATCAAACATCGGGAACTGAAATGACAGTTGGTTTGTTGATCATCACCCACGGCGAATCGGGACAACAGTTACTCAATACCGCCACGCACATGCTGGGCGTCTGCCCACTGGCAACCGAAGTGGTACCCGCCCACTTCGATTGCGACACGGATGATACCTATCACAAGGTTGCCGCCGCCGCCAAGCGGCTGGACCAGGGACGTGGCGTGCTGGTGCTGACCGACATGTTCGGCTCGACGCCCTGCAATATCGCCACGCGCCTGCGCGATGATCTCAAGGTTTCCGTCGTGGCCGGGTTGAATCTCCCGATGCTGGTCAGGATTCTGAACTATCCACGGCTCGATCTCAATGAACTGACCGAGAAAGCGATCAGCGGCGGACGCGATGGCGTACTGCTCAGCCAACCTGTAACTGATTAAAGATTACTGCTGATGATGGAACGAGAAGTCACAATCATAAACAAACTGGGCCTGCATGCCCGCGCGGCCGCCAAATTCGTCACGCTTGCCTCGCGCTTTTCCAGCAGCGTCGATGTCATGCGCGGCAACCAGACAGTGAACGGCAAAAGTATTATGGGTGTCATGATGCTGGCCGCATCGAAAGACACCGTCATCAAGCTCATTACCAACGGCGCGGACGAGGAAACCGCGTTGAACGAACTGGAAGCACTGATTAACAACCGGTTCGACGAAGCAGAATAATTGTGCAGGTGCAAAATTAGAGATTTTGGCTTTAGGCAAGGCCAGAGTTTTCCGAAAAGCGGAGTTTACACGACAAGTAAATGAGCATTAGAGGAAAACGATAACGCCGCATAAAGCCAAAAGATCAATTTTGCTGTAACCGAGGGACGCGATGAGTCTACAGATCATAGGCATCGGCGTATCGCGCGGCATTGCCATCGGCAAGGCCCATATCCTCATGCGTGGCGATTTTGAAGTCGCCGAATACCATATTGAAGAAGAAACGCTGGCGGAAGAAGTCAGCCGTTTCCGCAACGCCCTCGAGATCGCCCGCATCCAGCTGCGTGAAGTACGCAACCGCATTCCCAGCGGCACCAAGGCCGATATCG
This sequence comes from Thiohalobacteraceae bacterium, assembly GCA_041592335.1. Taxonomy (GTDB): domain Bacteria; phylum Pseudomonadota; class Gammaproteobacteria; order Thiohalobacterales; family Thiohalobacteraceae; genus JBFHQE01. The sequence continues at coordinate 23,178 of JBFHQE010000028.1, read as the reverse complement.
TCGAATTCATCAACGCGCACCTGTTGATGCTGGAAGATTCCACGCTGACCGTCGCGCCCGAACACCTGATCATATCCAAACAGATCAATGCCGAATGGGCCATCAAGCAGCAGCGTAATGCGCTGGTGGAAGTGTTTGAGGCCATGGACGATGCCTATCTGCGCACCCGCAAGGATGACATCGACCACGTGGTTAACCGGATTCTGCGCATCCTGACCACGGAAACGCAATCCAGTGTCGACATCGAGGATCATGGCAACCTGAACGGACATATCCTGCTGGCCGACGAGTTGAGTCCCGCCGATACCGTGCTGATGCAACACCAGGGTATTGCCGCATTCATTACCGAGTATGGCGGCCCGCTGTCGCACACCGCAATCATCGCCCGCAGCCTGCGTATTCCGGCAATAGTCGGTATGCACAATGTACGGCGCTACATTCGCGATGACGAAACGCTGATTATCGATGGCTATCGCGGCGTGCTTATCGCCAACCCGGACCAGACCATCCTCGATTATTACCTGGCCAGGCAGCAGGCAGAATTACAGCGACTGGCCAAGCTCCAGACCCTGAAACGCGAACCGGCGACGACCCGCGACAATGTTCCCGTGCATCTGTCCGGCAATATTGAACTGCCGAGCGATGTCGAGGCTATTATCGAGGTTGGCGCCGATGGCGTCGGCCTGTATCGCACCGAGTTCATGTTCATGAACCGCAGCGATATCCCCAGCGAAGAGGAACAGCTGGAACGTTATACCGACGTCATTCGCATGATGAACGGCTTGCCTCTGACCATTCGCACCCTGGATCTCGGTGCCGACAAAACCCTGGATAACAACGAACGCCCCTGCACCAACCCGGCGCTGGGCCTGCGCGCGGTGCGTCTCTGCCTGCACGATCTCAGCCTGTTCCGGCCACAGTTACGTGCCATCATGCGCGCGGCCGCCGAGGGCCCCGTTCGCATGATGATCCCGATGCTGTCCAACCAGCAGGAAATCCTGCAGGTACTCAACCTGGTTCGGGAAATCCGCAATGAGCTGGTTGCCAGGGGACTGCCCTTCGATCCGACCATCCCGGTCGGCGGCATGATTGAAGTGCCCGCAGCGGCGCTGGCGGCGGATATGTTTGCCAAGCATCTGAGCTTTCTGTCCATCGGCACCAATGACCTGATCCAGTACACCCTGGCGATCGACCGCGTGGACGACGAGGTCAACTATCTCTATGACCCGTCGCACCCCGCTGTGCTGCAACTGATACACCGGGTCATTCAGGCGGGCAACCAGGCCAATATCCCGGTTTCCATGTGTGGCGAAATGGCGGGCGATACCGCCTACACTCGTCTGCTGCTGGGACTGGGCCTACGCGATTTCAGTATGCAGGCCGCATCCTTGCTGGAAGTGAAAAGCATCATTAAAAACTGCGACACGCGGGAACTGCAGCCCATTGCCGAAAAGTTCATGCACACCCATGACCTGATTGAACGCAAGGTGCTGATGAAACAGCTGGGCATCAAAGGCTAAATTATTTTTACCGTGCTACACTGTTGCGAATTTTGTGCCTGACCACCGACAGCGCCACAGGATTCAGCATGGCAGACCCAAACGTAGAACAATCCGTCGCCCAGGAACGCCTGGAGCATCTCAACAAAGCACTTGCCTCGGGTGCCGCCGGGCAGGTACGCCGGCTGATGCACAACCTGCGTCCGGCCGAAATCGCACATATCCTCGAATCCACCCCTCCGAACAAACGCCTGTTGCTGTGGGAACTGGTCGACCCGGAAGTCGATGGCGAGGTATTGCTGCACGTAAATGAAGAAGTCCGCGCGGGTCTGATCAAGATCATGGACCAGGGCGAACTGGTCGCCGCGGCCGAAGGCCTGGACACGGACGATCTGGCTGACCTGCTGCAGGACCTGCCCGGCACCGTTATCCATGAAGTGCTGATGGCGATGGATAACCAGAATCGCCAGCGCCTGGAAGCGGTTCTGTCCTACCCGGATGACACTGCCGGCGGCCTGATGAATATCGATACGGTCACCGTGCGCGCGGATGTCTCGATCGACGTGGTGCTGCGTTATCTGCGACTGCGCGGCAACATCCCGGATCTGACCGACTCGCTGGTAGTAGTCGACCGCTATGACAAGTACCTGGGGCTGCTCCCTCTTTCCACCCTGCTCACGCTGGATCCCGAACTCAGTGTCGCCGAGGTGATGCTGCGCAGTGTCGAGGGTATTCCCGCCGTGCTGTCCAAGGTCGAGGTGGCCAAGCTGTTCCAGGACCACGATCTCATCTCCGCGCCCGTCATCGACCAGCAAGGCAAACTGCTCGGCCGTATCACCATCGATGACGTGGTCGACGTCATCCGCGAGGAAGCCGATCACTCCCTGATGAGCATGGCCGGCCTGGGGGAAGATAACGATATCTTTGCACCCGTTTTAAACAGTGCCCGGCGCCGCGCGGTGTGGCTGGGTATCAACCTGCTCACCGCCTTTCTTGCATCATGGGTTATCGGCCTGTTTGAAGTGACCCTGCAGACAGTGGTAGCGCTGGCTATCCTGATGCCAATCGTGGCCAGCATGGGCGGCATCGCCGGCAGCCAGACGCTCACGATCGTGATACGCGGACTGGCGCTTGGTCAGGTGGGTAAAACCAACTCGCGCTGGCTGATGATGAAGGAACTCGCGGTCGGCAGTCTCAACGGTATACTTTGGGCGATTGTGGTCGCTACTATAACGATGGCCTGGTTCCAGAATTACAACGTCGGCCTGATTATCGGCGCGGCATTGATCATCAACCTGGTGTGCGCGGCACTGGCCGGTTTCAGTATCCCGCTACTGCTGCAACGCTTCGGGATTGATCCAGCGCTGGCGGGCACCGTGGTGTTGACCACGATTACCGATGTTATTGGTTTTCTTGCCTTTCTGGGACTGGGAACACTATATTTACTTTAAGGATTTATAGGACGATGGCGCGTAAACCTCTCTCTATCGCAGCGGCAGTTCTGGTTTCATTCATGGCCCTTCTCTCCCCAACGCTGGCACAGGCAGCCGGCGGCGCGGAAGCCCAGCTGATTGACTTCACCATGCACTGGGCAGGCTTCGTGGCCATCGCCATTTTTGTCGGCGCCTATTCACTGGTCATCCTCGAGGAAACGATTCACCTGCGCAAATCCAAGCCGGTGATCGTCGCCGCCGGTGTTATCTGGCTGATCGTCGCCCTGTTGTATGGCGCCAGCGGCGATACTCACACGGCCGAGATCATGGTGCGCCATAACCTGCTGGAATTTGCCGAGCTGTTCCTGTTCCTGCTGGCGGCGATGACCTACATCAACACCATGGAAGAACGCGGCGTGTTCGACGCCCTGCGCGTCTGGCTGGTATCGCGCGGATTTTCCTTCCGCACCATCTTCTGGGTTACCGGCCTGCTGGCCTTTTTCATCTCGCCCGTGGCGGATAACCTGACCACCGCATTGCTCATGGCCACGGTTGTCATGGCCGTCGGAGGCACCAATCACAAGTTCGTTGCCCTGGCCTGTATCAATATCGTCATTGCCGCCAATGCCGGTGGCGCCTTCAGCCCCTTCGGCGATATCACCACGCTGATGGTGTGGCAGAAAGGGATTGTCGATTTCCAGGAGTTCTTCATACTCTTCATCCCCTCGGTTGTGAACTGGATTGTACCGGCCGTCATCATGAGCCTGGTCGTGCCGAAGATACAGCCCGATCCTATCAGCGAGGTCGCGAAACTCCGTTATGGCGCCACCACCGTAGTCATCCTTTTCATTCTGACTATTGCCATGGCTGTTTCCGCGCACAACTTCCTGCATCTTCCGCCGGTACTGGGCATGATGACCGGTCTGGGTTTCCTCAAACTCTACAGTTACTTCCTCAAGCGCAAGGCCAAGCAGCATATCGTGCTGACCACGGAAGGCAGCAACTTTGTATCCAGCAGCATGCTATACGACGGTTCCGAGGAACAACCTGTCGAGCAGGGACAACAGGTGCGCGCATTTAATGTCTTCCGCTCCCTGGAACGCGCGGAGTGGGATACGCTGATGTTCTTCTACGGTATTATCCTGTGCGTTGGCGGCCTTAGCGCGCTGGGTTACCTGGGCATTCTGTCGCAGTTCATGTATGCCGATCTCGGCCCCGATATTGCCAATATTCTGGTTGGTGTTCTGTCCGCCATCATCGACAACATTCCGGTCATGTTTGCGGTACTTTCCATGTACCCGGACATGTCGCATGGTCACTGGCTGCTGGTAACCCTGACCGCCGGCGTGGGCGGCTCGATGCTGTCGATCGGCTCCGCCGCCGGGGTTGCCGTGATGGGACAGGCACGCGGCATCTACACCTTCTTTGCCCACCTGAAATGGAGCTGGGCAATCGCGCTGGGTTATGCCGCCAGTATCTGGGTGCATTACCTGTTGAACGCGGAAACCTTTAACCAGGCCATTCACTAACAGCCGCCGTTATTGCATGAAAGTCACACCCATCCATGCCTTCAGCGATAATTTCATCTGGCTACTGCAGGGAAAGGATCGACGACACTGTGTCGTTGTCGATCCAGGCGATGCAACACCCGTGCTGGCCTACCTGGATGTTCACGACATCACACTCGATGCCATATTGATCACCCACAAGCATGGCGATCACATCGGTGGTATCGCGGTATTACTGGAGCATTATCCCGGCATCCCCGTATTCGGTCCCGCTGGCGAAGCCATCTCCCCGCTGACCCACAAGCTCAGGGAAAATGATACCGTCTCGCCGCCAGGACTTGGCGTCACCTTCCGGGTCATGGATGTACCGGGCCACACGGAAGGTCATATCGCGTTTTATACCGACGATGCCGAACAACCCGTACTGTTCTGCGGGGATACTTTATTCTCAGTCGGTTGCGGTCGTGTGTTTTCCGGCACCCACGAACAACTGCACGATGCGTTAATGCGTTTCGCCAGCCTGCCGGATGACACCCTTGCCTACTGCGCGCATGAATACACGCTGGACAATATCGGTTTTGCGGAATGGGTCGAGCCGAACAATGCACTCCTTCACGAACGCAAAGAACAGGCGCACCGGCAGCTCGATACGGGCAAGGATACCGTGCCATCAACCATCGGACTGGAAAAAGACACCAACCCGTTCCTGCGCATCAAGGAAGAAAGCGTGATTGCCGCCGCGGAAAAATTTGCCGGTCGGCCAATGATGGATAGCCGCGACACCTTCAAGACCATTCGTTTCTGGAAAGATTCGGAATACGACTGAGCTGATTAATCGATTCCCGCCATCTAAAACCAGCTCGTTACAAAAATTTTACACATACATCCTCTCCGCAAAAAATTCTTTCTAAAATAGCCAGTTAAAAACGCGAATTATCCACGCCAGCCAACTTTTAACTCATCGGTAATAAATTTCACATCCCTCTAGCCGAAAGAAAAGTGGGATAACTGCCCCCCGATAAAGCAAGGGGAATAGACGACTTCAGATCATCGTCTATGAACTTAATTACGACTCAGGACACCGAGACAAAACATGTTCCGAAACATCTCTATTGGCAAAAGAATTTCAATTTCCTTCGCCGTCATCTTACTTGCCTCCATCGCCATTCTGTTCTGGAGCAGCATGACGAACGTCAGCCATTTAATACAGGATGCCGAAAAGCGGGAACTCAAGAGTCACTACAATGCCCTAGTCAGTCTGATACAGGGACAGGGACAATTAGCTGTTGGTCTAGCGGACGCCTTTGCACATCAACCTGCCATACAGAATGCCTTCCAGCAACATGACCGCGAAACCTTGTTGCAGCTGGTAACACCTGCCTACGAAAACATGAAAGATGAATATGGCATCAAACAATTCCAGTTCCACTTATCCCCCGCAGTTTCATTCCTGCGCGTGCATAAACCCGAAAAATTTGGCGACGATCTCTCCAGTTTCCGGCACACAGTTGTATCGGTTAACAGCCAACTCCAACCAATCAGTGGCATCGAGAAAGGCGTCGCGGGCCTCGGTATTCGGGGTGTCGTACCCGTATTCAAGAATGGCATACACCTTGGTTCAATTGAATTCGGTTTATCACTAGCAGATGAGTTATTAGCTCTTTATAAATCACGCAGCAATGTTGATGTATCCATCTATGTTGCCAAACAGGGAAAATTCGATCGTTACGCCGCCACCTGGGAAGCAGGTCAGCTACTCCAGGATTCTCAGATGCACAATGCCATGCAGGGCGAGGAAGTACTCGGCATTACTGAATACGACAATTCACCTCTGGCAGCATTTATTGTTCCAATCCGGGATTACAAGGGCGAGGTCGTAGCAGTTGCGGAAATTGCTATGGATCGCAGTCGCTACCTGGAAAAACTGGCTAATGGCAAAAACAAACTCATATTAATCGCGTTGATCGCCTTGGTTGTCGGACTCGTGATTTTCCATTCCATCGGATTGAGCATCGTGGCGCCCATTAAACGAGCAGCCTCTCGAATGGAGGATATTGCCAGCGGCGGTGGCGACCTGACCCAGCGCCTGGCCGCGAAAGGTAATGACGAAGTTACTCTACTGGCACGCAACTTCAATACCTTTGTGGACACACTGCAGAACATGATTCTGCAGGTACAAAGTTCCACCACGCAACTTGCAACCGCCGCAGAAGAAATGTCAGCCATTACGAGCCAGACAAGCGCTGGTGTACGCAAACAGCGTAGCGAGATTGATCTGGTTGCGACAGCCATGACTGAAATGGCTGCTACCGTGCAGGAAGTCGCCAGCAATGCCTCGAATGCAGCACAGGCCGCCTCGGAAGCGAACGATGAATCAAGCGATGGCAAGCAGGTTGTCGATGACACAGTAGTGTCGATTAACGCACTGGCAAACGAAGTTACCCAAGCCGCAGACGTGGTTAATCATCTTGCCAGGGACAGCGAGGAAATAAGCTCTGTTCTTGATGTGATCAGGAATATCGCTGAACAAACCAACTTACTGGCACTCAATGCAGCCATAGAGGCTGCTCGCGCTGGCGAACAGGGGCGAGGCTTTGCCGTGGTGGCCGATGAAGTCAGAACACTGGCACAACGCACACAGGAATCCACACTGGAAATCCAGCACATCATTGAGAAACTTCAAAGCGGCGCCCGCCACGCAGTTGAGGTTATGAATGAAGGACGCGAAAAAACCAATGCCAGCGTAACACAGGCGGCACTCGCGGGAAGTTCGCTTGACACCATTGCTTATGCTATCTCCGCGATTAACGACATGAACATGCAGATCGCCAGCGCCGCCGAGGAGCAAAGTGCCGTCGCTGAAGAGATCAATCAGAATATTGTCAACATAAGCAATGTAGCCGAGGAAACCTCCCATGGCGCCGAACAAACCGCCATGGCAAGCGAAGAACTTGCTAACCTTGGAACAAAGCTGCAGACAATCGTTGGGCGGTTCAAAGTAACATAAATAACAACGGGTTTATTGGTAGGCCTTTCTTGCCAGATAAGCGCACCCCAGCATCGAAGCCAGCACACCCGCAATACTAAAGACAGGATTCAGTCGGACGGTATCCAGCAGGATACCGATACCGCCGGTATACATCATATCCAGGTAAAAGGTGTACAAGGGGCGCGGAACAGTAAGATCAATAAATGCCCCACTGCCCGAATCAAGCTGCAGGGGCGTAACCAACAGAATCAATAAACCAAACAGGACAGCGCGCTTTATGGTTTTACTGTTTACACGCTTCAACAGATAAACATGCAGCAACACAACAAGCCCGGCCACCGGTACCAGCAGCAGCAAATAAAACAGAATCGCCATTAGCGTCGCAAAAATATACAGCATGATAATCCATAGAGCCCTTGTATCAGTTCAGTATAACTAACCGGTCGACGCCATTACTTGCCAAGAAAAGTGCCCAGGATACCTCTCAATAACTGCCGTCCTACACTCGTCCCGATTGAGCGGGCCGCGCTTTTTGCGAATGCCTCAACCACACCTTCGCGCTGCCGTCCCGAAGTTGGCTTGCTTTTCGTTTCCAGAACTTCCTTTGCGCTCTGCTCGGCACGTTGTTTCAGAATCTCGTAGGCGGATTCGCGATCCAGCAAGGCATCGTATTTCCCCTGGTAAGGCGAACGCGTCACACGCTCCTTGCGTTCCTCTTCAGTCAGCGGTCCGATTCGCGAACCCGGTGGGCAAATCAGCGTACGCTCGACGATACCCGGGGAACCTTTTGCATCCAGCAATGACACCAGGGCTTCGCCCACGCCCAGGTTGGTAATGACATCCTCCGTGGAAAATGCCGGGTTGGGACGGAATGTCTGCGCCGCCACGCGTACTGCTTTCTGATCCTTGGGTGTAAATGCGCGCAGGGCATGCTGCACCCGATTACCCAGTTGCCCCAGGATATCCTCCGGAATATCGGATGGGCTTTGCGTAATAAAATAAACGCCGACACCCTTGGAGCGAATCAGGCGTACCACCTGCTCGATCTTTTCCAGCAGCACTTTGGGAGCCTTATCGAATAACAGATGCGCTTCGTCAAAGAAGAACACCATTTTAGGCTTATCCGCATCGCCAACTTCGGGCAACTGTTCAAACAGCTCCGATACCAGCCATAGCAGGAATATCGCGTACAGGTGCGGCTGGTGAATCAGCCGCGTAGCATCCAGCACGTTCACCACGCCATTGCCGGAAAAATCCGTTCGCATCAGGTCGTCCAGCAACAGCGCCGGCTCGCCAAAGAAGACTTCGCCGCCCTGCTCTTGGAATGCCAGCAGCTTGCGTTGAATCGCACCCACGCTGGCCGGACTGATCAGGCCAAACTCGTCCGCCAGTTCGGCACGCTGATCCTTCATCCAGTTAAGCATGCTTTTCAGATCCTTGAGATCCAGTAGCAGCATACCCTCGTCATCGGCAACCTTGAACGCGGTATAGAGCACCCCGGTCTGGGTATCGTTAAGATCCAGAAAGCTTGCCAATAGCAGCGGACCGAATTCAGACAAAGTGGTGCGGATCGGATGGCCCTGCTTGCCGTAGAGATCCCAGAACACTACCGGGAAGGCCGTAAACTGATGATCGGTAATACCGATCGACTGCACCCGCTCATCGACTTTTCTGTGCGGCTTGCCGGCTGCCGCAAGGCCCGACAGATCGCCTTTTACATCCGCCATAAAACAGGGAACGCCCGCGCGCGAAAAGCCTTCGGCCAGTACCTGCAATGTCACGGTTTTACCGGTACCCGTGGCACCGGCAATCAGTCCATGGCGATTGGCCATCGCCAGATTCAGTCGAATCTGCTTTCCTTCACTGCCGCCAACCAGTAACCCAGCTTGCTCAGACATAATTATTCCGCTCGACGTAGAGTTACAGCTGATACTAACAAAACAGCACTCACAACCACCAGGACAGCGCTGAACGCCAGTAATGCCTCCGCCATGGTGATACCGAACAAGAGTTCCGGCGTGTAACCGCAGGGGGTTTGCACTTCAAACAGCCAGGGCATCCATTGATCCAGCTTCAACCAGGATAACCAGCCAGGCAGGCCCAGCCCCATTTCGCATATACCGCCCCTGATGAAACCGCGCTCGATACCGAGCAACTGCCATGAGGTATAGCCAAGCCCCGACCCGATCAACAACACCGCTACATGCCCGACGAAAACAACAGGTGTTTTGCGCAACAACACAACGGGAATCGCGATCAGTCCAAGCAGCACCAGCCAGATACGCACATGAATGCAAAGCACGCAGGGCCAGTAATCGAGCCGGTACTGGTAATAAAGCGCCACGCCATCCATGACGAGCACCGTGACTATCAAGCCGACCCAGTAAATAGCGCTTCGCGCCCAGCCAGACATAGATGCTAATCCCTCATTCGCCCGCGACAGTCATTTTCTCGATAAGTACCGAGCCGGTACGAATGTTGCCGCGCAGATCGACATCGTTACCGATGGCAACAATCGTTTTGAACATTTCTTTCATGTTACCCGCGACGGTGATCTCTTCCACCGGATACTGGATTTCACCGTTCTCCACCCAGAAACCGGCCGCCCCACGGGAATAGTCCCCGGTAACGATGTTGACGCCCTGCCCCATCAGTTCGGTAATCACCAGCCCCGTACCCATTTCCCCGAGCAGATCCTTAAAGGATTTGTCACTGGTCTCAATAGTAAGGTTATGCACGCCACCGGCGTTCCCGGTTGTCTGCATGCCCAGCTTGCGCGCGGAATAACTGTCCAGCACATAACCCTGCAATACACCATCCTTAATCAGGTCACGTGCCACGGTCGCCACGCCTTCGCTGTCAAACGGCGCACTGCCCAGCCCCATGGGTATATGCGGTTGTTCGTGGATATGCATAAACTCGGGAAATACCGGCTTGCCAAGATGGTCCAGCAGAAAACTCGATTTGCGATACAGGCTGCCACCACGGATCGCGCCAACGAAACTGCGGAACAGGCCACCGGCCAGCTCGGCGCTGTACAGCACCGGCACCTGCCTGGTCGGTAACTTGCGCCCCCCCAGCCGACGCACGGTACGTTCGGCAGACTTGCGTCCCACGGCGGCGGCATCTTCCAGTCTGGAAGCCAGGCGCGACACCGTATACCAGTAATCGCGCTGCATGGCGCCATCCTGTTCGGCAATCACCGACGCACTGATGCTGTGCCGACTGCTGGGATAACCCGCGAGAAACCCGTTGCTGTTGCCATAAACGCGCATGCCATCATGACTGGACAGGGTCGCGCCTTCTGAATTGCTAATGCGCGGGTCATATTCTCTTGCCGCTGCTTCACAGATCTTGGTCAGCTCAATTCCCTGCTCGGCGCTAATGCCCCAGGGGTGATAAAGATCGAGATCCGGAATCGAGCTTGCCATGCAATCCGCATCCGCCAGACCGGAACATTCATCTTCGCTGGTATAACGCGCAATATCGCAGGCCGCCTTCACCGTCTCATGAATAGCGCGCGGCGAAGTATCCGAACTGCTGGCCGAGCCCTTGCGCTTGTCGAAGAACACTGTCACGCCCACGCCACGGTCACGGTGAAATTCCAGTGTCTCGACATCACCCAGCCGCACCGTCACGGACAGGCCCACATCCAGCGTGATACCCGCTTCCGCCGCTGTCGCACCCTGTTGTTTGGCCTCATCCAGCACCTGCTGCACAACGGACTTGAGTTCCTCAACCGACGGCAGACCCGGATCTGCCACTGCCTGTTCTGTCTGTGTCATACTAGTTACGTTTTCCAATCATCAGGTTCTGAAATATGCACGAGATCGACACCGAAGCTGATGTCGAAATCAGTAAATCGCAACGCAAGCGCGAAAGCCACGCCCTACGCGACCTGGGCGAGACCCTGGTCAAGCTTCCCGCGAAGCAGCTCAGCACCATCCCGCTCAGCGAAGAGTTGCGCGACGCCATTGAATTGTGCCGTCGCATAAACTCGCACAGCGCGCGCAAACGCCAGCTCGGCTTCATCGGCAAATTATTGCGCAACACCGAAACTGACGAGATTCAGTCCGCGCTCGAAAAGTTACTGCAACAGGACCGACAGGCCGTGCAACAGTTCCACCAGCTTGAACAACTGCGCGACGAGTTGATTGCCAATGGCGATGATGCGTTACACCTGGTCACCGACAAACATCCGGATGTCGATCGCCAGCACCTGCGACAGTTAATTCGCCAGGCGCGCAAGGATCATTCCGCACAAAAACCCAAGGGGCCAAGAGCATTGTTCAAATTCCTGCGCGGACTAGACGTGGAATAAAACCACCTGAAAACCCTATCCCGCGCTGGTACCGCCCACGGTCAAACCATCCACTTTCAGCGTCGGCTGCCCAACACCCACCGGCACACTCTGGCCTTCCTTGCCACAGGTGCCGACACCCTTGTCCAGTTCAAGATCGTTACCGACCATCGAAACGCGGGTTAATACATCCGGCCCGTTACCAATCAAGGTTGCCCCTTTCACGGGTTTGGTGACCTTACCGTTTTCAATCAGATAGGCTTCGCTCGCCGAGAACACAAACTTGCCGGAGGTGATGTCCACTTGCCCGCCACCGAAGTTCACCGCATACAACCCTTTCTGCACCGAACCGATAATCTCCTGTGGATCGTACTTGCCCGCCAGCATGTAGGTGTTGGTCATGCGTGGCATCGGCAGATGCGCATAGGATTCACGCCGGCCATTCCCGGTCGAGGCCACGCCCATCAGGTGCGCATTCATCTTGTCCTGCATATAGCCTTTCAAAATGCCGTTCTCGATCAGCGTGGTGCAGTTGGTCGGTGTGCCTTCATCATCGATGTTCAGCGAGCCACGCCGATTGGGCAAGGTACCATCATCGACAACCGTACACTGTTCGTTAGCCACGCGTTGCCCGACACGTCCACTGAAGGCCGAGGTGCCCTTGCGGTTGAAGTCGCCTTCCAGACCATGCCCGACCGCTTCATGCAGCAGCACGCCCGGCCAACCGGCGCCCAGCACCACGGTCATGTTACCCGCTGGCGCATCCACCGCTTCCAGGTTCACCAGCGCCTGACGCACTGCCTCGCGCGCATGCCAGAACATCTTGTCGTTTTCGGTCAGGATATCGAAACCGCCGCGGCCACCACCGCCGGAACTGCCCTGCTCGCGACGGCCGTCCTGCTCGACAATCACCGTAACATTCATGCGTACCAGTGGACGCACATCGCCCGCCAGCGTGCCGTCGGTAGCCGCAACCACCACCACTTCATGCACACCGGCAATGCTCACCATCACCTGCTGCACGCGCGGATCCTGCTTGCGCGCCTCGGCATCGATGCGTTTCAGTAGATCGACCTTGTCATCCGCGCTCAGGGTTTCCAGGGGATCGATGGGCCGGTACAAGCCGGTATCCGAATGCTTGCGCCAGGCCTGCATCTGTCCATCGCCACCGTGCCGGGCAATCGCCCGCGCGGCATCGGATGCCTGCAGCAGCGCGGGCAACAGAATTTCATCGGAATAGGCGAAACCGGTTTTCTCGCCACTGATGGCACGCACGCCCGCGCCCTGCTCGATACTGTGGTTGCCTTCCTTGACGATGCCATCTTCCAGCGACCAGGATTCAAACCGCGTTGACTGGAAGTACACATCGCCCGCGTCAATCGCCGATCCCATCATGCGACCCAGTACGGATTCAATCGCCGGTGCATCGATACCGGCGGGTTCAAGCAGAAAAGATTGCGCAAGTTGAAGATTATCAGCTGACATGAAAGAACCTATTTGCAGAACAAACGTCGATGGGAAATGCTGGGGAAGTGCTTGCGCGTAGTACGCACTCGCTCGATATCCAGGTTTGCCGTGACCACGCCAGCCCCTTTTCCAAGTCGATTCAGAATGGTGCCCCAGGGATCGATCACGATGGAATCGCCATAGGTTTCGCGACCATTGAGATGGTATCCACCCTGGTTGGGCGCAATCACATAGCACAGGTTTTCTATCGCGCGGCAACGCAGCAATGTTTCCCAGTGCGCCTTGCCCGTGATCGCGGTGAAGGCCGAGGGTAGTACAAGCACCTCCATGCCTTCATCCAGCATGGCGCGGAACAGCTCGGGGAAACGCAGGTCGTAACAGACCGCCAGTCCGAGTCGGCCAAACGGGCTGTCCACCACCACCACGGCATCTCCGGGCTCGATGGTGCGGGACTCGGTGTAGGTCTCCTCGCTTTCAAGCACGGACACATCGAACAGATGCATCTTGTCGTAACGCACCACATTCTCGCCCTTGTCGTTATAGAGTAGACAACTGGCGCGCACCTTATCCGGCCGGGAGGATTGCAGCGGAACCGTGCCACCCACCAGCCACACGCCATGCTGGCGCGCCTGGTTGGACAGGAAGTCCTGTATCGGCCCCTTGCCGAAGGTTTCCTGCACCGGTATCTGGTCCTGATCCTTACCCATGATGGCAAAATTTTCCGGCAGGACAATCAGACGCGCCCCCTGTTTGACCGCCTCGCCAATCAGGCGTTCGGCTTCCAGCAAGTTGGCGGACACGTTCGGGCCCGAGGCCATTTGTATAGCAGCCACTATCGTCAAGGCTGTTTCTCCAGCAAGTTATCGTTACTTTGTACTTCCAGGCGCAGGCCGGGATCGGACATGCCGCCCGGCAGCAGTTCAATGCGCTGCCCTGAAACCCCCAATGCAATCAGCCAGGCACGCAATTCGTATGCCCATTGCGCGCCTTCCTCGCCCCCCGGATAGTGAATCTTCAGGCGACTGCCCGGCTGAACATCCAGCGCCTGCACCACGGACTGAAGCTCTGGCCACTCGGTCAGGGACATACCGCTGTGGGGACGCGCCCAGGCCTCGGCGGACAGCTCCACCGTTACGGCAGAAACAGGTAAGGCCATGACAAGACTGAGGATTATCAGGGGAAACGTGAATACCGTCATGTCCGGCAGCATAACATAGATTGCCTGCTCTCCCGGCGTGTCGCATCACTCATTTCCGGGCGAACTCAGGCGGGTAAACTGCGGGTCGCGCCAGGGACCGACCACGCTGTACTGGTAGCGGGAAAACTTCTCGATCTCCTTGCCGAACAGACGGTCCGCCAGGAACAGGGCAGCGCCCACGGCGGGACCACCCGCCAGCGCTCCGGCGACGGAAATGCCCGTACTGACCTGCGGCACCACGGTGACCAGCTGATCGTAATCGCGCGCCGCCAGCCCGGTACGCCCGGAGATTTCAATCCGCGCCGAGGGCCCTTCGATGGTCAGGTTGTTGGTATAGGCATCCGTATCGATCAGCGTGAAGCTGCCGTGGATACGATCAAACGCAAACCCTTTCTGGAACAGATCGGTGAAATCCAGCGCCAGCCGTCGCGGCAATGACTGCAGGTTGAGCAGGCCGAACACGCGGCCCGCGCCGGGTTCGAGTTGCTCCAGGCTGCCGGCGCCAATCGACAGCACCAGCTCGCCCTCCAGTTTTTCCAGGGCAAAATCGTCCGGTCCGCCCAACCAGTTGGCATCCAGGGTACCGTGGGTTTCACCGCCCACGATTTCACCGGCATAGCCGAAGTTGGCGAGCAAGCGGCCGAGATCGCCACCGGTCACGTCGATTTTAAAACGGGACGACTCCCGTCCGGCCGACTTTGTCCAGCTGCCGTTGGCATTCATCTTGATCCAGTCCGCATTGACCTGCAGATGATCGATCAACATGCCATCCGGCGAGCGCCTGCTGTTCAGCTCCACCTGTCCCAGGTCATAACTGGCGTACTGAAAATGCTGCGCGGAAAAGTTCAGCGTGGGAATGTCCTGCGGCTCCAGGGATTCATCCTCGCCATTACGACTGGCAGGCAAAATCAGCCGCTTGAAATGCAACTCCAGCGGCAACTGTTGTTGCGCGGTCGGCATGAACACCCGGCCATCCAGCATGGGGCCGGCAAAGTTCAGCCGCCAGCCGGAATCATCCTGCGCGGCCTGGATGGCAACTTCGTCCAGGGTTCGCCCGGCGTAATGCAGGCTTTGGGTCCGCAAATCAATACTGCGCAGGCGCGGCCCTTTCGGCTGCCCCTCCCGGCCCGCCATCAGCGCCTGCCACTCTTCAACATTCAGGCTGTCCAGCCGTCCACCCAGATGAATACCCGGTACTCCCTTGAGCGTGGCGGGACCCTGGTTGAACAGGATCACTGCTTCGCTCAGCGCGTAGTTACCATTGGTTTTCTGCAGCGACAATGCCGCGCTGTGTTGACCGTAGCTGAGCATCGCCGTGGCCTGTCGGCCATCACCCACTTGCGTGACTACCCGCAGGCGCTGGTCGCTGGAAGGCAGCTTGCCCAGCGGTGCAGGCAACTTCACGGCAATCCCTTTCATATCCGATTGCAGCGTCAGATCCACAGCCTGACGGCTGCGCTGCAAACCAATCTGCACCGACCAGTGAGCACGTCCGCTCAGATAACGATGCAGTATTGAATCCGCTGGCACCTGTTCGAGCAGGGGCAATGCGCCTAGCACGCCAATACGGGTACGGCCGTCGCTGTCTCCCGGCATGATGCTGATTTCAGCCGGTGTCTCCCAGATGCGCGCGAGCAACCGCTCGGAACGCAGGCCATTCTCGGTAAAGGTTAACGGCCCCTGGATATCGTCCAGGCGGATATCCCATTCCTTGAGCTGCAATTGATTCCCTGCAAACGCAAGCTTGCCCTGCAGTGTCGTTTCCTGTTTGTCAGCACTGCTTACCCGGATCGACATCTTCAACTTGAGATCGGCCTCGCCCGAACCGACAAGTTGCGCCACCGGATAGCCACGCTGCGCCAGCGGACTGTTGTTCACATAGCGCAACATATCGTCCAGGTCGCCCTTCACATCGCCACTGACCTCCAGGCGCGAACGCGACAGGTTTGGTATCGCTACCATGACGTTACTCAGGCGAGTATCGTAAATTCGGGCACTGTCGCTGGTAATCGTCATGGTGCGATTGATAAACGCAAGCTGCGCATCGATACCATCCATACGCGGCCAGTCAGGGTGATATTGCAATACGCCATCGGTTACATGCGCGCGAATTTCCATGCGACCTTCGCCCGCATCATAAGGAAAGTCCGCCAGCCGTCCCTGAAACAGCAACTCGCCTTCGTTGATCGCGCCGTCTATCAACGCATTATCCAGCCACTCAACCGTTTTGGTTGACATAATATTCGCGGGAATAAAATGTTGTACGGCACCCACCTTGCCCTGGCTGAAATTACCTCTTAACTCGAGATAGGGACTGCCTTCGGCATGCGGAATATCCAGCCGGATACGCTGCTTCAATTTAAGGTCGGGCGTTTCCAGGTACAGGTCCTGACTCTGCAGGCGCCAACGATCGGCGTAATGCTGCCAGCTGAACCTGCCATTCAGCGCGGACACATCAAAGGGTGCGCGAAACAGTTGCGGCAACTCCAGCGTGGCATCGGCGGAAGTAAATACGATTTCGCCATGCAGGGGATGCAACGACAACACACCCGACAGATTATCCACACCCGGCCAGGAATCGAAGGCCGTCGCCTGCAGGTGATCGAATTCGCCCGTCAGGCTTTCCAGCTCAACGCCGCTTTGCGCCTGCTCAAACGCCATCTGCACCCGCGCAAAATGCACCGCCGGCGCCGCGCCGGCAAGCAGGTTTTGATACTGCTCCGGCGCAAAATGCGCGACCAGGTTTAGAAAAGGCTGCGTCGCCAGATCATTCGCATCCACCTGCCAACGGGTTTCCCCATCGCTCAGCGTGGTCTTGACCAGGCGCCCCTGGGTATTGCTGGTGGCGGGGTTATACTCGGCCAGATCCAGGCCTGCGAACTCCAGTGACCAGCCGGAACGGGCCTGCTGCCATAGCAGCTCCGCCTTGAGATTATCGGTGCTGAACAAAGGCTCTGTATTCGCCGCGGTTGTTAACTGTAACTGTTGAATCGCGAAGTGCGATTGCATTCGCTCCAGCCGGTTGTCTTTCACCGCAAACCAGCACTCGCCATCCAGCAGCCCCTGGGCAGCAAAACCATTTGGCATAAATGTCGCGAACCAGCGCTGCAGTTCAAACTGCCCGAAATCGACATAGCCCTGCCCCGACCACAACTGCTGATCCTGCGACAGATCCAGCACCAGCTTGATATCAGACTGCGCCTCTTCCAGACGGCTATCGATAGTCAGCACATGCCGCTCATCCTGGTTACGCAGCAATAACTGAATATCCCGCAACAGGATGGCCGTCTGGTGACGGTCAGGGTGTGGGAGCAACTTCAGGTTAACGCGATTGATTTCAAGGCGTGGCTGGCCCAGCAACAACGCCAGCGGGTTTGCCTGCCCGGAAGATTCATGTCCGGGCAAAGACCATTTACCCGGCTCCGTTTCCTGCAGGCTAAGTTCGGCACCTTCGAGACTGATCCACTTGGTAGTCAGCTGACCGGCACGCAGGTATCGCAGCAGATCGAATCCCAGCCCAAGCGAATCCGCTTCCAGCAAGGGTTCTTCACTGTCCGGCTTCATCAGGGCCACATCCAGCAAGCGCACTTCCGGCCCAAGCCCGCGCCAGGCCAGGTCCAGCTGGCCGATGCGGACGTCCTGCCCGGAATTTGCCATGATCCAGTCCTGCAGTTGCAGGCGGTAATCGTCCATCATCGGCAAGACCAGCCGCGCGACGCTTAGCAACAGCGCAAAGCCGATCACCACCGTGGCGGTGGTGTACCAGAGGTAACGTAACAGGCGCTGCATCATGAAGTGTTAGAGCAACACCACATCGTAGTGTTCCTGGGAATAGAGCTGTTCCACCTGGAGCTTGATCGGTTTCCCAGTGAAAGATTCCAGCTCCGCGAGGCTGGTGGATTCTTCATCGAGCAATAGATCAATGACTTCCTGCGAGGCCAGCACCAGCAATTCGTGCGCATCATACTGACGTGCCTCGCGCAGAATCTCGCGAAAGATTTCGAACACCACGGTTTCCGCAGTCTTCAACGAACCGCGACCACTGCAGGTCGGGCAGACTTCGCACAACACGTGCTCCAGGCTTTCGCGGGTGCGCTTGCGGGTCATCTCGACCAGACCCAGCGATGACACCTCGCTGATCTGGCTCTTGGCATGATCCTTTTCCAGGCTCTTTTCCAGCGCGCGCAACACCTGGCGCTTGTGTTCTTCATCCAGCATATCGATGAAGTCTATGATGATGATGCCGCCCAGGTTACGCAGCCGCAGCTGCCGCGCGATCGCCTGCGCCGCTTCCAGGTTGGTTTTGAAAATGGTTTCCTCGAGCGTGCGATGGCCAACATAGGCACCGGTATTCACGTCGATGGTAGTCATCGCCTCGGTCTGGTCGATGATCAGGTAACCGCCGGACTTCAGTTGCACCTTGCGTTCCAGCGCTTTCTGGATTTCATCCTCGACGTTATACAGATCGAACAGCGGACGTTCGCCAGGATAATATTCGATCTTCTCGTGCACTTCCGGAATGAACCGCTGGGCGAATGTCGCCAGTTTCTGGTACGTCTCGCGGGAATCGATGCGAATCTTTTCCACCCGCTCGTCCACCATGTCACGCACTACACGAGAGGCCAGCGGCAAGTCTTCATGCACAATGCTACCGGCTTTGGCCGCTTGCTTCTGCTCGCTGATGCAGTTCCAGAGTCGCAACAGGAACGCCATATCGGCATGCAACGATTCTTCATCCACGCCTTCCGCCGCGGTGCGCACGATATAACCATGCCCCGAATCGTCGCCGAAGGCGAGAATCAGTTCACGCAAGCGGTTGCGTTCCTCGGGGTCTTCGATTTTCTGCGACACGCCGATATTCCCGGCACCGGGCATGAATACCAGGTAACGGGACGGGATGGTGATATGGGTCGTCAGGCGCGCACCCTTGGTGCCCAGCGGATCCTTGATGACCTGCACCAGCAGTTCCTGACCTTCATGCACCAGCTGGTTGATGGTTTCATGCGACGGCCGTACATCGGTATCGCCATTGCCATTCGCGGACGAGGCGGTTGCAATATCCGATGCATGCAGAAACGCAGCCCGTTCCAGACCAGCTTCGATAAAAGCTGCCTGCATACCGGGCAACACTCGGCTCACCTTGCCCTTATAAATATTGCCGACGATGCCGCGCGAGCGTGAGCGTTCGATCAACACTTCCTGCAACACGCCGTTCTCAACCAGCGCAACGCGGGTCTCCTGCGGCGTCACATTAATCAGAATCTCTTCACTCATACTCTGTCATTCGTTCCGTTATATCTATTCCGAAGCGACGCAGCAGTTGCGCCGTTTCATACAGTGGCAAACCCATCACGCCGGAGAAACTGCCCGCCAGGTGCTCGATGAAAACCGCCCCAAGCCCCTGCACCGCATACCCCCCCGCCTTGTCGCAGGGTTCGCCGGAAAGCCAGTAGGCCGCCATTTCCTTTTCCGTGATATCACGAAAGGTCACGGCACTGGTTTGCAAGATGGATTCCTCCTGTTGCTCGCCGACCAGGGCCACCGCCGTCATGACCTGGTGAGTCTGTCCCGACAGCGCACGCCACATACGGAAGGCATCCTCGCGGTCGCGCGGTTTACCCAGCGTCACGCCATTCAACACCACCAGCGTATCCGAGCCTAGCACGGGTTCATGCCGACCGGCAGGGCGCAACGCCAGGCCAGCGCGCGCTTTTTCCAGCGCCAGCCGTTCCACCAGCCGATCAGCCGTCTCATGCGGGGTCGGCGACTCGTCAATATCCACCGAAAGTGAGGCAAAACGCACGCCGATCTGCGCCAGGAGTTCGTGCCGTCGCGGAGAATTGGAAGCCAGAAAGAGGTCTATCCCGAGCATGTTTGTATTATCTTCGAGTGTAAAATGACTGGGGCGTCATTCTTTGGAATTAATGGCTTTCAACGCCACCAGCAAGTCGGGAACATCGTCCTGAATAATGCTCCACAAAGTGTCCTTATCAATACCGAGATAGCCGTGAATTAATCGATTGCGGGTAGCAATTATCATTCGCCAGGGAATAGACGGGTAACGATTCCTGATCTCTTCCGGCAGATGCGTTGCAGCTTCGCCGATTAATTCCAGGTTACGCAAAGTCGCATCGTAATTCAGGCCTGATGCCACGAACGTCGCTTGATCGAATGCTTCAGTGTAATTCACCACATTCTCAGTGAAACGAACCATGTCATCGATATAAAAATGCCACTCGCGTTCAGACATTCACCGCCTCTTTTTCAATGAAAGGCTTCAGTTCTGGACGCAATGCCTTGTCAGTGACTAAATCGATTGGTTGCCCAAGGGTATCTTCCAGCAGAAACTGCAAACCAAAGTAACGCCTGGACGTTGCCGGACCATTAAAAGAAACCAGAATATCAATATCGCTATCCGGCCTTGCCTCGCCCCGCGCGGTAGAACCGAACAGGGCGAGCTGCTTGACACCAAACCGGCTAACCAGCGCCGGCTTCAATTCACGTAATATATCTAACGCCTTGTTTTTATCCATATTAATGAGCCTATAGAAAAAGGGTCGGCGTGACAATCGGGATATTCACTCCCGGTGATAGGGATGACCCTTGAGCAGGGTCCAGGCGCGGTATACCTGTTCGGCCAGCAGCACGCGCACCAGTGGGTGTGGCAAGGTCAGCTTCGACAGGGACCAGCGTTCGTCGGCTCGCGCCCGGCAAGCGGCGTCCAACCCTTCCGGGCCACCCACCAGCAACGCAATATCCTGTCCTGCACTCAACCAGTTTTCCATTTGTTTGGCTAATTGGGGGGTGTCCCACTGCCTGCCCTCGACTTCCAGGCTGACGACCCGCGCACCCTTGGGAATGGCAGCGAGCATTTTTTCGCCTTCTTCGCGTAGGATGCGGGCCACATCCGCATTCTTACCTCGCTTGCCGGGCGCGATTTCCGTGAGCTGCAGGCTGCACTCGCGCGGCATGCGCTTCGCGTATTCTTCATAACCATCCGTCACCCAGGCCGGCATGCGATTACCGACGGCAAGCAGATGGATCTTCACGATTCGCGGGTCGCTGAAACGCTTTCCTCGGTCATGGACCAGAGTTTTTCCAGGTTATAGAAGGCACGGGTTTGCGGTTGCATTACATGCACGATCACATCGCCCAGATCCACCAGCACCCATTCGCCGCTTTCGCCCTCGACACCCAGTGGCCGATGACCGGCCGCCTTGGCCTTTTCCACCACATTATCCGCGATCGATTTCACATGACGGTCGGAGGTGCCACTGGCGATTATCATCACATCCGTGATGCTGGTGATATCGTGCACATCCTGCGACCAGATATCCTGGGCTTTCAAATCCTCCAGGGCATCGATCACTAACGCTTTCAGTTGTTCCGTCGTTACTTCACTGCTCACTTGCTCATCCTTGCCGGCCGCGCCGACATTAACGGTAGATACCTTGCTCCTGAATATACGCCAACACGCTGTCCGGTAGCATGTAACGGGGACTCAACCCCCGCGTGAGCAACGCGCGAATCGCCGTTGCCGATAAAGTTAGCGGCGTCACCGGACAAAACGCCAGTTTTCCCGCGGGAAATGCCTGTAATTCTGCCAGGTTCTCCACCTGGTGACCGGCCACCAGCGCGGCTACCCTGTCTTCAATGGTAACCGCCTGCCCGGGCCGTGACATCACCACAATATGAGCCAGATCAATTAATCTTTCCCATTGATGCCAGCTGGCCAGCCCGGCAAAGGCATCTTCGCCCAGCACCAGGCACAAGGGTGTGTCGTCGATTTCATCGCGCAGCGACTGCAGTGTATCGACCATATATGACGGTCCATCGCGCTGCAGCTCGCGTAGATCGAGGTGCAGATCATCCTGCCCGTGCAGCGCCAGTTCCAGCATGGCACAACGCTGTTCCGAGCTTGCCCCCGGCAGATCACGATGAGGAGGAATACGGCAGGGCACCAGCCGCATGTCGTCGATGTCCAGCGCCTGCTTCACATCCAGCGCGGTGCGCAGATGCCCATAGTGGATCGGATCGAAAGTGCCGCCAAAGATGCCGATCATGCGCTTGTGGAACTACTGTCGAATATGGCCGTCACCCAGCACGATATATTTCAATGTCGTCAGTCCTTCCAGCCCGACCGGCCCGCGCGCGTGCAGTTTGTCGGTACTGATACCGATCTCGGCCCCGAGACCGTACTCAAAGCCATCCGCAAACCGCGTCGAGGCATTCACCATCACCGAACTGGAATCCACCTCGCGCAGGAAGCGGCGCGCCTTGGTCACATTTTCCGTGATGATACTTTCCGTATGTTGCGAACCATGTTGCGCAATATGCTCAATCGCGGCATCCATATCCTCGACAACCCTTATCGATAATATGGGGGCAAGATACTCGGTATCCCAGTCCTCGTTCGTCGCCGCCAGCGCATTCGCCACAATGGCGCGGGTTTTGTCACAACCGCGCAGCTCCACGCCCTTGTCGGTATAGGCCTGCGCCAGGCGCGGCAAAATCAGATCCGCAACCGCTTCCGCCACCAGCAATGTCTCCATGGTGTTACAGGTGCCGTAACGCTGGGTCTTGGCATTCAGGGCGACGTTGAAGGCCTTTTCCGGATCGGCCTCGTCATCGATATAGACATGGCAGACACCGTGCAGATGCTTGATCACGGGGATACGCGAATCCTGCATCACGCGCTCGATCAATCCCTTGCCGCCACGGGGAATAATGACATCGACATACTTTTCCAGTTTCAGCAGTTCACCCACGGCAGCGCGATCGGTG
>JBFHQE010000027.1:0-31006 GCA_041592335.1 Thiohalobacteraceae bacterium | reverse complement strand
TCCGCCATAAGTCGAGAGAAAGCCATCAAGGAATGGAAGCGAGGATGGAAGCTTGAATTGATTGAGGAGATGAACCCTCGGTGGCTTGATTTGTATGCGGAGTTCTTAATTCCTGGATTCCGGCTTTCGCCGGAATGACGAACCGAGTAGCTTCAATGATCGATAAAGTCAGCTCCCGGCACACACCAGTCTTGAGATAAAAATTACTGAACGCAAGCAAAAGCGCGGCTGCTTCTTATTTCTTAACTTCTAAAGCCCCAATCCCCTGCTCTACCGCTTTATATAAATCCGTTTCAAGTTCGCGAAGAATCGATTCCGCCTTGCTGCCATCGGCGACAAAGGTCGGCTGCACAAAAACAATCTGCGTCTTGCCATCTTTCTCGATCAGGGTCATATGCAAGGGACACAACGCCAGCATGTCGGTATCGAGATTACTGACCTGATTCGCATACCAGGGATTACAGAACACCATGGAACGAATCGCGCTCAGCTCATTCTGGTTATACTCATCGCCCCAGCGCTGGGCATAGCTCGACAGATTCTTGCCGATATTCGGCTCGAAGATCACAAAGAAACGGTTGTCTTCCAGCGCCTGGTAAACCGCCGGATAAACCTTGGCTATGCCCGCCTCCACATCCCAGCGCTTTATGGCTTCTTCCGCCTGCGCGGCAACCGAAATAGCGAACATCAAAAAAGATATTAAGAAACGCATGAGGACACCTCCTGCAATCAGATTAATCAATTACGCCGCAGGGTTTCAGATACCGCTATCGGCGTCGGATAACGCATCACGATCAGATAGGACGAGACAATAAACGTCAGGATAGTCGTCGCCTGAATCAGGTAAGAGGCCTCGGCTCCGATCACCTCCAGCTGCAAGGCCAGCACGGCGATCAACAGTGAAAATTCACTGATCTGTCCCAGTCGCAGCCCTATCTCCCGGGCGCGATGTCTGGACTCTCCGGCATACCCCAGAACAAAACTGAATACGTAGGGTTTCGCAACCAGCGTTACAGCAGCCAGAATCAATGCCGGTACCAGCACTTGCTCCATGATTCCGAGATCGAAACCGGCGCCCAGTGAGAAGAAAAAGATAATCAGGAAGAAATCGCGTAATGGCCGCAGGCTTTCCGCAATGAACAAGGCGATCGGGCTGGTTGCCAGCGCAACTCCAGCTATGAATGCGCCGATTTCATGCGACAGCCCCAACACACCCGACAGCTGAGCAAAGCCAAGACACCAGCCAATGGTGAGCAGAAAAATATATTCCTGGATGGTATCGAAACGCATCACGAGCTTCTGCACCACGTAACGTTCCAGCAAGTAGCCAAGACCAAACAGCGCGGGCAAAGCGATCAACAGAATGATCATGCGACCGGTATCCAGTTCAACACCGCCCTTCACTTCCAGCGCCAGCAGAATCAGGATCGCGATCAGATCCTGCAACAGCAGAATACTGATAATGATCTCACCCGTGCGCTTGTGGTGAAGAATGGTCGTGGGCAACAGCTTGAGGCCAATGATGGTGCTGGAAAACATCAGCGCCGCGCCCACCAGCAACTGTTCAATCAGGCTGTAACCGAAGAACCAGGCAACCGCGAACCCCAGCAAGGCAAAGATCAGTGACGTCACGCCGGTTACCACCGTGGTTTCGCCGACCAGTTGAATGAATTTGCCGACCGGCATATCGAGACCCAGCAGGAACAACAGAAACAGGATGCCGATGTTGGACATTTCACTGATGACCTGTGGATCGTCCACGAATCCCAGCCCCCAGGGGCCGACCGCCATGCCGAGCAGAATATACGCAACCAGCATTGCCTGTCGTGCATACAACGCCATCGTCGCGACAATGGCCGCGCCGGTAAATATCAGAAACATGGTGAAAACGAGCGTCTCGGTATGCATGGGCTTATAATGCTTGAATGATCCAACCAGCTCAATAGACCGATGACCGAAAAAATGTTTTGGGAAACAAAAACGCTCGACGAATTCTCTCGCGAAGAATGGGAATCGCTGTGCGATGGCTGCGGCCGCTGCTGCCTGCACAAGCTGGAAGATATCGATACCGGCGAACTGCTCTACACCAATATCATCTGCGAGCTTTTTGATAACGACAGCTGCCGCTGCACCCGTTACCAGAACCGCCAGACATTCGTGCCTACTTGTGTTGTGTTGACCCCTGACGAGGTCAGAAACATCCACTGGCTACCGGAAACCTGCGCCTACCGGCTGATACGCGACGGGCTGCCTCTCGAATGGTGGCACCCGCTGGTGTCCGGCGACCCGCAAACGGTCATCGAGGCCGGCATCTCCGTGAAGGATCACACCATTCCGGAAACCTATGTGCACGCCGATGACTGGGAAAATCATATTGTCGATCTCAGTGCGGGACTCGATTCTTACAACGAGGATGACGAAGAAAACTAGGCCAGCTGATCATCCGCTACATGATAGTGCGGATCTTCCATCACATTCACCTCAACCAGGTCACCCGCTTTCTTCAACAGCTCTCGGCATTCCGGACTGAGATGGCGCAAATGCAGTTGCTTGCCCGCATTGATGTAACGAACAGCCAGTGTATCAATCGCTTCAATCGCCGAGTGGTCCGCCACCCGTGAATTCTGGAATTCGATAATCACTTCATCCGGATCATTTTCCGGTTGGAACAGTTCCAGGAAGTTTTTTACCGAGCCAAAAAACAGTGGACCGTGCAGTTCATAGACACGTGCGCCGTTGGCATCGTCGTAGCCCTTGATAGCGATGAACTTGGCGTGCTCCCAGGCAAACACCAGCGCCGACACAATCACACCAACAATGACGGCAACCGCCAGGTCGGTGACTACCGTCACGGCGGATACCAGGATCAGGATAAAGGCATCGCTCATCGGAATTTTGTGAATGATGCGCAGACTGGACCACTCGAATGTCCCCAGCACCACCATGAACATAACGCCGATCAGCGCCGCCATCGGAATCATTTCGATCAGACCTGACGCGAACAGAATAAATCCCAGCAAGGAGAGCGCGGCCACAATCCCCGACAGGCGCTGGCGCCCGCCCGAGTTCACATTGATCATGCTTTGCCCGATCATGGCGCAACCGCCCATGCCGCCGAAGAATCCGGTGACGGTATTCGCGATACCCTGACCCACGCATTCCTTGTTGCCACGGCCTCGCGTATTGGTGACCTCGTCGATCAGGCTGAGTGTTAACAGCGACTCAATCAAGCCTATGGCGGCCAGCACCACCGAATACGGCAGAATGATCATGAGTGTTTCAAGCGAGAAAGGGACATCCGGGATGGCAAAACTCGGGAAGCCACCCTCGATGGAAGCAAGATCGCCAACGGTTGGCGTATCAAGATCGGTGAAGATAACGGCTAGCGAAACAGCAATAATGGCGGCCAGCGATGAAGGTATGGCCTGGGTCAGTTTCGGCAGAAAATGAATAATGAACATGGTGACAGCGACCAGGCCCAGTAACAGGTATAACGCCCCTCCCTGCATCCAGACCCGCGCACCCTCGGCGTTCTCGACTTGAAAATGTTGCAATTGCGCCAGAAAAATCACGATCGCCAGACCGTTTACAAACCCGAGCATTACCGGGTGCGGCACGATACGGATGTATTTACCCAGCCTGAGCACACCGGCGGAAATCTGCAAAATCCCCGTCAACACAACCGCCGCAAACAAATACTGCACGCCATGTTCCGCAACCAGCGCCACCATCACCACCGCCATGGAACCGGTGGCACCGGAAATCATTCCCGGCCGTCCACCGAAGGACGATGCCAGCAAGCCGACCAGAAACGCAGCATAAAGTCCCACCAGCGGATCAACACCGGCCACGAAGGCAAAGGCCACGGCTTCCGGCACCAGCGCCAGCGCGACAGTCAGACCGGAGAGAATTTCATTGCGAAAACAGGCGCGATTGGCACATCCGAGTTGAAACATGTTTTACCTAAAAAGTGCGTTTACAAAAGCGGCGCAGATTAGCAGAAAGCCGCCTGTTTTCCCAATCGGGATTTATAATCAATTAGTTAGCAACATCCCGGCAATTGATTAGCTGCGCCTAATATACTAATATCTCACGCAATTTCTCAGGAACTCTTGCGATGATCTTCGATGCACTGGTTATAGCGGGAACGCTGCTGGCACTGGCTGTGATTGCTACCGTGTTGATGGCGGGCGGTTGCTGTCGGCGCGGCCAATCCAGACGCGGGTAACGGCTATCGTTAACCGCTCAGCTGGCGCGCAACTTCGGCCAGCAGGTTTTTTTTCGACACCGGCTTGTTCATAAAAGCAGCAATGCCGTAAGTCCGAATCAGTGCTTCATCAACGACGTCGCTGTAGCCGCTGCACATGATAATTTTCAGGTTCGGATGTTGTGCCAGCGCCTCTTTTGCCAGCTCCAGGCCAGTGACGCCGGGCATCGTCTGATCCGTTATCAGCAGGTCATAATCCCATTCCCGGTTATTAAGCGCATGCAATGCATGAACGCTGCTAATGTCACCTGTAACCTGATAACCCGCGTTCGAAAGGGTCTCCACTAACAGATCGACAATAAAGGGTTCATCGTCCACTACCAGGATTCGACCATCATCAGGGCCCGATATTCTCGGCTCACTTTTCTCGACGCTGATGTCCCTGTTTGCGGTCCGCGCGCGATGATAAGGAAACAGCAGACGGAATGTCGTTCCGACACCCGGTTTGGAGTCGACCAGGATATGTCCGCCATGCGCATGCATAATGCCGTGCACGACAGACAATCCCATGCCGGTGCCCTTGGTGCGGCCCTTGGTGGTGAAAAAGGGTTCAAATAAATGCCCCATTGCCTCGGGCTCGATACCGCTGCCGTTATCCGACACATAAATTACGCAATAATCGCCTTCAATCGGTTCATAGCATGACTGGCAAATGCAATGCGAACATGCCGTGGCGGAAGATCCGATGGTGATTGTTCCCTTCTGGTCCGGCAAGGAGTCCCTCGCGTTAATGACCAGGTTCATAATGACCTGGTGCATTTGCACGCTGTCGATCCTGATCAGATTGTCACTCAACGATAACTCATGATGGATTGAGATACTGGCCGGAATAGTGGAACTCAACATGGCCAGCGATTCCCTGATGATCTTGTCAGGTTCGCAGACCTGCATATCGCCGGCCTCACCACGACTGAATGACAACATCTGGCTGACCAGCAAAGCAGCGCGATCACCGCTGGCGACAATCTGTTTCAGGTAGGTGTTTAACTTGCCACTCTGGTCTATATCGGCACAACGATCGAGCGCAAGCGTGGCATAACCCAGGATAGAAGCGAGAATATTATTGAAATCGTGCGCAAGACCGGCGGTCAAATGACCTATCGACTCCATTTTCTGCGCCTGGATAAGCTGCTTCTGCAACAGCTCCTGCGACTCCTCGAGTTCGTGTTCATGCGAAACATCGCGCGCCACGCCAATCATTTTGACCGGCGTGCCGGACGCGTCATAAATAACCTCGCCCTTTTCGTGAAACCATTTGATCTGGCCATCGGGTAACAGGGCACGATGCGTTATCTCGTAAGGCAGCTGCTGCTCGATCGCCTGCTGTATCGCGGTCTGAACATATCCCACATCGTCTGGATGCAAGCGACGGGTAAAATCGTCGAGCCGAAGCGGCTCGCCAGACACCGGTAGCCCAAACATGTTGTAGACGTTTTCCGACCAGAAAATCACATCTTCCTGGATAATCCATTCCCAGCTACCCATTTGCGCGACAAGCTGGCTGCGGCGCAGAACTTCCTCACTCTGGCGCAATGCCCTTTGGTCTTCCTGCAGCGCATCGCCCATGGTATCAATGGCGCAACCGAGCATCCCGATTTCGTCTTTACCCCGCAGTTTCGTGCGCGCACCCAGGTCGCCCGTTGCCAGTCGCCGCGTCGTTTCGAGCAATTGCCCAATGCGGCGGGTGACGAACAGGTAATAAACCAGCGAAAAAACCAGCACCATCACCAACAACACGCTGAAATACTTGATGGCTACCTGGCCAATTCGATACTGGTTTTCACGCGCGATAAACCGCAGGTCCATCCGAATTGCAAGAACACCCGTTTCAAAATCCCGCAGCCCCTTGACTTCGACCGGCAGCAAGACAGGAGTCAGCATCCAGATAAAATCCCGGCCAGGTTCAAGATGCGATGCATTAATACGGCTCTGTCGCACCTGGTCCAGCAGCGCCTCGGGCAATGCCGGTAAAACGGTGCCGAGCGGCTCGCTATCAAAAGAACGTACCGATGAGTAAAGAATCGTTTTATCAGGCGATATTATTGATGCTGAAACGAATCTGGGATCCGCCGTCATAGATGCCAGTTGCGCCCTGACGCCATTTACATTGCCATGGCGTAACAGGTTTTCACTGGAACCCTGTAGCAGATGAGTGATGTCACGCAAATTTCCCACTGCGTTGTCCATCATCTGCTCGCGCGATATCTGGTGTTCCGAGAACATTGCAACCAGCCCCGCGATTGTGGCAAACAGCAACAGGATTATCGGGGCCAGTATTTTGAGTGAAAGATTCATTCACCCCGCCCCGTAACAAAGCGGCCATCAAACAGGGCAACTCCGCCAACATCCATCTCAAGCAGGTTGGAATCCAGCATGACGGGTATCATCTTCTGACGCACGGCTTCCAGCCTGTATGCGTCATCGGCAAACAGCTCTTCATTTTCAGATTTATCCGGCAGGTGGATACCGTCCTGTGCCCGCAAATATTCTTCGAAGCTCAAACCCTCGGGTGACAATCTCTCATAAGCCTCCTCGGGTTTATCATTCATGTAATCCAGCGCCTTGAACCAGGCATCGACAAAATGCGCCAGTCTTTCCGGCCGAGCTTCAATCGCCCTGTCCGTTGCAACGATAACATCGACGATTTCACCGGGGATTTGCTTACTGTCGAAAACACGGTTTGCGCCCCGGGCTAATAACTGGCTCAGGACGGGTTCAAACGTAACCACGGCATCCACCCTTTTTTTCAGGAACGCATCCTTGTGCTCAGAAACTTCCAGGGAAATGGCATAGACATCCTCTACCTCGACACCAGCCATACCCAATGCACGATCAAGCACGAAGGCACCGAGCGCGGTTTTCTCAACGCCAATGCGTTTTCCCTGCAACTGTTCAAGGCTGGTAATTTCTTCTTGTGCCAATATCGCATCGCCACCCGCGGAAAAATCCGCCACCAGGATGACCTTGATATCGGGTTTGTCCTGCAAAAGCAGCAAGGCTTCATCCAGTGTCAGGGCGCCAATGTCAACCGTACCCGCACGCAATAGTCGCAGCACTTCCGAAGTGGACGCCTGTTGCGTGACATTAAGCTTGGCTGGATCGATGTAGCCGAGATCTTCGGCAAGAAAAATCGGATAGTAACCGGGCCAGTTGTTGGCCGCGAAGGTAAAAGGATGCATGGGCGGTTCGGAGCAGCCCTGGATAAACATTATCGCGAGTGGCATGAGCCATCGTTGCATATATCTAAAAATCACAATCGCACCTTCCATTTAAAAGCAGGTTTGTATTTTTTGTTTTAGCTATAGCAAATTTCATGCACTGCGCCTGATGCCGCAATCAGGCAGACCGAATCAGTTCCTCCACTGTTTCCACTGCCTGGTTCCAGGCCGGTGTTTCATTCTCCCCTGCCACCATCATTTCCATCAGGGCATACGCGAGCTGACGCTGCTCTTCGTTCAGGTCACGTAATTTGTTTAACAGGAACAGGTATTGATGATTATGACTGGAAAGCGTTTTCATCAGGGCAAATAGCGTAAGCGAGGCGCCGGAATGGGTATTGTCCCGGACCAGCGCCGTAATCTGTTCGAGGGTATTGTCGGACATAATCTCTCTCTAGCTTTTTTGATGAGTGACCTGGTCACGCAGATATACAGGCGCGATGGCCTCCGCACTCAAAACCTGGCTGGCCTCCATGGCCACAAGCGCAAATGGCAACATATCGCGAGCATGTGGCAATCGCTCGGCATCCACGGATGCCATCAATCTACCGGCGGCAAGCGTCAGTTCATCGGCATAGCTGCCCCAGCCTGAACCCAGTGCCAGCCAGCGCCCGGAAGTGGGTAATGACACGGCTCGCGGCGGGCACACCATTTCCCTAACGGTTTCGACCATCAGCCCATCCCGCGCGACGAAACAGCCCCAGTACACTTCCTGCATGCGCGCATCGATTGCCACCATGACACCATCCGCGTCTTCTGTCAGCGCCGACTGGGCAATGGTCGCCAGGGTGGATACCGGCGCGGCGGGGATATCCGCCCCGTAGGCAATTCCCTGCGCGATCCCGGCCGCGATGCGCAGACCGGTGAAACTGCCTGGCCCTCGGCCAAACGCCAACGCATCCAGCGCGGTCGGCTTGATGCCCGCCTCGGCCAGCAGTTCATCAATCATTGGCAACAACAGGCGTGCGTGACCACGCGGTTCAATGCGGAATCTTTCCAGCACCTCGCCCTCTATAAACAGGGCGGCACTGCAGGCCTCGGTAGCGGAATCCAGCGCCAGAATCTTCATTGCATCTCCACGTCCGGCAGCGCGGCGGCAGGCGCGAAGAATGCTTCCACTTCGTGAATATTCTGCGTCAATGGCGCATCCGGCAAACTCTTTTTGAAAATCCGTCCATAGGGTTTGGAACTGATTCGAGGATCGCACAACACCAGCACACCCCGGTCATCGACATCGCGAATTAAACGTCCGACGCCCTGTTTCAGGGCAATCACCGCCGTTGGCACCTGCAAGTCCATAAAGGGATTACCCCCCGCCTCGCGCAGAAAATCAATTCGCGCCTGCAACACCGGATCGCCCGGCGATGCAAACGGCAACTTGTCGATCAACACCATGGACAAGGCCTCGCCACGCACATCAACGCCTTCCCAGAAACTGCCGGTGCCGAGTAATACTGCGTTGCCCAGTTCGCGGAAACGGCGTAATAACTCAAATCGTGGCGCATCGCCCTGTACCAGCAAGGGATAGTCAAGTTGATCCCTCAAGGCCTCCGCTGCCGCCTGCAAGGCACGGTGACTGGTGAATAATAAAAATGCCCTGCCCTGGCTGGCTTCGATAATCCGCCTCGCCACCTTGATCACCGCCGGCAGGTATTCATCGCTGTTTGGTTCCGGCATCCGTGGCGGCAGGTAGGTCAAGGCATTGCGCTGATAATCAAACGGGCTGGCCAGTTGGAGGGTTTTCGCATCACTCAGTCCCAGCTGATCGGTGAAGTAATGAAAATCGTCCCCGACCGCCAGCGTGGCCGAAGTAAATATCCAGCAGCTTTCCGACATCGCGGCCTGTTCCTGGAACAGATCGGCTATGTCCAGTGGCGTCATGTGCAACGCGAGCGAACGCTTGAAGGTTTCCAGCCAGGTCACATAACCCGGTGGCGTGGACTGACGCAATGTCTGTACCCGTTGCAACAGCACACGGGCACGGAGCCAGCAATTCTCCAGGCCGCGACTACGCGGCGCGGCCGCTTCCAGCCAGGCATTCAAGCCGGTCAATGCCTGTTCCAGGGCCCCCATGGTTTCTTCAACAGCCGATTTAGTGCGCCAACGCTCCCAGGGTACCCGTTGACCTGTATCGCCTAGCTCAATACGCAGATCGGCAATCGCTTTTTCCATGGCATTAACCTCTGCGGGTACTGATTGCATGTCGCCCGATGCCGCAAGATGTTCGGTGATACAGTCGCGCGCCAGCGTCTGCACCTGGCGACTGGTAATGCTGCTGCCAAAGAATTGCGTTCCCGCTTCCGCCAGCTGATGCGCCTCGTCGATAATGAAAACACCCGCACCCGGCAGCAATTCGCCAAAACCCTGTTCCTTGAGCGCCAGGTCGGCGAACAGCAAGTGATGATTGATCACCACCAGTTGCGCTTCCTGTGCGCGGCGACGCGCCTTGACCACGAAACAGTCCTGGTAATGCGAACATTCCGTGCCCAGACAGTTGTCCGTCGTGGAAGTAACGCGCGGCCAGATCAACGCATCTTCGGCAACGACACTCAGTTCCGCGATATCGCCACGCTGGGTTCGGCCTGACCAGGCACGGATATCCTGCAGTTGCCGTACCTGTTCACGCGAACTCAGGCGTCCTTCGAGTTCCGTCATTTGTAAACGATGCAGGCAAAGATAGTTCTGACGCCCTTTCAGCAACGCGACATCGACGCCGCAGGCCAGTGCATTGCGCACCAGCGGCAAATCCCGATCGAACAATTGATCCTGAAGGTGTTTGGTTCCGGTCGACACGATGACCCGTTCTCCGGCAAGCAGCGCGGGCACAAGGTAAGCAAAGGTTTTGCCGGTGCCGGTACCGGCTTCCACGACCAGCGTTTCCTGGTTGGCGATAGCCTGCTGAATGGCGCGCGCCATGACCTGTTGCGGTTGCCGTGGCGCGAACCCGTCCAGTGCTTTGACCAGCGGGCCCTGGTCACTCAGCAGGTCAGCGGCGTCTTGGGAAGCAATCATTTAGAGAGAAGACTGGTTATCCCATATCTCATCGTCGATGGCGCCCTCTTCGCGAGTCCAGACCAGCTGGCCGATGACCTTGAATTTCGCGACCGACAGGGCACCGCGCTTGGCGCGCTTGCTTTGTTCGCTGTCACCGATGGCTTCCAGCAACTCGTCACGCTGCGCTTCGAAAATCTCGAAGGGTTCGTAGTTTTCATCCATCAGGACCAGCAACACACTGTCCCAGTCTTTGTCGGTCTTGAGCTGGCCGATACGATGGCCGGATTTGGAATCGTCGAAAATGGTACGGCTTTTGATCTGGATACGGCGGCCCTCGCGGCTACCGGATTTTCCGATGGCGTCGAAACCAGCCTGCTCGTCCTTGGCCAGTTCCAGGTCGAGCAACCGGGCGGCATCGTTCTCGGCGATTTCGCTGGATACGCCCGGCAGAGGCTTGCCTGTCATGCGCCGGTAATCAGCGGCGAGACGACGCGCCTCGGCAATCAGTTTGTCGACGGCGTAGGGACTTGGCGCTTGCTTTTCAGGCGGCTCGCTCATGCGGGCATTGTACACAGCTATTGCAGCTCACGCAGCTTCCGTTGGGCTTCAACCAGCGACATTTCATCGCCGCGCGCCGCGTGAATCCTGGCCAGCAGTTGCCAGTTGAGCCGCAGTTGAGCCCGGTCATTATAGGCATGGTCGTTGGCCCGCTTTGCCAGTTGCACCGCCTGGCTGTAATCGCCCTGCTGGTAACGGATCTGGGCCAGGCGATACCAGAGCCCGGCATCGCGGCCATCGATGCGCAGCGCCCGCTCCAGCAGGGCACTGGCATTTTCCAGTCGTCCCTGCTGCACCTCGGTATCCGCCTTGGCCAGCAGCGAAGTGATGGCTGGAGATCGTGGCGTGCCCGGCAGTCGTTCGACGGTCGGTTGGCGCGGAACGGGTACGGGTTCGATGCGCGAATCCGCGGGTGGCTGGCTACCGCGCTCTTCCACCGGCGGCCTGACCACGGGTGGCTGATAGGCGCAGCCCGCGAACACTAACAGCAACCCCGCCAGTAGCCCGCAATGAAAACGATATGTCATGAATGATGCCTTTAATTAAACCAGCGATTAAAGAACGAACCTGAATTGGCGCAGGGCGCGTAATCCGTTGGATGGTTGTTACGGGCGAAAGGCAACGGGCGTTTCAATTCACAACCTCCTTTTGCCAGCAACCCGGTTTCCAGGTCGATATCGTACCATTGAACGCCCTCGGGCGGCGGACTGTACAGCGGTGCCACGCCCACTCCGGTGAACAGGGTCTTCCACAACTGCAACGCCCCCTGGCTGCCCGTCAGGCCCATCGGCTGATTGTCGTCCCGACCAATCCAGGCCACCGCCAGATGGCGGTTGTCGAAACCGGCGAACCAGCTGTCGCGCAGATCGTCGGTGGTACCGGTTTTCCCCGCAACCGGCAGGTCCGTGCCGAATGTCATGGCGATAGCGCGCGCAGTCCCCTCCCGCGTCACCGATTGCAAGTTGGTATTGAGCAAATACATCGGAACGGGATCCACGACCTGCGCAACCGCCAGCGGGTAACGCTGCAGCGGCGTGCCATCGGCCGACACCACCGCGCGAATCGCTCTCAATGGCGAACGGTATCCTGAAGCGGCAAACGTCTGGTACATCTGGGCCACCTCGATCGGTGTCAGTTCCCAGGCCCCCAGCAGGG
This sequence comes from Thiohalobacteraceae bacterium, assembly GCA_041592335.1. GTDB lineage: Bacteria > Pseudomonadota > Gammaproteobacteria > Thiohalobacterales > Thiohalobacteraceae > JBFHQE01. The sequence goes on along the minus strand of JBFHQE010000027.1, from coordinate 18,814 downwards.
CCGAGGGATAATTCGGCCAGGCACGTTCCACCCCGAGACGTTGGAGCGTATCGCCAATTTTATCCAGACCCAGCGCCATTCCCAGGCGAGCGGTCGGTACATTCATCGAGAATGCCAGGGCATCATGCAGCAACACCTGGCCACGGAAGGTCTTGTCGTAGTTCTGCGGCTCCCAGATTTCGCCGCCCACATCCTTCCAGGTGAAGGGACTGTCATCCAGAAGACTCGCCAGGTGATAGCCCTTTTCCAGCGCGGTTAAATACACCACCGGTTTGATCAGCGAACCGATCGGGCGGCGCGCATCCAGCGCTCGGTTGAACCCGGCCTGCTGCTTGTCGCGATCACCCACGACCGCCAGCACTTCGCCGTCTTCCACCCGCGTCACCAGCAGCGCCGCCTGCAATGCCTTTTCCGGTATGCCAAAGCCCTGTTCCAGTGCCGCCAGTCGGGTTGCGACGGTTTGTTGCGCCTGGCGCTGAATCAACGGGTCCAGGCTGCTGAAGATACGCAGGCCTTCGCTACGCAAATCTTCCTCGCGGTAATCCCGCGTCAACTGGCGCTTGACCAGATCCAGATAGGCCGGGTAAGCGTTACTGGCGATACTGCGTTTACTGACGATACCCAGTGGCCGACGCTGGTACTGCTGACTTTCCTGCTCCGTCATGGCGCCGGTTTCCACCAGTACCGATAACACCAGGTTCCGCCGCTCCAGCGCCCTTTCGGGATGACGGCGTGGATCGAAATAAGTCGGCCCCTTGACCAACCCAACCAGCAGGGCAATCTGTTCCGGTGCGAGTTGCGCAATACTGCGTTCAAAATAAAACTGGCTGGCAAGACCGAAACCGTGAATGGCGCGCACGCCGTCCTGCCCCAGGAACACCTCGTTGAGGTAGGCCTCCAGAATGTCGTCCTTGTCGTAATGCATATCCAGCAGCAACGCCATTTGCGCCTCGTTCACCTTGCGTAACAGCGAACGTTCCCGCGTGAGGAAGAAATTCTTCACCAGTTGCTGGGTCAGGGTGCTGCCGCCCTGCACGAACTCACCTGCCTTGACGTTCACCATCATGGCGCGCGCAATACCACGTAACGAAATACCGTGATGCTCGTAGAAATTACGATCCTCGACCGCGATCAATGCCTGAATCAACAGCGGTGGCACCTGCGCCAGTTGCACCAGTTCACGGTCTTCGTTGTGAGCGGGATAGATGGAAGCGATCTGCAAAGGATCGAGCCGCACCAGGTCGACGGGCTTGCCATCCAGGCTTTCCAGTGCCTCAACGCGTCGATTTGAGAATTCAATGCGAATACGTTGCGCGGTTTCCACCCCATCCCAGAAAGTAAAATCACGCGTGTACAGATGAAACCGTTGACGGTCGCGCGAGTAATCTCCTGCCTGATGGATACCAGCGCGCTTACGATAACCCAGCAGGTTCAGTTCATCCGCGAAACTGTCCGGACTGAGCGGCATACCCGCAAACAGTTCCAGCGGTCGCGCGTAGACCTTGGCCGGCAGGGCCCAGCGTTTACCCTCAAACTGGCTACGGATGGTGGCATCCAGATATATCCAGTACGCACCCATGACGACCAGCATTACCAGTGCAATACGCAACCAGGGTAATTTCGGGAAAATGCGTCGGGATGAGCTACGGGACGTTGAACGGGAGGATTTACGTTTACGGGTTTTCGTTTTGCGCGCCTTGGCCATACCTTGCCACCAGATTCATAATAGTGACATAGCCTACGCAATTCGGCGGGCGGTGTCAGCCGCCCAGTTTCTTATTATCCTGGGCAATTTCCGCCAGCAATGCATCTACCTCGTCCATGGCATTGTCAGCCTGGGGTTTTTCCTGGTCATTGGCTTCGGCCTGTGAAGCGGCCGCGACATCCTGGAGCAACGCATCCAGATCCTCATCGTCCGAAGAAACCTCGCTGCTGACCGGATCGTCCGTCTGGTCGGCGGCCACCTCATCAAGTAGCGCGTCAATATCGTCAACCGGTTTCGACTCCGGCTCGGCGGCCGCGGGTTCCTCTGCCGGGGTTTCTACCTTTGCCGTTACTGAAGCTGCCTCATCCAGCAATGCATCGATATCATCCACAGCAGGGGATGCTGCCTCAGGCTCTGGTTCAGCACTCGCGGCGGATTCCAGCAAAGCGTCGATGTCATCGATAGTCGCATCAGTTTGAGTGTCCATGTCTGACGAATCCGCCGCCGCTTCTTCCAGCAAGGCATCAATATCATCCTCGGCGGAAACTTCATCTTCCGGCTGCATCTCCGGCACCGCTTCGGTTTCCTGGGCAGAAATTTCGGCATTGGGCTCGGCTGCGTCAACCTCTTCCGCGACCGGCTCAGGTTCCGGTTCAGGCTCGGGTTCGGTTTCAACGCTCGGTTGCGCTTGCTCAGGCGCTGGCGCAGCGCTTTCAAGGTCCTGCATCTTGGCCTGCAATGTCTCGACCTCGGTGCGCAGACGCGAGTTTTCATCTTCCAGCACCATGACACAGGTACCCAGTTCCTGGTTGGAACGCTGTACTTTGTCGACGGCATGCTTGAGATGCTCGGCGGCTTCCGCATCCGGTATGGCTTCCGCCAGCATATTTCTCAGTTTGTTGATGGTGTTCTGCTGATTACCGACCAGGTTCTTAAGCATATCGGTATCCGCGTCGTTCACCGCGGCTAAGGCACCAGCGACACCCCCTTCGCTGATAGTAAGCGAACCCGAGGCCGCCTGTGTCATCATATCGGACAGGGATGTTTCCAGTTTTTCTGCTTCTTCCTCGGCCTTTTCGATTTCGGCAATAATTTCCTTGGCCGCTTCGGAATCCCCCAAATGCTCCTTGAGCAGGCGACGAAGTTCTCTCATCACATCATGCTGGTTGTTCACCGCCGCGCGCAGTGCTTCGATCTGGTCTTTAAACTGCTGTTCGCGGTTACGGGCATCTTCATCCGACATTCCCGCCATTTCCGTGATAACGGGATCCGGTGTCAATGCCGTAATGAGTGCGCGCATGCCTTCCAGCATGTGATTACGCTTCGCCTCGGGATCTCTGCTGAGCGCCTGCGCATCCAGTTCCAGTTGCAGGAACTGGTGACGCATGGCGAGGATATTGCGGAGCTCGGCATCTTCATCGTTCTCATCGACCGGCTCGTCATCCAGTCGTTCCAGTTCACCGGAATCGCCCAGCATGACACTGGAACCATCGATCTCCAGCCGCAGATAGTCTTCATAGGTTTTCTGCGTCTCGGGTTTGGGTGTTTTCGACGGAATCGGCTGCGCGATCACCTTGGCAGCTTGTTTGGCCAGCCTCTGTTCGAGCTCCTGCAACTGGCGTTTCTGGCTCAGGTTGCGGAACAACAGGAAAACACTGACGCCGATGACCGCGAAGATAATCTCCAGCAGGGTCAATAAAACAATCAGATTAATTTCCAGAGTCAACGCCGTCACTCACTCATTTCAGATCGTCATTGTCCGATGCGTCATCCGAACCAGCAGATTCATCAGCAGTATCGTCCTTCTTTCCCCCGGACTGCTTGCGCTTCCGGAGGAAGAACACACCGCCAACAACCAGGGCAATCAACAGATTGAAGAGCAGGAACATAGTCACGATCAGGCCAACACTGACACCTTCCTGCGACTCGGGTTCTTCAGTGACAACTTCTTCCACCACCAGCTCCGGTTCGGGCTCAGGCTCGACCACTGTCTCGGGTTCTGGTTCCGGAACAGGCTCGGGGACGGGCTGAGGAACAGGTTCCGGTTCGGGTGGTGGCGCAATGAAGTCAGCGGGAGGTTCGGGTATTTCAATGTGCAACACTTTCTCACGCTGGAAAGTTTCGCTCCTGGCGACAAAACGCAGCTTGTGCGATCCGGGTTGCAACAGTGTGATAAAGCCACTGTATTTACCATCCGACAGAATCAAGTCACCACTGACGCCAGAATCCACCAGTGGCACCTGTAGCGAACGGCCGTCCGGCTGTTCAATTTCAACGCCGAAGACAGTACTGCCCAGAATCTCCGGTTTGGTAATGATATTGTTATCCTGGAGCAACCAGGCACTGGCGCTTTCCTTTTGGGTTACGCCAAGTTCGCCATCGCCAAAACTGGCTTCAATTCCGAGTTTGGTAACAACATACACCCGGTCATCGCTACCCTTGCCTTCCGTTGACAGTTTCCATTGCCCGGCCGGTGGTCCCTGAATCGTCACCATGTCGAACAATTGCGACTTGAACCAGCGCACCGCGCGACCGGCATTGGCGGATGTCATTCGCCGCCCATCGGGCATTTCCAGGTAGACTTCGTCTGCCGGACCTTCCTTGGAAATCACCAGGGTCACTTCATCAATGGCACTGTCCACCATGAAGGTGCCACCCTCATCCAGCGGTAACATGTCCGGCTGTTTGGCACTCTCGAAAATAGTGCCAAACACCTTGTCCAGTTCCCGGTCGTTGGATGCCATGCGCGAAAGCGCGCCCGTGCCCATCGCGATCTCTCTCATCAGCCCCATGTCGGAGGCCTCGGTAAAGGCGATGGTGTATACCTCGATGTTATCCGCGGCGAGTTTTGCGATGAGGTTTTCCTGGATGTCCTTGCTGAGTTTCTGGTCCTGCTCCCAGTCACCCACATCCATCTTGCCATCGGACATCAACACCAGCATGCGCCGCCGGTTTGGATCTCCCTGCTCCTTGAGCATCTGCTGACCTTTCTGCAAGGCCGCATTCAGATTGGTGTAAGCACCAAGCGCGGATATCTTGTCGACACCCGCAAAAATACTTTTCTGGTTTTCCGGCGTGGCCGGGGTGAGATGGACGACCGGATAGCCGTTATCGCTGAAACTGATCAGGCCGATTCGATCTTCCTTGCCCAGCAGATTGATGAACATTTTGGCGGCCGGTACTCGCAGCCGTTTCGGATCGGTGTCCTTCATGCTGCCCGAGCTATCGATTACGATCACGGCATCGATGCCCTGCTCGTCGGCAAACACCAGTTGACTGGTCAGTGACAGACCAATCACCAGCAGCCAGACAAGCGGGAGTGAAAGCCGGTTGAAGAATGTGGTGACATCGCTTCCAGGCGATAAGCGGATCCGTTTGCTACGCACGTCCATATTCCTTGTGTTCTCCAGGTCCTGTCCTAACTGCTTGTCTTTCATAAAAAAATAGACTAGACGGTCGATACGCATCTCCCGCCGCCACCGGTAACAGTAGCAAATTAACTGCTATCTACCTTCAGCTATCGGCATGAACTTATTGAAATTAAGAATAATTCGATATCCGCCCGGGGTGGGTCAGCTAACGCGCAAGCAGGTAGACCTGTTCATCCAGCTGGGTCAAGCCACGACTTTTGAAGCGAGGCTGCTCTTCCAGGATAGCCAGGCTTCGCAGCAGCTGAATACTGAATTCATCCGCAAACAAATGTCTCACCATGGCTTCGGTGACGGCGAATGGCGGGCCCGACATTTCGGCCTGCGCATAATTCAGTGTCACCAGCAGGCTTTGTATTTTTTGAGGCAGGATTTTCTTGAGATGCTCGGCATAACGAGTGCGCAGGGTATCGGGCAAGGCAATCAGCGCAGCGCGATCAAAAACAGCCGTGACCTTTTCGAGGTCTTTGGCTGTAAGGTCAAAGAAATCGCCCTGCAGAATACACAATTCATCGCAGCGGTATTCCTTGAATTGTCTTGTTGTGGTTAGCTGGGGTTTGAGGCCACTTTCCGCAAAAAAATCGGCAACGGCAATATCACTGATCTCCACGCCGATCACGCGATAACCCTGTGCCGCCAGCCACAGCATATCCTTGCTTTTACCGCAAAGTGGAACAAACACTACGGCCTTGGCTGGCAGCTTCAGTTCAGGCCAGAATTGTTGCAGGTGCAAGTTGATGGCATCCTGGTGAAAACCGATTTCCTGCGCCTGCCAGCGCGCATGCCAGAATGCCGCATCCATGCCTTACGTCGGCTCTGAAAGCAGGCCCTGGTTAACGGTAGCCTGCAGAATCTGGGACTTGATGCCCATCGCATCGAGATTGCTCAGGGGTTCGAATTCATCTCCCTGCTGAATCGCTTCAAGCCGCATGACCAGGTGACCACTCGGTTCACGCCTTAAAATACGCCCCTGGATATGCAGCGTCTGGTCATTGAGCAACAGGCTGAGAATGACCCGCCTGCCTTCCCAGAGGTTCTCCGGCACATCCGCCTGTGTGATCAGCTCAAGCTTCGCCGCCGATTCGGAAAAATCCCGGATATCGCAGGCGATCAGGTCACCGCCAGTCGCGGGCTGCAACTCGGCCGGATAGCGTGTCTGGATACGAAAATAATTCCTTTGATCGTAGAAAGTCAGCCGCTCGACGTTCAAAGCAAAAAGATTTACCGGTTGATTGGCAAAAATCCCATCCAGCAGGCGTTGCGTCTGATTTAACCGCGCCTCGACGGAAGGCGTCTTTCTGCCGATAGTCTGCCCCAACACGGTGAGCTGATTGCCCGACTCCGACAGATTAAAGCGTTCCAGTTCTTCCCGGCGCGAATAATCCAGGCGCGACGCATTCTGATCGTCGCAGGGCGCAATAAAACAAACGGTGTCCAGCACATCCAGCGCCACGCTCGAAGGCGAATGTTTCAACAGCAGTCGCCCCTGCTCGTCAAAGCTGAAATCCGCGGCAGAATAAACATCGATCCCGTTGATGCGATAACCGATCAAGAGTGTATTGAACAGCAGGCTGGACTGCCCCTTTGGGCAATAGTTGATATGTGAGCCAATGGGAAAGAGATTCAGCAACTCGGCAAACTGCGCGGCCGATACCGGCGGCAGCGGCGCAACAGGCGTTACCCGATGCGTCGGTTCGGCTTGCGGAAAAAACTTTTTTAACCGCTCAAGCATACGAGACGAAAACTCAGGAGGTATATTCAACCAGTCGCTGCCGGTCTTCATCGGACATATCAATCACGTGGCAACCGACCCAGTAACCATTGGGCTTGTCACTCGCGGCACACCACAGGCTTTCGATACCCATTTTGACCGCGTTGCCGGATTTGTCGCCCTCGGACAGGTAAAAGCTGACCTGGAAAACAGAGTGGATCGCCACGCGATTATCCACAAACAGCATCATGCCGCCCGCGGATAGATTCACCATTCGACCCAGTACGCGTCCGGAATTGATATCGGTCACCGGCACATCGGTCGAAACCGGAATACGCGGAAACTGTCGTTGTTCTTGCATGAAACCTTCCTCGATTAAGCGGCGTTCCGTCCCAGAAAGCCCTTGATCGCATCCAGCGCTCGATCAAAGAAGGGCCTGTTCTTGAGATCCAGAATTTTCAGCTGATCAGCTTCCAGTAGCTTGACCAGATCGTTGAGATGATAATCCGCCGCCTTGAGTCCTAATGCATCGACGAACATGAATTTGCTGGAAACATTGCTATACCAGGCCAGTTTAAGGCGATATTGCAAACCGGTTTCATCCTGAAATTCAAACCAGGTACCGAAAGGTACATGTTCAAGTTCCTCAACTCGCTGTTGTAGCTTTTCGTCCAGCGCCTCGATATCCGAACCCTCTTCCGCGTCCGTTACAGGCGCGTCAAAGTGCACCACGTCTTCGTCGGTGGCGACTTCGGTGGCATCCGAGAAGGCAACCGCCTTCTGATGCCATTCCTCGATGGATTTAAGCATGCGCTCGTTGTCTTTTCTGCCAAAACCGCGCAACTGCTCCAGACCGAAATTAATTTTTTCACGAGTACTCGCGTAGCTCTTGCGCACTTTTTCCCGCTGATCGTCGTCGTGACTGATCTCGACGACCGAACAGATTAGCATCAGCGTGTCCACGGCATTACGCCAGGCCTGGCTGTCTCGGCCCTGCTCCTCGCGAAGCAGGATGAAGACCATTTTTTCCGCCCAGTCTTCCAGAAAGAAACTGCGCGCCGATTGCGGAATCGTTTTCCCGTGCAGCATCTTTTCAATCACAATGCGTGCCGCGTTGCGCGCCATCTCCAGCCGCTCCTGCCCCTCGGCGGCGGCAATCGAACGTTTCTGGATGAGTCGCGCCTTTTCTTCCAGTTGCTCAACGTGCTGGCGCAAATCGTCCAGTGACGCCTCGAACAGCGCCATGTTCGGAGTTTCCTGATCATGCAGCCGCTCAACAATAGTCCGCAGATGCGGGAAGATACCGCGCATCAGGTCGTCTTCCACCACCCACTTGGTACCGGATTCAACCATGGCATCGAGCAAACGTCTTGCCGGGTGGCTTTTCTTGATGAACAGCTGCTTTTCGTGAATGGCAACCTTGAGATAGGGAATCTGCAATCGACTCAGAAGCGCCTTGACGGCATTCGGAACATCTTCATCCTGCAGCATGAAATCGAACAACATGCCGACCAGGTCGATAGCGTCCTCATCGGCCTCATCCATCTTGTTGCGATCGAGTCGCTCAAACAGGTGCTCGATCTGGGCGTTGAGCGTATTGCGCAACTCGTCGATGAAGTTGTGATCAATACGAATATCTTCGAAATACTGCTCGATGGGAGTGTTAAAGAATTCTTCGGAGTCGGCAGCCTTCAGCGTGTTGAGGGTATCGCTGACCATCTGCGAACTGACCGAGCCGCGCTGCCCACTGGGCGCACTGCCGCGCCGCATACCGAGATGGCCACGGATTTCCTCATACGCGCCGTCGATATCATCTTCCTGTGTCCCTGGCTCGGAACCACCCGGGGCTCCCCTGCCCTGGGATTTACTCTTGGTGACCGAATATCGCAGGTTGGGCAACAGACCGGCATTGGCCAGGCGGCGATTGTATTCGTCGAGATAGCCGGATAATTCCCGCATGACATCGTGATCGAATCCGACGAACAACATCATCCGCAACTTGCGGTCGGTCTCGAACAGGCTGATGACATCGCGGAATGCCTGTGCAATCTGCACGACTCCGCCCGGCATCGCTTCCGGAAATACCTTGGTGCCACCGTTGACGACTGCCAGGCGTTGCTCGAGCCCGTACAGCTTGTCGATAAAGTTACCGTTGGCCCGCAGCACCACGTTCTGCACCGGCAACGACATCTCCATTTCGCGCTTCTCGATCAACTCCATTTTTTCCGACGTCAGCTCGTCCAGATCTATCGCTTCCGGGTTCTGGGCTCCGCGCTCTATGAAAATGCGGAACTGCTTGTCGATTTTGCCGAGAAAGTCCTGGGTCAGGGTTTCACGTCCGTTTTTCAGCGCCTTCATTACCGCGAAATACTGCGCCTGCACCTGATTGTTCTCGGCCTTGTCCGCAGCTTCGAGCAAGCTGATATCGGCGTTTTCCAGAAACCGCATAAACAACGGCGCAAGATAACTGAGCGCCATCTTGCGGCAGTCGTGCATGATCGGCTGGAAACGCCGCGCTATCGTCTTGCTAGTGGAAACTGAATTCATTGTGATTGGATTTTGTCAATTTGGTTTGTTTGAGTGTAATTAATTTTGCATTTTCGCTTTCTTGGCAACCCATTGTTCTATCATCTAATGGATAAATCAATGACGCCCTTTCAGGTAACTGGTACCTGTCTTTCTACCGGAGTCATGCGGCAGAAACAGAAGAGACACTGTTACCTTATCGCCCGTGAAGGAGAAACCTGACCGGCTAATTAGAGCAGGCTTTCTCATTACAGAACAGCTGTTCGCATTATTTCACAAATCGGCTTTGAAATTGCATGCAAGCCATTCTAAGATATAGCTATTTATTATTAAACAATTATTAGGCGGAAGTGGGCCGTGGCCAATCTTTGCATGACAAGAGTTTTACTGGTGCTTGGGCTGCTGCTATCTGGCTCCGGAACCAGCCTGGCCGCCCCCGATCTCACCAACACCGACGCGCTGTACCGTCTGGCCCAGCAATACCAGAGTGGAACTGGTAAGCCACAAAATCTACAACAGGCGGCAACATGGTTACTGGTTGCCGCCAGCCAGGGCCACAGGGAAGCCCAGTTTGAGCTGGGCAGCGCCTACCATAACGGCAGCGGGCTTCCTCAGCTGGACAAGCGGGCAGTCTACTGGTGGCGCAAGGCGGCCGAGCAAGGCCATCCGGGTGCCCAGTATCGCCTGGGACGCGCCCTGCTCACCGGGCAAGGCACGGCAACCGATGCCGACGCCGGGCGAGCCTTGTTGTTAAAGGCCGAACAACAGGGCTACACCTTATCAGCAGAAGATCTAAAATCCCCTGAAAAGCCACTCCCCACAACCCAGGCCAGTCCCTCGCCTTCCGAGAGCAACAAGGAAAATACACTCGATCCCGCCGAGCTGGCGGTTGAACCTAAAACACCTGTGCCTCAGATGAAGCCCGCGCCTGAAACGTTCGATCCGATACCGGTTGTGGAAACCAGCGAATCCCCTGAGCAACCCACTAAAACTGTAACCAACACGGATACTGAAACCGTGGCACCCGCGTTGCGCGGCGAATGCCTTTCCTGGTTGACACAAGCTCCCGACAAGGGCTTCACCATCCAGCTAATCGCGACGCACCGGCTGTCCTCTGTCATGACCTATATCGAGCGGCATGAACTTGAAGGCAACTATTCCCTGTGCGCTTATGACGAATACAACTCACTCTGGTTCGCTATTTTCTACGGCCATTACGATTCACTCCGCGCGGCGCGCGCCGCCTTGAATGAACTCTCCGACAGCCTCAAACGCAGCAAACCCTATTTCCGTAACCTGAGCAAAATGCGACAGTTAGTACGCGCAAACAACAGAGTCGACGAAATTGCCCGATAGTCCCGGCGGCTACCGGCTAGCAAACCGAAAAACCCTGTCTATTATTGTAAAACCCACCACAAAATAAATCGCAAAATCACCGGAGGCCCGCCATGTACGAGCTGGATGAATATGTTCGACGCAACCGGGAAATCACAGACTTATGCCAGGTCCTGGAAGCGCTGATTGAGAAAAAAGCGTTATGGAATAATCCAATTGTGAATGAACTGATTGATTTACTGAATGACAAGATCAACACGCAACTTATCCGGGAAGATACCACCCTGTTCCCGACCATGCTCGAGAATAATGACCAGGCATTAAATCGACTCGCGGGGTTATCGCAGAACCACTCAGCCCAGTTACTCAAGCTGTGCAGCAGCAACCGCGCGCGTTGGCATAACCCCCAGCGCTCGGCATCCAGCGACCAGGCCCTTGAACGTGAAACATGGCACATGTTCGATGAGATCAGGAAACATATGGAGCTGGAAAGCAATAAGCTTTTTCCTCGCATGCGTGAACAGCTACCGACTTCACCAGCCGCGTAATCGCTTTAAGAAAAATTGCAGCGTTTGATCAATGAGCAACGCTCGCAACGCGGTTTGACACTGCAATGCTGCTTGGCGTGCCGCACGATCAGGGCGTGGTACTCATTAAACAAGAGCGTATCCGGCCCTAGCGCCCGTTCAAAGCCAAGCCGCAGCGACTCGTAGGATTCGTCGCCGGCAATCATACCCAGGCGCGAAAACAAACGTCGGGTATAGGCATCGATCACAAACACCGGCCGCTCAAAGGCATAGAGAAGTATGTCATCCGCCGTCTCGGGACCTACCCCGTTCACGCTCAACACCTGCTCACGCAAGTCCTGGGTACCTAGATTTGCCAAGCGCTGTTCTTTTCCCCCAGCCAGGTACCAGTCGCAGAAATTGCGCAACCGTTTTGCCTTAATGTTGAAATAGCCTGAAGGCCGCAACCACTCGGCCAATTGCTCATGCGGCGTCGCCAGTATCTTTTCCGCAGACAAGGCTTGCTCTGCTTTCAAATTCTGAATGGCGCGCTCGACATTAACCCAGGCGGTATTCTGCGTCAGTACCGAGCCGACCATGATTTCAAAGGGAGTATCGCCCGGCCACCAGTGTTGCGGGCCGTATGTTTCGAACAATCTTTGATAGACCGCACGCAACGAGCGTGCATTGAGCTTCACCGCCGTCACGTGCGATGTTTGCGCGGGATCTTGTGCTTGCGAACGTGCTTTTTCGATTTGGGTTTAGATTTTTCCGGTGCTGGCAGATCAACGGCCTGATAGAGCGCGCGCATTTCCTCGTAAGCGAGATCACGCCAGCGTCCCTGACGCACATCACGCCCCAGTTCCACCGGCCCGTAACGCAGACGAATCAGGCGGCTGACCTGCACGTCCTGGGATTCCCATAGACGGCGCACCTCGCGGTTACGCCCTTCGTTCAGCACTACGTGATACCAGTGATTGCGGCCCTGTCCACCGGCATCCAGAATGCGCGTGAATGAAGCCACTCCGTCCTCGAGTTCGACCCCCCGGGTCAACAGCTTGATCGTGTCTTCAGCCACTTCGCCAAACACACGCACCGCATATTCTCGCTCGATCTGGTAGGACGGATGCATCAGGCGGTTGGCGAGTTCGCCATCGGTAGTAAACAGAATCAGCCCGGACGTGTTCACATCCAGACGGCCGATATTGACCCAGCGGCCCTGGGTCAGGTTAGGCAGGTGATCGAATACCGTTGGACGGTTTTGATCATCCTGCTTGGAGCAAACCTCGCCTTCCGGCTTGTTATAGATAATGACCCGGGGTTGGGCCGTGGCCACGCGCGCCAGCGACACCGGCTTGCCATCGACCTTGATCTTGTCGTTCGCATCGACCGTGACACCCAGCTGGGCGGTTTCGCCATTGACCAGAATGCGGCCATCCCGAATCCATTGCTCGATGGCGCGGCGCGATCCCAGCCCCATTTGCGCAAGGACTTTCTGCAGACGTTCGGCCATGGTTTAGTGAAGTGTTTGAGAAGTGTCGCCCGAGGCGTCTTGCTCAACTGCCAGCGGAATATGCGCGACAATATCGCTGTCGTTGGGCATGGCCGTGATATCCAGGTCAGCCGCTTCCTGGTCGGCGGAGAATTGCCCCGGCACACCCAGATCCAGTTCGACATTGATGGAATCGATATCGCGCAATTCCGCCAGTGTGGGCAACTCATCCAGCGATTTCAGGTTGAAGTAATCCAGGAATTCCCGGGTGGTGCCATACATCGCCGGCCGCCCAGGAACATCCCGATGGCCAACAACGCGAACCCACTCGCGTTCCTGCAACGACTTCATAATGTTGGTGCTGACGGAAACACCGCGAATGTTTTCAATCTCACCGCGTGTAATCGGCTGCCGGTAGGCAATGATCGCCAGGGTTTCGAGAAACGCACGGGTATATTTGGCGGGACGCTCTTCCCACAGACGCGACACCCATTGGGTCATGTCCTTGCGGACCTGGATACGCCAACCACTGGCAACCTCCTTGAGCTCCAGTCCACGCACCTCGTAGTCGCTGGAAAGCTCGTCCAATGCCTCGCGCAAGGCGCCCTTCTCCGGCTGCTCGGTCAGGTCAAACAGGCCCTGCATCTGCTCCAGCGTCAGGGGACGGCCAGCGGCGAGCAATGCCGCTTCCAGAATATTCTTTACGGGTATATCGCTCATAAATCCAACTCAATCTCGATCAGGCTTCCGCGGCCTTGTCCGCCGGGAGTTCATCTTCGTACTGGATTTCCTTATGCAGCTGCGCACCGCGCGCCTTCACGTAAATCGCGGCAAAGGGCTCGGCCTGGATCATTTCCAGCAGTGATTCCTTGATCAGTTCCAGCACAGCCAGAAAGGTTACAACCACACCCATGCGCCCTTCCTCGATGGTGAACAGCTGGGTGAAATCCAGAAATTCGTCTGCGCTGACAAGATTCAGAATACCGGACATGCGCTCACGAACCGACAGCGGCTCCATGGTGATCTGGTGGTGCTTGAACATCTCGGCGCGCTTCAGCACATCTTTGAACGCCAGGAGAATTTCTTTCAGCTCGACGTCGGGAAAAGTCTGGGCTTGCTGTCGCTCGGGCGCTGGCACCGAACAGGGCAACAAATCACGCTGCATGCGCGGTAACTCATCGATGTCCTCGGCCGCCTGCTTGTAGCGCTCGTATTCCTGCAGCCGACGCACCAGCTCGGCACGCGGATCGTCCTCATCCATGTCGTCCTCAACCGGACGGGGCAACAACATGCGGGATTTGATCTCGGCCAGCATGGCGGCCATGACCAGGTATTCAGCCGCCACTTCCAGTCGCAGCTCCTGCATCATGCCGATGTAGTCCATGTACTGGCGGGTGATTTCCGCGACCGGGATATTCAGCACATCCAGGTTTTGGCGACGGATCAGGTAGAGCAGCAGATCGAGTGGCCCCTCGAAGGCTTCCAGAAAGACTTCCAGCGCATCCGGCGGAATATAGAGATCCTGCGGCAACTGGGTGTAGGGCTCACCCAGTACAACGGCGAAGGGCATTTCGGTCTGTTGAGGATTGTCCGCGGTGGATTTTGGCGCTGTCTGGGTTTCGCTCATGCGTCTCGTTATTTCTATGACAATCGAATGGCAGTTGCCTGATTCTACTGGAAAATCCTACAGCTTGCCGGATTATATTTTTTACTTGTAATTCAATCCCATTGCGGCACGAACTTCACTTAAAGTATCACGAGCGACATCGCGTGCCTCATCGCAACCTTCCTCGAGAATGTTGCGTACCAGGTCGGCGTTCTGCACATACTCGACAGAGCGCGCACGGATCGGCTCAAGCTCCGCCTGGATCGCATCGATGACCGGCTGTTTGCATTCAATGCAGCCGATGCCGGCCGAGGTACAGCCCTCCTGTACCCAGGCCTTGCGCTGCTCATCGCTGTACACCTCGTGCAGCTGCCACACCGGACATTTCTCCGGCGTACCTGGATCATTGCGCCGCACGCGCGCGGGATCGGTAGGCATCTTCTTGAGCTTTTCGGCCAGGCTGTCCGGCTCCTCGCGCAACGAGATGGTGTTGTTGTAGGACTTGGACATCTTCTGGCCATCCAGCCCCGGCATCTTGGAGGCAGGCGTCAACAATGCGTGCGGTTCTGGCAGAATAATGCGCCCACCGCCTTCGAGATAACCAAACAAACGCTCGCGGTCGCCCAACGACAGATTCTGCTGGTCATCAAGCAAGGCGCGCGCGACATTCAATGCCTCATGCTCACCTTGTTCCTGATATTTACGTCGTAACTCTTTGTAAAGCTTTGCACTTTTCTTGCCCATTTTCTTTACGGCAGCCTCGGCTTTTTCTTCGAAGCCGGGTTCACGACCGTACAGGTGGTTAAACCGTCGCGCGACCTCGCGCGTGAGTTCGACATGCGCCACCTGGTCTTCGCCAACCGGCACCCCGTTCGCACGATAGATCAGGATGTCCGCGCTCTGTAACAGCGGATAACCGAGGAAGCCATAGGTCGACAGGTCTTTCTCCTTGAGCTTTTCCTGCTGATCCTTGTAGGTCGGGACGCGCTCCAGCCAGCCCAGCGGTGTCACCATGGACAGCAGCAGATGCAGCTCCGCATGCTCGGGCACGCGCGACTGGATAAAGAGTTTGGCCGCCCCGGGATTGACGCCCGCCGACAGCCAGTCGATCACCATATCCCAGACCGAGCTCGCAATGCCGCTGGTATCCTCGTAGTGCGTGGTCAACGCATGCCAGTCGGCCACAAAGAAAAAGCAGTCGTATTCATGCTGCAGTTTGACCCAGTTTTGTAACACGCCATGGTAATGGCCGAGATGCAGTTGACCGGTGGGCCGCATACCTGACAGGACGCGGCCAATGTGTGGAACAGGATTTTTACTATCCAAAAGGCACTCCGAGGCTATTCAAAATTCTGAATATGTTAAACAAAGGGATACTTGTTATCGGTGCCAGTATTTTAAGCATGAACAATAAACTAGGCCAAATTATCAAGCCCAGGACCCCCGTTATGATCATCACGACCAAAATCCAGATACCGTAGGGTTCTACGCGACTGAGGTACCAGGCCCATTTACCGGGCAACAGACCCACCGCGACCCGCCCACCGTCCAGGGGCGGAATCGGAATCAGGTTCAGCACCATTAAAACCGTGTTAATGAAAATTCCAGCGACTCCCATCAGCACCAGAGGCTCCAGAAAACTCAGTTGCGCTTGCACTAATCTCATGGCCACTCCCGCAATTACTGCCCAGAGAATGGCCATGATCAAATTCACTGCAGGACCAGCCACCGCAACAATTGCCATATCACGTTTTGGGTTTCGTAGATGACTGAAATTAACGGGAACCGGTTTTGCCCATCCAAATGCAATGCCGATTGTGAGAATCATGAAGGCAGGCACCAGAACCGTGCCCACCGGATCGATATGCTTGAAGGGATTTAACGTCAGGCGCCCCAGCATATAGGCCGTGGTATCGCCGAAGCGGCGCGCCACATAGCCATGCGCGACTTCGTGCACCGTGATCGCCAGTAATACTGGCACCAGCCAGACCGCGATTTTCTGGATTATGTTGAGTTCAACCATCAGATCTCGATCTCACCCTGCCCCTGACGGATGATCTCCGGCGCACTGCCACTCATGTCCACGATCGTGGTGGGTTCCGGGCTGCAGGCGCCACCCTCGATGATCACATCCACGCAATGATCGATACGCTCACGAATTTCCCAGGCTTCGGTTTCGGCAAAATCACGTCCGGGTAATTGCAGGGTACTGCTCATCATGGGTTCGCCGAGTTCCTCCAGCAAGGCCTGGGCGATGCTGTGATCCGGCAAGCGAATACCGATGGTTTTCTTTTTGGGATGCTGCAAGCGGCGCGGCACTTCATGCGTCGCCTTGAAGATAAAGGTGAAAGGACCGGGCGTGTAAGCCTTCAACAAGCGGAAAGCCGTATTGTCCATTTTTGCGTAGTTGCTGATTTCAGACAGATCACGACACACCAGCGTGAAATCGTGCTTGTCATCCAGCTGCCGAATGCGACGAATCCGTTCCATGGCGCTCTTGTCCCCGATATGGCAGCCCAATGCGTAACTGGAATCCGTCGGATAGGCGATTATGCCGCCCTCACGCACAATTGCCACGGCCTGTTTGATCAGTCGCGGTTGTGGGTTGTCGGGATGAAGCTCAAAGAACTGGCTCATGCCGCGCAGGCCCAGCCCTGCCAGATCGGGGTAAGGTCATCGGGTAAGGCCGGTAACCGGCCCAGCTCCAACCAGGGGTTTTCAGGGCCGTGATAATCGGACCCACTGGAAGCTTTCATGCCGGTGGTTCGGGCTATGGCGGCCATGCGCCCTACGTCATCCAGTGTGTGGCTGCCCGAGACGACCTCCATCCCCTCACCGCCACACTCGGCAAACTCGCCGATCAGTCGCTTGAGCTTGGTCGCGGTCAGGCGATAGCGCGCCGGATGCGCAATAACCGCCTGGCCACCGGCACCGGTAATCCAGTTGACCGCATCTTCCAGCGCGGCCCATTCGCCCGAGACAAAGCCGGGCTTATTGTTTACCAGATACTTTTTGAAGACCTGGCGCACATCCCTGGCATACCCCCGCTGCACCAGTACATGTGCGAAATGGGTTCGCGACACGATCCTACCCTGCGCCCTGGCACGGGCTTCGGGATAGGTATCCATAATGCCCGCCTTTTCCAGCCGCCGACCGATTTCCTCGGCCCGCCAGTCGCGAAACCCCTGCAGACTGAGCAAACCGGCCTGCAGTTCAGGGTTATCGATGGACACGTTGAGCCCGACGATGTGCACCGTCTGCCGTTCCCAGGTCACGGAGATTTCCACGCCGGGAATGAGCCTGAGTCCCGCCGATTGCGCGGCCACCTGTGCTTCCTCGATACCATCGGTGGTGTCGTGGTCGGTCAGCGCCAGGGACTGAATCCCGGCCTCGGCCGCGCGTTGCACCAGCGCCGTCGGCGACAACGTGCCGTCCGAGGCCAGGGAGTGGGAATGAAGGTCAAATTCAACGGTCATCGTGCCATTCTACCGCAATTACGCCCCTTTGGGCCCGGAACAATCCGCCATAGGTCTTGTCTGTTAAATCATGTACCATTGCGCCCCAACGACAGTAATTTGCAGTTTGCATTGACCGCATGAAACATTTTTACGACCTCATTCCCGTTATTCTTTTCTTCATCGCGTACAAACTCTACGGGTTTTACACGGCGACAGTGGTGGTGATTGTCGCGACCATGATCCAGGTAGGCAGCTACTGGTATTTCACCCGCGAACTGAAAAAATCCCAATTGCTGGTTCTGTTGATCGTCATGCTGTTCGGCGGGATGACGCTGGTGTTTGATGATCCGACCTTTTTCAAATGGAAACCGACCGTGGCCTACTGGCTGTTTGCCGTCGGTTTTCTGGGAAGTCAGTACATCGGCGAAAAATCCTTTACCGAACGCATGATGTCCCAGGCTATTACAGCGCCCCGCTCGGTTTGGAACCGGCTTAATCTGGCCTGGGTGGTGTTTTTCATTGCCATGGGCATTGTCAACATCTATGTCGCTTACAATTATTCGGAAGACACCTGGGTGAATTTCAAACTGTTCGGCATCATGGGGCTGACTCTGGCCTTCATCTTTGGACAAGGCATTTTCATTTCCCAGTACCTCAATAAAGAAAACGCCAACGAGGAATCCTGACGTGTTATACGCAATCATAGCGACCGACGCCCCCGGCTCGCTGGAAAAGCGCCTGGCAGTGCGCCCGAGCCATTTGGAACGGCTGCAGTCCCTGCAGAATGAAGGCCGATTGATCATTGCCGGCCCGCATCCGGCGATCGACAGCGAAGATCCTGGAACAGCGGGTTTTTCCGGGAGTTTGATTGTTGCCGAATTCGCCTCACTCGCCGAAGCCGAAGCCTGGGCAGCCGCCGATCCATACCAGGCTGCGGGCGTGTACCAGTCCGTAATTGTTAAACCGTTCAAGAAGGTATTTCCACAATGACTGCAGAACGCGTTGCCATGATCAATGAAAAGCTCACCGCCGCGCTTTCCCCCGCCC
>JBFHQE010000026.1:0-31500 GCA_041592335.1 Thiohalobacteraceae bacterium | reverse complement strand
GAGTACATCTGCTCGCGGCCGAACATCCGGGGGATCAGGTAGTACATGGCACCGATGGATACCATGGCCACCCAGCCGAGCGCGCCGGAATGCACGTGACCGATAGTCCAGTCGGTGTAGTGCGACAGGGCGTTCACTGTCTTGATGGACATCATCGGACCTTCGAACGTGGACATACCGTAGAACGACAGCGACACGATCAGGAACTTGAGGATCGGATCGGTGCGCAGTTTATGCCAGGCGCCGGACAGGGTCATAATGCCGTTGATCATGCCGCCCCAGGAAGGCGCCAGCAGGATCAGCGAGAACACCATGCCAAGCGACTGGGTCCAGTCGGGCAACGCGGTGTAGTGCAGATGGTGCGGGCCGGCCCACATGTAGGTGGAGATCAGCGCCCAGAAATGCACTACCGACAGGCGGTAGGAATAGACCGGGCGATTGGCCTGCTTGGGCACGAAGTAGTACATCATGCCGAGGAAGCCCGCCGTCAGGAAGAAACCCACTGCGTTATGCCCGTACCACCATTGCACCATGGCGTCCATGGCGCCCGGATAGACCGAGTAGGATTTGGTGAGGGATAACGGCAGCGCGGCACTGTTGACAATGTGCAGTACGGCAACCGTCAGGATGAAGGCACCGTAGAACCAGTTGGCCACATAGATATGCTTGGTCTGGCGCTTGACGATGGTGCCGAAGAACACGATGGCGTAAGAGACCCAGACCACGGCAATGGCGATATCGATTGGCCATTCCAGCTCGGCGTATTCCTTGCTGGTGGTGATGCCGAGTGGCAGGGTGATGGCGGCGGACAGGATGATCAGTTGCCAGCCCCAGAAGGTGAAGCCCGCCAGTCCGCCAGCAAACAGCCGCGTATGGCAGGTTCGCTGCACGACATAATAGGACGTTGCAAACAGCGCCGATCCACCGAAGGCGAAGATGACGGCATTGGTATGCAATGGCCGTAATCGACTGAAGGTCAGCCAGGGCGTATCAAAGTTCAGTTCTGGCCAGACCAGTTGCGCTGCGATCACAACACCGACGAGCATGCCCACGATGCCCCAGACGACCGTCATGATGGCAAACTGGCGCACGACCTTATAGTTGTACGTGGTCGAAGTTTCCATTTAGAGCCTCTATAAAATGTTCTATGAGTGAGTGTGTTGCGTTGCCTGGAGCAACACAGAGGCTACTTTGCGTGTCACCGGCGAACGCCGACATGACGCATGTCAAGAAGAGGAGACAGTTGAGACGGGGATGGTTTTGGAACCTGATCTAGATCAAGTTCCGGCGGGGAACTTATTGGTGATGGTGGCAGTCCGGCGCGATGCCCGCCATTTGCCGAAGACCTTCATAATCAGTGATTTCCACGTATTTCCGGTCCACCCGGAGGAGTCCTTCCTGCTGGAAGCGGGAGAACAGACGGCTGATGGTTTCGACGGCCAGGCCGAGGTAATTCGCGATATCGGTGCGGGACATGGAGAGGTTGAACTCCATGGCCGAGAAGTTGCGGTCGCGAAAGCGGGAAGAGATGCGCAGTAGCAGGGCGGCGAGGCGTTCCTCGGCCGATTTCTTGCCGAGCCAGACCATCATGTCCTGATCGGTAAGAATTTCCTTGCTCATGATGCGTAATAACTGCCGTTGCAGCCCCGGGATTTTCTGGCCCAGCGCTTCCAGTCGCTCGAACGGGATTTCGCACACGCTGGTGGTTTCCAGTGCCCTTGCGGAACAGGGGTGATGGGAGGAAATAATGGCATCCAGCCCGACGATTTCGCTGGGGAGATGGAAGCCGGTAACCTGTTCCTCGCCTTCGTCGGTGCTAGTGAAGGTTTTGATCGAGCCGGAGCGGATGGCATACAGGGAAGTGAAGGGGTCGCCCATTTCAAACAGGTAGTCGCCACGATGCAATGGCTTGGTGCGCTTGATGATCTTGTCGAGTTCCGCAATATCGTCGTGCGCCAGCTCAAGCGGCAGGCAAAGCTGGTGAAGGCTGCAACTCTCGCAGGCCGTTTTCAGGCTGGCGGAATTGAGGTTAATGAAATTATCGGCAGTTCCCATGGAACGGTGGCTCCCCTACTTCCAACAACAGTGATTGAATCACATAAAGTTGATGTAAATCAATGAATCATATTAGGACAAATTCTGGCATTTGCCGAAAATATTACTCGCCAAACCAGGGGCTGATCTTCGATAATGGTTCTAACTTAGCCCGATTTCCGTTAGGATTTACCCGTTTTTCAACATATTGCGTCGCCTGCCTGAAAAGGGTGGGCCGAATCACCTGGAAAAGTAATGAGTCAACGACAAGCCAGCGTCGAACGTAACACCCTGGAAACCCAGATTCGTGTCGACGTCAACCTGGATGGCACCGGCCAATGCCAGCTCGAAACCGGTATCCCGTTTTTGGAGCACATGCTCGATCAGGTCGCCCGTCACGGGTTGATTGACCTGAATATTCAGGCCAGGGGCGATTTGCATATCGATGACCATCATACGGTTGAAGACATCGGTATTACGTTGGGCCAGGCCTTTGGCAAGGCGCTCGGTGACAAGAAAGGTATTCGGCGTTATGGGCATGCCTATGTGCCGCTGGACGAAGCCCTGTCGCGCGTGGTGATTGATTTTTCCGGACGGCCCGGGCTTGTTTACCAGGTGGATTTCCCGCGCGGTACCATCGGCCAGTTCGATGTGGATCTGTTCCACGAATTCTTCCAGGGTTTCATCAACCATGTGCCGGCGACCTTGCATATCGACAGCATTCGCGGCGTTAACGCGCACCACATTGCCGAGACCATTTTCAAGGCCTTTGGCCGTGCGCTGCGCATGGCGCTGGAGTTTGATCCGCGCATGGGCGATATCATTCCGTCGACCAAGGGCAGTCTCTGACATATAACCCCACATTGCCATGAACAGCGTTGCAATTATTGATTACGGTATGGGCAATCTGCATTCGATTGCCAAGGCCGTCGAACATGTTGCGGACGACACCACGCGTATCGAAGTGACGCGGGATGCCGCCGTGATTCGTGCCGCCGACCGGGTCATATTTCCCGGTGTGGGTGCCATCAGGCACTGCATGGAAGAGCTGCAGCAGCTGGATCTTGTGGCAGTCATCAAAGATGTTGCCAAAGATCGACCGCTGCTGGGTATCTGTCTTGGCATGCAGGCGATGCTGGATCACTCCGATGAAAACGGCGGTGTTGATTGCCTCGGTCTGATCGCCGGACACGTCAAGCGCTTCCCGGCGGATATGCCCGGTGACAATCACCCGTTTCTGAAGGTGCCGCATATGGGCTGGAACCAGGTGATGCAGTTCGATCACCCGCTATGGCACGGTATCGCCCAGAATGCGCGCTTTTATTTTGTGCACAGTTACTACGCCATGCCGGTGCTGGATGCGGAAGTGATCGGCAGGTCGAACTACGGGCTGGAATTTGCTGCTGCCGTCGGGCGCGATAATATCGCCGCGGTACAGTTCCACCCGGAAAAAAGTCAGACTGCGGGTCTGCAGCTGCTGAACAATTTTCTCAACTGGGACGGTCAACGATAAACAAGGGTTGGATGGGGCTATGTTGTTAATTCCTGCGATTGATCTTAAGGACGGCAAATGCGTACGTCTGCGCCAGGGCAAGATGGAAGATGCCACGGTGTTCGAGGATGATCCTGTGGTGGCAGCCGAGCGCTGGGTCAAGGCCGGGGCGCGACGTCTGCACATGGTCGATCTCAATGGTGCTTTCGAAGGCAGGCCGGTGAATGCGGCGGCGGTGAAACGCGTGGCGGAAGCCTTTCCCAATTTGCCGATCCAGATTGGCGGTGGCATTCGTGACGAAGACACGATTCAGACCTATCTTAATGCGGGCGTTCAATACGTCATCATCGGTACCAAGGCAGTGAGCGCGCCGCACTTCGTGGAAGATATATGCCTTGAGTTTCCAGGTCATGTGATCATCGGTCTCGATGCCAGAGACGGCAAGGTGGCTATCGATGGCTGGTCCAAGCTCTCCAATCATGATGTGATCGACATGGCGCAGCGTTTCGAACGCGATGGCGTCGAAGCGATCATTTACACCGATATCTCGCGTGACGGCATGATGGGTGGCGCCAATATTGAGTCCACCGTCAAGCTGGCGCAGTCGATCCATATTCCGGTCATTGCCTCGGGTGGTGTTACCAATATGGATGATGTGAAGGCACTGTGTGCCGTGGAAGATGAAGGTGTATCGGGCGCCATCATCGGTCGTGCCCTGTATGAAGGGACGCTGGATCTTACCGAAGCGCAGAAATATGCCGACGAGGCCAACGGCTGATGGGATTGGCGAAACGCATTATTCCCTGTCTGGACGTGGATGCCGGTCGCGTGGTCAAGGGTGTGCAGTTTGTCGATATCCGCGATGCCGGTGACCCGGTTGAAGTGGCGCGTCGCTACGATCAGCAGGGCGCGGATGAAATTACGTTTCTCGATATCACGGCCAGCTCGGATGAGCGCGAGACCATGGTGCATGTGGTTGAGCAGGTGGCCGGTGAAGTCTTTATTCCCTTGACGGTGGGCGGCGGCATTCGCGAACTGGCCGATATTCGTCGTATGCTGAATGCCGGTGCCGACAAGGTTGGGATCAATACAGCCGCTGTATTTCGGCCAGAGTTTGTCAAGGAAGCCGCCGAGAAATTCGGTTCGCAATGCATTGTGGTTGCCATCGATGCGAAGCGTGTCAGCGTGGAAGGCGAACCTTTGAAATGGGAAATCTTTACCCATGGCGGGCGCAAGCCAACCGGCATTGATGCGGTGGAATGGGCGAAGAAGATGGTGGATTTCGGTGCCGGTGAAATTCTGCTGACCAGTATGGACCGCGATGGCACCAAGAATGGTTTTGATCTCAAGTTAACGCGTGCGGTGAGCGAAGCAGTGAATGTGCCGGTGATAGCCTCGGGTGGCGTTGGTAACCTGGATCACCTGGCCGATGGTGTATCGCAAGGTGGCGCGGATGCAGTGCTGGCGGCGAGTATTTTTCACTTCGGCGAATATACAGTTGAACAGGCCAAGCAGCGCATGGCCGAGCGCGGGATTGAAGTAAGGCTTTAGTTTTATTGCTGGTATGGTATCCGTCATTCCGGCGAAGGCCGGAATCCAGGAAGCTAGCAAGAACATGGACCCCGGCCTGCGCCGGGGTGACGACATATAAACCGTTGTGAAAGGTTTTTATTTTAATGGCTGACTGGCTCGACGAAATCAAATGGACCGATGACGGCCTGGTGCCGGCCATCGCGCAGGACGCCGAGACCGGCGACATCCTGATGTTCGCCTGGATGAACCGCGAGTCATTGCGAATGACCGCCGAGCAGGGACGCGCCGTATATTTCTCGCGTTCGCGCAACAAGATCTGGCCCAAGGGGGAAGAATCCGGACATGTGCAGCAGGTCAGGGAAATCCGCGTCGACTGCGACAAGGATGTGGTGCTGATAAAAATTGAACAGGTGGGCGGTATTGCCTGTCATACCGGTCGACGCAGTTGTTTTTATTTCAAGCTGGCCGATGGCGATTGGCAGGCTGTTGATCCGGTGCTGAAAAATCCGGACGAAATATACAAATAGCGTTGAGCGTCTAAGGTTAGGTAATGAGTGATATTCTGGACAAACTGGCGACCGTGCTTGAAGAGCGCAAAACCGCGGACCCTGATTCGTCGTATGTCGCGAAGCTTTATGCCAAAGGTCTGGATAGCATCCTCAAAAAAATCGGGGAAGAGGCTACCGAAACCGTGCTGGCAGCCAAAGACGGCGATAAAGAGCACCTGGTTTATGAAACCGCTGATCTCTGGTTCCATACGCTCGTGATGTTAAGTAACCAGGGTATTCACCCGCGCGAGGTACTGAATGAGCTGGATCGACGCTTTGGTCTGTCCGGCCTGGAAGAGAAAGCGTCGCGGGACGAAAGTTAACAGATTGATGTCATTGCCTCCCCTCTCCCGAAGGAGAAGGAAGTTAAAGGTGATGACGATTCAGGAGAAGAGAAATGGGTATAAGTATCTGGCAATTATTGATTGTTCTGGCGATCGTGCTGGTGCTGTTTGGCGCCAAGCGCCTGCGCAATGTGGGTTCGGATCTGGGTACTGCAGTTAAGGGCTTCAAGGACGCGGTGAAAGAAGGTGAAGACCAGAAGCCGGGTCAGATTTCCGAGAACAAGGGCCAGACCATTGAAGGCGAGGCTACGCGCGAAAAAGACAAGGTTTAAGTGACCCTTACCCGTTATGTTCGATATCGGTTTCTGGGAGCTGGCCTTCATTGGTGTGATCGCCTTGCTGGTGATTGGTCCCGAACGTTTGCCGAAAGTGGCGCGTACCGCTGGTCTCTGGGTAGGTAAGGCGCGCGCAATTGTCTCAAGCGTCAAGGCCGACATTGATCGCGAGCTGGCCGCGGAAGAACTGAAAAAAACCCTGGACAAGCAGCAACTGTCCAACCCCCTCCATGAAATCATTGAAGAAACCCAGTCGATTGCCGACGACACCCGCAAGGCGGTGAGCGAATCGCAGCAGGCACTGGATTCCGCATCGACTACATCCGAGCAGCCGCGTGGCCGATCAGAATAAAGCCGGATTGAACGAACAGCCTTTCATGTCGCATCTGCTGGAGTTGCGCGATCGTGTATTGCGCATGGTGCTGGGTGTGTTGCTGGTGTTCCTGGTGCTAAGCCCTTTCTCCAACGATATCTTTAATATTCTGGCCGATCCTTTATCGCGCAACATGCCGGAAGGCAGCTCGCTGATCGCCATTCGGGTGATAGCGCCATTTTTGATTCCGTTGAAGGCCACGCTGGTGGTGGCGATCTTTATTGCTATGCCCTGGGTGTTGTACCAGGCCTGGTCGTTTATTGCGCCCGGACTTTATATCCACGAAAAAAAGATCGCGCTGCCGGTGCTCGCTTCCAGCACCTTCCTGTTTTATGCCGGTGCCGCCTTTGCCTATTTTGTTATTCTGCCAATTGTTTCCATGTTTATGACCAGCACCGGGCCGGAGTCGGTGGAGCTGGCGCCCGATATCGGCGAGTTCCTGGATTTCGCGTTAATGCTGTTTTTTGCCTTCGGGCTGGCATTCCAGGTGCCAATCATTGCTTTCGTGCTGGTCTTTATCGGTGCCACCACGGCGGATGCGCTGGCCGCCAAGCGGCCCTATATTATCGTCGGTGCCTTCGTTGTCGGTATGTTGTTAACGCCGCCGGACATTATTTCACAAACCCTGCTCGCGGTGCCGATGTGGTTGCTGTTTGAAGTGGGCGTGCTGATTTCGCGACGAATCAGGCGGCCGCAGCCTGAATCGGACTATCAACCCATGACGGATGAAGAAATGGAAGCCGAGCTCGATCGCATCGACCAGGAAGAACATAAATCCTGAGTGGCTTGCGGTAGAAAGAACACTGTGTTTATATACAGCTATTGTTTCGGGAGTTTTAAAGAGGTTTTGTTGCAATGTCTACCTTGTCTACAGTGGAAATCTGTGCTGGTGCCGGAGGGCAGGCATTAGGGCTTGAGAAGGCGGGTTTTGGTGCTCAGGCGTTGGTGGAAATTGATAATCGTTGCTGCGATACGCTACGTTTTAACAGACCGAATTGGAATGTTGTTGAGGGGGATGTTAAGGAATTTAACGGTACGATGTATCGAGGGATGGATCTTCTGGCAGGAGGGGTACCATGTCCACCGTTTTCCAAGGCGGGTAAGCAGCTAGGGAAGGATGATGAAAGAGACCTATTCCCCGAGGCTTTGCGATTGGTTGACGAAATCCGCCCATCAGCGGTGATGTTGGAAAATGTCCGTGGTTTTTTGGACGGGGTGTTTGAAGATTACCGGTTGAATTTAAAGCGACAACTGCAAAAAATGGGTTATGAGGTCGACTGGCGATTGTTAAATGCATCCGACTACGGGGTTTCCCAGCTGCGGCCCAGAGTGGTGATTGTGGCAATTAGGAAGCCTTTGGCCTCATTATTTCAATGGTGTACCCCCAATATTAAAAGCCCACCAACGGTTGGTGTTCTGTTACTGGACCAGATGAAAGCAAATGGTTGGCGTGGTGCTGATAAGTGGGCTGAAATAGCCGACGATATTGCGCCAACTATTGTGGGTGGTTCAAAAAAACATGGGGGGCCGGATTTAGGGCCTACCAGGGCGAAGAAAGCTTGGGCGACACTTGGCGTTAATGGGAAAACAATAGCAGATGAGCCTCCTGGAAAGGATTTTGTCGGTATGCCAAGATTAACCGTTGATATGGTGGCCCGGATTCAAGGGTTTCCAGACGAGTGGCGATTTATTGGGAAAAAGACGCCTGCTTATCGCCAAGTGGGTAACGCCTTCCCTCCCCCAGTGGCGCATGCTGTTGCAAAACAAATATACCAGTGCTTAACTGCAAAGAAATTATTCGCAGTTGCAGGGTGAAAATTTAATAACTAATGACTAAAAAAATCGGTGCTAAAACCAAACTAAGAGAGCATTTTCTTAACAATATCGGGCGCATCATGAATTCTGATGAGCTAAGGCGGGTTTCTGGAAACCAAAGCGAGTGGGCGAGAAGAGTCCGAGAGCTGCGCTCAGAGGAAGGTTATCAAATTCTAACTCATAACGATCGTAGTGATTTGAAGCCTGGCCAATATTTGTTGGAGACTGCTAAGCCAGAGCCTGCGTTCGAGCGAGCCATATCAAAAGAAACAAGAGCATATGTGCTGGATAGGAATGGCTTTACATGTCAGATGTGTGGGGCTGTCGCTGGCGAGCCTCACCCTTATGATCCTACTCGGAAAACTCGGCTACATATTGGCCATGTCATAGATAAATCCCAGGGTGGCGATGACGAGCCTGCTAACCTAAGAGCGCTTTGCTCTGTTTGTAATGAGGGTGCGTCTAACTTAACCTTAGATAGGCCGTCTGCCCAAAAATTACTTATCCAGGTTAGGAGGGCAAAGGCGGACGATCAGTTGGAGCTGCTTAAGTGGCTGGTAAAGAAATTTCCTAAGCAGGCAAAATCCAGCCTGGATTAATTTTATTAGTGCGATGTATAAGCTGGCTAATCTGCTACTCTTCCTTGTTGTAATAGGGTTGCCAGAAAAGCTTTCAGCTGGTCAATTGCTGGCCGAACACTCTTCCCCCTATCTTCGCCTGCATGCCAACGATCCTGTTAACTGGCGAGTTCTGGACAATAAAGCGATAGAACTGGCAAAAAAACAGCAGCGACTTATTTTTATCTCTTCCGGTTATTTTGCCTGTCACTGGTGTCATGTGATGCAGCAGGAAAGTTTTCAGGATGCAGCGGTGGCGGAAGTTGTGAATAAAAACTTCGTGGCTATCAAGCTGGACCGGGAGCAACATCAGGCGATAGATAAACAGCTGCTC
Source organism: Thiohalobacteraceae bacterium (assembly GCA_041592335.1). Taxonomy (GTDB): domain Bacteria; phylum Pseudomonadota; class Gammaproteobacteria; order Thiohalobacterales; family Thiohalobacteraceae; genus JBFHQE01. The sequence continues at coordinate 22,135 of JBFHQE010000026.1, read as the reverse complement.
GAGTTTGTGCGGCGCGTGCGCGGTTATGCGGGTTGGCCATTGAACGTAGTGCTGACGCCGGAAGGTTATCCCATCACGGGCTTTGTGTATTTGCCCAGAGATGAATTCATCGGTGTGTTAAACAATGTACAGACGCGCTGGCAGCAAAATCCGGAGCGCCTTTCCGAGCTGGCTCATGCGGCAGCCGAGACATTAAGTCGGTCTCCCGCCGGGCGCTTTACAGAAATCGAGGCGCCCACGAATGAGCGTCTGATGGTGGAAGTGCGTCTGCAGCAGGATGAGTTGCAGGGCGGCTTTGGAATTCAGGCAAAGTTTCCGCGTGTTCCCCTGCTGTTGGCGCTGTTCTCCCAGTATCGGCAACAACCGGATGAGGCGCTGGCGGATTTTCTGCGCTTGACCCTGGAACAGATGGCCAGCAAGGGGTTGCGCGATCACATTAACGGCGGGTTCTTTCGTTACACTACAACGCCGGATTGGTTAATCCCGCATTATGAAAAAATGCTGGTGGATAATGCCTTGCTGGTAACGTTGTTCGCTGAAGCGGAAAAACTGTTTCCGGGTCAGGGTTACCTGCAACTGGCAACTGATACGGCCGATGCCATGAAGAAGTTGTTTTTCCGGGATGGTCTGTACCGATCCTCCCTGTCCGCGGTTGACCAGCAGGGTAATGAGGGCGCTGCTTATCTGTGGACAGAAGACCAGGTGAAATCGGCACTGTCCAACGAAAAATTGCAGTCAATTGCGTTGCACTGGTTTGGCATCAAAACCACAGCCAGCCAGGCGGCCTCAATGCAGTTGATGCCTGTCGTCGGTGATGCCGCTTTGGCGAAACAGTTTTCGCTTACTCAAGCTGAACTCAGGAAAAGCCTGCGCGCCATCCGTGAGCAGCTGGCGAACGTCGACAAACCCGTGCATGCCCTGGATGACAAGGCGTTGCTGGGTAATAACGCGCTGGCCGTTTCTTCCTTGCTGGGGCTTGCGCAATATTTTCCCGACGATAGCTCCAATCCTTATGCCGAACACGCCATGCAGTTGCTAGGCAGGATACGCAAAGAGTTTCAAATTGATAGGCAATGGTATCGTCAAAGTGAAAACGGACATGGTGTGCCGGCCGAGCTGGAAGACCTGGCTTACCTGGTGCAGGCGCTATGGGGTGAGTATCAAATCAGACAGGACAAAGCAGTGCTTGATGAATTACTGGTAGTGCTGGAGCGGTGCTGGACATTCTATGAGGAGGATCAGTGGCGCATGGCGCGGGAGAATGTGCTGCCCTGGCATTTTGCCGCTGCGGCATTGCCGGATACGGCGCTACCTGCGCCGCCGGCCATTGTGATGAAACTTACGCGTGCGGTGCGATCTCTTGAGCCGGATGCGCTGTCCGAGGCGCCATTAAACCAGGCGTGGGAAAATGCCCGTAGGCTGTTGGCGGAAGACGTGCTTGGTTATGCCAGTTACTGGTAACGCATGCGCGTGCCGTGTTCCAGCGACAGGCGTATTTCATCCGCGGACAGCTGCCTGGGAAACAGGCAGCCGGAAATTTTGGCGGCATGGATGCTGGCGCCATGGAGATTGGCTTCGCTCAGGTCGATACCACGCAGGTCTGCCTGTCTGAGATAACAGTTGGAGAGATCGAGTCCCTTGGCATCAATGCCACGTAGATCGAGTCCACGTAAATCCATTCCCGAAAGGTTGATGGCTTCGCCTTTCTTGCGCGCGGCATTGAATTCCTGAATGTCGCCATCGCGCAGCAACATGTAAAAAGGATCGTCGGAGATGACCGGTTTGGATTCGTCCATGGGTTTACCTCTGTGGATGCAGCCGATAGTAAAACACGGGTATCAGCAATAAGCTAACCAGTAATGAGAAGCTTAGGCCAAACACGATGGTTTGCGCCAGTGGTTGCAGCATCTCGGAACCTTGTCCAACGCCGATCGATAATGGCAACAGACCTACCACAGTCGTCAGGGTGGTCATCATGATTGGCCGCAGGCGAATGGCGCCCGCGCGGGCAATCGCTTCGGCCGTTGCCAGCCCTTCGTCTTTCAATAGCTCAATATATTCAACGAGCACAATCGCATTATTGACCACGATACCAGCCAGCATGATCAGGCCGAGCCAGATCGGCATCGACAGTGGCACGTCGAAAGCCGGTAAACCAACGGCTGCGCCAATCGCGGCAAAAGGAATGCCGAGCAGAATGACGATCGGGTTGCGCAGCGATTCGTATTGCACCGCCATCACCACGAACACCAGGAAGATCGCCAGACCAATCAGGATGACCGCCTGGCTCTGACCTTGCTGCAGGGCCCGGATTTCACCGACATCATAAATGCGATAACCATTGGGCAACGCCAGCTCGGCGAGTATGGCCTGTACCTGCTGATTGACTTCGGCAATGGTGTGAGTGCCGGTCAGGGAGGCCGTGACTTCCGTGATGCGTTGCTGTTGATCGCGCTGAATCTTGGAGGGCGCGGAAATAAACTGGATCTCCGCGACATCGCCCAGATAGACTTCCGCGCGCTCGTTGCTGGGCGCGAACAGCAGCAGTCCCCTGAGATCGACAATGCTCTGGATCTCAGGTTTGGGAAGGCGCATCAGGATGTTGTATTCACGATCACCGTCGATGTAATCGCTGATGTCGCGGCCGTTCAGCGCCGTTTCAATCGCCTTGCCAATGGCTTCCACGGATAGCCCGAGTTGCGCGGCGCGCACGCGATCGACATTGATAGCCAGTTCCTGACGTACCTCTTCACCCGGGAACGAGGCATTGCGCAAACCGGGTATGCCACGCAGCTTTTGAGTCAATGTATGCGCAATCTCGTCCAGCGTCTCGAGGTCAGGGCCCTGTACGCGTAATGTGACCTCGTCGTCGCTGGCGCTGGTGCGCAGACCGCGCACGCCGCGCACCCGCATATAAACGCGGAAGCCGACCAGCTCGAGCGCTTCGATCTTCTTGGTCATCATGCCTACCCAGGCCTGTGAATTAATGTCGCGTTCGGTGGAAGGCACCAGTTCAACATAAATGGAGGCGCTGCTACTTTCCTCGCGTTCAGTACGGCCAAAGATAAAACCACCAGTAATGACGAATACGTTTTTCACCGTGGGCTCGTTCATCAGCAACTGCTCGATCTGTGTCACGCCCACATCCATGTTTTCCAGTGCAATACCCGGATCGGCGCTGACATTCACATACACGGCGCCCTCGTCAAAACTGGGCAGAAAAATACTCTTGCCCTGCAGGAAGTGTGGGACGGTGATGAACAGCGCCAGGATAAAGATGATGAGTGTTCCCAGCTGCCAGCTGGCGTGGGCGATCAGCCGTTGCAGCAGGTGTTCATAACGATCCTGCAGCCAGTGCATGAACTTGTCGAACTGCAGCCGCATACGATTGGCCGGGCGTTGCTTCATGTGACTGGCCCAGGCCGGTACCAGTGTGAGCGCGACCAGCATGGAAGAGAAGATGGCCGCTGCAACCGTGAAGATGAGTTCGCGAAACAACAGACCGGTCAGGCCGCCAATCAGCAGAAACGGCAGGATGGCGGCCAGGTTGGTGGAAGTCGAAGCGACAATGGCGCTGTTCACTTCGCGCGCGGCGGAAGTCCCTGCCGTGATCGCATCTTCGCCCGTTTTCTGGTGACGTTGAATGTTTTCCAGCATGACGATGGTGTTATCCACCAGCATGCCGATGCCGATTGCGAGACCGCCCAGCGTCATGATGTTCAGTGTCAGGTCGCTCATCGACATGGCGACAAAGGTCACCGCGATCGCGATAGGCATGGCGCTGCCGATGACCAGCGTGCGCCGGATGTCGCCGAGAAAGATGTATACCACCAGCATGGCCAGCAGTGCGCCACTCAAACCGGCAAGGGCTGCGTTGTTGAGCGCATGGCGCACATACACGGCCTGGTCGGATACCTTGTCGACATGAATGTCGCCGGGTAATAACCCTTCCGACTGCATCCACTGGATGCGTTGATCGACGGCGTCCACCACGTCGACCGAGTTGGCGCGCGGTTGTTTCTGGATCGATACCTTGATGCCCTGGGTACCGTTGAAACGCACTCTCAGGATTTCATCTTCATGGGTGTCGCGCACTTCCGCCACTTCGGCGAGTGTGATGTTGCTGCCATCCGGCAGGGTCAGTGGCAGTTGCTTGAGTTGTTCGACGCTGGTGAAGCGGCCCTGGGTGCGGCTGGAAAATTCGCGACCGATGGCTTCCAGTCGACCGCCGGGGATGTCCTGGTTGGCCTGTTGAATCTGGGTTTCGAGTTCGGTCAGCGATAAACCCACGGCGGCCAGCCGCAACAGATTGGGCAGGACCTGTATTTCCCGGATCAGTCCACCGCCGACTTCCACCGAGGCTACGCCGGGCAGATTCAAAAACCACTTGCTGAAGCTGTAGTCCACCCAGGAACGCAGCGCCACCGCATCGCGGTCTGCCGAACTCACGACATATTCCGCTACTGCAATCTGCGAAGGATCGCGTTTGTAAATAATGGGGGGATCGATCGAATCGGGCAGGAAGCGCTTGGCGCGATCGAGCCGGGTGCTGGCATCGCGCAACGCCAGGTCAATATCGCTGCCGTATGGGAAGTCGAGTTGTACCAGGCTGGCGCCTTCGCTGCTTTCGGAATAGACCGAGACGGCGTTTTCGGTGATCGCCAGCTGTTCTTCCAGCTGACGCGTGACCTGGTCTTCCATGATGCGCGCCGGGACGCCGGGATCCAGAATACGCACGCGAATTTCGGGATAGATGATCTGCGGTAACAGATCAACCGACAGGCGCAGAAAGGCAAAGGCACCGAGTACCACCAGCGCCAGCGTGATCATGGTGATACCGATGGGATGGCGAATTGACCAGGCGGCCAGGCCGCCGCGTCGCAAGGAGCGCCAGTTTTCCTGCTCAGCCATCGCTGTCTTTAGCCGGAAGAATGGCGACCGTGCTACCGTCAGCCAGGCCGAGGAAACCCTTTGTCACCACCTGTTCGCCGTCGCTCAGGCCGTCCAGCACTTCGATCCACTGCTCAAAGGTGGCGCCGGTATGAATGCTGCGGCGTTGCGCCTGGTTGTCACTGATTACGAACACATAGTCACCCTGGTTGTCGCGGCGTAAGGCCTGGAGTGGTATGACGCGTTTTTCGCTTGCCGGGGAGGTGATACTGACCCGGCATAGCTGACCGGCGCGGGCACCCGCAGGAACCGGTTCCAGTAACACTTCGATAATGCCCTGGCGGGTCAGCGGGTCGACGGTTGGATGAATGCGGCTAATGTGGCCGGTGAATGTTTCCGCGCCAAGCGCATCGATGCTGACTCTGACTGCTGCGCCGGTATCAAGTTGTGAGTGCAGCAACTCGGAAACGCGTAATTCGGTGATCAGTGAATCGGGATCGGCCAGGGACAGCAGGTGTTCATAGGCAGGGACGGCATCGCCCGGCTCCGCCAGTCGTTCGGTGATAATGCCAGCGAAGGGCGACAGGATACGGGTGTAACTCAGGCGGGTCTGCAGTAGCTTGACCTCGGCTTCGGTCACCTCCAGTGCGGTCAGGGCGCGCACCTTTTCATCCTGTGAGATGAGGTTCTTTTGCGACAGGCGTTGCACCCGTGCCAGATCTTCCTGTGCCTGGTGGCGGTTTGCCTGCGCCTTGGCCAGTTCCGCCTTCAGCAGCCGGTCGTCCAGTTGCACCAGCAACTGGTCCTGTTGCACCCGGTCGCCTTCGTACACCGGCAGGTCGGTAATGCGTCCGGCCTCCTGGTTGTGCAGCCGTACATGCTTGCGCGCGCGCAGGGTGCCGGTGCGTACCTGGGTAATGCCCAGGCTTTGCACGCCGACCGGTGTAACCTCGACGCGATGCGCCGGGACTTCCCGCTGCTGGGGTGCTGGAGGTTCGTTGCAGCCGGATAAAGCAACGCCGCACAGTCCGAGTGCGGCGGTAATCAGCAGGACATTCTTCAATCGGTTTGTCATGCTGGGCAATATACTAAGCTACTCCGATTTAATCCACGAAAGGCCCGTGCTGGCGTATGGGTTCGCCGTGGGGTTTGCCCAGCGCGACCATAATCCGGCTATTACCCTGTGCCGCGAAGCGCAATGGCTGATCCTGTTCCACAAAGTAAGCGTTACCCTGTGTCACCAAAGTGTCATTAATGAGGGTGTCGCCGCTTACCGCGTAAACAATGCCGCGGAATCCATCCGGAATTTCCAGCGAGTAGTGACTGCCCGCAGTAAAGGCAATGTCCTGATACAGCACGGGTGTTTGCAGGGTCAGGGGTGAGCCAGCGCCAACGATGGTGGTGATACGCACGCCGTCCCGCTCCTGTACCGGAAATTCTGCTGCGTTCACCTGCTGGTAAGCGGGTGGCAGGGTTTTCAGCTGCCGAGGCAGGTTAATCCACAGCTGAATGCCACGGCTTACCTCACCGTCCGGCATTTCTGAATGCACAATGCCGCGCCCGGCGGTGAAGCGTTGCGCGCCGCCCGGGTAAACGGTGGACTGGTTGCCTAGGTTGTCTGTGTGCTGCATGCCGCCTTCGAACATATAGGTGATCGCTTCGAATCCACGATGGGGGTGATCGGGAAAACCGGCGTCACCGCTGACATTGAAGTGGTCCCATAACACGAAGGGATCGAAGTTCATAAAGCCCGGCAGGGGAAACAGGCGATGCACTTCCGCGCCTGCACCTTCCATGGTGGTCCTGGCCTGTTTGACAAAGTTCTGATTCATAAACTCTGCTCCTTATTTATCAAAACGTGCGCGATCATGGCTGGCCATCAAATCCAGTTCCGGTCCAATGGGAACAATCCGCGTTGGATTCAACTGGGTATGACTCCAGTAATAATGCTGCCTGATGTGCTCCATGTTCACCGTCTCGGCAATGCCGGGTTGCTGGTAGAGGTCGCGCAGGTAATTGCCGAGGTTCGGGTAGTCGGCGATGCGCTTCAGGTTGCATTTGAAATGCCCGACATACACGGCATCAAATCGCACCAGCGTAGTGAATAGCCGCCAGTCGGCCTCGGTGATCCGGTTACCTATCAGGTAACGATGATGACTTAACCGATGTTCAATCACATCCAGCGCGCTGAACAACACCTCGACATGCTTGGTATAGGCATCCTGGGTTGTGGCAAACCCGGCCTTGTACACACCATTGTTGATGGTGTGATAGATCAGGTCATTCACATGATCGATCTCGCTGCGCAGCGGCTCCGGATAGAAATCCAGCGACGTATCGCCCCATTGGTCAAACGCCGAATTCAACATGCGGATGATTTCCGAGGACTCGTTGTTGACGATGGTCTCGCGCTGTTTGTCCCACAGCACCGGCACAGTCACGATGCCGGAATAGTCCCGTTGTGCGCGCCGATAGAGTTCATGCAGGAATCTGGCTGAATGATTGCTGTCGCCGGTGGCGCCGGGATATTTGCCGAAGGACCAGCCTTCGTAGCCCATGTGCGGATGGACCACGTCGACGCTGATGACATCTTCCAGTTTCTTCAGCTTGCGGAAGATCAGGGTGCGATGTGCCCAGGGGCAGGCATGGGACACGTAGAGATGGTAGCGACCGGGTTCGGCTTTGAACCCGGCTTCGCCCGTAGGACCTGCGCTGCCATCGACTGTGATCCAGTTGCGGAACTGCGAATCCTTGCGGATGTATTCACCCTGCTGGTTCGAGGCTTCGAACCAGTCGTCGTCGCGTAATACGCCATTGATCATCAAGCTCATGTTGGCCTCCTTATGCCTGCTTCAGGCGTGCATCCAGACTGATGCTGCGTTCGATGGGCTGCGCTGCAATCACTAATAGACCGCCAGCGATGGCAAAGTTCTTCATGAACAGAATCATTTGCATCTGGTCGGCCAGGTTGCCGTGGAAGATGACGGCCGAGACCAGTGAAAAACCGGCCAGGGCCAGCGCGGTCCAGCGAATCTGAAAGCCGAGGATCAGGGCCAGTGCACCGCCGATTTCCAGCAGGATGACCAGTGGCAGCAGGGCGCCGGGCACGCCCATGGCCTCCATGTAGCCCTGGGTGCCGACGTAGCCGGTAATTTTGCCGATGCCGGCCATCAGGAAGAGTTGCGCGATTAACAGGCGTCCGGTGAGGTTCATTGCTTTATCCATGGTAAGTCTCCTGGTAGGGGTTGTGGTGGATGGAGATGATTATGGTTGAAAAATTCAGATAAAAAAGCGCAAAATATTGGCAATAAACATCGAACAAGTAGATATATTGAGATGCAACCCCGAGTCAGTCTGGATCAATGGCGAACCCTGGTGAGGGTGGCTGAAAGCGGCAGTTTTGCCCGTGCCGCCGCCAGCCTGCACCGGAGCCAGTCGTCGGTCAGTTACGCGATTGCCCGCCTGCAGGAACAACTCGGGACGGCCATCTTTCGCATGGAAGGTCGCCGGGCGGTGCTGACCGAGGCCGGGCAGGCGCTGCTGTTACGCGCGCAGAACCTGCTGCGCGAGGCGCAGAGCATGGAGGCCTTTGCCCACAGCTTGGAGCAGGGCTGGGAAGCAGAGATTCAGCTGGTGGTGGATGCGGCTTTCCCCACCGACCTGTTGATGCAGGTGTTGCGTGATTTTCGGCCCATCAGCCAGGGTACACGGGTGCAGTTGACGCAGGTGGTGATGTCGGGCGGGACGGATGCTATTGAAGAGGGCTGGGCGGATATTGTGATCAGCGGTTTTGTGCCACCGGGATTTCTGGGCGATTCATTGTTGAATATCGAATTCGTGGCGGTTGCCCATCCCGAACACGCACTGCATCAACTGGATCGTGAACTGGCAATGGAAGATCTGGAGACTGAGTTGCAGGTGATCATCAGTGACTCCGGCGTTCGACAGAAACGCGATTCGGGCTGGTTGACGGCCGAGCAGCGCTGGAGTGTCACCAGTATCGATAATGCTTTTGAGGCGATCCAGGCGGGGCTGGGTTTTTGCTGGTTGCCGCGACACCGGATTCGCGACGCATTGCGGGAGAATAAACTGAAGGTACTTCCCTTGCGCGAGGGTCAGACCTATCCGGCGCATCTGTATCTTGTCATGGGTAAACAGACAACTCCGGGCCCTGCAACGCAGGCACTGGCCAAACTCTTTAAACAACAGGCAAGGGCGTACCTGCAATGAGTGAAGTCTGTCCCTGTGGTTCAGGGAAAAACTACAGGGAATGTTGTGGACGATTGCATGCGGGCGACGCGGTTGCGCAAACCGCGGAAGAGCTGATGCGTTCGCGTTACAGTGCTTTTGTAAAAAGACAGCGACAGTATTTGCTGGACACCTGGCATGCGACAACGCGGCCGACAGAGTTGCTGTTGTCCGATACGCCGCGATGGACGGGTTTAATCATTGTGCGCACGGAAGAAGGTCGGATCGGCGATACTGAAGGGCTGGTTGAGTTTGTGGCCAGCTGTGTCGCCGATGGCAAGCAGCAAGGACTGCATGAAACCAGTCGCTTTGTAAAAGAATCAGGTCGCTGGCTGTATGTCGATGGGGAAATGCATCCGGACAAGCCGGTTAAGCTGAGCCGCAACGCGCCCTGTCCCTGTGGTAGTGGTAAAAAATATAAGAAATGCTGCGGTATGAATGATTAACCAAAACCACCAAACAATGTCGGGCAGCTTTCTGATACGGGCGGTTTAGCCGTGACGACCGATTTCCAGTTTTCCAGGCCTGTTTTCCATGCCGACAGGAATTCATCGATGGATTCGCTGAACTCGTTCGCCACGTTCTGTTGATTCAAGGTGCAATGCAGCAGGATTGAGCCGGGCTTGGTGATGGTGATAGTCCACTGCAGGGCATTGGGGCAGCCGGGCAAGGTGAAGCGAATACCGTCCCTTAAAATCTCGCGGTGGATCTTGAACTCGCCCCACAGACAGTAGATTTCCCCCTTGTCGGCAGCGGAGGCGCTCGCGGTCGTTATCAGCGAACACCATTTCGTCAAATTATCGATGCGTATGTGTTGTTGCAACTGCGTGACGCTGGTGGTGTAAACGGCTTGCTGGAAAAATTCCAAGGAACCTCCTGAAACTTAGTAATGCGGCGGCGGGGTTTCTTCGCTGGCATCCGCAATCAGCGAAGGGGTTAAGGTTTTGACCTGCTGTTCCAGCATCCTGATGCGTTCGGCCTGCTCCCGGGAAATGCGCTCCTGCTCCAGCAGGGACTGCGTGAGGCTGTCGATACTGGCCTCCTGATGCATGAGGCGGATTTCCAGGTCTTCGAGGCGTGCGTTATCGGTCATGAGGAATTGCCCTGTTAATACCCGGCCCGATTATACGCAAAAGGGCCGACATTGGTGTCGGCCCTGTATGACGGAATTCGGATGGATTAGCCGTTTTCGACCAGCGAAATGATCTGCTCCTGGTCCTGGGTGCGGGCAAGAACGGAACGAACCTTGTTGAAGGCAACGGCGGCCACTTCCGGGTGGGCGGCATAGGTTGTCAGGCGTTCATATTTCCAGCCAGCGGCTTTCATGACACTTGTCTTGTATTTGGATCCGTTAACGCCACTGCCGCCAATGTGAATCAGCGCCGCTTCGATGTCCTGATGCGGTAAACGGTCGGTGGTGATTTTGGTGAAGTCGTCAGCCTGTATTTCCGGAAACTGCATTACCTGCTCCTGTTATCGCGTTATGCCCTTACACTTGTGTCGGCTCTGGCGCGGGGTTTCTTTACTGCAATTTTTGTCGTCCGAGGATTGGATTGCGCAACATCTATCCGGTAATTCGGCGATTTCCCGCATGGCTGCTAGAATCATCCAAGTTTAATAAGTTCAAGGAGTTAGAAGAATGAAGCTCGGTATCATCAATGGCAGCCATCGTGACCCATCGCAGAGTATGAAGGTCGCGCGGTTCGTGGAGCGCACCCTGTTGGACGAGAAGCTGGCGGATGAAGTCTGGAGCTATGATCTGGCGAATAATCCGCTGCCGCTCTGGGATCAGGGCATCTGGGATGGCGATCCGGCGTGGCAGGAGCGTCTCGAACCATTGAAGGAGGCGTTGCGCTCCTGCGACGGATTTGTGGTGATTACACCGGAATGGCACGGGCAGGTGCCCGCCGGGCTGAAAAATTTCTTTCTGCTGTTTAGCAAAATGGAACTGGGTCATAAACCGGCGTTGATCGTGGCGGTTTCCTCGGCGGATGGCGGGGCCTATCCCGTGGCGGAGCTGCGCATGAGCAGCTATAAGAATAATCGGCTCTGTTATATCCCCGAGCAGATTATTGTGCGGAATGTTGAGAAGGTCTTAAACGTCAAAGCAGAAGACAATGATCCCAGCGCCGATGGCTATTTCCGTGAACGGATTACCTGGGCGCTGGGGATATTGAAACAGTATGCGCTGGCGTTGCGCCAGGTGCGCGCCTCTGGCGTCATCAATAATGACAAGTTCAGAAACGGTATGTGAGGATGATCCAATGATGAAAGGTAAAGCGGTAATTGCGGCACTATCCCTGATGATGGCAGCTTCACTGCAGGCTGAGGAAGGGCTGGTGACATACAAGGCCCTGTCACCCAACCTGGCGCTCAAGCTGGCGCAGGCAACCATGGCCAGCTGCCAGAAGGCAGGCTACCAGGTCGCCGTCGCGGTCACGGACCGGTTCGGCAATGTACAGGTGTTATTGCGCGATCGTTATGCAGGCGCGCATACCCTGGATATCGCTCCACGCAAGGCTTGGACCGCGGCAAGTTTCAATACGGATACTGCGGAGATGGTTGATGTCACGGGTCCGGGCGAAGCGCAATCCGGTGTGCGTTTCGCTTCCCAGGCCATGATGGTGGCCGGTGGTGTGCGGATACAGGCGGGCGGCAGCCTGGTTGGCGCTATCGGTGTGTCAGGTGCGCCGGGTGGCGCAGAGGATCACAAATGCGCCCTGGAAGGTATTGCCGCAATTGAAGAGGATCTGGCGTTCCTTTAACGTATTCGATCTATTTGTAGTTCGCGATAACCTTGCGCGTTTTATTCATCGAAGCCACGTTGTTCGCGTTACTGGTGCCGCAAGTGATGTTGTTACATTGGTAGTTCGGGCTGGAAAAACGGCCTACTTCCGGGTTGATGTAGCTCATTATGCTGCCTGCCTTGCCACTTTCGCCGTAGCCATAGGAGTAGTTGTAGGCACCGGCGGCACCGGCATGCGCCCGGTCGTGTGCCGAACCCAGGTTATGCCCGATTTCATGAGCCAGGGTGTAGTTGGAGCAGTAATAACCGTTATTGGCGCCGTCACTGACGACGGAAAAACCGGTAATCGAGTGGAAGTTGCTGCCATTGGCGCCACCCAGCCAGGCGATTCCGCAACTGTCCTGGGCCGGATATCTGAAGGGTCGCACCAGTGTCACAAGATCAGCCTTGTACTGGTTACGGAGTTGTTCGATACCGTTGAGCTGTTTGTTGCTGTAGGTTAAGTCGGTCAGCGCATTACTGTTGTCATTGGTGATGGTGTAAGACACATTCACCATTTTCACAATCCGCAATGAAATGCTGACACCGCTGTTGTTGAAGGCGTTGTTGGCCAGCTTGACCAGGTGCTTGATACGGGTCGGGCTTACACCGCTGGTGTAAGCGGTCAGCAGGTCTATACGCGTGCCTGAAGCAGTTGCGCGCCTGCTGGAGTTGAGTACCCGCAGTTTTCTTTTCGCGACCCTTATCTTGCGCTTTAGCTTGGCAATCTGGCGTGGATTGTTCGTATTTTTTAGTTGTCTTTTCCATAAAGCAAGGCGTCTTGCCCACTTGTTTGTTGCGCTGCCGGATTTCCCGGCACTCATATTGACCTCGCTGGTCACAAGGTTTGCTGTGTTGCCGGGCTCATAACTGGCAGCCAGTGACGGAGTGGTCGGAAGCTGGAAAGTGTCATTCATGAAATCGGGTTGATCGAGCCCGCTGTTGGCGACGTCGATCCACCATTGCTGGCCATTAATGGTCTCGATGTTCTGCAGGCCGTTGGGAGTATCGATGTGAGCAAACACGCCGTCAGTGCCCTGCGTGATAATCACGTCGTAATGCGCGTCTTCATCTCCCAGGTAGCCGATCCAGCTGTACGCGCCATCCTCATCGGCTGGTGTGGTTTCGATATAGGTAACGTGTTGCGCTCCCGAAGGCAGATTCAGGGTGATGACATCGCCTGCCTCCAGGTTCTGCATTTGTGCCATGTCCAGTTCAATAGCCTGAAGAACATGCTCAGGGTAGGCAGACAAGGCCTCGGGAATTTCAATATCGGCCTGAGTCAGGCTGAGGCCAACAGCAAATAAGGCATCCTCGGCATCCAGGGCGGAGAGATCGAGCGCTTCCTCATCTTCAAATGATTCGGCTGCCTGGTTGTCTGAATCGGTAATTCGTTCAGCGACCGCATCGGTGCGCTCAAGGATATAAATCTGCTGGTTGCCGCCAGCCGTCTCCTGCTGAATCCAGTTAAAACCCTGCAGCACCTGACGGGTCAGGTCTTCCCAGTTGCCGGTCGTGATTTCAATAGAGACACGGTCTTTCGCCAGGGATTCATCCAGCGCATATTCAATGCACTGGACATAATTCAGTGTTTCCAGCACATCGGCCAATGGCCGGTCGTTAATTGCGAGATGGATCTCGCCAGAGTCCAGTATGGAAAATTCGTCTTCCGAAAGCGGGGTGGCTGATACGCACAATGGCAAACTGAGTGCTGCGGCGAGCAGAAAAGAGCGTGTGGTTGTGCCTTTGAAATTCACTGTAAACCCCGTTGGTTATACCGGGGGATGGCCGATCGGCACCGTCCATGCGAGGAGATCTGGCAATCCCGCCGTCGTAGGGATATCCCCTTAGACCCGGTGACTTTGCGTGCCCGGCCTTTCGATCCGGGTAGCCTTTAACAGAAAAACGAGTGGCCGACTCCGGTGGCCATTCACTATTAGTAACGGCTCATCCGGTGCAGGGTTTAGTTTTTTGTGACCTCGTTGGCAAAAAGGTTATTTCTGGATTTTAAATCATTGATTATAAAAATATTATTTTAGTCTCCGGGGCATTCCAGGGACTCGGAAAGCTCCAGCCAGCGTGACTCGGTTACCTGTAGCTGGTCATTAAGGCGTCCCTTGTCTTTCAGGATCTGCTGAAGTTCTGTCTTGCGATCGTCGGCATAGAGTTCGGGGTCGGCCAGGCGCGTTTCCAGTGCCTGTTGCTCCGTGGTCAGTTTTTCGAGCCGGGCTTCCAGTTGTTTCAGTTCCTTGCGCAGCGGCGCCAGTTGCTGGCGTTTTTCGGCGGCGGCCTGGCGCTCGGCCTTTTTATTGGCTGATTTCGGCGCGGCAGGGTTGGCGGTTTCAGTCGTCGATTCACGCTGCGCCAGCCAGTTACGGTAATCGTCCAGGTCGCCCGTAAAGGGCATTACCTTGCCATCCGCGACCAGCAGGTATTCCTCGCACAGGCTTTCCAGCAAATAACGGTCATGCGACACCAGCAGCAGGCCGCCGGCAAATTCCTGCAGGGCGACATTCAGGGCATGGCGCATGTCGAGATCGAGGTGGTTGGTCGGCTCGTCGAGCAATAGCAGGTTGGGCTTTTGGTACACCAGCAGGGCCAGTACCAGGCGCGCCTTTTCTCCGCCGGAGAAGGGTTCTACTTTCATCTCGGCACGTTCGCCATTGAAACCGAAGCCGCCGAGGTAATCGCGTAATTGTTGCTCGCTGGCTTTCTTGTCCAGCACCTGCAGTTGTTCCAGCGGTGACTGGTCCTTGCGCAGCTGGTCCAGTTGGTGCTGGGCAAAATAGCCGATTTTCAGGTCAGCGGCGCAATGCATTTCACCGGATAGCGGTGAAAGTTCACCACAGAGCAGTTTTATCAGGGTGGATTTCCCGGCCCCGTTCACACCCAGCAGCCCCACGCGCGAGCTGGGGGTCAGGGTCAGCTTGATATTGTGCAGATGCGGTTGGTCGTTATAACCGACGCTGGCGTCATCCAGTGACAGCAACGGGTTCGGTGTCTTGTCGGGGTTACGGAAAGAAAAATGAAATGGCGAATCAACATGCGCCTGCGAGATAAGTTCCATTCTTTCCAGCATTTTGACACGGCTCTGTGCCTGCTTGGCTTTACTCGCCTTGGCCTTGAAGCGTCGGATGAATGACTGGATGTGATCAATCTCGCGCTGCTGTTTTTCGTAGGCAGCCTGTTGTTGCGCCAGTTGCTGGGCGCGCGTTTTTTCGAATGCCGAGTAATTGCCGGTGTAAGCCGTCAATTGTTGATGTTCGAGATGCACGATATGGTCGGCAACGCGATCGAGAAACTCGCGGTCATGCGAGATCAAAATCAGGGTGCCGTCGTAACTGCGCAGCCAGTCTTCCAGCCAGAGCACGGTTTCGAGGTCGAGGTGGTTGGTCGGTTCATCCAGTAATAACAAATCGGAGCGGCACATCAGCGCCTGCGCCAGGTTGAGTCGCATGCGCCAGCCGCCAGAGAAAGTGTTCACGGCATGCCGGGTTTCTGCTTCGCTAAAACCGAGGCCATGCAGCAGCTTTCCGGCGCGCGATTCGGCCTGGTAACCGCCGATGGCGTCGAGCCTGGCGTGCAATTCGCCAATGCGATGACCGTCATGTGCCTCCTCGGCCTGTAACAGCGCCTCGCGTACCGCCATCAGTTCGGTGTCGCCCTGCAGCACATAATCGAGCGCGCTGTCGCTGGCGGCCGGGGTTTCCTGTTTGACGCTGGCAATGGTCCATTGCGCGGGCACGCTGCATTCGCCACTGTCCGCATGCAGTTCATCGCGGATGCAGGCAAACAGGCTGGACTTGCCACAGCCATTGGCACCGGTCAGCCCGACCTTCTGCCGGGGGCGAATGGTCAGGTTGGCATGATCGATGAGCAGGCGCGGCCCGCGGCGTAAACTGAAATCGGTGAACTGGAGCATGGCGCGAGAGTCTATCAATCCTGCCGGCAGGCGCCTAGCGGTTGATTCCCGCCGCCGTCGTCGGAATAATGCCTAGGATTCTCGCATCATCATGACCGCGCGGCGTTGCTTGCCGCGTGTCGTGGCCGCATCACAAATGGCCTGGCGACGGCTGTTATCCGCCTGACCCCATTCGGTGATTTCTTCCAGCGTGCGGTGACAACCCAGGCAGATATTGTCGTCATCCAGGCAGCAGCAGCGAATGCAGGGTGAGGTTATGTCGGTCATGGTGGTCTTATCGGCTAACAGGCAGGAAATATTATTTTGGATTACGACTATATTGATCAACCCGCGCAACTGCAGGGCTTATGCGAGCGACTGGCGGATTGCGACTGGGTGGCGCTGGATACCGAGTTTATCCGCGAGAAAACTTATTATCCGCAGCTATGCCTGATCCAGATCGGCACGACCGAGTGGGTGAGCTGCATCGATCCGCTGGCGCTGGATATCAATCCCTTGCTGGACATGCTTTACCGCGATGATCTGATGATTGTTATGCATGCCGCGCGACAGGATCTGGAGATTTTCTATCACCTGCGCGGGGCTGTGCCGACGCCGCTGTTCGATACCCAACTGGCCGGGCCTTTGCTGGGGCTGCAGGATCAAATGGGCTATGGCAATTTCATCAAGGCGCGTCTGGGTATCGAACTGGCCAAGGGGCATGCCCGCACCGACTGGGCGGCGCGCCCCTTGTCGAAGGAGCAGCTGAATTACGCCGCGGATGATGTGCGCTATCTGGCGCAGGTTTACGAAACGCTGCGCGATGAACTGGCGAACCGTGGTCGGCTTGGCTGGCTGCAGGATGATTTCGACAAGCTGGCCGACGCCAGTCTTTACGATATCCAGCCGGACGATGCCTGGCGCAAGCTGAAAGGCATCGGCAAGTTTCGTGGTGCGTCATTATCAATTGCACAGACGCTGGCCGGCTGGCGCGAGCAACTGGCGCAGCAGGCGGACAAGCCGCGTAAATGGATTATGTCCGACGATATTCTCTATGCGCTGGCCAAGCTCAAGGTGAAAACAGTGAAGGATATGGAGCGGGTGCGCGGTCTGTCGGCGCAGTGGCTCGGCAAGCATGGCGAGCAACTGCTGCAGCTGATGAACGAGGCACGCAATCGTCAGCCACAGCCACTGCCTGATTACGTCAAGGCGAAACCTTTAACCGCGGCCCAGGAAGGTGCAGTGGATGTGTTGATGGGTGTGCTGCGTCTGGTCGCGGCGGATGCCGATCTGCACGTCTCTGTGCTCGCATCGCACAAGGATCTGGAACAGCTGGTGCGCGGTGAACGCGATCTTGAATTGCTTAAAGGCTGGCGTAAGACGTTTGCTGGTGATGCGTTGTTACAGGTGTTGAATGGTGAGCGTGGCCTGTTGCTGGAAAAAGGGCATCTGCAGTTACTGGAATCATGAGCGGATGCCATGCCCCTTGTTCAGCAGGTATAGCGCAAAAGAATACAACCCCAGAATAAAGCCCAGCGTGATGGCGTATGACAACGCCAGGTTGATGTCGCTCACGCCGAGCAAGCCATAACGGAACGCATTGATCATATAAAGGATAGGATTGATCAGCGACACGTTCTGCCAGAATTCGGGCAGCATATCGATGCTGTAGAAAATCCCGCCGAGATAAGTGAGCGGTGTCAGTACGAAGGTAGGGACGATAGAGATGTCGTCGAAGCTTTTGGCGTAAATTCCGTTAAGCAGTCCCGCCAGCGCAAACAGCACCGACGTCATCATGGCGATGCTGACGGTGATCAGAATGCTGTGGAGGTGGATGTCGGCAAACAGCATGGCAGTAGTGCTAACCGCAAGCCCCACGATCATGCCGCGCGCCAGACCGCCTGAAATGAAGCCGAGGATAATGATGTAATTGGGCAGCGGCGAGATCAGCATTTCTTCAATGTTGTGATGGAACTTGGTGCCAAAAAAGGACGACACCACGTTCGCGTAAGAGTTGGTGATGATCGCCATCATGATCAGTCCGGGCGTGATGTAATTCATATAGCTGAAGCCGTGCATGTCGCCGATCTGCGAGCCGATCAAGTTGCCGAAGATAATGAAATACAGTGCCGTGGTGATAACCGGTGGCAGCACGGTTTGCAGCCAGATGCGAATAAAACGCAGAAATTCGCGAATGACGATGGTCTTGTAGGCGATAAGTTGTTGTTGCAGGTTCATCAGGCGTCGTTGGCTTCTGTTAACTTGACGAATAACTGTTCCAGGCGGTTGGTCTTGTTGCGCATGCTGAGAATTTCGATGCCGGACTCGGACAGTTCCTCGAACAGGTGGTTCATGCTGCGATCCTTGGTGATATCGACTTCCAGTGTATTGGCATCCAGGCGGCGCACCGGGTAGTCGAGAATATTCAGCGAGTCCGGAACTGCCTGTTGCGTATCCAGGATGAAGGTCTCGGTCTGCAGCTGGTTAAGCAGCGTCTTCATGTTGGTGTTTTCGATGATGGTGCCTTCATCGATGATCGCGATGTTGCGGCACAGGCTTTCGGCTTCTTCCAGGTAATGCGTGGTCAGAATAATGGTGGTGCCCTGGGCGTTAATGCGGCGCAGGTAATCCCACATCGAGCGACGGATTTCGATATCCACCCCGGCAGTCGGTTCATCCAGGATCAGTAGTCTGGGGTTGTTGACCAGTGCGCGGGCAATCATCAGTCGCCGTTTCATCCCGCCGGACAGTTCGCGCGCCATGGTGTGCCGCTTTTCCCACAACCCAAGTTCCTTGAGCAGCTTTTCAGCGCGTTCGAAGGCTTCCGCGCGTGGAATGCCGTAATAGCCTGCCTGGTTAACCACGATTTCGACGGCCGGTTCGAAGATATTGAAATTGAATTCCTGCGGCACCAGGCCGATGCAGCTTTTGGCCGCAGTGAGGTCGGTATCGATGTCATGATCGAATACCTTGACCGTGCCGGCGGACTTATTCACCAGCGAACTGATGATGCCAATGGTGGTGGATTTGCCCGCGCCATTGGGGCCCAGCAGGGCAAAGAAATCCCCGGCCTCGACATCCAGGTCGATGCCTTTGACGGCCTGCAGGCCGTTGGCGTAGGTTTTCCGGAGTCCGCGTATGGACAGGGCGCGTGTCATCGATATCCCGGTAGCAATATAAAAGCGCTAGTTTATCATAGGGGCTGGTTCGGCAACCCGGCATGCCATGGGGGAAGCAGTGTTCAGACTGGGTTCAGGGGGCAAACGGTAAGCTGGCATCAACATGGGGATCAAGCAGTGAGAAATTTCTTTATCAGTCTGTGTATTGCGATGTCGCTGTTCAGTGGCAGTGTGCTGGCTGAGCCCAAACAAAAAGCTTATGTGCCAAAGGCTGTCATTGCGCAGGTAGAGAAAAATACCGGTGGGCGCGTTTTGAATGCCATGGTCACGGATTCCGGTTACCAGTTGAAGGTGTTGATGCCGGGTGGCCGGGTGAGAATTATCGAGATGCCGCGAGAGCGACGGGAGTAACAATGCGCATACTGTTGATTGAAGACGAGCAGGCGTTGCGCGAACAGCTTCAGAGCCAGTTGTCGACCGAAGGTTACGTGGTTGATGCCGCCGCCGATGGCGAGGAAGGTCTGTACTTTGCGCGCGAATACCCCTGCGATCTGGCTATTGTAGACCTGGGCCTGCCGGATATGTCCGGTATGGAAGTGATCCAGCAATTGCGCAAGGAAGGTTGTTCGTTTCCGGTATTGATCCTGACCGCCATGGGGCGCTGGCAGGACAAGGTGGAAGGGCTGGAAGCCGGTGCGGACGATTACCTGGTGAAGCCTTTCCAGTACGAAGAATTGCTTGCTCGTTCACGGGCGCTGTTGCGTCGCGCCTCTGGCTGGACCCAATCCACGCTGTCCTGTGGGCCGCTGAAGCTGGATCTGAATCGCCAGGAAGTGACCGTCAATGGACAGCCTGTTGAGCTGACCGCCTTTGAGTACAAGTTGCTGGAATACTTTGTTATGCATGCCGGTGAAGTGCTATCCAAGGCGCGTCTCACCGATCAGCTGTATGCGCAGGACTTCGAGCGCGACAGTAATACAATTGAGGTCTTTATCGGACGGTTACGGAAAAAGATCGATCCCGATGGCAATATTGAACCGATTCAGACGATTCGCGGGCGCGGCTATAAATTCATGCTTGCGCGTGACGAGGGCTGATGGCGCAGCAATATTCGATTCGCTGGCGTCTGCTGCTGTCCGCGGCGCTGATGCTGGTGGTCTTCATGGGCGTGACCGGCTGGGCGCTGGATCGCGCCTATCAACACAGTGAACGTATCTCCTTAAACGAGCGCCTCGAAACGCGCGTCTATGCGCTGATGGCAGTCGCCGATCTGGATAAGCGTGGCCAGCTCAGTATGCCGGAGCGTTTAACCGATGAGCGCTTTAATCTTCCGGGTTCGGGTCTCGTGGCGCAGATTAATGCTGACAGCGAGGCGCTCTGGCAATCCGCGTCGCTCATGAAAGACATTCCGCAATTGCCAGAGTCGTCACTGGGTGAGCTGGTGATCGTAGATCAGGCAAACTCGGCACATGACTGGTTTGTGGCAAGTTTTCGCGTCGCCTGGGAATACGCCGCCAATCAATCCCGACAACTGGATTTTGTGGTTGCCGAGGACCAGGTGTTTTATGCGCAGAAGGTTGCCAACTTCCGTTGGCAGCTGGTGTTATGGCTAGGCATAGCTACAGGTGTGTTGCTGGTATTGCTGTTGATGATGCTGCACTGGGCATTAAAGCCACTGAATCGCGTAGCGGTGGATATTGCACAGATTGAATCCGGCGTGAGTAATGTGCTGGAAGAGGATTATCCCAAGGAATTATTGCCGCTGACGAAGAATATCAACGGGATGATTGCGCAGGCCAGGCAACAACAGGAACGCTATCGTAACGCGCTGGCCGATCTGGCGCATTCATTGAAAACACCGCTGGCGGTGATGCAATCGTCGATCCAGGAAGGCGATGAACAAAAACTCATCAAGGTTGCGGATGAGCAGACCCGACGTATGCGCGAAACCGTGGATTATCATCTGCAGCGCGCCTCGACCGCCGGTCGCGGTGTATTGCGTAAGCCAATCAAGATCAGGCCGCAACTGGAACGTTTGGCGGAAAGCCTGAATAAGGTGTACGCGGGCCAGCAAATTCAACTCAGCATTGATATCAGCGACGAACAAGCCTGGCCGATTGATAGTGGTGATCTATTTGAGTTGGCCGGGAATCTGATGGATAACGCCATGAAATGGGCCGGAAGTCAGGTAAAGGTCTCGGTGAACAGCAAAGATAATTTTTCCTGTCTGGTGTTCGAGGATGACGGGTCGGGAGTCTCCGAGTCGGATATCGAAAAGGTGCTGGCGCGCGGTGGGCGTTCAGATGAAACGGTGCCGGGGCAGGGGATTGGTCTTGCGGTGGTGCAGGATATACTGGCGGCTTATGATGGTAAGCTGAAGATTAAACGGTCAGAGCTAGGTGGTGCGAAGTTTGTTGCCTGTTTTGGGTTTGGTGGTTAAGGCTTAAGCATAGCTGCTTTGAACCATCGGAACGTCACCCCGGCGAAAGCCGGAATCCAGGGGTGTTGGTTGGATTGGCCACTAATCACTGATCGAAAGCGGACCTAACAGATTTCCGCAGCTTGGTCTCAAGACGGCACAAAGCGGAAGTCTGGTGCTAAGATCAACCAAGCGGTGTAAATAACCAAAAGCCGACTCTCAAATTCCAGAATGCCGCCCAATATCTTCTCGATAGCGGACATTAAGACTAAGAACAAGGAAGCTAATCGTTGCTGAAAAGAATCACATCTGAAAATGTAGCGAAATTATCCGTTATTTTATGGATTGCATCCATGCCTTTGATAGGTATTAGTGCATATTCCGATGAGGCAAAGCTATTTGGTATTCAAATATTACTAATGGGTTGGCTGTCCCCATTGGTTTTAAACTTTGCATGGTTTGCAAATGTATTTTATCTGTATGGAGTATTGAAAACCCTTAAAGGCAAGGCGGCATATGTATCATCGATACTTTCAACAATAATATCATTAGATACATTTAGATACGATGAGCACCTTTTAAATGAAGGCGGAGCAACATCTCCGGTTTATGGTTATGGATGGGGTGCCTATTGGTGTGCCCCTAGATTTGTAGACACCTGATAGCGTTACAATGACGCAAAAAGAGGTGCATACAGATGAGCGGAAAACGCTACCCGGAAGAATTTAAGATTGAAGCCGTCAAGCAGGTTGTTGATCGAGGTTACAAGGTCG
>JBFHQE010000025.1:0-33177 GCA_041592335.1 Thiohalobacteraceae bacterium | reverse complement strand
TGGAAGGGGGGATCAGAAGCTGGCCGTTCGAAACCGCGAGCATCTATGACAAGCAGGTTGTCGTGAAAGAAAGCGATGACGCGGCCGCCTGATCCTGGTCAAAAATCGCAAAAAAGCCTCCCTCGTGGAGGCTTTTTTGTTGCCTGCCTTGCAGCCGTTACGTCCTGATCTACACTGATGGCAGGGGTCGTATAGAGGCCCACCTAACAGGAGGTAAATGCGTCATTATGGCAAGGACTACTCAAGAATCAGCCAAAGCATCCACAACAAAGCGCAAATCCGGTTCTGTCGCTTCATCCGAGAAAAAAGCCGCATCTTCAGAGACAAAGGCGCAGGCCAGGAAATCGCCGGCCAAGCCAGAAGCAGTGAAAAGCCCACCGGCAACGCGGCGACCCAAGCCGGCCAAGCTGGTGCAGGTTACCTCGCAGCAGCGTCATGCACTGATTGCCGAGGCAGCCTATATACGGGCAGAGCAGCGTGGCTTTCAGGGCGATCCGACGCAAGACTGGCTGGAAGCCGAAAAAGAGGTTGATGCGCAGCTTTCCGAGCATGCCATCGCTTCCTGACTAGCGCGGCGGCCGACCCCGCCTGGTTTTCTGGCCGCGGGTGTTTTTTCTGCGCGACGTCTTCGGAGTGGAAGGCAACCCGGTGTGCTGGGTCAGGAATTTTTTTCCGCTACGTTTCCCTTCCGCCTGCTCCCCCGTGCCGGCTGGCTGCCAGCGCGGGATCAGGTGCTTCTTGCCATTACCTATCAGGTCTGAGCGCCCCATGCGATTCAGGGCCTCGCGCAGCATGGGCCAGTTGTTGGCATCGTGATAACGCAGAAAGGCCTTGTGCAGACGGCGTATCTTGAGACCCTTGGGGATAAATACATTTTCGCTGCGATGCGTCACCTTGCGTAGCGGGTTCTTCCCGCTGTGATACATGGCGGTCGCAGTCGCCATGGGCGAGGGCAGAAAGTTCTGGACCTGATCCGCGCGGAAGCCATTCTGTTTTAACCAGAGCGCCAGGTTAAGCATGTCTTCATCTGTAGTGCCGGGATGGGCCGCGATGAAATAAGGAATGAGATATTGTTCCTTCCCGGCCGCCTCAGAATAACGGTCGAACAGTTTCTTGAACCGGTCATAGGTACCCATGCCCGGTTTCATCATCTTCGATAGCGGCCCCTGTTCGGTATGTTCCGGAGCGATTTTCAGATAACCGCCGACATGATGCGTGACCAGTTCCTTCACATATTCCGGTGATTCCGACGCCAGGTCGTAGCGTAACCCGGAGGCAATCAGGATTTTCTTGATGCCCGGCAGTTTGCGCGCGCGCTGATAGAGCTTGATCAGCGGGTTGTGGTCGGTGTTTAGGTTCTTGCAGATGCCGGGGTAAACACAGGATGGACGGCGGCAGGCCGCTTCGATGTCGGGGTCCTTGCAGGCGAGACGATACATATTCGCCGTGGGGCCGCCCAGGTCCGAGATGATGCCGGTAAATTCCGGTACCTGGTCACGGATGGTTTCGATTTCGCGAATGATAGAATCTTCCGAGCGGTTCTGGATGATGCGCCCTTCATGCTCGGTGATCGAGCAGAATGTGCAACCGCCAAAACAGCCGCGCATGATGTTGATGGAAAAGCGGATCATTTCATAAGCAGGGATCTTGGCATCAGCGTAAACGGGGTGTGGCCGACGGGTATAGTGATGCTCGAACGTGGAATCCAGTTCTTCCGTGGTTAGGGGGATAGGTGGAGGATTGAACCAGACGTCGCGGTCACCGTGGCGTTGTACCAGCGCGCGGGCATTGCCCGGGTTGGTTTCCAGGTGCAACGTCCGCGATGCATGCGCATACAACACCGGATCGTCCCGCACCGCTTCATAGGAAGGCAGGCGAATATAGCTTTTCGCGCGGTCGGTTTTGACATGACGCTGGAAGCGAACAACCTTCCCGGAAGCCTGGTCTGTTTTACAGGCGGACTGGGTAGTGTCTTCATAAGGATGGGGGTGTGAGTCGATTTCGCCGGGCTCGTCGATTTCGGATGAATCGATTTCCACCCAGTCTTCCGGCAATGTTTTGCGCACAAAGGCCGTGCCACGAATATCCTGGATCGATTTGATGTCTTCATCGGCGGCGAGTCGGTGCGCCAGTTCAACGATCTGACGCTCGCCATTGCCATATACCAGCATATCCGCCTTGGCATCCAGCAACACCGAGCGGCGTACCTTGTCCTGCCAGTAATCGTAATGCGCGATACGGCGCAGACTGGCCTCGATGCCGCCGATGATAATGGGAATATCATTGAAGGCTTCGCGGCAACGCTGGCTATAGACATTGACAGCCCGGTCCGGGCGCTTGCCGCCTTCGCCCTCGGGTGTGTAGGCGTCGTTGGAGCGGATTTTCCGGTCCGAGGTGTAACGGTTGACCATGGAATCCATATTGCCCGCGGTGACACCAAAAAAAAGGTTGGGGCGGCCGAGCCGACGAAAATCCTCTACGTTCTGCCAGTCGGGTTGAGCGATGATGCCGACCCGGAACCCCTGGGCTTCCAGGGTGCGTCCGACCACGGCCATGCCAAAACTGGGGTGATCGACGTAGGCATCGCCGGTGACCAGGATGACGTCACAGCTGTCCCATCCAAGTTGCTCCATCTCGGCACGCGACATCGGCAGCACCGGCGCGGTACCGAAACGTTTGGCCCAGTAGGGCCGGTATTGGTAAAGAGGGGGTGCCTGTAGCATAGGGGACTCAAGCTTCGCCGGGTTGAAAGTGAGAATGATGCGCCGTTACTGCCGGGATTATAGCAATTTCCATTCAAGTCGTTGAATGAAAAACGTTATTCCTCGAAGCTAATGTGGTAAATTGAACGCCTTGGATCGTGTGATCAGGAACTTGTGGGTATGGATAAACCGGACAATGATGAAATCCTGCGGCGCATCGAGCAATTGAAGCTCGAACACGGGGATCTCGATGAGGCGATCAATCGTCTGGTGCATGACCCGGATATGGATCAGCTGGCGTTGAGTCGCATGAAAAAACGCAAACTGCTCATCAAGGATATGATCCAGTCACTCAAGAGCTCGCTTATTCCGGATCTTGATGCCTGAGGGTTCGCTGCTTTCCCTGTTGTTGGTCGTTGCACTGGTCTGGTTCTGGCTGGACAGTCTCAGGGCGCGCGATGTTGCCAGGCAAAGCGCGGCGGATACCTGTAACCGGCAGGGTCTGCAGTTGCTCGATGCCACGGTCAGCATGGGCCGAATCAAGCTGGGCCGTAATGCCGAGGGGCGCATCACGCTGATGCGCGTCTTTACCTTCGACTATTCCCAGGATGGTGTTTCACGTCGGCAGGGGTTTGTCGTGCTGATTGGCCATCGCGTGGAGAGCGTCGGTCTCTAGTAATGCTGGATATGATCGATGAACAGCCGTTCACGCGGCAGCGCATGTTTCAGTAGCAGCTTTTCCATGGGCAACAGCATTTTCTCGGGCCCATTCACATAGACATCAAAGCCGGACAGATCGGGAAAATCGGCCACGATACGGGTGCCGGCATGCAGCAGGGTGCGCTCGGTGTCGGTCAATTGAGCCACATCGATATCCTCGACAATTTCCGGGGGGCGCCAGTCCGGGTTTGCGCCGCTGCCGACAAGCGGATAGTAGTGGTAATCATCCAGCGCCGTTTCCCAGGAACGGCACACATTCTCCAGGTAATGACCCTGGTTATCCGGCGCCACCCAGTACAGATGTATGGGAACGTTTGTTTCCAGCGATATGGCGTGTTCTATAACGCTCTTGATCGGGGCAAAACCGGTTTCGAAAGCGACAAAAATAATCGGTCGCCCGGATTCCTCGTCGAGTGTGAAATGGCCAAACGGACCTTCGATAGCGATCTTGTCCTTGAGTTTCATCTTTTCGAACACGTAGTCCGAAAATTCGTCTCCGGGACGGCGTCGCACATGAAATTCGAGCAGCATGCCGTTGCAGGGGCAGCTGGCTACGGATTTATTTCGTGGCTTAAGCCCCTTGATATGCAGTGTGGCGTGTTGACCGGCCAGGAACCACAGGGTCTGGGAACGCGGCGTGCGCAACTGCAATGACATGATGTTGTCCGATAGCAGTTTGAGCTTGGCCACCTGGGTCTGTATCTGCTGCAATGGAATATCGGCGGATGATCTTGCTTCGACCGCTTCGATGACAAGGTCGCTGCCGGCTTCCGCGCGACACATCAGAAACTGTTTGTCGGCTTTTTCTTCGCGCTTGAAGACATAGTCAAAATGCTGCACGTTACCCAGTTCCCCGGAAACCAGGCGTGCGCGGCAATCGCCGCAACTGCCGCTGCTGCAGTTGTAGCGTACATTCAGGCCGGAACGTAGCGCGCCTTCCAGCAGGGTGTCGCCGGGTTCGACGGTAAATTCGTGATCGGATGGCAGCAGGTGGACCTTGAAGGTCATCGGCACATGTCCCTACATCAGTTTGAAGGGTTCTTCATCGGTAAGATTGAGCAGTTTCTGCAAGGTGTCGATGCAGTCCTTGATGAATACATCGGCATCGGACCATTCGGCTGAATGCTCCAGGATTTCGGAACCATCCCGCATGACCAGTCGCATCGCGTGGTCGCCGCCTTTGAGTTTCTCGCAGGTCAGATAGATGCCAGGCTCTGGATCGCCCTCCTGCATCACGGCAGTGATATAGCGATAGTTGGCGGCATCGGTGGTCTCTATATCGCCCAGCAGGATGATGGAGAATTCACCGAGCTTGTAACGCTGTTTGGGGATGGCGGTCTGAATACTGGGTTTGTTGTCCATGATGGTTGTCCTGAAAAAGTTGGGCGAAACTTACCACATTAACCAGGCCAGTTAACCCGGCAGGCTATCTGCGACGCTGGACGGTCATTCTAATTTCTTGTTTTTATTAAAGCCGGGGATTCGGCTCGCAGCAATAATCCCTGTATCCGAAACGGAATAATGCCCAGTCCCTGCTGCCGGGGTACACTATGCGCCGCAAGCTGTAGCAGGAGTTTAAGGTAAAGACCATGCCATACTACGTATACGACATTTCCGGCGACCCGACCGGAATCGTGAAACATCTGGATTACCAAACGGAATTCGATGGCTTTCAGGATGCCAAGAAGTTTGCCCGCGCGCGCCGTGCCGAACTGGGTGAGGGTTCCGAGGTGATTGTGAAGGTTATTTTTGCCGGCTCGAAGCTCGAAGCCGAAGAGCGGCTGATGGAAAAGCGGGAAAAACCCATTGTCATGGAGTGGGAAAAATAGCCTGCCACCATGGAAGAAGACGAGTACAGGTCGACTTACCAATCTGTAAATGAAATCCGCTGTATCTATGAAAAAGCACTGAATTCGCGCCGCTTGAACTGCAGTCACATGCGACGCATTTTTCTGGCGGACAGGGAATGCGCGGGCTGTCAGACGGAGGCGGCTGTAAATCGCTGTACCCGTTTTCTCAACCAGCTGCGTAACAAGGCGCGATTCGCGTTACAGCTTACGACCATCGACGGCCCCCTCCCGCATAACAAGGAAATCCGGGTTCAGATCGGCGGTTTTCTGGGGTTACAGGCCCTGATGGGTGAATCTCGTCCGGAGAATGCCCCAAATCCATTCGAAATCCTGAATCGAGCCGAAGCCAGGTACGGTTCGGTTGACGCTTTCCCCTACACCGACATCATGCCTTCCGTCGCCCAAACCCGCGGCCGCCAGCGCCGGACAAGATCCCGCCAGGACTGACCCATAAACGCTATTAAACAAGCCTAAAGGCTATTAATCGTCCTGCCGCTAAGGGATTAAGGTCAGGATGACCCGGTTGTGAACACATGGCTGTTTCCATATTGTTTTATGGGGAACCGAGTATGTGCCCAGTTAAACGCATGACAACCTCTGTTTCAGCTTCAGCGCCGGCAAAAAAGCACAAGGCCAGGGCTTCCGATACAGCATTGCGCCGCGCGATTGCACGCCGTCGCATTGAGGAACGCCGCGAAGCCGAACAGCTGCGACAGAATTTATATGACGTGTTTGGTGACGAGGGCTTCTAGCACCTGAAGCTGAAAACCTGCGCCAGGGTGGCGTAGAATAGGAATTCATTCTCGACAGTGAAATCCGGGCCACCCAGTCATGAGCACCAAGCAAAAAACCGGGCTATGGTTTCTGGCCATAGTCGTCTTTCTTATTCTCTTTGTTACCTTTGCGCTTCCGCAAATCGGTAAATACTACGCGAAAAACTGGCTGCTTGAGCAGGGCGCCGAGCAGGCGGAGATCCACAAGGTCCGTTTAAATCCTTTTATGGGACGACTCGGCATTGAAGGGTTTTCCTTCCAGTTTCCGGAAGCCGAACCGGTATCCATTCAACAGCTGTCTCTGGAGTGGCACTGGCGCTCGCTCTGGTCACGGCGTGTTCACATCAACTCATTGCAAGTGGCCCAGGCGTCAACACCGCTGTTAGTCAACGATCAGCAGATCCAGCTGGGTGAACTGATGATCTGGCAAGCGACGGAGGCAAGCGCGCCTGAACAGGAAGAAACAGTGTCGGCGCCCTGGTTTGTTCAGGTAGACAGTGTGCAGTTTACGGACTGGCGCGTGCCCGTGCGCCTGTTTGAAACGGATACCGGTCTGCACATTCGTCAGCTTGCACTCTCGGCACTGGATTCCAGCGCCAGCGAACAGCCTATGCATCTCGATTTTACCGGCGACATCAATGACGACCCTGTTAAATGGCAGACGGATATTACCGCCTTTGCCGAGCAGCCTGTCATTGCGGGGCATTGGCAGTTTGACGGGCTGGACCTGTCCCGATTCGCGCCGTTGATGGGTGAAGGCATGGCGCAATTGCGTGGCGTGCTGGCGGGAGACACTCAATTGCGCCTGCTTGTAAAAGAACAAGGTGTTGAGCTTGATCAGGATGGCAATCTGTCGCTAACCGATTTTACTCTACCGGATATTCTGACCAGCCAGTCGCTCGCATGGTCCGGAAAAACCCACTTGAGCCTGACTGTTGATGATGCCGTGGGCAGTCTGGAGCTTAACGGGAGTCTCAATAGTCAACAGTTACAACCGGTCCTGGAGGGACTTGATGTCACGGCTGGGGAAGCAAACTGGAACGGCGAGTTGCGCATGCCGGTATTGAACGATCCTGACACTTTAAGTACTGCCGCTGCATTGGCATTTAAACAGCTGCGAGTCGCAGATACCCTGAATGAACAGAGCATCGCGAGCGCGAAACTTGTGGGGATGAAGATTGAGCCCGGCTTGCAGGTTTCCATGGAGAAAGTTGCGCTTGCCAATATTGCGCTGGTGACGCAGCAGTACCCGGACGCGGATCTGGCACTGCAACAATTGCAATTATCGGGACTTCAGTATTCGTCTGCCGGACTCAGTATTCAGGATTCCAGCATGACCGATCTGGCGTTGGCGATTGTGCGCGACAAGCAGGGTGACTGGCAGTTGCCGTATGTGGCGGTGGAAAACGATGAACCGGAGACTGGCGAAACGGAGAGCAAGCCTTTGCCGGTCGAAATCGGACTGTTTCAATTAACGGGTAATAACCGCATCGTCTTTGACGACCGTTCGGTTGCACCTTCGGCAAAAAACACCCTGCTGGTTGAACAGCTGCAAGTGAAGGACATTGCAACCGAAAACAAGGGTAACTGGTCACCCTTTGCGCTGACCCTGAAACAGGGTGACTACGGTAAGCTGGACTTCAAGGGCAAGCTGCGTAACCCCGGCAGTAAAATGGATCTTGAAATGCAGAGCGAAATTAAACAGATCGATCTGCATGCCTGGTCGTCCTATCTGGCCAGCGCGACCGGGTACCAGGTGGCGCACGGTATGCTCGACAGTACGCTGGATGTGAAGGTCACCCAGGGACAACTGGACGCCAATACCGAGTGGTTATTGAATCAGCTGGCAGTAGAACGCGCCGACGACACCCGTGCGCAACAGATGGAAGCCTCGATGTCGATGCCGCTGGATTCGGCCCTGTCCATGTTGCGTGATGGAGATGACAATATCCGGCTGAAGATTCCGGTTACCGGGGACTTGCAGTCTCCGGATTTTGATATTTCAGATGTCATGAACAAGGCGATTGCCACTGCCCTCAAGAAAACCACCATGACCTACCTGAAGTATGCCTTGCAGCCCTATGGTGCCTTGCTGATGCTGGGAGAGGCGGTAGGTTCCAGGGCCGGTGAAGTGAAATTTGCGCCGATCGAGTTTATGCCTGCAGATGTAACGCTGTCTTCGGAATCGCTGGATTATCTGACGAAGCTGGGTGGGTTGCTGCAGGAACGTCCGGGGATGCAGGTCAAGGTGTGCGGTATTGGCGTACTGGCGGATCTCACGGACGAGCAGCGTCAGCTACTGGCGCAGCAGGCTACAGATAAACCCGTGCTTGATGAAGCGTTAAAGGCCGCATTACTAGAGCTTGCCGGTCAGCGTGCTGCTGAAGTCAAACGCCAGCTGGTGGAGCAATACGGCATCAAGCCGGAACAGATCTTTACCTGTCTGCCAAATATCGAGTTTGGCGCGGATGCGCTTCCCAGGGTGGAGCTTAGCCTTTAACGTTTGTTAATAAATTTTACTGATAAGTCGGATAGAAGACGCTTGACAGGGCTGCTTCGCGATCTATGTTTTTTATAGGCAATGGCGATATCAAGCGGAGGGTAGCGGTCATGCAAGTGAGAGATGTCATGGCGACTTCAGTCAGCTGTTGTGAGTCTGATGCCGACCTGGAGCAGGTCGCCCAAATGATGTGGAACGCGGATTGCGGTTCCATTCCCATTACCGATGAACTTGGCCGACCCGTGGGTATGGTAACGGACCGGGATATTACGATGGCCTGTGCATTGAATCATAAATCCCTGTGGGAAATGCATGGCTCCGATCTTATGAATAGTGGCAAGGTATACAGTTGTCGAAGCAGTGACGATATCCAGACCGCAATCAATATTATGCTGCGTGAAAAAGTACGACGGCTGCCGGTGGTAAACCAGCAGGGTGTGATCGAGGGCATGCTGTCGGTGGATGATATTGTCGCGGTGGCCGAACGCGGACGGCGTGGCGAAGGATCGCCCCAGCTTTCCTATGACGATGCCATGTCGGCGCTGAAGGCGGTAAGTAAACACCATTAACTGCATCGCAGGAGAAGAAACCGGTGGCTTCGGCCACCGGTTTTTTTATGTCCCTGAAAGGAAGGGGGTTTAGGGTGGTGGGTATCAATGACCGTATCCGTTAGAATGCCCTCGATAAATTTATTGAATGGTTAGGCGAATGAGTCAGATACTTTATGTTGTCCTGAACGGGGAGTCCCAGCTGGAATATGATCGCGGTAAAGGCCTGCCCCACGATCAGTTGCAGGCGCTTGATCAAATGGATCACAAGATGAACGCGGGGATTAATCTGGATGGCAAAGCGATTGCGGACCCTGATCCCCTGCAGCGCGCGCAATTCGTGGCGCTGCAACTGGCACAGGCTGTTGCTTCTGGTAACGAAACCATGGCGGCAGCCACCTGTACCTACCTTGCGCAGCGCGTGCCGGAGTTGCAGCAGGTAGACGTCAAAACGACCGAGCAGGGGCTGCATTTCGACCTTGTGTTCGACAGACCTTTCATGAAAGAAACCCGCATCGAGTTTCTCAAACCCAACTAGGAATGTTGCATGTCGAATGAACTGAACATCACCATGAATGGCGAGAGCCTGCACTGCTTTGACAAGAAAAAGGGGCTGGCGCGCATGCAGTTTGCCTACGTGCAACGCATGGACGAAAACATGGACAAGGGCATTTCCGTGGGTGATGAGATTATCGCCAATCCGGATCAGCAGCAAAGAGTCGAATTTGTTATCGGCCAGATGCTGGAAGCGTTACGGGTCAACGACAAGCGCGATGTCGACATGATGTGCCGTTACCTGGCGCACCGCATGCCGGAGCTGGACGGGGTGCATATTGTGGATGAAGGCGATACTTTCGAAGTGACGCTCGAAATCGAAGAGGATGAATGAGTCAGGCAGCCAGTTGCCGGGCGATGCTGTCCAGACCTTCCCTGGCGTCCAGGATGTTCAGAGTTATCTCTTCCACCGTGGCGCGATCCAGTCCCAGGTTATTCAATATTAGTGGCGAGGGTTCTGCTTCAAGCCCGTCGCCGATCCCATGCTGGCGTAACAGCTGATCCACCAGGAAAATCAGTTCGACGTAAAGCGAATGTTCGCCGTTATACAGCTCGTTATGGTGTTCCTTGAGCGTGGCGATAATCGGCTCCGGCATGTCCCAGGCGGTCATCAGGCAGGCTCCCATGGCAGTATGTTCAGTACCCAGGATCTGGCGTTCGATCAGGCGAATCGGAACATGGGGGTTGGCCGATACCATCTTGTTAAGTAGAAAGAACTCACCGCGGAACAGATGGCCTGCCAATAGATAACCGAAGTTATGCAGCAGACCGGCCAGGTAGGCAATGCCCGGATTGATGGGCAGGTAGCCCTTGATGCGATTTGCCAGGTTCTGAGCCAGCGCCGCACTGTAGGTGGCGTGTTGCCAGAAGGCCTGCAGGCCCAGCGGACCATCGGCGGGATTGTGGAACGTGCGGCTCGCTGCCAGTCCCAGTGACATATTCAGCACGGTTTCAAACCCCAGGACGCGGCCAATTGCCTGGTCAAGCGTGTCCACCTTCCCTTTATAAGAGAAAAACGCAGAGCGGGCATAACGAATGATCTGTGCTGAGAGGCTCGGGTCGGCCTGAATGATTTCGGTCAGATCCTGCACCGTGGCATTCGGATCATTGCGTAACCGCAACAGGCGTTGCGCCATGTTCGGCATGGTCGGTAATTGATTGATGTTCGCCAGCGTGGCGTCGATGTTCTGCCGGGGTTGCAGTTCCAGAATCGGCAAGGTGCGCTCTGCCTGACCCGGCAAGGTGAAGTCGTTGATATGACGGCTTTCCAGGATGCTCAGGGGTTGTGAAATCGGTAAAAACTCCGCCTCGGCGGAGATACCCCGGAATACTTCCACGCCCATGGAAAGCAGGGTGTCGTGCCGACCCGGTTCGAAGCACACTGTGGAGAATGACAGGATGGAGTCATCGATAATGGAGGCTAGTCCATAGGTATTGCCCAGGGGCGGCGTGGTGCCGGACTCGCAGTCCTCAAACCGGGCGGTGCACTGTACGCGGTTGGCTGGCGTCCAGTGTTTTCCGGTGGCCCGATGCAAGGCTTGAAAGTTGATCAGGTGATCGGCGGGCAACACCACCAGCAAGCGTTCGTCATCCTGCGTCAGCAGGACGGCACGGATCAACTGGCGGGCAGGCAGGTTGGTTGCGAGTAGCGCTTCCTGCAGGTTATCGGTCGGGGAATGGGAATGAATCTGGTAACGGGCCCGGTTCCGGTCGAGCGTTTGTTGTATGCATGGCGGTAGTGACATGATTTTTCCCCGACAATAGTCAGTTCGATCATACCCCTCCGGTTACCGGATTATGTGTACTGGTTCACACTCCTGTCGGTCCGGCTATAAATCAAAGTCGGCCCAGATCGGGCAGTGGTCGGAGGGTTTGGTCAGGCCGCGAATGTCGTAGGCGATACCGGCCCCGGTGCATTTATCGGCCAGCGGCCGGCTGGCGAGAATCAGGTCTATGCGCAGGCCGTGCTTGGGTTCCCGTTCAAACCCGCGGCTGCGGTAATCAAACCAGCTGAACTGGTCGTCCACATCCGGGTACAGCTTGCGATAAGTATCGACCAGACCCCAGTCCATCAGCCGTTGCAGCCAGTCGCGTTCTTCCGGCAGAAAGCTGCACTTGCCGGTCCTGAGCCAGCGCTTGGCGTTATCGGCCCCGATCCCGATATCGAGATCCAGCGGCGCCACATTCATATCGCCCATCAGTATCAGCAGGTCGTCGGGAGAATAGGTTTCCTCAAGATAGCCTAGCAGGTCGGCATAGAATTTCCGCTTGGCCGGAAATTTGATTTCATGGTCGCGCGATTCGCCCTGTGGAAAGTAACCGTTGATGACATGCAGCTGTTTGCCGGAGGGCAGTAGGTAGCGTGCCGAGATCAGGCGCCGTTGTGCTTCCTCGCCATCGTGCGGATAACCGCAGCGCACTTCCTCGGGTGTCAGCGCGGAGAGCAGTGCCACCCCATAGTGGCTTTTCTGACCGTGGAAACGGGCCTGGTAACCCAGGGACTCTATATCGGTGAGTGGAAACTGCTCATCCTGCACCTTGGTCTCCTGGATGCCGATGATGTCGGGTTGATAGAGCGCTTTCAGGGACTCCAGCTGATGCTGGCGGGCGCGTATTCCATTGGTGTTGAAGGAAACCAGGCGTACCACGGGTGGAAATCTCCTTGACTATAATTTCGGTGTAGGCGGCCATTGTACCTGACTTGAATCAAGCTGTTTCCCTTGAAAACTTCGCGGCTGTCCCCCATGTTTGCAGCCAGACGATTCAAGTATTAGTGGAGACACGCGCTCATGCGTATGGACAAATTAACCAGTAAATTCCAGATGGCGCTGGCCGACGCGCAAAGCCTCGCGCTGGGCCGGGACCACCAGTTCATCGAACCGGTGCACCTGATGATCGCGCTGCTGGACCAGGAGGGCGGTTCGATCCGTCATCTGCTGACCAAGGCGGATGTCAATGTGAATCTGCTGCGCTCGCACCTGGGCGAGGCGCTGGACAAGATCGCCGTGGTGGAAGAGGCCGGTGGCGATGTGCATATTTCCAATGACCTGGCCCGCCTGCTGAACATGACCGACAAGCTGGCGCAAAAGCGCAGCGATCAATACATTTCCTCCGAACTGTTCGTGCTGGCCGCGGTGGAAGAAAAAGGCGCGCTGGGCGACATCTTGCGCAAGGTGGGCGCCACCAGGGGCCTGCTGGAGCCGGCCATTGATAACCTGCGCGGAGGCGAGAAGGTCAATGATCCAAATGCCGAGGAACAACGCCAGGCGCTGGAAAAATACACCATCGACCTGACCGAGCGTGCCGAACAGGGCAAGCTCGATCCGGTGATTGGCCGCGACGATGAAATCCGCCGTGCCGTGCAGGTATTGCAGCGTCGTACCAAGAACAACCCGGTGCTGATCGGCGAACCCGGAGTCGGCAAGACCGCTATCGTGGAAGGCCTGGCGCAACGTATCGTCAATGGCGAAGTGCCGGAAGGTATCAAGGGTAAGCGTCTTTTATCACTGGATATGGCGGCGTTGATTGCGGGTGCCAAGTTCCGTGGTGAGTTTGAAGAACGGTTAAAAGCGGTGTTGAACGATGTCGCCAAGCAGGAAGGCAACATCATCCTGTTCATTGACGAACTGCACACCATGGTCGGCGCGGGTAAGGCCGAGGGTGCCATGGACGCGGGCAACATGCTGAAACCGGCGCTGGCGCGCGGCGAGCTGCACTGTATCGGCGCGACCACGCTAGATGAATTCCGTCAGTACATCGAGAAGGACGCCGCGCTGGAACGCCGATTCCAGAAGGTGCTGGTGGATGAACCCAGTGAGGAAGACACCATCGCTATCCTGCGCGGCCTGAAAGAACGTTACGAAGTGCATCACGGCGTGGATATCACCGACCCGGCAATCGTGGCCGCAGCCACCCTGTCGCATCGTTATATCACCGACCGTCAGTTGCCGGACAAAGCCATCGATCTGATCGATGAAGCGGCGTCGCGCATCCGCATGGAGATCGATTCCAAGCCGGAGCAGATGGACCGCATGGATCGCCGTTTGATCCAGTTAAAGATCGAACGCGAAGCCTTGAAGAAGGAAACCGACGAGGCCTCCAAGAAACGGCTGGCAGCGCTGGAAGAAGAGATCGAGAAACTGGAGCGCGAGTACTCCGATATGGAAGAAGTCTGGAAGGCGGAAAAGGCCGCGGTCCAGGGTTCGACCCATATCAAGGAAGAACTGGAACGTGCCCGCCAGGAGCTGGAAACCGCGCATCGCGCCGGTGACCTGACCCGCGCGTCTGAATTGCAATACGGCCGTATTCCCGAGTTGCAGAAGCAGCTGGATCTGGCCGCGCAGGCCGAGATGCAGGAAATGAGTCTGCTGCGCAACAAGGTCACCGACGAAGAGATTGCCGAGGTCGTTTCCAAGTGGACCGGTATTCCGGTCTCCAAGATGCTGGAAGGCGAGCGTGAAAAACTGTTACGCATGGAAGACGGTCTGCAACAACGTGTTGTTGGACAGGCCGAGGCGGTGCGCGCCGTGTCCGATGCCATTCGTCGCGCGCGCGCGGGACTGTCCGATCCGAACCGTCCGAATGGCTCATTCCTGTTCCTGGGCCCGACCGGGGTGGGCAAGACCGAGTTGACCAAGGCACTGGCGCAATTCCTGTTCGATACCGAAGAGGCAATGGTGCGTATCGATATGTCGGAGTTCATGGAGAAACATTCCGTGGCCCGTCTGATTGGTGCGCCGCCGGGCTATGTCGGCTATGAAGAAGGTGGTTATTTAACCGAAGCCGTTCGGCGTAAGCCTTACTCGGTGATTTTGCTGGATGAAGTGGAAAAGGCCCACCCGGATGTGTTCAACGTGCTGTTACAGGTTCTGGACGATGGTCGATTGACCGATGGCCAGGGACGCACGGTCGATTTTCGGAATACCGTTATTGTTATGACCTCCAACCTGGGCTCGCAACAGATCCAGGAGCTGGCGGGCGAAGAAAACTACGCCAAGATGAAGGCGGCGGTGATGGACGTTATCGGCGACTATTTCCGGCCGGAATTCATTAACCGTATCGATGAAGCCGTGGTATTCCATCCGTTGGGCCGCGAACAGGTGCGGGCGATTGCCACCCTGCAGATCGCACTGCTGCGCAAGCGGCTGGTCGATCGCGATATGGATCTGGCGATTAGCGATGCCGCGCTGGATAAGCTGGGCGAAGCCGGGTTTGATCCTGTCTATGGAGCACGGCCATTGAAGCGCGCTATACAGCAGCAACTGGAAAATACGCTGGCACAGCACATTCTGTCCGGTGAGTTCCAGCCGGGTGACCTGATTAAAGTCGACATAGAAGAGGGCGAGCTGAGTTTCACCAAAGGTCAGCTTTCTACGCAGTCGGCGGCCTGATTTGCGGAATTTGTCATGTTGTTTTCGGTGATTTGACAATTAATAGACAATCCGGCCTTGATTTATATCAGGAACCCACTATTACTTTAGGTGTACAGTGCTAATCGTGAATGGTTAGTTCTGTGAGACTCCTCCACCTGATGCATGGTCTACCGACCTCGCCCATCATCAGGTAAATGCCCCGCTTCCCAAGCGGGGCTTTTTTTTTGATACGCTCTCGGTATGGCTCGATTATCTACCGATTTGCTGTTTGTGTACGGCACGCTGCGGCCGGGATGTTCCCATCCCATGTCGCGTTGGCTGGCTGAGCGGGCCACTTACCTGGGCAGGGCGCGTATGGCAGGCCGCCTGTATCGCCTGGGCAGCTATCCCGGTGTCGTGCAGTGCGAGTCGGGTGTCTGGGTAACGGGTGATGTCTTTCATCTGACAAAAGCGATGAAGACGCTGGACAAGCTGGATCGCTACGAGGGCTGTTCCCGTGGGCAGAGTCTCAATCCCCTGTTTGTACGGCGTGAAGTTGAAATATTCCCGGAAGATCAGGAATCGCTTATCGCCTGGGTTTATCTTTATAACCGCAACGTTAGCCGATTCCCGCTGATTCCGGGTGGTGACTTTCTGGCGTTGCCGGGCTTAGCCCGCGCCCGGCAGGTCGATCGCTAGTCAGTCGGCAGGCGGGTTGTTATTTGTGCTCGCCGCGCGATACCCGTAACAAAATCGAGTCCAGCAGGCGGGTTGACAGCATGCGTTTGAGATAAGCAAACAGGTAGGTCGGGACTGTCACGGAATAACGCGCGCGAGGCTTTTCGCTGCTAAGGGCGTGCAGGACTTTTTCGGTAACCGCCTCCGGGCCGAGCGTAAAGGGTGCCGCGGGTCCCTGCTTGGTCAGCCGCTTTTCCATCGCAAGATATTTTTTCTTAAACGGGCTTTTTTCCGGATCGATATTCGCCTTGTAGAGTGCGAAAGCATTGCGACGAAAGGCGCTGGTGATGGGGCCGGGTTCGATCAGCGAGACATGAATCTGCGTGTCGGCAAGCTCCAGTCGCAGCGTATCGAACAAACCTTCCAGCGCGTACTTGGATGCATTGTAGGCACCGCGAAAGGGTAGCGCGACAAGACCCAGCACCGAACTGTTCACGATGATGCGGCCTTCGTTGTGCCGACGCATGTAAGGCAGTACCGCGTTGGTCAGCTCCAGGGTGCCGAACACATTGGTTTCGAACTGTTCCCGAATAAGCTGGCGTGACAGGTCTTCAACGGCTCCCGGCTGGCCGAAACCGGCATTGTTGAACAGGCCGTAGAGCTTGCCGTCGGTCTGGGTCATGACATGTTCCACGCCAATCGCAATCGATTCCGGGTCGCTGATATCGAGCCAGAAGGCCTCCAGTCCTTCGCCTGCCAGCCGCTCCACATCCTCATGCCTGCGGGCGGTGGCGAATACCCGGTAGCCACGGGTTTTCAGGGCGTGGGCGCACTGGTAGCCGATGCCGGAGGAACAGCCGGTGATGAGGACGCTGCGCTGGTTCATGCGGGTCTCGCGTAAGTCATTGAAATGCTGTAGATGAATTTTCGGGAACACATCCCGCAAAGCACTATAACTGTCTGGCTGGAAATGTAAATTTCTGTTTTTCCCCAATTCAAGTATCGCTGCGGTCGGGCGATAAGATCATAGATGACGCGTAATACCCGAATACCCTCGATCACTGGCCGCGTCACGAATTATGGACGACACGGATACGCGGAGACTAAACCGTGGATTTAGCTACACTCATAGGACTCATTGGTGCGCTCGGTATTATCGTCGCTGCGATTCTCGTCGGCGGCAGCGCGCTGGTTTTCATCAACGTGCCTTCATTACTCATCGTTGGCGGCGGCACCATTTTTGCCGTGTTGATGAAATTCCCCCTGGGGCATTTTCTGGGCGCGTTTAAGGTGGCGCTCAAGGCCTTCCTGCACAAGGCGGAAAACCCTGAAGACCTGATTCGTGAAGGCGTGGCGCTTGCCAACGTGGCGCGCAAGGAAGGCGTGCTCGGACTGGAAAGCCAGGAAATCAGCAACGAGTTTCTCGCGCGGGGCATTGGTTTCTGCGTGGACGGGCATGAACCGGAATTCGTGCGCAGCATGCTCAGCAAGGATATCAATCTCACGATCGAGCGCCACGAACGTGGCCAGGCCATTTTCAAGGGCATTGGCGACATGGCGCCCGCGATGGGCATGATCGGTACGCTGATCGGTCTGGTGCAGATGCTGTCCGCAATGGACGACCCCAAGGCCATCGGGCCCGCGATGGCGGTAGCCCTGTTGACGACCCTGTACGGCGCGATTATCGCCAACGCCTTTGCCTTGCCGCTGGCCGACAAGCTGGAACATCGCACCATGGAAGAAAAGCTGAACAAACAACTGATACTGGAAGCCATTAACGGTATTCAGGAAGGGATCAACCCGCGCGTCATGGAAGAGCTGCTCAAGACATACTTGCCGCCCAGTAAGCGCGACGCCGTGGGTGAGAAAGAAGCCGCCTAGCGCGGTTGACGGCAGGGATATCAAGCATGTCTGACGAAGAACAACAGCAGAAGTGCCCGGCAGGTGCACCCGCATGGGTAATGACCTTTGCGGATCTCATGTCGTTGTTGATGTGCTTCTTCGTATTGTTGCTGTCCTTTTCGGAAATGGATGTATCCAAGTACAAGCAGATTGCCGGTTCCATGCGCGAGGCGTTTGGCGTGCAGCGCAAATATGATGTTAAAGGCATCCCCAAGGGGATCAACATCATCGCCAGGGAATTCAGTGCCGGGAAACCCGAGCCGACCGTGTTTAATGTCATGGAACAGCAGACCACGGATGACTGGCAGCTGCATCTCAAGACAGGCCAGGATCGCAAGAACAGTAACCAGGGCAAGGAAGGGAAACGCGGCGACGATGCCGCAACCGGGAAATCTTCCAGCACCAAGGGCCAAGCCAAGAGCAAGTCCAGTATTTCACCCAAGCAATCCAGGGAACTGGTGTTGATACCCAAAGCCGAAGCGCTGGCAATGATGAAGGAGCGCGCGGCGGATAAAAAGGCGCAGGATGAGGCCAGGGCCGAAGCTGCCGCGGCAGCGGAGGCGCAGGTTCAGGAAACATCCGACAAGCTCAAGGCGGCCTTGGCGGATGATCTTAATAGCGGCAAGCTTGAAATCGAAACCATTGATCAGCGCATTATTATCCGGCTGCACGATAAAGCCTCGTTCCCGGCGGGCAGCGTGTTTATCCGTGATTCATTCCGGCCGGTGCTGGCGCGGGTTGCGCGGGTTTTGAAAACCACGCCGGGTAATATTGTGGTGGCGGGTCATTCGGATAATCTGCCATTTACCGGCGATGTGTATCGTTCAAACTGGGAGCTGTCGGCGGGCCGTGCCGTTTCCGTGGTGCATGAACTGGTGGACGAGGGTGGACTGAAAACCAACCGTGTCACTGTCGAAGGACGTGGCGATACGCAACCGCTGGTGGAAAATAACAGTGCGGAAAACCGGGCGCGTAATCGTCGTGTCGAGATCATTCTGGAACAGGGAGAAGACCTGTTCGCCGAATCGGAACTGGGTTCTTCCACCATCATTGCAGAGCCGGTTGCGCCAGCGGATATCCCCGCGGATAGTGGGACTGAAGAGGCAAACGATAACGACGCGGAGAATATCGACCCGCCATTGCCGGGAGTGCCTTCGCCAATACTTGATCCTTTCATTTCCGGTGCGGCGGATGCAGCGCAGGGTGAGGAGGCTTCGACAGTATCCGACGACTTTGTAACCAGTAATGCATCGACAAACAGAAACGTTATAACTGATCCGCTGGCGCCGGAAGCCAGGGAGCAGTTTATAGAACCGGCTGAAGGAGCAGCAGAATAATCATGGCGGATGAAAAAACACAATCCCAGGAGCGTCGCGAGTATTTTCGTATCGATAACGAAGTCATAATCGATTATGAAAAAATTCCGGCTGACCAGGTTGAGGCTGTTAGAGAGCGCCTTGCTGACCGTGTGCCGGACGGCTTCACGGTGGCGGCGACATTTCAAACGAATTCACGCGCCATGAATCGCATGCTGCAGGGTTTTTCGGCAAAGAATCCCGATCTGGCGCGCTACCTGAAATTAATGGATCAAAAGCTGAATCACCTTGCCCGCTTGTTTGTCATG
This sequence comes from Thiohalobacteraceae bacterium, assembly GCA_041592335.1. GTDB lineage: Bacteria > Pseudomonadota > Gammaproteobacteria > Thiohalobacterales > Thiohalobacteraceae > JBFHQE01. The sequence continues at coordinate 13,974 of JBFHQE010000025.1, read as the reverse complement.
GGTGAGATGGAAGCGGAAGAGCATCAGCGTGTGATGGTTAACATGAGCGCGGGCGGTATGACATTTCCTGCGCAATCGGAATTCAATCCGGGAGATCTGTTATCCCTGCGGTTTGCGTTAATGCCCGAAATGATGGGGATATTATGTGTGGCGCGGGTGATATATTGCGAACGCGCCGCGGTCGGTAATAGCGATTACCCCTGGCAGATTGCGGTGGAATACGATGTTATTCGCGAAACAGACCGCGACCTGTTGTGCAGTCATATCATGGCGCGCGAGACTGAAATGCGTCGGCTGGCGCGTGAGCAGAACGGGGAGCTCTAAGCGCGCCCACGCCTGTCGCTGAAATCCTGATACCCCGGTTTCAGCACTGATAGTCAATCCCAATTAATCATCATCGTGCTATGCTTTCCAGGGCAGGGAGATAATCGGCTATTTACTTGTGATTCAGGACAGGGGGCTTTGGATGCGTAACATTCTAATCTGTTTACTCTGCCTGCTTCAGCCATTCCCTGCGGCTCTCGCAAACGAAACCCTGCGACTGGTAACCACCACCAGTGCCAGGAGCAGCGGCCTGCTCGACATATTGCTTCCCGTATTTGAAACAGAGTTCGACTATAAGGTCGATGTCGTTGCCGTGGGTTCAGGAAAGGCTTTGCGTCTGGCGCGCACAGGACGCGCGGATGTCGTGCTGACGCACGATCCGGCTGCCGAGCGGGGCTTCGTTGCCGATGGCTATGGTTTAAAGCGCATACCGGTGATGAAAAACGATTTTGTGCTGGTGGGGCCAGGTGCCGATCCGGCGGGCATCCATGGCGCAACCGACGTTGTGGCGGCCTTCCATGCTATCCGGGAAAAACACAGCCTGTTTGTTTCGCGCGCCGATGATTCTGGAACCCACAACAAAGAACAGTTGATCTGGTCGCGGCTGAAAATCATTCCCTATGGCGAGTGGTACTTTGAGCTGGGGGCGGGGATGGGTGTGTCGCTGGCGAAAGCAGATGAAATGCAGGCCTATATCCTGGTGGACCGCGGTACCTGGCTGGCGCACCGCGACGAAGTTTCTCTGGTATTGCATGTTGAGCATGATCCCGTGCTCGAAAACCCTTACCACGTGATCGTGGTGAATCCGGATAAAGTTGGCGGCGTGAACACGCACGGCGCGATGGACTTTGTAACCTGGCTGACCGGTGCGGGAGGGCAGTCTTTAATCAGCGATTTCCGGATTGATAACGAAATCCTGTATGTACCCTTGCAGCCAGCGGGTGGGGCGAACTAAATGTCGATACGTGTTCGGCTGGTACTGGTATTAATCGCGGGTTTTGCCGTTCTGCTGGGCTTGCTGTACGCCGCCAATCAAATGCAGGGCAAGATTCAGTATGATCTGGAGCGCATACATGACGAGTCTTCAGAGTTAATACTGCGTGCCGAGCTCGCGCAGGTGCATCTGTATCGTCAATTGCTGGCATGGTCGAATCTGCAACTGCGTGGCTCCAGGCCGGGAGAGTATTATCGTTACCTTCAGGCGTTCTATGAGCAGGAGCGTTTGACGCGCAGTTTTATTCAGGATCTGCAGCAACAGGTTGAGTCGCTCGAAATTCCCGGCAGTGTCACCGAAGCATTCATTGAGAGCTATTATGATCTGGCTGTGCAGTTCAGGTTCGCGCTCAAAATTTACAATCATTCAGACGAGCCGGCGCGTGATACGGATGAGTATCTGAATCCTTACATTACCCGGGTATTGCAGCAATATGCTGAATTCGAAGCTGACATACAGACGCAGCGCGATATCCTGTTGAAAGAAGCCAAGGAAAAGAAGGCGCCTGCGCAGCTGTTTTTTGTGCTGATTTTTCTGCTAAACATGAGCGTGTTCCTGCTTATTTTTATCTGGTGGGTCGATAGAAATATTGGAAAACCGCTGATGACCAGTATCTCCTCGGCAAAGAGCATTGCGGCGGGTAACGTCAAGCAGCGCTTTCCGGATGGCATGCCGGGAGAGTTCAGCCTGTTCGCTTCGGCATTCAATAACATGATGGATCGTCTCGAGGCATCCAATAGCCAGTTATTACAGCGCATGGATGAATTGACCCGGGAGATTCGTCGGCGGGAGTTGTTGGAACAGGAATTACAGGAGAAGAAGGTCGCAGCCGAGCAGGCGGCAAGGGCCAAAACCGAGTTTCTCTCCACCATGAGTCACGAAATCAGAACGCCGCTGAATGTGGTTATAGGCTATTCCGAGTTGCTTGCCGAGACAGAGCTGAATGACAAGCAGCGTCGCTATATAAGCTCGATCAATCATGGCGCGGACTCGTTGCTGGCAGTTATTGACGATGTGCTGGATCTTGCCAAAATCGACGCGGGCAAGCTGGTCATCAATGTAGCGGAATTCAGCCTGCATCGCCTGCTTGATTCGATCGAGGACATGTTCAAGCCCAAGGCTTCCGCTAAAGGGCTGGCGTTAGAGGTCCAGCGTTCCGGGAAGGTGCCGGAAGTGGTGACGACGGACCAGAACCGACTCATGCAGATTCTGTTCAACCTCCTGAGTAATGCATTGAAGTTTACCGAGCGGGGTAAGGTCGTGCTGCGGGTTGAAGCCGAGGTGATTGAGGGTGACCAGGCTAACCTGCTGTTTACCGTCACCGATACTGGAATAGGCATCTCGCCCGAATATCAGCAGCGGGTATTTAACCGGTTTGAACAACAGGATGGGCAGGACACCCGGCGTTATGGCGGTTCAGGACTCGGGCTGGCCATCAGTCAGCAGTTGGCGGCCATGCTGGGCGGCGAGTTGCGGCTTGATAAAAGCTTTCCGAACCAGGGAAGTCAGTTCAGCCTAAGGCTGAACAGGGTGGCCATTGCGTCGGCTGGTGTCACCTCCCCGGCAAGCCAATCGATCACGACCCTGAAGTTGAAGCCCTGCAGGATACTGGTTGTGGATGATTTTGCAGCAAATCGCCAACTGGTGATCGATCTGCTTCAGGGACAGCCGGTAGCATTTGCCGAGGCCGAAAATGGCAGGATTGCACTCGAGGTTGCGCGCACGTTCAAACCGGACCTGGTGATCATGGATCTGAAAATGCCGGAAATGGATGGTGTGACCGCAACCCGGGCAATGCGCGAGGACAAGGCGTTGGCCGATATTCCGGTTATTGCCCTGACCGCTTCGGCAATACGTTCCCGGGAAGACGAAGTTCGGCAAGAACTGTTTGCTGATTTTCTCACCAAGCCGATCGATATTCCGAAACTGTTCGCCGCACTCGAACGTCATCTGCGCTGATGTCCCTGTCTCCTATTCACATCGTGCCGCCTTGCCTTGAGACGGTTGAAATTCTCCATCGGGATAACTGCCTGCTGATTGTTAACAAACCTTCGGGCCTGTTGTCCGTGCCGGGCCGTCATCCGGATAATCGGGATTGCGTCATCAGTCGGCTGCAACGGGAAACGCCCTCGGCGCGCATTGTGCACCGGCTGGATCTGGATACCTCGGGGCTGATGGTGATCGCGCTGGATGCCGGGTCGCATCGCCACCTGAGTCTACAGTTTGAAAAGCGCAGTGTCGGCAAGGAGTACACGGCCGTTGTTGCCGGACTGCCCGCGCAGGATTCCGGCACTATCGATTTGCCGCTGATTTGCGACTGGCCCAATCGTCCACGGCAAAAGGTGGATGCCGAACTGGGTAAAGCGGCAAAAACGCATTACCAGGTGCTGACGCGGGATGTCGAGAAACAGCGGTCACGGGTGCGGTTGAGTCCTGTTACCGGACGTTCGCATCAGCTTCGGGTACACATGGCGGAAATCGGTCACCCCATTCTGGGGTGTTGCTTTTATGCGCCGCCAGCGGTGCGGGACGCGGCAGATCGCCTGCTGCTCCACGCCAGCGTTCTGGAATTGACCCACCCGGAGAGCGGGGAAAGGCTTTCGTTCACCAGTGAGGCCGCATTTTGATAGAATGCCCCGGAGTCGTTTATTTCTGCAGGGTAGAAAAATAATATGTCGCTGCTTCGATCTTGTTTTTGGGGTCTTGCTGCCTGTTTGTTCCTGATGGTTCCCGTGAAAGCGGAACAGGCGCCGCTTGCGCTGGTGCAAACGGCCTCGGAAACCATTCTTAGCGAATTAAATGCCACACCCGAAGGCGAGCGCGCCCCGGATTTTGTACAGGGTCTGATTGAACAGCTCCTGCTGCCCCTGCTTGCGCAACAGACAATTGCCGAGCGGGTACTGGGCGACACCTGGCAAACCGCAAGCGATGTGCAGCGCCAGCGCTTTGTCGAGGAGTTCCGCCGTTACATGGTGAGTTTCTATACCGAGGTCTTTCGTGCCTACTCGGGCGAAAAAGTCAGTTACTCCGTGGATGACACTTCCCAGGCGAGCAGTTGTTGCACCATCATTAGTAATATTTACCAGCAAAGCGGCCGCGCCATTGAAGCACGATACCGGCTGGAGCAGCAATCGCAGGACTGGAAAGTGACCGATGTGGTTGTCGATGGTGTCAGCATGGTGCAGAGTAATCGCCAACAGTACCGTTACCTGATCGAACGCAACGGTCTCGACAAGGTTATTTCGATGCTGGAAGCGCGTAACAATCAACTTCGTCGTTAATATGTGGTCACCGTTCATCCGTGGGTATGAGTTTCTCGTTTTACGCGCGCCGTTAATTACCTTCAGCCTGCTGTTGCTCGCCTGTCTGGCCATGCTGGGAGGTATTCGCCACTTTCAACTCGACGCCTCTTCCGATTCGCTGGTGCTGGAAAGCGACTCTGATCTGCGTTATTTCCGCCTGGTGCAGTCGCGTTATGGCGTGAGCAATTTTCTGATTATCAGTGTGACCCCACAGGCCGATTTATTCGATGCCGATACACTGGCCTTGATTGAAAATCTACGCGATGAACTGGCTGCCGTTCCTGGCGTTGCCTCGGTGGTTTCGCTGCTGGATGTCCCGCTTTTTAATAGCCCGCCGGTATCGCTGTTTGCCATGGGCAAGGATTTCACTACCTTGCAGATGGCGGAAGTCGATGCCGAGGCGGCGCGGATGGAGTTGCGACTCAGTCCGCTGTATGGCGATAACCTGGTAAGTGAAGACGGCTCGACGACCGCGTTGCAGCTTAATCTCAGACAGGACCACCTGCTGACAAACATGCTGCGTTTGCGCGATGAGTTGCGTGCCAGGAAATATGGATCTTCCTTGACCCAGGCAGAGCAGAGCCAGTTGCAGGCACTGGATGAACAGATACAGGAGGCCAACCAGGATCAGCTGGAGCGGGAGCGGCAACTGGTGCAGTCAGTGCGCGATATTGTCGCCAAATACAATGATGCCGCTACCCTGTATGTGGGCGGCATTCCCCTGATCGTGGCGGACATGATTCGTTTTATCCGTAACGATCTGCAGGTGTTCGGTGTTGGCGTGCTGGCCATGATGATGCTCACCATGTGGATTATTTTCCGCCAATGGATTTGGGTGCTGGTGCCGACCCTGCTCAGCCTGTTGAGCAGTTTTATGATGATGGGCATGCTCGGCTGGCTGGACTGGCGCGTCACCGTTATCTCCTCTAATTTTTTCTCCCTGCTGCTTATCATGACGCTCTCGATTGTTATCCACCTGGTGGTGCGCTATCGCGAGCTGCAACGCGAAGGCCTGCCAAAGCCGGATGGTCTGAAGGAAACATTGCGCTCGATGTTTCTGCCCTGTCTGTTCACCAGCCTGACCACCGTGATTGCGTTCGGGTCCTTGATCGTCAGTGATATTCGGCCGGTGATTGATTTTGGCTGGACCATGGCAATGGGTGTCATGCTGGGTCTGGTGCTGTCTTTTCTGCTGTTTCCCGTTCTGATCCGGTATTCACCGGTTCCAGTCGCGCAACCCGAAGGTGGTCACCTGCCGTTCAGTGCCTGGTTTGCCGGGCTGACCGAGCGTCATGGCGGAAAATTGCTGGTGCTCGGTCTGGTGGCAATGGGGTTGTCGGTTCTGGGTATGCAGCGCTTGTCGGTTGAGAATCGCTTCATCGATTACTTTAAAGCGGATACCGAAATACACCAGGGTATGAAGCAGATCGACCAGGAACTGGGTGGTACGACGCCGCTGGAAGTGGTGATCGATGGCCTGGGTGAAGATTACTGGCGCGATCCCTTTATCCGTGAGCAGGTTAAACGCATTCATCTGTATCTGGATGCGCGGGGCGATGTGGGCAAGGTGCAATCCATCGATACCTTTATGCAGGTGATGGAGGAAGTGAATTTCGGCATGCCGCTGGATAACTTCTACCTGGGTATGATGCAGCGTCAGCTGCCGGACCTTGTCAAGGAGCAGCTGGTAGCCCCCTATCTGTCGAACGACAATAACCAGGTGCGCTTTGTCATGCGGGTTCGAGAGAGCGATCCTTCCCTGCATCGCCAGGTATTAATCGACGAGATACGCGCCTACCTGCTTGATAAGGAGCAGTTGCGTGAAGACCAGGTGCATATCACCGGCATGCTGGTGTTGTATAACAATATGCTGCAAAGCCTGTTTCAATCGCAGATCATGACCATTGGCGCCGTGCTTGCGGCCGTGGCTGTGATGTTTGTCATCCTGTTTCGTTCCATCAAGCTGGCCATCGTCGGCATTATTCCCAACCTCTTGCCTTCGTCGCTGATACTGGGTGTGATGGGCTGGCTGGCAATTCCACTCGATATGATGACCATCACTATTGCGGCTATCGCCATCGGTATCGGTGTCGATGACACCATCCACTACATTCATCGTTTCAAGCGAGAATTAAAACGGGATGGCGATTATCATGCCGCCATGCATCGCAGTCACCGCAGTATTGGCCGCGCCATGCTGTATACATCCGTGATTATTACCGCCGGTTTTTCGGTACTGATGCTGTCGAATTTCATCCCTACCGTGTATTTCGGGTTATTCACCGGCTTTGCCATGTTGGCGGCGTTGCTGGCAAACCTCACGTTGTTACCGGCGTTGCTGGTTAAATGGAAGCCGATTAAGGCCTGAATTCACACCGCTTCCATTGCAACTTTTTCCTCTTCCTGTTGCAGTTTCCAGAGATGGGCGTAATGGCCATTTAAAGCCAGCAGCTTGTCGTGACTTCCCTGTTCTACGATGCGGCCATCTTCCATGACAAGGATATTGTCGGCATCCATAACGGTGGACAGGCGATGCGCGATGACCAGCGTGGTGTGGTTCGCGGCGACCTTGCGCAACGCATCCAGAATCACCTGTTCCGAATGCGAATCCAGGCTGGAGGTGGCTTCATCGAAAATCAGGATGCGCGGCGATTTCAGAATCGCGCGTGCAATGGCCACGCGTTGTTTTTCACCGCCGGACAGTTTCAGGCCGCGCTCACCGACAATGGTGTCGTAGCCTTTTGGCAGGTTGGCGATGAAGTTATGGATGTTGGCCAGTTTGGCGGCCTGCACGATGTCTTCCTGTGTCGCATCCGGCCGGGCATACCGGATGTTGTAATCCAGCGTGTCGTTAAACAGCACGGTATCCTGCGGCACGATGCCAATGGCCGAACGCAGACTTTCCTGGCTGACATGGCGAATATCCTGGCCATTGATTCGGATACTGCCACCGCTGACATCATAGAAACGGTATAGCAGGCGCGACAGGGTGGACTTGCCCGCGCCACTGGCGCCGACCACGGCCACTTTTTTGCCCGCCGGTACCCTGAAGTTAATGTCGTGCAGAATCGGCCGGTCAGTCTCGTACTGAAACGCAACATGCTCAAACTCGACGCGCCCGTCACCGACGTCCAGTGGCCGCGCATCTGCCTTGTCATGAATTTCAGGGTCTGTGTGCAGGATGGTGAAGATCTGGCTGATATCGGCCAGTGCATGTTTCAGCTGGCTGTAGACAATGCCGAGAAAATTGAGCGGCATGAACAGCTGCAGCAGAAACGCATTCACCATGACCAGGTCGCCGATGGTCATCTCGCCATTCACCACGCCCTGCGCCGCCATGATCATGATGATGGTGGCGGCCACGGCGATAATGCTGGACTGGCCTACGTTCAGGGCGGACATGGAGGTCTGGCTTTTAACTGCGGCTTCTTCCCAATCTGTCAGACTGTGGTTGTAGCGCATGATCTCGTGGCGTTCATTACCGAAGTATTTCACCGTCTCGTAATTGATCAGGCTATCCACCGCCTGGGTATTGGCCAGCGAATCGGTACGGTTCATCTCCACCCGGTATTTCATTCGCCACTCGGTGATCATGAAGGTGAAGGCGACGTAGACAAGGACGGAGCCAAAGGTGATCGCCGCGAACCAGGGGTTATAGTTCACCAGCAGAATACCCGCGATCAGGATCACCTCGACCAGGGTTGGGATGATCTGGAACACCATGTAATTCAGTAGCGAACTGACGGCGCGCGTGCCGCGATCCATGTCGCGCGTAATGCCGCCGGTCTTGCGATCCAGGTGATAACGCAGCGACAGCTTGTGCAGATGTTCCAGCACCTGCACCGACACGGTCCGCATCGCGCCATGACGAACGCGTGCGTAAACCGAATCGCGCAGTTCATTGAACAGCGAACTGGCCAGGCGCAACAGGCCATAGCCGATCAGGAATCCCAGCGGTAGCACCAGCGCCTGATGGGTCTCGGTGTCGAGCGCATCAACGATGTCTTTCAGAAAAACAGGTACAGCGACACCGGCCGCCTTGGCCAGGATCAGAAATCCCAGCGCGAGCACCACCCGGCCCCGGTAATGCCACAAAAACGGGGCAAGGGCCTTGAGGGTCTTGATGTCGGATACCTTGGCGTCGGGTAGTTCGGTGGCGCGGCCGTGAAATTGCACAAAAATCTCCCTGCTTTGACCGGGGTCATTCTTCCAGAAAGGATTTCTAACGCAACCGTCAGTTTGGGAGGGTTATACTTTTCCTGGGGTTAACGAAGAGGGAAGGCGTATGAAACCAACACGAGAACAACTGACGAGTGCTGTCGCGGCGGCCGAGAATTTGCGGGCTGCCGGAGAAGATAGCCTGTTCCTGGGAAAATCGTTGCTTTACCTTCAGCAACGTAACGAGTATCTGGAGGCGGTGCTTTCGGCGGCCGAACGCTATATCAAATTCGGCCAGGACGAAGGGGAGCATCGGCGTCTGGTGAAGGCGATCGAAGAGGCGCGCGCGGCCGAGTGGGAAGAGACCGGCGAGGTTGATGAAGATCTGGGGCTCGGGTAGTGGCGGTCAGGCAGTTGAAATTTTGACGGTCAGCCCTATATAAGCGATGATTAATCAGTTTTTATGGGGGTTCTGCCCTGCGGTGGAACCTAATCTATTGATTTATAGGTGAAAAGATCATGCCTATTTACGAATACCAGTGTACAAGCTGTGGCCATGAAATGGAGAAGTTGCAGAAAATCAGTGACGATCCATTGAAGGATTGCCCCGTCTGCGAGAAGTCTACTTTGCAGAAAATGATCTCGGCAGCCGGTTTCCGACTTAAGGGCGGCGGCTGGTACGAGACGGACTTTAAATCGGGCAAGAAGAAAAACGTCGCGGAATCCGGTTCCAAAAAAAGTGATTCCGGTGGCTGTGGCTCCGGCGGCTGCGGTGCCGGAGGCTGTGGGGCCCACTAGTACCGAAAGCGCTCTATCACGCCCGGCGACGCCGGGCGTTTTCGTTTCCGGCTTGGTTGCGCCTCACACCCCCGCCAAGTACCATTCCCGCCTTTGATTTTGCCTAGAGGTCACGTCCATGAGTTCAATGCGCACCCATTACTGCGGGGAGCTGAACGAAGCCCATATCGATGAATCCATTGAAGTCTGCGGCTGGGTGCACCGCCGTCGTGACCATGGCGGTGTGATTTTCATCGATCTGCGTGACCGCACCGGGATTCTGCAGATCGTGTTCGATCCGGATACCGTCGAGGCCTTCGCCAATGCCGAGAAGGTGCGCAGTGAATTTGTGCTGCATGTGAAAGGTCGGGTGCGCCGCCGTCCAGCGGGTACCGAGAATGCCGATATGGCCACCGGTCAGATCGAGGTGCTGGGCAAGGATCTGGCGATTCTGAATGCCGCCGAGACGCCGCCGTTCCAGGTGGATGAAGACGATATCAATGAAGAGTTGCGGTTGCGCTATCGTTATATCGACCTGCGTCGCCCCGAAATGTTGAAGCGCATGCAGCTGCGTTCGCGGATTACCCGCGAGTTGCGCAATTATCTCGATGACCAGGGGTTCATGGACGTTGAAACTCCGATGCTCACCAAGACCACGCCGGAAGGCGCACGCGACTACCTGGTGCCGAGCCGCACCCATAACGGTCATTTCTTCGCGCTGCCGCAGTCACCGCAGCTGTTCAAGCAATTATTAATGATGAGCGGTGTGGATCGTTATTACCAGATCGTGCGTTGCTTCCGCGATGAAGACCTGCGTGCCGATCGCCAGCCGGAATTTACCCAGCTGGATATCGAGACATCATTCTTAAATGAAGACGAGATCATGGGCATGATGGAAACCATGATCCGCAAGCTGTTTAAACAGGTGCTGGACGTCGATCTGCCCGATCCTTTCCCGCGCATGCCATTCGACGAGGCCATGAACCGCTTCGGTTCCGATAAGCCCGATATGCGTATTCCGCTGGAGCTGGTGGATGTCGGCGATCTGATGGGCGATGTGGAATTCAAGGTATTCGCTGGTCCAGCAGCCGATCCGCATGGCCGCGTCGCCGCGTTGAATGTGCCGCAGGGCAGCAGTTTGTCACGCAAGGAGATCGACGAATACACCCAGTTTGTCGGTCGTTACGGGGCTAAGGGTCTGGCCTATGTGAAGGTTAACGAGATTGCGAAAGGGCGTGATGGCCTGCAATCGCCGATTCTCAAGTTCCTGCCGGACAATGCAGTGGAAGGTATTCTGCAACGCACGGGTGCGAAGGATGGCGATCTGATTTTCTTTGGCGCAGATAAAGCCAAGATCGTGAATGAAGCGCTGGGTGCGCTGCGCGTGCAGATCGGTCATGACCGTGAATTGCTGCAGAGTGAGTGGTCGCCTTTATGGGTAGTCGATTTCCCGATGTTCGAATGGGATGAAAAGGAAAACCGCTGGTTCTCCTTGCATCACCCGTTCACTTCACCGAAGGAAGAAGATATCGACAAGCTGTCGTCCGATCCCGGTAACTGTTACTCGCGTGCCTATGACATGGTGTTGAACGGCACCGAACTGGGTGGCGGTTCCATGCGTATCTATCGTCCGCAGGTGCAGGCGGAAGTGCTGAAGCAGTTGGGTATCGGCGATGAAGAAGCGCGTGAGAAGTTTGGCTTCCTGCTGGATGCATTGAAGTACGGTTGTCCACCGCATGGTGGTCTTGCGTTTGGCCTGGATCGACTGGTGATGTTGATGACCGGCGCTTCATCCATTCGCGATGTCATGGCCTTCCCGAAAACCCAGACCGCAAGCTGCCCGCTCACCAATGCGCCGGGTCCGGCCGGTGAACGCCAGTTGCGCGAACTGGGTATCAAGCTGCGCAAGCCGCTGACGGAAGAAAAGACGGCGGAGTAATCCAGAAAAAAATCAGGACGCATGGGGCAAACATTAAAATCAGCAGTCGCAAGGCAGCGCATGTTGCTGCGCGGTCTCCTCGCTACACCTATGGAACGTCTCGCTGAGAAATGCCGAGCGGTCTGGGCCGAGCGTTCTGATCTGGAGGCGGAACTGGTGTCCGGGATCAAGACACTGCCTTCCTGTAAATATGTTTATGTGCTGGATAACAAGGCGCGACAAATCACCTCGAACGTTGCGCAACAGGGCTTGTTAGTTGAACACCAGGGGCGTGATCGCAGTGATCGCCCCTACCTGAAAGAGGCGCTGGCTGGCGAGGTCTTTTCACTGTCGGATGCTTATCTCAGCCGTAATGCGCGGCGACCCTCGCTTACTGCCGTGCGGCATATTCAGGATGCCAACGGCAATTTGATCGGTTACCTCGGCGCGGACTTCGATCTCAGTGAGTTACCGTTGACGCGCGAGGCCTATCAGCAATCCGAGCGTTGGCTGCAGATGAAAGGCGATCCCGCGATACGCAGTGGTCTTTTCGATCAGCAACGGATCGAAAGCCCGATGGATCAGCGTATCGATGAGGTGCTTGACCTGCTGGTTGGCCTGATTGCAAACCATGGCGTCTTTCATGGCAAGCTGCATTTCTCCAGTTCGCGTGCCACCTTATGGTTTATCGAAGATCCTTTGCGTTATCGCCTGCTGGATATCGAAGACCTGACTGACCCCGGTATTGTCCTGACCTACGCCAAACATCGCTATCCGGACGACGCTGTCATTCCGCTCGAGAGGGTTGGGGAAGTCTTTCAGACTTTTCGTGCTTTGCGTTTTATGGATGAAACTATCTACCTGCGTGCCGGTTCGTTGAACATCTTTAACGGGATGGTGGGGCTGAATTTTTCCTGTGACGGCTCGCATTACATGCCCTGGAACCAGTTGCTGGATAAGAGTCTGGATTTCTGGTTGGGGTCTGGAGAAGCTGATTCATCACTGATTTAAGTGAGTATGCGCGGGGGCAGGCTGCGCAAGCGTAATGAGTAATCCAGGAGAGTTCACCTTTAATATAAGGCAAGACGCCTGGCATCGTATTTTGTGTTAGTAGGAGCCTTCCTGGCGTACTTGCAAGTAATCAAATTAAGCATTTATTGCGACATATTCTGACGGTATTATCGATATTTTCCATTTGGCATTTTCCTTGCTGTAGAAAGGCGTTGTGCTGTTTTTTTGACTGGCGCCACATTATCTCAACATCAAGCAAGGAGTAAGACTGTGCATTCATTGCGCTTGCCCGTTTGTTCCACATACCTATTGTTACCGCTAACCCTGGTCCTGGCGGCTTGCAACAGTAGCAGTAACGATAGCGGTACCACCTCCGGCACCACCGCGCCCACGGTCAGCAGTACCAGCCCGCTGGACGGGGCGACCGGTGTTGCGCGCACCGACAGTGTCACCGCCACGTTCGACAGGGACATTTTCGCCACCACGGTCGATGGCAGCAGCTTCACGCTGGCGGCCACGGGTGCCGTGGCCGGCAGCGTCAGCTTCGATGGCGCCAGCAATGTCGCCACCTTCACTCCGGCCAGTACGCTGGCAATGTTGACCACCTACACTGCCACTCTGACCACGGCTATCACCGACCTGTCGGGCAATGCCCTGGCGGCCGATCATGCCTGGAGTTTCACCACCGCGGACGGGGCCTGGGGCACGGCGGCGCTGATCGAGGGCGAAAACGGCGACGCCTATACCCCGCAGATCGCGGTGGATGCCAGTGGCAATGCCCTGGCGGTCTGGCAGCAGTACGACGGGACCCGGAATAACATCTGGGCCAACCGCTACGATGCGGGGACCGGCAGCTGGGGCACGGCGGCGCTGATCGAGAGCAGTAACAACAGTGCCGATGCACCGCAGATCGCGGTAGATGCCAGCGGCAACGCCCTGGCGCTCTGGCAGCAGTACGACGGGACCCGGACTAACATCTGGGCCAACCGCTACGATGCGGGGACCGGCAGCTGGGGCGCGGCGGCGCTGATCGAGAGCGATAACAACAGTGCGGATACACCGCAGATCGCGGTAGATGCCAGCGGCAATGCCCTGGCGGTGTGGACTCAATCCGACGGCACTCGTTTCAACATCTGGGCCAACCGCTACGATGCGGGGACTGATAGCTGGGGGGCGGCGGCGCTGATCGAGGTCGACAACGGTGGCTCGGCTTATAGACCGCAGATCGCATTCGATGCCAGCGGCAACGCCCTGGCGGTGTGGTATCAATCCGACGGGACCCGAAGCAACATCTGGGCCAACCGCTACGATGCGGGGACCGATAGCTGGGGCACGGCGGCGCTGATCGAGAGCAACGATGTCGGCGCTGCCTATAGACCGCAGATCGCGGTGGATGCCAGCGGCAACGCCCTGGCGGTGTGGTATCAATCCGACGGAATCCGGACCAATATCTGGGCCAACCGTTACGACGCGGGGACCGACAGCTGGGG
>JBFHQE010000024.1:0-34800 GCA_041592335.1 Thiohalobacteraceae bacterium | reverse complement strand
TGAAAAACCCAATTTATCTATTTCGAATGGGGAATATGACGAACACGATTTTGAGGTCTATTTATCTATCCAAGGGGATATACAAAATCTCCAACCTTTGCTAGAGAAACTTGATGTATATATTTCAACTGGAGAAGATGTGTTTCATCCAAGAGATTCTTCTTCATCGTTTGTTGTTTATAAAGATAGTTTTTTAAAAATTAATTCTGGAAAGAGATATCTATATACAGGCTTCTATACAAATTCATTTAGGTTTCATAGCGCTATATTTAATCGAGAAAGTTTTGTTTTAGTTATCAATTCAGCTTTAGATTCTTGCGCAATACCGAATCTAATATTTAAACGAAAAGAAGGGCCTTCGTATGAAGGAACACTGATTCCTGGCATATAAGCAAGAAATCCGGGTCGGAACACAGTTTTGAAAACCCGGAAAACCCGGAAAACCCGGAAAACCCGGAAAACCCGGGTCGGAACACATTTTTCGCTAATATAGCCACGACAATCTAACGCAATCACGTGAACCAACCACAAGGAGGTGGACGATGTCACGCAAAAACCCGCACAAAAACCCGGGTCGGAACACAGTTTCCGCTAATATAGCCACGACAATTTAACGCACTAACGTGAACCAACCACAAGGAGGTGGACGATGTCACGTAAGCCCCGTTTTGTGCTGCCGGGCGTACCGCAGCATGTCATTCAACGCGGCCATAACCGCGAGCCCTGTTTTTTAACTAACGACAAACATCAAATTCACAGTTTTATCAGTACGTTATATCGTACGTTGTACGTACTCCGTATTTCTGATAGCTTGATGTCATGATTCTGAGTTTCAAATGCAAGGATACGCAGAAGCTCTACGAAGGCCATCGCGTTCGCCGTTTTGACGGTATCCGCGCTCAGGCTGAACGGCGTCTGGATCGTCTTGATCATGCGACAACCTTGTCTGATTTGGCGGGTATTCCCAGTAACAGGCTGGAACGATTACGTGGAGACAGACAAGGTCAACACAGTATTCGTATCAATGATCAATGGCGAATTTGTTTCGTCTGGACCAGCGAAGGCCCGAGTGAGGTAGAGATTGTTGATTATCATTAGGCTTGGAGGTGCGTTATGAGCAATAAAATGCGACCAATTCATCCAGGGGAACAGCTACAGGAAGAACTCGACGAGATGGGTATGTCTGGAGCTGCATTTGCGGCGGCCATTGATGTGCCTGCAAATCGAATTACTGAAATATTGCGCCAGAAACGCGGCCTCTCTGCGGATACGGCTTTGCGCTTGGCGCGCTATTTTGGCACCACGGCCGAATACTGGATGAATCTGCAAAAAGCCTATGAGTTACGTTTAGCCGAGCAAACGGTAGGAAAGGCCATTGCGAAAACAGTAAAGCCCCGGGCGGCTTAAAAAAGGGTTGGTGACAACTGAGATGTAAAAGGGATCATTTCCCTCGCCAGTGCAACTCATAAAGGTCGTGACGCCGGTCGCGTAGGTTTTTCACTGTGCCGCTGTTGCGCGCTGTCATCAGGACTTCCGGGCGGAGGTCGGCGATGGCCACGGTTTCCACGTTCGGGGTGGTGTCGGCGGAGATGCCGTCACGGGCAAAGGGGAAATCGCAGGGTGTCAGGATGCAGCTTTGCGCGTATTGAATATCCATGTTGGCGACGTTCGGCAGGTTACCGACGTTGCCGGACATGACGACGTAGATCTGGTTTTCGACGGCGCGTGCCTGGCAGCAATAGCGTACGCGCAGGTAACTCTGGCGTTCATCGGTGCAGAAGGGTACGAACAGTATCTGGATGCCCTGGTCGGTCAGGTGACGCGCCAGTTCCGGGAACTCGGAGTCATAACAAATCAGTACGCCGATCGGGCCGCAGTCGGTCTGGATGGCCTTTAAGGAATTACCGCCTTCGATATTCCACCAGTAGTCTTCATTCGGCGTCGGATGAATTTTGGGTTGTTCATGCACCGTGCCGTCGCGCAAAAATACGTAGGAAATATTTTCCACCCGGCCGGATTCCACGCGCGTGGGATGTGAACCGCCGATAATATTGATGTTGTAGCGTAGCGCCATATCGCGCATGGCTTCCTTGAACTTGGGTGTGTACTTGGTTAGCGCTTCGATGGATTCCGCCGGTGACAACTGCTGGTCCTCGATGGACAGCAGTTGCAGGGTGAACAGTTCCGGGAATACGACAAAGTCACCCTTGTAGTCGGCGACGACATCCACGAAATAGGCAACAATCTCCAGAAATTCCTCGAAGGATTTAACCCGGCGCTGCATGTATTGCACTGTCCCGACGCGCACGGTATCCGGCAGGCGTTCCCCGTAGCGCTTGTTCTTTTTGTCATCCATGTCGGAGGGAACTTTGGGATTACGCCAGATAAGGTGAATGCCATAACCCATGGACTGATGATCAACGCTCAGGTAATTCGGGATGATGCCAATCACTTCGAAGCCGTTATGAATCTGGAACGAGAGTACCGGGTCGCGCACCTGTTTCGACTGTACCGCATCCACATAAGCCTCGACGGTGCCGAATTTCTTGATGCGCTTGGCGAGCGTCGGCAGGCGGCCGGCAAATACGATACCTTTCAATCCCAGCGACTGGCACAGTTTCTTGCGTTGGTTATACAGGCGTTGTCCCAGGCGGTAACCACGGTACTCGGGGTCGACACAGACTTCCATGCCGTATAACCAGTCGCCATGAGGGTCATGATGCGAGGCGTAACCATTGCCGGTGATTTCCGCCCAGGTATGCCGTTTCATACCCACGGCTTCACTGACCCGAAAGGTGGCACAGTAGGCGACGACTTTTTCGTCCACCAGAATCACGAACTGGCCTTGCGGGAAATTATTGATCTGGCCGGTGACCGCGCCTTCGGAATAACCGTACATGCCGGTACCGGCATAAACGCGCGAGGTCAGATCGGTAACGGCTGGAACGTCACTGATGACTGCGTTGCGTATCGTCAGTTTGCTGGAAGGGTTGGAAAGTTTGCTCATACATCGCCACCTTATTTCTTGATCAAGGCATGCCAGGTCATCCACAGCCAGTCAGAAGTACTTAATCGTGGCCGGGTAAAACAATTGTCCTGTCGTTTCAGGGCGCTCAGGATACGGCTGCCGCCCAGAATGGTCATGCGGATTTCAAAGCCGAAGCGACCGGTTAATGCCTTGCCAAGCGGTGCGCCGGCACGCAGGATTTTTTCCGCGCGTTCAATCTGGAAATTCAACAGCTGACGCATCGCGCCGTCACTGACCTTATTGCGCAAATGATCCTCTGTTACGCGGAATTTTTCCAGCTCGTCGCGAGGGATATAGATGCGATCATTTTCGATGGCGTCCTGGTTGAGGTCCTGCAGAAAATTGATGAGTTGCAGAGCGCTACAGATGCCGTCGGAATAGGCCAGGTTGCGAGGGTTATCCTGTTTATGCAGGTGCAATAACAGGCGCCCGACAGGATTGGCCGAACGGCGGCAGTAATCCACGACTTCGCCAAAGTCGGCATAACGGGTTTTGCTGACATCCTGGGTGAAGGCGCTGAGCAGATCGAGGAACAGATCGACGGGCAGTTGATGTTCCTGGATCACCCAGGCGAGTGCCTGGAATATGGGATCGTCACTGATTTCGCCATGCTCAAGCCCCAGGAGCTGAATACGCATGTTATCGAGCGCGGCAATCCGTTGGGCTGCGTTTAGATCGCCTTCGTCGGCAAAGTCGTCCGCGGTACGAGCGAAGGCATAAATGACGGCAATCGGTTGGCGCAGGCGTCCGGGTAACAATCGCGAAGCGACGGGGAAGTTCTCGTAATGATTGCGTGCCATCTGCTGGCAGAAAGCAATGGCCTCAGATGGTTTGTGACTCATGATTCATTTTCAGGGGTTGCCACTTCCCGCACGGCATGTTCAATCTGGTCCGGTTCCGTTACTTCTTTTTTAACCGTTAGGCCTAATTCGGTGAAACGCTTTGCGCTCGGTAACACCCGGCTATCGAAGGAACCCACGGCCTTGTTGAAGCTGCTGACAGCGGAATCCAGGCTGCGGCCGGTCTTGTTTAGATGTTCACTGAAGGTGGTGAGGCGGGTATAAAGCTCCTGGCCCGCGCCGCGAATTTTTTCCGCGTTCTCTGCCAGTGTTTCCTGGCGCCAGCCATAGGCGACGGCGCGCAGTAATGCGACCAGGCTGGTTGGGGTGGCCAGGATGACTTTCTCGCTCAGGGCGTCTTCGAGCAACGTCTTGTCCACATCGAGCGCAGCCGAAAGAAACTGGTCGCCGGGAATGAACAGCACCACAAAATCCGGTGCGTTGAACTGTTGCCAGTAGGATTTGGCCGCCAGCTCTTTTACGCGTTCACGTACCTTGCGCGCATGGCGTTGCATGGCCTGTGCGCGTGCGGTGTCATCGGCGGCTTCGATGGCGCTCAGGTAGGCGTCCAGCGAGGTCTTGGCGTCGACAATAATCTCGCGCTTGTCCGGCATGCGGACAATCATGTCGGGGCGCAGCAAGCCGTCCGCGGTACTGACACTTTCCTGTTCAAAGAAATCGCAGTGTTCCACCATGCCCGCCAGTTCGGCCAGCCGCTTCAGGGTCATTTCACCCCATTGACCGCGTACTTCCGGCCGACGCAATGCCTGCACCAGGTTACGGGTTTCGGTTTGCAGCAGCCGGTGGGATTCGGCCATGGTTTCCAGGTGCTTGGTCAGCGAACCGAAAGCTGCATGGCGATCCTTTTCAATCTGCTGTATCTGCTGCTCGGTTTTGGTCAGTGCTTCCTTAATCGGTTTAACGAGATTCTCAACGGCCTTCTCGCGTTCGGACAAGGCCTGCTGAGCCTTGTGCTGATGCAGCTGCAGGTTCTGTTCGGCCAGTTTCAGGAACTCGCCGGAATTATGTTTCAACGCGTCACGCGCCAGCGCGGCAAAGCTGTCGCTCAGCTGTTGCTTGGTTTGCTCGATGGTCAGTTGCCGTTCCTGACTCAAGCGGCGCTCCGCCTCGAGTTCACTCTCGGTTTTAGTTAGTGCCGTTTGGGTGCTCGTCAATCTGGCATGTAAACGCCAATACACGAACAGTCCGCCGATGAGAGCGGCGAGGAGCATCAAAAGGGGTGTTAGAAGTGAATCCATATTCAATTAATTGTGCCGCGTCATTGCTAGCGGAGCGTGGCTATCTCGTAACGTAGTTGCTGATATTGGGAGATTGCCACGTCGCTACGCTCCTCGCAATGACGGTTTATCAAATACGGGTCGCCCAGTAACCGGGTTTTCGTTTCTGGTGCATGATGGTGAGGATTTCAATCTTGCTTTCCTTAATTTGGTAGACGGCACTGAAGGGGAAGCGGGGGAAGACATAACGGCGTGTACCCTGATGGTATAGCGGCCAACGATATGGTGATTCCAGGATCTTGCTGACTGCATGGGTAAGTTCAAAGAGGAAAGCGCGTGCGGCGGCGATATTCCTTTCGGCGTACCAGGATTGTGCTGACTCTGTTTCTGCTATCGCGTCTGGATGAAATTCAAGTTGGTATTTTGGCATTCAAATTCTGATGGAGTCGTTCCTTGACCTCATCCCACGGCACGGCTGTCACCGAACCGATATTAAGGGATTCCATGCGGCGTTCAATTTCAGTCAGCCAGGCGGCTTCAACGCCTTCCTCGATTTCCGTATCAAGGCTTTCAATCAGCATACCCGTGAGTTCCGCTCTGGATTCGTCGTCCAGATGGAGTGCTTCCTGGAATAATTGCTCTTTCGGGATTGCCATTGCCTGATAGTAGCAGCAGGCAGTGTTCAAGGCCAGACAGGGACCGCGCTACAGAATATCCAGCAGCTGTTCCGGTCGTTCGAGCTGATGATCGGCCTGCCAGCTTTGAGGATCGTCGCCAGGCATAAGATAGCCGAACAGGGCGGCGGCCGTCTGAGTGCCGGCGCGTTTACCGGCTGTGATATCGCGTTCGGCATCGCCGATGTAGATGCAGTGTTCCGGGGCCGTGCCGGCCTGTTCACAGGCGAGCAGCACCGGTGCTGGATCGGGTTTACGTTGCGGTAGCGTGTCGCCACTGACGATGCTGACGGCGCGTTGGTCCAGTCCCATTTGCGCCATGAGCGGATCGGTCAACCAGGCGGGTTTATTGGTTACTACGCCCCAGGGAATACGGGCTTGTTCCAGCGTGGAAAGCACGTTTTCCATGCCATCAAACAACACAGTTTCGCGTGCCAGGTTATTAAGATACACGTCGAGTAGAAACTGGCGGCGTTCTTCAAATCCCGCCTCATTCGGTTGCAGGTTAAACCCCAGCTTGATGAGCGCCATGCCACCGTGGGAAACAACTGGTCGAATGGTGTCGAAGGGCAGCGGCGGTTGTTGATAGCGTTTCAACGTTTCATTGAGTGCAAACGCGAGGTCGGGTGCGGTATCCAGCAGGGTGCCGTCGAGATCGAACAGCACGGTTTTAATTTCCGACATGCTACACAGCCCGACAGGCCATCAGGTAGTTGACCGATGCGTCCTGGCCCAGTTTATAGGTCTGGGTGAGCGGGTTATAACTCATGCCGGTGATGTCGTGCAGGGCGAGACCGGCTTCGCGTGCCCACTCTTCCAGCTCCGAGGGGCGGATAAACTTTTTGTAATCGTGCGTGCCCTTGGGCAACAGGTTTAGCACATACTCAGCGCCAATGATGGCGAACAGATAGGATTTGGGGTTGCGGTTGATGGTCGAGAAAAATACATGGCCATCCGGTTTGACCAGCTTGCGGCAGGCGGCAATCACCGATGCCGGATCCGGCACATGCTCAAGCATCTCCAGGCAGGTTACGACATCGTATTCTCCCGCATGCCGCTCGGCCATGGACTCGGCCGTGGTCTGTTGGTAGTCCACCTGAAGGTCGGATTCGAATAGATGCAGACGGGCAACCGACAGGGGCGCTTCGCCCATATCGATACCGGTCACATCCGCGCCGAGCCGGGCCATGCCTTCGGAGAGAATACCGCCGCCACAGCCGACATCGATGACTTTCTTGCCCGCCAGGTCGACGCGTTCATGTATGTAATTGACGCGCAGCGGATTGATGTCGTGCAGGGGTTTGAATTCGCTGTTCGGGTCCCACCAGCGGGAAGCCAGTTCCTCGAATTTACGAATTTCACCTGGGTCGACGTTGTGAGCGGTTGAAGTCACGGCATTGCTCCGTCCGGGTCTGAATGGGCCAGTTTGCGTTGCCAGCTTTGTGCCTGGGCCATGAGTTCTTCGTTGTCCAGGGTGGTGAGCACGCGATCTTTCAGCAGATGACGGCCGGCCACCCAGACATCCGAAACCTGGTTGCGCGCGCAGGCATAGACCAGCTGGGAAATAGGATGATACAGCGGTTGGGTTTCCAGCTCGACCAGATTAACCGCACAGAGGTCAGCCCATTTGCCCGGCTCTATTGAGCCGATTTCATCACCGAGCCCCAGTGCCCTTGCCCCGTTCAGCGTAGCCATGCGCAGGGTGTTTGCCGCGGACAGGGCCGCGGCATCTTCTGCCACCGCTTTGCCGAGCAGGGCGGCGGTACGCATCTCGCCGAACATGTCCAGGTCATTATTGCTGGCAGCGCCATCGGTGCCGAGCGCGACGTTAACCCCGGCATCGATCAATCGTTGTACTGGACAGAAGCCGGAGGCAAGTTTCAGATTGGATTCCGGGCAATGCACCACGTGGCAACCCCGATCGGCTACCAGCTGGATTTCAGCATCGCTGAGTTGCGTCATGTGTACCGCAATCATGGCAGGCGACAGCAGGCCAAGTTCATCCAGGCGCTGTAATGGCCGTTTACCCTGTTGACGAAAAGCGTCTTCCACCTCAAAGCGCGTTTCGTGAATATGCATATGGATCGGGATATCCATCTCGTCGGACAGTACGCGCAGTTTTTCCAGTGGGCCATCGGATACGGTGTAAGGCGCATGTGGCGCAAAGGCGGTATGGATTAACGGATCGTTGCGATACTGGTCGTGCAGCGCCAGACCCTTGCGCAGGTATTCTTCCGGATCCGCGGCGTAGGCGGTGGGAAAGTCGATCAGGATCAGTCCGACCGTGGCGCGCATGCCAATGGTGGAGGCAACCCGCGCAGTATCGTCGGCGAAGAAATACATGTCATTGAAACAGGTGGTGCCCGAACGCAGCATTTCGGCAATGGCAAATTGACTGCCGTCGTGGGCAAAATCATCGCTGACCCAACGCTGTTCGGCTGGCCAGATGTGGTCCTGCAACCAGGTCATCAAGGGTAGATCATCCGCCAGGCCGCGCATCAGCGACATGGCCGAGTGGGTGTGGGCGTTGACCAGGCCAGGGATCAGGGCATGATCATTCAGCTCGATTAGCTGTTCCGGCTGAAATTGTTTAACCAGATCATGGTGGGGGCCGAGTGCAATGATACACCCCTCATCAATAGCGACGCTGTAATCTTCGAAGACGGTATTGTGCGGTTCAACCGGGATGAGCCAGCGGGCGCGGATGAGGGTGTCGATGGTTTGCATGGCGGGAGTATAAAAGAAAAGCTGTTATGCCGTCATTCCGGCGAAGTCAATCCGGCACATTCGCCATGGGCCCCGGCCTGCGCCGGGGTGACGACCACTTGCAGACTAAGACGCCTTCACTTCATACAAATGCACATCCCGCTGTGGGTAAGGGATACTGACGCCCTGTTCGTCAAAGGTGATCTTGATGGTTTCCAGCAGGTCGGCGCGCACCGGCCAGTAGTCTCCGGCCTTGACCCAGGGGCGTACGTTAATGTTCACGCTCGAATCGGCCAGATCAGCCAGTGAAATAGCCGGGGCCGGGTCTTGCAGAATGCGGTCGTCGGCGTTGATGATGTTTTCGATGATGGATTTGGCCTTGCGGATATCATCGTCATAGCCGATGCCGATCACCAGGTCGATGCGACGGGTCTCGCGCGCGGAGACATTGGTGATAGTTCCGCCGTAAATGTGACTGTTCGGCACAATGATTTCCCGATTGTCACCGGTACGCATGGTGGTGTTGAAAATGCCGATGTTTTCGACCACGCCGGCAACGCCCGCGGCCTCGATAAAATCACCCGACTTGAATGGCCGAAAGATGATCAACATGACGCCGGAAGAAAAATTCGACAGCGAGTCTTTCAGTGCCAGGCCAATGGCCAGACCGGCGGCACCCAGCATCGCAAGCAGCGAGGTGGTCTCAACGCCGAGTTGATCAAGCGCGGCAATGAGCACTACGGCAAACAGCAGCGCACTCAGAATATTGCCAAGGAAATTGACCAGCATGTCGTCCATCTTGCTGCGGGTCATCACGGTCTTGCTTATATTGACGATGATGCGTGAAACGATGCGACCAACCACGAAGATGATAATCGCGAATGCGAGCTTGATGCCCCAGGGAATAATGTAAGTCGTAAGAATGTCTGACTCGAGAAGAGTTTCCATTTGTTTTTTCCTGTTATCAGAGTGATAAAAGGGAAAATCCCGGCCGAAGCCGGGATTTAAGGGTTCAAATCACCAGATCCCCGTGGGAACGGGGATGAAGAGGGTGACTTAGTTTTCCTGTTGCGTGCCGTGCAGAGTGATTTCTACGCGACGGTTGGCAGCGCGGCCTTCCTTGGTCTTGTTGTCAGCAACCGGCTTGTCTTCACCCCAACCGACAGTGGTCATGATCTTGGGATCAATGCCCTTGTCCATGAGGTAATTCTTCACTGCGTTGGCGCGGCGCATGGACAGCTGCTTGTTGTATTCTGCAGAGCCTGTGCTGTCGGTGTGACCGGCGATATCGACACGCTCGATGTTAGCCTTGCTCACGTTGGCAGCCAGTGCATCCAGCTCGGCCTTGCCTTCGGGTTTGATGGTGTCCTTGTTCAGATCGAACAGGGCGCCGGCACTCAGGCTAACCTTGCTGATTTTTGGTTCCGGTGCTGGAGCAGGTTCAGCAACCGGCTCTGGCGCGGGTGCTGCGGCACCGCATTCAACAGTCATTTCTTCTTTCTTGAAGCTGCCAGTACGCAGGCAGTCACCACTACCGTCACGAACTACTGCCCCGGATTTGTCCAGCCAGTATGAATGGCTTTTGTCATGGGCCATGACAGGAGCAGTCAGGCTGACTGAGATGAGTGCTGCTAGGCCGAGGGGTAACGCAATCTTGGTTTTCATGTCTAAACTACTCCGTAAACTATTGTTGATTATTCCAAAGGGGCAGGAATTAGCTCACTCCCCCGCGACACCAATAATAATACACTCATGGATTTCAAAGTTGTATGATTTGTGACAATATTGTCGAATATCTTTAAAAAATTCAGGGGGATTGAGTGCATATTGCAATCTTAGAAGATGACAGGCATCAATCCGAGGCCATGGCTGTGTGGATGCAGGCAGCGGGCCATGAGGTAACTGCCTTTTTCGATGGTGCCAGTTTCAAGTCGGCTTTTCCCGAGGCCGATTTCGATTTGCTCGTTCTGGACTGGGTTCTGCCCGATACCGAGGGTATCGAAATTATGGAATGGATCCGTAAGGAGCAGCAGTCGACCACGCCCGTGATCTTTATCACCCAGCGCGACAGCGAGGAAGACATCGTGCTGGCCCTGCAGAAAGGCGCCGACGATTACATGATCAAACCGGTCAAGCCGCTGGAAATGCTGGCTCGCCTGACCGCCATTGGTCGCCGTATCAAGAGCGCCCAGGAATCGGAAAGCGATTTGCGCTTCGGTGAATTCGTGGTGATTCCCTCCAGCCGGGTGATTGAGAAGAATGGCGAGAAGCTCGACCTGACCCACAAGGAATTCGACCTTTCATTGTTTCTTTTGAAAAACATCGGACGTCTGCTGTCCCGCAGTGCGATTCTGGAGAATGTCTGGGGTACCAAGCCCGACCTGAATACCCGCACTGTCGACACGCATATCAGCCGGATTCGCAACAAGCTGGATCTCAATCCCAATAACGGCTGGAAACTGAGTGCCATCTATCAGCATGGCTATCGTCTGGAGCGACTGGAACCGCAGGCCAAAGGCGCATCCTGATGACAGTCACGCATGACTCGGTCCGTGCTGTCGACTGGCAGGACGGCAAGCTGGTGTTGCTCGACCAGCGTGTGTTGCCGCTCCAGGAAACCTACCTGAGTTACGATGACCCGTACCCGATAGCCGATGCCATTCGTGCCATGGTTGTGCGCGGCGCGCCGGCCATTGGCGTTACCGCGGCCTACGGCATTGTGCTGGCAGCGCGAAAGCATTTTGCCCAGAGTGGCGAAGACTGGCGGGAATCCATTAAAGCCGATCTGGATTATCTGGCGAATGCCCGGCCCACCGCGGTCAACCTGATCTGGGCGATCAATCGGTTAAGCGATCTGTTTGCCGAGATTGACGGTGATCCGGAACCGGTATTGCTGGCGGCGGCAAGGCAGATTCATTTTGAAGACGTTGCAGCCAACCGCAAGATGGGTGAACTGGGGGCTGCCTTGCTTGGTTCGGACGTTGGCGTGCTGACGCACTGTAATACCGGTTCGCTGGCGATCGGCGGTTACGGCACGGCGCTGGGTGTTATACGTTCAGGCTGGTCGGGTGGACATATCAAGAAAGTTTTTGCCGATGAAACCCGGCCCTGGTTGCAGGGTGCGCGACTCACTGCCTGGGAACTCGTGCAGGACAAGATCCCGGTGACCCTCCTGGCCGAAGGTGCCGCCGCGCATCTGATGAAGTCCGGCCAGGTGCATTGGGTCATCGTCGGTTCTGACCGTATTGCCGCCAACGGTGATGTCGCTAACAAAATCGGAACTTATTCATTGGCGGTGAATGCCCGCCATCATGGTGTGAAGTTCATGGTGGTGGCGCCGACCAGCACCGTGGATATGAATACGCCGACGGGAAATGAAATTCCCATCGAACAGCGTGACCCGGCAGAGGTGCTGAATGCCGACGGTCATCGCATTGCCGCCGAAGGCGCCTCGGCCTGGAATCCGGCCTTCGATGTCACACCGCACGACCTGGTCGACGCCATTGTGACGGAAAAAGGGGTGGTGGAATCCCCGACAGCCGAGAAAATGGCTGCCATGATGGCGCGCTGATCACTGATCGCTGCCTTAGAGCCTTTCTCGCTGCCGTTTATATGGGTGCAGTGGGAGGGGGCGCTATGCTACAATCGCGAGAATTTGGCGGTCGTGTGTCCGTTTCAGGATCGGGGCGTCGGAGGAAATTTATAAAAAAGGTAGCTGAACACCCCTATGGCTGAGTTCGCCAAAGAAGTCCTTCCGGTCAATCTCGAAGATGAGATGAAACAGTCCTATCTCGATTACGCCATGAGTGTAATCGTGGGGCGTGCGCTGCCCGATGTCCGGGATGGCCTCAAGCCGGTGCATCGCCGCGTGCTGTACGCCATGAGCGAACTCGGCAACGATTTCAATAAACCTTATAAAAAATCGGCCCGCGTGGTCGGTGACGTTATCGGTAAATATCATCCGCATGGCGATACGGCTGTGTACGACACCATCGTGCGTATGGCGCAGCCGTTCTCGCTGCGTTACATGCTGGTCGACGGCCAGGGTAACTTCGGTTCCGTGGATGGCGATGCGCCTGCCGCGATGCGTTATACCGAAGTGCGCATGGCCAAGATCGCGCATGAACTGCTAGCCGATATCGACAAGGAAACGGTCGATTTCATTCCCAACTATGACGAGACTGAAAGCGAACCCTCGGTCTTCCCAACCCGCATCCCGAACCTGCTGGTTAACGGCTCCGCCGGTATCGCGGTGGGTATGGCGACTAATATCCCGCCACACAACATCACGGAAGTTATCAAAGCCTGTATCGCGCTGATCGATCAGCCTGAGATAGACGTTAAGGGCTTGATGGAATATGTGCCCGGACCGGATTTCCCGACCGGTGGCATTATCAAGGGCGTTTACGGTATTCAACAGGCGTACCTGACCGGCCGTGGTCGAGTTATTGTGCGCGCCAAAACCGATGTTGAAACGGACAACAACGGCCGCCAGACGATCGTGGTCAATGAATTGCCATACCAGGTCAACAAGGCGCGGTTGCTGGAAAAGATTGCCGAGCTGGTCAAGGACAAGAAGATCGAGGGTATCTCCAACCTGCGCGATGAGTCCGACAAGGACGGCATGCGCATGGTCATCGAGCTGAAGCGCGGTGAAGTGGCCGAGGTGGTACTGAACAACCTGTATCAGCAGACCCAGTTACAGAACGTGTTTGGCATCAACATGGTTGCCCTGGTCGATGGACAGCCTCGCCTGATCAATCTGAAAGAGATGCTGGAAGCCTTTATCCGGCATCGCCGCGAAGTCGTTACCCGTCGTACGGTTTACGATTTACGCAAGGCGCGCGAACGTGCACATATCCTGGAAGGTCTCGCGGTTGCGCTCGCCAACATCGATGAAGTTATCCAGCTGATCAAGACATCTCCGAGTCGCGCTGAGGCCAAGACGGCCTTGATGGGCCGCGCCTGGCAGCCGGGCGTGGTGATCGACATGCTGGAGCGGGCCGGTGCCAGCGCCTCACGTCCGGATGACCTTGGACCCGAGTTCGGCCTGACCGATGAAGGTTACCGCCTGTCCGATGCCCAGGCGCAAGCGATCCTGGATCTGCGGCTGCATCAGCTGACCGGCCTTGAGCAGGATAAAATCATCAATGAATACAAAGAATTAATTGATAAAATCGATGATCTACTTGACATACTGAACAACCCCGATCGGCTGATGGCGGTGATTCGCGATGAGCTGACGGCTATTAATGACGAGTATGGCGACGCACGTCGTACCGAGATCACCGAAGACGAAGCGGATCTCACCCTGGAAGATCTCATCACCGAGGAAGACGTGGTGGTGACCTTGTCGCATGCCGGATACGCCAAGGCGCAGCCGTTGACCGAGTACTCGGCGCAACGCCGCGGTGGGCGCGGTAAGACTGCGACTTCCGTCAAGGATGAAGATTTTGTCGACAAGCTGTTCATTGCCAGCACGCATGACACCATCCTCTGTTTCTCCAGCCGTGGCAAAGCCTACTGGCTGAAGGTCTACCAGTTGCCGCAGGCCGGTCGCACCGCGCGCGGTAAGCCGATCGTGAACTTGTTGCCACTGGAAGAAGACGAACGTATTAACGCCGTGCTGCCGATTCGTGAATTTACCGAAGACAAGTTTGTCTTTATGGCAACGACGACCGGTGTGGTGAAAAAGACGCCGTTATCTGCCTTCTCACGTCCGCGCAGCAACGGCATTATTGCAGTGGAACTGCGCGATGGCGACAAGCTGGTGGATGTGTCCGTCACCGACGGCAGTTGCGATGTCATGCTGTTTACCGATGCTGGCAAGGCGATTCGCTTCAAGGAGGACGATGTTCGTCCGATGGGTCGCACCGCAACCGGCGTGCGTGGCATCAAGCTGCAACCGAATCAGCACGTTATTTCCCTGATCATCGTGGACGAAGGCGATGTGCTGACCGCGACCGAGAACGGCTATGGCAAGCGTACCCCGGTGGACGATTACCCTGTGCATGGCCGCGGCGGGCAGGGCGTGATTTCCATCCAGGCGTCGGAGCGGAACGGAAACGTGGTTGGCGCCACGCTGGTGAAAGAAGAAAACGAGATCATGCTGATCACCAATGGCGGTACGCTGGTACGTACCCGGGTGGCGGAAATTTCCAGCATGGGCCGTAACACCCAGGGTGTGCGTTTGATTCGCCTGGGTGAGGATGAAAAGCTGGTAGGTGTCGATGCCATCGTAGAGGCGGAAGCCGAAGACGAGGGCGACGAGGTTGAGGCAAGCGACGAATAACAGGATTTAACAGCACAAACGCGGAGTTCAGGCGGCAGCGTCTTCTCCGCGTTTTCTGTTACTGGATTTCTGAATAGTTTTTGTAGGAGCGGGCTTGCCCGCGAATAACCCAGGAATTATGCCCTGGTTCGTGGGCAAGCCTGCTCCTACAGGCTGCACCGGCTGACAGTGTGGGGATTTAACAAGTTTTTTGAGGAGTCACAATGAGCAGGGTATATAACTTCAGTGCAGGACCGGCGATGTTGCCGCAGGCCGTCATCGAACAGGCGCGAGACGAAATGCTCGACTGGCAGGGTTCGGGTATGTCGGTAATGGAAATGAGCCATCGCGGCAAGGAGTTTATGTCTATCGCATCGCAGGCCGAGGCTGATCTGCGTGAGTTGATGGCAATTCCCGATAATTACAAAGTACTGTTTCTGCAGGGCGGTGCCAGCAGTCAATTTGCCATGGTGCCGATGAACTTGCTGCGTGGTAAGAAAGGCGCGGACTATATCAACACGGGTGACTGGTCGAAGAAGGCCATTGCCGAAGGCAAGCGCTATTGCTCGGTAAACGTTGCCGCCGATACCTCCGAAGGCAATTTTACCAGTTGCCCTGCGCAATCGGATCTGAAACTGTCGGCCGATGCAGCCTATGTACATTACACTCCGAACGAAACCATTCGTGGTGTTGAGTTCCCATACATTCCCGAGACCGGTGACGTGCCCCTGGTGGCGGATATGTCTTCCACCATTCTGTCGCGCCCGGTGGATGTTTCCAGGTTTGGCGTTATCTATGCCGGTGCGCAGAAAAATATCGGTCCGGCCGGTTTGACTGTGGTGATCGTGCGCGACGACCTGATGGGCGAAGTGATTGATGCTACCCCAACCATGTTCAATTACCAGGTGCAGTCGGAAGGCGAATCCATGTACAACACGCCACCGACTTACGCCTGGTATTTGTCGGGGCTGGTGTTTGCGCATGTGAAGCAGCTGGGCGGTCTCACGGCCATGGCTGAGATCAATGAGCGCAAGGCCAGCAAATTGTACGCGGCAATCGATGGTTCTGATTTCTATGCCAACCCGGTGGAAAAGTCCTGCCGCTCCTGGATGAACGTGCCATTCACGCTGGCCAATGCTGATCTTGATAAAACTTTCCTGGATGAAGCGACCAAGGCGGGATTGACCACGCTCAAGGGTCACCGTTCTGTCGGTGGCATGCGCGCCAGTATTTATAACGCCATGCCGGAAGCGGGTGTTGATGCGCTGGTGAGTTTTATGGCGGAGTTTGAGAAGAAGCACGGTTAATTTCACTGTTCGCGGACAAGCCCGCTCCTACGGATAAAGAAAAGATAAAGAACATAACCAAAGGTTGAGGAAGACGATGTTTAAAGTACTCACACTGAACAATATCTCGGTGGCTGGACTGGAAAAGCTGCCGCGCGACAAATATGAAGTGGCTTCAGAAATCCAGCACCCGGATGCCATCCTGTTACGCTCGTTCAAAATGCATGACATGGATCTGCCGCCTTCGCTAAAAGCGGTAGGGCGTGCCGGGGCGGGCGTTAACAACATTCCGGTCGAAAAAATGAGCAAGCTGGGTGTCCCGGTATTCAATGCGCCGGGCGCCAACGCGAATGCGGTAAAGGAGCTGGTGCTGACCGGCATGCTGCTGGCGGCGCGCAACGTCTGCCAGGCCTGGGACTTCGCCCGCAACCTGCAGGGTGACGATGTAACCATTAACAAGGATACCGAGGCCGGCAAGAAAAATTTTGTCGGGTTCGAGTTACCGGGTCGCACGCTGGGCGTCATTGGCCTGGGCGCAATCGGCGTACAGGTATGTAATGCCGCCAAGGCACTCGGTATGAAGGTCATTGGTTATGACCCGGATATCACTGTGCAGCGCGCCTGGCAGTTGTCTTCGGACGTCGAGCAGGCCAACAGCGTGGATGACCTGCTGTCGCGCGTGGACTTTGTCAGTTTTCACGTGCCCCTGGTCGATGCCACCAAAAACATGATCAACGCGGATCGGCTCGGTCGCATGCGGGATGGCGTGACGATTCTGAACTTCGCCCGCAACGGTATCGTGGATGACGAGGCGGTCGTGGCGGCGCTCGACAAGGGCAAGGTCAACGCCTATGTGTGCGATTTCCCGTCTAACCTGCTGAAGAACCACCCGCGCGTGATCACGCTGCCGCACCTGGGCGCCTCGACGCGTGAAGCGGAGGAAAACTGCGCTATCATGGTGGCCGAACAGGTGCGTGATTACCTGGAAAACGGCAACGTGCTCAACTCGGTGAATTTCCCCGAAGTGAATATGCCGCGTTCCGAAGGTGTGCGCCTGACGGTGGTGAATGCCAACGTGCCGAATATGCTGGGCCAGATTTCAACAGTGCTGGCGGAGTCGGGTCTGAACATCAACGATATGTTGAACAAGTCACGCGGTGAGCTGGCCTACACCATTGTCGATGTCGCATCAGAGCCTGGCGAGGCCTGCGTGGACAAATTGAAGGGTATTAATGGCGTTTTGTCTGTGAGAGTGCTGGATTAATTATCAATGACTGATCAATCGAAAGAACAGCAGCAACTGGCGGCAGTGCGGGAACGCATTGACGCGCTGGATGCCGAGCTGTTGCGATTGATCAATGAACGAGCCGCCTGTGCGCAGAAAGTGGCCGACATCAAGCAATCGCTGGGCGAGGATACCGATTACTATCGTCCGGAACGTGAAGCGCAAATCCTGCGGCGAGTGCGCGAGGAAAACAAAGGCCCGCTGGCGTCGAATGAGATTGCGCGACTGTTCCGTGAAATTATCTCGGCCTGTCTTGCGCTTGAGCGACCACTGAGTATTGCCTACCTTGGCCCGGCCGGTACCTACACGCAGGCTGCCGTGATGAAGCACTTTGGGCATTCGGTGAATACCCTGGGTATGCGCAGCATTGATGATGTATTCCGGGAAGTTGAATCCGGCAATGCGCATTACGGGGTAGTGCCGGTGGAAAATTCTACCGAAGGCGTGGTTAATCACACCCTGGATAAATTTCTGCAGTCGCCATTGCAGATCTGCGGCGAAGTGCAGTTGCGTATCGAGCTGCACTTGATGAGCGGTGTTGCCGATCTCGGGTCGATAAAGACAGTGTATGCGCACCAGCAGGCGCTGGCGCAGTCGCGCCGTTGGCTGGACGCCAATTTGCCGCATGCAGACCGGGTGCCGGTTGCCAGTAATGGTGAAGCCGCGCGCATGGTCAGCGAGGAAGGCGGGCCGGTGGCGGCTGTCGCCGGTGGTGCGGCGGCTGATCTGTACAGCCTGAATATTCTCGCGCGAAACATCGAGGATGAGCCGGGTAATACCACGCGCTTTCTGGTCATCGGCAAGCAATCGGTCGCGGTCAGTGGCGATGACAAGACCTCGTTGCTGGTCTCGGTACACAATGAATCCGGTGCGCTGTACCGAATCCTTGAACCGATCTCACAGCATAATCTGAGCATGACACGTATCGAATCGCGCCCATCACGGCGTGGTGTCTGGGACTATGTATTCTTTATCGATATTGTCGGTCACCAGCAGGACCCCGAAGTGGCGGCGGCATTACTTGATTTGCAACAGCGTGCCGCCATGGTCAAGGTGCTGGGTTCCTATCCACGAGCGGTTTTATAGCAGCCATGAGTAATCCTGAATTTCTGGAATATGCCACTTCCGGTGTGAAAGGCCTGACACCTTATGCGCCAGGCAAGCCTATCTCCGAACTGGAACGCGAGTATGGCGTTTCGGACATTATCAAGCTGGCATCGAATGAAAACCCACTTGGCCCGAGTCCGCTGGCACTGGATGCCGCCCGTGCCGCGCTGAACGATGTCTGGTTATATCCGGATGGTAACGGTTTTGCCCTGAAGCAAAAGCTGGCTGCCAAACATGGCGTTTCGACTAAACAGATCACGCTTGGCAATGGTTCCAGCGACATGCTGGAATTTGTCGTGCGTTGCCTGGTGTCGCCTGGTGATGAAGTGCTGTTTTCACAGCATGCCTTTGCCATTTATCCGATTGTGACCCAGGCCGTCGGTGGAGTATCGGTTGCGGCTCCAGCCAAAGACTGGGGCTATGATCTAGATGCATTGTATAACGCAATCACCGACCGCACCCGTGTCATCTTCATCGCCAACCCGAACAACCCGACGGGTACCTGGGTGACGGGTGACAGGCTGCGCGAGTTTATTGCCAGGGTACCGCAACGTATCGTTGTCGTGGTTGATGAAGCCTATTTCGATTACGCGATTGAGCCTGCCACCAATGCGATAGGTTATACCGACAGCAGTCAATGGCTGGCCGATTACCCGAATCTCATGGTGACCCGTACCTTCTCCAAGTCCTATGGCCTTGCGGGTTTACGTGTCGGTTACAGCCTGTCGCATCCTGCGTTGGCGGATCTTATGAATCGTGTTCGTCCGCCATTCAACGTGAACGGCCCTGCGCTGGCGGCAGCGGAAGCGGCACTGGATGATCATGAGCACCTTCAGAAAACGGTAACTATGAATGCGAATGGCCTGCGCCAGTTTGAAGTAGCATTCAATGAAATGGGATTAAGCTATATTCCTTCCGTGGGCAACTTTATCAGTGTCGACATTGGCCGCGAGGCAGCTCCTTTTTATGACAAGCTGCTGCGCGAAGGCGTGATCGTTCGACCTGTTGCCAATTACGGTCTGCCGCATCATTTACGGATCAGCATCGGTGCGGAAAAACAAAACGTGCGTTGCATTGCTGCGCTGAAAAAGGTGCTGGCGTGATTGAACGCCTGTGCATAATTGGCGTTGGTCTGATCGGTGGATCGCTGGCGCGCGCCTTGCGCAAAGCCGGCGCGGTGAAAGAAATCGTCGGCAGCAGCCGTCGCGCCGAGCATTTGCAGGAAGCCGTCGACCTGGGTGTCATTGACCGGTTCGACACCGACATGACAAAAGCGGTGGCGGGCGCCGACATGATCGTGGTTTGCGTGCCACTGAGTGCCATGGCCCAGGTGTTCAAAACCATTGCGCCGCATCTTGCGGATGACGCCGTGATCACCGATGCGGGCAGTGCCAAGCGTTCGGTGGTCGAGGCGGCACGTAACGCGTTTGGCGAAGTGCCCGGCTTTTTTGTGCCGGGTCATCCGATTGCGGGGACTGAGCAGAGCGGTGTGAGCGCCTCCTTTGCCGAGTTGTATCAAAACCGGCGGGTGATTCTCACGCCCACGGAAGATACCTTCGTTGGCCCCCTGGGTCGCGTGCGGGAAATGTGGGAAGCGGCGGGCGCGGACGTGGTGCAGATGGATGTGGATCTGCACGATGAAGTCCTGGCGGCGACCAGTCACCTGCCGCATATTCTCGCTTTCGGCCTGGTCGATAGCCTGGCAAGGCTGAATGAACATAACGAGATTTTTGCCAATGCGGCAGGCGGCTTTCGCGATTTCACCCGCATTGCATCCAGTGATCCGGTGATGTGGCGCGATATCTGTCTGGAAAACAAAACCGCCGTGTTGGCCATGATGGATCGGTTTGCCGAAGATTATGCGCGCATTCGTGCCGCCATTGCCGACGGCAAGGGTGAAGAACTAGAAGCGATATTCGCGTCTGCCAAGAAGGCGCGTGATGAGCATGTACAGCAGTAATTATGGTGATCGCGAAGACGTCAGGAAATAAACTGCATATTGTAGGGGCGAACTGTTCGCGGCCAAGGCCGCTCCTACAGGTTTACTTAGTTGAGATTTAAACGAATGACTTCCGAAACCAACATCCAATACCTCGTTGAACCGGGCGGCAAACTGACCGGTGAAATCCGCGTGCCAGGCGACAAATCCTGCTCGCACCGTTCCATCATGCTGGGGTCTTTAGCCGAAGGCACGACGCAGGTGAGCGGTTTTCTGGAAGGCGAAGATGCGCTTGCAACCCTGGCAGCGTTCAAGGCCATGGGTGTGAAGATTGAAGGACCAGACAATGGCGAAGTGACTATCCATGGTGTTGGCCTGCATGGACTGAAACAACCGATCGAACCACTTTATCTGGGGAATTCCGGTACCTCGATGCGTCTGTTGTCGGGACTGCTGGCAGGTCAATCCTTTGATGCCACTTTGACTGGGGATTCATCCTTATCCGGTCGTCCCATGAAACGCGTGATCGATCCTTTAACCCAGATGGGGGCCAGGATCGAAAGCAGTGAGGGTGGCACTGCGCCGTTGGTCATTCGTGGGGGCAACAAGCTCAAAGGAATTCATTACGATCTGCCGATGGCCAGTGCGCAGGTGAAATCCTGTGTGTTGCTGGCAGGACTCTATGCCGAGGGTGAAACCTGTACTGTTGAACCGGCACCGACGCGTGATCACACCGAGCGTATGCTGCAGGGGATGGGCTATGAGGTGCGCGTGGATGGCGCGAAGGCCTGCCTTACCGGTGGCGGCAAGTTAACCGCGGGCAAGATCGAAGTTCCTTCCGATATTTCATCCGCTGCATTCTTTTTGGTCGGCGCGAGTATTGCCGAAGGTTCGGATCTCACGCTGAAACATGTTGGTATGAACCCGACTCGTACCGGCATCATCGACATCCTCAAACTCATGGGCGCCAACATTGAGGTCAGTAATGAACGCATCGTGGGTGGTGAACCCGTGGCTGATCTGCGGGTGCGATACGCGCCATTGACCGGCATCCAGATCCCGGAAGAACTGGTGCCGTTGGCGATTGATGAATTCCCCGCGGTGTTTGTTGCCGCAGCCTGCGCGGAAGGCGTTACCGTGTTGCGTGGCGCGGAAGAGTTACGCGTCAAGGAAAGCGATCGTATCCAGGTGATGGCCGATGGTTTGCAGATTCTCGGTATCGAGGCTGACCCCACGCCGGATGGAATTTTGATCGAAGGCGGCATTCTGGGCGCGGGCGAGGTTGATAGCCATGGCGATCACCGTATTGCGATGTCCTTTGCCATGGCGGCATTGCGCGCCACGGGTGAAATTCGCATCAACGACTGCGCCAACGTGAACACCTCGTTCCCGGGTTTCGTCGATCTTGCGGCTTCGGCTGGCCTCTCCATCAGCGACCATTCCTGAGCCATGGTGGATAAAAACATCCCGATTCTGACTGTCGACGGCCCGAGCGGGTCGGGTAAGGGCACGATTGGTCGAAGCGTAGCCCAGCAACTGGGTTGGCATTTTCTCGACAGCGGGGCACTGTATCGAATTCTGGCCTATGCCGCCGGTCAGGCGGGCGTTCCACTGGAGGATGAGATGGCGCTCGCCGCCCTGGCAGAGCGACTAGATGTCAGCTTTTCCGCCGATGACGATATCATACTCCTTAATAATCAAGATGTTACATGCGAAATTCGCTCCGAGACGGCGGGTAATGCGGCATCAAAAGTCGCTGCCTTGCCCGCTGTGCGGCAGGCGCTACTGGCCCGTCAGCGGGCATTTTGCCGCGCGCCGGGACTGGTCGCGGACGGCCGGGACATGGGAACCGTGGTATTTCCCGAGGCACCGGCCAAGGTGTTTCTGACGGCGAGCGCCGAGGAACGCGCGCAGAGGCGCTATAACCAGTTGATTGAAAAAGGATTGAGTGCTAACCTTTCCGCCCTCGTGCAAGAGATCGCCGAACGCGATGCACGCGATCAGAACCGCAAGGTAGCGCCGCTGCGTCCTGCAGACGACGCGCAAGTCATTGATACATCCTCAATGGAT
This sequence comes from Thiohalobacteraceae bacterium, assembly GCA_041592335.1. Lineage (GTDB taxonomy): Bacteria > Pseudomonadota > Gammaproteobacteria > Thiohalobacterales > Thiohalobacteraceae > JBFHQE01. The sequence goes on along the minus strand of JBFHQE010000024.1, from coordinate 12,357 downwards.
ATTCCAATGGCAGTTGCTAAGGTTATGGGTATCGTGCGTGAACGTTATCAGTTGTGATCGTCTTGTGTTCATTAACTAACCCTGTCGTGTTCGCACGACGTTACCCGAGTCGCCAGGTTTGCGATTCAAGGAATGTTTAACTCATGAGCGAAAGCTTTGCAGAACTGTTTGAAGAAAGCCTTCAAAACCAGGAACTGAATCCCGGTGCAATCGTTACCGGTACGGTGGTGGCTATCAGGCCAGATGTTGTTGTCGTTAATGCCGGTCTGAAGTCCGAAGGTGTTATCCCCGTCGAGCAGTTCATTAATGAAGAAGGTGCCGTTGAAGTACAGATCGGCGACGAAGTCGAAGTGGCTTTGGACGCGGTCGAAGACGGCTTTGGTGAAACCCGTTTATCACGTGAAAAGGCCAAGCGCGCTCGCGTCTGGACCGAGCTTGAAAAAGCTTACGAAGAGAAAGAGACCGTCAGCGGCATTATCAGCGGCAAGGTCAAGGGTGGTTTCACTGTCGACATCAAATCTATCCGTGCGTTCCTGCCGGGTTCCCTGGTGGATGTGCGTCCTGTACGCGATACCACTTACCTGGAAGGCAAGCCGCTTGATTTCAAGGTGATCAAGCTGGATGCCAAGCGTAACAACGTCGTTGTTTCACGCCGTGCCGTGGTTGAATCCGAGTACAGCGCTGAACGCGATGCACTGCTGAAGAATCTGCAGGAAGGCATGATCGTCAAGGGCGTGATCAAGAACCTCACCGACTACGGTGTGTTCGTTGACCTAGGCGGTATCGACGGTCTGCTGCACATCACCGACATGGCCTGGAAGCGCGTTAAGCATCCTTCCGAGCTGGTCAACGTTGGCGATGAAGTTGAAGTCAAGGTACTCAAGTTCGACCGTGAACGTAACCGCGTATCGCTGGGTATGAAACAGCTGGGTACTGACCCATGGGCGGATCTGGCGCGTCGTTATCCTGAAAATGCCCGTCTGTTCGGTAAGGTGTCCAACATTACCGATTACGGCTGCTTCGTGGAAATCGAGGAAGGCGTTGAAGGTCTGGTGCACGTCTCTGAAATGGACTGGACCAACAAGAACGTCAACCCCGCCAAGGTGGTTCACGTCGGTCAGGAAGTGGAAGTCATGGTGCTGGATATCGACGAAGAACGTCGTCGTATCTCACTGGGCATGAAGCAGTGCCACTCCAATCCATGGGACGAGTTCGCGGCTACCCACAGCAAGGGCGATCGCGTGACCGGTACCATCAAGTCCATCACCGATTTCGGTATTTTCGTTGGTCTCGACGGCGGTATCGACGGCCTGGTTCACCTCTCCGATATCTCCTGGAGCGAAGAGGGCGATGAAGAAGCCCTGCGTAACTTCAAGAAAGGTGACGAGGTTGAAGCCGTGGTACTGGCGGTTGATCCCGAGCGTGAGCGTATCTCGCTGGGCGTCAAGCAGCTGGACAAGGACCCGTTCTCGAACTACCTGGCCGAACATGGCAAGGGCAGCATCGTGAAGGGTACCGTTAAGGAAGTTGATGCCAAGGCCGCTATCATTGATCTAGGTGATGGTATCGAAGGCGTACTGCGGGCCTCTGAACTGGCGCGCGACCGTGTAGAAGATGCACGGACCGTGTTGAATGTCGGTGACGAGGTGGAAGCGAAGTTTGTCGCGGTTGATCGCAAGAACCGTTCGATTTCGCTCTCTATCAAGGCCAAGGAAGAGCATGAAGAAGCAGAAGCCTTGCAGGATTACACACGTGGTAGTTCCTCTGGTGGCGCTACTCTGGGTGATCTGCTGAAAGAGCAAATGGAGAATCAGGACAACTAGTCCGATTCATGTTTGAGTCCCGGGCGGTTACAGCCGCCCGGGTCATTCAAAATTGGGGCGTAGAGAATGACCAAGTCAGAACTGATCGAAATACTGGCAGCCAAGAACAGCCACCTTAACTATAAGGATGTCGAGCTGGCGGTTAAAAGCCTGATTGAACAGATGAGCCAGTCACTGGCGCAGGGGCAGCGAATCGAAATTCGTGGCTTTGGCAGTTTCTCTCTCCACTACCGTCCGCCGCGTCTGGGCAGAAACCCCAAGACGGGTGAATCCGTTGCGCTTTCCGCGAAATACGTACCGCATTTCAAGCCGGGCAAGGAATTGCGCGAGCGAGTTGACGACGGCAAGGAACACGAAATCAAGAGTAGCGATACTCCCATGTGAGCCAAGTCACTGCAGCTTACTCAAGTATGGTTGCAGTCAATTCCTGAAGCCTCTAAAGTACCTCTCACTGAGACCCGTTCTGGTCGTACTTGGGGCGCATAATGGCACGTTTATTTTCTCTTCTTTCCCTGATTATTCTGGCTGTGGTTGGTCTGGCCTTCGCGGTTTTGAACAAGCATGTCGTGGTATTCGATTACTTCTGGGGTAAAGGGGATTTTCAACTCGCCCAATTACTGATTCTGTCCATGGCGCTGGGCGCCGTTCTGGGTATTTTCTTCAGTGCCGGTATTTTCATTCGCCTCAAACGCGAGGCTATACGATACAAGCGCCAGGCAAAACTGGCGGAACAGGAAGTATCAAACCTCCGCTCGATTCCGATTAAAAACGAACGCTGATTTCCATGGATGCATTGCTCTGGCTGTTATTGCCTGTTGCAGCTGCCTCTGGCTGGTGGGTCGCGCGACGCCAGCATCCCACCAAGTCTGTTTCCAGCAAAGTAACCGATCTGAATGCCAACTATTTCCGTGGCCTGAATTACCTTCTAAACGAGCAACCGGATAAGGCGATTGACGTATTTATCCAGATGCTGGAAGTCGATGGCGATACCGTTGAAACGCATCTTGCCCTGGGTAATCTGTTTCGGCGGCGGGGTGAAGTCGATCGCGCCATCCGCATTCATCAAAACCTGATTGCCCGTCCCACGCTTGATCGCGAACAACGCGCCTCCGCCTTGCTTGAGCTCAGTCATGATTACATGCGGGCGGGTTTGTTTGATCGCGCGGAAAGCCTGTTGCAGGAGTTGCTGGATGAAGACAAGCATCGCCGTGCGGCGCTGCGCTATTTGCTGGATATTTACCAGCAGGAGAAGGAATGGGAAAAGGCGATCAATACCGCACGCTGGCTGGAAAATGAATCCGGTAAACGGTTCAACCGGGAAATTGCTCATTTTTATTGCGAACAGGCGGAAGAGGCGTTGCGCAGGGGCGATCACAACCAGGTTAATCAACTGCTAAAAAAGGCGCTGGGGCACGATAAAAGCTGCGTGCGCGCAAGCATGCTGCAGGGACGGCTGGAAAAACAGGCCGGGAATCTGAAGGCAGCAATCCGCGCTTTCAAACAGGTCAGTCAACAGGATATGGCACTGTTACCTGAAGTGCTGGATGAACTACGCTCCTGCTATCATGCGCTTGGCCAGGAACGCCAGTTTATCGAATATTTACAGCAGATAAACGCGGATGTGCAGGCATCGACCGCGACGCTCATGCAGGTTGATTTAATCCAGGAGCTGGAAGGCGAGGAGAAGGCGCGCGAGTTTCTGATTGCGCACCTTTCCCAGCGACCTTCCGTCAGAGGTCTGGAAGGACTTATTGATTTACAGCTGGATTCGGCGACGGGTAAATCCCGCGAGCATCTCACGATACTGCGTGATCTGATGCGCGAGTTACTGCAGGAACAACCCCGTTACCGCTGTGAACATTGTGGCTTTGCCGGTAAGACGCTGCACTGGCAATGTCCGAGTTGCAAGCACTGGAGCACCATCAAGCCGGTACAGGGCGTGGCGGCGGAATGATAGAGAAGTGATGAGTACTATGAATGATTCAAAGGTGATTGTTGCGCTGGATTATCCCAGTGCCGCGGATGCGCTGGCATTCGTTGACCGGCTTGAGCCGGGTAGTTGCAAGCTGAAAATCGGTAAAGAACTCTTTACCCGGGGTGGGCCGCAGGTGGTGCGCGATTGTCAGGCAAGAGGGTTCCCGATATTTCTGGACCTGAAGTTTCATGATATTCCCAATACCGTGGCCGCCGCGTGCCAGGCTGCTGCGGAACTGGGTGTCTGGATGATGAATGTGCATGCCTCGGGTGGACGCCGCATGATGGCCGCTGCAAGGGATGCGCTGGAATCTTTTGGGGCTGATCGCCCGCTGTTAATCGCCGTAACGGTGCTGACCAGCATGGCGGAAGAGGATCTGGCGGAGATCGGGGTGCCGGGCTCCCCGGTGGAACAGGTATCCCGGCTGGCCGCGCTGACCCAGGAAGCAGGTCTGGACGGTGTCGTCTGTTCTTCGAAAGAGGTTGTTGAATTAAGAAAACAACGTGGTCAGGATTTTGTGCTGGTCACCCCGGGTATTCGTCCAGCCGGGGCAGATGCGGGAGATCAGAAACGGATCATGACACCTAAAGATGCGCTTGTCGCCGGTTCCAGCTACCTGGTGATTGGTCGTCCCATCACCCAGGCCGACGACCCGGTCGCCGCACTCGCCGCCATCAACCAGGAGATTGGCGGAAATTGACATCCCGGCAAGGACTGATATGCTCTCATCCGTGGCAAGGATCGCCACGGAATCTTTGAAAAAGGAGTTTCATCATGCGTACGTTCGCTATTCTGTTTTCTTCCCTGGTACTACTGTTTTCAAGCAGCCTGAGTGCCGAGCCCCTCGATCTGAACACCGCCACTGCCGAGCAGCTGGCTGCCAGCCTAGAAGGTATCGGTAATTCCAAGGCCGAGGCGATTGTGGCCTACCGCAATGCCAACGGTCCCTTCCAGCGGATTGAGGATTTGACGCTGGTGAAGGGGATCGGGCAATCCACCCTGCGCCAGAATCACGACAAAATGACGGTTTCCATTGCCGCCGAATAGAACAGTACTTTGTCAGGCCACCCGGTCCCGGGTGGCCAAATTTGACCTACTTTTTTCTTTGTCCATTCCGTATAATCACGCACTGATTCGCGTGACACAGTAGTCACATTATTTCAATAACTTAACTGCGCGTTCTGGGAGTCATTATGGCTGTTTATCCGGTGATTCTATCCGGCGGTGCCGGGAGCCGTTTATGGCCGTTGTCCCGGGAATTCTTCCCCAAACCCCTGCTGCCGCTGGTCGGGGATCAGACCTTGCTGCAAGATACCGCGTTGCGGTTGAGCGGGTTTCCAGAGATACAGCCTCCGCTGATTGTCTGTAACGAGGAGCACCGGTTTCTGGTTGCCGAACAGGTGCATGAACTGGGTATCGATCCCAAGGGCATCCTGCTGGAGCCGGAGGGACGTAATACTGCTCCGGCACTGACGCTGGCAGCGCTCTACCTCAATGAGTCCGATCCTGATGCCATCATGGTGGTCATGCCAGCCGATCATGTAATCCCGGATGAGCAGGCGTTCTCGGATACCGTGAGCAAAGGCGTTGCGCTGGCCGAGAAAGGTTACCTGGTAACATTCGGCATTGTGCCGACCTCGCCCGAAACCGGTTATGGCTATATCCAGCAGGGTGAAGAGCTTTCTGAGCAGGCTGGTTCCTACGCCGTGGCCAGTTTTGTCGAGAAACCGGATATCAAGACAGCTGAGTCCTACCTGGCGGCGGGCAATTATGCCTGGAACAGCGGTATCTTCGTTATGAAAGCCGCTGTCTGGCTGGAAGAGATCGAAAAATCGAATAACCGTATTGTCGAAGCCTGCCAGGCGGCGATTGGCAGTGGCAAACGAGACCTGGATTTTTGCCGGGTGGGTAAAGATGCTTTCCTCAAGTCGCCGAATGATTCGATTGATTACGCCGTCATGGAAAAAACGTCGCGCGCCGCAGTGGTGCCCATGGCAGCGACCTGGTCCGATGTCGGTGCGTTCTCCGCGATCTGGGAAATATCCGAGCGCGACGCCCAGGGGAATGTCACCAAGGGTGATGTATTGATTCACGAAGTTTCTAATTCACTGGTGCTGGCACATGATCGCTGTGTAGCGGCTATAGGTCTCGACAACATGGTTGTAGTGGAAACGCCGGATGCTTTGCTGGTTGCTACCAAGGATCGCGCGCAGGATGTGAAAGCGATCGTTAAGCAGCTTAAGGATTCGGATCGTGAAGAGCATCGTTTTCATAGCCGCGTTTATCGTCCATGGGGCGACTATGAAGGTATCGATGTTGGCGATCGCTACCAGGTAAAACGCATCACGGTAAAACCGGGTGCTTCGCTTTCATTACAGATGCATCATCATCGCGCTGAACACTGGATCGTCGTATCGGGTACGGCAAGAGTGACAAAGGGTGATGAAGTTTTCATGCTGTCTGAAAACCAGTCGACTTACATTCCATTGGGTGTAACGCATCGCCTGGAAAATCCTGGCACCATCCCGCTGGAAATCATCGAAGTTCAGTCGGGCAGTTATCTGGGTGAAGACGATATTGTTCGGTTTGAAGATATTTACGACCGGGTCAATAACTAGCATTAATTACTAATCGCTCCTCAATTTAAGTAGTTAGGCAAAATTTATTATATGCAGGATGTTATTTTAGTTACCGGTGGTGCAGGTTTTATCGGTTCAAATTATGTATTGAACCGTCTGGGTAAGCATGGTGGCCGAGTCATCAACTTAGATAAGCTAACCTACGCGGGAAATCTGGAAAACCTGAAGTCAGTAGAACAGGATGGGCGCTACGCCTTTGTAGAAGGTGATATTGGGGACCGGGAGCTGGTACGTGGCCTATTGGAGCGGTTTCAGCCATCAGCTATTGTTAATTTCGCTGCTGAAAGTCATGTTGATCGTTCCATTCATGGGCCTGAAGATTTTATCCTGACCAATGTGAACGGAACCTTTCACCTGCTGGAAGAGACTCGGGCTTACTGGCAGCCTCTCAAGGCAAACGAGCAGGAGAAATTTCGTTTTTTACATGTATCGACTGATGAAGTTTATGGTTCGCTGAATCCTGGAGATGCGCCCTTTACCGAGCAGCATCCCTATGCGCCCAATAGTCCCTATTCAGCCTCCAAGGCTTCGTCTGATCATCTGGTTCGCGCCTATCATCACACCTATGGTCTGCCTACACTGACAACCAACTGCTCGAATAATTATGGCCCGTATCAGTTTCCGGAAAAACTGATTCCTTTGATGCTCATGAATGCGCTGGATGGCAAGCCGCTGCCAATCTACGGAGATGGTTCGAATATCCGCGACTGGCTCTACGTGACAGATCACTGCGATGCTATTGATACGGTTCTGGATAAAGGTGCGCCGGGAGAGGTCTATAACATTGGCGGCCTCAATGAAAAGACCAATCTAGAGATAGTGCATACCCTGTGTGAGTTACTGGAAGAATTAGTTCCTGATAATCCAAATTCACTCGCTGGTGAAAACGCTAATGGCTTTCGGAGTTTGATTACTTATGTCAAGGACCGTCCAGGCCATGACCAGCGTTATGCCATAGATGCCCGCAAGATAGAACGAGATCTTGGATGGCGTCCTGCAGAGACTTTTGATACCGGTATCAGGAAGACAGTTCAGTGGTATTTGGATAACCTGGACTGGGTAAAAAGGATTATCAGTGGAGATTACCGTAACTGGATTGAGCGGAATTATCAGCAAAGGGAGGTCCTATGAAAGGGATCGTGCTTGCGGGAGGTTCTGGGACTCGGTTATATCCGGTAACTCAGGTAGTATCTAAACAACTGTTACCCGTCTATGACAAGCCGATGATTTATTATCCGCTCAGTACTTTGATGCTGGCGGGTATTCGCGACATTCTGATTATTTCAACCCCGCAAGATACACCAAGATTTCAGCAGTTACTTGGTGATGGTGCGGAATGGGGAATGAATTTTCAGTATGCCGTACAACAGGAACCAAACGGTATTGCTCAGGCATTCATCATAGGACGAGAATTCATTGGCGAAAAACGCTGCGCACTGATACTGGGCGATAATATTTTCTACGGCCACGATCTTCAGGATGACCTGCAAGCTGCTGTGGAACTGGAGGAAGGCGCAACAGTATTTGCCTATCCGGTCCAGGATCCAGAGCGCTATGGAGTGGTCGAATTTAATGATGACGGCAGGGTCTTATCCATTGAAGAAAAACCAGCCAAACCGAAATCACGCTACGCTGTTACCGGGCTGTACTTCTATGACAATAAAGTTCTGGATGTTGCACAGAACTTAAAGCCATCACCACGTGGTGAACTTGAAATAACTGACGTTAATAGCTGGTATCTGGAACGGAATCAACTCAGGGTTTCCGTCATGGGTCGAGGGATGGCCTGGCTGGATACTGGAACGCATCAGTCGCTGATCGAAGCTTCATCTTTCATCGAAACAATCGAACATCGCCAGGGGTTGAAGATTTGCTGTCCTGAAGAGATTGCATTTCGAATGGGATATATCAGCCCGGAGCAGCTTGAAGCTCTTTCCGCTCCAATGATTAAAAATCAGTATGGCCAATACCTGTTAAGTATTCTGAAAGAACGTATCTATTCATGAAAGTGATCCCTACTGAAATTCCTGACGTCCTAATTATCGAGCCAAAAGTTTTCGGTGATGAGCGTGGTTTTTTTTATGAAAGCTATAACAAACGAGTTTTGGCGCAACACGGTATCGACAAGGAATTTGTCCAGGATAACCACTCTAAATCTGGAAAACACGTTCTTCGGGGTTTGCATTATCAGATTCAACAACCACAGGGCAAGCTTGTGAGAGTTACATCTGGTGAGGTGTTTGATGTGGCTGTGGATATTCGCAGGAGCTCTTCTACCTTTGGTAAATGGGTTGGTGTATACCTGTCCGAAGAGAATAAGCGTCAACTTTGGATTCCGGAAGGGTTTGCTCATGGGTTTTATGTAGTCAGTGAGGCTGCAGAATTTATCTATAAATGCACTGATTTTTATGCGCCGGAGTTTGAAAGAACGATCAAATGGAATGATTGCGGATTAGATATACACTGGCCAGTTACTAACGGCACTGATCCTGTTGTTTCAGAAAAGGATGCATGTGGATGTGATTTTAATAAAGCTGAGTATTATTTATGAAGGCACTAATAACCGGTGCTGGCGGTCAGCTTGGGCAGGAATTAGCCCGGAGTGTACCTGCTGATATTGAATTGTTTACTTTTGATTCCAGGCGGCTCGATATAACTAATCAAGATAACGTCGCACGGATTGTGACCGACGTTTGTCCGAACTGGATTATCAATACTGCAGCTTATACAGCAGTTGATAAGGCGGAATCTGAACCTGAGAAAGCCTTTGCGGTGAATGCAGCTGGCGCTGGTAATGTTGCTGAGGCTGCAAGTATTGTTGGCGCCAGGATAATTCACATCTCGACCGATTTTGTTTTTGATGGGAAAGCTAACACCCCATATAAGGAGTCAGATACACCAAATCCTATGTCCGTATATGGGAAGAGCAAGCTGGAGGGTGAACGTAGATTGTTCGATCAAGCTGGCGATAAGGCAATTATTATCAGATCATCCTGGATCTATTCGCAATACGGAAATAATTTCGTGAAGACAATGCTGCGCCTTATGAAGGAAAGAGATTCACTTGGGGTTGTGATAGATCAGGTGGGAACGCCTACCTGGGCTGGAGGTTTAGCTAAAACTATCTGGAAAATTGTATTCAATAATGATGTTGCGGGGTTGTTTCACTGGTCGGATCTGGGCGTGGCGAGTTGGTACGACTTTGCGATTGCTATTTCTGAAGAGGCAAGCCAGGTAGGGCTCTTAAAGAGAGAAATACCTATTAGGCCTATTAGTGCGCATGAATATCCTACGCCAGCATCAAGGCCTAAATTCAGTGTTCTTGACAAGTCATTATTGGCATCTGTCATAGGTGGTGAAAGTACTGTGCATTGGCGGAAAAATCTCAAAGAAATGCTTGAGGGATTATGTTGATGGGTGGCATCTTTCTTCGACCGTACCCGTTGCAACAATGTTCATTTTGAAAAGGCTAGCACGCGGTGAGTAAATCGCTGGCATCTATTGTGAGTTAGTAAATGAGTGATATGAAGGCGCTTGAAGGCACGCCCAATAAAAGGGCAATAGTACAAGTATCTCCATCTTCAAGAGGGAAGGATAAAACTATAGTTGTCTTAGGCGTTGAGCGTGGTGGCACCTCAATGGTTGCAGGAATGATTAGAGCCTTAGGTGTGGATATGGGAGAGAGAGCAGGGCGCAATCATGAGGATCCAAGTTTTTTAACTGATGATAAGCAAAAATTAGTAGAGAGAATAAAACAGAATAACGAATCTAAGTCTATTTGGGGTTTCAAGGTTCCCAAGGCTTCTCTGATGCTCGAATTCTATGGCAGGCATTTACGGAATCCTCATTATGTTTTAGTTTTCAGGAATATTGAGGCAACCGTTGATAGTTGGTGCTCCCGTGGCGCCAATGACCCAATGAGTTCAGCTCTTCATGCGATACATTATTACGATCAGGCACTTAAATTTTTAAAAGAAAATCGGTCGCCACTAATTTTTGCGAATTATGAACGGGCGTGCGCTGACCCGAAAGAATTCGCGAGATTATTGGCCGAATTTATTGGTGTTCAAGCCGATGAAGTAGATATCGAACGTGCAGCATCTATAGTAACAGGGGAGGGTGGTGGTTACATCGATTTACCAGAATACTATTTTCATGTCGATGCAATAAACAGCGCCAAGTGGCCCTCAGAAATGTTGATGGTTTCTTTCGATAACAACTCAGAAAGAATGTTTCCTCGCTCTGATAAAATGGTTAATGACAGGATTATTATTTGCCCTGATGGAAAGTATTTTCCCAAAGAGTTTTATGTTGGTTTGAACCTTGAGACTGACGATAGGGAATTCGAATACGAAAATGGGTTGAGGATATATATGGACTTCACAGGTAAATTCTTCCCTGGTCACGCATTTAGGCCGGAGATCCACCCTGGGAAAAATTTGTTTAAGATTTCAAATAATGGAAATGTTCGAAGAATTGCGTTAGGGCCCTTGCGGAATGGATATGTTTTTGGTGTGAGTGAGCTTAGGTGTTATAAAGCTTCAAAAGATGATGTTTATAATGGCTTTGAAATTCTTCCCCATAGGGTTTCGCCTGCAAGGTTGTCTATAGTGAAAAGATTTGTAAAAAAAATTAGGGCACTCATTTAACGATGGGCTAATAACTGTATGTTCAAAGTTAAATACCATTCTTTGTTTTTCGTTGATGGAGTTTACCTGGGAAGGCCTCTTTCTGAAATAGTAAGCTCCTGTCTGTATTGTTATCCACTTTTCGAAAAAATATGGTTTGCATTCTGGCCTTATACCGATTTTATAACGGCTGGGAGTTGTCAGAATCCTCGTAACCTACAGATGCTGGAATTTGCACGCAAGTGAATTCGAAGAAAAATATAGCCCTTATTGTTCTTGGGATGCATCGGAGCGGAACTTCTGCCATGGGTGGTGTGCTCCAGCGATTGGGTGTTGATTTTGGTGAAAATTTGATGCCAGCAATTGAGGGAGTAAATGATAAAGGTTTCTACGAAAATATTGAACTTGTCGATCTTCATGAAAAAATACTAGATCAACTTGGCTACAGATGGTTTGACGTTAGAGCTCTGCCAGTTAAATGGTGGACTTTTTCATCTTTAACGGTGTTCAAGAACGCTCTAGTTGAGTTGGTTAAGCGTGATTTTGGAGGCTCGAAATTGTGGGGTCTTAAAGATCCACGTATGTGCCGCTTGTTACCATTATGGATAAGCATATTTGACCAAATTAATAGCGATGCGCGATTTGTGCACATTTACCGGCATCCTAATGAGGTTGCAAAATCACTTGTCAGGAGAGATGGGTTAGATGTCAACGTAGCCTATATTGCCTGGCTTTGGCATGTTCTGGAAGCTGAGCGTCTAACACGCAGTTATTCTCGCGTATTTGTTTCATATCAGTCCTTGATAGAAGACTGGAGAAAAGTGGCTGAAAGTATATCAGTGAAATTGCAGATTGAATGGCCATTCAATAGCCCGTCGGCAAAACAAGAAATCGACGAGTTTATTGATGCTGATATGCGCCACAATAAAACTGAAGCAATAAATGATAGTGATGGGGTTGCCGCATTGGCGCAGTCACTATATAAAAAAATGGTCATAGGCGAGTTTGGGGACTTTAACTTGATATATGATGCTTTCATTGAGGAGTTAGCCAAGCTATCACCGTATCTCGATGGTATCAATGAAATTCAAAAATTACGTGAATCGGATACCCATTGCAGAAAGGCGCTCATGTTAGAAAAAAATAATGCAGTGGCTCAAATCAAGCATAGGGATCAGATGATTATAGATCTGCAAAAGCTGGTATCGGATCTGCAAGAAGTAGTGGAATCTCGTTCACCTCTATACAAGTTATTCAGGCTACTTATTAAATCGAAGGGTAAAAAGGATCAG
>JBFHQE010000023.1:0-36085 GCA_041592335.1 Thiohalobacteraceae bacterium | reverse complement strand
CCTGGACCCCGGCCTACGCCGGGGTGACGATACTGTGACGTGATGCTTTTTGCTTCTGTTAAGTGTCAGAAATTGAGTATCATTAAACTCTAATATTGACGATTTTAAATAAAAACTAAAGGTAAGAAATCCTCGCTTCCCGCCGTTAACCTCCCTGAGTAATACCCGATCAACATAAAAACAGGGATGGTTTTTCAGTAGTGGATATTTTGAGCCTGATCGGTCTGCTGGTAGCCCTGGTGGCTATTCTGGGCGGCAACTTCCTGGAAGGAGGTCATGCCAGTTCCCTGATCCAGCTGACGGCATTTGTGATTGTCACCGGTGGTACGCTGGGCGCCATCATGGTCCAGACACCGATGACAACTTTTCTGCGTGCCTGGCGTATCCTGCCCTGGATTTTCATGCCGCCTGTCCACCGTCCCCGCGAGATCGTCAGCAAGGTGACCCTTTGGAGCAACGTGGCGCGGCGCGAAGGCCTGCTGGGTCTTGAGGCCATTGCCGAGAAAGAAGAGCATCTGTTTGCCCGCAAGGGTTTGCAGTTGCTGGTGGATGGTAATGAACCGGAGCTGATTCGCGGCATTCTGGAAGTGGAACTCGATGCCGCGGAACAACGCGACATGGATGCCGCCAAGGTGTTCGAGGGGATGGGCGGTTATGCGCCTACCATCGGCATTATCGGCGCGGTCATGGGACTGATTCATGTGATGCACAACCTGGCCGATCCCGCGCAACTGGGCGACGGCATCGCGGTGGCCTTCGTGGCGACGATTTACGGCGTCGGGCTTGCCAACCTGGCGCTGTTGCCCGCCGCGAACAAACTCAAGGCGCATGTCCGGCGCCGTTCCATGTTCCTGGAAATGATGATTGAAGGCATCGCTTCCATCGCGGAGGGCGAGAACCCCCGCAACATTGAAATCAAGTTAAGGGGTTATTCCCCACCATCGGTCTAGTGTCAGGGTTCTGGCATTACGATTGCATTTATTCTCATACCTGAAGCAGAAAGGACAATGAGGCGACGCAGGCAAAGACACATAGAGGAACCGGAAAACCACGATCGCTGGCTGGTTTCCTATGCGGATTTCATTACGCTGCTGTTTGCGTTTTTTGTGGTTATGTACGCGATTTCATCCGTCAACGAAGGCAAATACCGGGTGCTATCCGACGCGCTGGATGCAGCGTTTCGCCAGGCTACCCGGACGGCCGAGCCCATGGGGAAGGGCGACCTGGCGCGCACGCCGGATCGCAAGACCCGCAGCCCCTACGATGAATCCATCGCCATTGATCTGCCGTTTCCGACCCGTCCCAGGGACTGGGAAATCGGCACCGAGGCGGCAAAATCCATCAAGGCGCCCGGCAAGCCGCTTCCGCCCGCCGGTTTCGCCGATCCCGATCTCAGGGACCTGTCGGACAAGATCAGCACGGCGATGGGCAGTCTGCTGGAAGATGAACTGGTGCATGTCCGTCGCGACAAGCGCTGGATCGAGATTGAAATCCAGTCGAGTGTGCTGTTCAGTGGCAGCAACAGCATGCTGGCCGCCTCGGCCTATCCCGTTGTGGAGAGAATTGCTGAATTATTAAGGCCTTACTCCAATACAATTAAAGTAGAAGGTTACACGGATGACACCCCCATTTTTACGGAAAAATTCCGTTCGAACTGGGATTTGTCCGCCGCACGCGCGGCAAGCGTGGTACATTTATTGAAGGATAACGGGGTGGACCCGGTGCGGATGGCAGCGATTGGCTACGGTGCCGAGCACCCGGTCGCGAGCAATCAGACACCCGCCGGACGCACGCGCAATCGTCGCGTGGTGCTGGTGGTGCTGCCGGGTGACGACCCCCGTTGGGAACGTTCCGAGTCAGAGATTTCCTCTGTGCTGGAAGAACGTCGCTTTGCATCGGAAGCAGAAGTGCCCGACACAACACGAGGAAATGCGAATGTCGGAAGTCGCGAAACTGCTACGCCGAGGTAACGGCGCTATGAAAAAAGTCTGGGCTGTCGCCAATCAGAAAGGCGGAGTGGGCAAGACCACGACCACGGTCACGCTCGCCGGTCACTTTGCCCGCGAAGGGCATCGCACCCTGATGATCGATCTCGATCCGCACGGATCCCTGACCACCTATTTCAGGCTCGATCCCGATACCATCGATCCGTCTGCCTACACCTTGTTCAAGAACAAGGCCGACAAGCAATCGCCCAAGTATTACCAGATCATTCAGAAAACCCAGTTCCAGAATCTCTGGATACTGCCGGCGTCCACTGCACTTGCCACACTCGATCGACAACTGGGCGCGAAAGAGGGCATGGGGCTGGTGATTGCCCAGGCGGTAAAAGATCTCGAACAGCAATACGATTATGTCTTCATCGACTGCCCGCCGATGCTGGGCGTGTTGATGGTGAACGCACTGGCAGCCTGCCAGCAACTAATCATCCCCGTACAGACCGAGTTCCTTGCTATCAAGGGCCTGGAGCGCATGCTGCACACGCTGAACATGATCACCCGTTCGCGCGGCGAAACCCTGGAACATTTGATCGTACCGACCATGTTCGATCGCCGCACCCGCGCCTCATCCGAAGGTCTGGAAGTATTGCAGCAACGCTTTGCCGATCACATGTGGTCTTCGGTGATTCCTATCGATACCCAGTTCCGCGAAGCGAGCAAAATGGCCAAACCCCTGTCCATCTGGCAGCCGCGTTCGCGTGGCGCGCGGGCCTATGGCGCGCTGGTGGATGACCTGCTCGAACGGCCGCGTACCGAACCCTTTGCCAATATCATTTCAGGATCAGCGACAGCATGAACGATAAAACCGCCAAGGATGAACGCGGCGTAATGGATCAGGGCATGGCCGTGGGTGCCTACCTGGAAGCACTGCTGGCCCCGGTTCCCGAAGCGACTCCCGACAATGAGATGACGGCACAGGTTGAACTGGCCGAAGCCACGCCGTTGCGTGACATGCCCGTCATCGTGCCGCCAATTATTGCGCCGCCCGAAATTAAACCCGCGCCACCGGTGGAAACGCCGGTCACGGCCGAGGTGACACCGGCGGCACCGGCCCCAAAAGCCAGGCCCGCACCCACGGGTCGTCCCGACTGGGCCACCGGCCGGTTCCAGGCCTTGTTGTTCAAGGCGGCCGGGCTGCAGCTGGCGGTACCGCTGGTAGAGCTGAACGGCGTGATTCACTGGGATGACGGCGCGGTCACGGAGATGCCGAATCACCAGGAATGGTTCCTGGGTCTGCGCGATCACCTGGAACACCGTGTCAAATTAATTGATATCGCGGCGGTGGTATTGCCGCCGGACCGCTATGCGGCGCTGGGCGAGGCGAACGGTCAGCGGCTCGGCAAGGTCGTGCTGATCGATGACTACAACTGGGGGCTGGCCTGCGAGGATGTCGCCGAGGTGGTGACGCTGACCCCGGACGATGTGAAGTGGCGGCAGGGTGGCGGCAACCGTCCCTGGCTGGCGGGCACCGTGGTCAAGCATATGTGCGCGCTGCTGAATTCGTCGGCTTTCGCGGAAGTTTTGCGGGACGAGGGCCTGTAACACCTCAAGATGGCATATTTTGTGCTTTTATCTAGCCAAAGGGATAAGTGCGTCTGATCTTTGACGACAGGAATAGAGGCAAACCATGAATCAAACTGCAGAAACCGCCAACGACCAGGTGATCCAGTGCGTCACGTTCCGTCTGGATGAAGAAACATACGGAATCAATGTGATGCAGGTGCAGGAAGTCCTGCGTGTCACCGAGATCGCCCCGGTGCCGGGTGCGCCGCATTATGTGCTGGGCATCATCAACCTGCGCGGTAACGTCGTCACGGTCATCGATACCCGTTCCCGTCTCGGGCTGGGTTCCAAGGACAGCGATGACTCGACCCGTATCGTGATCATCGAAACCGACCGCCAGGTGGTTGGCATTCTGGTGGACGCCGTGGCCGAGGTGGTGGATCTGCGTTCCGGTGAAATCGAATCGGCGCCGAATGTCGGTAACGATGAAAGTTCCAAGTACATCCAGGGCGTCGCCAGTCGCGATGGCAATCTGTTGATACTGGTTGATATCAACAAGCTGCTGACTGATGACGAATGGATGGAGTTAATGTCCTTGTAGAGGGTCAGCATGGCGGATTTAACGGAAATTAGATATCCGCAGCCAATAGTTCCTCCCATGCCCACGGAGCGGGTCAAGGAGAAACCGCAATCGGATAACCAGCGCCGCAAGGAAGAGCAATCGCACGAGCGGCCACGGCGTAGGCCGCAGGATGATGACGGCAAACCTCATATTGATGAGTATGCGTGAGAGATAAAGTGATTATTGAAGCCACACTGACAGGATTGACCATTGCCGTTGCCGCTCTCGCGGTCGTGCTGGTGCGCATGTCGCGTCGCTTTAATGCTGTCGTCGAGGCGTTGAAAGAGTCGCAGGAAGATGTGGCGCATCTCAAGGCCGATCTTGGCGCCCTGTGCAAGTCATCGGTGGGCGCGGGCGATCATGTCGTCAAGCTCGAACACCAGGTTAACCGTCTGCTGGAACGCCAGACCCAGACTGAAATGCGTACTTCCAACGACCGCCCTTACTCAGCTGCCGTGCAGCTGGTGCAGCAGGGCGCCAATGCCGATGAACTCATCGAGAAATGCGGCCTCACCCGGGGCGAAGCTGACTTGATTGCCATGTTGCATGGCAGTGTTGCCAAGGCATCCTGAGCAACAACATCTTTTAACGCCTTTGTTTACCCGTAAGGGATTTAAATGAAACGCTGGTTGGCAGGGTTAATCTTGATCATGATAACCGGCCTTGCCTGGGCGGACGCCGCGCGCGTGCTTGTCGTCCACTCCTACAGCCAGGAATATCCCTGGACCAGCCGTCAGCACCTGGGTTTCCTTTCCAGCCTGAATTACGGCATGGAAACGTCAATTTCCTATTCCGTTGAATACCTGGACACCAAGCGACTGGAAGCCACGCCGCTGTATTTCCAGAGTCTCACTCGGCATATGCAGCTGAAGTACCGTGATTTGCAGCCAGACCTGATTTACGTCACGGACGATGACGCCTTCCGCTTCGCTACCCGCCATCTGGCGCAATTATTTCCCGGTGTGCCACTGGTGTTTTCCGGTGTAAATGACGCTGATGCGCTGGATAAGCTGCATGATCGAGCCATAACCGGCGTGTTTGAGAAAAAGTCGATCGTCAACAGTATCGAGTGGCTAAGGCAAAGCGGTATTGCGCTGGATAATGTCACTTTTATTGGCGACGGCAGTTCAACCTACCAGGCCATGCGCGATGAAATTTTGCGCGACCTGCCGGACACGTCGCTGCAGCGTCCCCTGTTTATCGAATCGAACAACCTGCCTGAAATGCTTGGCATGCTGTCGTCACTGAACAGCCGCTTTGTGTATCTCACCACGATCGGCGCCATGCGCGATAGCGAAGACAAGCAGATACCGCTGCCGGATATTATTAGCGCAATCACGCGCGCGGGCAGTTATGCCGTACTGACCCTGGAAGACAGCTACATGTATCCGGGAGTGCTGGGTGGACTGGTAAACAGCGGCTGGAGACAGGGCGAAACAGCGGGATTACTGGCGCTTGCCGTCTTGCAGGGCCAGCCCATTGCAACAATTCAACCGGTACTCGAAAGCCCGGGCCAGTACATGTTCGATTACCGCGAGCTGCAGAAACACAATATTCAGCTGCCCGGAGAAATATTCCGGCAAGCGGAAATCCTCAATAAACCGCCGTCATTCATCGAGGCCAATCGCCGCACGATCCTGCTGGTAATGTTCCTGCTGGCGGGCGCGGTCATTGTGCTTCTGGTGGTGGGTGTCTGGTTGTTACAACGGAAAAATGCCGAGATATTCGGTAACGTGAGCAAGCTCAGAACCCAGCGCCAGGAGATGGAGAATATCAAGGGCAGCCTGGTGGAGGCCCAGCATATTGCCAAAATGGGTAACTGGGACTGGAATCTGCAGGACAACTCGCTCTACTGGTCGGATGGTATTTACAAGCTGTTCGGAATATCGCCCAGCGAGTTCGAAGCCAGTTACGACAGCTTCCTGCAGCGGGTGCATCCGGACGATCGCGAACTGGTGGAAGGTTCAATTCATGAATCCCTGCGCAACAAGGAACCCTACCTCGTTGAGCACAGGGTAGTGCATCCGGACGGCACCACGCTGATCGTCCAGGAAACGGGCGAAGTGATTTATGACGAGGCCAGCGGTAAGGCCATTCGCATGATCGGTACAGTGCGCGATGTCACGGCGGAACGCGAGGCCGAACGCAAGCTGCTCGAGCTGGCGACGTATGACACGCTGACCAAGCTGCCGAATCGCAACACCCTGTTCGACCGCGTGGGCCAGGCAATCCGCCGCGCTCATCGCAGCGGTCACAAGCTGGCGCTGCTGTTTCTCGATCTCGACAGGTTCAAGCACATCAACGATTCGCTGGGGCATGCGATAGGCGACAAGCTGTTGATCGAGGCCGCCAATCGACTGAGAGCACTGGTGCGTGAAGAAGATACGGTGGCGCGCCTGGGTGGGGATGAATTCGTTGTGCTGCTGGAATCGCTGGATAATCCGCGTGACGCGGCAATGGTCGCGGAAAAAATCATTGATTGTTTTCACCAGGAATTCAATATCGACGATTACGACCTGCATGTCACGACCAGCGTCGGTATTACGCTTTATCCCGATGATGGCGAGGACGAAATCACCTTGCTGAAGAATGCCGATGCCGCCATGTACCACGCCAAGGACAGCGGTCGCAACGCCTACAGTTTTTATACCGAGGAAATCACCCGGCAGGTGGACGAACGCGTGGAGCTGGAGCATCGCCTGCGCGACGGCCTGTTGCATGACCGTTTCGAGGCTCATTACCAGCCGATCGTTAACCTTGCGACTGGCCAGATCGTTGGCTTAGAGGCGCTGCTGCGCTGGCATGATGACCACCTGGGCCAGGTGTCGCCGAGCCGCTTTATTCCGGTGGCCGAAGAGTCGGGGATTATTTTCTCGCTGGGCGCCTGGATGTTCCGCAACGTCTGCGAACAAATCGCCGACTGGCTGGCGCGTTCGGTGATTGACCCTGATCTACAGGTCAATATCAATATCTCGGGTATCCAGCTCATGCAGGGCGGATTCGTGGATGACCTGATCCGGATACTGGATGAAACGGACGTGCCCGCCAGCATGCTGATGATCGAACTGACCGAAACCGTGTTCTTCGAGAACCGCGATCTTGCGGCCAGTATTCTGGCGCGACTGGTAAAACGCGGCATGCGGGTCGCGGTCGATGATTTCGGTACCGGCTATTCCTCGCTCAGCTACTTGAAGGAAATGCCGGTGGATACCATCAAGATAGATCGTTCATTCGTGCGCGACATCGCGCTGGACGAGAATGACCGGGCGATTACTCGCGCCGTGATCCTGCTGGGTAAAAGCCTTGGACTGAAAGTCGTGGCCGAGGGCGTGGAAACGCAGGAACAAAGAAGCTTTTTGCTCAAGGAGGGCTGTGTGCTTGCGCAGGGTTTTTATTACTACCGGCCACTTCCCCTGCATGAGCTGGAAAGCGTGCTTCAGCGTGGCGCTTCCCATTCCAGCGGATAACCGGCTTCCTGCTCGGCGGGGCTGGCGATGCGAATGGACAGGATGTCAAAACGAAAGCGGATGCTGCGGCCCGCCCAGGGATGGTTGCCATCGAGTGTAACCCGGTCTTCTTCAATCGCTATAACGCGATAGGGTATGCACAGTGTTGCTCCAAGTGCCTGGTCAATCACGCCACCCAGTTCGCGTGCCTCGGGGGGGAGCGATTGCAGGGATTGTTGTATGACCCGGTTTTCGTCGCGTTGGCCAAAGGCTTCTTCCGGCGCCAGGCTGAGTTCAATCGTCTGGCCCGCGCAACAACCTTCAAGCGCGGTTTCGATACGGGGCAAGACACCGCCGAAGCCGCCCTGCAGATAACTCAGATCGTCGCTGCTTTGCAGGCAGGCGCCCGTGTCGAGATCGAAAGCCATAAAGCGCAGCCGTACGATGTCGCCAGACTGAATGCTTCTGGCGGGAGTCAGTGATACGACCGGATTCGTTTTCGCCACGTGATTCACCTTAGTCACTGGATAACATGCTATCGGCCAGGTCATCGGCTGGCTTCAGTGTGGAGGCGGTTTAACGCGGGGTTTTGCCCGACAGGAAATAGGCGAAGGCAATGATTTCCGCTACCGCCAGGTAAAGCTGCTGCGGGATTTCCTCGCCGATGTCGATCTGGGCTAGCGCCTGCGCCATCACCGGGTTTTCCTGCATCGGGATATTGTGTTCCTGCGCGAGCTCGATAATGCGCTGGGCAACGTCGCCGCCGCCCTTGGCGGTAACGCGCGGCGCGCTGGCATTGCCGCCATCGTATTGCAGGGCGACGGCGAATTCGCGTTTGGGTTTGTCCGGTTGCTTTTTGCTCATGCCTTTTCGTCCAGTATGCCGTCGCGTTCATTGGGTTTGCGCACCGGTTCAGGCAGGCAGCCGTGATGACAACTCAGGCTGTCGACCTGCAGCCCGGCCTGTTCCAGGCGCGCCTGCAGCATCGGCAGGTGTTCGTTAATCAAGGGCAGCGCGCCGCCGGTTTCGCTCATGAAGATGGCGGTCAGCCGATCCTTGCCCTGCAAGGTTACGCGCGATTGCATCGGCCCGAGTCCCGGCAGGTCAAACGCCAGGGTGACGGTCCATTGCGGCAAACCTTCGCTGCCATCCGCGTTACGCTGCGCGCGATCCCGGGCGATACGCAAGGCCCATAAATCCAGCATTTCATCATTACGCCGCACCGGTAATTCAATCAGCCATTCGGCCAGTTGCGGGCGCTCGGCCTGCGGCGTGGAAGCAAGCTGATTGAGCTTGATGCGCGATACCGCGGATTCCACCTGCGCCAGCAGTTCCGGCGCGCGTAGCAGGGGAGTCATTGCCAGCGCGCGCATGGCGACGGAAGGCTGGGGACGCGGCGGGTAATCGCGGCGCATGGCGGCGACAATGTCCGATTCGCGTCCCGTGCCCGGCAGAGGCGGTTGCACTAAAGGGGAACTTGTCTGGGTTGTTGTACCGGTAGCCGGGGCGGGTGTCGCGCCGCTGCTTGCCGGTACCGCGCTGGCTCGCGCACCCGGGCTGGTTTGTGCATTCTGCTGGGTGACATGCTGGCGCAAGGCCTGCGCCAGGCGCATCAGGTTAGCCTTGAGATCGCCCTGCAGATTGGCCTGTTGCGCCAGTGCAGTCTGTCCCGGTTGCACCAGCCTGGCCTCGAGGAAAGTGCCACTGTCCCGGATGCTTTGCTTCAGGCCGTCCGGCGTGCTGACCTTGATTGCGTCGGGCAGGCGACCGATGACATCGCGCGCCAGTTGCATCACCTGCGGTGGTAACTGGCGTGCGGCGGCGCTGCCGAGTGTTTGCGCGAGGTTGGCCAGCGTCTGGGGTAGCGGTTGTTGTTGCGGCAATGTCTGGCGCATCGCCTGGGCGAGCATGTTCTGTTGCACCTGTGCGATAACGCGCAATACCGGCAACTTGCCCAGCTGCGCGACCTGCAGTTGCAGCGTTTCGCCAGGAGTGAGTTTGAGCTGGCCGGTCTGCGCCTGCAGCAGTTGCTGGCCAACGCGCAAGGTGGCCTGGCCGGGATCGGTTTTAACCACTTGCGCCATCAGCGTCTGGCCAATCTGCAGGCGCGGTGATTCGCCGCTGGGCGCGCGCATGCCGAGCAACTGCGACAGATTGGGTGTGACCGGCCCGGTGGGCTGCATGGGGTTGTATTCCTTTCATGCGCAACGGCAAAAAGCCTTAGCTTACCCAAGGTTCAGCCGTTAAGCTTTAGTGATGTGTTAACCATGGCGAGATCGATGGCAGAGGTCAAGCGCAATCTTTGGTATACCCGGCGCGGCGGTCAGGTGCGCGGTCCTTACCCGGCCGGGCAGGTGACGCGTTATGTGCTGCTGGGACGGATTCTGCTGGATGATGAATTAAGCCAGGACCAGGATGAATGGTTGCCGGTGTCCGCCTGCGAGGCGCTGATACCGGAAGAGATGCAGCATCTCGAAACCGAAGAGGACATGGAACGTTTGTTCGCGGCGCGGTTGCGCGAGGACGAACGCAGTGGCGAAGACCGGCGCGAGACGCAACGCATGGCCCCGCCGGAAGGTATCAATCGTCGCGGCAAGGAACGCCGCAAGACTGAAGACCCGAACTGGGTACTGTTTCGCAAACAACGTCTGGGCCTGATTCAGGACAGGCCGCGTGCACCGGCTTCGTTTCTGCGCAACAGTTACTGGATTGTCGCGATTCTGATCCTGGTGCTGGTGTTCGTGTTGCTGACGCCGGAGCGGGAGATGACGGCCAGTGATTGTGCGGCGGCTCCGCAAGCGGGCGTTGTCTGGAACAATTGCAAGCGCCCCGGGTTGTTGGCCGAGGGCAGTGATTTGACGGGTGCGCAGGCGCGTAACATGGATCTGACCGGTGCGCAGTTGGGGGGATCTATTTGGGTGCAGGCCGATCTGGCGTACTCGTTACTGAACCTGGCTGATCTGCGGCGGGCGGTGATGCGGCAGGCGAACCTGAAAGGCGCCGCGCTCAAGGATGCCGATTTGCGCAGCGCGGATTTTACCGGCGCGGATTTGAGTTATACGGATTTACGCGGGGCGAACCTGGCGGGCGCGGATTTTACCGATGTAAAGTTTGATCGTGCCTTGTGGGTGGATGGGCGTGAGTGTGGGGATGGGTCGGTAGGAGAGTGTTTATAAGTTTTCCGCTGCCTGTCATTGCGAGAAGCGACTAGCAGTCCTTGAAAACTCGTGTCGGATCACAATTGATTCCAATGTTAGCTAAAACTGTGTTCCGACCCAGAGTTACAAATTACTGTTTCATCTGCCATAAGAAATAAAAATCATTAGAGCGAGCTTCATGTTCCTCTTTTAATGTCTTGTTGTAATCCATCAAAGCTCCGACTACAGCTGTTCCGCCCCCTAATGCTGCGACAATTTGGCCAATGTCGGGCGGTAATACACCCGAATATAACCCTATAGTTACAGCGCCCGAACCAAATATTGCTTTCTGTTTCAAAGACTCTCTAGTCTTTTTTTTCCAGTCGTTTATCGCTTTTTCCAGCTTATTTATTTCGGGTAATACCTGATCTCTAAACACTTCAGACACTTCTTTCTCATTCCAAGATTTCGCCTCGCGAATCAATTTCGTTAGTTTGTCACGGTAAACTGCAAATGCTTCACCTTCATTTTCTCGGAGTCTTAGCATTTCGTCTACGTTTTGGCTATATATAGAAGGCAAATAATGGCTCATTCCTTTCTCAAATGCAGTCGAATTTGCCACATATGATTCAGTATTGATTTTTGTTGCTAGTTTCATTTGCAGCTGATTATCACAGAGATACGATGTTCCATTAAAAGCTGAGTGCCACTCTTGATTAGATAAATCTCTCAAAACTGGCGAAATTATCAGCGAAAGAATTCCGTGTTCTATGACCTCATCTTTTGAAAACTTATAAGGCATCTTCTTTTTGTCAATAGATTTCACAAACTCTGGAATAGGATCATATAAATGGAAGTATCTTCTTCCATGTTCTATAAGTTCAGATGGACCGGATATTTCAAAAAAAGGCCCAGCACCTTTTCCGATATCGAATACTACATTGCAATTATCGATAAGATGATCATGAAAAAAGTCATACAAAATTCCTTCCTTTCTCTCAATTTCCTCCGTTAATGGATTTGCTAGGTGTTCTCTGTGATGTTCACAAAGGTGCACCATATTTTGCGCATATTTGATAATGCCTTTCTCAAATAGTGGCTTCAAAGAGTAAAAACTTAGCACCCCAGAGATCATCTCATGGCGCTCTAACTCATTAATACATTCTGGCCCCTTCAATAGGATGTTTTCGAAAGGGTCTTGGATATAGACTTCATCAGCATATAATGTCGCGAAAGATGTTAGCTCTTTGAGTTTTTTTATGCGGCAATCAGGAAATGAGCACGGGTGGCGTCCGCCACTTAGCGCGGAATTTGCTATAAATGAAAAGTTTTCATTCTTCTGGTTGTTAATATTTCGGTGATTCCGTGATATCAACGCAAGCACTTCTGCAAACTCAAATACTTCGTCATTCGGCCGTTCCGTAAGATCAGTAATTAGATCCTCGATCTGATCTCCATGAGGCCATAGCTTGATCGCTGCTTCAAATTCTTCGATGTAGTCCATTAGGTTCTAAAGTAATTTAACTGTTGTATAAGAGGTGAGATTTCCGATAGCACTCTATATGGGAGATTGTGTTTGAGGGGGTGGCTTCCTGATTCATTACTGCTTTCCTTTATTTTGATTGTTTGCTTATTGCTATTTTTAGCTTTTCCAATCCTACCACCAGATTAGCGTTTTGTGTTGCATCAAGATTCCGGCTGCGGAATTTTGATATCTGATGCTTATCAGCTTTGTATGATTATATTAACCAAACACCCCTGGACCCCGGCCTTGTTCGAACGAGCAATGCGAGTTGATGTATCCCTAATGGTTCCTCGTAATGTTGGGGAGGGTTAAAAAGACTCCGTCGTATAACGCGACACCTTCACCGTATCCGACCAGTAATCCTGCGGCAGTCCCGCCTTCAACTTCAGATGCCGCCAGAAGTCTTCCCTGTCCGGTAACTGCTCCCAGACACTGGGCAGAAAGGTACCGCGATGCCCACGATCCTCCAGCACCAGCCCATCCACTTCCGGCCTGATCTGCGCCAGCAGGTCCGCTTCACTCGTAAACGCCATGGGCGTGGCGGGAGAGAGCACCGACAGATGAATATCCAGGTCGTCAAACTCGGCTGCGCCGAGCGGTACAAAGCGCGGATCGCGAAAGGCCGCGCCATAGGCGTTATCCGCGACATCCTCGAGCAGCGGCCGATAGGCTTCGAGGCTGCCGATGCAGCCGCGTAGCTGGTCGTGAAGATGCAGGGTGACGAAGCAGGCACCGGGTTGTTGCAACGCCTCGTCATAGGTCGCGGGATCGACGCGCAGCGCATGGCCGTGCGTCAGGCCTTCCTTTATGGATGCGCGGGCGATGTCGCGCAGGATACTGCGTTGCGCTTCATTAAAGCGTGACTCACTGGAAGCCATAGGCACCGTAACCGACAACCTGGTCGCGCGGTCCGGCGGTATCGCCGGAATTCCGCAAGTCCATGGTGCGCGCCTGCAGGCCGTGTTCTTTGGCCGCCAGCAACAGGCCGCCGACCGGGATACGACCACAGGCGTCTTCGTATTGAATCGCATCCGGGCGCAGACTCTCGATTGCCCGCGAGGTGTGCGCATCCATCTTTCTGGCGGTGGCGTAATCGTGATAATGACTCAGATCGGAACTGACCACGATCAGGGTTTCCGGCCCGCCCCAGAGCTTATCCAGCACCTGCTGCACCTGTTCGTAACGGGCATCGCCGACCACCAGGGGCACCAGGGTGAAACTGGGCAGCATCTTCTGCAGGAAGGGCAGGTGCACTTCGAGGCTATGCTCCGCGAGGTGCGCATCATTGCGTTCCACCACCAGTCGTTCGTGGAGCAATTCATGGATGCTGTTCACGTCGACCGGGATCGAACCCAGCGGTGTCTGGAAATGGGTGAAACTGCCGGTGGCGATGCCCTGGAAGGCAACCCGGTGAGACGGGCCGAGCAACACAACGCGATTGATCTCGTGAGCGTAGGGCGCCAGCGTCGCATAGGCATGGGCCGCCACCGAGCCGGAATAGACATACCCGGCATGCGGTGCTATCAGGGCCTTGACGCGCGCGGTATCCGGCGTGGCCGGTTGCAGCAAATCATCCAGCATGGCGCTGAGTTCGTGCGGGTTGTCGGGATAGAACATACCGGCGACGGCGGGTTGGCGAATGTTGGACATGGGATACCTGATCGAGCTTGCTACAGCCTAAAGATGGAACTCTTTCGCCGGCTTTTCAAGACGAATTCCCACTGAATTACTCGGTTGTCACTGCCGCGATTGATACAGGTCATTTCACGCCCATATTGACTGGCAGATAACTATAAAAGCTGTGCTATAGATTGAGAGAACGTTGATTAATTCGTCATTCCGGCGAGAGTGAAATGATGTCTGAGCAGAATTCTGACTGGGATCAAGCGGCGGTAGTGAAAACACAATACTGGCATGCGCTGGAAGATGGGCGCGTGCAGTGCGACTTGTGCCCGCGTTTTTGTAAATTGAAAGAAGGGCAGCGCGGGCTGTGTTTTGTGCGCGCCAACCAGGACAACGAGATCGTGCTGACTTCCTACGGCCGTTCCAGCGGTTATTGCGTCGATCCGATTGAAAAGAAACCGTTGAACCACTTTTTGCCGGGTACGCCGGTACTGTCGTTTGGCACGGCGGGCTGTAACCTGGCCTGCAAGTTCTGCCAGAACTGGGACATCTCCAAGTCACGCGAAATCGACACCCTGGCGGATGAGGCCAGTCCCGAGAAGATTGCGCGCGTGGCCGAGCGACTGGGCTGCCGCAGTGTTGCCTTTACCTATAACGACCCGGTCATCTTTCACGAATATGCAATTGATGTGGCCAAAGCCTGTCGCGAGCGGGATATCAAAACCGTGGCGGTTACCGCCGGTTATATTTGTCCCGAACCGCGCAAGGAATTCTTCGCCCACATGGACGCCGCGAACGTTGATCTGAAGGCCTTCACCGATGACTTTTACTGGAAGCTGACCGGCGGTCATCTGGAACCAATACTGGATACGCTCAAATACCTTAAACATGAAACCGACGTCTGGTTTGAACTCACCACGTTGTTGATCCCCGGTCATAACGATTCCGAGCAGGAGTTGAACGATATGACGAACTGGGTGGTGGAAAACCTGGGCCCGGACGTGCCGATGCATTTCACCGCGTTTCATCCCGACTGGAAAATGATGGATGTGCCGACAACGCCCATGGCAACGCTGACGCGCGCGCGTGATATTGCCCGGGCCAACGGCATTCATCATGCCTATACCGGCAATGTGCATGATGAAAGCGGGGAGAGTACCTATTGTCACCACTGTGGGGAAAAACTGATCGGGCGCGACTGGTATGTGCTGTCCGACTGGAAACTGGATGCCAGGGGTTGCTGCCAGGCCTGCGGTACGCCGCTGGCCGGTGTATTTGAAGCGCAACCCGGTCATTGGGGCGCCAGGCGACAGCCGGTTAACATGGCCGCTTTTGCCTGATTTCGCCAGTTAGGCTATGTTATCGCCATCTGGATCAGGCTCGAGGGGGAGTCGTCACGTGGCCAGGAAAAAACAAAAGTCAGAACTGGAACCCAAACAACTCATCCTGGATTTAATGGGGGACCTGGAAGATATCGAGGACGTGTTAACCAATGCGCCAGGGGCAAAAGCTTCCGGAAAAGCGAAAAAGGCACCTGCCAGGAAAAAGGTCACTAAGAAGAAGGTGACGAAAAAAACCGCCGCGAAAAAGAAGGTGAGCAAGAAGAAAGTGGCGAAGAAAAAGGTTTCCAAGAAAAAGGTGGCCAGGAAGAAAGTTGCCAGAAAAGCCGCCCCCAAAAAGAAAGTCAGCAAAAAAAAGATCAGTAAGAAGAAAATCAGTAAAAAGAAAGTCAGTAAGAAAAAGGCAGCGAAAAAGCGCGCTGGGCGTCGTTCTCGTTAAGCCGCCGAGTTCTGCCGGGCCAGTAAGGCAATAAACTGGTCGGCGGGTAGCGGTTTACTGAACAGGAATCCCTGCATCATCTGGCATTTTAATTCACGGAAGAATTCGCACTGTTCCCGGGTCTCGATCCCTTCGGCAATCAAATTCAAATCCAGGCTGTGCGCCAGGCCGACAATGGCGCGCGCTATGGCGACGCTGTCTTCGTTACGGGGTATGTTCTTGACGAACGAGCGATCGATCTTGAGTGTGTCGATCGACAGTTTATGCAGATATCCCAGCGATGAATATCCGGTGCCGAAATCGTCAATTGCCAACAGTACGCCCAGGTTGATGAGGTCGTGCAGTACGCGGTTGGTTAGCGGGTCCTGGCGCATCAGCAGGGTTTCGGTGATTTCCAGCTCGATATGCGAGGCAGGCAGCTTGAGTCGCGCCAGCAGCTCGGCGATATAGCGGGGCAATAAGGGATCGTTGATCTGCTGGCTGGAAATATTGATCGCCATGCGGCAATGCTTCCAGCCCTGGGCATGCCACTCCGCCAGTTGTTCGCAGGCGGTTTTCAGTACCCATTGTCCCACCTGTTTGATCAGCCCGGTTTCTTCCAGCAGGGGAATGAAGTCGCCCGGGGGCACCAGCTGGCCCTGGCGGTTTTTCCAGCGCAGCAGGGCTTCGGCGCCCGCGATGGATTCATCCTTGCTGAAGAGTTGCGGCTGGTAGTGCAGGACGAATTCATCGCGTTGCAGGGCGCCGCGCAGTTCGTTTTCCATGGACAGGCGTTCAGCGGCGCGCACATTCATTTCGGAGGAATAGTAGGCGTAAGCATTGCGGCCCAGTTCCTTGGCGCGATACATGGCGATGTCGGCGTGCTTCAACAGGGTGTCCGCATCCGTGCCATCGGCGGGATAGGCGCTGATGCCGATACTGGCGGTTGCATACAGGGGGATACCCTGCACCCTGAATTCTTCGCGCAGGTGTTCCAGTATTTTACTGGCTATTTTGCCGATGTTGTCGCCGTCCAGCATGTCATCGATCACGATGACGAATTCATCGCCGCCATGACGCGTGACGCTGTCTTCGTGACGCACCGATTGCAGCAGGCGTTCGGCTGCCTGGATCAGGAACTCGTCGCCGATGGTGTGGCCCAGCGTGTCGTTAATCACCTTGAAACGGTCGATATCCACGAACAGGATAGCGGCCTGGCAACGATGGCGTTCCGCGTGCAGGATGGCCTGGTTAATACGATCGTTCAGGGTGATGCGATTGGGTAGTCCGGTCAAGGCGTCAAACCTGGCCAGGTGGCGCATGTCTTCCTCGGCGCGGCGTCGTTCGCTGACAGAGGCGGCGATAATCATGCCGGTAATCAGGTTGACGTTCATATAGAGCCAGAACAGCGACAGGCTCTCGAAGGCATCACCCTGGGCGAATAAGCCCTGGCCCAGAATGATGTTGGTCAGAATGATGCCGCCTATCAGCAGGCTGGCGGCGGTGGCGCCACGCATTTCGAAGCGCAGTGCGCCCCAGATCAGCAAGGGAAAAGCGGCAAAGGCGAGCGGCAGTGGTCGTCCATCAAGCGTGAAGTCATTGCCGAAGATTACCTGGGTAAACAGCAGCGTTGCCAAAGCGAATAGTGTCGCCTCGGTGATACGGCGCCAGCTCCAGCGCAGCGATTCCCTGCGCCACCAGCTGAACAGGAAGCTGGCAAACAGCAGGTCACCCAGGGCGTCGCCCATCCACCAGCTGAGCCAGGCCTTGGGGAACTCATCCCAGGGAATGATATGCCAGTGAGTGAGGCTGAAGGCGCCCAGCGTGGCGCTGACCATGGTGCTGATCCCGGCGCCCAGCAGGATCAGGGCAGCGACGTCCCGGATGCGCTGCAGGGCTGGATTAAAACCGACGGTTTGCAGCAGGTAATAAGCGGTGACCGCTTCCAGCGTGTTGCCGCAGGCGATCATGGTGGCGGGGCCCATGCCGATGCCTGTCGTGATATTGGTCGTGAATGCACCCAGAAAAATCCAGGGCCAGTACCTGACGCCGAAGGTAACCAGGGCAAACAGGGCAATGCCGGTCGGTGGCCAGATCAGGGTGACATTGTTCACGACTACGGACAGCGACAGGCCAAGCTTCGCCGAAACGAAATACACCACCGTTAATGCAACGCCGCACAACAGGTAGGACGGACAGAGTTTTACAGGTATTTTCGCGGATTTCTCGGGCATGCTAGGCGCCCTTCAAGGCAACCGACAGCACGGCATAACTGACAATCAACATGCCTGCCGCCGCGATCCAGGTCTGGCGTTTCCAGCCAAACATGTACAGCAGCAAAACGATGGTCCAGCCCAGCAACAGGGGCCAGAGCTGAACGTCGCTGTCGAGAAGACCGGACATCAGGGTTGTTGTTGCTGTGCTTTCAGCTGTTCCAGATATTGTTCTAGTTGTTGAATGGTCTGGGCATCCGGCGTGGTAGGGGCTGCTGCCGGGGGCGTTCCGGTTTCGCCTTGAGAAGGCTGGGCCACGCCGGGCTGACGAGGAGGAAGGGCGCCAATCATGATGAGGTCGTCTTCCGTCAGTGGCAGGTCGGTCGCGGCAAAACGGCCAAAGCCGCCATTCATGCACTTGGTGCTGGCGAGTTTGCGTACCTGGTGGTTTGGCGTATCGACCTGGTGACGAAAGGTGCCGACATAGTTGATGATGTTCAGCGTTGGCGCATTGATGTAATTCACGCCGCCGTACTCATCCATAACCTCTTCAGGCGAGGCTCCGGCCTGCATGCGTGAAAACACAATCCCGGAAAACTGGTGCGCGCCCTTGCATGCCTGGGCCATGGCAGGATCTGTTGTGCGTTGCACATGATTCATGGTCTGGGATTTTTCACCCGCCTTGCAGGGGGTTTGCGAATAAGTGGTGGCGCCACTGGCGTCTTTGCAACGATAAACGCCGGCCTGCGCCTGGCCTGAAACAAGCAGCGTTAGCAGGCTCAAATGCAAAATGGATTTAACAATTCCGGTGGAAGTTTCCATCTGCACAGCATGCCAAGATAGCATCGAAAGGTCTAGTGTTATTGCTCGCGCAAGCCCTCGCAAATCAGCCCGTTTGGCTGATGACTGGAAGTTTCGCTCACTATCTCGGTTAACTCTGAAACAACCTTGCCAACGCGCACCTTTGACGTCATGCGTACCGGGAGATGCTGTTCATCCTGCGTGATCCAGATGTGGATTTCACCCTTGCGCTTGAAGAAGCCATCGGTCTGCAGACGGGGGTGAATGACGACCGTCGGTGTGTCCTTGCCGAGAATGGTATCGATTCGTTCTTCACGCAGAACGTCGATCATCAGTTCATACGACTTTGCCTTGTCGAATACCGATATGGAATAGGTCTTGCCGACGGTAAGAGGGAATTTGCGTGCGTGAAAGAAGGCGGTCGCCATGTCCATGCGCGGCACATTGGTATCGAACACTTGTTTGCGCTTTTTCTTTTTCTGCTCGAGGTGATCGATGTAGGTGATCTTGCCGGGCACGCTGAAATCGACGGATAGATCGGAGTAATCGTCGCCTTCTTCCTGGGTATAGCGATACTGCAGGCTGCGCAGTTTTCCATTGTCGTTTTCGGTGCTGGTGATGACCTGGTCGCGTACCTTGTAAATCAAATCCAGGACCGGGTTGGAGCAGGCTTCGAGTCGCAGCTCGGCGGTTGTTTCATCAACAGGGGCGGCCTGGATGATGGCGACCCCGGCATTGAACCATAACCAGTCAATCGAAAAACGCAGTTGTTCAAACTCGCCGTTCCAACCGGTAGCAAACGTATTGCTACTAAGTAGTAGAGTGCAGGCAGTCAGTCGTTTGAGAAGATTTGTCATCACAGTTAAGACGCACCATATTGTCATCAGTTCATTGCTAGGGGCGACCGGCCGGTCGCCCCTACGGAAAACAGGAGTGTATTGTTGTGATGAAAAATGATCCGGTCAATCTTTGTTATACTCGCTGCGGTTATTCAGTCCCGGTTAAGGAATCCTTATGTCGCCCACAATTGCACGCATCGGTATTGTCACGGTTTCAGATCGCGCCAGTCGCGGTGAATACGAAGATCTGGGTGGCCCCGCCATACGCGAATGGATGAGCAAGGCCTTGACCAGTGAGTGGCAGGCGGTGGCGCGGGTGATACCGGATGAACAACCGCAGGTGGAAGCAACACTCAGGGAGTTGTGTGACGAGGAGCATTGCTGCCTGGTGGTGACAACCGGTGGAACCGGGCCTGCCGTGCGCGATATCACGCCGGAAGCGACTGAGGCCGTGTGTAACAAGATGATGCCGGGTTTTGGCGAGTTGATGCGCACTGTGTCGCTGAAGTTTGTGCCGACCGCGATCCTGTCGCGTCAGACGGCGGGGATACGTGGCCAGTCGCTGATAATCAATTTGCCGGGTAAACCGTCGGCGATTGCCGATTGCCTGGAAGCGGTGTTTCCCGCGGTGCCTTATTGCATCGACCTGATCGATGGGCCTTATCTGACGACGGATGAAAGTTTCATCAAGGCTTTCCGGCCGAAGAAAAAATAACGATTAATCCTCGCCTCTTTCCTTGCCGCCCGCGCTGGGCGCATGTTGCAGAATACGATCAGCCAGCCGCGAAAACGGCAGGCTTTGAATCCACACCTTGCCATGGCCGCTGAGTGTCGCCATGAATAGACCTTCACCGCCAAAGAACATGCTCTTCAGACCCCTGGTCATTTTGATGTCGTAGTCGATGCCGCTGGTGAAAGCGACCAGGCAGCCGGTATCCAGTCGCAGGGTTTCCCCCTTGAGTTCTTTTTCAATCACGGTGCCGCCGGCATGAATAAAGGCCATGCCATCGCCGCGCAGTCTTTCGAGAATAAAGCCCTCGCCGCCGAAGAAACCGGCACCCAGTCTTTTTTGAAATGCGATATCCACTTGTGTGCCGAGTGCGGCGCAAAGAAAGGCGTCTTTCTGGCAGATAATCTCTTCGCCGGTTTGTGCCATGTCGATGGCCAAAATCGAGCCGGGGTAGGGCGAGGCAAAGGCGACGCGTTGTTTGCCCGTGCCTTCGTTGGTGAAATGCGTCATGAACAGGGATTCGCCGGTCAGCATGCGTTTACCGGCGCTGAATAGTTTGCCCATGAAACCGCTGGCGTCGGAACCGTCGCCCATTTTAGTTTCGAAGTTGATGCCGGGTTCCATGTAGGTCATGGCGCCGGCTTCGGCGATGACGGTTTCATTGCTGTCGAGTTCGATTTCGACCAGCTGCATGCTCTGGCCGATGATTTCGTAGTCAACGTCGTGGCAGCGCATGGAAGACTCCTTTTACCTGTGGGAGCGGCCTTGGCCGCGAATGGCACCGAATCTTTCGCGGGCAAGCCCGCTCCTACAATGCCGCAGATGACGTACTGTTTAACAGTTTCTTAAGTGAGTTATTCAGGCTTCAGCCAGATACCGGCCAACGGCGGGAGCGACAGTTCAATCGAATAGGGATGTCCCATCCAGGGGGTCGGTTCCGCCATCGCACCGGGCGCGCCGATGTTGCTGCCGCCATAATATTCGGAGTCGGAGTTCAGTATCACCTGGTACCAGCCGGGCCGTGGCACGCCGAGACGGTAACGTTCCCTGACTACCGGGGTGAAATTGAATACAGCGACAACCATGTCATAGCCGGCACGACGCTGGTAACTGATGATGGACTGCGCCGCGTCATGACAGTCGATCCATTCGAACCCTTCATTGGCGAACTCCTTGCCGTGGAGCGCGGGTTGTTCGACATAGAGGCGGTTGAGGTCCTTGATCAAGGCCTGAAGCCCCTGGTGCGGCGTGTGATCCAGCGCATACCATTCCAGTCCGATATCGCTGTTCCACTCGGAGCGCTGGCCGAACTCGGAACCCATGAACAGCAGTTTCTTACCGGGGTAGGACCACATGTAGCTGTAGAGCAGGCGCAGGTTGGCGAACTGTTGCCATTCATCGCCCGGCATCTTGTGCAGCATGGACGACTTGCCGTGTACCACTTCATCGTGCGAGAACGGCAGGGTGAAGTTTTCGGTAAACGCATACAGCATGCCGAAGGTGAGCTGGTCGTGATGGTAATGGCGGTGCACGGGATCCTTGGAAAAATACACCAGCGTGTCGTGCATCCAGCCCATGTTCCATTTCAGCGTGAAACCCAGCCCGCCCAGCCAGGGTGGCCGCGTGACCTGTGGCCAGGACGTGGATTCCTCGGCAATCATCAGGGTGCCCGGATGCTGGCCATGCGTGATCTGGTTAAGCTTGCGCAGAAAGTCGATCGCTTCCAGGTTTTCATTACCGCCGAACTGGTTCGGCAGCCAGTCGCCGTCCTCGCGCGAATAATCGAGATACAGCATGGAAGCCACGGCGTCGACGCGCAGACCGTCGATATGAAACTCTTCCAGCCAGTAGACCGCGCTGGCGATCAGGAAATTGCGCACCTCGTTGCGGCCGTAGTTGAAAATCAGGGTGCCCCAGTCGCGGTGTTCGCCACGGCGCGGATCGGCATGTTCAAACAGCGGTGAACCGTCGAACATGGCCAGGCCATGGGCGTCTTTCGGGAAGTGGCCCGGCACCCAGTCGAGCAGTACGCCGATGTTTTCCTGGTGACAGCGGTCGATGAAGTAACGCAGTTCGTCCGGCGAGCCGAAGCGGCTGGTGGGCGCAAAGAAGCCCGTGGTCTGGTAACCCCAGGAGGCATCCAGCGGATGTTCCGTCACCGGCAGTAATTCGATGTGGGTAAAGTTGTGCTCTTTTACATAAGGGATCAGCTGATCGGCCAGTTCACGATAGCTCAGGAACTGGTTGTCGTCCTTGCGCCGCCAGGAGCCGAGATGCACTTCATAAGTGCTGACGGGGCGATGTTGCCAATCCCAGTCGCGGCGGGCGAGCATCCAGTCGTTATCCCGCCATTCGTAAGTCACCGGGCCTACGATCTTGCTGGCGGTGCCCGGCCTTAATTCCGCCGCGCGCGCAAAGGGATCGCACTTCACATGGATGTTGCCGCTGTCGCGATGGCGGATTTCGAACTTGTAGAGCGTGTCGATCGCCATGCCCGGGATGAAGAGTTCCCAGATGCCGCTACCGCCACGGCTGCGACAGGGATTGATGCGGCCATCCCAGTTGTTGAAATCTCCGATAATGCTGACACGCTCGGCATTGGGCGCCCAGACGGCAAACAGCACGCCTTCGATGCCATCGACCTGGTGAATGTGCGCTCCCAGGAAACGGTAGGCATGCCAGTGATTGCCTTCATTGAACAGGTGCATGTCGAAATCGCTGACCAGCGGTTCGAAGCTATAGGGGTCATAGCCGGTATGGGTGCCGGTTTTATCCTGCCATTCGATCTGGTAATGACGTGGCAACTGGCCGGCACCGCCTTGCCAGAGAAAAAAGTCGGAACCTTCCACGCGCGTCATTGGGGCATCGATATCGACCAGACGCACGGTCTCGGTGCCTGGTCGGTAGAACAGGACCTGCTCGCCCTGGGCGATGGTATGCCGCCCGAGCACTTCAAATGGGTCGTGATGGCGCGCGTCCAGGATGCGTTGCCAGGCCGGTGCAAGGGAGGGTTTCAGCTTTTGTGTCGTCTGTGGCATAGGGGACATTGTCTCAAAAAATCGCTAAATTGTAATTCGTTTGCTGGGTGTCATTTAAATGCCTGTCCATGATGTTAACATGCATAATGTCAGGGCAGGTTTGCCTGAAAAAACAGTAAGCAGGGATCGTTCCAGAATTATACAAAGCCACTAGAGGGAAATTATGCCGACCGATAATACGCGTCGTTTTGTCAGCCGTCTTACGCGTAACACATTAGCACTCATTCTCGCTGGAGGGCGGGGTTCTCGACTAAAACACTTGACCTTGTGGCGCGCCAAACCGGCCGTGCCGTTCGGGGGGAAATTCCGCATTATCGACTTTCCCCTGTCGAACTGCCTGAATTCCGGCATTCGCAGTATCGGGGTAATCACCCAGTACAAGGCCCATTCCCTGATCCAGCATATCCATCGTGGCTGGAATTTCCTGCGCGGCGAATTCGGCGAATTCATTGAGTTGTTGCCGGCCCAGCAGCGCATTGAGTCATCCTGGTACCAGGGGACCGCCGACGCGGTCTACCAGAACCTGGACATTATTCGCACCCATAATCCGCAATACGTGCTGATCCTGGCGGGTGACCATATCTACAAGATGGATTATGGCACCATGATTGCAGAGCATGTGAAGCAGAAGGCCGATCTGACGGTCGGCTGTATCGAGGTGAGCCTGAAGGATGCGCGCGCCTACGGCGTAATGTCGGTGGACGAGGAGGGCTGGATCAATGCCTTCAATGAAAAGCCCGACAACCCGCAGCCGACACCCGGTAATCCGGACATGGCGCTGGCCTCCATGGGGATTTACGTGTTCAACACTGAGTTCCTGTATGAGCAGTTGATACGAGATGCGGATATATCTGGCTCGGATCATGATTTTGGCAAGGACATCATTCCTTATGTCATCAAGAAATATAAAGTGCTGTCTTATCCCTTCAGGGACAGCCAGTCCGGCAAGCAGAGTTACTGGCGTGACGTGGGAACGGTGGATGCTTTCTGGAAGGCGAACCTGGAATTGATTGGCATTACGCCGGAATTGAATTTGTATGATTCGGACTGGCCTATCTGGACCTACCAGGAGCAGCTGCCACCAGCCAAGTTCGTATTTGACGATGACGATCGCCGTGGCACGGCGGTGGATTCCATGGTGTCCGGCGGTTGTATTATTTCGGGAGCGCTGGTGAGACATTCCTTGCTGTTTTCCAATGTACAGGTACACACTGGCAGTGTGATCGAGGATGCCGTGATCCTGCCGAACGTGGATGTCGGTCGCTATTCGCGTATCAAGCGCGCTGTTATCGACAAGGGTTGTGTCATACCGCCCAATACCATCATTGGCGAGGACCTGGAACAAGATGCCGAACGGTTTTTCGTCTCCCCGGAAGGTATTGTGCTGGTGACACCCGAAATGCTGGGGCAGGAGTTGCATCATGTCCGCTAAGGGCAAGTTGAATGTCGCACTCTGCTGGCACATGCACCAGCCGCAATACCAGGATGTAACGACCGGTCAGTATGAACAGCCCTGGACCTATCTGCATGCCATCAAGGACTATATCGATATGGCCAATCATATCGATGCCGTGCCCCAGGCCCGTGCAGTGGTCAACTTCGCGCCGGTACTGCTTGACCAGATCCAGGATTACGCGGACCAGGTAACAGAATTCCTGGCCAATGGGCAGGGTATTAAGGACCCCTTTCTCAATGCCCTGGCCTGCGCGGTCATGCCTAACGATCGTGAATCGCAATTAAAACTGATGCGTGCCTGCCTGCGCGCCAACGAACACCGCCTGGTGCATCGTTTCGCTCCCTTCCGCCAACTGGTGGATATGGCCAAGTGGTACCTGGAGCATCCCACGGCGCTGAGTTATTTGCGCGATGAATTCATTATCGACCTGCTGGTCTGGTATCACCTGGCCTGGATGGGCGAAACCGTGCGCCGCAAGGACAAGCGGATTCAGCGCTTGCAGGAAAAGGCGCGCTTTTTCACCCTGCATGAGCGGCGCGAGTTGCTGGAGGTGATCGGTGAGTTACTGAACAGCATCATTCCCTTGTACAAACGCCTGTATGAAGAGGGCAAGGTTGAGCTGTCCGTTACACCTTATGCGCATCCCATCATGCCGTTGCTGCTGGATATCAAGTCCATGCACGATGCCATGCCGGATGCACCGGCACCCGAGGCCGTGGAATACCCGGGTGGCGAGTTGCGATCCGAATGGCACATCCGCGAGGGGATAAAAACTTTCGAAAAATGTTTCGGCAAGCGCCCCGTGGGTTGCTGGCCGGCCGAGGGTAGTGTCAGCACGCCAACCCTGTTGCTGCTGGAAAAGCACGGTTTCCGCTGGGCCGCATCGGGAGAAACGGTGTTGTTCAACAGCCTTAAGCTGCAGGACTGCGATGCAACCTGCCGTGAGAATGCGCTGTTTCGACCCTATCATGTCCCGGGTGGCAAGCTGGGCTGTTTCTTTCGCGATGACGGTCTGTCGGACCTGATCGGCTTCACCTATTCGGACTGGCACGCGGACGATGCGGTCGCCAATTTCGTGCATCACCTGGAAACCATTCACCACAACATGAAGGAACCGGACAAGCAGGTTGTCACCATCTTTCTTGATGGCGAAAACGCCTGGGAGTATTACCCGGAAAACGGGTATTACTTTTTGAGCGCGCTGTACGAGCGCTTGTCGAGTAACGACAAGATTAACCTGACCACGCTGGGTGCCTGTATGGAAGCTGGCATCAAGCCTGCCAGACTGGAAAAACTGGTCGCGGGCAGCTGGGTTTATGGCACCTTTTCAACCTGGATCGGCGAAAAGGACAAGAACCGTGGCTGGGAAATGCTGATCGACGCCAAGCAGGTGTTCGACGCGGTGATGGCCGAAGGGGCATTGAGCGCGGAACAGGCACAGGCCGCGGAGGAGCAGCTGGCCATCTGCGAGGGTTCGGACTGGTTCTGGTGGTTCGGCGATTACAATCCCTCGGACTCGGTCAAAGACTTCGATAACCTGTTCCGCAAACAACTGGAGAATCTTTACGAACGGCTCGGCAAGGAACCGCCCGAGTATCTCTCGCATGCCTTTTCGTTCGGCACGCGCAGTTCCAGCATGGCGGCCGGTGGTGTCATGCGTCACGGTAAGGAATAGCCAAGCTCACGCTCATGAAACCTTTCTCCCAACGTCGCGCCGGTATCCTGTTACACCCGACGTCGTTACCCGGACAGCCGGGTAATGGCGACCTTGGGCCATCCGCTTATCACTTTGTGGATTTCCTGAGCAATGCCGGTGTACGCGTCTGGCAGATGTTGCCGCTGGGTCCCACGCATGCCGATCTGTCGCCCTATCAAACCACCTCGGTGCATGCCGGTGATCCGCGCCTGATCAGTCTTGAGCTGTTGCACGAGTGGGGCTTGCTGAAAGCGGTGCCTGCTATGACGGCGGCAACGGCTACCGCCACGCGCGCCAGGGCGCTGCTGGAAGCGGCCACGACTTTTGCGCATCAGGCGGACAATGACGAGCGCCAGGCCTTTGCGTCTTTCTGTGAAGAACACGATCACTGGCTGGACGATTTCGCGCTCTATCAAGTGATTCGCGAAACGCACGATTACCAGGGCTGGAGCAGCTGGCCCGAGGCGTTGCGCAAGCGCGATGCCGAAGCGCTTGCCGGGGTGCGTGAAACACAGGCGGCTGCCTTGCAACGCGTCAAGTTCGAACAATACGTTTTCTTCCGTCAATGGCACCAGCTGCGCGATTATGCCAATGAGCGTGATGTCTGGCTGTTCGGCGACGTGCCGATCTTTGTTGCGCATGACAGCGCGGAAGTGTGGGCACATCCCGAGCTGTTTTTGCTGGATGCCCAGGGGCAACCAACCCATGTCGCGGGCGTGCCGCCGGATTATTTTTCCGAGACCGGCCAGCGCTGGGGCAACCCGCTGTATAACTGGCCACGCATGGCGGAAGACCGGTTTGACTGGTGGGTGCAACGCATCGCTACGCAGCGTGAACTGTTTGACCTGATCCGTATCGATCACTTTCGTGGCTTCGAAGCTTACTGGGAAATTGATGCCGCGGAGGAAACCGCAATCAACGGCCATTGGGTCAAGGCACCGGGCGAGGCTTTGTTCCAGCGTCTCGCGGATGTATTCGGCGATCTGCCGCTGGTGGCGGAAGACCTGGGCACCATCACCGAAGAGGTCGATCACCTGCGGCGCCAGTTTGGCCTGCCCGGAATGAAGATTCTGCACTTTGCCTTTGGCGAGGGTGGTGGCAACCCCTATTTACCTCATAACCAGGAGCCGCTCAGCGTGGTGTATACGGGTACGCATGATAATGACACCACGTTGGGCTGGTGGGCGACGCTGGACGAGGCCACGCGCCAGCATGTTGCGGACTACCTGGGTACGGTCGAGGATATGCCCTGGCCCCTGATTCGTTCCGCCATGGCCTCGGTCGCACGGCTGGCTGTTATTCCGTTGCAGGATTTGTTCTCGCTGGGCGCGGAGCACCGCATGAATACCCCGGGTTCCCAGGAGGGTAACTGGGTGTGGCGTTTTGACTGGTCGATGGCCAACGATGAACAGGTAGAATGGCTCCGTCAGCTGATCAAACTGTTCGGGCGTTAATCGCGTTCTTTTCCTTCCCGCTGATCAATAAAATTTTGTTAATTTTTTCTATTTGACATACTCTGTCAGTATTTTTATTAAAGTATTTTTCGAAATATTCGATATAAGAGTATTCTTATTTACCTCGAATACTGACCAGGAAGTATTGCTCGCTATGGATGACGCTACGGCCCGTATCAATGAAGAATTTCTGGGCTCTCATTCCCTGTATGAGAGCCGTGGCAGGTTACATACCAATCTGGATGAACTGACCATCACCAGTGCCTTTCAACCCATCTTCAGTCTGGCGCACAAGAAGGCGGTGGGATTTGAAGGCCTGATTCGTGCCTTTGATCAGAACGATCAGCCGGTCGCGCCATATGAAGTGTTCGCGCGTTTTGACAATAACGAGCGCAACGTGGCCGATTTTGATCGCGTCTGCCGGGCGTTGCATGTGTCCAATGCCATTCGTTACGAGCTCGATGCGGGCTGGTTGTTTTTGAATGTGCATTCACGCGTGGTGACCGAGGGCGATACCTGTGCGCCCCTGTGCAGTCAACTGGTGGAACAGACCGGGTTCCCGCCGCATCGAATCGTGATTGAAATCCTCGAAGATGCCATTCCCGATGAAGATCGCCTTGCTCACGCCGTGGAAGTGATCAAGGGATTTGGCTGCCTGGTTGCCATCGATGATTTTGGCGCGGGCCATTCCAATTTCAGTCGTATCTGGCGGGTAAAACCGGACATCGTAAAACTGGATCGCTGTATTGCCGAGCAGGCCGTGGAAAAAGCCGAAGTGCGCCGGATGCTGCCCGGGCTGGTTACGCTATTGCACGAAGCCGGTTGCCTGGTGGTGCTGGAAGGGATCGAAACCGAAGAGCAGGCATTGATTGCCATGCAGAGCGATATCGATTTCGTGCAGGGCTTTTATTTTTCACGTCCCACCATTGCCGCGGAAACGCTCGACTGGTCGCCCCGGTGTCTGCAGGAACTTAGCCAGCAGTTTGCCGAAACCGCCGTCAGGGAACGGACCGACTGCCAGCAAATTCTGTCCAGTACCCTGGCCGATATGCGCAATTGCGTAACCTCGCTGGCGGGCGGTTATTCGTTCGAAGAAGTCTGTCAGGGCTTTATCAGGAAACACAATATTGCCTGCTGTTACCTGCTCGATCGAAACGGTGCCCAGATCGGCCCCAACCTGGACCTTAGACAGAAAAAGCCCTCGGATGAACGCTTTGCGCATCTGGCGAATTCGCCCGGTGCCAATTGGGCGCGCCGACCTTATTTTCGCAGGGCGGTCGCCGAGCTTGGCAGGGTGCATATATCGCGCCCGTATCTTTCGGTGCGCGGTGCTGAAATCTGTATCACGCTATCCATGGCCTACACCCGTAACGAGGAAGTGTATGTTTTCTGTGCGGATCTTCATCAAAGTGAAGACAGGCGCATAAGCTGTAGCGGTTAGTTTCACTGCTTTTCGAGAAACCTGCACGCCAGGGGCAGGCGGCCTGTGGTAGCATTACGGCAGGATTTGTCTCGCCAGGGATCGGCTTAATTAGCCCACACAATGATAATGGTGAGCGTTATGAGTCGAAACACTTTCTCCAGACATACCCGATCTGCCTTTGCCGTCTCCATTCTGGCTGCTTCCTTGCTGACTGCCTGCGGCGGTGGCGGTTCCGGTACCAGTAGTTCCAGTAATGTACTGTCCAGTTCCGGCAGCCTGTCGCTCAGTGTTACCGATTCGCCGGTCGATTCGGCATTGTCGGTAGTCGTCACTTTCACGGGTGTGATACTGAACCCGGAAGACGGCGACCGGATTGAAATCACTTATGATACGCCCAGGCAAATCGACCTTCTGGCGTTGAATGGCGGCGTCACTGAATTCTTACTGGAAGACGAGGTTGTACCAGCCGGACGTTACAGCTGGATTCGGTTGATGGTGGATGAAGCGGCGAGTTATATCGATGTGGGTTCGGGCCAGGAGGCGTTGTCCATTCCAAGTGGCTCGCGAAGCGGGCTTAAACTCAATCGTGGGTTTAGCGTCGACAATGACGGTAGCGCGGCTTTCACTATTGATTTCGACTTGCGCAAATCGGTGACGCGTACAGGTGGCGGCGATTACAAGTTACGCCCGACCTTGCGCATCGTGGATGATTCAGAAGTAGGTTCGTTATCCGGTACTGTTTCGGCTGGTCCCTTAAGCGATTGCGCCAACAGCTCCCTGTATGCCGGTTCCGTGTACGTGTACGAAGATGAATCCGGTTCAGCCGATGACTACGATGGCGATAGCGATGACCCTGTTGCTTCCGCAATGGTCGATACCACGGATTTCAGTTACACAGTCGCTTTCCTGGAAGAAGGCGATTACCTGGTGGCCTACACCTGTGACACGGATGAGGCGGATGATCCAGGCGATGGCGACTCCGAAGATGACGTGCTGGATTTCTTTGGCGAAACGACAGTGACTATCGTGGCGGGACAGACTACCAACCAGGATTTCTAATCCGTTAGCCGATGCAGGTAAAAGCCCCGCGAGAGCGGGGCTTTTTGGTTATTACCATTTGGCCTTGCCGTTTTTCACATGACCCGGTGGTGTCCGGTAGGCATGTGGTGGCGGTCCGCCTTTCTTGTAATGACCGCCTGAGTGTAAATCGATATCGGAGCCGCGCTTGCCATCGTTGTCGCTGGTGGCAACCGCGGTACCCACTGCCGCACCGACTGCCGCGCCGGCAATGGCGCCTTCGCGCCCACCCAGTTCAGAGCCGAGAACCGCGCCCGCGGCCCCGCCGACAGCACCGCCAATGGCCGCGTCAACGGTATCGCCCGCCATGGTGGCGCTGGCGAACAGCGACAGTATGCATACCGGTAAAGCCTTTTTCAGGAACCTGTTCATCGCGTTACCTTTTAAATTGCTGATAGGGAATCAGGGGTAATAGCGGCAGGAACAGGCCAGGGCTAATCCTCCAGGTCGGCAGTTGTGAAGTGGTTCACGTTTTCAGGTGTGAATATTTCGTTAGTGAATGCTGTAGGGCTGTGTTAGCATGCGTAGCTTCCAAGCGCTCTTCGGTCAGCGCCTGTTACACTTCGCGGTTCACCTTTCCCGGTAACTCCTCGAACTAACCCAAGAATTCCCGCCTAGACCGACCCTGGCAATATGCTTCGGTAGGCCAATTCAATAGAGAAATGTATGTCATTTGATGCACTCGGCCTGTCGGCCGAACTGTTGCGTGCCGTGCGCGAGCAGGGCTATAGCACACCTACGCCTATCCAGAAGCAGGCGATCCCCGTGATTCTCGGCGGTCACGACATTATGGCCGGTGCCCAGAC
The DNA here is from genome assembly GCA_041592335.1 of Thiohalobacteraceae bacterium. Classification (GTDB taxonomy): domain Bacteria; phylum Pseudomonadota; class Gammaproteobacteria; order Thiohalobacterales; family Thiohalobacteraceae; genus JBFHQE01. The sequence continues at coordinate 4,938 of JBFHQE010000023.1, read as the reverse complement.
CGGTACCGGCAAGACCGCCGGTTTTACTTTGCCCATGCTGCAGCGGTTGAGTGAAGCCGATAGCGGTGGCAAACAACGCCCGGTGCGTGCGCTGGTGTTGACGCCGACGCGTGAACTGGCGGCCCAGGTCGGCGAGAGTGTGGCAACTTACGGCAAGCACCTTGCATTGCGTTCCGCCGTCATCTTTGGTGGCGTCAAGATCAATCCGCAGATTGCCCAGCTGCGCAAGGGCGTGGATGTGCTGGTGGCGACACCGGGCCGGCTGCTGGATCATGCGCACCAGAAAACACTGGATCTTTCACACATTGAATTCCTGGTGCTGGATGAAGCCGACCGCATGCTGGATATGGGTTTCATTCATGACATCCGCAAAGTGATTGCCTTGTTGCCGACACAACGCCAGACGCTGCTGTTCTCGGCAACCTTTTCCAACGACATCAAAAAGCTGGCTGACAAGCTGCTGAATAACCCGAAACTGATCGAAGTGGCGCGCCGCAATACTGCATCGGAACGCGTGACCCAGGTGGTGCATCCGGTCGATCGCGAACGCAAGCGCGAATTACTGTCATACTTGATCGGTTCGCAGAACTGGCAGCAGGTGCTGGTGTTCACGCGCACCAAGCATGGTGCCAACCGGCTCGCCGAACAGCTGGGCAAGGACGGTATCAAGTCCGCCGCCATTCATGGCAACAAGAGCCAGGGCGCGCGTACCCGGGCGTTAGCGGATTTCAAGAGCGGCGCTGTCAGGGTGCTGGTCGCGACGGACATTGCAGCGCGCGGGCTGGATATCGATCAACTGCCGCACGTGGTGAATTATGAATTGCCCAATGTGCCGGAAGATTATGTGCATCGTATCGGTCGCACAGGACGTGCCGGAAACGAAGGCGAGGCGATGTCGCTGGTGTGTGTCGATGAACATAAACTGCTGAAAGACATCGAACGACTGATCAATCGCGATATCCCGAAGGTGGTTGTGGACGGTTATGAACCGGATGCGCGCATCAAGGCCGAGCCGATTGAGAACGGACGGCGTCGTGGTGGCGGAAATGGCGGTCGCGGCAATGCCAATCGCAATAATAATCAGGCGAAACGCGGCGAACCGCGCAAGAAAACAGCGGCCAAACGTTCGGGCGACGCCAAGCCTTGGGCGAACACCAAGCCAAAGCGGCGCGGTGGGAGTGGTAATGCCAGGGGCCGGACTCAACAGGCCAATGCTTATCGCTAACTGACGCGAAACCGTTATAAAAAAGCCCCGCACTGCGGGGCTTTTTTTCTTGGGTTAGATATACATTAAATCCACAACATGCAGCCGGTTTCAAAGCGATGCGAAAGCAGCGGACTGTATGGGTACATGCGGATTTTGTAGTACTGCAGGCCGGACAAGGGTGGCAGCATGCTCAGGCTGAACAGGGTTTCGCCTGTGTCGTTGGTGCCCGCCGGGCCGAATTCAAAGCTCTGGCTCGCGATGAAATCACCGTGTTCATCCTCGGTGCCGACAACGCATTCCACTTTCACGTCATTGGCGCTTAACGCCCCCAGCTGCGCGGCGATGCGGATGTCGATCGGGTCGCCGGAGGTGATTGCGGTTGCGGCGGGTTCGGCTATGCGCAGGGATACACCCGACCAGTTGTTGTGAATCTTCTGTTTCCAGGTGGCGAGCAGCCTGGCGTTCTTGTTGTTTTCCGCGCGCATGGTAATTGTGTGCTTGGACGCGGGACCGTAAAAGCCCTTGATGTAATCCATCACCATGCGTTGCGAGTTGAACCTTGGCATACAGGATTTGATCGCGGCCTTGGACATGCGTACCCAGCCCTCGGAATAGCCATAGCCGTTGCGGTCGTAATAGAGCGGGATGACCTGATGTTCAAGGATATCCAGCAGTTCATTGGATTCCTGCTGGTCGCGGTAATGCGCGTCGTATTGCGGGCCGTGCGGGGTGATAGCCCAGCCGTTATCGCCTTCGTAACCTTCGCCCCACCAGCCATCGAGCACACTCAGATTGATGACGCCGTTGATACCGGCTTTCTGGCCGGAGGTGCCGGAAGCTTCCATCGGGTATTCAGGATTATTCAGCCAGACATCCACGCCGGTTACCAGCTTGCGCGCCAGTGACATGTCGTAGCCTTCGACGATCATGATTTTGCCGATAAAGCCGGGACGGTGCGAGAAGTCGTTGATCACCTGGATCAGGTGCTGGCCGGGCAGATCGCTCGGGTGCGCCTTGCCGGCAAAGATAAAGATAATGGGACGCTGGGCATCGTTCACCAGTCGCTTTAACCGATCCGGGTCGGAGAACAGCAGCGTGGCGCGCTTGTAAGTCGCGAAACGTCGAGCAAAGCCAATGGTCAGGATATCCGTTTCATGTGGGGATAAATGATGCGTGACCTGGTCGAGCAGGGCGTCGGAACTGCCGTTGCGCTTGTGTTGCAGAGTCAGGCGCTGACGCACTTCTTCAAGCAGTTCGGATTTCAGGCTCTGGCGCAAACTCCAGAAACTGTGATCAGGGATATCGTCGATTCTCTCCCAGTAGCTATCGTTCAACAGTTCGTTGCGCCAGGCGCGGCCGAAACGCATGTCGAACAGGTTGGCCCAGTCGCGTGCCAGGAAAGTGGGCACATGCACGCCGTTGGTGACATAGCTGATCGGGTTTTCTTCATGTGGAATCTGCGGCCAGATATAGCCTTCCATTTGCGAGGCGACGCCACCGTGAATGCGACTGACACCGTTGTGATAACGCGAGCCATGCAGGGCGAGCGCGGTCTGGTTGAAGCCGCCCTGGTTACCCGGGCTGTTACCTAGCCGCAGGAAATAGCTCATGTCGATGCCGAGCTCTTTCACATAGTTGGAAAAATAACTCTTCATTAAATCGTGCGAGAAGATGTCATGCCCGGCCGGTACAGGGGTGTGCGTTGTAAACACCGTGCAGGAAGCCACCAGTTCCAGTGCGGCATGGAAATCCAGTTCGCCCTTGGCAACCCACTCGCGGCAGCGCTCCAGCACCATGAAGGCCGCGTGACCTTCGTTGATATGCCACACCGTCGGTTGCAGGCCCAGCGCGCGAATTGTGCGCACGCCGCCGATACCCAGCACGATTTCCTGCTGGATGCGGGTGGTGATATCGCCGCCATACAACTGGTAAGTGATAGCGCGGTCGGCATCCTGGTTTTCCGGCAGGTCGGAATCGAGCAGATAGATGCTGATATGCCCGGCCTTGGCCATCCAGACTTTCAGCTTGACGGTGCGGCCCTGCATTTCAACATCGACATGCAGTTCCTGGCCGGACTTGTCCAGCGCGGGCTTGATCGGCAGATCACCGAAGTGGCGCGGTGTGTAATGCGCAATCTGGTTGCCGTGCGCATCGATGGTCTGGTTGAAGTAACCCTGGCGATACATCATGCCGACGGCGACAAAAGGGATTCCCAGGTCGCTGGCGGCCTTGCAGTGGTCACCGGCAAGAATGCCCAGGCCACCGGAATAAATAGGCAGCGATTCATGCAGCCCGAACTCGGCGCAGAAGTAGGCGACCAGGTCCTTGTCCGGATCGAGATGTTGCTCGATGCCTTCACGCAGACCTTCTTCGAGGTAAAGGTCGTAAGCGTTCAGGACGCGGTTGTATTCTTCAATATAGATGCGGTCGGTCGCGGCATCGTCCAGTTTTTCCTGGGAGACCCGGCGCAGGAACAGTTTGGGGTTGTGACCGCAGCTTTCCCACAGATCGGGGTCGAGGCGGAAATAAAGTCCACGGACCTGGCGATCCCAGCTGTAAAACAAATCCTCGGCGAGATCATTCAGACGGCTCAGACGTTCGGGTAGCGAAGGTTGTACTTCGACGGAAAAGCGTGTGCCAGCCATGGTGCTCCTTTTTCAATACGCGCGGTCGTATTCGATGCACTTATTTTGTGCAGACTATCAGACTTAACTTGTCATGCTGGAAAGGAGATTTGCAGGTTCCGTACCAGTCATCAACAGCTGATAGGAGAGTATAGTTGGTGCCGAGGGAGAGACTCGAACTCTCACACTGTTACCAGCGGGGGATTTTGAATCCCCTGCGTCTACCAATTCCGCCACCCCGGCCTGTTAGTCTATGTTTTTCCTAGAGATTAACATTGACCTTAAGCCATTCAGCAGTGGGGGAGTGTAGCAGAAACCAACGTCGACAGGCACTGGATGTACATCATGTGTGGTACATCTCAAGAGGAACAGCAAAGTGTCTGACATGAAGTATCTGCTCCTGAGGCGTCAAACTTGGTACGTCCAAGTTCGAGTGCCGCCTTCTCTTTACCCGATTTTGGGCAAGCATAAGATTATTCGATCTCTTAAGACGCAGAACCTAGCTGAAGCAAAAGTACGAAAGCACCACGCTGTAGGTGCTATCAAAATATTTCTTCATGAGATAGCAAATGCAGGGGAAAGCAATCTGCAAGATCGATGGGCAAGCAACTGGGTTGCTCAAATGACGCCCTTTGATGGGGCAGTCTCGTGTCACACGAAAGGTGGATCGACCTCTATCTCTCAAGCTCTCGATGATCACTTGGAAGAGTTAGAGAAAAGGGGGAGGCGGCCTTCCACAATCAACGCTCGTAGAAAGAAAGTAGAAGCGTTTTTAGAGTGGCTTGAGGGGGCTGGGGAGAAAGGTCAGATAACCAAGCAGCGAGCAGGACAGTACGTTTCGCAGGCTCTCATGAAGCGATCTATAGCTCTCAAAACTATCAAGGATACGCTGTGTGATTTATCGGCTTTCTTTGAGTGGTGTAGCCAGAGAGGTCAGGGTGGAATAAAGGTGAACCCGTTCCAAGGTATGGTGTGCCCCTAGTTTCCTAGACAGTTGATAGCTTCTCGTAATACCGTTTTTCGTACTCCATCGGCGACAGGCCATCGTTGTTGCCATGCCGCCGGGTTGGATTGTAGAAAAGCTCGATGTAATTGAAAATCTCCGCT
>JBFHQE010000022.1:0-42082 GCA_041592335.1 Thiohalobacteraceae bacterium | reverse complement strand
TGTCCAAGGAAAAATTTGAGAGAACGAAACCGCACGTAAACGTGGGCACTATTGGTCACGTTGACCATGGTAAGACCACATTGACCGCGGCGCTGACGAAGGTGGCGGCGGAAGCGAGCGGCGGCGAGTTCAAGGCGTACGATCAGATTGATAACGCGCCGGAAGAACGCGCGCGCGGTATCACGATTGCGACCGCGCACGTGGAATACGAAACAGCCGGCCGCCACTACGCGCACGTTGACTGTCCGGGACACGCGGACTACGTGAAGAACATGATCACCGGTGCGGCGCAGATGGACGGCGCGATCCTGGTGGTATCGGCCGCTGACGGCCCGATGCCCCAGACCCGCGAGCACATCCTGCTGGCACGCCAGGTCGGCGTACCCTACATCGTGGTGTACATGAACAAGGCCGACCAGGTCGACGACGCCGAACTGCTGGAACTGGTGGAAATGGAAGTGCGCGACCTGCTGAGTTCCTACGAATTCCCGGGCGACGACACCCCGATCATCGTGGGTTCTGCCCTGAAAGCCCTGGAAGGCGACACCTCGGACATCGGTGCCCCCTCCATCGTCAAGCTGCTGGAAGCGCTGGACAGCTACATCCCGACGCCAGAGCGTGCCGTGGACGGTGCCTTCCTGATGCCGGTGGAAGACGTATTCTCCATCTCCGGCCGCGGTACCGTGGTGACCGGTCGTGTTGAGCGCGGCATCATCAAGGTGGGTGAAGAAATCGAAATCGTGGGTATCCGCGACACCCAGAAGACCACCTGTACCGGTGTTGAAATGTTCCGCAAGCTGCTGGATCAGGGTCAGGCCGGTGACAACGTGGGTGTACTGCTGCGCGGTACCAAGCGTGAAGACGTCGAGCGTGGCCAGGTACTGGCCAAGCCGGGTTCTATCACCCCGCACACCAAGTTCGAAGCCGAAGTGTACATCCTGTCCAAGGAAGAAGGCGGTCGTCACACCCCGTTCTTCAACGGCTACCGTCCGCAGTTCTACTTCCGGACCACGGACGTGACCGGAGCCTGTGACCTGCCGGAAGGCGTGGAAATGGTCATGCCGGGCGACAACGTAAAGATGACCGTAAGCCTGATCGCGCCGATTGCGATGGATGAAGGCCTGCGTTTTGCGATCCGCGAAGGTGGCCGTACCGTCGGCGCCGGCGTCGTCGCAAAAATTATTGAATGATTGATTGATAAAAGATGACGGGGCGGTTACAATGCGCGCCCCTTAGTTGTGGGGTTACGAGGGCTTCTCGCGAAGCCCTCGTAACTTTTTAGACAGAACGTAATCTGTATTGGGATTGGCAATGACAAATCAGAGAATTCGAATCCGGTTGAAGGCGTTTGATCATCGTTTGATCGATCAATCGGCGCGAGAAATCGTCGAAACCGCCAAGCGCACCGGAGCGCAGGTCCGTGGCCCGATTCCGCTCCCCACTAAAAAGGAGCGTTTCACCGTGCTGATTTCACCGCATGTGAACAAGGATGCGCGTGATCAATACGAGCTGCGTACGCACAAGCGTTTGATGGATATTGTTGATCCAACAGACAAAACTGTAGACGCCCTGATGAAGCTGGATCTCGCAGCGGGCGTTGATGTGCAGATAAAACTGAATTAAGCGGTGTCGAGATGCTGCTCCTGCTTCCAACCGCAGGCGGCATCCAAGCAGACACCACAAAGTAACGACTGCTTAGGAAAAGAACATGGCAATCGGATTAGTTGGACGGAAAGCCGGTATGACGCGCGTCTTCACCGAAGAAGGCGCATCTGTACCCGTGACCGTTATCGAAGTCGAGCCGAATCGCGTCACGCAGATTCGCACCGAAGAAAACGACGGCTATCGTGCCCTGCAGGTCACGACCGGAGACCGTCGTGCCTCCCGTGTCACCAAGTCACTGGCTGGTCATTTTGCGAAAGCGGGTGTTGAGCCGGGCCGTGGTCTGTGGGAATTCCGCCTCAACGGCACCGAAGGTGACGGCATCGAGGTTGGCTCCGAAATCAAGGTTGATATTTTCGAGGCTGGCCAGAAAGTTGATGTCACTGGTACCAGTATTGGTAAGGGTTTCCAGGGTGGCGTCAAACGTCATAATTTCCGCATGCAGGACGCCACGCACGGTAACTCGCTGTCGCACCGTGCGCCGGGTTCCATTGGTCAGAACCAGACCCCGGGCCGCGTCTTCAAGGGCAAGAAAATGGCCGGACACATGGGTGCCAAGCGCCGTACCCAGCAGACGCTGGAAGTTGTGCGCGTGGATGCCGAGCGGAACCTGATCCTGGTGAAGGGTTCGGTGCCGGGTTCCAAGGGCGGTGACGTGATTGTGCGTCCGGCGATGAAGGCATAAGGAGGCGACGATGGAAATTCAGATTCAAGGTGGTTCTTCCGTCACGGTTTCCGACGCAGCATTCGGCCGCGACTTCAACGAGGCGCTGATTCACCAGGTTGTTACAGCCGTGATGGCCGGTTCCCGTGCCGGTACCAAGGCGCAGAAAACCCGTTCCGACGTGCGTGGCGGCGGTGCCAAGCCCTGGCGCCAGAAGGGGACAGGTCGCGCGCGTTCTGGTACAATTCGCAGCCCGATTTGGCGTGGGGGCGGTAAGGTATTCGCCGCTCGTCCGCGGGATTATTCCCAGAAGGTCAATCGCAAGATGTTCCGTGGTGCCATGGCTTCGATTCTGTCCGAGCTGCTGCGCCAGGATCGCCTGATTGTTGTGGAAGAGTTCGGTGTCAGCGCGCCGAAGACCAAGGACCTGGTCAAGAAGCTTGATGCAATGGGCTTGAAGGACGTGCTGATCGTTAATAATGCCGCCGACGAGAATTTGTACCTGGCGGCAAGCAATCTGTATCACGTCGGTGTGTGTGATTCGGATGCGGTTGATCCGGTCAGTCTGATTGGCTTTGAAAAAGTCCTGATGACCGTCGAATCGCTGAAAGCCTTTGAGGAGCGTTTGGGATGAGTCAAGAACGTTTGATGAAGATCCTGTTGTCACCCATCGTGTCTGAAAAGAGTGCGCGTATCGGTGAGCAGAACCGTCAGTTTGCCTTCAAGGTGCTGCCGGATGCGACCAAGCCGGAAATTCGCAAGGCCGTTGAGCTGATGTTCGATGTGAAAGTGACTGGTGTTCAGGTAGCCAACATGAAGGGCAAGCTGAAGCGTTTCGGTCAGACATTTGGCAAGCGCAGCGACTGGAAGAAAGCGTACATCACGCTGGCTGAAGGTCAGGATATCGATTTTATGGGTGCTGAGTAAGCTCGGCGCTGAATATTGAAGGGTTAAGGTTTAGTTATGGCTATCATCAAGGCAAAGCCAACTTCTGCAGGTCGCCGCTTCGTCGTCCAGACGTCACGCGAAGGACTGCACAAGGGTGATCCCTATAAGCCGCTGGTGGAGAAAAAATCCAAGTCCGGCGGTCGTAACAATGCAGGTCGTATCACCACGCGTCATCGTGGCGGTGGTCACAAGCAGCGTTACCGCGTAATCGATTTCAAGCGCGACAAGGACGGTGTTATCGGTAACGTTGAGCGTATTGAATACGATCCGAACCGCACGGCGCACATTGCCTTGATCAAGTATGCCGATGGCGAGTTTCGTTACATCCTGGCACCGAAAGGTATCGAGGCGGGCATGACAGTCGTGTCTGGCAGCGATGCCCCGATCAAGCCGGGCAGTGCCATGAGCCTGCGTAACATGCCGGTGGGTACCAACGTGCACAACGTTGAGCTGAAGCCAGGCAAGGGTGGCCAGATGGCACGTTCAGCCGGTGCCAGCGTACAGCTGGTGGCGCGCGAAGGCGATCACGCGACATTGCGTCTGCGCTCCGGTGAGATGCGCAAGGTGCTGGCGGACTGCCGCGCCACTATTGGTGAAGTCAGTAACTCCGAACACAACCTGCAGTCACTGGGCAAGGCGGGCGCCAAGCGCTGGCGTGGTATTCGCCCGACCGTGCGCGGTGTGGCGATGAACCCGGTGGATCACCCACACGGTGGTGGTGAAGGTCGTACCTCCGGTGGCCGTCATCCGGTATCGCCCTGGGGTATGCCGACCAAGGGTTACAAGACGCGTAGTAACAAGCGTACCGATAAGTTGATCGTACGCCGACGCAACAGTAAATAAGTGAGGTTTTAACCGTGCCACGTTCAGTACATAAAGGTCCTTTTATTGACGACCATCTGATGAAGAAGGTTGAGGCCGCAGTTGAAACCAACAACCGCAAGCCGATCAAGACCTGGTCACGCCGTTCCATGATTCTGCCGAACATGGTGGGTCTGACCATTGCGGTGCACAACGGCCGTCAGCACGTGCCAGTGCTCGTGAATGAAAATATGATCGGTCATAAATTAGGTGAGTTTGCCGCGACACGTACCTTCAAGGGTCACGCGGCGGACAAGAAATCCAAGTAAGGAGCGAGACGAACATGCAGACGTTTGCCAAATTGACTTATGCGCGCATCTCGCCCCAGAAGTGCCGTCTGGTCGCTGACCAGGTGCGTGGCCTGCCGGTGGAAAAGGCGCTGACACTGTTGTCTTTCAGCTCCAAGAAGGCTGCGGGCATCGTGCGCAAGGTGCTGGAATCAGCCATTGCCAACGCCGAGCACAACGAAGGCGCGGATATCGATGAATTGAAAGTGTCGGCTATCTGTGTCGACGAAGGTCCGGTTCTGAAGCGTATGCATGCACGTGCCAAGGGCCGTGGTGATCGCATCATGAAGCGCACCAGCCACATTACTGTAACGGTTGCAGACTAAAGAGAATTAAGTATGGGTCAAAAAGTACATCCAACCGGGATTCGCCTCGGCATCGTTAAGGACTGGCAGTCCAAGTGGTACGCCGATTCCAGCGACTATGCGGATTACCTGAATAACGATCTGAAGGTGCGCGACTTCATCAAGAAGCGTCTGGCGCATGCCTCTGTCAGCCGTATTCAGATTGAGCGTCCGGCCAAGAATGCCATGATCACCATTCATACAGCCCGTCCCGGCATCGTGATCGGCAAGAAGGGTGAAGACATCGAAGTGCTGCGCAAGGAAGTCAGCGCCATGATGGGTATCCCGGTACATGTGAATATCGAAGAGATTCGCAAGCCGGAACTAGATGCGACCCTGGTTGCGGAAGGTGTTGCGCAGCAGCTTGAGCGCCGCATCATGTTCCGTCGCGCCATGAAGCGCGCAGTATCGAACTCCATGCGCCTGGGCGCGCTGGGTATTCGCATTAACGTAGCCGGTCGTCTGAACGGCGCGGAAATCGCCCGTACCGAATGGTATCGCGAAGGTCGTGTACCGCTGCACACGCTGCGTGCGGATATCGATTACGGCACTGCTGAAGCCAGCACTACTTACGGCATCATTGGCGTGAAAGTGTGGATCTTCAAGGGCGAAGTGCTGGGTAACGAAGAGCAGTCCACTGCGCCTGCGGAAGGCGGCAAGAAGCAGGCGGCCAGCTAAGGAGTTTATGAACAATGTTGCAGCCTAAAAGAACCAAGTTTCGCAAGCAGCATAAGGGCCGTAACCGCGGCGTATGTTCTGCTGGTAGCCGGGTGAGCTTCGGCGAATTTGCGATCAAGTCCACTACGCGCGGTCAGTTGACTGCCCGTCAGATCGAGGCTGGTCGTCGTGCGATCACTCGCCATGTAAAGCGTGGCGGAAAGTTGTGGATCCGCGTATTCCCGGATGTGCCTGTTACCAAGAAGCCTATCGAAGTACGTATGGGTAAGGGTAAGGGTAACGTTGAATACTGGGTGGCAAAAATTCAGCCCGGTCGAGTTTTGTATGAAATTGAAGGTGTGTCCGAAGAACTGGCGCGCGAGGCATTTGCACTTGCCGCTGCCAAGTTGCCGCTCGGCATCACTTTCGTTAGTCGGACGGTAATGTAATGAAGGCGAGTGAATTACGGAGTAAATCCGAAGCTGAATTGCGTGAAGAGCTAATGGGTCTGCTGCGCGAACAGTTCAATCTGCGCATGCAGTCTGGTACTGGCCAGCTGTCACGTCCGCACCTGTTTAACCGTGTTCGCAAGGACATCGCGCGGGTCAAGACCGTGCTGAATGAAATGAAGGCGGGAGCTAGCGCATGAACACCGAACAGAAGACTCAGCGCACCCTGCAGGGTCGCGTGATCAGCGACAAGATGGACAAGTCAGCGACCGTATTGATCGAGCGCAAGGTGCCACACCCGATCTACGGCAAGTACGTGCGTCGTTCCACCAAGCTGCATGTCCATGATGAGAATAACGACTGCAAGATGGGCGATACAGTTACCATCGAACAGTGTCGGCCGATTTCAAAAACCAAGTCCTGGAGACTGGTTTCTGTCGTCGAACGTGCCGAATTGGGTTAAGCCAACAGAACTAGGCCAAACATTAGGTAAGCAGTCATGATTCAGATGCAAACCATGCTCGATGCAGCAGACAACAGCGGCGCCCGTCAGGTCCAGTGTATCAAGGTCCTGGGTGGTTCCCATCGTCGTTATGCTGCGATCGGAGATGTGATCAAGGTCAGCGTTAAGGAAGCGATTCCACGCGGCAAGGTCAAGAAAGGTGAAGTTTATAACGCCGTTGTGGTGCGTACCCGTAAGGGTGTTCGTCGCCCTGACGGTTCCGTGGTGCGTTTCGACTCCAACGCCGCTGTTCTGCTGAACAGCAAACTGGAGCCGATTGGTACTCGTATCTTTGGACCTGTGACACGTGAACTGCGCGGTGAGCGCTTCATGAAGATCGTGTCGCTGGCCCCAGAAGTGCTTTAACAGGCGTAGGTAAGCATCATGCGCAAGATTAAAAAAGATGATGAAGTGATTGTCATCACCGGAAAAGACAAGGGTAAGCGCGGCACGGTATTGCGTGTGCTCGACGATGAACGTTTGATTGTTGAAAACGTCAACCTCATCAAGAAGCACCAGAAGCCCAATCCGCAGCGCGGCGAAACAGGCGGCATTATCGAGAAGGAAGCGGCTATCGAGGCTTCCAATGTAATGCTGTTTAATGCCCAGGCCGGTAAGGGCGATCGTGTAGGTTTCAAGACACTGGATGACGGCCGCAAGGTACGTTATTTCAAGTCTAACGGCGAAGTAATCGACGCCTGATAGACGTTTATTTGAAGGTTGGACGCAGCAATGTCAGCAAGATTGCAAGATGTATATCGTGACAAGGTGGTAGGCGAACTGAAAGAAAAGTTCGGTTACGCCAATGTGATGGAAATTCCGAAAATCACCAAGATCACGTTGAACATGGGCGTTGGTGAAGCTGTCGGTGACCGTAAGGTCATGGAACATGCGGTCAGCGACATGGAAAAGATCGCGGGTCAGAAAGCGGTTGTAACCAAGGCGCGTAAGTCCGTTGCGGGTTTTAAAATTCGCGATGGCTGGCCGATCGGCTGCAAGGTAACGTTGCGCCGTGATCGCATGTATGAATTCCTGGACCGCCTGATCACTATTGCTATTCCGCGTATTCGCGACTTCCGTGGCCTGAACGGCAAGTCTTTTGACGGACGTGGAAATTACAGCATGGGTGTACGCGAGCAGATCATCTTCCCGGAAATCGATTACGACAAGGTTGATGCGCTGCGCGGCATGGATATTACGATTACAACCACAGCAAAGACGGATGAAGAAGCCAAGGCGCTGCTGGCGGCTTTCAACTTTCCGTTCCGCAACTAAGAGTTATAGAGAGTATGGCTAAGAAATCGATGATTGCTCGCGAAGCGAAGCGTATGAAGACAGTCAAGAAGTACGCGGCCAAGCGCGCTGCACTGAAGGCTGTCATCAACAGTAAGGAGAGCACTCCTGAGCAGGTGGAAGAAGCAGTAATGAAACTGCAGAAGCTGCCGCGCAACGCCAGTCCTTCGCGTGTACAGCGTCGATGCCGTGAAACCGGTCGTCCACATGCGGTTTATCGCAAGTTTGGTTTGTGCCGCAACAAGCTGCGCGAGCACATGATGCGTGGTGAAGTACCGGGTCTGGTCAAGGCCAGCTGGTAACAGAGGATATTTCAAGATGAGTATGTCAGATCCGATTGCCGATATGCTGACCCGCATCCGTAATGGACAGTCCGCGGAAAAAGCCCAGGTGAGCATGCCAGCAGCAAAGCAGAAAACTGCAATTGCGCAGGTGTTGAAAGACGAAGGTTATATCACCGACTTTTCGGTTGCCGATGTTGCCGGAAAGCCGACCCTGAGTATTGAGCTCAAGTACTACAACGGTGAGCCGGTTATCGCCGACGTCAAGCGCGTCAGCCGTCCGGGTCTGCGGGTTTACAAAGGTAAGGATGAGCTGCCACAGGTACAGGCTGGCCTGGGTATTTCCATCATCTCTACATCAAAAGGTGTTATGAGCGATCGTCAAGCACGCGCTGCCGGTGAAGGCGGTGAAGTGATTTGTACGGTCAGCTAATCGGGAGTAATTGCAATGTCGCGCGTCGCTAAACAACCAGTCGAGCTGCCAAAAGGTGTTGAGATCAACCTGAATGGCCAGGTGGTGACTGTAAAGGGTCCGAAAGGTTCGCTGGAGCATGCGGTTCATGCCAATGTGGCACTGAATCAGGATGGTAACGTGCTGACCTTCGAAGCGAAGGATGGCTCCAAGGTTTCACGCGCCCTGGCGGGTACTACCCGTGCGCTGGTTAACAACATGGTTACCGGTGTGAGCGCGGGCTTTGAAAAGAAGATGGAACTGGTTGGTGTCGGTTATCGTGCGCAGGCCAAGGGCAATGTGCTGAACCTGACGCTGGGCTTTTCGCACCCGGTTGATTATCCGGTGCCGGAAGGTGTCACAGTGGAAACACCCAGCCAGACAGAAATCGTGATCAAGGGCAGCGACAAGCAGCAGGTCGGCCAGGTCGCCGCCGAGATACGCGCTTACCGTCCGCCCGAGCCTTACAAGGGCAAGGGTGTGAAATACGCCGGTGAACACATCGTGCGTAAGGAAGCCAAGAAAAAGTAACGTAGATTTTGTAGAAGCTGAATGGCGGTCGGCAATCGTCATTCCAATAGCTGAAAGGATATTGAGATGGACAAGAAATCAACTCGCATACGCCGCGCTCGTCGTGCCCGTGCGAAGATCCGTGAACTGGGCGCGCATCGTCTGACGATTCATCGCACGCCGCGCCATATGTATGCCCAGGTGATCAGTCCCAGTGGCGATACTGTGCTGGCTTCGGCTTCAACGCTGGACAAGGCATTGCGTGACGGCAAGACAGGTAATTCGGATGCCGCAGCTGCAGTGGGTAAACTGATTGGTGAGCGCGCCAAAGCGGCCGGTATTGAAAAGGTTGCCTTTGATCGTTCTGGTTTTAAATATCATGGCCGTGTAAAGGCGTTGGCTGACGCTGCTCGCGAAGCTGGTCTCGAGTTTTAAGGGTTAACAAATGGCAAATGTAGATGCACAAGTCCAGGGTGATGGCCTGCAGGAAAAACTGGTAGCGGTTAATCGTGTTGCCAAGGTTGTTAAAGGTGGCCGTATTTTCGCATTCTCCGCGCTGACAGTCGTCGGCGATGGTAATGGTCGCGTTGGTTTCGGCACCGGCAAGGCGCGTGAAGTACCGATTGCCATCCAGAAGGCAATGGAATCAGCTCGCAAGAACATGAAGAGCGTGTCCCTGAAAGAAGGTACGCTGCAATATGAACTGGTTGGTCGTCACGGCGCCGCCAAGGTCTTCATGAAGCCCGCATCGGAAGGTACCGGTATCATCGCCGGTGGCGCGATGCGCGCGGTGTTCGAAGTCGTGGGTGTGAAAGACGTGCTGGCCAAATGTATCGGTACCAACAACCCGATCAACGTGGTGCGCGCAACCATGAATGGATTGGTTGATATGTATGCCCCTGAAGAAGTGGCAGCGAAGCGCGGCAAGAGTGTCAACGAGATTCTGGGGTAATTAACGATGGCTGACAAAATCAAGGTGACATTGATCCGCAGTTTCCACGGTCGCTTGGAGAACCACAGGGCCTGTGTGCGCGGTCTAGGTCTGCGCCGTATGCATCACACCGTTGAGGTGCTGGATACACCGGAAAATCGCGGCATGATCAACAAGATTTCCTACATGCTTAAGGTCGAGGGTGCGTGAGATGCGTTTAAATGAATTAAAGCCGGGTGAAGGCAGCAAGACATCCCGCAAGCGCGTTGGCCGAGGCATTGGCTCCGGTCTGGGCAAGACTTGTGGCCGTGGTCACAAGGGTCAGAAATCCCGTGCCGGTGGTTTCAACAAGGTCGGTTTCGAAGGCGGTCAGATGCCATTGCAACGCCGCTTGCCGAAGGTTGGCTTCAGCTCGCGCGTTGGCCGTACTCGCGCCGAGGTACGTTTGTACGAACTGGCCAAGGTTGACGCGGATGTGATTGACATCCTGGCGTTGCAGGAAGCTGGCCTGGTTCCACAGCAGGCGCTGAAAGTTAAAGTGTTCCTGTCTGGCGAGTTGAGCAAGGCGGTGACCGTGAAGGGTCTGGCGGTAACCAAGGGTGCACGCGCGGCCATCGAAGCGGCTGGCGGTAAGGTCGAAGACTAAGTGGCAGCCCCGGGTGCAGCACTGGGATCACTGGGTGATCTCGGCAAGTTACGCGAATTACGGCAAAGAATTTTCTTTGTCATCGGGGCGCTGATCGTTTTCCGTCTGGGCACCTTCGTGCCAGTGCCGGGCATCGATCCGAACGTGCTGGCACAGTTTGTCGACCAGCAGCGCGGTACCATCCTCGACATGTTCAATATGTTCTCGGGTGGGGCGCTGGAGCGCTTCTCGATCTTCGCGCTGGGGATCATGCCGTATATTTCGGCGTCGATCATCATGCAGTTGCTGAGTTTTACCATTCCGCAGCTGGAGCAGCTGAAAAAGGAAGGCGAGGCAGGTCGTCGGAAGATTACCCAGTACACACGGTATGGCACCGTGGCACTGGCAAGTTTTCAGGCCGTGGGTGTCTCGATGGGCCTGATGCAGTCACAGGAAGGCTTGGTTATCCTGTCGCCGGCAGCTTTCGTGGTCGGGGCGGTGGTGACACTGGTTACCGGTACCATGTTCCTGATGTGGCTGGGTGAGCAGATTACCGAGCGCGGTATTGGTAATGGTATTTCGATCATTATCTTTGCCGGCATCGTGGCGGGATTGCCTTCGGCCATTGGCGGTACGCTGGAACTGGCGCGCACGGGTGAAATGAACGTGCTGACCATATTGTTCCTGTTTGCCCTGGCGCTGGCGGTAACGGCATTTGTAGTATTTGTTGAACGTGGCCAACGTCGGATCACGGTCAATTACGCGAAGCGTCAGCAGGGGCGCAAGATGTATGCCGCTCAGAGCACGCATCTGCCGCTGAAGCTGAACATGGCGGGGGTAATACCGCCGATTTTCGCCTCCAGTATTATCCTGTTCCCGGCGACCATCGGGTCCTGGTTGGGTAACACCGAAGGGATGAGCTGGTTGAAGGATATTGCGGCGACACTGGCGCCCGGTCAGCCTCTGTATGTGCTGTTCTATGCGCTGGCGATTGTGTTTTTCTGCTTTTTCTACACGGCGTTGCAGTTTAACGCCCGGGAAACAGCCGATAATTTGAAGAAGTCCGGTGCCTTTGTACCGGGTATTCGGCCGGGTGAGCAGACCGCGAAATATATCGACGGTGTGCTGACCAAGCTGACACTGGCGGGTGCGATTTACATCACCGCGGTCTGTCTGCTGCCGGAGTTTCTGATTTTGTACTGGAACGTACCTTTCTATTTTGGCGGTACGTCCTTGCTGATCATCGTGGTGGTGGTCATGGACTTTATGGCGCAGGTGCAGGCACATTTGATGTCGCACCAGTACGAGGGGCTGATGAAAAAGGCCAACCTCAAGGGCCAGGGTCGGAGCGGCTTTTTACGTTAATGGTCTGATGGCTGATGCCATCGTTACAGAATAGGGTAGTGGCATGAAAGTTCGTGCATCAGTCAAGAAGATTTGCCGTAACTGCAAGGTAATCCGCCGCAAGGGCGTGGTACGGGTTATTTGTAAGGATGCGCGTCACAAACAGCGTCAGGGCTGATTGGGCCGCGTAAGGCATTGATTATTTGGTCACCGGACCCCTTTGGGCACGGTGAGTGGATTGATTTTTTTGTAATTGTAGGATAATCTGCGGCGTTTCCCGAAATCGGGGGTGCCAGTGTGTTTTCAGGAGAGGGTAAATGGCCCGTATTGCAGGCATAAACATTCCGGTTCATAAGCATGCCGTGATTGCGTTGACGTCAATCTACGGGATTGGCCGTACCAGCGCAAAAGACATCTTGAGCGCCTGTGGCATTGCTCCGCAAACCAAGATTAAAGACCTGAGCGAATCAGAAGTTGAAAGTATTCGCCAGGCAGTGGCCAGGTACACGGTCGAAGGTGATCTTCGTCGTGAAGTGTCCATGAATATTAAACGCTTGATGGATCTGGGTTGCTATCGCGGCCTGCGTCATCGCCGCGGTCTGCCGCTGCGTGGCCAGCGCACCAAGACCAACGCGCGTACCCGTAAGGGACCACGCCGTCCGATCCGCAAGTAATACCTTATTTAAGTATCGAGATTTCAAGGTCAACTGACTATGGCTAAACCGGCAGCACGCAAGACGAAGAAGGTGAAAAAGAATGTGGTCGATGGCATTGCCCACATCCACGCTTCGTTTAACAACACTATCATCACGATCTCCGATCGTCAGGGTAACGCGCTTTCTTGGGCGACCGCTGGCGGTTCCGGCTTCCGCGGTTCGCGCAAGTCTACGCCGTTCGCGGCGCAGGTTGCCGCTGAGCGAGCAGGCAAGGTTGCCCAGGAATACGGCATGAAGAACCTGGATGTGCTGGTCAAGGGACCTGGCCCGGGTCGTGATTCCGCCGTGCGTGCACTGCATGCCGTAGGTTTCCGTATCACTAATATTCAGGATGTGACGCCAATCCCGCACAACGGTTGCCGTCCGCCTAAGAAACGTCGCGTTTAATCTGGAGTCGACATGGCTAAGTATGTAGGACCAAAGTGTCGTCAGTGCCGTCGTGAAGGCACCAAGCTTTTCCTGAAAGGGGAAAAGTGTTTCACCAGCAAGTGCCCGGTTGAGAACCGTCCGTTCCCGCCTGGTCAGCACGGTCAGCGCCGTGGTCGCATGTCCGATTACGCTCTGCAGCTGCGTGAAAAACAGAAACTGCGTCGTATTTACGGTGTGCTCGAGAAGCAGTTCCGTAGTTACTACAAGGAAGCCGCGCGTCGCAAGGGTTCCACCGGTGAAAATCTGCTGCAGTTGCTGGAAAGCCGTCTGGATACTGTCGTGTATCGCATGGGCTTCGCGGCTTCGCGCTCGGAAGCGCGTCAGCTGGTCCGTCACAACGGCATCAAGCTGAACGGCAAGAAAATGAACATTCCTTCAGCCCAGCTGAAAGCGAATGACACCATTACGCTGAATGAAGGTGCCGGCAAGCAGATGCGTGTGCAGTCCGCGATGGAACTGGCTCAGCAGCGTGGTGGTATCGCCGACTGGGTAGAAGTCGACGCCAAGAAGATGGAAGGCATCTTCAAGCAGGCGCCGGATCGTAGTGATCTGCCGTCTGATATTCAGGAACAGCTGGTCGTCGAGCTGTACTCCAAGTAATCCAATAGGAGAGAGGAACTTCCATGCAGGGTGCGGTAAGCGAATTTCTGAAACCCCGTATTGTCGACATCAAAGTTGATGCAGGCAATCGCGCCAAGGTTACCATTGAGCCTCTGGAACGCGGCTTCGGTCACACGCTGGGTAATGCCCTGCGTCGAATCCTGCTCTCTTCCATGCCGGGTGCAGCCATTGTTAACGTCGAAATCGAAGGCGTTGTCCATGAATACTCTGCCCTGGAAGGTGTCCAGGAAGATGTCATCGAAATCCTGCTGAACCTGAAAGGTGTCGCGATTCGCATGCACAACCGTGAAGAAGCGACCCTGAGCCTGAAGAAGAAGGGCCCGGGCCAGGTGACTGCCGGTGATATCGCGCTGGATCATGACATTGAAATCATGAATCCGGATCATGTGATCGCCAACCTGACATCGGCCGGCGAGCTGAACATGTCACTGAAAATCGCCAAGGGTCGCGGTTATCAGCCAGCCAGTCAGCGCGAAGGCGCTGAAGCTGAAGATCGTCCGATCGGCAGCCTGCAGCTGGATGCCAGCTTTAGCCCGGTTTCCAAGGTGACCTACGGCGTTGAGCGTGCGCGTGTTGAACAGCGTACCGACCTGGACAAGCTGATCATTGATCTGGAAACCAACGGAACCATCGATCCGGAAGAATCTATTCGCCGTGCGGCGACGATTCTACAGGACCAGCTGTCCGTATTCGTTGATCTGCAGGGTAAGGAAGAAGTGCAGCAGGAAACTGCCAGCACCGATATCGATCCGATCCTGCTGCGTCCGGTTGACGATCTGGAGCTGACTGTCCGTTCTGCGAACTGCCTGAAAGCGGAAAGCATTTACTATATTGGTGATCTGATTCAGCGTACCGAAGTGGAACTGCTGAAAGCGCCGAACCTCGGCAAGAAATCACTGACTGAAATTAAAGATGTACTGGCATCACACGGTTTGTCTCTGGGCATGCGCCTGGAAAACTGGCCGCCTGCCGGTCTGAAAGACAAGGCATCTGCCTAAGACTTTAGAAGGGTTATCGTCATGCGTCATCGTAAGAGTGGCCGTCAATTAAATCGTAACAGCTCGCACCGCAAGGCCATGTTCCGCAATATGGCGGCGTCCTTGTTCGAGCATGAAGTCATCAAGACCACGCTGCCCAAGGCCAAGGAACTGCGTCGTGTTGCCGAACCGATGATCACCATGGCGAAGGAAGACAGCGTGTCTCGCCGTCGCACCGCGTTCTCGCGTCTGCGTAACGAAGACGTGGTAACCAAGCTGTTTGGTGAACTGGGTCCGCGTTATAAAGAGCGCCCTGGTGGTTATGTGCGTATTCTGAAAATGGGCTTCCGTGCCGGTGACAACGCGCCGATGGCGCTGGTTGAACTGGTGGATCGACCAGAACGAGTTGCTGCAGAAGAAGAGGTTGCTGCTGAGTAATCCGCTCTTGTAGTTCTAACCGTTGAAGCCGGGCTTATGCCCGGCTTTTTTGTTTTGCGCGCGGTACAATATGCCGCGTCATTGCGATGGTAGGAGCGGCCTTGGCCGCGAACAGATCGCGAGCAAGCTCGCTCCTACATCAGAACAATGAATCGGCCTTATAATGTGGACCCCGGCCTTCGCCGGGGTGACGGTTTGTTTTAAGGTTGTTTACTGAATACAATCAACTCATGATTGTTCTCTTCACAGACTACGGTATCAACGGTCCCTACGTGGGCCAGATGAAAGCGGTCCTGCTACGCGATGCGCCGCAAATGCCTGTCATCGATCTGATGCACGATGCCCCCAACTTCGATCCACATGCAGCGGCTTATCTGCTTGCTTCACTCGTACCCGAATTTCCACAGGACGCCATCTTTCTCGGTGTGGTCGATCCCGGTGTCGGGGGAGAACGTCGCGCGGCGGCGGTGAATGTCGATGGTCGCTGGTTTATCGGGCCGGATAATGGGCTGTTTACGGTGGTGGCGATGCGTGGTGACAAGGTGCGCTGGTGGGATATCACCTGGCGGCCAGAGCGGTTATCCGCCAGTTTTCATGGTCGCGATCTCTTCGCGCCGGTTGCGGCGATGATCGCCAATGGTCAGGATGTGCCGGGTGAGAAAGTTGATCCGCAGGAACGGATTTATGCGGGCTGGACGCCGGAATACCCACAGGTGATTTATATCGATCATTACGGTAATGCGATGACGGGCATTCGTGCATCGAGTCTGCCTGCCGATGCGAAGTTATCCATAGGTAAACACAAACTCCCGCGCGCCTATACCTTTTCCGATGTGCCGAGTGGTGATCCGTTCTGGTATGAGAATTCGATTGGGCTGGTGGAGATTGCGGTGAACAAGGCAGGTGCTGCGGCGAAGCTGGGGATTACGTTGGGGGATCGGGTGCATCTGGATGGGCAGTTGTAACTCTGCGTCATTCCCGCGTAGGCGGGAATCCAGGGGTGTTGAATTTGATCTTATTTCTTAAGTTGAGTTAACGCGTCCATGCTTTTATGCAGAATACGAATAATCAAGATGTCAGCCAGTTCAATAGCGTAGAAAATTATATGACTTTCGTGCTGGAAACAGCGGTAACCGTCTCGGATATCGTCGATAGATGTTCCCATGGCAGGATTATCAGCCAACAATCCCAGGCAATCTTTCAGCGAATTAAAATACACTTCCGTTTGCACAACGCCAAAGTCCTGAAGGGACTGCTCCAGTATGTCATCGATATCATTGGCCGCGGCTTCGAAGAGTCTATACATCAATGCCGTGCCGAGTTTTTACATCTTTCCAGATTTCATCGATACTTCGTTTGGACTTGCCGCTTTTTTCGCCTGCAATGAGTGCCTTGATCAGAGTTTCACGCCGGTCGTGGTATTCCTGGTCGCGGCGGATAAGATCGCGGACATAATCGCTGGCATTGCTGTAATGTCCGGTGTTTACCTGGTCTTCTACCCAATCTTTCATTGGGTCGGGTAAGGATACGTTCATGGTGGCCATAATGGGTACCTCCTGATTTTTTAGGATGGCATATTTTGGCAAAGATTGCCAATACAATTAAGGGGAAGTTGTGGCGAATAAGGCCGGTGCGGCGGCGAAGTTGGGGATTGCGTTGGGGGATCGGGTGCATTTGGATGGGCAGTTATGAAGCGTTTTGGTCTTTTATTGTTTTTATCGGTGTTCAGCCTTCCATTGCTGGCGCAGGTCGAGAATGTTGAAGGAGTATGTAAATCCAGAATGGAAGATGCTCATGCTTACTTGGCTGAGAGAGAGGCTTTTCTGTTTGGTTTGAAAGAACGTACAGATGATTTCAGCGATGAATTAAAAGAGCTAAATGAGAAAATAAAATCTTTGTCAGATGTGGTGATTGAATGCATTCAACAGTTGCGTGAACTAGGTAAAGATGCTTCAGTTCAAGACCCATATTTTGATGCAGTGAACGAGATAGAGCATGTTCGGACTCGTGTTGATTATATGGCGAGGAACCCGGAAGCAGCAGGAATCTTCGTTGATGGCATCTTGAGAAAAGATTTTGACGAAATGATGGAAGTATTACTTCTCAAGTAACGGCTTCAAAAACCGTCCGGTATGCGATGCTTTAACCTTCACGATATCTTCCGGCGTTCCTTCCGCAATAATCTGTCCACCGCCATCGCCGCCTTCCGGCCCCAGATCCACAATCCAGTCAGCGGTCTTGATGACATCAAGATTATGTTCGATCACCACAATGGTATTGCCGCGATCACGTAATCGTTCCAGCACACCGAGCAGTTGTTCGATGTCGTGGAAGTGCAAACCGGTAGTCGGTTCGTCGAGAATATACAGCGTCTGGCCGGTATCGCGTTTGGAGAGTTCACGTGAAAGCTTCACGCGTTGCGCTTCACCGCCCGACAGGGTCGTTGCATTCTGCCCTAGTCGGATATAACTCAACCCAACATCCATTAGCGTTTCCAGCTTACGTTTCAACGGCGGAACCGCGGAGAAGAACTCCAGTGCATCTTCCACCGTCATCTCCAGCACTTCATGGATAGTCTTGCCCTTGTAACGAATCTCCAGCGTCTCGCGGTTATAACGCTTGCCATGACACACATCGCAGGGCACATAGATATCCGGCAGGAAGTGCATTTCGACCTTGATAACACCGTCACCCTGACAGGCTTCGCAACGTCCGCCTTTTACGTTGAAACTGAAGCGCCCGACCTTGTAGCCGCGTGAGCGCGCTTCCTGGGTGCCGGCAAATAGATCGCGAATCGGGGTGAAGAGTCCGGTATAGGTCGCCGGGTTGGAGCGCGGTGTACGGCCAATCGGGCTTTGATCTATGTCGACGACCTTGTCGAAGTTATTCAGGCCTTCAATGGATTTGTACGGGGCGGGTGAAGTGGCCGCGCCATTCAGCTCATGCGCGGCAATCTGGTATAGCGTGTCGTTGATCAGCGTGGACTTGCCCGAGCCGGACACACCCGTGATGCAGGTCATGATGCTGGCCGGGATATTGAGCGTGACATTCTTGAGATTATTGCCGCTGGCGCCGGTGATAGTTAAAAAGTGCCCGGCATGTTGATGGCGTTGCTTTGGAACTGGAATTTTCCGCTTGCCGGACAGGAACTGGCCAGTCACGGAGTCCTTGTTAGCCATGATCTGTTTCGGAGTGCCTTGCGCGACAACGGTGCCGCCATGCACGCCCGCACCCGGCCCCATGTCGACCACATGATCCGCACTTCGAATGGCGTCTTCATCATGTTCGACTACGATCACGGTATTGCCAAGATCGCGTAGCGAAACCAGTGTGTTTAATAAGCGTTCATTGTCGCGTTGATGTAACCCTATCGACGGTTCATCCAGGATATACATGACGCCGACCAGACCCGCACCTATCTGGCTTGCGAGACGGATACGCTGTGCTTCGCCGCCGGAAAGCGTATCCGCGCTGCGTTCTAACGATAAGTACTCCAGGCCGACATTGACCAGAAAGGTCAGGCGCTCATTGATTTCTTTCAGGATGCGCGTGGCGATTTCACCGCGACGACCGGAGAGATTCAGGGATGAAAAATAATCCTGTGCACGCCCCACGGGCATGGCGGCGATATCGGGCAGATTTTTTTCATCAATGAACACATGGCGCGCGGATTTGTTCAGGCGCGTACCGGCGCAGTCCGGGCAGGGTTGTACCGATAAATATTTTGCCAGTTCTTCGCGTACCGCATTGGATTCGGTCTCGCGATAGCGCCGTTCCATGTTCGGCAGGATACCTTCGAACGGGTGGCGCTTAATGGTGAAGCCGCTGCGTTCGGTGACATACTGGAATTCAATCGTCTCTTTCCCCGAGCCGTGCAGGATTTTCTCGCGAACCTTGTCATCCAGCTCTTCAAACGGCGTTTCTATATCGAAACCGTAATGATCCGCGAGCGAACTGATCAGCTGGAAATAATAGGCATTGCGCCGGTCCCAGCCGCGAATCGCACCGCCGGCCAGGCTGAGATGCGCATTGGCGACCACGCGTTGTGGATCGAAAAACTGTTTCACGCCGAGGCCATCACAGGCATTACATGCGCCGACCGGGTTGTTGAACGAGAACAGGCGCGGTTCGAGTTCGCTTAGCGAGTAACCGCATTCCGGGCAGGCGAACTTGGCAGAGAATACCAGTTCATCTCGGTCTGGCTCATCCATGAAGGCCACCCGCGCAATGCCATCGGCGATGCGCAGCGCAGTTTCGAAAGACTCGGCGAGGCGTAATTGAATATCGTCGCGCACCTTGAGACGATCTACGACCGCCTCGATGGTGTGTTTGCGTTTCAGGTCCAGCGAGGGAATTTCATCCAGTTCGAGAATCTTGCCATCGACCCGCACGCGCACGAAGCCCTGGGCGCGCAGTTCTTCGAATACATGTAGATGTTCGCCCTTGCGCTCCTGAACCACGGGCGCCAGTAACATCAACTTGGTGCCTTCCGGCAATGCCAGTACCTGGTCCACCATCTGGCTGACGGTTTGCGCTTCCAGCGTAATGCGGTGATCCGGGCATTCGGGCGTGCCGACGCGCGCGAACAGCAGGCGCAGGTAGTCGTAGATTTCGGTGATGGTGCCGACCGTGGAGCGAGGGTTATGCGAGGTGGATTTCTGCTCGATCGAGATCGCGGGCGACAGGCCCTCGATGTGGTCGATATCCGGTTTCTCCATCATCGACAGGAACTGGCGCGCGTAAGCGGACAGGGACTCGACGTAGCGGCGCTGACCCTCGGCATAGATGGTGTCAAACGCCAGCGAGGACTTGCCAGAGCCGGATAAACCCGTGATAACAATCAATTTATCGCGGGGCAATTCCAGGTCAATATTGGCCAGATTATGGGTGCGCGCCCCGCGAATACTGATCTTGTCCATCGCCTTTCTCGTCGTCAATCGAACCTGCTACTATACGGGTCTTCATTGCAGTTGATCAAAAGGAAATACTCCTCGTGATGCCATCCCGGGCCGAGCGGCAGACCATGCTGCCCGGTGAACGTCGTGCCGCCCTGTCGTTGGCCGCCATATTCTCCACGCGAATGCTGGGGTTGTTTATGGTGATGCCGGTATTTGCTGTTTATGCCGGTCATCTTGAAGGGCAGACGCCGTTACTGATTGGCCTGGCGATCGGTGCCTACGGACTGACGCAGGCTATTTTCCAGATTCCCTTCGGACTGTTATCGGATCGCATTGGTCGTAAGCCGGTTATCCTGGCGGGTCTGTTGTTGTTCGCGCTGGGCAGCGTGGTGGCCGCCAACTCCAGCAGTATTTATGGTGTGATTGTAGGCCGCCTGTTACAGGGTTCCGGCGCAATCGCCGCTGCCGTCATGGCGCTGGCCGCGGATCTGTCGCGCGAAGAACATCGCACCAAGACCATGGCCATTATCGGCATGAGCATCGGTCTTTCCTTTGCATTGGCGATGGTGCTGGGTCCGCTGATCACCGGCTGGTTCGGCCTGAGTGGCTTGTTCTGGACCATCGCATTACTCGCGCTGGTCGGGATTGGCATCCTCTATTTGTTTGTGCCAAACCCGTCCATCAGCCGGGTGCACCGGGATTCAGAGCCGGTGCCAGCACAATTCAAACAGGTGCTGACCGATACCCAGTTGCTGCGACTCGATTTCGGTATCCTGGTATTGCATATGATCCTGACGGCCAGCTTTGTCGTGTTGCCCCTGTTGTTGCGCGACAGCCTGCAGCTGGAACCCTCCCGGCATGGCTGGGTATACCTGTCGGTGTTGTTTGCTTCCGTGCTGGCCATGATTCCCTTTGTCATTCAGGCGGAATCTCACCGTAAAATGAAGCCGATATTTCTGGCCGCGATCAGCATGATCATGGTGTCGGAATTCATGCTGGCCGAATGGCATGGGGGCTGGGTCAGCGTAATCGCGGCACTGTGTGTGTTCTATGTCGGTTTCAATATTCTCGAGGCGACGCTGCCATCGCTGATTTCCAAGGTGGCTCCGACGGCGAGCAAGGGCACCGCCATGGGTTTTTATTCCAGCTCGCAGTTCTTTGGGGCTTTCCTGGGCGGCGTGCTAGGCGGCTGGTTGCATACGCATTTTGGCGTCACCGGGGTGTTCCTGTTTTGTTCGCTGGCGGCACTGGCCTGGTTGATCCTGGCCAGTTCCATGAAATCTCCGCGCTACCTGACCACCAAGCTGGTGGGCGTGGGCGAGGTGAGCGAAAGCCAGGCGCAGCACCTGGCGCGCAAATTTACGGAAGTGCCCGGTGTGGCGGAAGTGGTTGTTATTGCAGAAGAGGGTGTGGCCTACCTGAAAGTGGACCGGCATGCCCTGGATGAAGATGCGCTGGCGGCTGTCGCCCCGGCGACGGTTTGAGTATGATGCAGTCTGCTGCCCGGTACCGGGCGGCGGAGCAAAGTGAGGAGACGAAATTCGATGGCGCGTGGAGTCAATAAAGTAATCCTGGTGGGCAATCTGGGCAAAGACCCGGAAGTACGTTATATGCCGAGTGGCGGTGCCGTGGCCAATGTCACGCTCGCAACCAGTGACCAGTGGAAAGACAAGCAATCCGGTGAACAGAAAGAGCGTACCGAATGGCACAACGTGGTGTTCTATCAGCGACTGGCCGAGATTGTGGGCGAGTACCTGAAAAAGGGTTCGCAGATTTATGTTGAAGGCCGGTTGCAGACGCGCAAATGGCAGGACAAGAACGGCAACGACCGTTACACCACCGAGATCATCGCCAGCGAAATGCAGATGCTCGGCGGTCGCGGTGGCGGTGGTTCGGCCAACTTTGGTGGCGGCCAGTCGTCTTCATCGAACAGTTCAGCGGCTCCGGCATCGTCCGGCGGCGGCTTTGATGATGGTGGTTTCGACGACGATATTCCCTTCTAGAAAGGTGATTTCAATGTAGGAGCGAGCTTGCTCGCGAACTGGTCGCGGCCAAGGTCGCTCCTACAAAGCAACAAACAGCTTTAGAGAAAGCGGGCTTCGAGCCCGCTTTCTTTTTGCCTGGTCGATTGGGGTATTGCCTGGGGAGGGGCTTAGGCGGAGGCGAGGAGAGAGGCGAGTTGGCGGCGGCGTTGGATCAATAAAGAGTCGTATACCTTACTGAGCGCGCGTTCGTAGGCGCAATCGCCGTCCAGTCCCACGGTGTGCAGGCGGGCTTCCAGCAGTTTGATTTCTTCCGCCAGGTCGGATGCCTTGTCTGCATGGCGGGGTGTTGCGAGTGTTGCTGTGGTCATATCCATACTCCATTTCTTGCGATGGTGCAGCGAGGCTACGCCTCAAATATGACGAGGATTTGACATTGAGAAATCCCTCTCATAGTGCTGCTCGTCCTGAACTGACCGGGTTGTCGGCGGATTCCCGCATAACTTTATCCAGCATATATAGCGTTAAGCCGTTGTTTTTTTGACCTCATTCTAGAAAAGCACAATAACCCCCTGATTGCAAACATGTTCTGTTTTTTTGGTGTGTTGTAACCCCGCCACTGAACATAACTTACTGACCACATTAATAATTTTTTTAAAAAATCGGCTTGACGGGTGGGGTTTCCGTTCCTATAGTGTCGAAATGTGGGAGGAAGTGGTTATTAATGGCAAATAATGTGGTGATGGGGGGTATTTTTGTTCCGAGGTGGTAGTACCGTCAATCTGGATGCGAAGGGCCGAATGGCGCTTCCGACCCGCTATCGCGGGCAGCTGACAGAACTGTGCGAGGGGCGTCTGGTATTGACGGTCCACGATGACGGCTGCCTGTTGCTTTATCCGGCCACCGAGTGGGAGGAGATCGAGCGCAAGCTGATACGCCTGCCCAACCAGAACAAACATACCCGTCGTCTGCAACGCATGTTGCTGGGCCATGCCACCGAAGTGGAGATGGACGGCAATGGCCGCATTCTGCTTCCGCCGCGCCTGCGCGAATTTGCCAGGCTGGACAAGAAAGTGGAGCTTGCCGGTGTCGGCAACAAGTTCGAAATCTGGAATGACCAGGTCTGGGAGCAGGGACGTGAAGACTGGCGAGAAGCGGAAGACGAGATTCCCGATTCGCTCGGCAATCTGTCGCTGTAACTGAATGCAAGAGGGCTTTGCACACCGACCGGTGATGCTGGACGAGGTGTTGCAGGGTTTGCGGATCAAACCGCAGGGCTGTTATCTCGATGGCACCTTTGGTCGCGGCGGTCATGCGGTGGCCATTCTGGAACAACTGGAGGAGCAGGGACGGTTGTACGCGATGGATAAGGACCCGGAGGCAGTGCGCGCGGCGCAACGGGCGTTCGGTTCGGATGAGCGGTTTCATATCCATCATGGCAGCTTTACCGAGTTACGCGCCATGACCGAGCGGCTGGGTGTGTTTGGTCGACTGGATGGCGTGCTGTTCGATCTCGGTGTTTCTTCCCCGCAGCTGGATGATGCCTCGCGTGGTTTCAGCTTTCAGAAAGATGGCGCGCTCGATATGCGTATGGATAACACGCGGGGGCAGAGTGCAGCCGAGTGGCTGTCCGAGGTGGATGAAAAGATTTTGTCTGAGGTGATCAAGCAATACGGTGAAGAGCGCTTTGCCAGGCGTATTGCGCGCGCGATCGTGGAAGTGCGCAAGGAAAAGCCTGTTGTGACCACGCAGCAACTGGCTGACCTGATCGCAAATGCTGTGCCGACGCGGGAGAAAAACAAGCATCCGGCGACGCGTACCTTCCAGGCGATTCGCATGGTGATTAATCGCGAGCTGGAAGACGCGGAAGAAGGTTTGAAGCAGGCGGTCGATGCGCTGGCGCCTGGCGGCCGTCTGGCGGTGATCAGTTTCCATTCGCTGGAAGACCGTCTGGTTAAACGCTTTATGCGTAAAGAATCAAAGGGTGAAGAGTTGCCACCGGATTTGCCGGTGATGGGAAATCCCCAGCAGGGTCGTTTGAAAGTGATTGGCAAGGCGCTCAAGGCGTCCGCGCAGGAAGTGCAAGACAACCCGCGCGCGCGGAGCGCGATGCTGCGAATTGCGGAGAAGGTGGCTTGAAGCTGGTGATGTTGCTGCTGTTGCTGGTCGTGGTGATTGGTTCGGCTTTAGCGGTGATTTATGCCAAGCATCAAAGCCGTTTGCTGTTTGGAGATTTACAGGTGTTACAGGCGGAGCGTGACCGGCTGAACATTGAATGGGGCCGTTTGCAGCTGGAGCAAAGTGCCTGGGCAACCCACAGTCGCGTAGAGAAGCTGGCGCGTGAGCGCCTCAATATGATGGTGCCGAACCCCGAAACCGTGGTGATTGTAAAACCGTGACGGAAGGATCAAACAAACTGCCCTATCGACTGCGACATGCGGTGCTGCTGGCTGGCTTCGGACTGAGCGTGCTGGCGTTGCTGTGGCGCGCGGTGGATTTACAGGTCATCGATCAAAGTTTTCTGCAGGGCCAGGCGGATGCGCGCCATCTGCGCGTGGTATCCATAGCCGCGCATCGTGGTCGTATTCTGGATCGGCATGGCGAGCCGCTGGCCGCCAGTACGCCGGTTGATACCGTCTGGTCCAATCCGAAAGAACTGCTGCCAGCGCCGGAATACCTTTCGCCACTGGCGAACGTGCTGGGACTGGATTCCGGCAAGCTCAAACAGCTGCTGAGTTCACGTTCGGATCGTGAGTTCATCTACCTCAAGCGGCACGTCAATCCCTCGGTTGCGGAACAGGTCAGGGCGTTGAATGCGCCGGGCGTATATTTGCAGCGTGAGTACCGTCGCTATTATCCCGATGGCGAAGTGGCGGCGCATGTGGTGGGCTTTACCGATATCGATGATCTGGGCCAGGAAGGTCTGGAACTGGCCTTCGATGAATGGCTGCGCGGCGAACCGGGGGCCAAGCGCGTCATCAAGGATGGCAAGCGCAATATTATTGAAGACGTGGAGCGCATTCGCGCGCCGCGACCGGGGCAGGATCTTGCACTCAGTATCGATCGCCGCATCCAGTATCTGGCCTATCGTGAATTAAAGGCAGCCGTGAAGGCGCACAACGCCAAGTCCGGTTCGGTGGTGGTGCTCGATAGCGACAGCGGCGAAGTACTGGCGATGGTCAACCAGCCTTCCTATAACCCGAATAACCGGCTGAACATTCAACCGGCGCAGATGCGTAATCGTGCCGTCACGGATGTGTTCGAGCCGGGTTCTACGCTGAAACCCTTTACCGTTGCCGCTGGTCTGGAGGATGGCAAAATCCGGCCTCAAACCCGTATCGAAACCAGTCCGGGGCTGATGCGCGTGGGCCGCGATACCGTGCGTGATTATCGCAACTACGGTGAGCTGGATATCGCCGGCATCCTTTCCAAGTCCAGTAATGTCGGCATGACCAAGATTGCCATGTCGCTTGAACCGGAAGCGATCTGGGGCATGTTGTCCCGCAGTGGCTTTGGCCAGGTTACGGCCAGTAGTTTCCCGGGCGAGGCCGCCGGTTGGCTGGCCAGTTCGCAAAAGATGCGTCCCATCGAACAGGCGACCCTGTCCTTCGGTTATGGTCTGTCGGTAACGCCTCTGCAACTGGCGCATGCCTACACGGTGTTTGCCGCGGACGGGCAGTTACATCCGGTGACCTTTTTGAAAGCAGAAAAGGCGCCTAAGGCGCAAAAAGTACTGGATAAATCCGTGGCCGTGGCCGTGCGTCAGATGCTGGAAGCCGTGGTGGGTCCGGAAGGCACGGCGCAACTCGCCAACGTGAGCGGTTACCGGGTCGCGGGTAAAACCGGCACGGTGCGCAAATCGATCGCCGGGGGTTACGCCGACGATAAATACCGGGCGGTGTTTGCCGGGATGGCGCCAGCCAGTAATCCGCGTCTCGTGATTGCCGTGATGATTGATGAGCCGCGCAATGAGGATTATTACGGTGGCAAGGTGGCGGCACCTTTGTTCTCCAACATCATGAGTGGTGCATTGCGTTTGATGAATATTGCGCCGGATGGACTGGATATTGAAAAGCAACCAGTGATTCGCCAGGCATCCATTGGCGGTGCGGCATGATGACGGCGCCAAAAATACTGGGTAAACGACTGGGTGAATTGCTGCGCGGCTTGTATAAAGTTCCGCCGTCGGCTGACCTGGAAGTGAGCAGTCTTGTGCTGGATAGTCGCAAGGTAACCCAGGGCAGTCTGTTCCTGGCGCTCAGCGGCCACCAGACGCACGGACTGGAATTTGCGAAAGAAGCGGTCAGGCAGGGCGCGGTGGCGGTTGTTTATGAGCCGGTGGCGGAACATTCCGACGACCTGGTCAGTGAGTTGAACGTGCCGGTGTTTTCAGTAACCGACCTGTCCAGTAAAACTTCGCTGATTGCCGCGCGTTTTTACGATGACCCGTCGCGCGATATGTTCACGGTCGGCATTACCGGCACTGACGGCAAAACCTCCTGTTCGCATTTCATGGCGCAGGCATTGCAGAAAGTGGGTCTGCCCTGTGGTGTGATTGGTACGCTTGGTTACGGGTTGCTGGGTGACTTGCATGAAGCGCTTAACACCACGCCGGATCCGGTGACCCTGCAGCAGGAGCTGGCCGATGTGGCGCAGCTGGGCGCCAAGGCTGTCACCATGGAAGTCTCTTCGCATGCGCTGGCGCAGGCGCGTGCCGCCGCTGTGCATTTCGATGTGGCGGTATTAACCAATCTTGGTCGGGATCATCTCGATTATCACGGGAATCTAGAAGCCTATGCCTCGGCCAAGCGCAAGCTGTTTGAGTGCGAGGGATTGAAGGCAGCGGTGCTGAATGTCGATGACGCCTTTGGTCGCGAACTGATGGATATGCTGATCGGGCGTGTTCAGCGGGTGGCTTATTCGCTGGATCTGAAGCAGGTGCAAGCGCTGAAAGCCGAGCACTGGGTAGCGGCGCGTTCGGTGAATATGACCAGTCTTGGCCTGGAACTGGAAATCGAAAGCAGCTGGGGCAAGGGCGTGGTGCAAACCGGCCTGATGGGGCATTTCAATGCCTCCAACCTGATGGCAACGCTCGCGGTATTGCTGGTGAAAGGCATGATCCTCCCGGACGCGCTGGTGGCGCTGTCGGCGGTACAGCCGGTTGCCGGGCGCATGGACAAGATCGGTGGCGATGGACAGCCGCTGGTGGTGATCGATTATGCGCATACACCGATGGCGCTGGAGCAGGTGTTGCTGGCGTTACGGCCGCATTGCAAGGAACAGCTGTGGTGCGTGTTCGGCGCCGGCGGTGATCGCGATGCGGGTAAGCGTCCATTGATGGGTGAAGTGGTCGAGCGGTTGGCGGACCATGTCTGGATTACCGATGACAATCCGCGCTACGAAGATTCTACCGCCATCGTGATGGATATCCTGCGGGGTTTTAAAAAACCCGATGCCGCCTATGTGGAACGCGACCGGGGCACCGCCATTCGGCGCGCGATTGAAGCAGCAGGCAAGGATGACGTGGTGCTGATTGCCGGTAAGGGCCATGAAGAGTTTCAGCTTGTCGCGGGCAAACGCATTCCCTTCAACGACCGCGAATGTGCATTGCAGGTATTGCGGGAGGGACGCGCATGATCAGCATGACGCTTTCCCGGGCCGCGGCCGCGATGCAGGCGGAATTGATTGGTGCAGACCGCGAATTTACCGGCGTCAGTACCGATACGCGTAACATTGCAGCGGACAACTTGTTTATTGCGCTGGTGGGCGAACGCTTCGATGCGCACGATTTTCTCACGCAGGTTGTCGAACAGCGGGCGGCTGGCGCAGTCGTGCAACGCAAGGTTGATGTCGAGCTGCCACTGTTGAAAGTCGACGATACGCGTATGGCGCTCGGCCGACTGGCGGCCTGCTGGCGCCAGCAATTCGATATCCCGCTGATTGCGGTCACTGGCAGTAACGGCAAGACCACCGTGAAAGAAATGCTGTCCGCTATTCTCGGCCAACAGGCATCGGTGCTGGCGACGCGCGGCAATCTCAATAACGACATTGGCGTGCCACTGACCCTGTTCGGGCTGGGGAGCAA
Source organism: Thiohalobacteraceae bacterium (assembly GCA_041592335.1). Classification (GTDB taxonomy): domain Bacteria; phylum Pseudomonadota; class Gammaproteobacteria; order Thiohalobacterales; family Thiohalobacteraceae; genus JBFHQE01. The sequence continues at coordinate 14,127 of JBFHQE010000022.1, read as the reverse complement.
GCACCAGGCGGCCGTAATCGAGATGGGCGCCAATCATGCCGGTGAAATCGAATACCTGATGTCGCTGGCCACGCCCACGGTTTCGATTTTGAACAATGCCGGTGCGGCGCATCTGGAAGGATTTGGTTCACTGGAAGGCGTGGCGCAGGCCAAGGGTGAAATCATTCGTAACCTGCAACCCGATGCCACCGCCATTATCAATGCCGATGACCGGTTCGCGGCTGACTGGCGTGCCATGGTGCCGTCTGAATGCAAGGCGCTGACATTCAGTATTGAGGCCGACGCCGATGTGTCAGCGACATATCAATCTGTCGACGGCGGTTCGCAGCTGCATCTGCAGACGCTGAAAGGTGCGGCCGATTGCACGTTACCTTTGCCGGGTAAGCATAATGTGATGAATGCGTTGGCGGCGACGGCAGCCGCGCTTGCCGCGGGTGTGTCGCTGGCGCAGGTTGTTACCGGCCTGGAAAGCATGAGTGCCGTGCCCGGACGCTTGCAGCGATCACAGCGTGCCGACGGCCTGGTGGTGATTAACGACAGCTACAATGCCAACCCGACGTCAACGCGCGCCGCCATCGATGTGCTGGCGCGTGAGCGTGCGCCGCGTTGCCTGGTGCTCGGCAACATGGGTGAACTGGGTGGCGATGCGGAAGCCTTGCATGCCGAGATGGGGCGTTACGCCAGGCAGCAGGGCATCGAGCAGTGTTTCGCGCTGGGTGAGCTGGCCGCGCATACCGCGGAGGCTTTTGGTCCGACCGCGCAGGCGTTCGGCGACAAGGCCGAACTGATTGCGCAACTGCGCAAGGCTGTTCAGTCCGGCGGCAGTGTGCTGATCAAGGGCTCACGTGTGATGCGCATGGAAGAAGTGGCGCAGGCCTTGCTGACAAGCGAGGTGACGCACTGATGCTGTTATGGCTCGCGGAATACCTGGCGCAATTCGAAAGCGGCTTTAATGTTTTCCAGTATCTGACCTTGCGCGCCATTCTGGGTGTGTTGACCGCGCTGGGCATTGCGTTCCTGGTGGGTCCGGTGATGATCCGTCGTTTGAGTCATTACCAGATTGGGCAGCAGGTGCGGGCTGATGGTCCGCAATCGCACCTGGGCAAGGCCGGTACGCCAACCATGGGCGGTGCCCTGATCCTGGTATCGATTGCCGTGTCCACCCTGTTGTGGGGCAACCTGGGTAACCGTTATGTCTGGGTGTGCCTGATCGTTACCCTGGCTTTCGGCTGGATCGGCTGGGTGGATGATTACAAGAAGCTGATCCTGAAAAATTCCAAGGGGCTTGCGGCGCGCTGGAAATATTTCTGGCAGTCGGTAGTAGCGTTTGGGGTTGCCTGGTATCTATTTTCATCGGCTCAGGTGCCGGCCGAAACCCAGTTGATCGTGCCCTTCTTCAAGGAAGTCGCGATCAACATGGGCGCTTTGTACATCCTCTTTACCTACTTCGTCATCGTCGGTTCCAGTAATGCGGTGAACCTGACCGACGGGCTGGATGGCCTGGCCATTCTGCCAACAGTCATGGTGGCGGGTGCGCTGGCCGTGTTTGCCTACCTGACGGGTAACAGCGTATTCGCAGAATACCTCGCCATTCCCTTTATTCGTGAAGCGGGCGAATTGACGGTGTTCGCGGGTGCGATTGTCGGTTCCGGTCTGGGCTTTCTCTGGTTCAATGCCTATCCCGCGCAGGTCTTCATGGGCGATGTGGGTGCGCTGGCGCTCGGCGCCGCGCTCGGCATTCTTGCCGTGCTGGTTCGTCAGGAACTGGTTTATTTCATCATGGGCGGCGTGTTCGTGATGGAAACCGTGTCTGTCATTCTGCAGGTCGCGTCATTCAAGTTAACCGGGCGCCGCATCTTCCGCATGGCGCCACTGCATCATCATTTCGAATTGAAGGGTTGGCCGGAACCGCGCGTCATCGTGCGCTTCTGGATCATTACGGTCATTCTGGTTCTTGTCGGGCTGGCCACGCTGAAGATTCGATGAGGAAGTTATGAATTTGCAGATGCAAATGAAGATTGTCGCGGTGCTGTTTGTAGCGATGTCGCTGTTGTGGATAACGATGGCTTAATGAGAGGGGTTGCGCTAGGGCATATGCAACGCATGGACAGTGTTGAGCAACGCAAGGTACTGGTGGTCGGTCTGGGCAAGACCGGGCTGTCCTGTGCGCGTTTTCTGTCCCGCCTGGGTTGCCAGATTGCCGTGACCGATAACCGCGAACAACCGCCCGGGCTGGAAGAGATCCGTCGTGAGTTACCGGATATTGCCTTGTTCGTCGGGCAATATGAGGCGGCGGCTTTTGAAAATGCCGACCAGATTATCGTGAGTCCAGGCGTGCCAATGACACACCCCCTGTTGCTGGAAGCACGCAGTCGCGGCATTGAAGTGATTGGCGATATTGAATTATTCGCGCGTCATGTAAAAGCGCCAGTGGTAGCCATCACTGGCAGCAATGGTAAAAGCACGGTGACCACGCTGGTCTATGAAATGGTGCGCCAGGCCGGCAGGAAGGTGCTGGTAGGTGGCAATCTGGGTACGCCCGCGCTGGATCTGCTGGCGCAACCGCAACCGGATCTGTACGTGCTGGAGCTATCCAGTTTCCAGCTGGAAACCGTCAGCAGCCTACAGCTGGCTACTGCCGTTATTCTCAATGTCAGCCCGGATCACATGGACCGCTACCAGGGGTTTGATGATTACGCGGCGGCCAAGGCGCGCATCTACCGTCATGCCGCCACCCAGGTCGTGAACCTGGATGATCCAATGGTAGTTCGTCTGACCGATAAAAACCGTCCAGTGCTTGGCTTCACCCTGAATGCACCGGGTGAAGGAGAGTTTGGCGTTGCATCGACGTCACAGGGACCGGTGCTGGCGTTCGGCGACGAGACACTGTTACCGGTCAGCGAGATTCGCATGGCTGGCCGACATAACCAGGCCAACGCGCTGGCTGCGCTGGCGGCCGGTCATGTGCTGGGACTGCCACGCATTGCGATGCTGGAAACCCTGCGCACATTCGGCGGTCTGCCGCACCGCACAGAATGGGTAACGCAGGTCGCGGGTGTTGACTGGTATAACGATTCCAAGGGCACCAATGTTGGCGCCACGCTGGCCGCTATCTCGGGTTTTGATCATCCGGTGGTATTAATTGCCGGTGGCCAGGGCAAGGGTGCGGACTTTTCACCGCTGCATGACGTTGTGTGCAGCAAGGCGCGCGCAGTGGTGTTGATCGGCCAGGATGCCGCACTGATCGAACAGGCCTTGCAGGGTTGCACGCCCGTTGTACACGCCGGCTCCATGGATGAAGCGGTGCAACAGGCGGCGAAACTGGCGCAGCCGGGCGATGTGGTATTGCTGTCGCCTGCCTGTGCCAGCTTTGACATGTTCAACGGTTACGAGGACCGTGGCGAGAAATTTGTCGAAGCCGTCGGGAGGTGTGTGGCATGAACGCGATCACACTGCCTTCACTCGGTTTGAAACAGCACTTTGAAGATATCCTGCGGGCGCGTCCCGACCAGGGATTATTGCTTGCGACGATTGCCATTCTGGCGCTGGGTTTGGTGATGGTCGGCTCTGCCTCGATTACTTTGGCCGATCGCTCGCTGGACCAGCCGTTTTACTATGCCACGCGCCAGGGCCTGTACATCCTGCTGGGTCTCTTTGCCGCCTTCCTGGTATTCAATGTCCGCATGAGCTGGCTGTCGCGGGCCGGCATGCCGGCACTCTTTACCGCGCTGGTGTTGCTGAGCCTGGTGCTGATTCCCGGCGTGGGCAAGACAGTTAACGGTGCCGCGCGCTGGATTCCGCTGGGCATTATGAATCTGCAGGTCTCTGAACCGGCCAAGCTGCTGATCCTGATTTATCTCGCCGGTTACCTGGTGCGGCGTTCGGAAGAAGTGCGCGAACAGTTCAGCGGGTTTATCAAGCCGATGGCGGTGCTGGGCCTGGTCAGTCTGTTATTGCTGATGGAGCCTGATTTCGGTGCCACGGTGGTATTGATCAGTACCGCGCTGGCCATGATGTATATCGCCGGTGTGCGCCTGTGGCAGTTCCTGTTGCTGGGCCTGGTGGTGGCGGGTGCCTTTGCGCTGCTGGCGCTGTCATCGCCTTATCGCATGGCGCGCCTCACCGCGTTCCTGAATCCCTGGGCTGATCCGTTTAACAGCGGCTTCCAGTTGACGCAATCGTTGATCGCGATTGGCCGGGGCGAGATCTGGGGCGTGGGCCTGGGCGCCAGTATTCAGAAGCTGTTTTACCTGCCGGAAGCACACACCGATTTCGTATTTGCCGTGGCGGCAGAAGAGCTGGGTCTGGTCGGTGTGCTGGTGATCGTTGCACTGTACGCCTTCATTGTGTACCGCGCCTTTATGATCGGCGCTGCCGCGCGGGCGGTGAATGAAAATTTCTCGGCTTACCTTGCCTATGGCATTGGCACCTGGATCGGCCTGCAAAGTTTTATCAATATCGGTGTGAACATGGGATTGCTGCCGACCAAGGGCCTGACGCTGCCCATGTTCAGTTACGGCGGCAGTAGCCTGGTGATCATGTGCATGGCAATAGCGCTGCTGTTGCGGATCGATTGCGAAACCCGTTCCTCGGTACATACCCTTAGCAATGGCAAGACACGCGCGGGCAAGCGCCAGGTGACTCGCCGGGGAGGTCGTCGATGACATCGATGTCTAACGGGCGACCAATCCTGATCATGGCGGGCGGCACCGGCGGTCATGTGTTCCCGGCGCTGGCAGTGGCACGCGAACTGAAACAGGCTGGCATGCCGGTGGTGTGGCTGGGAACGCGCGCGGGCCTGGAAGCGAAAGTGGTTCCGCAGGCGGGTTTCAAAGTGGCCTGGATCAAGGTGAGCGGCCTGCGTGGCAAGGGTCTGTTAAAACAGATTGCCGCGCCTTTCATGTTAATGCATGCGCTGTGGCAATCCTTGTGGGTGATGCTCAGCCTGCGTCCGCGTGCGGTGCTCGGCATGGGTGGTTTCGTTACCGGCCCTGGCGGATTGATGGCCTGGTTGACCCGCCGTCCGTTGTTGATACATGAACAGAACTCCATCGCGGGATTGACCAATCGCCTGCTGGCGCCGTTGGCGAAATGTGTAATGGAAGCATTTCCCGGTGCGCTGGCGGATAAAGCGGAAACCATTCATACAGGCAATCCTGTCAGAGCGGATATTGCCGCGCTTGCTGCACCGGATGCTCGGTTCGCTTCGCATGACAAGCCACTGCACTTGCTGGTACTGGGTGGCAGTCTTGGTGCGCAGGCATTGAATGAAACGGTGCCACAGGCATTGGCTCTGCTGCCCGAAGCGCAGCGTCCGCAGGTTCGGCATCAGGCCGGCGCGAAACAGATCGATGCCTGCGTGGCCGCTTACCAGGCGGCCAGTGTTCAGGGTGATGTGAAACCTTTCATTGAAAACATGGCGGAAGCCTATGGCTGGGCGGACCTGGTGATCTGTCGTTCCGGCGCATTGACCGTGGCCGAACTGGCCGCAGCCGGTGTTGGCGCGGTGATGGTGCCTTATCCGCATGCGGTGGATGATCATCAAACAGGCAATGCGCGTTTCCTGGCCGATGCGGGCGCCGGTGTCGTGATTCAGCAAACCGAACTCACCGCGCAGCGACTGGCCGAGGTGATAACCCAATATCAACAGCAGCCGGAAAGCCTGTTACGCATGGCAACGGCGGCGCGCGCGCTGGCTAAGCCGGACGCCGCGCAAATCGTGGCACGCCATTGCCTGCAGGCAGCGGGGGTGGCGGCATGATTGAGAAGCTGATGCCAACGCAGTTGCAACAGGATATGGGGCGTGTTCGTCGCATGCACTTTGTCGGCATCGGCGGTGCCGGGATGGGCGGCATTGCCGAAGTGATGCTGAACCTGGGCTTTCAGGTGCAGGGTTCCGACTTGCGTGAAAACGCCATGACCAAACGCTTGAAACAACATGGCGCAAAAATCTTTTTCGGCCATGATGCCGCGCATGTGGCGGACTGCGATGTGGTGGTGATCTCGACGGCGGTCAAAAAAGATAACCCGGAAGTGATTGCCGCGCGTGAAGCGCATATCCCGGTGGTACCGCGCGCGGAAATGCTGGCGGAGCTGATGCGCTTCCGTTACGGCATTGCCGTGGCCGGTACGCATGGCAAGACCACCACTACCAGCCTGGTGGCCAGCCTGCTGGCGGAAGGTGAACTGGACCCGACGTATGTGATTGGCGGTTTGCTCAACAGCAGCGCCAGTCACGCGCGCCTGGGCATGAGCCGTTACCTGGTGGCGGAAGCCGATGAAAGCGATGCGTCATTCCTGTATCTGCAGCCGATGATGGCGATCGTCACCAATATCGATGCCGACCATCTGGAAACCTATGGTGGCGATTTCGCTACGTTACGCCAGACCTTCATCGAGTTTCTGCATCACCTGCCTTTCTACGGGCTGGCCGTGCTCTGTCTCGACGATGCGGGTGTGCGTGAAATTCTGCCGGAAGTGACGCGCCCGATTGTGACCTATGCAATCGATAACTCGGATGCGGATCTGACGGTAACGGATCTGCACCAGGACGGTTTGCGCATGCATTTCATCGTGCATCGCAAGCAGCAGGATGTCGCCTTCCCGGTCGTGCTGAACATGCCCGGCAAGCATAACGTGCTCAATGCGCTGGCTGCGATTGCCATCGCGCTGGAGCTGGGTGTCAGCGAAGCGCATATCCAGGGCGCGCTCAAATCCTTTGGCGGTATCGGTCGACGTTGCCAGGTGTATGGCGACTACAAGACATCGCAGGGCGATGTTCGACTGATCGATGACTACGGTCATCATCCGCGCGAGATTGCCGCGACGCTGAATGCCGTGCGCGGCAGCTGGCCGGAGAAACGGCTGGTCGTGATCTTTCAACCGCACCGTTACAGCCGCACCCGCGACCTGTTTGATGACTTTGCCCAGGTACTGTCATCCGTGGATGTGCTGGTGCTGTGCGAAGTGTATGCCGCGGGCGAGGAGCCGGTGGCGGGCGCGGATGGCCGCGCACTGGCACGCGCGATACGTACCCGCGGCCAGGTGGATCCGATATTCGTATCCGGCGTTGCCGAGGTGCCGGAAGTATTGACCGGCATCCTGCAGGACGGCGACCTGGTGTTAACGCTGGGCGCGGGCGATGTGGGTACATTGCCGTCCCGGCTGGTAGAGGCATGGACGCAGTTGCAAACCGAAACGATTGGTGAGGTGCATTGATGGCGAATACACGCACACGGACAAGATTGCATATGGGATGTGGCGAGACACTGAGCGGTAGGCTGGTGTCGGCGCCGGAAACACGCAACACAGACAAGTTGATCAAGGCGGTCTCGAATGACAAGCGTTCGAGCGATAAACCACGGCGGGTAATCAATAAGTGAATGCCGTTGCAGAGGACATAAGCAGCATGCGCGGATTATGCAAGCAGCAGGAACCGATGGCACGCCATACCACCTGGCGTGTTGGCGGTCCTGCGCGCTTGTATTATCAACCGGCTGATTTGTCCGACCTGCAGGCATTTTTACGCACGCTCGATAAGGATGAAGCGGTTTTCTGGATCGGGCTGGGTAGCAACCTGCTGGTGCGCGACGGCGGCATCGATGCGGCAGTGATTGCACCCTTTAGTGGATTGAACGCGCTGGAACAGATCGATACCCGGACGATTCGCGCCGAGGCCGGCGTGGCCAGCAACAAGGTAGCGCGCTTTGCCGCGAAACAGGGCCTGGTGGGTGGCGAGTTCATGGCCGGGATTCCCGGCACCATGGGTGGCGCGCTGGCGATGAATGCCGGTGCCTGGGGTGGCGAGACCTGGCGTTACGTCGTTGCCGTGGAAACCATTGACCGTCAGGGCGAACTGCATACGCGCACCCCGGATGAATTCGATATCGGTTATCGCCATGTCGCCGGGCCCGAAGGTGAATGGTTTGTTGCCGCGCACCTGCGCTTTGAACATGGCGATGTCGAGGCGGCCCAGGCGCGCATCAAGACATTGCTGGAACAACGCAGCGCCACGCAACCGAGCAATCTGCCCAGTTGCGGTTCGGTATTCCGTAACCCGGAAGGCGACCATGCCGCGCGCCTGATTGAGGCTTGCGGACTTAAAGGGCATTGCATCGGCAAGGCCTGCGTGTCGGAAAAACACGCCAACTTCATTATTAACACGGGCGATGCCCGCGCGGCGGATATCGAACAGCTGATTTATTTCGTGCAGGCGCGGGTGCAGGAACAGTTCGATGTATACCTGCAGCCTGAAGTGCGCATGGTAGGAGAGCCGGGATGACGGATCTGTCCTACAGGGCGGAGGACTTCGGCAAGGTGGCGGTGCTGCTGGGCGGCCGTTCCGCCGAGCGCGCGATTTCGCTGAAAAGCGGTAATGCCGTGCTGGCTTCCCTGCTGCGTTCCGGCGTGGATGCGCATGCCGTGGATACCGCGGAGCATGATGCGATCGAGCGTTTGCAGAAAGAAGGTTTCGATCGCGCCTTTATCATGCTGCACGGTCGCGGTGGCGAGGATGGCGTTATGCAGGGAGCGCTGGAAGCACTGGCTCTGCCTTATACCGGCAGTGGCGTACTGGGTTCGGCGGTCGCCATGGATAAAGTACGCACCAAGCAACTGTGGCAGGCGATGAGTTTATCGACCCCGGCATTCAGAGTGGCACATACAGAAGCGGACCTGGGTGCGATTAAACAGATGCCGTTCCCGCTGATGGCCAAGCCGGCGCATGAAGGTTCCAGTATCGGCATGAGCAAGGTCAACAGCGCGGATGCCGTTGAGGAGGCCTGGCACAAGGCCTATGGCTTTGATGGCGATGTGTTGTTCGAGCAGTGGATCACGGGTGCTGAATATACCGTGGCGATTGTGCAGGGACATGCGCTGCCCCTGATCAAGCTGGAAACGCCGCATGAGTTTTATGACTACGACGCCAAGTACCAGTCCAGCGACACGCGCTATATCTGTCCCTGCGGTTTGCCGGAAGAACAGGAAGGCGTGTTGCAGGCGCTGGCATTACAGGCGTTTGATGCAGTGGATGCGCACGGTTGGGGCCGGGTCGACATGATGGTGGATAACAACGGCCAGCCTTATCTGATCGAGGTGAACACCGTGCCGGGCATGACGGATCACAGTCTGGTGCCGATGGCGGCACGCGCGGCGGGTATCGAATTCGACCAGTTGGTATTGATGATCCTGGCAACCAGTTTTCGCCAGGGCAGCGGCGAGGTGACGCACTGATGGCGGCACGCAACAACAAGGCACAGCAGGCATCGCAGCAGGTGCAGATCGGACAGGCGGTGCAGCGTTACCTGCGCCTTGCCGTGCTGTCTGTGCTGGCGATGGGCGGTGTTGGCGCACTGATCTGGGGTGGACTGTGGATTCAGAATCCCGCCAATCTGCCCTTGAAACAGGTAGAGATACACGGTGACTTCACCCACCTGACACAGGAAGATCTGGCCGCGGCGATTGGTCCCGTGGCGCGCGGCGGCTTCTTCAGCGTGGATGTCGAGGCGGTACAGCAGGCGGCGGAAGATTTGCCCTGGGTGGAGCAGGCAATCGTGCGCCGCGTCTGGCCGGACACGATGGAAGTGCATGCAATTGAACAGCGGGCCGCGGCGCGCTGGGGTGAAAAGGGTTTGTTGAATGCCAAGGGTGAATTGTTCGTGCCAGGTCATTTGCAGGGTGTGCCCGAACTGCCGCGGTTGAGCGGGCCGGATGCCTTGCGGGGGCGCGTGATTCAGGTTTATGCCGAGTCAGTGAAGTTATTCGGCGCCGTGAACCAGCAGGTCGTGAAAATCGAACTGGATGAACGTCGTGCCTGGCGCCTGCACTTGGCCAGCGACGTAGTGCTGGAACTGGGGCGCGATGCGGTTGAACAGCGTCTGCAGCGCATTGTATCCGTTTATTCGCAACTGGTTGCCAGTCGCCAGGATGCCACGTTACAGACTATCGATTTGCGTTATAGCAATGGCTTCGCGGTGCGTTGGGCCGTCACGCAGGAAAGTTGAGTACAGGAGTTATGTCGAAAAAAGCAGAGAAGAGCATGATTGTCGGGCTGGATATCGGTACCTCCAAGGTCGTTGCCATTGTCGGCGAGGTGATGGCGGACGGCGGTGTCGAGATCATCGGCATCGGATCGCATCCCTCGCGCGGCATGAAAAAAGGCGTGGTGGTCAACATCGAGTCCACGGTCAATTCGATCCAGCGCGCGATCGAGGAAGCCGAGTTAATGGCGGGTTGCCAGATTCATTCGGTCTACGCGGGGATCGCCGGTAGCCATATCCGCAGTCTGAACTCGCACGGCATTGTTGCGATTCGCGATAAGGAAGTGACACCGGGTGACGTGGAGCGCGTTATCGATGCGGCGCGTGCGGTGGCGATTCCGGCCGACCAGAAAATCCTGCATATCCTGCCGCAGGAATTCATTATCGATAACCAGGAAGGCATTCGCGAGCCGGTCGGCATGTCCGGCGTGCGCCTCGAGGCCAAGGTACACCTGGTAACCGGTGCGGTAAGTGCCGCGCAGAACATCATCAAGTGCGTGCGTCGCTGCGGGCTGGAAGTGGATGACATCATTCTCGAGCAGCTGGCTTCCAGTCATTCCGTGTTGACCGAAGATGAAAAGGAACTGGGTGTCTGCCTGGTCGATATCGGCGGCGGTACCACCGATATCGCGATCTTCACCGAGGGTTCAATTCGTCACACGGCGGTAATCCCGATTGCCGGTGACCAGGTTACTAATGATATTGCTGTAGCCCTGCGTACCCCGACGCAGTACGCCGAGGAGATCAAGATCAAGTACGCCTGTGCGCTGACGCAGCTGGCTAATCCCGAAGAAACGATTGAAGTGCCAAGTGTCGGTGAACGTGCCGCGCGTCGGCTGGCGCGCCATACGCTCGCGGAAGTGGTTGAGCCGCGTTACGAGGAATTAATGACGCTGATTCAGGCTGAGTTACGCCGCAGCGGTTTTGAAGATCTGGTGGCTGCCGGAATTGTACTGACCGGCGGCAGTTCCAAGATGGAGGGTCTGGTTGAACTGGCGGAGGAAGTCTTCCATATGCCGGTGCGACTGGGTTCTCCGCAGTATGTCGCCGGGCTGGCGGATGTGGTGCGCAACCCCATCTATGCCACCGGTGTCGGTCTGTTGCTGTTCGGTAATCAGAATCGCCATACCGGGATGCTGGATGCCGAAGGGCGTGGACTGAAAGGGGTCTGGGACCGGATGAAGAGCTGGTTCCAGGGCAATTTTTAGGATGGAGTTGATAATTTAACGCTGTATTTACAGCACAACGAGTGATGCGTTAATCACTGAACATGTGGAGACGAAACGATGTTTGAATTAATGGATACCTACAGTCAGAACGCTGTGATCAAGGTCATGGGTGTCGGTGGCGGTGGCGGTAATGCGCTGCAGCACATGGTGGAAGCCGCAATCGAGGGTGTCGACTTCCTGTGTGCCAATACCGATGCGCAGGCATTACGCAACATCAGTGCGCCGGTGTCATTGCAACTGGGTTCAGGCATTACCAAGGGTCTGGGCGCGGGCGCGAATCCGGATATCGGCCGTCAGGCGGCAATGGAAGATCGCGAACGTATCGCGGAAGCGATTGAAGGCGCGGACATGCTGTTTATCACTGCCGGCATGGGTGGCGGTACCGGTACCGGTGCGGCGCCGATCGTGGCGCAGGTTGCAAAAGAACTGGGCATTCTCACCGTGGCCGTTGTGACCAAGCCGTTCCCGTTCGAAGGCAACAAGCGCATGCGTATCGCGGAGCAGGGTATGCGTGAGCTGGGCGAGCATGTGGATTCGCTGATCACTATTCCAAATGAAAAACTGCTGAGCGTGCTGGGCAAGAACATCAGCCTGCTGGATGCCTTCAAGGCGGCCAATGATGTGTTGCTGGGCGCGGTGCAGGGCATTGCCGAACTCATTACCCGTCCGGGTCTGATCAACGTCGACTTTGCCGATGTCCGTACCGTGATGTCCGAAATGGGCATGGCCATGATGGGTACCGGCAGCGCGCGTGGCGAAGACCGTGCGCGTGAAGCGGCCGAAGCTGCCGTGCGCAGTCCGCTGCTGGAAGACGTTAACCTGTCCGGCGCGGCCGGCATCCTGGTAAACGTGACCGCGGGCCTTGATCTGGCGATCGGTGAATTCGAAATCGTGGGTAACACCGTGAAGGAATTTGCCTCTGCCGATGCGACCGTGGTTGTGGGTACGGTTATCGATCCGGAAATGTCCGATGAACTGCGTGTCACCGTGGTTGCAACTGGGCTGGGTGCTGGCGTGGCTCAGCAGATGCCCGTGCAGGAAGAAGCGCCCAAAGTGCAGCTGGTCGAGAAGAAAAAATCCGGCGAACTGGATTACGAACAGCTGGATCGCCCGACCGTGATTCGCAAAAAAGCGGTAGGCATGGATCACATGGCAAGCGCGCCGAAGGGTTCCGATGATTTCGATTATCTGGATATCCCGGCATTCCTGCGTCGCCAGGCTGATTAATGCGTGACTGAATAAGGAAGATGGAACAAGCGAATAACCAAAAGCAATAAGAGTCGGAGTCAGTCTCCGTGTAAGTGCGTGTTACCCGTGGCGGATTGTCGCCGAACTTCGTCTCCTCGACGACAGTTCGCCACGGTATTCTTTTCCCCTCGAAAAATCCCTCTGTAACATTCTGATTTTCTGCATTCTGTTTCATTTGTGTCACTGAATGTGAACTTCTGTGGCGAAGACACAGATGTTTACTTTTCTCCGTTGAGTTAAATCCTGCAGCGAGCAAACTACGCCTTGTAACGAATTCAAGGAGAAATACGATGAAAACCACAAAGAAGTTTGCTGCACCCGTGTTGGTATTGTCTGCCCTCGTTTCATTGACCACGGGGTGTGCCACAAACACAGGCAATCTCACCATGAATGAGCAGTCCCTGTTGAAAGAACGTGATGCCTGGAAAAACAAGGCTGAAAGCGCGGAGACTGAAAACCGCGAGATTCGTGAAAAGCTGCAGTTGGCCGAGTCCCGCACTGAAAATCTGAGTTCTTCCTCAACCGGTCTGTTGCCGCCGAATGCACAGCCTGGTCATTGTTATACCCGTGTCTATGTGGCGCCCACCTACAAGACCGAAGACATGACCATGAAAGTGCGTGATGAGTCCAGCAAAATGGAAATCCAGCCAGCCACGTATCGCTGGGTTGAGAAGCAGGTGTTGGTGAAAGAAGCCTCCAGTCACCTGAAAGTGATTCCTGCGACTTACAAGTGGGTGGAAGAGACTGTAATGGTTGAGCCGGAAAAGACCGAACTGGTGGAAGTACCGGCACAGTATGAAACTGTCACCGAGAAGGTTCTGGATAAGCCGGCGCACACCGTCTGGAAGAAAGGTACCGGCCCAATTCAGAAAATCGACTCTACCACCGGTGAAATCATGTGTCTGGTTGAAGTGCCTGCCACTTACAAGACCATCACCAAGACAGTGCTGAAGACACCGGCTACTGTCAAGGAAGTCACCAAGCCTGCCGTGAACAAGGTTGTTAAGCGCAAGGTTGTTGATAAGGCAGAGCATACCGTTGAGGTTAAGGAACCTTCGGTTTACAAGACCATCAAGGTGAAGGAACTGGTCGAGCCTGCGAAATCAGTTAAGCGTGATATCCCGGCGGAATACAAAACCATCACCAAGCAGTTGAAAGTCTCCGATGGTTACCTGGAATGGCGTGAGATCCTGTGCGAAACCAACATCAATCGCGATGTGATCTTCAAGCTGCAACAGGCGTTGTCTGTTAAGGGTTATAACCCGGGGCCGATTGATGGCATTATCGGCGTTCAGACCGTTGATGCGCTAAATCGCTTCCAGAAGGCCAACAAGCTGCCGGTTGATAAGCATCTCAACATGGAGTCGCTGAAAGCATTGAATGTAATTTAATCTGCATTAGTGTATGAAGGCAGAGAAGCCGGGGTTCGCCCCGGCTTTTTTATTGGCGAGGATCAGATGGTCTGCTGTCACCTGCGGTTTCAATTGGTCAGTGCAACATATTAGTCTTAACAATAAGTTAAGGAGTGTTGCCCATGAAACGCAGAACTCAGATACGTTACACGGAAAGTCAGAAGTCGCTGATGTGGGATCGTTGGCAGAAAGGCGACTCGC
>JBFHQE010000021.1:0-43557 GCA_041592335.1 Thiohalobacteraceae bacterium | reverse complement strand
CTTTAAAAAATGACCGCGAACTGTTTCTCAAGGCAAACAGCGCGCTTGATCGCGGCGCGCTACAGACTTATGCCCAGCTGGCGCCTGAACTGCGCGACTACCCACTCTACCCCTATCTGGTCGATAAAGAACTACGCCGTACACTGGGTTCGCGCAGTGATGCTGAAATTCAGGATTTCCTCAACACCTATCCGGATACTCCCTTAAGCGAGCGACTGCGCCAGAGCTGGCTGCACTCACTTGGCAAGCAACGCGCCTGGGAACGTTACCGCGCGTTTTATACACCCCAGTCGTCCGTTACCCTGCAATGTTATTACCTGCGTGCAACCCGTCCCGATCCACTGACCAACGAATGGCTGGACCAGGTGCAGGCACTATGGGTGGTCGGCGATTCACAGCCGGAAGCCTGTGATCCTGCCTTTGATTTTCTCTATCAAAGCGGACGCGTGACTCACGATCTGCGCTGGCAGCGAATCGAGCTGGCCATGGAAAACCGCAAGCTCACCCTGGCACGTTTTGTTGCCAAGCAATTACCGGCAGCCGACCAGGTGGATTTCAATCAGTGGATTGATGCCCATAACCGCCCCAGCAGTTTATTAAGCGGCCGCCTCGGCGAAGATACTCCGCGCAAGCGCAAGATCCTGGTACATGCATTGAAGCGCCTGGCGCGACGCGATCCGGCGCAGGCGGAACGGCGCTGGCAACAGCTCTGGGATCAGTTTGAGTTCAGCCAGCAGGAACGCGCCGAGGTGCTGGAAGCCGTCGGTTTGCATGCCGCCTATGACGGCAAACCCGAAGCCTATGACTGGCTGGCCGCCATCCCGCGTGAATGGCGCAGCGAAAACGTGCAGACCTGGCTGGTGCGCAGCGCGCTGAAACAGCTGGACTGGAACAAGACGCTGGCAGCGACCAGCAGCATGAGTGCAACGCTGGCGGAAGATCCGGAATGGCAGTTCTGGAAAGCCGAATCGCTCAGCAAACTTAACCAGGCCGAGGCCTCCGCCCCCTTGTTTGCCAGTCTGGCGCAGACTCGCAACTACCACGGATTCCTGGCGGCAGACCGGTTGAAACTGCCTTACCAGTTGCAGGACAGGGCCATCCCGCATACCGAGCAGGAGCTGGATCAGCTACTCAAAGACCAGCCAGGCCTGTTACGCGCGGGTGAACTCTATCGCATCGGCCACACCTACTCGGGACGCCGCGAATGGTATTACGCCGGTAATCGAATGTCGGCGCGCGAGCTGGAACTGTCGGCGGTACTGGCACATCGCTGGGGCTGGCACGATCGCGCCATCATCAGTGCCGCCAAGGCCAAGGCACTGGACGATCTGGAACTGCGTTTCCCGCTGGCACATCAGCAACAGGTGCAACAGATCGCCTCGCAATTCAAACTCGACCCGGCCTGGATTTTTGGCGTCATGCGGCAGGAAAGCGCCTTCATGGCCGATGCCCGCTCTTCCGCCGGTGCGCTGGGATTGATGCAACTCATGCCCGCCACTGGCCGCAGCACCGCCCAGCATCTCAAGTTACCCGATCCCAGCACCAGCAGCCTGCTACAGGCCAACACCAACATTCATATCGGCAGCGGTTACCTGAAACGGGTGCTGGATCGCTTCAATGACAACCCGGTACTGGCCACCGCCGCCTACAACGCAGGCCCCCACCGGGTCGATGCCTGGTTACCGGAGAGCAGCGACATACCGGCCGAGGTCTGGGTCGACACTATCCCGTTCAAGGAAACCCGCGGTTATGTGCGCGCGGTGATGGCCTTCACCACAGTCTATGACCAGCGCCTCGACGGCACGGTCACGCCGCTCAATCAGCGCATGCCAAAAGTGCCCGCCAAGCGTTAATTGCTGACCTTGTAGGAGCGAGCTTGCTCGCGAATATCGCGGCCAAGGCCGCTCCTACACCTCATCAATAGGCTTATGTTATAACCCCATAGGCGCATCGGGCTTGACCCCGGCCTGCGGCTTGACGAAGATTCAAGTCCCTGAAATCCCGGGAGCAGGAACCAATGGGCCAGTCCAAGTGCATTTCCATCATCGGCGGAACCGGTTTTGTCGGTCGCCATTTAACTAACCGCCTGACCCGCGACGGTCATTTCGTTCGCATCCCGACACGCCGCCGCGAGCGTCACAAGGAACTGCTGGTCAATCCCAATGCCCTACTGGTTGAATGCAATGTGCATGACCCGGTCGCCCTGCGCCAGCATCTGGAAGGCTGCGATATCGTTATCAACCTGGTCGGCATATTAAATGAGTACTGGCCCAATGACGGCAGCCGTTACCGTCGCGCGCACGTCGAATTGCCACAGAAAATTATCAACGCCGCCGCAGTCAACGGCGTCACCCGCGTGTTGCACATGAGCGCGCTGAACGCCTATCCACGCGAAGAAAAAAGCCTGTATCTCAAAACCAAGGGCGAAGGCGAGGACATGATGCACGCCGCCGCCAGGCAGGGGCTGGAAGTCACCAGCTTCCGTCCATCCGTAATCTTTGGCCCGGATGACAGCTTCTTCAATCGCTTTGCGGCCCTGTTGAAACTGGCGCCCGGCTTTTTCCCGCTGGCCTGCCCGGACTCGCGCATGGCGCCGGTGTATGTCGGCGATGTGGTCGAGGCCTTCATCAAGTCACTCAATAACGACAAGACCATTGGCGGCCATCTCGACCTCTGTGGCCCGAAGGTCTACACCCTGCAGGAACTGGTTGAATACACCGCCGAACAACTCGGCATCAAACGGCGCATCATTCGCATGGGCTATAACCGCTCGTTGATGCAGGCGCGCCTGATGGAACTGCTGCCAAACAAGCCTTTCACCCGCGATAACTTCTATTCGTTACAGAAAGACAGCGTGTGCGAGATCAATGCACTGCCAAAACTCGGCATTCAGCCGACCTCCATCGACGCGGTGGTTCCCAACTACCTCGGTAAGCTGAGCGTGCGCCGCCGCTATCACAGCCTGCGCCAGGGCGCGCACCGTGATGAGGAAATGGCCTAAGCGCCAGTCTTAAACCCGCTGATGAAGGGGGCGATGCACATAGCGGCTTCGCCCCCTTTTCTTTATGCTACGTCCTTATGAAAACCTATCTCGTCGGTGGCGCGGTGCGCGACAAGTTACTCGGACTCCCCGTGAAAGAACGGGACTGGGTCGTCGTGGGCGCCACCCCGGACGAGATGAAAGCCCGGGGTTTTCGCCCGGTCGGAAAGGATTTTCCGGTTTTCCTGCACCCTGAAACCCAGGAGGAATACGCACTGGCGCGCACGGAACGCAAAACCGGCCACGGTTATACCGGCTTTGAATTCCATGCCGATCCCGGCGTCACGCTGGAACAGGACCTGCTGCGTCGCGATCTCACCATCAATGCGATCGCGGAAGATGAAAACGGCAAGCTGATTGATCCCTACCACGGCAAGGATGACCTGGATCAGGGTTTGTTACGCCATGTCTCCAGCGCCTTCAGCGAAGACCCGGTACGCATTCTGCGCATCGCCCGTTTTGCCGCCCGCTTCGCACGCTGGGGTTTCAAGGTCGCGCACGGTACGCATGGCCTGATGAAAAAGATGGTGACGGATGGTGAAGTCGATTACCTGGTACCGGAACGCGTCTGGGCGGAAACACTGAAGGCCCTGAAGGAACCCAATCCGGAACGCTTCTTCGAAGTGCTGCGTAATTGCGGCGCACTGAAAAGTGTTTACCCGGAAATCAACCAGCTGTTTGGTGTCGCGCAGCCCGCCCATCATCATCCGGAAATCGATACTGGCGTGCACTGCATGATGGTGCTGCAACAGGCGGTTAAATTAAGCGAAGAACCGAAGATACGTTTTGCCGCGCTGGTGCACGATCTCGGCAAGGGTGAAACACCGCGAGAGATGCTGCCGCGCCATATCGGCCATGAAACCCGCGGCCTGCATCTGATCGATGAACTCTGCGATCGCATCAAGGTACCGAATGAATATCGCGAGCTGGGTAAGATGGTCGCGCAGTATCACACCCATGCACATCGTGCCTTCGAACTGAAACCGGCAACATTATTAAAGACACTGGAAGCACTGGACGCGTTCCGCCGCCCAGAAAGACTGAACGAATTTCTGCTGGCCTGTGAAGCCGACAGTCGCGGCCGCACCGGATTTGAAGAAGCCGATTATCCGCAGCGGGACTACATCCGCCTGGCATACGAGGCGGCTGCCGCCGTCAATGCGCAGCCGTTTGTCGCGGAAGGGCTCAAGGGACCGGCCATTGGCGAAGCCGTTGCACGCGAACGCGTGAAGCTTATTAGCGAAATCAAGACCCAGTGGCAATCGGCCGATAAAGCGTGACACACTAGCGCCCTACCGTTTGAGGAAGCAACGATGAGCACACCACAAACAGAACGCCGCCACAGCCACCGCGTTGAACTGAACAAATGCATGCAGATTGTACTGCCCGGCGGCGAGACCCTTGCCGGGGAAACGCTCGATATCGGTGCGGGTGGTGTACTGATCAAGTTCAGGCAACTTCCCGACAATCTAAAAGAAAACCAGTCGGTCAAACTGACACTGGCGCTGCATGACGGCAAGATCTCAGAACCTTATACCTGCACAATTATTCGAATCGTACGTAACAGCCTTGCACTGCAACTGGATCTGGACAGATCAGCCGAATTCGCCCAGCGGGTAAAGGAATGCATGTTTACGCGTAAGGCGGAAGATCTGGAAAATTCTTAGTTTTGTTACCCCCTCAAGCGGGAAAGAAGATTGCTTCAAGGTTTTAACTGACACACATGAAAGAATTCATTAAACAGATCGTTTTCTTTTTCGTATTAATCATTCTGATTTCATCGTTATTCATGATGTTCAAAATGAACGGCGTTACGAATTAAGACCCGCGATTTCCACCAGTACCTTCATGAAGGCCTCGCAATCCGCGATAGACGCTGTCTCTTCCATGGTGTGATAACCGGTAGTTGGAATCTGCAACGTCGTTCCCTGAACAAGACCATTTGATGCCATGGCAATACGCCCCATCTCGGTACTGCCCAGCGACTTCAATGGCTGACCACTCGCGGCAAGCTCCGCGTTCTGCGCCTCGATATAGGCGTCTTTGAAACTCGTGGCAATACCCAGCGAATCGCAGACACTTTGCAAGCGCCGCGTCATGTCGACACTGAAGGATGCATTGGCGTCCTTGTTGCGCAATACCAGTTGCTGCTGGCCGGCCGCTTCGCGATCGGGATAGGGACTGGTATCCAGCACAACCAGGTTATCGGTCTTGCGACCAAAGCGGCGGAACCATTCCAGCAGGTAACGCCAGGACTTACCCGCCTCTTCCTGCGCGGTAAAAAACGCGGTGCCCTGGAAACCCAACCCGAACAGGTGCACCAGCATCGCCGCCGTCAACACGTTATCCAGTTGCCCCATCACCAGGCCATCGTCAATGCGCAGACGATCGGCAAAAGCCACTGGCGTGCCGGCCACCAGGTATTCCAGGCCTTCCAGCTCAAAAATCAGGTTGCCGCGATTTTCACAGATATAGGACTGACGGATCATGCCGGAGCCGCGATACACACCCGACCAGGGCTCATAGGCCATGACCGGCGTCGCATCAAAACGATCCACGATTTTGCGAATCAATTGCTCGGAAACGGAATTGCCCAACAGGTCGGAACGGTTACCGGAAACAAAGGCCGCATATTGAAATTCATTCGGCCCGGTACAGATCAACCCGTGTCGGTCAATATGCGAGGAGAACATGGCGCTATGCGGATCTTTACCCTGCGCCACCAGCACACCTTCATACCAGGTGACGCTGGCACCACGTTCCTCCAGCTCGCGCTGCAATACACGGTAAAACGCATGTTCAGCACCGGTGACGCTGGGCTGTCGAATCAGAATTCTGAGCAGGTCAATGAATTCGTAAAAGCTGTCCATTACTATTTGGATTTACCGGTACGCTTCTTGTCCTTGCGTGCCGCCACCGAAGGGCGCTTCTTGGTGCGCGCTTTTTTCGTGGCCGCCACCTTTTTCTTGCGCACCGGCCGCGAGCCATCGCCGTCATCTTTATCCTTGACGTTGAAACGCCTGACTGGCTTATCGTCGTCTTTGGCAAAACTACGTTTTTTGCCCGGCGCCTTGCGTGGCGGCCGGTCATCGCCAAACCGCTGCTTTGGTTTTGCCGACGAACGTTTTGAACCCGCATCGTCCTTGCGAGCGCGCGAAGGCTTTGGTGGCGCGCTGCCATCGTCCAGCGAGATACGCATTTTCATACTGCGCACCCGCACATCCTTCAAATGTTCAAAGATGTCGTCCGGCATGCCCGGCGGCAGTTCAACCGTACTGTAGTCGTCATAGAGTTTTATATGGCCGATGTACTGACTTTCGACACCGGCTTCATTAGCAATAGCACCGACGATATCGCGCGCCGATACTTCATGGTTTTTACCGGCTTCAATGCGGTAACGCACCATATCGATATCGTCCGTCGCGCGATTACCGCGTTCGCGTTTTCTGTCCGCGCCACGTTCGGTTTTCTCGCGACGCGGTTTTTCATCCCTGCCCTGTTTCTCTGCACGCGCCGCCTGCGCCATGGCCTTTTCCAGCTTCGCGCTATCCCGCATCTGCAGTGGGCGCTCTTTCTGTAACAGGTATGCCAGACCCGCAGCGATAAAATCGGAACTCACTTCCTGCTCATGCATCATCTCGGCAATCATTTCGAGGAAGAAGTCGAGGTCTTCGGTTTCGAGAACCGCCTGAATCTGTTGCTTGAACTCGGCGATACGCTTATCGCTCACTGCCTGCGCAGTCGGCAGATGCATCGGCTCGATCTTCTGCCGGGTGGCGCGTTCGATCGCGCGCAGCATGCGCATTTCGCGCGGCGCAACAAACAGAATGGCTTTTCCGGAACGACCCGCGCGACCGGTACGGCCAATACGATGCACATAAGCTTCGGTATCAGTTGGGATATCGAAATTGATGACGTGCGAGATTCGCGGCACATCCAGCCCGCGCGCGGCCACATCGGTCGCAACGACAATATCGAGCTTGCCGGTTTTCAATTGTTCAATGGTGCGTTCACGCATCGCCTGGTTGACATCACCGTTCAATGCGGCACAGGCATAACCGCGCGCTTCCAGCTTCTCGGCCAGGTCTACCGTGCTGGTCTTGGTACGCACAAAGATAATGGCCGCATCGAACTCTTCCACTTCCAGAATACGTGTCAATGCATCGAGCTTGTGCGTACCGGTGACCTGCCAGTAGTTCTGGTCGATGGTTTTCACCGTGGAGGTTTCCGACTTGATGCGTACTTCCACCGGCTCACGCAGGTGACGGTGCGCCACCTTGCGAATCACATCCGGCATGGTCGCCGAGAACAGCGCAATCTGTCGCGTGGATGGCGTGTGTTCGAGTATCCATTCCACGTCTTCGATAAAGCCCATGCGCAACATTTCATCGGCTTCATCCAGCACCAGCGCCTGCAGATGTTCCAGCTGCAGCGTCTTGCGTCGCAGGTGATCCATGACACGACCGGGCGTACCCACCACCACCTGCACGCCGCGCTTGAGCTGACGCAGCTGGGTGTCGTAACCCTGACCGCCATAGATAGGCAACACATGAAAATCGTCCAGGTAGCGCGCATACACCTGGAACGCCTCGGCGACCTGAATCGCCAGTTCACGCGTGGGTGCCAGCACCAGTACCTGCGGTGCCTTGCGCTTGATATCGATACGGCTTAACAACGGCAACGCAAAGGCTGCCGTCTTGCCGGTACCGGTCTGGGCCTGACCCAGAATGTCATGCCCGTCCAGCAGCGCGGGAATGGCCGCGGCCTGAATCGGCGACGGTGCTTCATAGCCGATCTCGGACAGCACCTTGAGGACAGGTTTGACGAGTGCAAGCTGAGAGAAAGACTGGATGTCGGACATGACGGAGAACCCCTTGTTACGAGTCCGCATATTACCGGAAATTCACCCGAACCGTGGGTTTATTTACAACTCATCAGACGAAAATTACCAGCAACACCGCACCCAGCACGAGACGATAGGCAACAAACGGCAGCAACCCGATGCGGGCTAACAGCTTGAGAAAGTAATGAATACAGAGATAGGCGCTGAGCGCGGAGATCAGGGTGCCGAGGATAAGCGCATTCCAGTCAACCGGGTCTGTCGCTTCGATCAACTTCTGGGTTTCATAGCCACCCGCAAGGATAATCACCGGTATCGACAGCAGGAACGAGAAGCGCGCCGCGCCGTCTGCCGTCAAGCCCAGGAACAGCGCCGCGGTCATCGTGATGCCGGAACGCGAGGTGCCCGGAATCAACGCCAACGCCTGCGCACAACCGACCACCAGGATATCTTTCCAGGTCAGACTGTGCTCGTCGCGTTGATGCGTGCTGCGCGCCTCCGCCAGCCACAGCAACAGGCCAAAACCAATCGTTGTCGCCGCAATCACCAGCGGTGAACGCAGATACGTTTCTACCAGGTCAGCCCCCAGCAGACCCGCCAGCCCCACCGGAATCGTGCCGAACAATACGGCCCAGGCAAGATTGCTTTCCGCGGTTTTACCCTTACCCAGCAAATGCCCAAACCAGTCCCGCGCCATCAACATCAGCTCGCCACGGAAGTACAACATCACTGCCGCCAGGGTACCCAGGTGCACCGCCACGTCGAACGCCAGCCCCTGATCCGGCCAATCGACAACGCGGGGCACTAAAATCAGATGCGCGGAGCTCGATATCGGCAAAAATTCAGTCAACCCCTGCAACAGGGCCAGAACAACGGTTTCCAACCAATCCATCTTGCGTTTATACCTTTATGTTTATAAGCGTGAACGGAAATCCTGACCGCGAAAACCGGGCACAGACACCCCAATATTCTTTGTTAATAACATTGCCTTGAACCGCTCACCCATCTCACCCGGCAGCATTAACTGCTTCAGCGCCTGCACCACCTTCAGATACTCAACACCACCGTCCACCTCGACATCGGCCAGCAGCCGATCCAGCCCGACATCCAGCAGGTAGTGCGCCTGGGTAGTAAAGCCCGCGACCCGCAATCCCGCCGCATGGGCCAGCTCGGCAACCGCGGAGAAATCCACATAGGCCGTAATGTCCTGCAAACCCTGCAATATAAAAGGATCAGGATGAGCGCGATGCCGATAATGACACATCAGCGTGCCTGCCGTGCGGGACGGATGATAATACTCCGTGCGCACGGAGCCATAATCGAAAAAGATCATTGCCCCCTGGTGAAGACCGGCATGCAACTGCGCCAGCCAGGACTCCAGCAACACACAGCACTCCGATTGATAACCCTCGGCCAGCGACAGATCGGCCAGATGCCGCTCATACATGTTCGCAAGCGCATCACCGGCAGGTCGCCACTCCTCGCAAAAAGCATCGTCGCGCTCGACGACATATGCCTGTCGCAACCCATCGCGTCCAACCTGGAAACGCTCCACCGGCAAGGCATCCAGCACCTCATTGGCAAGCAGCACGCCCCGCCAGGGTTCGCTCGGCAACTGGTCAAGCCACGCCACTCGCGACATCAGCTCCGGCGCCTGCTCCGCCAGCAGCGCCTGTTGCCGCTGACGCAAATCGGCACTGCGCTCCAGAATGAGATAACGCTCCGGCAACTGCCCCATCGCCTGCAAGGCACGCAATAGCTCGAGCGCCATTACGCCACTGCCGGCGCCCAGTTCGAGAATATCGCCGCCCGTCTCCGCCAGCACCGCCGCACAGCTGATCGCCAGCGCCCTGGAGAACAGTGGCGTGATTTCAGGCGCGGTCACAAAGTCGCCGGCCTCGCCAAACTTGCGCGCACCGGCACTGTAATACCCCAACCCCGGCGCGTAGAGACACATTTCCATGTATTGCGCAAAGCTCAACGACTGTGCTTCGATCGCCTGTTTTATGCGGTTTTGAAGTGACTCACTGAGCGCCGCCGCAGCGGCATCCGGCTTTGGCCAGTCAGAAGGCAAAGTCGATTTGCTGCATGCCATCGGCACCAGGCTCCATCGATTGCCAGAGCGAGAGATAACTTTGCCCGAGTTGCGGGTGCAACTGGTCGGGCACCAGGTCGACCAGCGGCTTTAACACGAAGGCATAACGGGTAATTTCGTCGCGCGGGATATTCAGCCCCTGGCCATGCAGATCAAGATCGTCGAATAACAATAAATCAATGTCGAGCGTTCGCGACGAGAATTTCGGCCCCGTGCGCTCCCGTCCACAGGCTGCCTCGATATCATGAAGCGACTGGATAACGGCCTGCGGCGCATCATCGGTTTCAAAGGAGGCAACCAGGTTCAGAAAATCATCGCCATCAAAGCCCACCGCGGCCGTCTCATAAACGGGGGATAACCGTAAATCCGCATACTGATCCTTGAGTGCCTGCACACCAAACCGCACACTGCGCTCGCGGTCGATATTACTGCCGATACTGACAAACACCCTGGCCATTATTCAGGCTTCTCACCACGCTCGATAATAACACCGACATCTCGCGCACCGCGCACGGCACCGGTCTTGTTAAGCGTCAGCTTCACCCAGGGCACGGAAAATTCATCCCGGATGATCTCGGCGCAACGCTCGGCCAATGTCTCGACCAGTTGAAACTCGCTTGCCTGCACAAACTCGATAAGGCGCTTGGCCACGGCTTTGTAATTCAGCGTATCTTCAATCGCATCGCTCCGCGCCGCCCTGCGGATATCCGTCGCCATTTCCAGATCCAGGCTGATCGTCTGGCGAATTCGCCGCTCCCAGTCATAAATGCCGATCACGGTATCGATCCGCAGGTCGCGGAGAAATATAATGTCCATCAATCTTTTTCTTAACAAATGCGTGAGCGGCCACTATAGTCGCTGACAACAACAGGCGCCAGTTCCACTCACCATACTATGCTTAGCGACATTCTGATTGTATTGCAGGGCTATCTGCTCGGTTCGATCTCGACAGCCATCATTGTTGGCAAACTGCTTAACACCGTCGACCCGCGCACCGTCGGCTCCGGCAATCCGGGGGCAACCAACATGCTGCGCGTGGGCGGTAAAAAGGCCGGCGCGCTGACATTGATCGGCGACATGCTAAAAGGGCTGATCGCGGTACTCATTGCACATGCCTTCCATGCCAGCCCGGAGGTACAGGCACTGACCGCGCTGGCCGCTTTCCTCGGTCACCTTTATCCCGTGTTTTTCGGCTTCAAGGGCGGCAAGGGTGTCGCCACCGCGCTGGGCGTGCTACTGGGATTGCACTGGCTGGTCGGACTCGCCGTGATCGGCACCTGGCTGGCGATGGCGTTTATTTTTCGTATTTCATCACTGTCCGCGCTGGTCGCCTCCGCGCTGGCACCGGCCTGGCTCTGGTGGCAACGCCCGGAACCCTTTATGGTCGCCTGCATGGGCTTAATGAGCATCATGCTGTTCTGGCGGCATCGCTCTAACATTAAGAACTTGCTCGCGGGCAAGGAAGACAAAATCGGGACGGATAAGAAATAGATTTTGTAGGAGCGGCCTAGGCCGCGCACCGTTCGCGAGCAAGCTCGCTCCAACCATGCAATCATCGGATCAGAAACCAGACAGACTTTCCAATCCCCAGCGCGCCCTCGCCTCAACCGGTAAATCCACGCGCTCTCCAGCCTTCAACCGTAACCACCCGGCATACGCAATCATAGCGCCGTTATCAGTGCAGAACTCGAGCCGTGGATAGGACACCTCGCCCCCCATTTGCTCCACGACTTCTTTCAGTCGTTCCCGTAACTTTCTATTGGCCCCAACGCCCCCGGCGATAATGAGCCGCTTCAGGCCGGTCTGCTCCAGCGCCCGGCGACACTTGATCACCATGGTTTCCACCACCGCCTCCTGGAAGGCATAGGCGATATCCGCCTTGGTCTGTTCCGCACCATCGGAATCCTGCAATGTAGTCAGGGTGTAAGTCTTGAGGCCACTGAAACTGAAATCCAGCCCGGGCCGATCCGTCATCGGACGCGGAAACTTGTACTGCCCCGACCTGCCCTGCTCCGCCAGTTTCGCCACCGCCGGACCGCCCGGATAACCCAGCCCCAGCAGTTTCGCGGTCTTGTCGAAAGCTTCGCCGGCCGCATCGTCCAGCGACTCACCCAGCACCCGATAGCGACCCACGCCCTCAACCTGAACCAGCATGGTGTGGCCGCCGGACACCAGCAGCGCGATGAACGGAAATTCGGGCGGATTCTCCTCCAGCATCGGCGCCAGCAGGTGCCCCTCCATGTGGTGCACCCCGACCGCCGGCACCCCGAGCGCCCAGGCCAGGCTGCGACCGGCACAGCTGCCGACCAGCAAGGCCCCCATCAGCCCGGGGCCTGCCGTGTAGGCCACGCCGTCGATATCCGACCGCGTCATATCCGCTTCAGCCAGCACTTTATTTAATAATGGCAATAACTTACGCACATGATCGCGTGACGCCAGTTCGGGCACCACGCCACCGTATTCGGCGTGCAGATCGATCTGGGAGTGCAGCGCATGCGCCAGCAACCCACGCTCGCTGGAGTACAGCGCCACGCCGGTTTCATCGCAGGAGGTTTCGATTCCAAGCACGTTCATGGCCGCCCATTGTCCATATCCGGCCCGATCCGACAAGCTGCTTTGATTTCAGCGGCGTAAAGGATTAGAATGCACGCCCTTTCCGGTCTCGACCGGAATTTTTATTGATCAACCATATTTAGAGGTGTAACGCTGTATGCCAAGCGTTCGAGTAAAAGAGAACGAACCCTTTGAAGTTGCCCTGCGTCGCTTCAAGCGTTCCTGCGAAAAAGCCGGTGTTCTATCTGAAGTGCGTCGCCGCGAATTCTATGAAAAGCCGACCCAGGAACGTAAGCGCAAGAAAGCCGCAGCGGTTAAACGTCACGCCAAGAAAGTCTCTCGCGATATCACCCGCCGCGTACGCATGTACTGATTTCTGAGCGGTTTCGACCATGTCGCTCAAGGCACAGATCACCGATGATATGAAGGCCGCGATGAAAGCGGGCGAAAAAGATCGCCTTGCGACCATCCGCCTGATCCTGGCTGCGCTGAAACAGAAGGAAGTGGATGACCGCGTCGAGCTCGATGACGCGATGATTCTGCAGATTCTGGACAAGATGGTGAAACAGCGCCGCGATTCCATTCAGCAATACCAGAATGCCGGCCGCCCCGAACTGGCCGACAAGGAACAGGCTGAAATCGACATCATCCAGACCTACCTGCCCGAGCAACTTTCCGACGACGAAATCAGCGCCATGATCGATGCCGCCATCGCCGATACCGGCGCCAGCAGCATGAAAGACATGGGCAAGCTGATGGGCGTCCTCAAACCCAAACTCCAGGGCCGCGCCGACATGGGCGCCGTAAGTGGCCTGATCAAGGCGCGTTTGGGCTAATTACTGCTACCATGCCCCCATGGCCGGGCGCATACCGCAACATTTCATAGATGACCTATTGAATCGTGCCGACATCATCGATGTCGTGGGCGCGCGCGTGCAGCTGAAAAAAGCCGGTCGCGAATTCACCGCCTGCTGCCCGTTTCATCACGAGAAAACCCCTTCCTTCACCGTCAGCCCCAACAAGCAGTTCTATCATTGCTTCGGTTGCGGCGCGCATGGCAATGCCATCGGCTTTTTGATGGAGCACGACAACCTTCCCTTCGTCGAAGCCGTGGAAGAACTGGCACGGCTTGCCGGGGTGGAGGTGCCGCGCGAACAGGGCCATTTTGATACCGACGAACGCGACAAGCACCAGCCTCTCTACAACATTCAGACACGCGCGGCAAAATTTTTTCAGGACC
Organism: Thiohalobacteraceae bacterium; assembly: GCA_041592335.1. Taxonomy (GTDB): domain Bacteria; phylum Pseudomonadota; class Gammaproteobacteria; order Thiohalobacterales; family Thiohalobacteraceae; genus JBFHQE01. The sequence goes on along the minus strand of JBFHQE010000021.1, from coordinate 29,789 downwards.
AGCTACGCACCCACCCTGCAGCACCAAAAGCCGTCGAATATCTGAAGAACCGTGGCCTGACCGGGGAGATCGCGCGCGATTTCGGCCTGGGCTATGCACCACCCGGTTGGGACAACCTGTTATCACTGCTTGGCACGGATGATGCGCAGCGCAACAGCCTGTTTGAGGCCGGTCTGACCATCCAGAAAGACGAAGGCGGGTATTACGACCGCTTTCGCGACCGCATCATGTTCCCCATCCATGACAAACGCGGCCGGGTAATCGCGTTTGGCGGGCGGGTGCTCGGCGATGAAAAACCCAAGTATCTCAATTCGCCCGAGACCCCGATCTTCCACAAGGGCCGCGAACTCTATGGCCTGTACCAGGCGCGCCAGCACGAACGCAAACTGGAACGGCTGCTGGTGGTCGAGGGTTACATGGATGTGGTGGCACTGGCCCAGTTCGGCATCCGCAACGCGGTCGCCACGCTCGGCACCGCCACCACCAGGGAGCATCTGGAACAAATCTTCCGCATCGTGCCGGAGGTGATTTTCTGCTTTGACGGTGACGAGGCCGGCGGCCGCGCCGCCTGGCGCGCGCTGGAAAATGCGCTACCCGTGATGAAAGAAGGCCGCGAAGCGCGCTTCCTGTTTCTGCCGCAAGGCGATGACCCGGACAGCCTGGTCAGGCGCGAAGGTGCCGACAGCTTTCGTCAGCGCACCCAGGAAGCCACGCCCTTTTCACAGTTTTTCTTTGACCATTTCGCCGCCCAGTTCGATCTGCACAGCGCCGAGGGCCAGGGTCGACTAGCAAGCGCGGCAAAACCCCTGCTGCAACAGCTTCCCGAAGGCCTGTACCGCGATATGATGCTGTCCAGGCTGAGCGAGCAGACCGGCCTACCCGCGCAGCGCATTGCCCGTTTTGTCGGCGACTCCACCCAGCAGCCAGCCACCCCGGCAAAGACACCGACACGGCCGCGTCGCGAACCGACCAGCGATCGCCGTCCGATTCGTCGCCTGATTGCCCTGCTGCTGGCCGAACCGGCGCTGGCGCGGCAACTGGAAAACCTGGAATCGCTACGGGAAAACGAGGAACGCGGTATCGATATCCTGCTGGAGTTACTTGAAGTATTGCGCGACAACCCTCATCTGAACACTGCCGCCGCGATTCTGGAGCGCTTCAGGGGCCACTACGCCGAATCCCATTTATGGCAATTGGCGCAACAGCCCCTGGATATCCCCGAAACCGGCCGCGCGGATGAATTCCAGGGCTTATTGCGCCTGTTACTTCGACAACAGCGCGAACGCCGCCTAGAATTCTTACAGGATAAACTCGCTACCCAGGGGCAGCTCGAAAGCCACGAATTAAACGAGTGGCAAACCCTGCTCCGGGAGCGTTAATACTGGTACGTGAACCCATTATTCGCTACACTGCTCGTTTAATTTTGAGTTCACTCGCCAGATCAGACGATCCGGCGATTGTTTTTTTCGGCCCTGGAAACCGTTCCCGAGACCGCTATGGCAATGAATGAAGAACAGCAATCACAGCTTAAGCTACTGATTTCAAAAGGAAAAGAGCAGGGCTTTCTGACCTACGCCGAGGTCAACGATCACCTGCCCGACGATATTGTCGATCCAGAACAGATCGAAGACATCATCAACATGATCAATGACATGGGCATCAGCGTCCATGAAGAGATCCCGGATGGCGACACCCTGTTGTTGCAAAACGCCTCCACCCCGGACGATGACGCCACCGAAGAAGCCGCCGCCGCGCTGGCTTCCGTGGACAGCGAATTCGGTCGCACCACCGACCCGGTGCGCATGTATATGCGTGAAATGGGCACGGTTGAACTGCTGACCCGCGAAGGCGAAATCGAAATCGCCAAGCGTATCGAGGATGGCCTGCGCCAGGTGCTCTCCGCCCTGTCGGTCTTTCCGGCCTCCGTCAACACCCTGCTGACCGAGTACGCCAAGGTCGAAGCGGAAGAAATGCGCCTGTCCGATCTGGTGTCCGGCTTTATCGACCCCAACGAACTCGATAACGACATTCCCACGCCTGCCGCCAACACCGCCCAGACCAGTGATGACGACATGGATGATGACGACATCGACGACGATGATGACGACGACGATGACGACAGCGACGAATCCACCATGGATACCGGCCCCGATCCCGAGGAGGCCAGGGCACGCTTTACAGAAATGAAAGCGCTGTTCGACAAGCTGAACAACGCCAAGTCAGAAAAATCCATCAGCAAACTGCGCGCGCAGATCAGCGACCAGTTCATGGAACTCAAGCTGGTACCGCGCGTGGTGGACGATCTTACCCTGCAGCTGCGTAATCACATCGAGCGCATCCGTGCGCATGAGCGCTCCATCATGAATTTGTGCGTGAAGGATGCGAGCATGCCGCGTAAGGCATTCATCACTACCTTCCCGGACAACGAGACCAATCCAGCCTGGCTGGACGACCAGCTCAATTCCGGCAAGGGCTACGCGGAGCAACTGGTAGCGTTCAAGGAAGACATCATCCGCACCCAGAAAAAGCTCGCGACGATCGAGGAAGAAACCGGCCTCAAGATCAGTGAGATCAAGGACATCAACCGCCGCATGTCGATTGGTGAAGCCAAGGCTCGCCGCGCCAAGAAAGAAATGGTGGAAGCGAACCTGCGTCTGGTTATTTCCATCGCCAAGAAATACACCAACCGCGGCCTGCAGTTCCTGGACCTGATCCAGGAAGGCAACATCGGCCTGATGAAGGCGGTCGACAAGTTCGAATATCGCCGCGGCTACAAGTTTTCGACTTATGCCACCTGGTGGATTCGCCAGGCGATCACCCGCTCCATCGCGGACCAGGCACGCACCATCCGTATTCCGGTGCATATGATCGAAACCATCAACAAGCTGAATCGTATCTCACGCCAGATGCTGCAGGAGATGGGCCGCGAAGCCACGCCCGAAGAACTGGCTGAGCGCATGGCCATGCCGGAAGACAAGGTACGCAAGGTGTTGAAGATCGCCAAGGAACCGATCTCAATGGAAACCCCGATCGGCGACGATGAAGATTCACATCTGGGCGATTTCATCGAAGACACCAGCATCCTGTCGCCGGTGGATTCGGCAGCCGTGGAAGGTCTGCGCGAAGCGACCCAGGGCGTACTCTCCAGCCTGACCCCGCGTGAAGCCAAGGTGCTGCGCATGCGTTTCGGTATCGACATGAACACCGATCACACACTGGAAGAAGTCGGCAAACAGTTCGTCGTCACCCGTGAACGCATTCGCCAGATCGAAGCCAAGGCACTACGCAAGCTGCGTCATCCGACCCGTTCCGAGCAGCTGCGCAGCTTCCTCGAAACCGAGGGCGGCAACAGCTAAACGGAACACAAAGCCTCACACCGAACGCCGCCAAACCAGGCGGCGTTCTGGTTTTTTTGATGCTAGAATCGCACGCTCTTCGGGCCTGTAGCTCAGTTGGTTAGAGCAGGGGACTCATAATCCCTTGGTCCCAGGTTCAAGTCCTGGCGGGCCCACCAAACATTTTCCAACCTTTATCGGCTCGCCGCCCCGGCAGTCGAACCGGGAGTCCCTCTTGGCCTTGTAAGATTTTCCAGAAAACAGGCCCGGTTTTTCGTAAAACGGTCATTTGCTGTAAAGGCTACCGATTTTGAAGTTGTCGCCTGTGGAAAACGCCCTGAAAAAGCGCCTTGAACACTCTTGACAAAACACCCTCGGGAATGGTTATGCACAAGCAGGCGCCATAAAAATGACAACTTGATGACAACCGAAAATTAGCTGTCAGTAATATTCATGCATTCATTAAGTTATTGTTTTATTTTAATAAGTCCTGCTGGCTAGAAAATCACCAAGTTAACACAAAGGGCAGAATTCCGGGCTTTCCCGGTTTTGAAACACAATTCATTCACAAGGTTATCCACAGGATATGTGGATAAGCGATGTTTACGATTATTCACCAATTACTTAGCCGCTGAATGTAAAATGTCACACGAGTTTTTGATGGTATTTTCAACTTTGTCACCCCAACCATGTCCTTGTTAAGCTTGCATCACATCGCCCTGAGCTTTGGCGGCCCCGCATTGCTGGAGGACGTCAATTTCGCGATCGAGGATGGCGAACGCGTCTGCCTGGTGGGACGCAACGGCATGGGGAAATCCTCTTTACTGAAACTGATAGCCGGTCAGCTGCAGGCTGACAGTGGCGAGGTGCGCCGCCATGAGCATTTACGGCTGGCGGAACTGCCGCAACAGATCCCGGAACAGCTTGGTGGCTCGGTCTACGATTGCGTCGCGTCCGGCCTTGGCCAGGTAGGTGAACTGCTCAAGCGTTACCATCAGTACAGCGAGTCGCTGGCGCATAATGCGAATGACGCCACGCTGGCCAGCCTGGAACGGGCTCAACATGAACTCGAGGCACTGGGCGGCTGGGAGATGACACAACGCATCGAAACCGTCATATCGCAACTGTCGCTCCCAGCCGACAGCCGCTTTGAATCGCTTTCCGGCGGCCTCAAGCGCCGGGTACTGCTGGCACAGGCGCTGGTGCAGAACCCGAACCTGCTGCTGCTCGACGAACCCACCAACCACCTGGATATCGAGGCCATTGAGTGGCTGGAACAGTTTCTCCTGAACTTCAATGGCAGCCTGCTTTTCATTACCCATGACCGCGCCTTTCTGGAACGCCTGGCAACCAGGATCATTGAGCTGGATCGCGGTCAACTCACCAGCTGGCCCGGCGATTTCGCCACCTACCAGCGCCGCAAGGCCGAGGCACTGGAAACCGAGGCCCGGCACAATGCACTGTTCGACAAGAAACTCGCGCAGGAAGAAGCCTGGATTCGCCAGGGCATCAAGGCGCGACGCACCCGCAACGAAGGCCGCGTCCGCGCATTGAAGCAACTGCGCGAGGAACGCCGCGAACGCCGCAACCTGACCGGTAACGCCAAACTGACCATGCAGGATGCCGCCCGCTCCGGCCGCCTGGTCGTTGAAGCCGAAGCAGTCAGCTTCAGCTACCAGGATACGCCGGTCATCAAGGACTTCTCCACGACCATTCTCCGTGGCGATAAGATCGGCATCATCGGCCCCAACGGCGTCGGCAAAACCACGCTGATCAATCTTCTGCTGGGCAAGCTGCAACCCACCGACGGCACCCTGAAACTGGGTAGCAATATCGAGATTGGTTATTTCGACCAGCACCGCAGCCAGATCGACCCGGAGAAAACCGTGATCGACAACCTGGCCGAAGGCCGCAGCGAAATCAGCATCAACGGCAAGCCACGCCATGTGATCAGTTATCTGCAGGATTTCCTGTTCCAACCGGAACGCGCGCGCCAACCGGTCAAGGCGCTATCAGGCGGTGAACGCAATCGGCTGCTGTTAGCCAAACTGTTCAGTAAACCCTGCAACACCCTGGTGCTCGACGAACCGACCAACGATCTCGACATGGAAACGCTGGAACTGCTGGAAGAACGCCTGATGGAATTTGACGGCACCTTGCTGCTGGTCAGCCATGATCGAGCCTTCATCAACAACGTTGTCACCAGCACGCTGGTCTTCGAAGGCGATGGCAGGATCGGGGAATACGTGGGGGGCTACGATGACTGGCTCCGACAGAAACCGGCCCGCGCAACACCTGCGTCAGGCAAGACCAAAACCCAGACCGCAAACAAGAGCGCGCCAAAAGCGGCCGCGAAAAAGAAACTCAGCTATAAAGACCAGCGCGAACTTGAACAGCTACCCGCACTGATTGAACGACTGGAAACCGAACAGGCGACACTGCATACGCAGATGAGCGACCCCGCTTTTTACCAGCAATCCAGCGAGGCCATCAGCGCCACCAAGATGCGCCTGGCGGAAGTCGTAACAGAACTGGCGGCAACCTATGAACGCTGGGAAACACTGGAAGCCGCGCAATAAAAAACCGCGACCGAATGGCCGCGGTTTCTCACGGAACGTGATAGTCAGGCGATTAATTAATCGCGATCACGGCTGTGCTTGCGACCATTGCGAGTAATCGCCCAGGTAGCATCGCCATCGTCTGCCGCAGAGTGTTGAACGTTTACGTACAGGGTGGCGTTATCAGTCGGGCTGAAGTAGATACCGGTACCTTCTGCTTCCGGATCGGTCAGTGAAGCAAACAGGTCCACATCCTTGGAGTAGCCGAACTTGTCAGTCCTGGTGGAGGCAAACCAGATATCGGACGGCGTGTTGTCTTCAATCATGACCAGGTCGCCATTCGGCGCCTCAGCCAGGTTATCGACGCTATCAAAACCTGTCTGGTGACCTTCTTCGCCCGGCTTGCCGATTTCAACAGGCGCATTCACCCCAGCCTTAACAAAGTTGGATACCTTCATGCTTTCCAGGTCGATCGCGATAACGCGGCCTTCGTAGCACTCCTTGCCGTATTCATCGCGCGGACCTTCCGTAATGGCAACGTAGAGCACGCCATCAATGATCTCCAGATCTTCCGGACGCTGGTAGCTCGCGCCACCCGCGGTCGTACCGGCGGAACGCGCGGTCAACGGATCGATCGGACCCAGCCATACACCCTGGCCCGTGTTGTCACGACGGCTACCGGACTCGATACCCAGTACGTACAGTGAACCGGAAGACAGGTCGCCGTAAATATCCGGAACGAACTTGTAGATGCCGCCGCCACAGGGGACACCGACTTCACAACCCGACGTACGGCCACGGTGCTCGTCTACCACGTAGATATTGCCATCGGCATCCAGATCGATACCTTCGTGCGCCAGACGACCAACCATTGGACGATCGATAACTTCGGCGGCTGACATCATGTCATCGTTCAGCACGATTTCAAAAAAGCGACCACCGGTGGTTTCTTCAGCCATCACGACTGTGCCCCATGGCGTCCAGCGAATGCCATCCAGCGCGGTCCAAGATACGTCCTGCGCAAGAATCCTGGCTTCGCCAGTCTTCAGGTCAACAACGGACACCGCACCACCTTCAGGTACGCCGCGAACTTCGTGAGTGCGATACAGGTAGCGACCGGCGTCACGGCCCGTTTCGTTGACGACGTTCATATCGTTCCAGTCATCGCGGGCGCCATCGTAAATATTCAGACCGGTTTCATCGGAAACGACGGACTGGGTGAAGCCTCTTGGCAGCTTCCAGGGTGCGGCAGGATTCCAATTAGCGGAATTGGCGGACTCATCCAGCGGCTTAAAGTTAAAGCCATGTTGACCCTTGTCGTCTGCCATGGCGGCACCCGAAGCCAGCGCAGCGCAAACAGCGAATGCGAGAACGTGTTTTTTGCTCATGATTAAGATATCTCCAGTGACAATCAATTACTGCAGGTAAAACCTGCCGTGAATAGAACGCCGGAGATTGTTGACGATTTACGGTTAAGGTTTGCTTTCACATTAATGAAAGATTTATTTCGAAAATGCCGATCGAGGCAGCCAACTGCCATGACTTCTTCTGCCGGCAATGGGTGAAAGACAAAAAAGGACTGATGTCTTAAGCGATTAGGTCGCGCGCTAATTATGAATATTTGATGACAGGCAACCCAGCATCTTTTGCGGCGTACCCGCCTGATCCAGCCAGGTCCGCAACGCTGAATAAGGAATCGGCCGACACAACAGGTAACCCTGGATATATTGCCCACCCATCGCAAGCACCATTTCCAGATCTTCCCGTCGTTCCACGCCTTCCAGAATGGCAACAAATCCCAACTCACTGGCCAGCTGCAACACAGACTGCACAATCATCTCCGCAACTTCATCATGAGTAATACCGTGTATAAAACACTTGTCTATCTTGATGACATTGAAAGGCAACTCCTTCAGCTGACAGATGCTGGAGAAACCGGTGCCGAAATCATCCAGCGCCAGGTCAAAACCCTTGATGCGCAATCTCGACAACACTTCCAATAGCGAGGGATCGGCCACCATGACCGAATTCTCAGTCACCTCGATCATCACCCGCTCTGGCCTGATCCCATTTTGCGAAAGCAGTTCTTCCAACTGATCGGGGAATTCGACATCATGCAGCAAGACGGGAGAAAGATTGATTGTTAAACGAAAATCGTAGCCCTCGGCAAGTAATTCACGATACCGGGATAACGACTTGTGCAGCATGGAATCCGTCAATGGTGCCATTAACTCATTTTCTTCCGCTACCGGCAGGAAAGTTGCCGCCTCGTGCGGCTCGCCACCGGGCACTTCAATCCGCATCAGGCTTTCCAGCGCGTATACCGCCTGGCTGCGACAATCCACAATCGGCTGAAAGTAAGGCTCTACCGACTTCTCTTTCACGACCTTGAATAACGAATGCCACTCCATGAGCGGAATGCGTTTCCGGCGTTTTTGCTTGACCCGGCCAATACGCTGGTAAACCATTTCCACCTGCAGGGGGTCCAGCGGCTTTGCTAAAGAACCAATCAAATTCAGATCGTGGGATTTTGCAATCTCCACCGCGCTGTTAAGGATACGTCGGTCCAGCCCCGAGAGGATTACCACACTGCCGGTATAATGAAGCTCGGCCAGCTCGCGCAGAAACGAAAGGCCGTCAAGATTGGGCATCTGCAAATCTACAACAATGGCATCCAGCTCGCCGGACACTTCGTTATAAAGCTGGAGCGCCTCGACCCCATCCGCAACCTCGTACAGGTTGGGCACCTTAAGAAAATCAAAAATTTCCTTAAGAAAGCGGGTGATGAATTCATCATCATCCACCACTAGAATTGATTTAACGGGATTTCTCATCCAAGCACCCTTTATTATTGTTAAGCGTATTAAGCTTCAGCTTAGCTCCATGCGCTTCAAATTCAAACACCAAACAACGAGTATCAAGAGATCTGGGGCCGAAGCTTCAACCATGTTACACTGCCCGCCTTATTCAACTCATTGATTTATCATGACTGATCTAAACGCACTATTGAAAAACCGCATTCTTATTCTGGACGGCGCCATGGGCACCATGATCCAGAGTTACAAGCTTGGCGAAAGCGACTACCGCGGCGAACGCTTTAAGGACTGGCCCTGCGACCTCAAGGGCAACAACGACCTGTTGTCACTGACCCAGCCGGATATCATTCGCGATATTCACAAGGCCTACCTGGAAGCGGGCGCGGACATTGTCGAGACCAACACCTTCAACTCCACCAAGGTATCGCTGGCCGATTACCAGATGGAAGAGCTGGTCTACGAAATCAATTACGAATCCGCCAAGCTTGCGCGCGAGGCCGCCGACAGTTGCAGCACGGATGACAAGCCCCGTCTGGTAGCCGGCGTGCTCGGCCCGACCAGCAAGACCGCCTCGCTGTCACCGGATGTCAACAACCCGGGCTTTCGCAATATCAGCTTCGATGCGTTGAAAGACACTTACTATGAAGCCACCAAAGCCCTGGTGGAGGGTGGCGCCGACATCATTCTGATCGAAACCATTTTCGATACCCTGAATGCCAAGGCCGCCGCCTTTGCCGTGGAGAGTTATTTCGAGGACAGCGGCAAGCGCCTCCCGGTAATGATCTCCGGCACCATCACCGACGCCTCCGGCCGCACCTTGTCCGGCCAGACCGCCGAAGCCTTCTTTAATTCGCTGCGCCACATCAATCCGGTTTCGCTCGGCTTCAACTGCGCGCTGGGTGCAAAACAGTTACGCCAGCACATCGAGGAACTGGCGGGTATCGCCGACTGCGGCGTCAACGCGCATCCCAATGCAGGACTGCCCAACGAGTTCGGTGAGTATGACGAATCGCCGGAAGCCATGGCGGCCGAGATCGCCGAATGGGCGCAGGAAGGCTATCTGAATATCATTGGCGGCTGCTGCGGTACCACTCCGCCACACATCAAGGCCATCGCCGAGGCGGTAGCCAAGTATCCACCGCGCCAGATCAAGGCGCATGACACCACGCTGCGCCTGTCGGGTCTTGAGCCCTGCAACATCACGCCCGACTCCCTGTTTGTGAATGTCGGCGAACGCACCAATGTCACCGGCTCGGCAATGTTCAAGCGCCTGATCCTGGAAGAGGAATACGACAAGGCACTGGAAGTGGCACGCCAGCAGGTCGAAAACGGCGCCCAGGTGATCGACATCAACATGGACGAAGGCATGCTCGATGGCGAAAAAGCCATGGTCACCTTCCTCAACCTGATCGCCGCCGAACCGGATATCTCGCGTGTGCCCATTATGCTCGATTCGTCCAAGTGGCCGATCATTGAAGCCGGACTGAAATGCATCCAGGGCAAGGGCATCGTCAATTCCATCTCCATGAAGGAAGGCGAAGCCGAGTTCATTCGCCAGGCAAAACTGTGCCGCAAGTATGGCGCCGCCATCATTGTCATGGCTTTCGACGAAACCGGTCAGGCCGACACCCAGGCACGCAAGATCGAGATCTGCACCCGCGCCTACAAGGTACTTACCGAACAGGTCGGCTTCCCGCCGGAAGACATCATCTTCGATCCAAACATCTTTGCCGTCGCCACTGGCATTGATGAACACAACAACTACGGCGTGGACTTCATCGAGGCCACGCGCGAAATCAAGCAGACGCTGCCCCACGCCAAGATCAGCGGTGGCGTGTCCAACGTGTCCTTTTCCTTCCGTGGCAATAACCCGGTGCGCGAGGCAATCCATTCCGTATTCCTGTACCACGCCATCGAAGCGGGCATGGACATGGGTATTGTCAACGCCGGGCAGCTTGCCATCTACGACGACCTGCCTGAAGAACTGCGTGAACGCGTGGAAGACGTGGTACTGAATCGTCGCCAGGATGCCACCGAGCGCCTGCTCGATATTGCCGACAAATACAAGGGCGACGGCAGCACTACCGAAAAGAAGGAAGACCTTGCCTGGCGTGAACTGCCGGTCGACAAACGGCTTGAGCATGCGCTGGTGAAAGGTATAGACGCCTATGTCAACGAAGACACCGAGGAAGCACGCCAGCAATTCGACCGTCCGATCCAGGTGATCGAAGGCCCGTTGATGGATGGCATGAACGTGGTCGGCGACCTGTTTGGCGCGGGCAAGATGTTCCTGCCGCAGGTGGTCAAGTCCGCGCGCGTGATGAAAAAGGCCGTAGCCTACCTGTTGCCCTACATCGAAGCGGAAAAAGACGTAAACGCAAAAGCCAAGGGCAAGATCCTGATGGCCACCGTGAAGGGCGATGTGCATGACATCGGCAAAAATATTGTCGGCGTGGTATTGCAGTGCAACAACTTCGAGGTGATCGATCTTGGCGTGATGGTGCCCGCGCAGAAAATCCTCGACACCGCGCGCGAACAGAACGTCGACATCATCGGCCTGTCCGGCCTGATAACGCCGTCACTGGATGAAATGTCGCACGTCGCCAAGGAAATGCAGCGTATCGGCATGAGCATGCCATTGCTGATCGGCGGCGCCACCACGTCGCGCGTGCATACCGCGGTCAAGATCGAACCTCACTACACAGGCACAACCGTGTATGTGAAAGATGCTTCCCGTGCCGTCGGTGTTGCGCAGAACCTGCTCAGTGAAACGCATGCGGCAAACTACATTGCCGACATCAAGGCCGAGTATGAAAAAGTACGCGAGATGCATGCCGGCAAGCAACGCAAGACCGACTGGCTGAGCATCAGCGAAGCGCGCGCCAACAAGACCCGTATTGACTGGTCGAGTTACACACCGCCCAAATCAGCCTTCACCGGCATCAAGATAATTGACGACATCTCTTTATCGGAGATCCAGCAGTACATCGACTGGTCGCCATTCTTCAAGACCTGGGAACTGGCCGGCAGTTATCCAAAGATTCTCGATGACGAGGTGGTCGGTGAACATGCACGCCAGTTGTTTGATGATGCAAAGAAGATGCTGCAGCAGATCATCGACGAAAACTGGCTGCAGGCCCGCGCCGTGGTTGGCATCTTCCCGGCCAACCAGATTAATGACGACGACATCGAGTTGTATACCGACGAGAGCCGTGACAACGCCCTGATGACCCTGCACCATCTGCGCCAGCAGACACGCAAGCCGCCAGGTCGTCCCAATCAATGCCTGAGCGATTTTGTCGCACCGAAAGATACCGGGCTGCAGGATTACATTGGTGCCTTTGCCGTCACCACGGGTATTGGCATTGATCAGCATATCGCTCGCTTTGAGCAGGACCACGACGACTATCATTCGATCATGCTCAAGTCCCTGGCCGACCGCCTGGCGGAAGCCTATGCAGAGTTGCTGCACGAGAAAGTACGCAAGGATTACTGGGGCTATGCGGCCGATGAAGCGCTCAGCAACGCCGAACTGATCAAGGAAAGCTACCGGGGTATCCGCCCGGCGCCCGGTTATCCGGCCTGCCCGGATCACACCGAAAAGGCATTACTCTGGAAACTGATTGATCCGGTGAACAATGCCGGGCTGTCACTGACCGAGTCATTCGCCATGATGCCAACGGCTGCTGTCAGCGGCTGGTATTTCAGCCATCCTGATGCCCGCTACTTCGGCGCTGGCAGGATTAACCAGGACCAGGCGGCCGATTACGCCCAGCGCAAGGGGATGACCCTGGAAGAAGCGGAGCGCTGGCTGGCGCCGAACCTTGGATATGATCCGGACGCTACCGCTGCCCAGAAAGCCACTGGTTAAACCCGGAAGCCGTGCATAAAAAAAGGGACGGATTCGCATCCGTCCCTTTTTTCATTATCGCAACCGCTATTTCGGCAACCGGTCCTTCATGGACTGGATCCGGTCATCGAGCTTCAATTTAAGCAGGCTATTGAACAAGCTCATGAACGGCAATGCAATGCGTACCAGTACCGCCTGCATCCCGCCGTATTCAGGTATATCGATATATTCTTGCTCGGCAATTTCCGCCCGCAGCCGGGCGCGAATCGCTTCGACACTGACCTGTTCTTCACCGCTCAGCTGCGCACCGCGTTCTTCCAGTTCTTCCTGGCGTTCCACTTCTTCCAGCTCAAGACGGTGATTCTCGGCCTGCTGTTCTGCCAGCGTCTGTTCATGCTGGGCGGCAGCAGCGACCTTGGCCGCCTGACGCTGAGCCTCTTCCTCGGCCTGGCGTCGTGCTTCGGCTTCGGCGGCTAAACGGGCCGCTTCTTCTGCCTGGCGCTGTGCTTCGGCTTCGGCGGCCAAACTGGCTACTTCCTCGGCCTGACGTTGTGCCTCGGCTTCGGCGGCTAAACGAGCTGCTTCCTCGGCCTGGCGCTGTGCCTCGGCTTCGGCGGCCAAACGAGCTGCTTCCTCGGCCTGGCGTTGGGCTTCGGCTTCGGCGGCTAAACGCGCCTCCTCGGCCTGGCGTTGGGCTTCGGCTTCGGCGGCCAAACGAGCTGCTTCGGCGACCTGGCGCTGTGCTTCTACTTCAGCTTGTTGCCGCGCCTCGACTTCAGGATTCAGATGTACGACATCCTCATCATCTTCTACCGGGCCAGCACCTTGCTGCAGGAATTGCTTGGTACGGGAAATAATGTCATCGGTCTTGAAGGGTTTACCGACCAGGTCATTGGCGCCCTTACCCTGGACTTCCGCCAGCAGGTCACTCAAATCGCCTTCCTTGCCAGTAATAACTATAAACGGCAGATCCCGGATACGCGCCTCATCGCTGTTGCGTACGCGCTCCAGCAAGCCGTAGCCATCCAGGTGCGGCATGGAGAGATCACTGAAGATACCCTGCACCTCCGGCGAGGCCAGCAATTTATCCCAGGCGTCTTCACCATCGACCGCCTCGATAACCTCGAAGTCAGTCTTGAGAATCTTTTTTAACGATACGCACATCACTCGAGAATCATCCACCACCAACAGCGTGGGCTTCAGTTCGGTATCGATCACGATTTCCGCGAGATCGTTTTCCATTTCGACGACATTTCTCATAAGCACTGGCCATAGCGAACCCAAATCAGGTAACCACGTTAGCGACCCCGCGATGTGAATATTTAAGAAATTGAAGGGAAATTAGACGGCTAGCTCACAGTTTCGGCATGACAATCCGCCACACGGGCCTGTGACAATTCTGTAACTATCTGTTTGTCAAACTATTTACCAGGCGCTTTTATGCTAGTCTGAATACCCGCAAATATCGAGGTGGAGTAGCAGAATCATGGCAAACAGCCTGCTGATTAGTGGTGCCAACCGGGGCATCGGCCTGGAATTGACCCGCCAGTACGCCACTGCGGGCTGGCGGGTATTCGCCTGTTGCCGCGCCCCGGAGCGGGCAGACGCGCTACAACGTCTGGCGGCGGACAATCCGAATATTCGCCTGCACCCGCTCGACGTAACCAACCGCGAACAGATCGAATCACTGGCGCGCGCTTTAACAGATCAACCGATCGATATCCTGTTCAATAACGCCGGCATCTATGGCCCTTACGATGTTCGCTTTGGTCATACCGACACGTCGGCCTGGCGTGAATGTTTCGAGGTGAATTGCATTGCGCCCATGAAACTCACGGAAGCACTGGTGGATAATGTTGCCGCCAGCGAGAAAAAAATTGTTGCGGCCATGACCAGCAAGATGGGCAGCATGGCGGACAATGGTTCCGGAGGCAGTTATCTCTACCGTTCATCCAAGGCCGCCTTGAACGCGGCGATGAAAAGCGCCGCGATCGATCTCAAACCCAGGGGCATCACGGTGGCGCTGCTTCACCCCGGCTGGGTATTAACGGACATGGGTGGACCCAATGCCGAAATCACCACCGAACAAAGCGCGCAACAGCTACGCCGCATTCTCGACCAGCTCACCCCGACACAATCGGGCACCTTCTTTGATATCGATGGCAGCGTAATACCCTGGTAATCGGGAGTTAATGCTGACAGATCAGCTCCGGACCCAGCATATACTCCAGCACCTCGAAGCCGTGTTCTTCCAGTGCGTCCTGCATATCGTCCCAGGTGCAATCGGGGTTACCTTCCTGGACGCTAGCGATAATGCCGGTGACGCGGCGGTAGGCATCGTGAGACTCCATGTCATCTGGCACCGCAACCAAGCGGGTTTTTTCATGCGTGGCAGCAGGTAATATCATCAGAGCAGCCATTGTTCCTCCAGTCATCAATCCCTTCTTATCATGCACCATTACTGACAGCGGTGCATTATATGGCTATATTCTTCACAACCAATCCAACAATTGCAGGCGATGTTGTGAGCGATGAAAAGCAGCCCGAGCAAGCGGGAGAACTACCAAGGCACTGGGAAGACCTGCATCAACTGGAAGGTGCCCTGCACAGTTATCACGCCTGGCTGGAAGATACGCACCGCCGCCTGATCTGCGCACTGCCGCCGAATCCAAATGACCTGGAGCTCGACGCGCACCGACGGTGCGATTTTGGCAAATGGTATTACAGCCGGGAACAGGCCTTCAGCGATCACCAGGCATCATTTGATTTTATCGGCCAGATACACCAGGAAATGCATGATGGTTTGCGGAACCTGTTAAACAGCGTCAAGGCGGGGAAGCCCCCCACTCCCGCGGAATACGATGCCTTTATCAACAAGTCCCTGGCATTCAACAATGAGTTGCGGTCGCTGCAATTCGAAATGCTCAGCGAGCATTATCAAAGCGATCCGCTGACCAATGCGCTGTCGCGTCATTCCATGATGTCACGCCTGCGACAGGAACAGTCCCGCACCCACCGCGATCAGAGCCGGTGCGTGATCTGCATGCTGGATTTCGATCACTTCAAGAACATTAATGACAGCTACGGACACCTGGCGGGAGACGAAGTACTCAAAGAATCGGTTCATCGCATTAAGCAGGATCTGCGCGAATATGATCTTATCTTTCGTTATGGCGGTGAAGAATTCCTGATTTGTCTTCCCAACACATCCATGGAGGAGGCACTGGAAATCGCCCAGCGAATCCACGAAACGGTTCAGCAACAACCTGTACTGACCCGGGATGGGAAAGAAATATCCGCCACGGTCACAATGGGACTTGCGGAGCTTGGCACCCTGGATTCGATCGAAACCTGTATTGCCAATGCCGATCAGGCACTGCTGACGGGAAAGAACATGGGCCGCAACCGAATAACCGTCTGGCCGGGACATAAGAAATAAAAAAAGCCCCCGTAAAAAACGGGGGCTTTTTATGGATCAGGAGAAGCGCTTAGCCTTCCTTGGAAACATTCTTGGCCTGCGGGCCTTTCGCGCCCTGCTCAACTTCGAATGTCACTGCCTGGCCTTCGGCCAGTGTCTTGAAACCGTCACCGGAAATCGCAGAGAAGTGTACAAACACGTCCGCGCTGCCGTCGCTTGGAGCGATAAAACCGAAGCCTTTAGTTTCGTTAAACCATTTAACAGTACCAGTAGCCATAATAATCAAATACCTCTAAAACAAGAATAAACGAGAATTGCTTGTAAAAAAGGTAACCTTGACTTACCGCTAGGTACCGCTGGTGAAACCTATTACATAGTGCAATTCGATCTTGATCCAGAAACAATCACCGGATCACAGCTCACTTAATACAATTAATTTCAGAAAAATACAAATAATCTTTTCTTACATGGCCGCGCCAGAAAACCTACGCGGCGCTGCCCACCCAGAACGACATGTCCTTGTCGAGAAACTCGTCCCAGGACATGTAGTGCGAGCCGTCGCAGGAAAATGTCAGACTGATCATACCGTTAAATATGTTTATCGAGGACGATCGCAAATACAGGGTCTCGTCCGCAAGGCGCAATTGGCGCATTCCCTCGAGGATGGCGCCAATGCGATCGGCCGGAATCAGGGCATCGCGCGGGTAGCCACGCGCAGGATAAGCCAGACAGATGTCTGGGTCATTGAGTGCCTCGTGATCCAGAATACGGTAGCGATAGGGGTCATCAACCAGCCAGATCGTGGCGCGGCTACTGGAGAAGTGCAGCACCAGCTGGAACATGCCGCGCTCCGTCAGCAGCTCTTCCAGAATGGACATGGCTTTTTCTGCATGCCGGTCCAACAGGCTTTCAGTACGCTTCTGCTGAAACACCGTGCCGCGTATCGCCGGGTCGCCCTTGATCTGACGCCACTGCCGACTCTCCTCGTACAACTCTGCCGTCATGGGCAAATTGCGCAAGTCGAAATCGGCGCCGATAAAGCCCACCGACACGCCGTCTTTCAGGATGCGCTGAATAGCAGTCAGGGATGGACGGCGCCCCATCTGGCTGATGTAGGCATCGGAAAGCAAGAATCCGTTTTCGGGAATCGGTTCCAGCATGTAAGGCCGGTGCGATCTATCACGACCAAAATGCTCTGGCAGCAGACCACCCTTGCTGACATTGTCGCAGACCTGCCTGCCTTCCGAATCCAGCGCATAGAGAAAGGTGCAATGCGGCACGCGCTGAAAGTGCCGCGCCAGCACCTTGTCCAGCTTTTCGCGATCACACCACACTTCCGCACAGGCGTCGGCCAGCATCTGCAAGGGTTCGTGCAACACGCGCACCAGCGCCTCGCGCTGTTGTTGAATACTATCTTTCCAGGTGATGGCCATGGCCGCAATACGACTCCTGCTATTCATGAAACGTGGCTAGGATAGCGCGTTTAAGGCATTCTATCGAACCTATGCACTGGTATGTTTATATTGTTCACTGTTCGGATGACAGTCTGTATACCGGCATCACCACCGATGTCGCCAAACGTTTTAGCGCGCATGCCAGTTCCCGGGGCGCAAAATATTTCCGTGGCCGTGAACCGGAAGCCGTTCTCTATATTGAAAGCGGCCATGACCGCAGCAGCGCAAGCCAGCGCGAGGCCGCGATCAAAAAATTAACGAAAGCCGCCAAGCGGCGCCTGATCAACTCGACATGCAACGAACTCAGCCAGCCACTGGCTGCAACCGACCTTTCACAGGCGTGGCCTTCTATTACCGGGAACTAGATTCCAGCAATTGCTTTTCCATCTCGGTATATTTTTTTTCCAGCTGGGAATACGCCGACTCCTTGCTGGCCAGCCGTTCCTGAATACGCTGTAACTCTTCGGTAAACTGACTATCCTTGGTGACTTCCTGGCTCAGCAGTGCGGATATCTGGTCCTGCAAAAAGTTGTTTTCCTGCACGAGGCTATTCACCTGCTTGTCCAGGTCGATAGAACGCCCTTCAAGCTGCGCCATTATCTGTTTCAGACGCTCTTTATCATCGACTTCCAGCCGCAGCTCTCCGATTAACTGACTGAGTTCCTGAATCTTGGCATCCTGCCCCGCGACCGTTTCGCGCATGTTTTCGACTTCTTCACTCATGTGCTTGCCGGATGCACTGACTTTTTCCGCCTGTGACACAGCCGTATTTTCATTTAATTTGGCTTCCACAGGCGCCGCCGTCCCCCCGACCTCACTCTGAACGCCAGTTTGCGATTGTTTCTCTGACAAGCGAGTCGCCATCTCCGCGACCTTGTCCTGCAAATCAGACTTTTCATAAGCCAGCTGCTCGACAGTTGCCTTCAGCATGGTCAGGTCGCCGCCATCAACCAGCGCCTTTTCCAGTTCTTCTTTCAGCCTGTCAATCAGATCCTGCTGCGAATCAATCTTGCCTTTCACATCAAAAAACATCGTCTTAAATTTTTCGAGGCTCTCGATACGCACCTGCAATGTTGCGACCCGCTCCCGCAGGTGTGCCGCCTCCCCATCCGGCTGCACCTCTTCGACCATGTCCGACAAGGCTTCCAGCCCCTGTTCATCCTGAGACTCCGCACTGGCTCGTGGAACAATCGCCGATAACTCTTCGGTCAACACGCGCCAGAATTGATTCTCATCCTGCCCGGCGATTGTCGCCGCCTGCCGCTCGGCATCGAGAAAGCGCTGGCGCAATGCCAGACAGTGATCTTCATCTTCTTCGGTTTTGCCCGAGACACGCCGCTCTCCCTGGCGAAACGCTGTGCGTTGCAACTCATCCGCAGTCCAGTGACTTTCAGACGCCTGGTTTTCCGGCGGCGCGGCATCGCCATCGGCATGCTCCTTTAGCCCTCGCGCCAACTTTCTGTTTTTTAAAAATAAAAATATGACAACGGCAGCCATAACCAGCACCGCTTCGAGCATTACCAGGATGATTAGAATTTTCTCGTCCATGATTTGTTGTCAATTTCCACCGTCACAATTCCTTAGCGGCCATGATTAACAAAAAACAAAGAAATCAAGGGCATTAACCGCATCCAGAAAACTCCCTTGTTACCTTTTTCTATATTCATCAGGGATTTAAGAATAAAACGAGATTGCCGCTAATTCCTGGTAAGGAACATTTTTGTCAGGGAACCATGAGTTGAGAACGGGTTAGCCGTGATTGATTTGACAACATTTATCTATTTGCTTGTTGCCGAAGTAAGTTTAATCGTCGGCATTGGCGTTATTTTGCTGATCAGAAACCGCGCCGCCCATGGCAACAAGAGCGCACCGCAATTTCCCATACAAGCCAGCCAGCATCCGGAAGCGGCGCAGGAACAGTATCACTTGCTGGTCCAGAACGAGATCAACAAGGCCGAGGCACGGCTGCACAAGATGCTGGAGAATGACAGTCAGGACAAGGAAGAGCTTGCCGTCATCCAGTTTCGCATGTCGTTTCTAACCGCCGAGAAAAAAGCGATCGAATCACACGGCCATGATGAACACGCACTCTGGCGGGTGTTTGTTAATACCCTGCCGCAGTTAATGCCCAGCGAACAGATCCCGATTGAAGACGAAATTGCCGATGACGTTGAATCCATTGACCCGGAAGAATACCGCCTGCTGCAGCGCAAGCTTCACGCCAGCGAACTCCGCGCCGAGAACCTGACAAAATTCAAAACCCTTTTCTTTGAACTCAAGGATCAGTTCGCGGAATCCCAGCGCGTTAACGACGCACTGCATGAAGAGCTGGAAGAATTATTGCCGGATGACTTCGCCTCCGAGGACATCAAGGCCGTGCTGGCCAAGCTGCGCAGTGAAAACTCCAGCCTGCACCATCAACTGGAAGACGTGGAATCCTCGTTTGCCAAGCTGACCCGTAACCTTACTTCCCTCACGGACGGTAGCATCGACACTTCCGGGCAACCTCACACCATCAATGAAACCAGTGCCGCAATTAACGCGGGTGTACAGAAGATCAAGGATGTCATGGAGCAACAGGATGATAAAATCCGCGAATTGAGCTCCATGGTCGTCAAGCTGAAACTCAAGGTTGAGCAGCAGCAGACCCTGGAAAGCAAACTCAACGAGCTCCAGAACAATAATGAAGAATTCAAACGGACCATGCATAGCCTGGAAGAAGAAAACGCCTTCCTCTGCGATCAGATTTCCGCCCTCCTGAAGGAGGAAGTGAATTCCGAAAATAAGCACCACAAGCGTGTCTTGCAGCTTGAATCCGAATTAACCGAAAAAGAAATGTCTCTGGTCGAAATCGAATCCAAGTACACCAAACTGGAGAGTGAATTCCAGAAGCTCTATGCCGAGCACAAGCTACTGAAAGGAAATGACAAAGCTTCATCCGCCCGATAAGCTTCTCAAGATTTCTTCACTCTGATCGACATAGAGTCATAGCGCTACAATCCATCGGGGCATGCCAATGAACGCACCAGAACAAGTTAATGACAGTATTGATATTCCAGACTGGGATATCGCTATCGCCAACCTGGCGAACGATACCTTTTCCAGCAAGGGCGCCAGCCTGAAGCTCATTGATTTCAAGAAGCTCGCCACGGATTACAACATCCGTCTCGATGACATCATGATCACCATGTTTCAGCTGGTCATTCATGGCGAGTGGCGCTACAGCGACAAGGATGGCGCGCCGCAGACCATCACCCAGGAAACGCTCGACAACCTTTACGTGAACCGCCGACTCACCGAGCTGGATTTACAGGATTTCAGCGGCAGCTGGGAACCGCTGCCAGCCTAAGGAAGAAATAACGTAAACCGCCCACCGCCATCAATCCCCTCGTTCGTGGTCGCAATATAACCACAACGATCCTTGTGGCGGTGCATCTGCGCGATCACCGAGGTGAAATACAGGCCAAGACCAGTACTGCCGCTCTTGAAGTCGATATTGGTCTGCTGCTCCTGGTCGGAATACAACATGGCTTCCGGATAACCTTCACCATTTTCTTCCACGGTAATGGCCAGGTAGCCATCCCCGGTGGTATGCGCGCCAATACGAATGCGATCCCGGGTGTATTTATAGGCATTATTGATAACGCTATTCACCAGGCCAACAATCAGTGACCGATCAAAAAACCAGCTGATATCCTCCGCGCAATCCATTTCCAGCTCGATTCCCTTGATCGCCAGCAAGCCTTCATTTTCCAGAAAACATTCCTCAAGCACTTCAGCTACGTCGTGCTCGTCGAGATTCAGCGAATAGCGATCGGCATTGATCTTGTACAGGGTTAGCACCTGTACCAGGTTGCTGTTCAGCCGCTTGCCCTCGTAACGCAACTGGCCAAAGGCAGCCCGGCTGGCATCGTCTTCGCTGGCGCAGAGTTCACTGATTTCATCGACCGCGGACAACAGCATGGCGACCGAGTTTTTCATGTCATGCACGGCATTGCCCAGCACCAGCGAAAACTCCAGCTCTTTATCATCTTTCGCCATACCGCCCCCTAGCTGACCTGCGATGACAGGGTGGCGCAGATAGTGCGCAGCTTGTTGGCCCACTGACGATGCCCGTCGTCATTATCGGCGACGCTGATATAGACAAGCGCGCGCTCCAGCTGCTCCCTGGTTGGCGAGCCGCTCTTCATCAGCATGATCAGCGATTGCGCGGCATTGAGATTCACCACCGGGTTCTTCGGCATATCCGTTACCGCCCGCGCAAAAAATTCGCTGGACTCTTCCAGCTTGCCTTCTTTCGCCAGACGCACGCCCTGGTTGTTAATTTCAACCGCCGCCTCGGCGATATCCGAAATCATCTTGTCGGCTTCCGCCTTGAAACCGGCTTCATCGTAAACATTACTGATCTGATCCAGCAGTTCTTTTTCTTCGTAGTGATTCTTGATCACATCGGTAATGATCTTGTCTGCATCGTCCTTGCGATCATTGGCCAGGCAAACCCTGGCAAAATCCAGCGCCACCTCGGGATCAATCAACCCCGGCTTACCCTCCACCAGCTGCATCGCCTGATCGATGGCATCCATCGCCTTGTCGCCCCTGCCCAGCGCCTCCTGCACCAGACTGCCGGTGACCACGGCCGCCACTTCCGCCGCCGGATCCAGCTTGAATTCATGCTTGATGTTATCCACCACCTTGAGCGCTTCCTTGGCGGAGTTATTCTTGATCAGCACCTTGGCATAGGCCGTGAAATCGCGCGGCTCGCGCAGAATCGATCCGCGTCCGACACGCACCGCCCGACGCCGCGCCTTTTCGGTGGTGGCATAATCCTGGTTCTGATCCGCCACATCCGCCAGATGGCGCTGGCGCAGCAGTGATTTTGGCGATTGATTGACCGCTTCGGACAGGGTGGCCTGGGCGGCCTGACTGTCACCGCGTTTTTCCTGCACCCTGGCACGCCAGTCATAGGCCGCAACAAAAGTCGGGTTCATGTCGATAATCCGTTCGAACAGCCGGTCGGCTTCTTCCAGCTGATTCTGATAAAAGCGCACCTTTCCCAGATTCAGCAGGGCCCAGGGTAGTTCGCGCTCATCGATGATGCTCTGACACACGGCCTCGGCACGTTCGTAATCACCCATGGTAATCAGCAGCTCGACCTGCAGTTTGCTTAATTCGAAACGATGTTTGCTGTTGACCTCGATTGCCGCATCACACAGCTTGATGGCCTTGGCGTATTCCTTGTATTCGATGGCGGTGGAAATTCGCTGCATGGACTCTTTCTTTTCCATCAGCTTCTGCAGGCGCGCCTGCATCACGGTTTTGGTGACTGGCTTGGACAGGTAGGCATCGGGCTGATACTCGAGCGCACCCATGACCATTTCCTGGGTGTTCTCCGCCGTCACCATGATAAATACCGTCGAGTAGGGCAATAACGCGCGGTGCTTGGCTTCTTCCAGCACCTGCTGGCCATCCTTGCCGTCGCCCAGGTTGTAATCGCAGAGAATAATGTCGAAACGCTGCTGCTCCATCTTCTCCAGCGCTTCTTCGCCGTTGCGCGCCTGGGTGATCAGGTCGGCTCCATAAGCCGCGACCATGCTGCGCATCATGGAGCGCATTTCGGCGAAATCATCGACGACCAGTATGTGCTTTCCCTTTAAATTCCAGAGCGCCATAGAAACTGTCCGTGGCTGATACCTTAAGTTATTGAGTAATTAAGCATTTCGGCAGATTTGTTCATTTCTATAGCTAATTTAGCGAATTTTGCCAGTAAAAACCCGGCACTTGGCCGGGCTGTTCGAGGCAGGTTACGCCGCTCAGACATAGCGCGCTTCGCGCACGATCGGCAGGCCGTCCTTTTCCCATTGGCTGAATCCGCCCGCCAGGCTCGCGACATTCTGGAAACCCATCTGCTGCAGGGTTAACGCCGCCAGGGCCGAGCGACCGCCGGTAGCGCAGTACAGCACCACCGGCCGGGCACGCGCATCGACCAGTGCCTGTACCCGTTTCGGGTAGCTTTCATCGGCCGCGGCTTCCAGGATACCGCGCGGCACCAGCATGGCGCCCTTGATGTGACCCTGCTCATGCTCACTGGACTCGCGCACATCGACGATCAACAAATCGTCACTGCCCGCGCTTAATTCACTGAGTTCCGCACCGTTCAGTTCCTTGATCCGGGCACGGGCGGCCTGGACGAAATCCATCAGGGACATTGCTTTTTCAGACATACTAACTCCTAGCTTGCATGGCGCATCCGCCATGTCGGTTCATCGTCAGAATTAATCAACTCATAATGCAGTAACCAGGCACGCGCATCTTCGGCGTCCTGTTCAAACCAGGCCTGGGTCGAACCCAGGCGGAAACTGTAACCCCAGGCATCCATATCGCGCATCAACTGCTCACGGCCAACTCCCGGCACGAAATCGGCCAGCAGTATCTGCAAGTAACAGACGGCATCTTCCTCGTCATACCCGCCACCCGCATCGGTATGCAGCTGCGCGCGGCGCGCGTCATCCATGCAGATGCAATGACAGGCCTCGTGCAGGAGTGAATGCAGAGGGGTATCGGCGCGCACATACAGCGTCGTGCCAATGAGCCCTGCCTCTTCATCGCCCCAGAAACTACCGGGAATTGCGTCCTCATTATCCACCAGGCTAAGGTCCAGGCCATAACGCGCCAGCAAATCCACCCCATAGTCGACCAACTGGGGGGACATCCGAATTACATTGACTGTCTCGCTTTCTGGCATCGGCTTGTAGGATAATAGGCGTCAATTCATGACAGACAGAGAACCCTCATGGCTCGTGTGAAAGTATACAGTACCGGTCGCTGTCCGATCTGCGACAAAACCAAACAACTGCTCGCCAAGTGGGAAATTCCCTACGAGGAGGCACGCATCGATACCGATCAGGGCTTGATGCGCGAATTCATCAAGGTCACAGAGGGCGCCCGGATGGTGCCGCAGATCGCCATCGATGGCAAATGGATCGGCGGCTTTACCGAGTTGACCGAAATGCACATGGACGGTGAACTCGACGGACTTATGGAAAAAGGTTAAATCTCCAGGCAGCACCCACGATCAACGCCTTGCGCTGTCGTCATATTGAAACACCCCTTTCACGGTTTGTTCATAGTTTGATGCTAAAAAATGACAAACCTGTTGCAGAGAGGGGGCAGCATGATCCCAAAAAAACGCTATCGCGCTATCTGGATATCGGATGTACACCTCGGCACCCGTGGCTGCAAAGCCGACTTCCTGCTGGACTTCCTGAAATACCATGAGTCCGAATACCTGTTCCTGGTCGGCGACATCATCGATGGTTGGTCACTAAAACGCTCCTGGTACTGGCACCAGTCACACAATGACGTAGTACAGAAAATCCTGCGCAAGGCACGCAAGGGCACCAACGTTATTTATATCCCCGGCAACCATGACGAATTCGCCCGCGAATACACCAACCACCTGTTTGGCGGCATCCGCCTGGAAAACCGCTACATTCATGAAACTGCCGATGGCAAAAAGCTGCTGATCCTGCACGGCGATGAATTCGATGGCGTGATCAAGTACGCCAAATGGCTGGCCGTGCTTGGAGACTATGCCTATCAATTTTCATTGACCGTTAACCGTTATGTGAATCAGGCACGCAAGAAAATGGGCCTGCCCTACTGGTCGCTGTCGGCCTATCTCAAAGGCAAGGTTAAAAATGCCGTGCAATATATCGATAACTTCGAGCAGGTTGTCGCCGATGCCGCTGCGCAGCAGGGCGTGGACGGTGTGGTTTGTGGCCATATCCACAAGGCCGAAATGCGCACGATTGGCGACGTACTGTACTGCAACGACGGTGACTGGGTGGAAAGCTGCAGCGCGCTGGTGGAAAACCAGGACGGCTCGCTGGAAATCATCTACTGGGGTCATGAACTGCAGACCACTCAGTTCAATCGCAACCAAGCCGTGAACGACGACCGTTCGACACCCCTACCAGATGTCGCGCGTGCCGGCAGCCTGCGTTAATCAAAGCAGACCGGCCTCAGTGCGCATACTCATGATCTCCGACGTGTACTTTCCACGCGTCAACGGCGTGTCCACATCCATTCAAACTTTCAAGAACAGCCTGACGGAACTGGGACACCAGGTAGATCTGATCGCGCCTTATTATCCAAATGAGACGGAAGAAGACGGTCTAATTCGTATTCCTTCGCGTTACCTGTTCGTCGATCCAGAAGACCGCATGATGCAAATGCGCGAGATAATGAAGCTGATCCCACGGCTGAAAGCAAACCAGTATGACATCATTCACATACACACCCCCTTTGTGGCGCATTATGCTGGCGTCAAACTGGCCAGGGCATTAGGTATTCCAGCCATTGAGAGCTATCACACCTATTTTGAGGAATACCTGTTTCATTACATTCCCTTTCTGCCGAAGCGCTTTATGCGCTACCTGGCGCGGCGCTTTTCGCGTCAGCAGTGCAAGGAAGTCGATCGCGTTATTGTTCCCTCCAGCGCCATGCGGGATGTCTTGAGCAATTACGGTATCGCAACCGAAATGAATACTTTGCCGACAGGGCTGAAACTGCATGACTTCAAGGCCGGTGATCGCATTGCTTTCTGCCAACATCATGGTATCGATCCTCAACGCCCAATCCTTGTTCATATCGGACGAGTCGCGTTTGAAAAGAACATCGATTTTCTGCTGGAGTGCGTTACACGCGCCAAACATAAAACCCCGAATCTGCTGTTTATTATTGCAGGCGAAGGACCGGCGCTGCCAAAACTGAAGAAACGTGCAGCTCATCTGGGACTGAAGGATAACGTATTCTTTATCGGCTACCTGAAACGCGGCCAGCCTTTGTGGGATTGCTACTGTGCAGCCAACGCTTTCATCTTCGCCTCGCACACCGAAACCCAGGGACTGGTACTACTGGAAGCCATGGCGCTGGGTGTCCCCGTTATTTCGACTGAGGCCATGGGAACGCTGGATATCCTGGCGCCTCGCAAGGGCGCCCTGGTCGCCCAACCTAACGTGAATGACTTTGCCAACAAGATCATCATGCTGCTGAATGAACCAGCGCTGCAGCGCAGCCTGTCGGAAGAAGGCCGCCAGTACGTACATCAGTGGTCAACGGAACGCATGACCGAGAAACTGGTGACGCTGTACCAGGATGCGTGCGGACTGGAAGCCACGATTGATACTGGTCAGCGTAAAACTGAAATGCATGCATTAAGAGATGAAACCGGAATTCAATCCGGTTTCAACTTGTAAATAACCTAAGCAGATAACTCACTCGAAAGCGCCCTCAACAAACCTGCACCATCACCATGCCAGGCGCTGCCGTGCATGCAAGCCAGAGTCGTCGGACTACTGTCCGCCAGACGCGCCAACATTGTTTCGGCATTTCTTGTATGAGAAAAATAATCCATGCGTGAACGAAACGCTTCACTGGGTCCGAGTATATCCTCTTCGGTAATCGCCGTGCGTCCAGCGCCTCCCTGGGTGAACAGATCGCCACACATCAGGGTTGCTGTTGTTTCTTCCGTCAGCAGGCCTGCTTCCCAACCGTGCGGCAGGTGCGGTGTATCGAACCAGCGCACCCGATGACTTCCCAACGACATCACCTCACCATCCTGCATAATACGAGGCGCGCGATCGGCAATATCACTCACCGACACCAGGCCCGCTATCTGGCCACACAAAGGCGAAGATTGAGGTGCAACCGCCAGCCAGTCATTAAGCGAACCGCATTCATCCGCCTCAACGTGTGAAAACCCAATATAACGCAGGGACTCAACCGGTATTACTCTGGCAACGGCCTCATGCACCAGTGAAAACATCTTGCGTGGCCCCGTGTGGAACAGTAAAGGCTCATCATCCACGATCAGGTACTGATTGAACGAAAACTCCAGCCCGCCTTCAAATTTAACTGGCGTATTGATGCGATAAATGCCGTCAGTAATTTCATGTACGTTCGTGCCGGACTGCTTATTGGTAATACTCATAGCCCCTCCTCGGATCGAATCCCTGGAACATTGAATATTCGAGTAAACAATGGTGTTTACCGCAATCACGGTATTCCCGATCTCCGGCCTTGTCAATAATTAAATAAACAGTTATGTTTACTGAATATGGCGAAGCGGAAATACACCAAGACCCGGCGCGCGGAACAGCAGGATGAAACCCGGGAGCGAATTATCGAGGCCACGGTTGAACTGCATGAATCGCTCGGCCCGGCGTACACCTCAATCAAGGCGATAGCGGAGAAAGCCGGCGTCCAGCGCCTGACGGTTTATCGCCACTTCACAGATGACGCCAGTTTGTTCAAGGCCTGCACCAGTCATTACTTTGGACAATACCCTCCACCCGACATGAACAGCTGGACTCAAATCGGCGATCCCGAAGAGCGCTGCCGCGCAGCCTTGCTGGTGTTCTATCGTTATTACCGGACTACCGAAAAGATGCTGAGTGCCGCCTATCGGGATGTAGATTTAGTTGAGGCACTACATGCGCCGATGGGACAGTTTGAAGCCTATATCGATCAGGTCAGAGATGATCTTCTGGCGGGCTTTAAAGTTAAATCAAACGATAAAAAACCACTGTCGCTTACCTTGCGACACTGTCTGCGATTTTCCACCTGGGCATCTCTTAAGAATGAGAAATTAACGGATAAGAAAATTACCGAGTTGGTAATAGGCTGGATTAAATTCTGAAACTTGAAGTGTGTTTCTTAGTAATCGGCTTTTATCTTGATTGCGATAATTTTTTCTATGACGTCACCCCGGCGCATGCCGGGGTCCAGGGATGTTGATTTACCGAAGCAAAGATCAATCATCCGAAAGCGGGAGTTATTCACACCGGGGTTGACAGCCGGAATGTGCCAGAAGCGGAAGTGGTTAGGTTGGCTTTCTAAGCTGTCAGAGCTACGGCCATCACCATTAACTGACTCTTGATATTATTCTAAGAGATATTAAAAGCGGACAATGCTATAGCAGAATCACAGGCATTAATTATTTATGGGTTTAATCTCTGTCTCGACGACAAATACATTCCCATCGAGCCTATCCACTAATTCAATTACTGCTTTTGTGTGATTTTCAGTAACTGACGAAATATAAAAAGTATTGTCTCGTCTGGATGGTATGTTATTTATAATAACAATACTCGACCAGAGTTCTTGGAAATCCGTTGTGCTGCGTTTTTCAATGTTGAGGCGATATTCGTTTTCTCTTGAAAACCCCATATACACATATACAGCATCATTTTCACATATAGAAGAATAACTACTTCTCTTCCCAGGAAAATGGTAAGCATCTCCAATTTTAAAGGGGCGTCCTTGGTAAATTGATAAATCAAAATCTTCCATATACCAACCAATATTGTCAGGACAATTCATATTAAACAAATGATGACGCCTACTGGATTTATCGAATCCTTTTGTAATTAAGTACCCTTCCTTTTCCTTAAAAGTTTGCCCACCTTTAAAATTATCAACAATAATGCCTTTAATAATATCTTTACTCTTATGTTCTATTCTGTCCGCATTAGTTTCGTTTTTTACGCCAGCCGCCGGGTCGATACTCTGCATTAGAAGCCTTCTGGGAAGATCGTCTGCACTTGGGAATGTCTTGTAGCTTGGGCAGAATATATAAGTATTAGAGTCGTATTTTTGTCTCTGCCAATTAAAATCAAATACAACCCTCTTTGTTTCCTCTTCCGTTAAGATAACCCGTATATGCTCACTTCGCGGTTTCTCAATAATCTCAAGGATTGCTTGAGGCTGGCCGATTGATGAGCCAGACACAACCTCTGATAAATTTTTAGGGTTTAAATGATAATCTTGATTGTTGAGCCTAATGCTTGGTATGCCCCATTCTAATAGAGTCTCAATCTTAGCAAAAGGGTAATTCGAACGTGATGCTTGAGAGAGAAATTTTATCTCCAAAGGACCTTTAAAGTTTTTAATTGGTTCTTCTATTACTGGATCCTTTATTGTGCATACATCTCCTCTCTTATATGCCACGTAAGCCAGATGGGTTAACTCATCCTCATTAGCTACCATTCTGTCATTTATTGAGAAGAATGCAGTGCTAAGTAACGCACCAACAACAAGTATTATTCCAACTATTACTTTTATTTGGTAAGAAAAAACGCCAGATTTCTTACTACTTATTTCAGATTGACGAATTCCCGTGGCCACCATTAACAGGAAAATGGATATTAACCATACATATGGTGTGCCCCTAGTTTCCTAGACAGTTGATAGCTTCTCGTAATACCGTTTTTCGTACTCCATCGGCGACAGGCCATCGTTGTTGCCATGCCGCCGGGTTGGATTGTAGAAAAGCTCGATGTAATTGAAAATCTCCGCT
>JBFHQE010000020.1:0-44967 GCA_041592335.1 Thiohalobacteraceae bacterium | reverse complement strand
CCGCCCGGTCGCCCCTACAAAAAAAAAGCCGGTCTATGACCGGCTTTCCCCCTCCCCCAACGTCTTTTTCATTAATCGAACTCGAATTCCGGTTCCGGTGGGTTGCCGTCGTGAATCCGATCCCAGCGTAACTGGCGATAGGCTTCACGGGTAAAGATATAACTGTCCAGCGCCGCGGTGTCGCGCACCTTGCTGGCTGTCAGCAGCTGCGCGCGGGTGTCGAGGATACGCAAGCCGTAGGCACTGTTCCGTTCGCGCACTTCTTCATGATGCGCCACCGGATCCATGTACCCATCCGGGAACAGGCCAATGGTGTCGCGCACGTTACTGTGACCAAGCAGTGGCAACACGATATGCGCGCCCTCGCCCATGCCCCAGACGGCGAAAGTCTGGCCGAAGTCCTCGTCATGATGCGGCAAATCCATGCGGGTCGCGACATCGAAGATACCGGCCACACCGGCGGTGCTGTTCCAGACAAAACGCATGGTGTCCTGCAATCCCTGTTTGGGCTTGCCCTGCAGCACCTCGTTGACAATGGTCAATGGCTCGCCCAGGTTAGAGAAGAAATTGTGAACGCCGGTACGGACTGGCGTGGGAATGGTTTTGGTATAGGCGGTCGCGACCGGTTTCAGAACTGCACGGTCAATTGACTCGTTAATCGAGTCCATGGTGCGGTTGTACGATTCGAGCGGATCATGCGCCTCTTCATGAGGAGGCGTCACGGCGCAGCCGCTCAGATAAGTTAATGTGGCGAGAATAAGTGCCTTTTTGGTGTAGCCCACATTCAAGCGTGAATCCATGTCATTCTCCCTGGCGACCGCTTAATATCTTCATCGAGGTAATTCCCTACCCCACGCAACGGCAGCATGCTACAGAACTTGAGTCCAGGACGCACCCCCTGTAACGCAATCTGCGGTAGACTCAAGGGGCGGCCTGTCAGGGTCGACAGTTTTCAGGTAGTGGCCTCATTCGGTCATCGGCACAGACATCCTGCGGGGGGAATTTCATGGACGGCAGCACCATTTTCTGGATCATCGTACTGGCCCTGGTCGTAATCATCCTGGTCTACGGCATCCTTATTTATAACAACCTGGTTTCCCTTAAACACAATGTTTCCAAGTCCTGGTCCAATATCGATGTGCTCTTGAAACAACGCCACGACGAACTGCCAAAACTGGTCGAGGTCTGCAAACAGTACATGGAATACGAAAAAGAAACACTGGAACGCGTTATGCTGGCGCGCTCCCAGGTGGCGGCGGCGCGCGAAGGCGGCAACATCGGCGCACTGGGTCAGGCCGAAAGTCAGTTACGGCTTGGACTCGGCAATCTGTTTGCCGTGGCAGAGGCGTATCCGGACCTGAAAGCCAACACCAACTTCCAGCACCTGGCTGATCGTATCAGTGAACTGGAAAACACCATCGCTGACCGCCGCGAGTATTACAACGAGAGCGTAAACATCAACAATGTCCGTATCGAACAGTTCCCGGATGTCATCGTGGCGAACAAGTTCAACTTCAAGGCGTTTGAGCTTCTTGAATTCAGCGAGGCCGAAACAGCGGATGTGGATGTAAAAGGCCTGTTCAATAACGGATAAACAACCGTGTTGAACGATATTGCCCTCTGGGTAAAAGACCTGCCGACTGGCGGTTTTCTGATTATTGTCGTCATTCTGGGGGCGATTACCCCCTTCCTGTTTTTCAATGTCTGGCGCCACCTGCATCGCGCGCGCACCATCGAGGACACGCCAACGGCACGTATCCGTTCGGCGCCGCAGGGTTATGTCGAAATCGAGGGCGAAGGCCAACTGATGGAAGGACCTCCCATCGTTGCGCCCTTAAGCGGTACACGCTGCCTCTGGTATCGTTATCGCATCGAACACAAGGAACACAACACTTCGTCGCATGGCAGGCAACAAAGCTCCTGGCGCACGCTAAACAGCATGACCAGCGACGAACTGTTCGTTATAGAAGATGGCTCCGGGCGCTGCATCATCGATCCCGACGGCGCGGAAGTAATCGCCGATGAGAAGGATGTCTGGTACGGCGATACGGAATTCCCGAACCGTGGCCCCAAATCCCATGGCCGGATTCATTTTGGCGGTGACGAATACCGTTACACCGAGGAGCGCCTCATGCCCGGCCATACCTATGCGCTGGGCTGGTTCCAGTCGATTCGCAGCGCGGATGGCACCGTCAAGCACGAAGTCGCTGCATTGTTACGGCACTGGAAACAGGACCAGGATGAACTACTGGCCCGCTTCGATAACAATAATGACGGGCAGATAGACGCCAATGAATGGTCGAGTGTGCGCGAAGCCGCCACCCAGGAAGTGATTCGCGCACGCGCGCACAAGGCATCGGAAGGTGCGCGCCATGTCATGAGCAAGCCGCCGCACGGCCGCAAACCCTATCTCATCTCCGGCACGCCGCAGTATTTTCTGGTCAGAAACTACCGGCGTCGCGCATTGTTCTCGCTTTTGGGTTCCTGTATCACACTCGCCGTCCTGGTCACGATTCTCGCCATCCGCCTGTAACCGGGCACGCACTAAATCAGCGCGAAATAATTCGCTGGATTCCGCAAAATGATCAGCACAAGTGCAGAATTCGGCTAAACAGGCCGTTTTTTGCTGGCCTGAACTTTGCTCCTTTCTATCGAGGCAAAAGGATAGGAGCCGTGCGATGTCGGTAGCCGTTGAACACGTCGTTTTTCCCGCAGAGAAGTTTGTCATCAACCACGATACGAGCGTTTTTTTCGGCGAGGATCAGGCCGCCATGCACCTCGCCTCGGGACGCGCACTGGGTATCTCGGCGCCGGGCGATATCCTGCAGTTACACCCGGCACTGAAAGATAACTGGGAAGCAATCAGTGCCCACTACGAACGCATCGGTCTACGACATTCGCGAAATGTTGTCTGGAGCCTGAATCCGAAAGAACTGGGCTCGCACGCCGGTTATCATCCGTCGGTTTTTTATTTCAGCCCGCATGCCTGCCAGTTCTGGGGCGACTATGAATGGCTTGCGATCGTCGAATGGATAAACTCACGAAATAACTTGGTATTACTGGCCAACGAACTGGGCATTGAAACACCGGACACGCAATGTTTCCGATCCATCTTCGACATCAGCGATAATCTCATCGAATCCCTCGCCTATCCCTGCTACCTGAAGTCATCCCTGCCCCAGTCGGGGACGGATACTGTTCGTTGCCGCAATCCACTCGAGTTGCGCGATGCACTATTGTTGCTCAAACCTTCAGTACCGGTGCAAATACAGCAAGAAGTAATGGCCGATTGCATCCTCACCCTGCAATTTATACTCACTGGCAGCCAGGTAATCCGCAAAGCGGCCATCGAACATCCCGTGGGAGAATCGGCTGATCCGGGATACCGGGCACCCGCGTCATACGAACCCTGGGAAAGTGTCGAACCCATTGCGCGCTGGCTCAATGAACGCGGCATGAAAGGTAGCTGTGTGTTCGAACTTGCGGTAACCCGAACGCCGCGCGGTATTCGCTTCCCGGTACTGGGTTGTTACCCTCACTACGACGATACGTCCTACCCGATCTTCATTGCTGAAAAGCTGGGAATTCCGGAATGGCGCTTGATGAATTTCAAAACCCGTCACCGGCAGCTGGCGAATCTGGATTTAAGCGAGGTGGAATTTGATGCCCGCACTGGAGAAGGCGCGATCCTGGTGAACTGGGGACTGGTTTCCGAAGGCGAACTCGGCATCATGCTGGCCGGTTCGATCGATTACCAAGCCGCGCTGGAGGAAGAACTCAGGGCACGCCTGTAAGCCAGGCGTGCCAGGTTCAGGTCGATCAGGCCTCGGCTGATTCGGTAATCTGGATATCGAGTTCGCCCTGTTCGTTCAGGGTGACCTTGACGTGACCGCCAGCCGCAAGCGACCCAAACAGGATTTCATCCGCCAGTGGTTTCTTGATGTGTTCCTGCACCACGCGTGACATCGGTCGCGCGCCCATCTTCTTGTCGTAGCCTTTCTCGGCCAGCCAGACGCGTGCTTCATCGTCGACTTCCAGGGTGACACTCTTTTCATGCAGCTGGGCTTCCAGTTCGAAGATGAACTTGTTGACCACCTGCGCCACGATAGTTGGATCCAGGTGCTTGAACTGAATGATGGCATCCAGGCGGTTACGGAATTCCGGCGTAAACAGTTTCTTGATCGCTTCC
Source organism: Thiohalobacteraceae bacterium (assembly GCA_041592335.1). Lineage (GTDB taxonomy): Bacteria > Pseudomonadota > Gammaproteobacteria > Thiohalobacterales > Thiohalobacteraceae > JBFHQE01. The sequence continues at coordinate 40,778 of JBFHQE010000020.1, read as the reverse complement.
ATGCTGTCACTGCTATCCGCCTGGGTGGTGAAACCGATGGAGGTGCGATCCAGGTCGGCCGCCCCGGCATTGGTTGTCATCACCAGGATGACATTGCGGAAATCCGCCTTGCGACCATTGTTGTCCGTCAGGGTGCCATGATCCATCACCTGCAGTAACAGGTTGAACACTTCCGGGTGAGCCTTTTCGATTTCATCCAGCAACAACACGCAGTGCGGATGTTTCAGTACCTGGTCGGTCAGCAAACCGCCCTGATCGAAACCGACATACCCGGGCGGCGCACCGATCAGGCGCGATACCGTGTGACGTTCCATGTATTCGGACATGTCGAAGCGCAACAACTCCACACCCAGCTGGAGGGCCAGCTGACGCGTTACCTCGGTCTTGCCGACACCGGTCGGGCCCGCAAACAGGAAAGAACCGATCGGCCGTTGTTCATTACCCAGGCCGGAACGCGACATCTTGATCGCCGTGGCCAGGCTGTCGATGGCCTCGTCCTGGCCATAAATAACCAGCTTGAGATCGCGATCCAGGCTGCGCAGCTTGTCCTTGTCGGTCGAGGAAACCGTCTTGGGCGGGATGCGCGCAATCTTGGCGATGATGTTTTCGATATCGCCCTGGCTGATGGTTTTCTTGCGCTTGGACGCGGGAAGCAGTCGCAGGTAAGCGCCCGCCTCGTCAATGACATCGATCGCCTTGTCCGGTAGATGGCGGTCCGTGATGTACCGCTCGGACAGCTCGGCGGCGGCCTGCAGCGCCTTGCTGGAATATTTCACATCGTGATGTTCTTCGAACACGGTCTTGAGGCCCTTGAGTATCTGAATGGTTTCCTCAATGGTGGGCTCGCGCACATCGATCTTCTGGAAACGCCGCGCCAGTGCCCGGTCCTTTTCGAAGATGCCACGGTATTCCTGGTAAGTGGTCGAGCCGATGCATTTCAATTCCCCATTGGCCAGCATCGGCTTGATCAGGTTGGAGGCATCCATGACGCCACCGGAAGCCGCTCCGGCTCCGATAATGGTGTGAATTTCGTCTATGAACAGAACTGAACCCGGTTCTTTACGCAACTGGGCAAGCACTGCCTTGAGGCGTTTTTCGAAATCACCCCGGTACTTGGTGCCCGCTACCAGTGCACCCAGATCCAGCGAATAGATGACGGCATCATGCAACACCTCGGGCACTTCGCCATCCACGATCATGCGCGCCAGCCCCTCGGCCAGGGCCGTTTTACCAACACCGGCCTCGCCGACATACAGGGGGTTATTCTTGCGACGGCGGCAGAGAATCTGGATGGTGCGTTCAATCTCCTCGCGGCGACCGATCAGCGGATCGATCTTGCCGGCTCTGGCCTGCTCGTTGAGATTGGTGGCAAAGCTTTCCAGGGGATTGCTCTTGGGCGCGGCCTCGGGGATTTCGGTTTCGGCACCGGTTTCATCGCCAACCGCCGGTTCTTCATCGTCCGGTAGCTTCGAGATGCCATGGGAAATGAAATTCACCACGTCGAGGCGCGTGACCTGCTGCTTGTTGAGGAAATAAACCGCCTGCGATTCCTGTTCGCTGAAAATGGCGACCAGCACATTGGCGCCCGTAACTTCCTTTTTCCCGGAGGATTGCACGTGGAATACCGCGCGCTGCAACACGCGCTGAAAGCCGAGCGTGGGCTGTGTTTCGCGCACATCGTCCTTGCTGAGCAACGGGGTGGTTTCCTCGATGAACAGGCTCAGCTCCTTGCGTAACTCCTCGATACGTGCGTTGCAGGCACGCAGCACTTCCGCTGCCGCGGGATTGTCCAGCAAGGCAAGAAGCAGGTGTTCGACAGTCATGAATTCATGACGTTTTTCCCTCGCATCCTTGAAGGCGGTGTTGAGCGTGAATTCAAGCTCCTTACTCAGCATACAGGGTTACCTCGCGTTTCAAATCAGGCCTCTTCAAGCGTGCACAATAACGGGTGCTGATGCTGTCGCGAGTATTCATTAACCTGGGTGACCTTGGTTTCGGCCACATCCCGGCTGAATACGCCGCAGACACCTTTGCCCCGCGTGTGAACATGCAGCATGACCTGTGTAGCCTTATCACGATTCATGCCAAAGAACGTCTCCAGAATTTCTACCACAAATTCCATCGGCGTGTAGTCATCATTCAGCAGCAACACCTTGTATTGCGGTGGCTGTTTCAGCTCCGGCCTGGACTCTTCAATCAGCAGGCCGTCGTCACTGTTCGGATTTTGTATCGGTTTATCAGTCATGTGGCCAATTTTAGCCGATTTCAATGTTCATTGCCCTTACGATAGCAGCAGGTTACAGGGGTTGATTTAAAATAAACTGCAGAAAATTTGGGCATTTTTTGCACTTCATAATACTTGACTAAACTACTCTGATGTTTAACAGTGGCACAGTCTGACAGGCGATCCAATCAGCCGGTCAGCACAAAAACAACAGGTGTTACCGAGGTTGAGTCAAAATGGCAATTGGCATCGTTAAGTGGTTCAGCAATGCAAAGGGCTACGGTTTTATCGAGCCGGATGGCGGTGGCGAAGATATCTTCGCTCACTTTTCGGCAATCGAGGCGGATGGATATCGTACCCTGAAAGAAGGTCAGAAAGTGGAATACGAGTTGGCCGAAGGGCCGAAGGGTCTGTCAGCCAGCAAGATCAAGGCCGCGGAATAAACCGCGGCCCTGAGCTGCATTCTGTAGTGATGAACCTGTTTCCGGCTGTTAAGCAAGCCGGTCAAGAATTTCATTAAAGGCAGCACTCGGCCGCATCAGCCGAGATACCCCTTCATGGTCTGGGCGATAGTACCCGCCCAACGCCATGGGGTTACCCTGATCGGATTCCAGCGCGTTTACAATCTCATTTTCCCGTTTGGCCAGTTCCGCCGCGAGCGGTTCGAATACCGAACGCAATTCGGCATCCTTATCCTGATTCGCCAGCGCCTGTGCCCAGTACATGGCCAGATAAAAATGACTGCCGCGGGTATCCAGCTCTCCGGCATTCTGTAGCGGTGATTTGTTATTGTTGAGATATTCACCATTCGCCTTGTCCAGCGTATCCGCCAGCACCTGCGCCTTGGCGTTACCCGTTTTCTGAGCCAGGTCTTCCAGCGATACCGCCAGCGCCAGAAACTCGCCCAATGAATCCCAGCTCAAATGACCTTCCTTGATGAACTGCTGATACAACATGGGTGCCGATCCGCCCGCACCGGTTTCAAACAAGCCGCCACCGGCAAGCAAAGGCACAATAGACAGCATCTTGGCACTGGTGCCGAGTTCCAGAATCGGAAACAGGTCGGTCAGGTAATCGCGCAACACGTTACCGCTCACGGAGATCGTATCCTTGCCTTCCTTGACCCGCGATAAGGTGTAATGCGTTGCATCCACCGGCGACATGATCTGTATATCAAGACCCGAGGTGTCATGATCCTTGAGATAAGTCTCCACCTTGTTGATCAGCTTGGCGTCGTGAGCACGGTTCCTGTCCAGCCAGAAAATCGCGGGCTGCCCCGTGATGCGCGCGCGATTGACCGCCAGTTTCACCCAGTCCTGAATCGGGATATCACGGGTCTGGCACATACGCCAGATATCGCCCGCGGCCACTGCATGCTCCATTAGCGCCTTGCCCGCGTCATCGACCACGCGCACCTTGCCCGCGCTGGCGATTTCAAACGTCTTGTCGTGCGAGCCGTATTCCTCGGCCTTCTGCGCCATCAGGCCCACGTTACTGACATTACCCATGGTGGTGACATCGAAGGTACCGTGCTGTTTGCAAAAGTCGATGGTCGCCTGGTAAATACCGGCATAGTTCCGGTCAGGGATCATTGCCTTGGTGTCGTGCAACTGCCCATCCCTGCCCCACATTTTGCCGCCGGCCCGAATCGCGGCCGGCATGGAAGCGTCGATGATGACATGGCTGGGAACGTGCAGGTTGGTGATCCCTTTTTCGGAATCGACCATCGCCAGGTCAGCGCGTGAGGCAATGGCGGCTTGCAGATCGGATTCGATTTCAGCGCGAGCGGCATCATCCAGCTCTGCTATCCTGGCAAGAACATCGCCCAGCCCGTTATTGGCATTCACACCCAGCTTGTCGAACGTTGCGGCGTGTTTGGCAAAGACATCCTTGAAATAAACTTTCACCGCATGGCCGAACATGATGGGATCCGAGACCTTCATCATGGTGGCTTTCAGATGCAGTGATAACAGCACGCCTTCCTTCCTGGCGTCGTTAATGGACTGTTCGTAGAAATCGCACAACGCCTGGCAACGCAGCACCGAGGCATCAACCACTTCCTTAACCAGCACCGGTGTTTTTTCCTTCAGTACGGTGACACTACCGTCCTCGGCAACATGCTCGATGCGCAAATTACCCGCCTGTTCCACGATCACCGATTGTTCGCTGGAGTAAAAATCGCCATCCTGCATGGAGGCAACATGCGTTTTGGACGCTGCTGTCCACTCGCCCATGCTATGCGGATGTTTTTTCGCGTAAGCCTTCACCGCGCCAGCGACGCGCCGATCCGAGTTGCCCTCGCGCAGCACGGGATTGACGGCACTGCCAAGCACCCTGGCATAGCGCGCCTTGATGTCTTTTTCGTTATCGCTGCCCGGCTCTTCCGGATAGTCTGGCAGCTTGTAGCCCTGTTCCTGAAGTTCCTTGATAGCGGCTTTCAACTGCGGCACGGATGCGCTGATATTGGGCAACTTGATGATGTTGGCATCCGCGGTTTTGGCCAGCGCCCCCAGGGCCTGAAGATCGTCGCTTTGCTGCTGACTGGCCGTCAGCCCTTCGGGGAAATTGGCGATAATGCGCCCTGCCAGTGAGATATCGCGGGTTTCTATTTCGATGCCCGCTGTAGCGGTGAAAGCCTGGATAATTGGCAACAGGGAATAACTGGCGAGCGCCGGCGATTCATCGGTGAGGGTGTAAGTAATCTTCGGGGATGACATGCTGGAAAATCTCTAGTGGATGAGCTGAAACTGCGTGAGATTCTAGCATGAATATTCAACACAAAAGAAAAGGCCCCCAATTGGGGGCCTTCTCAATCAATCACGAACCTGGGTTCAGATTAGATTTCACCGCCTGCTGCTTCGATCAGCGCTTCTTCAATGGCGTTAGGTGCGCACATGATATTGAAGAAGGTTGCGCCGGTTTCCGAAGCAACCATCGGCAGGTGAGGCCAGCTGATTGCGATGCGGAAGCGGGCATACAGTGCGTATACGTCACCACCGGAAACCAGGATTTCGTAAGGCAGATGGCCTGTCGAACGGATCGGATCCTTGTCTACGCGGCTCATGATGTACTCGTCGCCTGAGCAACCTTCGCTCAGTGCTACACCGAATACGGACTCTTCCTTACCCGGAATGTCGATGCGGTATACCTTGGTCGCACCACCCGCAGCATTGGCCAGGCCCTGCTCAACAGCGGCAACGGCTTCGTCGTAGCTGTCGTATTCAGCCAGTTCGGAAGGATCGTCGAAGTATTCCATGCCGAACATGTAATGATACTTGCGCAGGTCTTCGTTGTTCAGTTCCTTCTCACCAGTACCGTAAGAGGCCTGCTTGCCCAGAGAACTTTCCAGGGCAGCTGTTGCAGCGTCCATGGCGGAAGTGTCGCTCAGGCGGTAAGCATTACCGAAGTAAGTAGGATTAGTGTATGAAACCTGGATTTCATCACCCACCTGGGTCAGGGTTACACGCTGGCCAGCGGCATAACCGCCGAACTCAGAACTGGCAGCTGCCTTCTTCAGGCCATCGTTGGTAATGGCGATGATCATGGCACCGTCGTAGGGGGCGTAAGAACCCGCGACTTCGAAACCTGCTGCAGTAATCTTGCTTTTAACTTCATCTGCAACAGTGGCCATATCACCTGAAGCGGTGTAAGCCAGATTGAAAGGCTTCAGTGCATCTGCAGCAAAAGCAGACGTTGAAGCGGCGAAAACTGCCCCTGCTAAAGAGACTTTAAGCGCTGACATCATTGGACAACTCCTCCAACCAATTTATTGACAATTTGGAACCCTTGGGCGCCAAAACATTCGTTATTTCCGGCTAAACACCACCGGTATGCCGCATAGTTATCCAATTCTGGGTAAGTAAAGTCAAGGGAAAAGGCCAAAATACTGACGCTGGTGAGAAAGAAGGAATTTAAACTGCTGATTACATTGTTTTATAAGGGTTTATTAATATACTTTCCGGTCATCAAATTTCGTCATGTCTTGCCCCGAAAAGGGCAACTTGAATTGCCAGGGCCAGCATTCGCGTTGGACATTATGTAACCTTATCCGACACAATTGGCTGATTTTAAGCGTATTTATCGAGGTATAAATGACCTGGAAGCCCCATGTCACCGTGGCTGCCGTCATCGAACACCGGCAGCGTTTTCTCTGTGTCGAGGAAACCATCGAGGGACAACGCAAGCTCAACCAGCCCGCGGGCCATCTCGAACCGGGTGAAACACTGGTTGATGCCGTGAAACGGGAAATGCTGGAAGAGACTCGTTTTGAATTCACGCCAGAGCGGGTGGTGGGTATCTATCTCTGGCGCAAGGATGCGGACAGCCCGACTTTCCTGCGCGTCACCTTCACCGGTCAACTGGGCCGTGAGCATGATCATCTTGAATATGACAAGGACATTGACGGTATCGCATGGCTGACACGAGAAGAGTTGCAACTGCGACAGCACGAGTGGCGCAGTCCCCTCGTCGGCCGAACCGTTGACGATCACATCAAGGGCCAACGTTACCCGCTCGATCTGCTAGTCGATGTGCTTTAATGATCAGGTCAGCCGTTTTCATCATTCTTGCCATGCTCGCCAGTAGCGGAACAAGCGCTCGCGAGTTTGTGCGGGATGACATCATCGCCAACCCGTCACACCAGCGTTTTTCGGTCTGTTTCAATCATTCCTGTAAAGCCGTTAACGAGTTATCCATCAGCCCGAGCGACTGGGTATTACTTACGGCAGACATGATTCCAATAGCCAGCGATGCCGCCCAAGAAAGACAACGCATCAAGCATTACATTGCCCGCATGGAACAATTCATCGGCCCTTTGACCGGTACGGACAAGGATCTCCCGGGAATGTTTCGCGGCGCCTTTAAACGCGGCCAGATGGATTGTATCGACGAGGCTACCAATACGACCAGTTACCTGCGGCTGCTTGAACATGCCAGGCTGTTGCACTGGCACAGCGTCGGTTCACCTTCCACCCGCTTTGTGCTGCCCGTCTCCTGGCCGCATACCGCTGCGTTAATAACCGAAAGCCAGACTGGTGATCTGTTTATCGTCGATAGCTGGTTCGAGGAAAACGGCAAGCCGCCCCATATCGTTCCTCTCGACAGCTGGAAAAAGGGCTGGAAACCATCACAGGAAGCGCAGGATGAATAAGCGGGTACTGGTTGGTCTGTCGGGCGGCGTGGATTCCTCGGTTGCAGCCTTTCTGTTGCTGCAACAGGGTTACCAGGTTGAAGCCCTGTTCATGAAGAACTGGGACGAAGACGATGAGGCCGGATACTGTCCCGCCGAGCAGGACCTGGCGGATGCGCAATCGGTCGCCGACAAGCTGGGAATTAAATTACACAAGATCAGTTTCTCAACTGAATACTGGGATCGCGTCTTTGAATATTTTCTGGCCGAATACCGTGCCGGGCGCACGCCAAACCCGGATGTCATGTGTAACAAGGAAATCAAGTTCAAGGCGTTTCTCGATTACGCACTGGATCTGGGCGCGGACTTTATTGCCACCGGGCATTATGCGCGTGTTGAACATAGCGCTGATCGCAGCCGAATGTTGAAAGGTTTTGACGACAACAAGGATCAGACTTATTTTCTGTACCTGCTTAACCAACAACAGCTGTCGCGCGCGCTGTTTCCCGTTGGCGAACTGGAAAAAACCGAAGTACGCCGCATTGCCGAACAACAGGGCTTTGTTACGCACGATAAAAAAGACAGCACCGGCATCTGCTTTATCGGCGAGCGCAAGTTCAAGGATTTTCTGCAACGCTTTATTCCGGCCCAGCCCGGTGACATCGTCACCAGCGATGGCGAGGTTATCGGACGGCATGAAGGCCTGATGTACCACACCATCGGCCAGCGCCAGGGGTTGAAGATCGGAGGCGTGAAAGACAGTAGCGGCGAGGCCTGGTATGTTGCCGACAAGGACCTCGCCAACAACCGGCTGATCGTGGTTCAGGGCAAACAGCATCCCCTGCTCTACAGGGATACACTGGTCATGAACCAGCTTAACTGGATACCCGGTGGTCGCCCTGATGTAAACAGGCGCTACCTGGCCAAAATCCGCTACCGCCAGGAAGATCAGCCCTGCACAATTTCAAGTTTGCAAAATGACCAATGGCAGGTGCGTTTCGAGCAACCGCAACGTGCCGTCGCGCCTGGCCAGGCTATCGTGTTTTACATCGATGATGAATGTCTGGGGGGCGGTACGATAGAATACGGCTTCAATCATGAGTAAAACCATCGCTGACCGTGCTCTCGCCCTTGCGGGTATTTACCAGGCCACCACCCTGGTGCATCGCTTTGCCAACAACAAAAGCATCGACGAGCGTCAGATCGAAACCGCGATCAAGAGTATTCTGGCTATCGATGCGCAAAGTACCGCCGAGGTATTTGGCGGTGTCGCCAATTTGCGGCTGGGACTGACCGTGATTCGCGATAACCTTACCGGCAAGGTCGACAAGGACGATATCGCTGCGACCCGCTACGCCCTCGCGCTAATGCATCTCCAGCGCAAGCTCATCAAGCGACGAGACATGCTCGCCGCACTGACGGACGGCATTAAGCAGGCACAAAACCAGGTCGAGTATTTCTCCCTGAGACACGAAAATGTCATCGCTTCGCTTGGCGACCTGTATCAGCGCACCATCAGCAACCTGGGCACCCGTATCATGGTACAGGGCAATCCCGAGGTGTTGGCCGTGCCGCACAACCAGAATATGATCCGGACACTACTCCTCGCGGGCATGCGTTCAGCGGTGTTGTGGGACCAGTCCGGCGGCGGGCGCCTGCAATTGGTCTTCAACCGCCGGGCATTGAGTGAAGCCGCTGCATCGTTACTCGGCACGCTCAACGAACATAGTTAACTTCAAGTATTACCTGTAACATGCTGAAATAACGTAGTAAGCCGAAAAAATATTTTCCGGCGAGGGCTGTTATCTGCAGCGCAAATCATCCATAATTGCGCGCTGGAAAATGACTTAAGCCCCTCAAAGTCAACGCCTTTTGAAGGACTCCAAGAAAACAACCCCAGGAGAAAGCATGAGTAACAGTTTCTCAGCGCGCGCCGATCTGAGCGTGGGCGATAAAACCTATGAAATCTATCGCCTCGACGCACTCGAAGCCGACTACAAAGTATCCCGCCTCCCCTATTCCATGAAGGTGTTACTCGAAAACCTGTTGCGCTTCGAGGACAACAAGACCGTCTCCGCCAGTGACATCAAGGCCATTGCCAGCTGGGACCCAAAAGCGGAACCCAGCCAGGAAATTGCTTACCGGCCGGCACGCGTGCTGATGCAGGACTTTACCGGCGTGCCTGCCGTGGTCGACCTGGCCGCGATGCGCGATGCCATGAAGGCACTGGGCGGCGATCCGGAAAAGATCAATCCCCTGCAACCGGCCGAGCTGGTCATCGACCACTCGGTACAGATTGACGAATTCGGCAAACCGACAGCAATGGATCTGAATGCCAAGCTGGAATACCAGCGTAACGAGGAACGTTACAGCTTCCTCAAGTGGGGTCAGAAAGCATTCTCGAATTTCAAAGTAGTCCCGCCCGATACCGGTATCGTGCACCAGGTCAATCTGGAATACCTGGGCCGCGTGGTGTTCGCCCAGGAAAATAACGGCGTACTGCAGGCCTATCCCGATACGCTGGTCGGTACGGACTCGCACACCACCATGATCAATGGCGCCGGTGTGCTGGGCTGGGGCGTAGGCGGCATCGAGGCCGAGGCGGCCATGCTGGGTCAACCTGTCTCCATGCTGATCCCACAAGTTGTTGGTTTCAAACTGACCGGTGAACTGCCGGAAGGCGCGACCGCAACTGACCTGGTACTGCTGGTGGTGGAAATGCTGCGCAAGCATGGCGTGGTCGGCAAGTTCGTCGAGTTCTTCGGCGATGGTCTCGATCATCTGTCACTGGCCGATCGTGCAACGCTCGCCAACATGGCGCCGGAATACGGTGCGACCTGCGGCATCTTCCCGGTTGACGAGGAAACGCTGAATTACCTGCGCCTGTCGGGCCGCGCCGAAGACCAGATTGCGCTGGTGGAAGCCTATGCCAGGGAACAGGGCATGTTCCGCGCACCGGGTCAGCCCAATGCCGAATACACCAGCGTGGTGGAACTGGACATGTCGACGGTAGAGCCAAGCATTGCCGGCCCCAAGCGTCCGCAAGACCGCGTACCGCTGCGTAGCAGCAAGGGCATGTTTAACGATGCACTCAAGGCGCTGAAGGCCGAACGCAACCTGCAAAGCAAACCCGCGATTGCCAACATCGACGGCCAGGACTATGAATTGAACGATGGCGCCGTGGTGATTGCTTCTATCACCTCTTGCACCAACACTTCAAACCCCTCTGTCATGCTGGGTGCTGGTCTGGTTGCCAAAAAGGCCAAGGAAAAAGGCATCAAGGTTAAACCCTGGGTGAAAACTTCCCTGGCGCCGGGATCGCAGGTCGTTACCGAATACCTCAACCAGGCCGGTCTGATGGATGACCTGGAAGCGCTGGGCTTCCACGTTGTCGGTTACGGTTGCGCCACCTGTATCGGTAACTCCGGCCCACTCCCCGCGCCGGTTTCAAAAGCCATTGCCGAGGGCAACCTTTCCGCGACCTCCGTGCTCTCCGGTAACCGTAACTTTGAAGGCCGGGTTCATGCCGAGGTACGCATGAACTATCTCGCCTCGCCACCACTGGTGGTTGCCTACGCCATTGCAGGCACCATGGACATCGACCTGGTCAATGAGCCGATCGCACAGGATGCCGAGGGTAACGATGTTTACCTGAAAGACATCTGGCCCACTCAGGCCGAGGTCAAGGATGTCGTCAGCCGTTGTGTCACGCGCGACGATTTCACCAAGGTCTACCAGGATGTATTCAAGGGTGAAAACCGCTGGACCAGCCTTGCTTCACCCGAAGGTCAGTCGTTTGCCTGGCAGGCGGATTCGACCTATATCCAGAACCCGCCTTATTTCGACGGCATGACCAGTGACATCGGCGATGTATCCGACATCCAGGGTGCGCGCGCGCTTGCCCTGCTGGGTGATTCGGTGACAACCGACCATATTTCTCCGGCTGGCTCCATCAAGCCGGACAGCCCGGCTGGTAAGTATCTTCTTTCCAGAGGGGTGCAGCAGGCCGACTTTAATTCGCTGGGTTCGCGCCGTGGCAACCATGAAGTCATGATGCGTGGCACTTTCGCCAATATTCGCCTTCGTAACCTGCTGGCGCCGGGAACCGAGGGTGGTGTAACCATTCATCAGCCATCCGGTGAGCAGATGTCCATTTACGACGCGGCAATGAAATACAAGGCCGACAACGTACCTTCCATCGTGATCGCCGGTAAGGAATACGGCTCGGGTTCATCTCGCGACTGGGCAGCCAAGGGGCCGCGCTTGTTGGGCGTGCATGCCGTCATCGCGGAATCCTACGAGCGCATTCACCGCACCAACCTGGTTTGCATGGGCGTACTGCCGTTGCAGTTCAATGACGGTGACACACCTGCCAGTCTCGGACTGACCGGCAAGGAAACTTTCAACATCACCGGTCTGGGCGACGGTTCCGCCAAGACAGTGAAAGTGACCGCCGTTGCCGAGGATGGCAGTGAAAAATCGTTCGATGTCCGAGTACGTATCGATACACCGCAGGAAGTCGAATATTACCGGCATGGCGGCATCCTGCAGTACGTGTTGCGGCAGTTAGCGGCTTAATAGCCTTAGCATATGTAGGAGCGGCCTTGGCCGCGAACAGACCTGGTTAAATCAGGCCATTTATTCGCGGCCAAGCCCCCTCCTACAGGAATAACAATTACCGGAAGTGAAAAATGGAACTAAGTAATCTTACCGCCGTCTCCCCCGTCGATGGCCGCTATGGCCGCAAGACCGAGGCACTGCGCCCCATCTTCAGTGAATTCGGCCTGATTCGGCATCGCGTGCTGGTTGAAGTGCGCTGGTTACAGGCATTGGCTGCCCATGAACTGATCGCCGAAGTTCCCGCGCTCTCCGAACACGCAAGCAACATTCTTGACAGCATCGCCGACAACTTCAACGAAGAAGATGCCCAGCGGGTTAAAAACATCGAACGCACCACCAACCACGATGTAAAAGCCGTTGAATATTTCCTGAAAGAAAAGATTGCCGGTAACCAGGAACTCGAAGCCGTCAGCGAATTCATTCATTTCGCCTGCACCTCCGAAGACATCAACAACCTGTCACACGCTTTGATGCTGCGCGAAGCACGTACCCAGGTCATCCTGCCAATGCTGGATGAAGTAACAGATGCCATCACCCGGCTGGCACATGATAATGCCGAACTCCCCCTGTTATCGCGCACCCACGGCCAACCGGCTTCGCCTTCCACGCTGGGCAAGGAAATGGCCAACGTGGTTTATCGCGTCAAACGCCAGCTGGATCAGATCAAGCAGGTGCCGATGCTGGGCAAGATCAATGGTGCCGTGGGTAACTACAATGCACACATTGCCAGTTACCCCGAAGTCGATTGGCCGAAATTCGCCGAAGACTTTGTCAGCAGTCTCGGCCTGGAGTGGAATCCCTATACGATCCAGATCGAACCGCACGACTATATTGCCGAGTTATTCGATGCACTCGCGCGGGTTAACACCATCCTGATCGACTTTGCCCGCGATGTCTGGGGTTATATCTCGCTGGGCTACTTCAAGCAGCGCACCATTGCCGGCGAAGTCGGGTCTTCCACCATGCCACACAAGGTCAACCCGATCGATTTTGAGAATGCCGAGGGCAACTTTGGCATTGCCAACGCCATCTTCGATCACCTGGCCATGAAACTGCCGATCTCCCGCTGGCAACGCGACCTGACCGATTCCACGGTGCTGCGAAATCTTGGCGTGGGCGTGGCGCATTCCATGATTGGCTATGATTCATTGTTACGCGGAATCGGCAAGCTGGAAGCGAACCCTGCGCGACTCGCGGAAGATCTCGATGCCACCTGGGAAGTGCTGGCCGAGGCCGTACAAACCGTGATGCGGCGTTATGGCATCGAAAAACCTTATGAGAAACTCAAGGATCTGACACGTGGCAAAGGCATCAGTCCGGAATCGCTAAAAGTGTTCATCGATGGCCTGGATATTCCCGCCGAGGCAAAAGATCGCTTGAAAAAAATGACGCCGGGTAGTTATATCGGTAATGCCATCGAGCAGGCGAAGAATATCTAGTCGTTCTTCACATCCCGTCATTCCCGCGCAGGCGGGAATCCAGGGGTGTCGATGAAATCATAGGAGTAACGCTAAATGAAACGGACTGCTTTGTTTATCATTCCCCTGATTTTCTCACCCCTCCTCAGCCACGCCGGCTGGCAGGACTTCCTCGGCGATATTCTGGATAAGGACGACAGCGCTACTTCAACGGTCACCGAGAGCGCCGCCGGTTTCAGCCAGTCCGACATGGCGCAGGCCATGAAAGATGCCTTGAACCAGGGCGTGGACACCGCAATCAAAGAACTGGGTAAGGACGGCGGCTTTCTCAACGATGCAAAAGTCAGGATTCCCATGCCCGACGAACTGGCCTGGGCAGAGAAAGGACTGCGCACATTAAAGCAGGATGCGCTGGCCGATTCCTTTGTAGAGTCCATGAACGCCGCGGCAGAACAGGCAGTGCCCGAGGCCACCGACATATTCGTCAATGCTATTAAAAAGATGTCGCCAAAAGATGTGCAGAACATCATCCAGGGACCGGACGATGCGGCTACCCAGTACTTTCGCAAGCACAGCGAAGCCAAGCTGAGTAAAAAACTCAAGCCACTGATCACAACAGCGACAGCGAATGTCGGCGTCACCAACAATTATAAGCAGATGGTCGACAAGGCCAGCTTCCTGCAACCTTTCATGGACACCGAAGACATGGATCTTGATAACTACGTCACAGAAAAAACACTAGATGGACTGTTTCTCAAGATTGCCGAGGAAGAAAAGCGTATCCGCGAGAATCCGCTTCAACGTGGCACAGATATCATGAAACAGGTGTTTGATTACTACATGAAATAACGCTTTATCGGTCGGAACGTACCGCCTGACAGGGAAAACTTGTTTATCCGCGCTATTCCGGCATGATCAGGGTATGACGATGACTGACGGCGAAGAAGAATTCAGCTTCCTGGTTGCACGGGCCGACTGGGCCGTGGATGAAGCCCCCTTACGGGCTATCCGGCACAAGGTCTTTATAGAAGAACAGGGTATTCCGGCTGATATTGAATGGGATGGACAGGATACCGACTCGGCGCATTTTGTCGCCTACGATATGGACGGCGAACCCATAGCAACCATTCGCCTGCTTGACGATGGACATATCGGACGGCTTGCCGTGTTACCCGAATGGCGCAACCAGGGAGTCGGCAGTAGCCTGCTGCTGGCCGCTATCGAGCTGGCCGATGAACACGGGCTTGATAAAGTCTTTCTTCACGCCCAGGTCGATTCGGCCACTTTCTATCACATCCACGGTTTTATGAGCGAAGGCGAACCCTTCAACGAAGCCGGTATTCCGCATATTCGCATGAGCCGGTATTGCGGCGAACTCTAGCCCCTGTTAGCTTTGTCGCATGGATAAATTCAGCGACATCGCGAACCCAATTGATCTGCGTCTCGGCGAGGACGCCAGCCACTATTTACTGCAAACACGCGACGATAATCGTGTCGCCGCGCTTGTGCTCGCCAGCCAGGTGACTCGCAAGCTGGACATGTTTACACCGGACATGGAAGCTGCAATCTACGATACCGACGAGTTCGCACAGGCAGTCACCCGTTTCGCGCTCAGCAGTCCGCATGCCCGCATGCGCATTCTTACGCTTGAGATTGAGCGGGCAACGAAATATGGCCATCGCCTGATCGAAATCAGCCGCAAGCTGAGTACCTATATCGAGATCAAACATGCGCACGAAGATTACCGTGGCGCCCTGAATTGTTATCTGCTGGCGGATGAAAGCGGCTTGCTGCAACGGACTGTTGCGAGTCGTTTTGAGGGCAGCCTGTCACTGCACGCGCCAGCCGAGACCAGGCGGCTACGAGAACAGTTCGATGGCATGTGGGAACGCTCCAGTTATTCACCCGAATTCAGAAGGCTGCATCTTTAGTCATGCGTAAACTGCTCATCCTTCTATATCTCACCCCCCTGCTGTTTTTTGGCAGCCTTCAGGCTGCACCGCGCATCGAGTTGATCGAACTCCAGCAGCGCACCGCGGCGGATATGAAACCATTGATCCAACCCCTGTTACGCAACAGCGAAACGCTGACAGGGTCAGGATTCCAGCTAATCATCAAGGCCGAACCCGAACGCATTGAAGAACTCAGGGCTGTTATTTCCCGGCTGGATGCCAAACTCCATCAGTTACGAATATCCGTCAAACAGGGTGAACTCAGCGCAGCCGATCATACTGGCGCAGGAATTAAAGGACGTGTCACGATCGAAGACGGCGATGTTTCCGCATCCGGTCATGCCCGTATCCTGAGCACTGAATCACGTAGAGATGAATCCGGTGTCTATCATGTGAACGCCCAGGAAGGGACGCCCGTGTATATTGCCGAAGGTGTACGCTTCCCGGTCACCACAACAACAACGCAAATCATCAATGGACGCGTTGTGGTCACGCCCGATACCCAGTATGAATCCGCTTCGTCAGGGTTCTATGCCCAGGCATGGCTGCGACCGGATAACCGTGTGTATGTCGAACTGGCTCCGCGGCGTGAAGCCCTGGTCCCTGAAATCTACGGCGCGGTATCAAGCACCTCAATCTCCACCCGGCTGCAGGGAAGTTTGAGTGAATGGATTGCGATTGGCGGTGTCTCGCAGGATCGCAACCAGGACGATAGTGGCATTGCGTATCGTTATCAGACCCAGGGCCGCGACGATCAGCAGGTCTGGCTGAAAGTGGAAATCATCGAGTAACCGCACGTATGGCAGAACAGCTTGTCCGCGTGATTGTGGAATTCTCTTACGATGAGTTTCGACCCTACTATGAAGGACTGGCTCGGGAAGTCGTGGCCCCCAGCCTTGATGGGCGTTGGATTCGGTTCCCGGCAAGTGCCTTAAGGTCGTATTTTACGCATGACGGTATTAACGGGATTTTTGAATTACGGTTCGATACAAAGAATAAGCTGATATCGCTGAATAAGATTAAGTAAAGACTGAAATATCCCATTACCGTCACACCGGCGCTCCCTAGAACCCCGCGGGATCATCAGCGATACATCAACTCGCGGTGCTCGTTCAGTTGCAAATGAAGCTTAATTATTATTTCTCGGGCTGTATCTGACATGATCTGACGCAAAACCACCCAGCCAATCCCCCGCCATTTTCAGTTTTGTTTCAGTTTTCGTTGCTACCTTGTCCCCATTCATAAACAGAGGTGGCTAACATGTCCAATCCAACCCAAGTACGAGTCTGGGACCCACTGGTTCGTTTTTTCCACTGGTCGCTGGTGACGGCGTTCACCGTTTCATTCCTGACCGAGGATGATTTCATGACCCTGCATAGCTGGTCCGGTTATCTTATCCTCGGGCTGCTGTCGGTCCGTATCGTCTGGGGCCTGATCGGCACCCGCTATGCGCGTTTCTCGGATTTCATCTATTCGCCGCGCAATATCCTGCAATTTCTTAAAGACACCTTACGCCTCAGGGCAAGACGCTACCTGGGGCATAACCCGGCCGGTGGCGCCATGGTTATCCTGCTGATACTGAGCCTGCTGCTGACAGGCTTAACCGGTATGGGCCTCTACGGCGCTGAAGAACAGGCGGGTCCACTCGCGGGCTGGTTTGTAAATGGCGGCCATGCATGGGGCGAGGCGCTGGAAGAAGTTCACGAGTTTCTCGCCAACTTCACCCTGCTGCTTGTCTTTATCCATGTCGCCGGCGTAATCGTGGAAAGCATGATTCATCGGGAAAACCTGGTTTCAGCCATGCTAACAGGCTTCAAAAAGGAGCAGCCATGAAAACACTGATCAATATTACCCTGCTGATTAGTCTCGCTACCCCTCTGCTTACCCAGGCAGAGAGCGAGACCGTAAATACCCTGGTGCAGGAATACATTAGCCAGGGGGCGACTGAGCCAGACGCACAACGTGGTCGGGAAATGTGGAACCGGGAATTTCCTGGCGCAGGTGAATACGCCTCACGGAGTTGCGCGTCCTGCCATACCAGCGATCTAACGGTGAGCGGCAAACACGTTAAAACCGGTAAGCCGATCGAGCCCATGTCACCAACGGTGAACCCTGAACGCCTGAGCAGTCGCAAGGAAATTGAAAAGTGGTTCCTGCGTAACTGTAAATGGACCCTGGAGCGCGAATGCAGCCTTCAGGAAAAGGCCGATTTCCTGGTCTTTATCAGCAACGAAACCCGATAGCAGGAGATAATCATGAAAGGTAAAATTGCACTAGGCGCTGTTATTTTCACTCTCGGCTTTGTTAGTATTCCCATGGTTTGGAGCGACAATGATTTCGAAACAGAAAGTTATCGATACATGGGCAGCAAGATGAACGTCATGTCAAATCCGGTTTACCAGGCCGAGTGTGGCAGCTGCCATATGGCTTATCCGCCCGGACTGCTAAGTTCAGCTTCCTGGAGTAAAATCATGACCAACCTCGACGATCACTTTGGTGAAAATGCCGAGCTTGATAGTGAAACACTCAATACCCTTAACGATTTTCTCATGAGCAATAGTGCCGATACAGACGCGACCAACCCACCGTTAAGAATCACGGAAACCGCCTATTTTAAACGCAAGCACCGCGAACTGCCCGCGCGAATGGTAACCGACAATCCAAAGGTGGGCAATTTCAGTCAATGCAATGCCTGTCATGCACAGGCGGAAAAAGGCTATTTTGACGAGGATAATATTCGTATACCCGGCTACGGGCGGTGGGACGACTGATGCCAATGCAATTTTTAACCATGCGCCGTTACCCGGCTATCATCTTCGTCACGATGGCATTGCTCAGTCCCGTCAGCATGCTCCACGCGGATGAGGATCACAATGAAGCACGGAAGTTGCTGGAGGCAGGTGAGATCCTCTCGCTGGAAACGATCCTGGGCAACATCAAACCGGATTATCCAGGTAAAATACTGGAAGTCGATCTTGAGCGTAAGGACAAGCGCATGCTGTATGAAATGGAGATTCTGGGCGACGACGGTATTGTTCGCGAAGTCTATGTCGACGCCTTCAGTGGTGAAATACTGTCCGTCGAGGAGGATCACTGAAGGTGCGGTTACTGCTGGCTGAGGATGATGCCGACCTGGTAGCAACACTGAAGAAAGATCTGCAGAAAGCCGGGTATGCGGTGGATGTTGCCGACAACGGTGTAGACGCGGAATACCTCGGCAATGAAGGCATATACGATATCGCCGTGCTGGACCTTGGCCTGCCAAAGCGCAATGGCATCGAGGTACTGCAACACTGGCGCGCCTCCAATAATCACCTGCCTGTCATCGTACTCACCGCCCGCAATGCCTGGCATGAACGAGTGGATGGTTTCAAGGCTGGCGCCGACGATTATCTTGGCAAACCGTTTCATGTTGAAGAACTGCTGGCCCGATTGATGGCGCTGTTGCATCGCTCCAGCCAGCGTCCGGGCGGCACTTTGAATGCAGCCGGTATCACACTTGATGAAGAAAGCCAGACCCTGCTTACCGCCACGGGAGAAAACCACAAACTGACCGGTATCGAGTTTCGGCTATTGCGTTATTTTCTACTGCACCCGGACACCGTTGTTTCTAAATCCCGGCTGACTGAGCATGTATACGACCTTGATTCAGACAAGGACAGCAACGTAATTGAAGTTTATGTTCGACGCTTGCGCCAGATTCTGGGCAAAGACCGCATAGAAACCCGTCGAGGCCAGGGTTATGTCTTCAGGAGTGAGGACTAGTGCGATCGCTGCAGTCGAAACTGATCAGTGGCCTGTTGTTCAGCCTGCTGATTGCTTTCGCTGCAATGTGGCTGCTGGTGAGCCTTTCCCTGGAATATGTCGCAAAAGAATACGTGGCATCTCGACTGAGTCACGATGCCGACTCCCTCCTGACGGCAGTACAATTCTCGGAAGACGGCTCACTATATTTGGCGAATGAGCGCGTCAATGTCGTTTATAACCAACCTTTCTCGGGCCATTATTTCAGTATTCGTACAGGTGAACAGGCGTTACGCTCACGTTCTCTCTGGGATCAGGATTTACCCACTTTAAACACGACCACCGGTCAGCAGCTACGCACTCTTCATCAAGGTCCGCAACATCAGACATTACTGCTGCTGGAACTGGGATATAACAAACAGGGCAAGCCGCTCACGATTTCCATTGCCGAAGACCTTACCCCGGTGCGAGCCAATATTGACCGTTTTCGCCTGGCCCTGGCTGCGATTGCGGCAACCCTGCTAATACTCCTGGTGATTTTCCAGACGCTGATTCTTCGCTTCAGTCTTCGACCTCTTGCAAAAATCCGCGCCGAGTTGCAGTCGCTGGAACAGGGACAACGTGAATCGCTCAGCACGGACGTGCCAAGCGAGCTTAGGCCACTGATCGATGAGATCAATCACCTGCTGGAACTCGTTGGAAAGCGTTTAAGACGTTCACGCGACGCCCTCGGTGATCTGGCTCATGCGCTGAAAAAACCGTTGACCGTGATTCAGCAAACTGTCGACCAGGATGATCTTCCGGAGCAAACCCGGCAGACGCTGAACAGACAATCGCAACAGATTTATCGCCTCACCGACCGCATTCTCACAAGAGCGCGTCTGGCCGGCCCCAGCCATGGCGGCAGCCTGTTCTCTTTCACCAACGATCTGCCTGCGTTGATCCAGACACTCAGCATGATGCACTCAGCGAAATCTCTTGAATTCAAACAGGAGATAGATGCAGACATTCGCTGTACCATGGACCGGGAAGATATGCTGGAATTACTGGGCAACCTGCTGGACAACGCCTGCAAGTGGGCACGCCGTACCATATCGATACAGGTCAGTATCAATGACGAACTGCATATCTGCATTGAAGACGACGGGCCAGGGGCGGAACTGGATAAGATCGAAGCGTTGGCACGCCGTGGCGTACGTTTGGACGAGTCAATCGAAGGCCATGGATTTGGCCTCGCTATCGTGTCCGACATGGTGGCGGATTACCAGGGAAGGATGACATTCCGACAATCAGATACCCTGGGTGGATTCAGAGTGGATGTTTACCTGCCTGTGGGCTAGCGCTAGTCGTCATCTTCTTCAATTCCCACATTGATACCCACCGACAGGCGCATTGCATCACCCAGATTCTCGGTGACCTCATGCTCGATCTTGGGTGAAAACATGACAATCCGGCCCGGTTGCGGTTGTACCGCAACGCGTTCGTTCCCTTCGCTGATCACCAGAAAACCGGACCGCTCCGGCACAGTGACGTAATACACCGCTGACACCACCTCATCCCAGTCATCATGGGAATGCAGCGTAGTTTTATGCCCCGGCTCCATGGCATTCAACCAGAATCCCAGTTTAAGCCTGGCGCGATCACAACCGGTCATATCCAGCACGCTCTGTTCCAGGAATTGGAACACCGGTTCAAGTTCGGGAAAAGATGCCCGCGAAATGTACACATTCTCGTAGCGGCCGCCGAACAGATGCGTTTTGCGCGTGTCGGAGTGATCTTTCAGCTGGTAGTATCTGGCGAGGATAGCCTCATTATCGACCCTGTCGACCTGGGTGATTTGATAGCGTTTGCCGTTGGGAAGGACCTTGTTGCGCATGGCGGCATTTTAGCATTTTCGAGTTGAATAGGATCGTTTAGAATCATCTCATTCGAAACAAAAAACCAACACCCCTGGATTTCCGCCTGCGCGGGAATGACGTCGAACAGACAATAAGAGATTTCATTATGCAAATCGGCACACCCCTCTCCTCCTCAGCCACCCGCGTCATGCTGCTCGGCTCCGGTGAACTCGGCAAGGAAGTCATCATTGCCCTGCAACGCCTCGGCGTTGAGGTCATCGCCGTTGACCGCTACATGAATGCACCCGGCCACCAGGTCGCGCATCGTCACTATGCTATCGACATGACGGATGGGCAGGCGCTCAAGGCGCTGGTGCAACAGGAAAGGCCGCATCTGATCGTGCCGGAGATCGAGGCAATCGCCACCGATATGCTGGCCGAAATCGAGCAGGAAGGGCTTGCTGAAGTGATTCCGACCGCACGCGCCACGCAACTCACCATGAACCGCGAAGGCATCCGCTGCCTGGCCGCGGAGGGACTGGGTCTCCCGACCTCGAAATATGCATTCGCCGAAAGCCTGGATGAAATCCAGCAGGCTATCGATGGCGGCATCGGTTATCCCTGCATCGTCAAACCGGTCATGTCGTCCTCCGGCAAGGGACAGTCGACCATCCATGGACCGGATGACGTGAAAACCGCCTGGGACTATGCCAAATCCGGCGGCCGCGTCGATCGGGGTCGGGTCATCGTTGAAGAAATGATCCAGTTTGATTATGAAATCACCCTGCTCACGGTGCGTGCGCTGAATCAAAACGGTGAGATTGAAACCCAGTTCTGCGAGCCGATTGGCCATATCCAGCAACAGGGTGATTATGTCGAGTCCTGGCAACCCCAGGCCATGTCCGAAACGGCCTTGTTAAAGGCGCAGGAAGTCGCCGACAAGATTACCGGCGCGCTGGGTGGGCGAGGAATATTTGGTGTTGAGCTATTTGTTAAAGGCGACCAGGTCTGGTTCAGCGAAGTCAGTCCGCGACCACACGATACCGGCATGGTAACCATGATCAGCCAATGGCAGAACGAATTTGAACTGCATGCGCGCGCCATTCTGGGACTGCCGGTTTCCAGCACATTACGTAACCCTGGCGCCAGCGCCGTTATCTATGGCGGTACCGAAACCCGTAACCTGGTGTTTTACGATGTAGACAAGGCGCTCGCCATTCCGAACAGCGAGATCCGCCTGTTCGGCAAGCCTGAATCCTTCATGCGTCGGCGAATGGGTGTCGCCCTGTGCGCAGCTGAATCAACAGATGAAGCCCGGGAAAAAGCGAAACAGGCAGCCAGCATGGTGAAACCCGCCGCGGATTAGCTGGAATGCAGTTTGCGGCCGGAAATGAAATCGATGACATTCACGTCGCGAGTTCGCGCCGCCTTTCCCCAGGGTGAATCCCTTAACCATTGACGCAGACCGTCGCCCGGCAAAGGTCGACTGATAAAATAGCCCTGGGCAATGTCACAATGCTGGCTGCGCAGAAAATCCAGACATTCCTGGTTTTCCACCCCTTCCGCAACAACAACCTTATCCATGTGATGCGCAAGATCGATAATGGATTTGACGATCGCGCGGTCATTCGTGTCGGAGACCATGTCAAGCACAAAAGATTTATCAATCTTGAGTTGGCTTACCGGCAGTTTTTTGAGATAGGCCAGGGACGAAAAGCCCGTGCCGAAGTCATCAATAGCAAGCTGGACATCCTGGTTCACAATACGGTCTAACACTTTACTCGCCGTGGGAAGGTCCGTCATCATGGCGCTTTCGGTAATTTCCAGCTCCAGGCGATTGGCCGGCAAATCGGATTGCACAATACGCAGGGCCAGTTCATCGGCGAAACCGGCGTCCTGTAATGCAAAAGTAGAAAGATTCACGGCGACCGTAAGCTCATAACCCTCGGCCCGCAGCTGTGCGCAGAATTTCATTGCCTGTTGCATTACCCAGTCGGTAAGGGGATGAATGAGGCCAGTCTGTTCGGCCAACGGAATAAATTCATCCGGAGGCACGAATCCAAGCTCGGGATGATGCCAGCGCACCAGCGCTTCCATGCCGATCACGCGATCGGTCTTCAGACAGACTTTTGGCTGGTAATGAACATCCAGCTCATCATTCTCGATCACATTGCGCAGTTCACCCATGATACGCAGGCGACGGATACTGTTCCCATCTTCATTGGATTCATACACCATGTATTTGGCCATACTGCGCTTGGCGCGATACATGGCCACATCGGCATGTTGCAACAGCTCTTCCGCCTCGTTGCCATCGGCAGGATAGGTTGCGATACCGATACTCATCGAGATTTCCAGCTCAATGCCGTCAACGGGGACCGGCTCCAACATGGAAAGCGTGATAGTCTTTGCCACCTCGATGGCCTTCTTGTGATTGGCGCCAGGTACCAGGACGGCAAATTCATCGCCTCCCAGGCGCGCAACCGTTACCGGTTTTTTCATCTTGTGATGAAGACGATTGGCCACTTCAACCAGAAGGTGATCGCCAAAATGATGGCCGAGCGTGTCGTTTACCTCTTTAAAGCGATCCAGATCCATCAGCAGGATTGAAAAGGATTCCGATGCCTCTTCGGCCTCGCTTAGCGCTTCCTCCATTTTGTCGAACAGGTAATTTCGGTTTGGCAACCCTGTAAGTTCGTCATGCAGCGCCTGGTAGACCAGCGCCTTGTTCTTTGCATTCAGTTTTTTAGTAATCGTGGAGGAAAGAACCAGCGCAGCCCAGACAGCAATCCACAACACGATTACACCGGAAGAGACCAGTCGCATACTGAGCGTTTCACCCAGTGACACCACATTGTCTTTCTCCGGTGTAATTAACAGCAGCGTGTGTTGCTTATCCACCGCGGGCACCGTTGCCCAGGCATAACAGCGGTCGGTACAAACTTCACCCTGTTGATACGGCGTGCGGATTTGATCGGTATTTAACAGTTGCGATTCGACATCAACGAAGCGGCTACCAAAGCGAACAACGTCAGAGTTGTCCCCGGCATCGAAAAGACTGACCGAACCGGTCAGACCGAGATTCCGTAGCAGTGGGAAGGCAATTTCCTCGTTGGCCAGTTGATCGATGCTTACACCGTCGATTTCAGCGGCGATCCGATAGGCATCGTTCGCAACCTGGGTAAATAGATTCTGACGTTCCGAGCCGCTGATCATCCAGTAGGCGACCGTACCATAGATAATCTGCGCAACCAGGGTTACGCCGAGGACGACTAGCAGTAATTGCGACGTGGTACGCATAACTAATCAGCGCGGCAGCTACTGATTCCCACGGCATAATAGAGTGGACAGACGCGCACCAGCGCGGCGATCACATTGATAATGCCGAAACCGCCAATCAGCAACGAAGTGAAGGTATCGGGTATGGCATGAGAAAAGAAACCGAGAAAGATAAGCACGGCACCAATGCCAAACCTGAGCACCTGATCAATACGCCCGATGTTTTTATTCAGCTTCAATTCGCACCCTCTTTGTTACTTAAATTTTCTGTCTATTTTGGTTAGACGTTCTTATTCTCCATCGACCTGCATGCTGCAAGCTTAATTGTGTTAATTCTGTTACGGATCGCTTAATCTTTTAAAATCAGGGCGTTATAAAAACAGCCTTGAATGTGAAATATATTTTATGAATTTTAGCGCGTAATTGCGCTTTATCCAGCAGGTTCGAAATACTCAACTACCAGCTGTAACGACTCCATGCCGCGAAAACGATTGATATCCAGCTTGTAGGCCGCCTGTATTTTCTGCCCCGGTGTAATTGTTACATCGGCCTGATTAAACGCAATAGCATCCAGCGCCAAATGTGATTCCTCGGGTTGTAACTGCAGCTTGAGATGATTGTCGCCAACGACACGCTGGCTGACCACGGTAAATGCATTGTCAAATAGCGGCTCTGAAAAATGCTGTCCCCACGGACCGGCATTCGCAATCAGCCGGGCGGTTTCCTGTACAAAGTCTCCCGAAGCCAACGCACCTTCCGTTTGAATGACACCCTGTAATTGACCTTCATCGAGATGCAACCGAACTTCCTGGTCAAAGGCATGCTGAAAGGCCGGATAATCGCTTGCATGTATACTCAGGCCAGCCGCCATGGCATGGCCGCCGAACTTCTGGATCAATTCCGGGTGACGGGCTGCAACTGCATCCAGGGCATCGCGAATATGCAAACCGGGAATGGAACGCGCCGAACCTTTCAACTCTGTTTCGCTGGCCTGGGCAAAAGCAATTACGGGACGATGCCAGATATCCTTGATACGTGAAGCCAGAATACCAATAACGCCCTGGTGCCATTCGGGATTATAAAGACACAACCCAATTGGCATGTCCGCAGTGTCATCGAGATGCAGGGCTTCCAGTTCAGCGACGGCCTGGGCCTTCATATCCGACTCAATCGCCCGGCGCTCATGATTCAGTTGATCGAGCTGCGCGGCGTACGTTCGCGCCCTGCTCTCGTCATTCGTCAGCAGGCACTCTATCCCGATGGACATATCTTCCAGCCGACCCGCCGCATTCAGGCGCGGGCCGACGCAGAAACCCAGATCGCTGGCATTGATATAACGATGATCTCTTCCAGCCACCTGTAACAAAGCCTTTATGCCGGGAATCGATTTACCGGCGCGGATACGCCGTAACCCCTGCTCCACCAGAATGCGGTTGTTGTGATCGAGCGGTACCACATCGGCCACTGTCCCCAGCGCAACCAGGTCGAGCAGTTCGGCCAGGTTAGGCTCCTGTCTCGCGCCTTCGGAAAACCACCCGCTGTCACGCAGCCGAGCGCGTAATGCCAGCATGACGTAAAAAGCCACCCCAACACCGGCGAGGTGCTTGCTGGGAAAACATTCGTTCCTGAGATTGGGATTCACAATCGCTGCCGCCGCTGGCAAGGTTTCGCCAGGGAGATGGTGATCTGTCACCAATACTGTTATCCCCAGTTCATTAGCCGCCGCCACACCCTGCACACTCGATACACCGTTATCGACAGTCATAATCAGGTCCGGTTGGCGTTTGGCGGCTTCGGCCACGATTTCGGGTGTTAATCCATAACCGTATTCGAAGCGGTTGGGAACCAGATATTCGACATGGCTGGCGCCCAGCATTGTAAGCGCGCGTAATGACAATGCCGTACTGGTGGCGCCATCGGCATCGAAATCGCCGACAATAAGAATAGACTGCCTCTCGCGGATGGCGGTCTCTAGCAGGTGGGTGGCTGTATCGATATTACCCAGGAGATCCGGTTTAATGAGATGTTCCAATGACTTCTCAAGCTCACGCTCCGAGCGAATGCCACGGTTCGCATATATAGGTCGCAGCAACGCTGGAATATTGGCCAGATAATCCTCACCAGGCAAGGCACAGGTTTTCCTGACAATGCGTTTAGTCATGTTGCCACCAGTTGTGCAATGTAGAATGCCTGCGCCAGAATCGCCAATGAGAACGCGGCCGCATGACAAAATCGTATTGCTTTCCGGCCACATCGGTCAGTAACCTGATAGTGTCAAGCCTGCGGTTTTTCTGTGCGCTCAATGCGGGTGCAAGCCAGTTGGTTTCGATGTTCTGTAATGCGGCCAGCCATTTTTCTTCATCCTGGTAGGCAAGCGGTCGCTTAAGGTCCTCCAGTATTACCAGCGTATCCTGATGCACGGGCGGCACTTGCTCAAAATGCTTCGGCAATGACTGAACCGCGCATGACTGATCCTGCGCATAACCTGCCAGCGCCTTATTGTCTGTCATAAGATGTTGTCCGGATAGCTCGGTGGGTGCCTGTAGTTGATGATCGCCCCATATCCAGATGCCGTTAATCGCCAGTTTTTTTTCCTGCTGTCGCTGCAGGTTTACCGGATGATCGAACAATAACATCTGCCACTCATTCAGTCGGCGATGCCAGAGTGCGGCATCGCTGCCTTGCGGCAGAAAGTCATCAAGTGGGCGACCCAATGCCGCCAGCAACGGACTGAAAGTCACATCCGCTTTGGTGGCAAGCTGAAGATACCAGCGGCTCGGCATTGCGCACTCAATGCGCAACCCGTCCTCTGCCATGAAACTATTGAGCGTACTCAGCAAGGCGTCGGCTTCATCGGAGGATACGGACAACAACTCGCTGCCATAGGCGCGAACATGGCGCTGGTCGGCACGCAGATGCACAGGCTCTGCTAGTAACACCGGTTGATCGGGCCAGCGCTGGTAATCCGCGTGGTAACTGTATTCGGCTGCTGTTTTAGTCGATGCATTCACGGCCAGGGAAGACTGTGATTGGGTCGCGCGCGTTAACATCGTATTCAACGCGGGTAACGGCGGCAAAGAAAAACCCGGTTGTCCGCTCCCCTGCCAGGGGCCAAACAAACCGGGTATCCTTAAAGTTAACGATGCCGTCATGTAACAGACAGCGTTGGCTTAGCCTTCCATGTTCGACAGAATTGCGTCGCGCACGGCTTCCAGCGTGGCATCCACGGTGATCATCTTGCTGGTGGACTGGCACTGCTGGATAGCGGTATCCGGGTCTTTCAGACCATGGCCGGTCAGGGTGCAGACAATGGAACTGCCTTCGGGAATCTTGCCATTCTTGACGTCGCGCAGCGCACCTGCCACCGATGTCGCCGATGCCGGTTCACAGAAAATACCTTCGCTTTGTGCCAGCAGTTTCTGTGCAGCGAGTATCTCTTCGTCAGAACATTCATCGAACCAGCCACCGGATTCTTCCTTGACCTTCCACGCCTGTTCCCAGGACTGCGGATGACCGATGCGAATAGCCGTGGCCACGGTTTCCGGATTATCCACCATATCGCCACGCATGAAGGGCGCGGAACCGGCGGCCTGGTAACCTACCATCTTGGGACGATTACCGACGATTGCGCCGCCCGCGTAGGTGCAATGACCATTACAGAACTTACAGGCTTCGGTGACGTGATCGCCTGAACCCGATGAATACTCGCAATAACCGATCCAGTGCGCGGTGATGTTGCCCGCGTTACCCACTGGCAGGCAGTGATAATCCGGTGCGCGCCCCAGCTCCTCGATGATTTCAAAGGCCGCTGTTTTCTGGCCCTGCAAGCGATAAGGGTTAATTGAGTTAACGATGGTCACGGGCGCATGCTCCGCAACTTCTTTAACCAGACGCATACCGTCGTCAAAGTTGCCCTTGATCTGGATGGTAATGGCGCCATACATCATGGCCTGCGCCAGCTTGCCCATGGCAATCTTGCCATCCGGAATGATGACGAATGCCGTGATACCCGCGCGCGCCGCGTAGGCGGCGGCGGCAGCGGAAGTGTTGCCTGTCGAGGCACAGATAATGGCCTTGCTGCCCTCTTCCACGGCCTTGGTGACCGCCATGGTCATGCCGCGATCCTTGAAAGAGCATGTTGGATTCAGACCTTCGTACTTCACATAGATATCGACGTTCTTGCCGATCTCGCGCGGAATATTGTTCAGGCGAATGAGTGGCGTGTTGCCTTCACCCAGGCTGATGATGCGCGTGTCGTCATGCACCGGCAGACGGTCGCGGTATTTATCAATCAGGCCTGTGTAACGGGGACGGAATGGCATGGTAAACCTCGTAAATAATTTGCTTTAGTTCATTAAGACGCGGACAGGTTTTCCACCCGAATCCTGGTGACCGAGCCTTCTATCGAGTCCAGCGCTTCGATCAGGGCAATGGCCTCATTCATCTGACCTTCTTTCACAACATGGGTCAGGATAATGACCGGCACCGTGGCAGTATCGGCTTCTTTTTGCAGAATCGCCTCGATACTGATGCTCTTGTCGGCAAGAATACGCGTCACATCCGCCAACACGCCCGGCTTGTCGTTCGCGCTCAACCGCAGGTAAAAAGCCGTTTCAATCGCATCCATGGGCAGGATGTTTTCGTCGTTCAGTTTGTCCGGCTGGAACGCCAGATGCGGCACACGGTTTTCCGGGTCAGCCGTCATCACGCGGGTTACGTCCACGATATCGGCCACGACGGCGGAAGCGGTCGGCTCGGCACCGGCACCCGCGCCGTAATACAGGGTCGGGCCTACCGCGTCGCCCTTTACCAGTACGGCGTTCATCACGCCATCGACATTGGCGATCAGGCGACGTTCCGGAATCATGGTCGGATGCACCCGCATCTCCACCCCGTCCGCAGTCTTGCGCGTGAAGCCCAGGTGTTTGATGCGATAACCCAGTTCCTCGGCATAATTCACATCTTCGGCGGTAATCTTGCTGATGCCTTCGGTAAAGGTTTTATCGAACTGCAGCGGGATACCAAATGCCAGTGAAGCGAGAATGGTCAGCTTGTGCGCGGCATCGATTCCTTCGACATCAAAGGTCGGATCGGCCTCGGCATAACCCAGCGCCTGCGCCTCTGCAAGCACGTCGGCAAAATCACGCCCCTTGTCGCGCATCTCGGTGAGAATAAAGTTACCGGTGCCGTTAATAATACCGGCCATCCATTCCACCTGGTTGGCGGCCAGGCCTTCGCGCAGCGCCTTGATGATGGGAATACCGCCGCCGACCGCCGCTTCGAACGCGACCATCACACCCTTGTTCTGCGCCGCCTCAAAAATCTCGTTGCCATGCATGGCGATCAGCGCCTTGTTGGCGGTAACCACATGCTTGCCGTTTTCGATGGCTTTCAGCACCAGCTCCTTGGCCGGGCTGTAACCGCCGATCAATTCAACAACGATATCGATAGAAGGGTCTTCAACAACTTTGAAGGCATCGTCGGACACGGTGATCTGGTCGATACCGGGGAGCCGGGAGGCATCGTATTCGCGTGCCGCGGCCAGGGTGATTTCAATGCCACGGCCTGCACGGCGGGCAATCTCCTCGGCGTTGCGGCGCAATACATTAAAGGTTCCACCGCCAACGGTACCCAACCCCAGCAGTCCAACTCGTACCGGTTCCACTCTTAGTGCCTCCTACTTTTTGTCATCTTTGCGGAACATATCGCGTATGCCCCGGATCGCCTGTCGTGTGCGATGCTCGTTTTCAATTAATCCAAAGCGGACAAATTCGTCGCCGTAATCGCCAAAGCCGATACCCGGCGATACGGCCACCTTGGCCTCGGCCAGCATCTTCTTGGAAAATTCCAGCGATCCCATGTGACGATAACGCTCCGGAATCGGTGCCCAGACAAACATGGTGGCCTTGGGCTTTTCCACTTTCCAGCCGATCGAATTCAGACCGTCGCACAACACGTCGCGGCGGTCCTGATACATATTGCAGATTTCCTGCACGCATTCCTGCGGTCCTTCCAGCGCGTGAATGGCCGCAATCTGGATGGGCGTAAACATGCCGTAATCGAGATAGGATTTCATGCGCGCCAGCGCCGCCACCAGCTTTTCATTGCCGCACATGAAACCGACTCGCCAGCCAGGCATATTGTAACTTTTCGACATGGAGAAGAATTCCACGGCGACATCCATGGCGCCCGGGACCTGCAGAATCGAGGGCGCCTTGTAACCATCGAACACCAGGTCCGCGTAAGCGATGTCCTGTACGACCCAGATCTGGTGCTCGCGGGCAATTTCGACCACGCGCTCGAAGAAATCCAGCTCGACACACTGCGTGGTTGGATTGCCCGGAAAATTCAGCACCAGCATCTTGGGCTTGGGCCAGGAATCCTTGATGGCTTTTTCCAGTTCGGCGAAGAAATCGATGCCCGGCGTCAACGGCACATGGCGAATGTCAGCGCCCGCGATAACGAACCCGTAGGGATGAATCGGATAAGCGGGGTTCGGCACCAGAACGGCGTCTCCCGGCCCCACCGTGGCCAACGCGAGGTGCGCCAGGCCTTCCTTGGAACCGATGGTGACAATGGCGTTCTTGTCCGGATCGAGATCGACGTTGTAACGATTCTTGTACCAGGTGCAGATCGCCCGGCGCAGTCGGGGCACGCCCTTGGACAGCGAATACCGGTGCGTATCGCCGCGCATGGCCGATTCACGCAGTTTTTCGACAATGTGTTCCGGGGTCGGCTGGTCCGGATTCCCCATACCAAAATCGATAATGTCCTCGCCCCGCGCTCGCGCCTGCGCCTTGAGCTCATTGACAATATTGAACACATACGGTGGTAAGCGCTTGATTCTTGGGAACTCGTCAAACAAGGTCGTTATTCCGGTAATGTAAGATGCCTTGGCCGGGCGGCCATATAAACGGTGCAATTTACTCAAATCGTCGAGGATATACAAGGACAAGATGCGCGAAGTGCGACTTGAAACTTATTGAAAACTCAGTAAGTTAAACCGCTGAAACAGAGAGAGGATCGCATGCAATTCGCCGAGGACAAATCCCGGGCCCAGTACCATATTCGCAGCTACGAACCGGGCCAGCTCAGGATTAATGACACGCATTATTCCCGCAGTCTGATCATCAGCCCGGATGACCTTATTCCCGACTGGCCCGTCAGGCTGGTCGAGGACATAGAGGCGCCCAGCCTGCAAGTCATCCTGGAGAAAAAGCCCCAGATCCTGATACTGGGCACAGGCGATCAGTTAACCTTTCCACGCCCCGCGCAACTGGCCTGCCTGTACCAGGCGGGCATCGGCGTGGAAATCATGGATACGGCGGCGGCCTGCCGCACCTATAGCGTGCTGGTATCGGAAGACCGCGCCGTGGTCGGCGCCTTGATTATCGGATGATGCAATAAAAAAGGGGACAGAATTAAATTCCGTCCCCTTTTTATCTTGCTTAATTTCAGTGACCGACTTACTTCGGCTGCATAAACTCGATAGCCGATTTCAGCTCGGCATCGGTGCAATCCATGCAGGTGCCCATCGGCGGCATAGCGTTTAAACCTGTCTTGGCGGAAGCCAGCAACGCATCAATACCCTTTTCCATACGAGGACCCCACGCCGCAGCATCACCTGTCTTGGGTGCGCCGGCAATCGCGTTTGCATGGCAGGCCATACACTTGGAGTTATAGATATCCGCGGCCGGGCGTTCCGCTGTTGCCACGCCGCTCATCATTGCCAAACCTGCGGCTGCCGCCAGTGCTAGCATTTTTTTCATTGCATGATCTCCTGATGATCGTCTGTCTGTAAATTATTGGTTGATATTGATACCACAACCCATGACAAAGGCCAATTGACCTTTATCAATGGGCTCATGTAAGAAACCTATATGGGCATAACTCAGCGCAGCAGCGCATCCTCTGAGTACCCTTCTCGCTCCAGAATCTCCCGCAGGCGTTTCAGGGCATCCATCTGGATCTGGCGCACCCGTTCGCGAGTAACGCCGATTTCCTGGCCGACCTCTTCCAGGGTGCAGCTTTTCTGGCCATGGAGTCCAAACCGCCGCTCCACTACATCCCGCTGCTTGTCGTTCAGTTGTTCCAGCCACAAGTCGAGATTGGCCTGGACATCGTCCTCGGCCAACAGGTCGGACGGATCGGGATTATTCTCGTCGGGTATCGCATCCAGCAGTGAGCGATCGGTGTCATGTCCCAGTGGCACATCCACCGAGGCAGTGCGCTCATTGAGCAGCAGCAAACGCTCGACATCTTCTATCGGCTTATCGAGCAGTTCCGCAATTTCTTCCGCGGACGGCTCATGATCAAGCTTTTGCGCCAGCTTGCGCGCGGCGCGCAGGTAGACGTTGATTTCCTTCACGACATGTATTGGCAGACGCACTGTGCGGGTCTGGTTCATGATGGCGCGCTCGATGGTCTGGCGAATCCACCAGGTGGCGTAAGTGGAAAAGCGGAAACCCCGTTCCGGATCGAATTTCTCTACAGCGCGGATTAAACCGAGATTTCCTTCTTCAATAAGATCGAGAAACGCCAGACCGCGATTCATATAGCGACGGGCAATCTTGACTACCAGTCGCAGGTTACTCTCGATCATGCGCTTGCGACCGGATTCATCGCCGCTTTGCGCAAGGCGCGAATAATAAACTTCCTCTTCAGCGGAAAGTAATGGCGAGAATCCGATTTCGCTCAGGTATAGACGCGTAGCGTCCATCTGTTGGGAAGGTATGTCGCCCGGTTCGAAAGTCTCGTTCTCGTTCGAAGTATCAGTGTCGTTATCGTCACTGGACAATTCGAGGGTGTCGTCATCGTTGAGGCTGATTTCGTCGGCCATTTCCCCATGTTGGGAACGATCGCCAGGGGATTCGACCTTGTGGGTTACTGCCATGTTCCACCTCCAGCTTTGATATTCCTTCGCGTGCACATGCAGACATGAATGACTGCCGACCTCAGAGGGGAGGAATTGATCCGCCGCTATTACTTGCGAGGCAAATAACCAAGCGGATTGACCGGCTTTCCATGCCGTCGTATTTCAAAGTGCAACATAACGCGGCTGGTTCCCGTGCTGCCCATGGTGGCGATAGTCTGACCTTGTGCAACCCAGTCCCCCTCTCGAACCAGGATGCGATCATTGTGAGCGTATGCGCTTAGGAAAACCGCGTTGTGTTTCACGATAATAAGCCTACCGTAACCCACAAGTCCACTGCCCGCATAAACCACTTTTCCCGCTGCTGCCGCCTGAATCTTGGCGCCATGAGAACCGCCAATTGAAATGCCGGTCTTGCCTTCGTCGCTGGCGTTGAAGCTCTTGATAATCTGTCCTTTATTGGGCCAGATAAAGGCGATATTGCCGCTTTGCGAGAGTTGCGGATACTGTGGTTTTGTCTGTGGTATTTGTTGCGTTTTTGGCTTTTCGACCGGTTTGGATGCTACAGATCGGGGTGGTGATTTTGACACTGAGGACGGCGCCGGTTTTGCAGCAGACCACTGGCTTGTCGGCTTGAGAAGAATTTTTTGCCCGGCGTGAATTGTATAAGGTGGTTTTATGCCATTCCAGCGCGCAACCGTCTGGTAATCAAGTCCGTATTGCCAGGAAATGGAATACAGTGACTCGCCGCGTTTGACTGTATGCAAACCTGGATTGGGACGTTTATAGGGCGAACGTTCGCCAACTGGTGCCCTTGCGTTGCTGCTGCAGGCAATAACACTGATGGCCAACAGCCCGACAACCAGCAAACGAAACAGCTTTCTACTAACCGGTCCCATTACTCAGCACAAAGTAGGCAATGATGGCAGCGACAACCATTAACCAGCCAATACGCTCAACATAACGCTGCAATACTTTCTCCAGTCTCGGTCCGCCCCAGGCCAGTAAACCGGCTACCAGGAAGAAGCGAGCACCACGACCAATCGTGGACGCAATCACAAACGGCAATAAAGCCATATTCAGACTACCGGCGGCAATCGTAAAAATCTTGTAGGGAATTGGCGAAAAACCGGCCAGAAAAATTGCCCAGAAGCCCCATTCATCAAACCAGGCTTTTGCCATTTCATATTTGCCCCAGTAACCAAGGTCCTTTATCCAGGGCGTTATTGCTTCAAACGCATAATGGCCGATGACATAACCCAGCAAACCACCCAGCACTGACGCAACGGTAGTCAGAAACGCGAGATGCATGGCACGTTTCGGTTGCGCCATGCTCATCGGCGCAAGCATCACATCCGGGGGAATGGGAAAGAAAGACGATTCCGCAAAACTCAAGCCGGCAAGATACCATTGAGCATAGCGGGCGCGCGACCACTGCATCACGCGATTATAAAGCGCGGTAAACAACATCAGGCATCGCCTCCTAATAAAGGCACAAACACCACGGGCTCAAGATCCTCGCGTTCGCAAATGGAACCCTTACGGGTAATCACAGACAAGGTTTGACTGACTCGCCCACCCACCGGTATCACCATGACACCGCCATCGGCGAGTTGTTCCAGCAGCGCCTGGGGAATTTCCGGTGGCGCAGCGGTGACAATAATGGCATCGAACGGTGCCTTGCCCGGCCAACCCCAGCTGCCATCGGAATGGCGTAAATAAATATTGTGATAGCCCAACTGGCGGAAACGTTGCCGCACAAGTTTCTCGAGCGCATCGATGCGCTCGCAGGTATAGACCTCATCCGCCAGCCGCGACAGGATTGCCGCCTGGTAGCCGGAACCGGTGCCGATTTCCAGCACCTTTTTCGGGCTGACCTTCATGACCTCTTCGGTCATGCGCGCGACAATGTAGGGCTGGGAAATGGTCTGGCCATAGCCGATTGGCAATGCCGTGTCTTCATAGGCGCGTGAAGCCAGCGCCTCGTCCATGAACAGATGACGTGGAATCTGGCGCATGACGTCCAGCACCCGTTCATCCTTAATACCTTTTTCGCGCAAACGCTGCACCAACCGGTCGCGGGTGCGTTGCGAAGTCATGCCGATACCGCGAATACCTGACTTCATAGGCTATGTAATATCCAGCCAGCTGCGCATATCCGCAATGACATCGTGGCGAGTCAGGTCGACATGCAGCGGGGTAATGGAAACAAAATTATTGTTCACGGCATGAAAATCCGTGCCCGGACCGGCATCCATCTCGCCGCCACAGGGTCCGACCCAGTACATCATGCGGCCGCGCGGATCCTGCATCGGGATGACCGGTTCCGCCTTGTGGCGATGCCCCAGGCGTGTAACCTGAAGACCATTCAATTCATGCCAGGGCACATCCGGCACATTCACGCTCAGGATGGTATTGCTGGCGAGGGGATGCGTTTGCAGTTTTCTCACCAGATGCTCGGCCACCTTGCCCGCCGTTTCGTAATGTTGCGGCTGAAACGATACCATCGACAGGGCAATGGCCGGCAAACCCAGGAAGCGCCCTTCCATGGCCGCCGCGACCGTGCCGGAATAAAGCACATCGTCGCCCAGGTTTGCCCCGGCATTGATGCCGGAAACCACGATATCCGGCTCTTCATCCAGCAGCCCGGTAATGGCCAGGTGGACACAATCGGTCGGGGTGCCGTCGACACTGATGAAGCCATTCGGCATCTGCGTGGCACGAATGGGATTTTCGAGGGTCAGAGAATTACTGGCGCCGCTACGGTTACGATCGGGGGCCACCACGGTAATTTCACCGAGATTAGCCATGGAATCGGCCAAAACCTGGATGCCCGCAGCTTGATAACCATCGTCATTGGATATGAGAATACGCATGGGGTGAAACTATACTGGATCGCGCGTCAATGTTCTGCATTTTCAAGGGCCTATTGTAGAGAAATTCACATGGGAAAAAACAAGAAATCGGCCGGAGAGCGTTTCAAGGATCTGTTTGGTGAGGCCAAACCGGTGAAACATGACCGGGTTCAGCACGACCTGCCGCGCCCTTCGCCCCGCCCCCGCTTCCGCGAGGCCGATGAAGAACAGGTCCTGCAGGACATGCTGTCGGATGAATACGACCCGGCCGAGGTCGAAACCGGCGATGAACTGCTCTACCGGCAACAGGGCATTCAGCAGCGCACGTTCCACAAACTGCGTCGCGGCCAGTTTCCGCTCAGTGGCGAATGCGACCTGCACGGCATGACGGTGGCCGAGGCGCGCCCACATCTCGCCCGTTTTCTGGAACAGAGCCGCCGTCATTACCAGACCTGCGTGCGCATCATTCATGGCAAGGGACTGGGTTCCCGGCAGAAAATTCCAGTGCTGAAAAACAAGGTCAACAAGTGGCTGCGTCAACGCGAGGAAGTACTGGCTTTCTGTACCGCCCGGCCGGTGGATGGCGGAGCTGGCGCTGTCTATGTGCTGTTAAAGGCAAGGAAATAATTGGGATCAGACCAAACCTTACGCCTCTCGCAATGACGAGGTATCACTAGTTTCCACCAGCTGTTCGATCAACACCGTGGCATAACTGCCCGCCGGCAAGGTGAACCGAAGCCTCAGGGTTTCATTGTCCACCACATCCAGTTGTAGTTCCTGCGGCCAGACCCGCAGCGAACGCCGGTCCAGTTCCGCGCCCAGTTTCTCCAGGCCCGCGGCAAGATCACTGAATTGTCCGAGCACCGACTGTTCCAGTTCTCGGCAGGCCGCCTGCGCCATATCCCGGCCCCGGCCCCACAGCGGCGCTGTCGGATGTATCTCGAACGCCTCCAGCCGCTCGGCCAGACTCGTGTCATCGGCATCCTGCGCGAACAGGGCCGAGCGCCCGTCAAGCTGCAAGACATCGCCCGGGATGATTTGATTCCAGTAACCCTGCATTACCCGCAGGGCAAGTATCCGGTTGAACAGGTAGCTGCGCGCCGAAGATATCGCCAGCGATTTCTTGTGCTGCGGCAGCTTGCGCGCCCTGCCGGAAACCAGGTCGTCGAATAAAGCAAGATTCCCGGCATCATGCCCGAAGCGCTGCTCGCCAAAATAATTTGGCCAACCCTGTTGCTGAAGTGTATGAAAGCGTTGTTGAACAGCCTCCAGATCCGCGCCGACATTGCGCAGGGTGATATCGAAGCGATTACCCTGCAATACACCCCGTCGCAGTTTGCGGTTATGCCGGCATGCCTCGATAACGCTGATACTTTCCGTATTCAGCGCTTGCCAATCGGGTGCCGTGCTACCCGGCAGGTGCACCGAAAACCACTGCTCGGTCACGGCCCAGCGGTCCTTGAGACCCGCGTAGCTGACATCACGCGGCTTAACGCCCGCCAGCCTGGCCAGCTGACGCGCCACCCATTCCGTGTTCTCGCCCCGTTTACGCACCCACAGCCAGACGTGCTCCCCCTCCCCCGAGGGGGTGACCGAACCGATTTCGGTAACCCGAAAGTCTTCCGGCGTTTGCCGAATGGAAGCCGTCCCCAGGGCGGAGCCAAAGGGGCTGGGCATAGTTAAATCAAGAAGTTCTGGTTGCAATGGAAAAGTCCGGATTCGTTCAGCAAGGATTCAGCGTGACTATCCTATTCTGGAGCCGCATTAGAGAAAAAGGAGAAAACTGATGAAATTCCTAAGCAGCACTTTGTTGGCAATGTCACTGGGCGGATTATCGCTGATTGCTGCGCCAATCGCGAGTGCCGACCATGATCGTTATGACCGCTACGATCGCTACGAGCGTCATGACCACCATTACTATGGCGATCGCTGTGATCACCCGGGGTATAAGCCCAATAAAAAAGTGATCCATAACCATTATTACCATGACCGTGGCAACCACTATGGCCAATACAAACCCAAAGTAGTTGAGCATCACCACTACAATTACCCGCCCGCGCCCCAACCGACCTACTATCGTCATGACTACGGGTCACAGGCGGGCTACCAGTCGCACACACCGATGATCCTCGGTGGCATTATTGGTGGCGTGCTCGCTAACGAGATCAGTACCGGACGCGGTCGCGGCAAGGATGCGGCTACCGTTGCGGGTGCAATTCTCGGCGGTTCCATCGGTCGCGATATCGGCAGGTCACACCGCTTCTAATCCGACCTTCCTTTAACACCTTCCACCCACGGGTGGGAGGTGTTGCTTTTCCTTGCCCGTGCATCAGTGTCACAATGAAACGCATCGTTGTGAACACCGGCATAAGGCAAGGCAATGAAAGAATCCCATAGCCCGCACAAAGAACTGGTCGACAAGATTCGTATCCTGCTGGATAAATTCCAGGTTGAGGAACACCTGGTCAATGCCTACGGCAGTCAGCGGCATGACCTGGAAACCACCGTGCTGCGCCGTCAGCATGCCGTGGAACTGGAACGCAAGCTGAAAGCCCTGCACGTGGCGGATCTGGCCGACCTGCTGGAATCCCTGCCACACCGGGAGCGTATGCTGGTCTGGTCGCACACCCAGCCGGAGCGCCGGGGCGACGTCATGCTGGAGCTTGACGATGCCGTACTCGAACGCCTGATTGAGTCTTCCACCGAATCCGAACTGCTATCCACTTTGCAATCCATGGATGCCAACGATCTTGGCCAGCTCGCCGAAGTTGTACCAGAAGCCATGTTGCACAAGGCACTGGAGCAACGCGCCAGTGTCGAGCGGGACTGGGTCAAAATCACCTCGTCCTATCCCGAGGAACAGGTGGGTCACTGGATGAGTTCGGAAATGATCACGGTCCAGCAACACCAGACCCTCGCCTCGGTACAGTTGCGACTGGCCCAGGAAAAAGGACTGCCGATTCATACCGACAAGTTGCTGGTGACTGACCAGCGTGGACTGTTATCCGGCGCGTTGTACCTGCAGGATATATTGCTCAATGCGCCCGAGAAAACCGTCGCGGATGTCATGAAACATGAAGTGGTCAAGTTTCACCCCGAGGACGATGTGGAAGCGGTTGGTCGCGCCTTCGAACGTTACGATCTGGCCTCGGCACCGGTAATCAATGATCGCGGCAAGCTGGTCGGACGCCTGACCGTCGACGTCGTCATGGATTATGTGCGCGAGGCGGCTGAAATGGACGCGCT
The DNA here is from genome assembly GCA_041592335.1 of Thiohalobacteraceae bacterium. Classification (GTDB taxonomy): domain Bacteria; phylum Pseudomonadota; class Gammaproteobacteria; order Thiohalobacterales; family Thiohalobacteraceae; genus JBFHQE01. Next base: position 1,602 of record JBFHQE010000020.1, on the reverse strand, counting down.
TAATGTGGCCGGGGTACTGGACAGCGAAGACCTGTTCTCCGGGATCTGGCACAGCGCGCGCAACCGCTGGTTATGGCTGGGCATCAATCTGATCAGCGCTTTCGCTATTTCGCGTATCATCGGTGCCTTTGAAGGCACCATCGCCCAACTGGTCGCGCTGGCCTCGTTAATGCCGATCGTTGCCAGCGTGGCAGGCAACACCGGCAACCAGACAACGGCCATCGTGATTCGCTCCATTGCAACCGAACAGCTGCATACCGGCAATATGTGGCATGTATTCCGCAAAGAGCTGGGCATCTCGACATTGAACGGTGTGGTCTGGGGAATGGTGGTCGGCCTGTTTGCCTATGTCTTTTACCAGAACCTCAGTCTTTCCATTGTGGTGACAATCGCCATGATGGCGACCTTCGTGCTGGCGGCCCTGTTTGGCGTCAGCGCGCCGATCGTATTAGACAAGATGGGAAAAGACCCAGCCATGGGTTCCAGCGTCATCTTGACGGGGGTCACCGATGCGCTTGGGTTTATGGTGTTCCTGTCACTGGCTTCGGTGTTTCTGGTTTAAATCAAGAAGACCGTTTTGTGCCAGAAGCGGAAGTTATTAAGGCTGGATGCCGTGGGTATTGGGCGACTCAGAACGCGCCGAAGTAGACATTTAAGGAATAACCCCTCCCCTAATACCAGGAGCCTATCTTATCTAAATCATCTGGCCCCATTATTGGACCATACATCACGCTATTTTGATTAGATGACACGCTATATTTATAGTGGTGCAAGCCAATAGATTTATTTATTAATTTTATTAGTCGCTCCGTTACCAGCTTATCATTTCGTGGCAATCCATAGTTTGCCGGATTAATTCTCGCCGTGGAAATTACCGAAAGACAAGCTCTATCAAAATGAGATGAGAATAAATACCTAAACCTAAAGTCTGAGTTATTAATATCATTATTAGTTAATACAATTACTGTTTTATCGCAGAATTTTAAGCCTTGATTTAATAGTGCTCGTCCCGCAGTTTTCGCTATTTCGTTTGCGATATATTGTTTATGTTCTGAGCTATACATATTTTCGCTCAGACCCATGTTTGTTAGCATCGAAATTTTAAAATCATGCCGCCTTTCTAATGCATCAGTAATTTGCCCGGCCAAACCAATGCTAAAGTCCGCTGGTATAATTATGACTTTTGATTCTCTTGTGTTGTGCTCTTGATTTCCAAGATCGACTTTTTTGTACGATGAACAAGACGATAAGAGAATAGCAACAAATATTATTATGACCTTATTCATTTTAGATACACTTTTCCAGCAAAAATAATCAGGGTTATATAGCTGATTCCACCCTACAGCGGCACCTCAAGAATATCAGATAGCCATTCACTTCGGGCTTTTATTTTCTTGGAATTAGCCAGTAGCCTCAATGTGCCAGAAGCTGACTTTATCAATCATTGAAGCTACTCGGTTCGTCATTCCGGCGAAAGCCGGAATCCAGGGGTGTTTGCACGGAGGCCGCCATGGATAAACAGGCCTGCGTCTATATGCTTGCTAATAAGAAGAACGGAACGCTTTATGTTGGTGTTACATCTGATCTTATCAAGCGAGTTTG
>JBFHQE010000019.1:0-48288 GCA_041592335.1 Thiohalobacteraceae bacterium | reverse complement strand
GCGACCGGCCGGTCGCCCCTACGGATTCTCTGAAGAAAAGAGGTATCGCAATGAAAGGCGGTTTAGGTAATTTGATGAAGCAGGCCCAGCAGATGCAGGCCAACATGCAGAAGGCACAGGAAGAGCTGGCCGGTATGGAAGTCACGGGTCAGTCCGGTGGCGGTCTGGTGTCGGTGGTGATGAACGGCAAGCACCAGGTGCGCCGGATTTCGATCGACGACAGCCTGCTGGAAGACGACAAGGATATGCTGGAAGACCTGGTCGCGGCCGCCTGTAACGATGCGCTGGCCAAGGCCGAGGAAATGGCCGCGGAAAAAATGGGTGCCCTGACTGCCGGAATGCAGCTGCCACCGGGTATGAAACTCCCGTTCTAAACCCTTATGTCTAAATCGCCCGCCATTGAGCGGTTGATCGATGCCCTGCGCTGTTTGCCGGGTGTCGGTCCCAAGTCCGCCCAGCGCATGACCTTCCACCTCCTGGAGCGAGACAGGGAGGGCGGTGAGCGCCTGGCGCAGGCGCTGCTGGATGCCATGGAGCATGTCGGTCATTGCCGCGAGTGCCGTACCCTGACCGAGAGCGAAGTTTGCGAGACCTGTGCCAATGCCAGCCGCGACCGCACCCAGCTCTGTGTCGTGGAAACCCCGGCCGATGTCTGGGTAGTGGAACAATCGACCGGTTTCCGAGGTCTCTATTTCGTGTTGATGGGACACCTTTCTCCGCTCGACGGCATCGGGCCGCAGGAGTTGGGGATTGATCGACTGGAAGCCCGCCTGGACGGTGGAGAGGTCAGGGAAGTGATCCTTGCCACCAATCCCACCGTGGAAGGCGAGGCCACCGCGCAGTACATCGCCGAGCTGGCGCGCAACCGTCAGTGCCGGGCCACCCGCATTGCGCATGGCGTGCCCATCGGGGGTGAACTAGAATATGTCGACGGCGGAACTTTGGCGCATGCATTTTCAGGTAGAACGGACTTGTAGAAGTTATCGTATCTGATTGAAATAGGATTAAATTAGGACGATCGCATCGGAATGGATATTCGAACATCGGCAGCAGTGGGCTATGGATACGGGGGGCTGGTTCCCGTACAGCAGGTCGCTAGTGCCCAGCGTCAGCGTCAGCAGATCGAGCCCGTCGACCCGGTTGAGGCTTCCCGCGAACGAGCGCACAAGCGCGAACAGGCCGAGCGTATTCTGCAGGGAGAGCTCATCAATCGCGGCCGGGAACAGCAGGCGGCCACGACCTCCGATTACCTGCGCGGCAATGTCTACGATGCCGAGCAGTTTCTGCGCAGCCAGCAACATCGCGTGAAGCGCGACCCGGAGCAGGCTTACAGCCAGTCGCGAATGGCCATGAACGCCTACCAGTCACACCGTCAGGAAACCATCAATCCCAATGCCAGTCGCGGCAATGGCGTCGATTATTTCATCTAAATATCAATAAGTTGCCAGCTTATTCTCATCTATTAATTTATATATCTGTCGGTAGCTTTCCAGGCGCCGCGCGGTGATTTTCCCCTCATCAACGGCCCCCTGCAGCGCACAGCCCGGTTCGGAGAGATGCCGACAGTTGTGAAACCGGCAGTGTCCCAGGTAAGGGCTGAATTCCTGGTAACCCTGTACCAGTTCCTCCAGTTCAACGTGCCAGAGTTGAAAGTCGCGCACGCCCGGAGAGTCGATCAAATGACCACCGGAGGGCAGGTGATAAAGCTGAGTATCGGTGGTGGTGTGGCGCCCATAACCGGTGCTGTCCGAGATCGCACCGACCCGTGCATCGCTTTCCGGCAGGAGTGCATTGATGAGCGACGATTTACCCACGCCGGATTGGCCGACCAGAATACTGGTATGACCCTGCAGGGCCGTTTTCAGGGCGCGCAGGGAGTCGGCTTGATGCTTGCTGGTGAAATACAGCGGGATACCGATGGCGGCGAATTCAGTCAGGTCGTCCTTGATTCGCTGCAGCGCAGCAGGCGCGAGCAGATCGCACTTGTTAAACAGGAGGAGCGCCTTGCTGGGCATCAGCGCGGCGGCGATCAGGTAGCGATCGATCAGTTGCTTGCTGTAATCCGGTTCGGGCGCGCAGACAACCAGGATCTGGTCGATGTTGGCGGCCAGCGGCCGGGGACGTTGCTGTGGGTCCGGGCGGGTGAGCAGCGAGCGGCGTTCCAGCAGGGCGCTGACGACCCCTTCATTATCGCCAGTCGGTTCCCAGAGTACCCGGTCGCCACAGACAATCCGGCCGGTCTTCTTGCGGGTCTTGCATTCCAGCTGTCGGCCATCGTTGGTTTCGATCCAGACGGTCTGGCTGTGATGGCGAACCACCAGCCCCTGCTGCCCCTGTTTACTGGCCATCCACCACCAGGGCGTCGAGCTTGGCGGCACAGATAAAATCATTGTCCGACAGGCCACCGATGACATGGGTGTTATAGCGCACCGTGCAGCGGTTGTAGCTGACGGAAAGGTCGGGATGGTGATCTTCCCGATGGGCAACCCATGCCAGGGCATTCACAAAGGCGATGGTCTGGTAATAGTCCCTGAATTTAAAGTCACGCTGGATGACGGGGCCATTCCAGTCGATTCGCCAGTCCGGGTGAAGCTGTTTCAGCAGGCTTTCCGCGGCGGACTGTGACAGGGCAGGGTCGTCCCTGGTCAGGCGCTGGCACTGACGCTGGTGCAGGGGGGCGGTCATATCAGGACGAGATACTACTCGAACTTGTAGAAAGTCGCGTTCAGGTAATGCGTGACATCCTCAACCTGATCGTCGAACCAGGTGAGCCCCAGCGTCTGTTCGCAACGGCGCACCTGTTTGTCCAGGGCAGACAAAGACTGCACCCGGCCGTCCTTGCCGCGTTGATAAACGCTGGTGTCGTGGCATTTGAAGCAACTGCCGTCGTGCAGCGCCTTGCCGTTCTTGAGATCGGCGGCAAAGGTGGCCTGGCTGGCCAGAACGCCACAACACAATGCTAAAGACAGAGTAAGTCGCATATCAGGTCTCCTGTTAAACCGTGGCCTTGTTCAGGTGCGCGATGCGCACCGGCGCCGGTGGATGGGAATCATGAAAAGCAGAATACAGCGGATCGGGTGTCAGTGTACTGGCATTTTCACGGTAAAGTTTAACCAGTGCCTGGACCAGGTCGTCCGCGCGGGTTTGTTCGGCGGCATAGTCATCCGCCTCGAATTCATGCTTGCGTGACAGCGCGCTCATCACCGGACTCAGAAACAGGCCGGCAAGCGGCGACAGGAACATGAACAGGACCAGGCCCGCATGGTTGGAAGCCTGCTCCACGCCCAGGCTATGGAAGAATGCCGGTTGTTCGATCAGCCAGCCGAGCAATGCCAGACCGGCCAGGCTCATCAGGAACAGGCTCGCCATCCGCTTGTGAATGTGTTTGCGTTTGAAGTGGCCCAGTTCGTGCGCCAGCACCGCTTCCACTTCATCCGGCGAGAGCGATTTCAACAGGGTGTCGAAGAATACGATGCGCTTGTTCTGGCCGAGGCCGGTGAAATAGGCATTGCCGTGCCCCGAGCGGCGCGAGCCATCCATGACGAGAATGCCCTGGCTGGAGAAACCGCAACGTTGCAGCAGCTGTTCAATCCGGATGCGCAGGCTGTCGTCTTCCAGGGCCTGAAATTTATTGAACAGCGGCGCGATAAATGCCGGGTACACCCACATCATCAGCAGGCTGAAACCCATCCACACCGCCCAGACATACAGCCACCAGTAGGGGCCGGAGATTTCCATCAACCACAGCACCAGCGCCAGTAGCGGGGCGCCGATGACAATCGATAGCAAAGCCTGTTTGAACAGGTCGCTCATAAAGGTGCCGGAGGACGTATGGTTAAAACCGAAACGTTCTTCGAGCCGGAAGGTGTGGTAGAGGGAAAAGGGCAAATCCAGCAGGCTGGAAATAAGCATGACACCCAGCATCACGATTACGCCACTCAGCACCGGGTTGAGTTCGAATCCACCGATGAAACTGTCCAGCAGTTGCAGGCCGCCACCAATGGTCCAGAGCAGCAGTAATGCTGCTTCGTAAACCGTTTCGCCCATGCCGAACCGGGTCTTGGCAATGGTGTAATCCGCCGCCTTTTGATGATCTTTGAGCGCAATGTCATTGGCGAAGGCCGCTGGCACGGCGGCGCGGTGTCGCGCGACATGGCGGCGATGGCGATTGGCCAGCCACAGCTGGGTCAGGGTCGCGATGCCGACCAGTAGCAGAAAGAGTGCGGTATATTCGTTCATGGTATCTCTGTGGTTCACTGTCCCTGCCTATTGTGGCGCAAAACGCGTGACAGTTTAAGGTTCTGTGAGTTTTCGCTAGGATGTGCGCGGTATTTCACTTTACCTGAGCCGACAAAAGGAATCAGCATGCCCCAGGATGCCAAGAATCTTATCTGGATCGATCTGGAAATGACCGGTCTGGATACCGTCAATGACGAGATTATTGAAATTGCGACCATCGTGACCGATGCCGAGCTTAATATTCTGGCCGAGGGGCCAATGCTGGCCATCCACCAGCCGGATAGCGTGCTGGCGGGCATGGATGAATGGAATACGGCGCAACACGGCAAATCCGGATTAACCGACCGGGTCAAGCAAAGCGATGTGACCATGCAGGCCGCGGAACAGCAGACGCTGGATTTCCTGAAGGAGTTTGTGCCGGAGAAGGCATCGCCCATGTGCGGCAACAGTATCTGTCAGGACCGTCGCTTCCTGGCGCGGCAGATGCCGACGCTGGAAGCCTTTTTTCATTACCGTAACCTGGATGTGTCGACGCTGAAAGAGCTGGCCGGTCGCTGGGCACCGGGTCTATCAAACAAGTTCGTCAAGAAAGGTGCGCACCTGGCGCTGGACGATATTCGGGAATCAATCGAAGAACTGAAGTTCTACCGCGAGCAATTCATCAAGTTGCCAGGAAAAGCCGAAGGTTAGTTGAATTTGAGGTGGGTGTTTTTTCGAGCGACTCAGAATGTTTTGGAGCGAGAAAAAACTAACCTCGGAAAATTCTATGTAATTCCATTCTAAATCTGAATATACGTCCAGCCAGTTATCTTGCCTGGCCCAGCATTTGCCAGGTCTTGAGTACCGAATCCGGATTCAGAGACATGCTGTCGATGTCCTGGTCCATCAGCCAGCGCGCCAGGTCGGGATGATCCGAGGGCCCCTGTCCGCAGATGCCGACATATTTGTTTGCCTGTTTGCAGCCGGTGATGGCCATCTTGAGCAGCTGCTTCACGGCCGGGTTGCGTTCATCGAATTCAGCGGCGACCAGGGATGAATCGCGATCGATTCCCAGGGTTAATTGCGTGAGATCATTCGAGCCGATGGAGAAACCGTCAAAGTGTTGCAGGAAATCATCGGCAAGCAGGGCATTGGACGGTATCTCGCACATCATGATCAGTCGCAGGTCATTGTTGCCACGTTTGAGACCGTTGCGCGCCAGCATCGCAATCGCCTGTTCGGCTTCGCGCAGCGTGCGCACAAAGGGAATCATGACCTCGAGGTTGGTCAGCTGCATGGTGTCGCGTACATAGCGGATCGCTTCGCATTCCAGCGCGAAACAGTCGGCAAACTCAGCGTCGATATAACGATGCGCGCCACGATATCCCAGCATCGGGTTCTCTTCGTGGGGCTCGTAGCTGGAGCCGCCGATCAGGTTGGCGTACTCGTTTGACTTGAAGTCCGACAGTCTCAGGATCACGGGCTTGGGCCAGAAGGCGGCGGCGAGCGTGCTGATGCCTTCAACCAGTCGCGTGACATAAAAGTCGCGTGGCGAGCCACGATCCCGGTAAGCCGCGATATGGGATTCTATCTCGCCTTGTATGTCTCTGGGTTGTTGTTCGAATTCAAGCAGCGCGCGCGGATGTATGCCGATCATCTGGTTGATGATGAACTCCAGCCGCGCCAGTCCCACGCCCGCATTCGGCAGCTGTTGCTGGCGAAACGCCATGGTGGGATTAGCCAGGTTCAGCATCAGCTTGACCGGCAGTTCCGGCAGTTCGCCCAGTTGTGTTTGTTCAATATGCCAGGGCAGTTCCGAATCGTAGATGATACCGGTGGCACCTTCCGTGCAGCTGACGGTTACTGCCGCGCCATCCGGAATCTTGTCGGTTGCATCCTGGCAGCCGACGACGGCGGGAATGCCCAGTTCACGCGCGATGATCGCCGCATGACAAGTACGGCCACCGCGATTGGTGACGATGGCCGAGGCGCGTTTCATGATCGGTTCCCAGTCGGGGTCGGTAATATCCGCCACCAGTACTTCGCCCGCCTGCAGTTTATCCATCTGTTTCGGGCTTTCGATAATCCGGGCAACCCCGTTACCGATTCTTTCGCCGATGGCATGTCCCTGCACCAGCACGGCACTGCGCGCATCCAGTTCATAGCGTTCAATCACCATCCCGGCCTGGCTGCGTTGACTCTGCACGGTTTCCGGACGCGCCTGCACGATGTACAGCTGCTGATCGACGCCATCCCTGGCCCACTCGATATCCATCGGCCGGCCGTAATGGGCTTCAATCGTCATCGCCTGCCGGGCAAGCGTTTCCAGTTCGGCATCAGTCAGGGTGAATTGATGGCGTAGTGAATCGGCTACCGGCTCGGTGCGGACTGCCTGATGCTCGTCATAGACCATGCGGATCGCTTTCTCGCCCAGGTTGCGCGACAGCACGGCGGGACATTTTGCATCCAGCAATCGCTTGCTCACATAAAACTCATCAGGATTGACCTGGCCCTGCACCACGGTTTCACCGAGGCCATAGGCACCATTGATCAGCACTACCTGGTCGAACCCGGACTCGGTATCCAGCGTGAACATCACGCCGGAGCAGGCCAGGTCGCTGCGCACCATGCGCTGGATGCCGGCCGAAAGCGCGACCTTGTCATGCGCGAAGCCCTGTTGCACGCGGTAGGCAATGGCGCGGTCGTTGAACAACGAGGCAAAGACTTTCTTAACCGCTTCGAGCAAATGCTCGATGCCCGAAACATTGAGGAAAGTTTCCTGTTGACCGGCAAACGAAGCCGTGGGGAGATCTTCCGCGGTTGCGGAAGAGCGCACGGCAACACTGACGCCCGGCTGGCCGGTATCCTGTTCCAGGTGCTGATAGGCCTCGCGCAACGCGGATTCGAGGGTTTCCGGCAGTGGTGTGTTCAGTACCTGCTGGCGAATGGTTTGTCCTGCCCGGGCGAGGGCTTCGACATCCTCGATATCCAGCCGGTCGAGTTGCTCATAGATGCGTTGAGCAAGATTATCCTGGGCAAGAAACTCGCGATAAATGGAAGCGGTGGTGGCGAAGCCGTCCGGCACCTGTACGCCCGTATTTGACAGGGAACGAATCATCTCGCCCAACGAGGCATTCTTCCCGCCGACCTCCGGTATCTGGTCAATGGTCAGGTCGCGAAACCAGATGATGGGATTTGTCATGGCTCAGGTAATCACTGTCGGTTCGGATCGGCCGGTGTATTTCTTGATACCGGCCAGTTCATCGGCGATACGAATCAGGTCAGCCAAGGCTTCCTGCGCATCGAGTCCCTGTTTATCAGGATCGGGCTCATAGCGTTCCAGGTAGACGCGCAGGGTGGCGCCTTCGGTTCCGGTTCCGGATAGACGCAACACGATACGGGCACCGTCGGTGAAGCCGATACGAATCCCCTGGTTGCTGCTGACGCTGCGGTCAATCGGATCGGTATAGGAAAAGTCATCGGCAAAGGCAATCTCGCGGCCATGAATGCTTGTGCCCGCCAGTTTCTCGAGCCGGTTGCGCAGCGTGCTGACCAGCAGGTTAGCCTGCTCGCTGTTTACGCCTTCATAGTCATGACGCGAATAATAATTGCGGCCATAGATGGCCCAGTGTTCTTTGACGATGGTTTCCACCGAGCAGCGTTTCACCGCCAGCAGATTGAGCCAGAACAACACGGCCCATAAGCCATCCTTTTCACGCACATGGCTGGAGCCGGTGCCGAAACTTTCCTCGCCGCATAAAGTGGCCTTGCCGGCATCGAGCAGGTTGCCGAAGAACTTCCAGCCGGTCGGTGTTTCGAATGCCTCCACACCCAGTTTTTCCGCTACACGATCCGCGGCGGCACTGGTCGGCATGGAGCGCGCTACACCGGCTATACCGAGTTTGTAACCCGGCACCAGCGTGGCGTTGGCGGCCAGCACGGCCAGGCTGTCGCTGGGAGTAACGAAGAAATTGCGGCCAAGAATCATGTTGCGGTCGCCATCGCCATCGGAAGCCGCGCCGAAGTCGGGCGCGCCGTCTTTCATCATGATGGCGACCAGTTCCTCGGCGTAGGTCAGGTTCGGGTCGGGATGGCCGCCGCCGAAGTCCTCCAGGGGAAGGGTGTTCATCAGCATGTTGCGGTCGGCGCCAAGCCGGTTGACGAAGATTTCCTCGGCATAGGGACCGGTGATGGCATGCATGGCATCGAAGCGCATATCGAAACTGCTTTGCAGTAATGCGCGGATGGCATCGAAGTCGAACAGCTCGGCCATGAGATCGGCATAGTCCGAAACCGGATCGATGACTTCAATCTGCATGTCTTCGAGTTGATAAATACCGCAGGTCTCCAGCGGAATGTCGGCGCTATCCGATATCCGGTACTCCTGTATGGACTGGGTGCGGGCATAAATGGCTTCGGTGATTTTTTCCGGCGCGGGACCGCCATTACGGATGTTGTACTTGATACCGAAATCACCGTTCGGTCCGGCGGGGTTGTGGCTGGCCGAGAGAATGATGCCGCCAGTGAAATCATACTTGCGGATAATGCAGGACGTGGCCGGTGTGGACAGGAAACCCTGTTGTCCCACCTTGACGCGACTGACGCCATTGGCGGCGGCAATTTTCAGAATGATCTGGATCGCTTCTCGATTGTAATAGCGGCCATCGCCACCGAGCACCAGCGCGCCGCCTTCGAGTTCCGGTACGCTGTCGAAGATAGCCTGCACAAAGTTGGCGAGATAATGGGGCTGCTGGAAGTGCGGTACCTTCTTGCGCAGGCCGGACGTGCCCGGGCGCTGGTCGCTGAATGGTGAAGTGGCGATGCTATTGATGCCCATAATGCAATCATTTTCCTTCAGGTTTTTTGTGAAGCTTGCCTTTATCCGGCCGCTATAGTGTATAACCTGTAGCTGAGTCTACCGGACAATGGTGGTTTTTTAATTAAACTGGATCAATTTTTTTCTATGTTATGATGCGGTCATGTTAGTTAAAAGCAGACAATATATCGCACGTCGCTCGGTGCGCGATCTCGCGGACCTGATGTCGATTTATGAAGCGAACTATATCCGCCTCAAGCAGTTGATTCCGGACGTGGCGGACATGCCGCCTGGTCGTCGTGTTTCCATGGCACGTCATGCGCTGGACCTTCATCTGGAGCTGATCGAACGCAGCCGTTATACGGTTACCCTCAAGCTGACCTACTGTTTTCACGATGACGAAGGCGAGTTTCTTGCGCCCGATATGCTGGTGCGTATCTACCTGGATGCCCGGGTGGCCGAGGTGACACGCTGCGGCCGACTGCGTAGCAAACGTGATGCCGAGTACGACCGTAGCCGCGAGCATTATTCGCTGGAAGACAAGTGGCGTATGAATCGCTTTCTGCAGAAATGGCTGGGCTATTGCCTGCGCCAGGGACACCGTTTCCGTCAGCCGGAAAACACACCGCAGTTTTCCGAGCTGCTCCGTCAGCTTAATTCTGAATCCACGGATTAAACTGTTAAATCAGTTCATTACAGAGATACCCTGAAGTCTCTGTCCTTGTTCGGCTCCTTCTTCTCCTGTATAAACCTGAGCGAATCAGTTGGGTAATTTTTCCAGGGAATACAGGTCGAGCAATGCGTTTATCCACCAAGGGTCGATATGCAGTCACTGCCGTTATGGCGCTGGCCATTCGCCAGGACGAGGGTCCTGTGACGCTGGCGGATATCTCCCGACTGCAAGGTATTTCCCTTTCCTATCTCGAACAATTGTTTGCCAAGTTGCGCCGTCACGGGCTGGTTACCGGCGTGCGTGGGCCGGGTGGTGGTTATCGCCTGGCGCGTCCCCGTGCCGAGATATCCGTGGCGGATATCATTATCGCGGTCGATGAAAAACTGGATACCACGCTTTGCGAAGGTAATGAAAATTGCCAGGATGGCGAACGCTGCCTGACTCACGAACTCTGGATGAGTTTGTCCAAACGCCTCCAACAATATCTCGAAACCGTGACATTAGAAGAATTTCTCGAACGGCCGGCTGTAAAAGATGTGATCGAACGTCAGCGCGAGTCTGGCGCCGGCGTGCATAAACTGACCGTCGCCTGAACGATTTCCTTTATCCCGTCAAGATTTAACCCATGCCAACGTACGATTGTTGGCCGGCATCGGATGATCGTTTCTCAATTGCATGCCAGCCTGTTCGGCCAATGCGTTCAGCGCTTCAAAATCCCGCACACCGCTGACAGGGTCGCGTTCCTTTAGCCAGATATCAAAACGCGCATTGCTTTCGCTGGTGAATTTCCCATCGTAATTAAACGGACCGTAGAGACAGAAAACACCGCCCGGTTCCAGAACGCCGCCAATGCCTGCAAACATGGCTTCAACCGCGGGCCAGCCCATGATGTGGACGGTGTTGGCGCTGAACACGCCATCGTATTGTTGCTCCGGCCAGGGATCGCTGACGACATCGAGTGCAATGGGGGCGAGCAGGTTAGTGCGATCGACTTCCGCCAGCCAGGCATGAATACCAGAATGATTTTCCCGCATGTCGCTGGTCTGCCAGATCAAATGAGGCAGTTGCTCGCTGAAGAACACACCATGCTGACCGGTGCCGCTGCCGATTTCCAGCACGCGAGAGGCGTCGGCGAATTCCTGTTTAAGGATTTCGAGTATCGGCAGTTTGTTCTGTTCACAGGATTCGGCAAAGGGTTTCATAATAGTTTCCAATCTTGCTCTGTAGGGGCGCCCGGCCGATCGCCCTTGTTCAGGGATGTGCAATATCCGGGCGACCGGCCGGTCGCCCCTACGATAGCTTACAGGCGTTGTTTGAGAATCAGCGTAATCTCTTCATCCGTCAGCACAATCGGATTGGTTTTCATGCTACTGCCACGGCTGTTGGCAACAATCCTGGGTATATCCTTTTCGTTAACGACGTATTGTCCAAGGCGTTGTAACTGCATGCGTTCGGTCCAGTCCGTCAACAGTGCCACGATCGCTTCATAAGCCGCTACCGGTTCGCGGATACGGCGTTGACAGAGGATCTCCGCCAGCCGCGCGTATTTTTGCAGGCCGGGGTTGTCCGGTTCGCGTGCCTGCATCGCCCGGATGTTCATGGCTGTTGCTTCGGCGACCAGCGTGCCGCACACCACGCCATGCGGAATCGGGAAGAAGGCACCCAGCGGCGACGCCAGGCCGTGCACCGAGCCCAGCCCGGTTTGCGCAAGGTTGATGCCGGAGAGCAGGGCGCCATAGGCCATTTGTTCGCGTGCCGCGCGCGTATCGCCACGGTTCTCGTACCAGGTGAGCAGGCCGTCTCGCACCGCGCGCAGACCGCTGATGGCGAGTGCATCGGTCATGGGATTCGCCTTGATGGACACGTAAGACTCCATTAACTGTGTCAGTGCATCCATGCCGTTGGCGGCAATCAATTCGGGTGGGCAACTGGCGAGCAGGTCCGGATCGATCAATGCATACTCAGGGACGAGCTGCTCATCGCGAAAGGATTTCTTGAAGCCGTTTTCACCCTGCACGCTGAGCACGGCATTCTTGGTGGCTTCACTGCCGGTACCGGCGGTGGTGGGCACGGCAATAAAAGGCACAGCGGGACCGGTATAGGGCAATTCCGGCCCAACCCCTTCAAGAAAATCCATCACCGAGTTTTCAATACGCAGTAAACCGGCAATCGCCTTGGCCGCATCCATCACGCTGCCGCCACCCAGTCCCACCACGACATCGGCATTGAACTCGCGATAACGGCTGACGGCCTCGTCAACCAGTTGCGGCGAGGGTTCTTCAATCACGGAAACAATCTGGATTTCGATACTGGCGCGGGAGAGTTCGGTCACCAGTGGCATCCAGGCGGAAGATTGCCGGATGGATTGTTTGCCCATGATCAGCAGGCAACGGTTGCCGTATTGCCGAATCAGTCCGGGAAGCCTGTTTATCGATCCCGAGCCGAATTCAATACGCGGCAGGCGTGCAATGGAAAAGGACGGCATCATGGCAAGCAAGGCTATCTCTCTGTATTGGATTGATTTTTCATAAGCGCCGTAGACTAACCGATTGCAGGGTTGAGGCCAACAATACTCAAGAATCAGGCAGTTATACCGATCATATAGAGATTAGAGATATCAGGAATGTTTTCCCAGGGAATCTCATGGCCGAAACCGAACCACAATCCGCCGAGCTTGAAGTGCCGGAAGACCAGGCGCCCGCAAACAGGCAGCAGCCGCGTAATCTGAACGAGTGGCTGGAGCTGCTGAGCGAGAAGGGTATGCCGGCCTTTGCGGCGACGGTGAAGGAAATTTCCGGCGTGGCCAATAATCGTGAAAGTTCCGCGTCCGAATTATCCCGCGTGGTGCTGCAGGACGCGGCCATGACCAGCAAACTGCTCAAGGTTGCCAACAGTCCCATGTATAACCTGGTTACCACCAAGGGCATCAGCACGGTTTCGCGTGCCGTGGTGCTGCTGGGATTCGACGTGGTGCGCAGCATGTGCCTGTCGATCAAGATGGTGGAATCGGTTTCCAAGGGTGCGCAACGCGAACATCTCTCCATGGACATGGCGCGCTCCTTTCATGCCGCTGTTCAGGCGCAGTCTTTTGCGGAGAAGCGCCGCGATCAGAATCCCGAAGAAGTCTTTATTGCCACCTTGCTGCTGAACCTGGGGAAGATGGCATTCTGGAGTCATCCCAGCGAGGCTGCGGAAGAAATTCATGAGCTGATGATGAATGGCCATCCGGATCTGGATACGCTGATGAAGAAGCGTTATGGCTTTGAGATGAATGACCTGAGTATCGGGCTCACCAAGCAATGGCAGATCGGTGGCTTATTGCAATCGGCGCTCGAAGGTTCGGCGAGTGACGATCCGCGTATCAGCAATGTGCAGCTGGCGCATCAACTCGCCACGCTGGCCGAGCAGGGCTGGGATACGCCGGAAATGAAAAAGCTGCTGGCGCATATTGCCGAAACGCTGTACCTGCCGCTGAAAGACCTGCAGAAGATGGTGCATGAGAATGCCAGCGAGGCGGCGAATACCGCGGCCTGCTTCGGCGCGGGCAAAGCGGTTGAACTGATTCCGTTGCCGGCCAGCCAGTCGAAGAAACCGGCGCGCGCGGTCAAGACCTCGGAACAGAAGGAAGTGCAGAAATTCCCGGAACCGGACATGAATCTGCAGCTCAAGATTCTGCGCGAACTGTCATCCATGGTCGAAGGAAAATTCGATATCAACCTGTTGCTGGAAATGGTGCTCGAAGGTATGCATCGCGGTGTCGGCATGGATCGGGCTCTGTTCGCCCTGTTAAGCCAGGATCGCAAGGTGTTGAAGGCGCGTTATGCGCTCGGCTGGAACCACCAGGAAATTCGCGACCGATTTGGTTTTGAGATGTCGGACGTCAAGGCGAATATATTCTCGCATGTCATCGAGAACTCACTGTCCCTGTGGATGCATGACGACGTGGACCCGCTGTTGCGCATGCTGGTTACGGACGAAGTAAAGCATGTTACCCAGGGCGCGCCTTTCTTCGTGATGCCGATTGAAATCCAGGGCAAGGGGATTGGTGTGTTCTACGCGGATCGCCAGCCGAGTGGGCGGCGTTTGATCGAAGACAGTTATGACAGCTTCAAACACTTCGGCAACCAGGCCAACATGGCACTGAGTTTTAATCGTAGAAAGTGATTTAGTCCTCACCCTCGTAATTAAACGTAATCTCTTCGCCCTCATCGATATCCCGCAGGGCAATCAGGTCATAACCGTCAAACTCCGCATTCGGATCATCGTTATGATTCAGATAGCGGAACAGGTTCATACCTCGACGGCCAATCGGAGCCGTGTCGTCCGGGTAGGTCCAGAGTACGTATTTCCCGTCATTCTGCGTATACAGGCCGCGATAGGTGCCAATGTAACTGTCGGCCGCGAGCGCGCGCCGCGCAAACAGGCCCTTGCCGTGAATGGTGGAAGGCGCGACGAAGACGTTTTGTTTCAACAGGCCGGGTTTGAGTAAACTGCGATGCTTGAAATGTCTGGACATGGATACAGTGTGGTTTGCGATTGACAGGGACATTATGCATATTGAAACTACTCAAACCAAGAGTCTCGTCATCCCGGCGTAGGCCGGGATCCAGAAAGCGGGCAAAAATCACTGGATTCCGGCTTTCGCCGGAATGACGAAAGAAAACAAAAGTAATCATTTTTTATATAAGTTAAATGGCCATTATCTGGCGTAAAAAAACCAAAGACACGCTTTATGAAATCCGTACGGCGGGTAACAGCCGACGGCTGTACGCCAACAAGGTGTTTCATAGTCAGTACAACCCGAACAACAGCGTGACGGGCAATGTCTGGGATCTGTTGTCGCTGCCGGTGTTGCTGCTGCCGCCTGGGCGGCCGCTCAAGGTGCTGTTGCTGGGCGTGGGCGGCGGTGCGGTTATACATCAGCTGCAACAATGGCGTGGCAACTGCGACATAACCGGCATAGAGCTGAATCAAACGCACCTGATGATCGCGCGGCGTTTCTTCGGCGTAACAGATCACCAGGCGAGGCTGGTGCACGATGATGCGCGCCGCTGGGTGAACCGGCCGCGCAAGACACGCTTCGATCTGGTTATCGATGACTTGTTCGGTCATGAAGATGGCGAACCGCAACGCGCGATTGCCGTGACCCGGGACTGGGCGGAAAGTCTGGATCGCCTGCTGACGCCGGATGGCATGATCGTCACGAATTTTGTCAACCGGCAGGAGTTAACCGGCAGCGCCTACTGCGCCTGCGCGGATTTGCGTAAAGGCTTTCCGCAGCGTTTTCAACTGAGCACGCCGCTGTATGAAAACCGGGTCGGCGTGTATGCGCGGCGGCCGATCGCTACGGAAAATCTCAGACAGCGGTTGCAGCAGGTACCTGAATTACGCCGTGCGCTGAACACTCGGCGTCTGCGCTATCAGCTGCGGCCGTTAACCCCGCAGGTACGGCATTGCTGACTTCAACGATTACCGCTACTATCGAGCGTCGAGCGGGCTTTCGGGTTGAAAAATGACATTTCGCGGTTGCATTATTTACTGGCTGTGGACAGCACTGTTGCTGCTGGCTCAACCCGTTCACAGTGAAGATGGCAGCTATACCTTCGGCGTTGTGCCACAGCAAACTGCAAAGAAGACCGCTGAGCTCTGGCTGCCGGTGCTGAGCTGGATTCAACAGTATTCCGGTATCCATCTCATCTTGCATAGCCGGCCAAGCATCCCCGAGTTTGAATCCGCGCTGGCGCAAGGGGAATACGACTTCGCTTATATGAATCCCTATCATTATGTGCACTTTAATGCGCGCGCGGGTTACCAGGCCCTGGCGCAGGCCAGGAACAGGCAGCTGGTGGGCATAGTGATTGCCCGGCGCGACAGCGCTATCGAATCGTTGGCCGATCTGGAAGGGCAGGTTGTGGCGTTTCCCGCACCGGCGGCCTTTGCGGCCAGCGTGGTGACGCGTTCCGCCTTGCATCAACAGGGTATTACTTTCACCCCGGAATACGTGAATACCCATGATTCGGTGTATCTGCATGTCTATAACGGCGGCTATGTGGCCGGTGGCGGTGTGATGCGTACGCTGGAAAACATGGATCAACAATACCGCGATGGATTGAAAGTTGTATGGACCAGTGAAAGTTATCCACCGCATGCCATTGCGAATTCGCCCACTGTTCCGGCATTCATCGTGGATAAGGTGCGCACTGCATTAATAAACATGGAACAGGATGAGCAGGGTCGGGAGCTGTTGGCTAAACTGAATGTGCCCGGCTGGCAAGTAGCCAACGATGTCGACTGGGATATAGTTCGCGCACTGGATCTGCACTTGCTGGAACCATGAGTTCAACGTAACGAAAGGGATACCAATGCCGCGCAAAGACAAACCCTCCCGCCAGGCCCTGGCCGTTATCCGCAAGGTGAACAATGCCCTGACCACCGTGTTCGATCCGGCCACACCGACGATTGATGTGTATAACATGGGTATGATTTACGACATCCGCGTTAACGAAGAAATTTTCGTCGATATCGACCTGGCCTATTCCAGTCCTGGCCACCCGGGCAACCTGATGTTGCCGAAACAGATTGCCGATACCGTGCGGGAACTGGACGGCGTGTCCGGGTGCAAGGTGCATATTGTGAACGATCCGCCCTGGTCGCTGGATCGGGTGTCGGATCATGCGCGGATTAATATGTCGGTTGTTGGGGAAGCGAATTAATCCCAATGCCGTCACCCCGGCGAAAGCCGGGGTCCATGTTTGATAACACCCCTGGATTACTCGCTGCGCTCGCCCTTCGGGCCACCCTACGGGTGTTCAACGCTCACGCTTTTGTCCGGCCATGCTCAGGATGACGAAAGAAAACAATGACAGTGGTGTTAGTCTTTATTGTTGTCCTTTGAATTCACCGGCCCGCCACCACTCGGCCGTTCCGCCTTCGAGACAAAATACGCCTTCGGGCCATCCTTATATTTCTGAATATCATCATTGATTTTGAGGCGGCGTTTTTTCGGCCGCAGGATGACAATGTCGCTCGGCCGGGTGATGTCGATATCGTAATCGAGCAGATATTTCCGGTGCCGCTCATACACCTCCTCGGAATCGCGCAGCAGGATCGCGCGCACATCCCGGCCCCGCGCCCAGTTATAGGCCGTACGCCGGTAGGGGTAGGGGATGGCCATCAGGCCCCGCAGAAAACCGGTTTCCTCGTCGAATTCCTCCATTTTTCGCTCGCGGGTGCAGAATTCGACCGTGAAACTGAAGCGGTTGCGGTCCTGCCGGGCGGCAATGGCCTGCTCGGCGGTCTCAATGCTGGGATACATTGCGGCGCGCGAAATCGGGCCGAATCGGCCGGAATCCGTCAGATAGACGTCACGAGAGGCCGGTTTGGCGGCCAAATCCGCGCGATCGACGCGCACGGCATAGAATTCTTCATAAGGTGCTGGGGGATCAGGGGGTTGCGACATCAGTTTATTCTAAGCTAAAAAATTTTATTTGGAACTTTAGTCCTGTTTATGACATAAACCCTCCCCTGATTTTGATTGAATTAACCTATATCCAAGGGGAAACACTGTGAAACTGATTCTGTTAGGCGCGCCTGGCGCAGGCAAGGGCACCGTAGCCAAGATGCTGACCGCAATCGACGGTTCCGTACAAATCTCTACCGGCGACATCCTGCGTGCAGCTGTCAAGGACGGTACCGAGCTGGGCAAGAAAGCCGATGCCTTCATGAAGGCCGGTGACCTGGTGCCAGATGATCTGATCATGGGCATCATGAAAGAACGCCTGAAAGAAGACGATTGCAAGAACGGTTACCTGCTGGACGGTTTCCCACGCACTATTCCCCAGGCCGAACAGCTGAAGACCATGCTGGCTGACATGGGTGAAAAGCTGGATGCAGTTGTAAACCTGGAAGTGCCGCGCGATGTGATCCTGGATCGTCTGACCACTCGTCGCACCTGCACCGGTTGTGGCGCAATCTACAACGTCAAGAGCAACCCGCCGAAGGTTGAAGGCAAGTGCGACAAGTGCGGTGGTGACGTTGTTCAGCGTGATGACGAAACTGAAGAAGCGATCTCCAACCGTCTGGACGTGTACAACGAAAAGACAGCGCCACTGGCTGGCTTCTATGAAAAAGAAGGCATGCTGATGAACGTGACCGCAACTTCCAGTGATGCAGTAGTTTCTGCTATCAAAGAGAAATGCGGTATCGCGTAACGCGTTCGCATCGATGATTAAAAAAGCCGGAAGTTTTACTTTCGGCTTTTTTTTGGAGAAAAAATAATGGAAATCGGACCACGCGAAATCGTCACACCCTTTCGGCCCATCCCGCTGGATGTGCCGGAAGGCATGAAGCCGAACGAGTTTTTCAACAGCACCGAGAATCTCAATGACCTGGTCAATAACAACGGCCTGCTGACCAATCCGGAAAACCTGCTGCTGTACCGCAAGGCGCTGGGGCATAGCGTCGAGTTCGATACCTCCATTATCTACAACACTTCGCAACACATTCTGAATCCGCTGGGACGGCCAGTGCGCCGCACCCAGGTGCCGGAAAACGTTCGGCATGTCTGGAACCGCATGAACCAGATCATCATCGACTACATGCTGGAAACCTACCCGGACCCGGAAAAACACCTGGTGCTGGCGGGCGAGGCCAGTCTCGATGCGACCTGGCCACTGACTTCTCCCGGCGTGCCGAGCATTCGCATGTTGCACAATCACTTCATGGTGTTCCCCATGGATGAATTGCGAAATGCGAAACTGGCCGACCCCAAAAACCCGAATCTCACCGACGGCGGTCAGCACTCGCTGTTTGAACAGCACATGCATGACGTGTATCGCGAGTTCATCTGCCATGCCTTGCATCTGGAAGTGCTGCGGCCGGTCAGCGATGACTCGGCGCGCATCGATCTGACCGGTTATCCGCAGGGCCTGCCCAGCTGGGAAATTCCAGGTGGCGCGGCCACGCTGGAAAAAGTGCAGTTCTGGCAGGAATACGACCTGGTGTTAAAAGGCTTCCTGGATTTTTACCGCACCTTCTTCAGCCAGGTCTCCAGCCGCAATGCGCCGATCCTGCCCGATCTGCATTTTCCGGATCAGGTGGAAAAGGTGCTGCTGTTCAATAACGACTTCCTCAAGACCGCCAAGATGGTGCGCGACCGCTGTATCAAAGATGCCGCCTATGCTGTCGCGATCCGCTGGCAACCGGCCTTCAAACAGCTCATTTACCGCAATGAAGCGGGCAAGCTGATTGTCACTATCAGCCAGAACTCGATCGGCAATGCCATCACTGAACTGCTGGGCGTGGTGGTCAAGCGCACCCCGGATGCGGAACAGTATGAAAAATATGAACCGGCACTGATCGAGAAACTGCTGGAAGTGCGGCGGCGCTTGATCGAAGCGGATCTGGGCGAACCGGTTTCCACCGAATACTGGGACTGATCAGGCCGAGAGCTGATCGGCCGGGCTGATCACACCGCGACCGCCCTTGTTCAATACATGTGTGTAGATCATGGTGGTCTGCACGTTGGTATGCCCGAGCAGTTCCTGCACCGTGCGGATGTCGTAACCGGATTCCAGTAAATGCGTCGCGAAGCTGTGGCGCAGCGTATGGCAGGTCACGTATTTATCAATACCCGCGTTAGTCGCGGCTTGCGGCACCGCCCGTTGAATCCCCTTCTTATCAATATGGTGGCGGCTGAGATTCAGGCTCCTCGGATCTCGCGACAGGTTCCCGGAAGAAAAAATATAACGCCAGCGGAATTGCTGACCAGCATTGGGAAACTTGCGATTCAGCGCATTGGGTAGCCAGATAAAATTCACGCCGCTTGCCATGTCTTCCTCGAACCATAATCGCGACTGATCAATTGCCCTTTGTAATCCCTCTTTTGCTCCCTGAGGCAGCACCGTCACCCGATCTTTGCCGCCTTTTCCATGTCGAATCAGAAGTTCATTTCTGTCAAAGGAAATATCCCCAACGCGTAACTGGAGTGCCTCCATTTGACGAAGACCAGCGCCATACAGTAGCAGTGCAATTGTCTTTTGTGTTCCCGTGATATTGGATAGTAGGGATTGAACCTCGGCGCGTGATAATACCGTTGGTAATCGTTTTGGCCGTTTGGCGAGCGAAAAAGTGTTGAACTCACCAATATCGATTTCTAGTACATGCTTATAGAGAAACACAATGGCGCATAACGCCTGATTCTGGGTAGAGGCCGATACATCGCGATTGACCGCGAGATGAGTGAGAAACTGGACGACTTCCTGTGCGCCCATGTCTTTTGGGTGGCGTTTGTTATGAAAGAGGATATATTTTCTGAGCCAGCTGCAATAACTTCGCTCGGTTGCCAGAGCATAGTGTCGAATGCGCAGAGCAGCGCGATATTGATCGAATAGCTTCACGATTGATTCCTCCATGAACCAAAACCAGGCACAGAGTACTGTATATCTAACCAGTATTCAATATGTGGCTATGTAATTGATCGTATGTGTCTGCATAACAAATATACGCTAGACCTGATATATGACAATATCTTGAATTACATAGGTTTATGTATTATTTTTTCTCCATCCTAGAATTAATGATACTGGGGATTATTATTTTTAGCGTCATTCACTGGTAATGTGATAATAAAAACTGTAAATGCACCCGAGAGAATAATGAACAAAACGGACGGATAAACATGAAGCCTTTAACAAATCAGCAAGTTAATCTTTTTAATCCACCCCACTATACAGTTAGTTATTGTGGGTCGTGCATCATATACAACTGTTAGCGATAAAATATGGAAGAGTTTCTGTTTACAATTAATGAATGGATGAGTCAGACCTACGGTAGAAATGACACAT
The DNA here is from genome assembly GCA_041592335.1 of Thiohalobacteraceae bacterium. GTDB lineage: Bacteria > Pseudomonadota > Gammaproteobacteria > Thiohalobacterales > Thiohalobacteraceae > JBFHQE01. The sequence goes on along the minus strand of JBFHQE010000019.1, from coordinate 27,737 downwards.
ATGGCTGGGTTTATGTGCTTCTTTTTATTGCGTCAGTGTTTGGTGGATTTCAGGCGAAAGAATTAGTAAAGAAACGTAGCTCTCTCCGTCAGAAACAAATCCAAACAGCCAGAAAACGTGACCTTGAAGCAGTTCTTGTAACTGAAGAGGACGGAAAAGAAGTTAAATACCTTGGTGTAATTTCAAGAAGTGCTAATTCATTAGCAGTTACAATTAGAAAAGAAACTGAGGAGGAATCGGAAACTGTAGTTAATCAAACTGCAGAAACAATGGAGGAGGTTTCGGATTTCTTGCGACAAAAAACCAAGTTTATTTTGGCGGATTTCAAGTGAAAATCGCTAACAAGAAAATCCAGAAATGCCCCTTCGGGGCGGGACCTCGCTTTCGCTCGGCCCCTGATTTAAAACGTTAGATTTACATGAAGAGATTAATTCTCATACTCACAATTCTGTTGATTACAACGGCGTGTGATAATCAGGCGAGCAAAAATAACGAGAGCAATGGTAGCTTGAAGGTGGCGCCCTTTGTTCTGACAGAAAGAGCTATTAAAGAATGTAGGAGTCTTATCGATTCTGAGGATGATGATAGAGCTGCTTTGTTAATAGCGAAGGGGCATCACGAAATAGAGCTTAGTGATGGAAATAAATACAATCAAAAAGATGGATGGATGATTTTTGTGGTAAATAAGGAGCAATTCACTGATAAGCCAAAAGTAACTGTGAATGGCCTTGAATTTATCTTTCCACAAGAGTCTTTGTATTCAGAACTAAATGGGAAATCAATCGATTATGTCGATGAGTGGTGGAAAGTTGAATGAAATCTAACAAGAAAATCCAGAATTGCCCCTTTGGGGCGGGACCTCGCTTTCGTTCGGCCCCTGATTTAAGTCGTTAGGTGCGTAAGAGAGTATGAATGAAAAATGGCGCATGGAAGAAATGGGCAAGCTCATTAAAGAAGAATACTTATGCTCTTTATCTTGCATCAAAAGATCCAAGAGTGCCGACCTTGGCAAAAATAGTTATTGGGGTCGTAGTAGCCTACGCCCTCAGCCCAATCGACTTAATTCCAGATTTCATTCCTGTTATAGGCTATTTAGACGACTTGCTACTATTACCCCTGGGTGTCTGGTTGGCGATAAGGTTAATCCCGCAAGCAGTTTGGAAAGAGTGTCAGGCATTAGCGCAAGAACAAGCATTAAATATGCCTCACAATCGCAGGGCTGCAATTGTAATTATCATTATTTGGATACTGGCTTTAGCAGTCTTTATGATTTGGGTGTGGCATTTTGTAAGTGGTGTAAAAAGCACCTAAAAATGTATAACGAGACAGGGGGTCTCGTTAATCAAACTGTTAGGTGTTTAAAAATAGAAATCTTTAAAGATGCGAATATTGGTAATCATAATATTGGGTGTTCTTTTCGGTCTTAGCCCGAAAAAAGTGACTAATCTAACGCTTATTAAGGTTGGTGTTGTTGGAATCCTTTTCTGCGCTTTTTCTGTGTTCTTGGCTGCTGCGTTCGGATTCTCGCCAGAAAGAATTATTCAATTAGATGAAAACCACATTACCGTTTCTGGGCTTACTGTTGGTTATGCGCTTTTGCTGGGTGTTGGAATTAAACTTATGAGGAATTTATTGTTTGTCTCAAACACCTAACAAGAAAATCCAGAAATGCCCCTTTGGGGCGGGACCTCGCTTTCGCTCGGCCCCTGATTTAAAACGTTATGCATAAAAAGGAGAAGACATGAAATGTCCGCACTGTAATGAAACTATTGGTTTGTTTTCTAAAGAAATGAATAAATTTGGGAAAATCAAAGCCTGCCCGAATTGTAAAAAGCAAATACGTATGTTTGTAAGTTTAAAAATTGTAGCGCTTCTATTTATACCAACCGTTGCCATAGCGCTTATTTTGCATCCAGTCTTTGAAAGATTTGGGGTGAGCGGTTCTCTCGCAACGGGGCTAATGACAGGTCTCATGTGTATGGCGGCTATGAGGGTGAGGGAAGCCTAGGAAAATATGCATAACAAGAAAATCCAGAAATGCCCCTTTGGGGCGGGACCTCGCTTTCGCTCGGCCCCTGATTTAAATCGTTATACGACATGATATTTAAAAGAAACGAAATAGTTGCATCTGTACTTTTTATTGCCGGTGTAATTGCTTTGGCAGGGTCAGTATTCTTCGACTTTGAGATTTTTCCATTTTCAGGATTGTTTGGTGTTTTTCTATGCTTTGTAGCAATGTATGTCGTGATATTTACAACAAATGATCCTAAAGTAACGAAAAAAGATTTGAGTAAAACAAAGTTTCCAGGCGGACCATACTATTAGTTATGGATTTTAGAATGACGTATAACAAGAATATTCAGAAATGCCCCTTTGGGGCGGGACCTTGATCTAGCACCACTTTGGTAGACAGTTTACCACTGTACTACTGAAGAGGGTCAAATGGGAAAAGTCATCAAGAAGAAGTACGACCGCTATACACCTGTCGAGATGAGCTGCGAGTCAGGCGTCTGGTTCGTGTGCTACCCGATTGGAGAGCCGGAAATGCAGAAATCAGCCTGCTTATGCCTTCACGTCAGGGGGTTCCGCCGGCTGTCTCGCATTTCGCAAACTTTTTGCGTGACGAGTTGCCGAGCATTGTTGCGGAATAAAATGCGCCTGCCTGAATTCTGAAATTATTCACGGCAATCAATTCAACCAGAGTCCCATGATGATGCTCAGGGACAACTTCAATTGATCGTTTAGTACAGCGGAATGCTGGATAAGTTGTGCGATTGTGGAGGTTTTCTGGCTGATTCGGTAACGCTGGCCTGAGTGGATATACTGTCCCGGTGCTTTGAGTTGAGCGGCTTTTCTGGTAAAAAGCCGCTTACACTTTTGTTACCGACTTTGTATGGATATTTAGATGGAATTTAAGCAAGCAACTGAAACTTTTGATGAATACCAGAAGATCTTTGTCATCGACCTTGTCGAGAAGATCAAAATCAAGCTGATTGAAGCAGGTATGGAAGGTGATCAGCTGATCGAAACGACGGGCAATATTGCCTTCAGTCTCACCAGTGCCATTGATGACATGTCGATGATTGAGCGTGATGGCGTGTCGGTGCGGCCGTTTCTGGGCTTTCGCGTGAGCGATGACGAGGTCATTCATTGCGGCGAAAATTCCTGTACCGCTGAATTTATTACTGTTGCCATGGACGAGGTTTTTTAATGCTTGATCTTGCCGTTCGCTACCTGCATTTCCTGGGTATTATCGTGTTTGCCTCGATGCTGGTGGTTGAGCATGTGCTGGTCAAGGCGCAGCTGAGCCGGGATGAAATCCGGCGCGTGGCAGTGTTTGACGCGATCTACGGTATTTCGGCACTGGTCGTGTTGCTGGCGGGTTTGTCGCTCTGGTTTTGGGTAGGGAAGCCGGCCGAGTTTTATTCCAAAAATCCGCTGTTCATGATCAAGTTGACGGCTTTTGTCCTCATGGGTTTATGTTCGATTGTGCCGACGCTGTTTTTCCTCAAGCAGCGTAATAGCAGCGAACCCTTTGTGCTGATACCGAAACGTATTGTCTGGTTTATCCGTTTTGAACTGATATTCCTGGTCGTGATTCCTCTCCTGGCAGTGCTGATGGCCAGCGGATATGGCCTGTAGTGTCGTGGGCGCTGGACAGTTTCGAACTCTTCGACAGTCATTTTCATCTCTTTGATCCACGCTTCCCGGTAAGCGCCAACCAGGGCGCATTACCGCCCGAATACAGCTTGTCCGAATACCTTGCGCGAACACGCCCTTACCGATTGCGCGGCGGCGCGCTCGTCTCCGGTTCTTTTCAGGGGTTTGATCAAACCTATCTGGAGGCTGCCTTGCCGGAACTGGGCAAGGGCTTTGTCGGTATTACACAATTGCCGAACGCTGTTAGCGATCAGGAACTCATTCGCTTGCATCGCCTTGGGGTACGTGGCGTGCGGTTTAATCTGCGCCGCGGGGGATCGGAAGAGGTAGCGCAACTGGAGTCCATGGCGCGGCGTGCATATCAAGGCGACCGGCTTTGGCCGTGTTGATTTCGACGTGCGTCCGGCGCTGGCAGCCATTTATCGCGAAAATCCCGCCGCCTTGATGTTCGGTACCGATCTGCCGTCGACACGGGCGCCCCGTCCTTATGCGGATGAGGACTTTTATACGGTTATCGAGGCGCTGGGCGAGGCGGCCGCGCGAAAGGTTTTCTATACTAACGCGATGGCGTTTTATCGTGTGGCGGAGGATGAGACCAATGAGTGAGTATAGCGGTGGTTGTGCCTGTGGCGCGGTGCGTTATTCCGCGAATGCTGAACCCCTGAATGCCCTTCACTGTCATTGTCGGCAATGTCAGCATGCAACCGGTACCGGGCATAGTTCCTTGTTCGTGATGCCGAAAGAAGCGGTCGCCATCAGCGGTGAATTACGTTTCTTCGACCAGCGGGCGGATGATGGCAGCACCGTGAGTCGAGGCTTCTGCCCGTTGTGCGGCAGTCCGGTGCTGGGTTTCACCAGCGGCAAGCCGGATATTCTGTTGATCGCTGCCGCGAGTCTGGATAACCCGGCGCTATTTCATCCTAAAAGAATAGTGTTTGCGCAGAATGCGCATGCCTGGGATTACATGGACCCGGCGTTGCCTAAAAACTAGATCATGTGGTTGTCCCACTTCACCTGGTTATCTGCGCTTTTCAAAACATCCCGTGTGCCGTTGACCCGATATCGCAGTAAAGAGCCATCGCCACTGCTGATATAAAACTCACCCGGTTCCGTGCCCGATGTAATGCCGCAGCCGTCTTGCATCGATAGCGTTGTCGGTTGTTTGCTGTTGTGAGTATCGATGAAGATGATGCGGCCGCCGCGCGGCGCGGAGATGGCAAACCATTCATTGCTGCTGTCCGTGCAGACACTGCCGCAATAATTGTTCAGCGAATGGTTGAGCGCCTCGGGCAGTTCAACGAACTGCAATTTATCTTCACCCTTGTGCATGGCAATCAGGGGCGGATGTTCGTTGGCCGCGCCTTCGTACTGCATGGCGATACAGAGGGTATCGTCATGGGTCAGGCTGAGGTGCCGAATACTGAGCTGGTGATGTTGCGCCGGTGGTCGGTAGGCGTCGAGCAGCTGGCCGTTGGCCAGATCAATGTAGGCCAGGCTGGGGTCCATGCTATCGAGATTGAGCTTGGTGCGCTGAAAGTCGGGATGGGTCTGGATACCGCCATTGGCAACGGCCAGTACATTGGCCTGGTTCAGGGTGACCAGTTCGTGCGGGCCGATACCATGACTGTCAAACTCATCCAGGCGACGGTAATGATCATGGCTGTCATAGACCGCAATGACGCCACGCGCTGTTTCATACTCATTCTCGGTGGTGAACAGGTAGCGCCCGTCCCGGGAAAAACTGCCATGGCCGTAAAAATGCCGACCAGCGGGACTGGTGATTTTATGACTGACCTGTTGCGTGGCGAGGTCAACAACCCAGAGAAACGTACCGGGACGGCGTGAAAACACCAGCAGTTCCGGGCGCTGCGGATGCAACTGCATGCCATGACCGCGTCCGGGCAGGGCGATGTCCAGTTGCAGCTGACCTTGCCGGTCGATGCCACTGATGAAGTAGCGACCCTGGGTGTCGGCGCGGCAGCTGAAGAATGCCGTGCGTTGTGCCTGCGCCTTAACCGGTAAACAGGCGAGCAGGGAAAGGCCGAGTCCTGCCTTGATAAAGTCACGGCGCTGCATGAGTGTTAGTCGCCATCCAGACTGTTAAAGCCGAGCGGTACGCCAAGTGCCTGTGGCAGCTCGTTGGCAAACAGCAGGCGCAGCTGGTTGATGGTCTGCATTAACTGTTCGACCGCGGGGCGCTGGTTAGCATCCGTGATCGCCTGGTTAAGCGGCATGTCGATATCGCGTAGTCGAGTATAGCTGTCGTTAAAGGCTTGCTCGATGCGCTGCGCCAGTACGCTGTCGTCCAGCTGGGGCAGGAAGGTGATTTTGTATAAGCGCTCGACGGCTTTCAGGTTGATGCCGATGTTTCTCAGCGAACGCTGGCTACGCCAGGACTCGGTTCGTTTGGGTTTGGCTGTTTCGATACTGTTGCTAAGCGGTTCCTGCAGTTTCTGTTCGACAATCAGCTGCAGTTCGGTATGCAGGTTGTTGAGCAACTTGGAACGCACTTCCATGTCGCTTTCATACAGTGCATTGCCCTCGGGCGAGGTCAGGATAAACATGCGGTGCGGTTCATCTTCCATCATCCAGTCGCGAATCAGGTTGGAGGACATGCTGGCAAGATTGTGTGCAATCGCCTGTAACACCGCGCATTCATAAGGGCTGATGGGTTGATCGTTGAACAGCAACCGTTCCATTGCACTCAGGCCCTGCACGGCGACGCTGCCACGGGCAAAGTTTTCCGGCTTGAGTGCTTCCGCATCTTCACTGGCCAGCAAGCTGCTGAGATGTTGACTGACCTTGGTGCGCTTGTCGGGCCACATCTGGAAACGATAGGCGCGCATCGCGTACTCCATCGGACCAAAGCGGATAACCTGGATCGATTGCCAGGCATTCATGCCGTAATGAAAGTCCTGTTTCAACTGTACCAGCGTAGCCTCGCCCGGCGCTTCGCAATAGGCGTCGGTATGTTCGGCCAGCATGATCATGGCCTGTTCGAGATGGATAGTTTCCGGAATGATAAACCGGTCGACGGCGCGCAACAGGTCCTCGTTGTCGCCCGGCGTCACAGCAGCGCTGGTATTCTGGATAAGGCTTAAACTCAGTAATAAAAAGACTAACAGGCGTTTCATAAAGACTCGACAAAGCGGATAAGGAGGTCACGTTCCCGGGGGGGTAACTTTATCACAGCTTCACGTGCCGGTTGGGCCTCGCCACCGTGCCAGAGAATGGCTTCCAGCAGGTTCCGGGCGCGGCCATCGTGCAGGTAGTAACTGTGACCATTCACAACCGGTGTCAGACCGATGCCCCACAGGGGCGGGGTGCGCCATTCCCGGCCATCGGCCAGGCCCTCCGGCCGACCGTCCGCGAGACCTTCACCCATGTCGTGCAACAGCAGGTCGGTATAGGGCCAGATACGCTGTTCCGATTGTTCGATGTTGACGTTGTCCTTGCGCGTTACATAGCTTGGCGTATGGCAGCTGGCGCAACCGACGGCGTGGAAAATCTGTTTACCGCGCAGAACGTCCGGGTCGGCATGATCACGACGGGCCGGAACCGAGAGGTTTTTTGAATAGAACACCACCAGGTCAGTGACCTGTTTGTCTGCTTCCAGGTTGTCGTATTGCGGACTGTTGCCATTCGGTGCTTCCTGGCAGGCCGTTTGTCTGGCCGTGCATTCGCCCGCTCCGTTGGGATGCAAGGGTACCGAGATGCCGATGTCACCGGCAAAGGCGCCCTGGGATTGTTCGTTCACGGAGGGCGCGCCTGCTTTCCAGCCAAAGCGTCCCAGCATGACCTGGTTGTATTCAGCACTCCAGACTTGTTGCGCCTTGCCGGAAATACCGTCGCCGTCACGATCATCGCGATCCTCTTGTGCCAGGATATCTTCTTCCCTGATCGCTTCCAGCAGGCCCAGACCGATCATCGGCGGCGCTACGCGTGGCGATAACATGGCTTCGGGATGCACTGGATCGTAACCCAGATCGGCCAGGGAGTATTCAGGTTTGCGCAGGCTTACAAGCGTGCCATCGGCGAGTGTCACCGGTACTTCTTCATAACGGATCAGCATCTTTGCCTCGGCCTTGTGACCGGCAATGGCGAAGTCCTGGATCTGGGTGCCGTAATTGGGTTCGGCAATGACATTGACCTTGTGTTGCGCCAGCAGTTGCCGGTCCTGTTCGGTTTGCGGCGGAATGCTTACCCGCAGAAACATGGAGACGGCGTTATCGTCCGGGCCATTGGGCGGGTGGCCACGGCCGTCCTTGAGGTGGCAGCGCTGACAGGAGCGGGCATTGAACAGGGGGCCAAGCCCATCGGATGCCTGGGTGGAAGACGGTGCCGTAGCCCATACCCGTTTGAAAAAGGCATTGCCGATCTTGAAGTTCATCTCGCGCTCGAACGGCATGTTGGCTGAAGGCTGGGAGAAGGCGTCCTGGTTCAGCAGCTTGGTATGGCTGGTGGCGCCGCCGGGAAATTGTTCGCCCGGCTCGGGTTCAGCAAATGAAGGTCCCTGTGAGAGGTCGGCGGAGTGCGCGGGCAGGGCACAGATTAACAGCGGGAGGAGAGCGAGCTTCATGGTAATCCATATAAAACCAAATGAAAACGATTCGCATTATACATAAATTTTCGGGTATGTCTAACGCCGTGCGGTTATGACATTTTTCATCTTGTTTGATGTGCGGCATGGTGAGAATCCGGTCAAAGACTAGACTGGGTCAGCCTGGTTTATGTTCGTGGCTGTAGTGCAAAGGAGGTGCTGTCATGTTGAACAAACTTGCGATGTTGTCACTCCCAGTCTGGGTTCTGTCCAGTTCATTAGTTGTAGCAAGTCCCGATGAATACGATGACGAATACGCCCAGCGCGGCCCCATGTCATTTGAGGCGATGGATCTCAATAAGGATGGCGTAATCACCCGAGAGGAGCATGAGGAGGCTTGCCAGAAAAGGCAGGAATCCCGTGAAAAGCAGGGTTATCCGATGCGCAACAAGAAAGATTCTTCTGTATTCGATGAGATGGATACAGATGGTGATGGTGTCCTTTCCGCCGAGGAATGGGCAAACTCGCGCCAGTATCGTGGGCGTTAGATTCTAAGGCACGGATTCGACCAGAGCCTGTTTATCGTTGTCGGGTTGTTCTTTCGGGAATTCCAGTACGAAAGATACCCGCCGGTTCCTGGCCTTGCTGGCGTCATCGTTGTTCTCGACCAGCGGTTGTGTGTCGCCATAACCAATGGCGCGCAGTTTATCCGCTGCAACGCCGCTGGCAATCAGTGTGCGGGTGACAATGGTGGCGCGTGCCGCCGACAGTTCCCAGTTGGTTGGGTAAAGATCGGTATGAATCGGCGTGTTGTCCGTATGGCCTTCGACGGAAATCAGGTAAGGCAAACTCATCAGCGTCGCGGCCAGTTCATCCAGTAACTGGATACCGGCTTCGGTCAGTTCCGCGCTGGCAGGACTGAACAGGATCGTGTCCTCTATTTCCAGCTTGATGTTTTCACGCGTGATCGAAATTTCGATGTTGTCGGCAAAGTTCAGTTCAAGGCCTTCAATCAGCTGCGTCAGTTCACCCTCGGGAACTGCAGGAAGCGGCTCTTCAACAACTTCCGCGATGGTTTCGTTAATCACCGGCTCGGGGAGGAAAGGCTGGGTCTGCGGATTCTCAACGATGATTTCTTCCTTGCTGATACCAACCGGGTCGTGCTCGTCGTAGGCCAGCAGCAACACGAACACCGTTAATAGAATGGTCAGGATATCAATGAAACTGATCAGCCAGCTGCTGTCGTTCTGGATGGAAGAATGCAGGCTTTCCGACTCCCAGGGAATCGGCTGCACGGTTTCTTCCGGTTGCAGTTCGACCGCGATGGAATTCATGGACTGAGGTTATCCCCTGACCAGCGCCATGTAGGTCGGTTCGGGCTTGTCCTGTTCGCGCGTGAGCAACAGGTTGTCGAACTTTTCTTCCATCAGCTCGGGATGACGGCGTGCGTGGATATCGAGAATGCCTTCCAGCAGGGCGTTAAAGCGTGCCAGTTGCTGTTGCGTGCGGCGTTCCAGCTTGATGGCCAGCGGTTTTAGTACCAGGTTGGCGGCGATGATGCCGTACACGGTGGTCATCATGGCAAAGGCCATCATGGCGCCGATGGTCTCCAGGCCGCTTGCACCGAGCCCGGTCAGCATGTGCACCAGGCCAAACAGGGTGCCCAGCATGCCAAAGGCCGGAGCGAACAGGGCCATGCTGTTCAGGATATGCACCTGTTCCTGTTGCCTGTTGCGCCATGAAGTGATCTGCCATTGCAGACTTTTGATCAGTTCCGCGCGCGGTATGCGATCCACGATCTGCTTGAGGCCGCCTTTGACGAAGGGGTCCTGCATTTGCTGGATGGCTGCCTCGGCGGTGCGCAGGCTGCTGGAACGGTACAGCTTGGCGAACTGCAGCAGCTGATCGATATCCTGCTTCAGGGTGCAATGATCGTCTTTCAGCAGCTCGGGAATGCCCTGCAGCAGGCTTTTGATGTCTTTCAGCGGACGGCTGACCAGGGTCGCGGCGATGGTCCCGCCAATGACCACCAGCAGGCCGGTGATATTGAAAAAGGTGCCGATGCTTTCGGGCGACATCAGTACCATCAGGCAGATCAGGACAAAGCCACCGATCAGACCGTACAGGCTGGATTGATTCATAGCAGGCTCCTGCGGGGTGAATACCGATAGAAGAGCAAGGATTGTGCCTGCTGGTAAAGCAACGTCATTGCGCGCGAAGCATGGCAATCTTTTAAATAAGATCAATGTGTTGGAGATTGCCACGTCGCTATCGCTCCTCGCAATGACGAGATGGCCTTGGTTGCGGCGGAAGCGCTTTGCCGCTTTTTATAATCAGGAGGCAAAAAAAAGCCGGGTTAACAAACCCGGCCATACCGTAAACATGCAACCTGTTCGCATTATTGAATGCTCTCCGGCGCATCCAGGCTATCGGAACCTTCAAAGGCAATGCCGCCAAGCTCCATGACATGCACGGCCTTTTCAATCTCCCGGGTCTGGTCGAGCAGGGCGTTGATCGCGGCCATCACCTTGGCATTGCCCGCGCTGTTACCGGCGCCGATCATCTGGTCATAGGCTTCGCCCTGGTTGGCCGTATCGACCAGCACCTGCATTTTGGCAAGCGTTGCATCCAGGCTGGCGCGCAGCGCTTTGTCCACGGCCTTGTCCTTGCTGGCGACCAGTTCGGACAGGCTAGGGCCGGTCAGTTTCGTGCCATCAACGCGGGTGTAGGTGCCGGTATAGACATTCCGGATGCCGAGCGCGTCGTTATAGTGTGACCAGTGGGTGTTGTCGCTGAAGCAATCTTGTTCTTCTTCCGGATCATGCAGCATCAGGCCGAGTTTCATGCGTTCGCCGGCCAGCTCGCCGTAGGACAGGCTGCCCATGCCGGTAAGAATGGTGGACAGATCCTGCTGAACATCGCCGCTGGTGACTTCTGTTCGCGCCGCGCCGTTCTCTGCCCACTGCGCCACCATCCATTCGAGGTCGTCAATCAACAGCGCGGTGGCTGCTGTCAGGTATTGTGCCCGGCGATCGCAGTGACCCCCGGTGCAATTTTGCTTATCGAAATCACTGGCGGGGCGGTTCCCCGCGCCCGGGCCGCTGCCATTCAGGTCCTGGCCCCAGAGCAGGAATTCGATGGCGTGATAACCGGTGGCCACGTTTGCTTCAACGGAGTCCACTTCATGCAGCGTGTCACGGAGCAGTTCCCTGGTGATGTTGCTGGCGTCAATCTTGTTACCTGACAACATTAACTGAGGGTTGGCGATTACGTTGGCGGTATAAAAGGCGTTTTCATCCGATTCGTTACCGTAACCGGTGGCCACGTAATCGATCAGCCCTTCGTCCAGTGGCCAGGCGTTGACCTTGCCTTCCCAGTCATCGACGATGGCATTGCCGAAGCGATAGGCCTCGGTCTGCTGGTAAGGGTGGCGCGCTTCTACCCAGGATTCACGCGCGGCTTTCAGTGTCGCGGGCGTAGGCTCCGCGAGCAGGGTATTAATCTTGTCCTGCATGGCTTTTGCCGTGATCAAGGCGTCTTCATACATGGCATGCGCAAGGTCTGCGTAATGCACCAGCACGTCTTTTTCGCTGGGTGCGGCGCTTACCTGTGTGGAAGCGCAGGTTGCCAGGCCCAGGGCAATGAGCGTTCGTTTCATGTATTTTCTCCTGAAAAAAATGTGCTGCAGGAGCGACCCTGGCCACGAACGATTCGCGGGTGAGCCGGCTCCTACAGAACCCGAGGTTTAAAATTCCACCGCGAGTTGGGTGGTGAAGGTGTCGGCATCGTTGCCGGTGCCGCCGTTGGCGACGCTGTAGTCTTCATCCGCTGCCCATTCGAAGGCGAGGGAAGTGTTCTTCATAATGGCGACGGAAAAGGCGGTGAGTACGCGTTTCTCCGGTAGCCCAAGCGCAACTGCGTCTTCCGTTTCCTGGTAACCCAGCGCGATATTGGCTTCCTTGCCACTTAACTCGAAGTTGTAACCGGCTTCGATATTGAATGCGGATGGTTCTTCTCCGCCCGCAACCGATAGATCACCGGCACCGAAGTCATCGCTCGCGCCCAGGTATTCACCGATAAAGGTGAAAGGGCCTGCGTTGACAATGGCGGAAGCCGTGTATGCGGCCACGCTGTCGGTCACGGTGCCACCGATGGTGTCCTGCAGGGCATCGGAATCGGTCAGGTCATTGATGTAACCCAGACTGCCTTCAATATTAAAACGATCGCCTTCGTAGCTATAAATGGCGAAGGCGCCAAAGTTGTCGATTTCATCGTCATCGTTCAGTTCCGTGGTTTCACCGTTGAAGATGTAGGTACCGATCTCAACGCCACTATTGTGCAAAGTCGCCATGGCCACGGATTCACGCGTCTCGCCGATCTCCAGGGTCAACGGATCGGAAATCATCTGGGTCGCGTAGCTACCGAAGGGGACATACATTTGGCCGAAATCCAGGTTGAGGGCCTCGGTCGCGGCGATACCGATGCGGGCAACGTCGACATCCAGTGAGGTTGCGCCATCGTCTTCATAAAGCAACACAATCTCGGCTTCGGTGATGTCGTTGATCTGCGCCAGCATGCCGATTTCGGCGGTAGCCAGTACGATGTCGCTGGAATCCGCGCCGCTGAAGTCTTCGCCGGTAGCGCCTTCCACTTCCACCAGGCCGCCAATCTCAACCCCCTGGAACCAGCCACCACCTGTGCTGCTGCTTTCCTGCATTTCAGCGATTTGCGCTTCCTTTTCCGCGATTACCTTGTCCTGTTCCTTAACGCGCTGTTCCAGGTACTGCATGCGTTGTTCCATGCGTTGCAGACGTTCTTCGACACTGGCGGCCGACGCGCCACTCGCACCTAAAATACCTGCTATTGCAATGACTAAGGGTGTTTTTTTCATTTCAATTCAACCTCAATAATAGATTTGTCGTTATGTTATAACATATTTTTCCGACAAGACTTATTCTGGATTTCGCCGAGGACAGAAACTTAACAATAATCATTATCATTTGCAAACAAAAAATCAGGCCATATAAAAATGGCCTGATCGGATGTGGTTAAAGCATGCCTGGAAAGCGCCAGGCGGGCGGTTATTGCCGGATACCCTCGACGCCCAGCATCAGTTCCACGGTCTCGGATGCAGGCCCAAGGTATTTCTTGATGTTGAAGTCCTTCAGCTTGAAGGATGTGGTGCCATAAAAACCGCGACGGTATCCGCCCCAGGGATCTTCGCCCGCGCCGATATGTTCCACGGCAATGGTGATAGGTTTGGTCACGCCGTTCAGGGTGAAGTCGCCGGTCAGTTCAGCCTTGCCATCTTCGAGCTCCTTGTATGACGTGCTTTTGAAGGTGGCCTGCGGGAATTTCTCGACATTGAGGAAGTCATCGCTGCGCAGATGCTTGTCGCGTTCGGCATGATTGGAGTCCACGCTGGCCGTGTCGATGGTGACATTGACGCTGGCGGTATCCGGATTGATTTCGTCGTAGCTGAAATTGCCTTCAAAGGTATTGAAGCGGCCTACCAGCCAGCTATAGCCGAGGTGCTTGATACGAAACTGGACAAAGGCATGGGCGCCCTTGGTGTCAATGGCGTAGTTTTCCGCCAGGGCGGGCAGAGCGGTTAGTGATAGTGTGCTGGCAAGCAACAGGATTGCGGGTCTGTTCATAATCAATGACTCCATTGTTGACGTTCATACAGCATGTTTCGACTGTAGGAGCGGCCTTGGCCGCGAACTGAATTGCCATTCGCGGCCAAGGCAGTTCCTACAAGTTATTCGTTTAACGTTCGACCGGGAGTTAACATACGCAGCAACAGTTGTTTGTGTCCTGTTAAGGCATGTTTTATCGCGCCAAGCAGGTGCAGGGCAACAAACCCCAGCAGTGTCATTGCCAGGATAAAGTGAATGTCGCCGGCAATGTCTTCCTGGCCCTCGATGTTCTGCAGGGTGGCCGGTATTTCGAACCAGTCGAACACGGCAACCGCGCGGCCATCCGCGGTCGAAATCAGGTAGCCGGTTATCACCAGCGCAAACAGCAGCAGATACATCAGGTGATGCACGCCCACGGCAAGCTGCACTTGCCAGCGTGGCATATCCTCGGGGTACGCCGGTTTGCCGCTTCCAATGCGCCAGCCAAGACGGAGCATGAGCAGCAACGCCAGCAGTACGCCGAGACTGCGGTGCAGATCGGGCCCTTTTTTGTACCAGCTGTCGTAGTAATCAAGTTCCACCATCCACAATCCAAGCGGGATCAGGGTGAATACCAGCAATGCGCTCAGCCAGTGCAGGGCGATACTGATCCAGCCATAGCCGGAGGGATGATCGAGGAACTTCATTCAGGCTTGGGCATCGATCAGCGAGGAAAGTTCCGGGTGGTAGTGCGCAATGCCTTCGAGTATTCCGGCGCTGTAATTGCCGTTCAGGTTTTCATTGAGACCCTGCGCGATATAAAGATGATCGCTATTGCCAGCGGCACGCGCCTTTTGCAGCGCCATTTCGCGTACCTGGGGAGTGGCGTTGGCGACCAGTACCGCGGGTATGTTGCTGGCGAGTACCGGCATATCGTTGCCACTGTCGCCGGAGAAGACGGTGTTCTCGATGGCGAAGTCCAGTTGCTGGCGGACAAAGTCGATGGCGTGCAGCTTGGTCGCCGATGCGGGCAGTACATCCAGCAGGCCGATACCGGCCGGTTCATCCACGCTCCAGATCAGGCTGGCCTTGATGCCCTGCTGTTGCAGGCGTTGTTCCATGTCGCGAATCAGCAGGTCGTGATTGGTATGCAGCGGAATGTAGTAACTCAGCTTGTGCGTATTCTGCTTGGCGTGTTCCTGCAATTGCAGTGGTTTGAGATTCAGAAACAGTTCTCGCAGGCGGTTGTGATCATAATCGCCCCAGTCCTGCTGGATCTCGGTTTCCCATTGAGGCCAAACTTGCCAGTCGCCGCCGCGCAAATCGTAAATCTTGCTGCCAACATCGCTAATGACCAGATCGGGACGCGGTAGCAGGTAGCACTTGATCGCCCGTTCCACCAGGTCCTTGTCGCGACCGGTGACATACACCAGTGTTATGTGTTCATGCTGTACAAAATTGCTGAAACGTTCACGAACGCCCGGCGATTCGGGTTGTGTGCCGTTCGGCAGCAGCGTGCGGTCGAGGTCGGTGCAGAGCAGTAATTTACCGGTCATGCATTCACCTCGGCATCCGATTCCGGAACCGTGCAGCTGTTGAAGAAATCATAATGATCCAGCGCCTCGAGTATGCCCTTGGCATAAGGCTGATGTGCGAAATAGATCTGGTCGGTGTTCATGAGCTTGGACAGTTCTTCATGGTGGCGGTTGGCGACGACCACGGCCAGGGTGTTGCCGCGCATCATGTCTTCATCCGCGCCGGAACCGCCAGCTACCAGGATATGCTCCAGGGGGATGTTCCAGCGGGCGGCGAAGTAGCGCAATGCGAGACCTTTCGAAGCACGCAATGGCAGGATATCGAGGAACTGACCGAATGAAAGCGTTGCGTTCACTGACAGTTCCTGTTGATGCAGGATGCGGTTGATATCATCCATGCTGGGCGCGATTTCCGGGTTGATGTAATAGCTGATCTTGAAGCGGCTCTGTTCCACCTTGGGCTGCAGCTTAATGCCGGGCAGGTCGTTAAGCGCCTTGCGCACGGCCTTGGGCATCCAGTGGTAATCGATGTGATCCAGCCAGCTGGCATCCATGGTGAGCTTGGGTGCGTAATGAATTTCGGTGCCGCCACTGGTGATAAGCACGTCCGGTTCCGGGATGCCGTATTGCTTCATGACCTTCAATGCCGAGTCCAGCCGTCGGCCGGTGGCGATGCCGAAGGTGGCGCACTTGCGGTTATTGCGCACCGTTTCAATGAACCCGGGCAGGGATTCCGGATCGCCGAGCAGGTTCTGGTCGAGATCGGTGAAGATGGCGCGGTCGTGATGCAACATGGGGCGACGGGAACGGGGCGGCCGAACCAGTCGCTCGGTTTTATCAATGGTCGGCTGGATCAGTTCCAGATAACGCCGGGCATGCGCTTCCCAGGAATAATGCTGGCGCACGCCGGCCAGTCCCTTTTTCGAATAATGTTCCCAGGCCTCGCGATCGACCAGTATCTTGAAAATAGCATCGGCGATCTCGGCCGGATCGAGCGGATTGATCAGCGTGCCGTTATTGCAGTTACCGATAATGTCGCGCGGACCGCCGTCTTCCGTCGCCACGATCGGCAGGCCGCTGGCGGCGGCTTCAATCAATGTCAGGCCAAAGGGTTCGGTCAGCGCGGGGTTAACGAACACGCCGCCAGACGCAGTCGCCAGGCGATAGAGTACCGGTACATCATCGGGCTCATGGTGTTTTGGGTAAGCGATCTTGCCATAGAGGTCGTAGAGGTCGGACAGCCGGAAGATGTTGGTGAAAACCTCCTGGGCGCCTTCGTCCAGGTCGTGCAGGTCTTCGCGATTCCCCGCCACGATGACCAGGTTGGCCATTTTCTGCAGCGCACTGGATTCGCCATAGGCGGTGACCAGCGAGGTAATGTTCTTGCGCGTGTCCGGTCGCGACAGGGCCAGTATGAAAGGTTTTTTCGGCTCGCGAAGAAAGCGGCCCAGTTCCCTGGCTATCGGACTGCGCCATTCCTTACCGGTGGGCGGGAAGAAGCGTTGCAGATCGGTGCCCGGCGGAATGACCCGCATCTGTTCCGGCTGGTAGTGGTCGTAGCGGCCATATTGTTCCTCGATTTCCTGCGAGGTGCTGGTGATGACGCGTTCCGCGCTGGCAAGCGTGATTTCCTCGGCCTCGATGCGGCGCGACATGTTGTAGACAGTTTCGATTCGCTCGCCATCGATACCCGCGGCCAGCAGGCGGCGGCGTTTCACCCGGCCGAGTGAATGCCCGGTGTGGACAAGAGGAATGCCCAGTACATTGGCAACGCGACTGCCGACATAACCGGCATCGGCATAATGAGAGTGGATGATGTCGGGCAGCCGTGGCTGCTGGCGCAGGAAGGCGAGCAGATTATCCGCGAAGGTATCCAGGTGATCCCAGAGCTGTTCCTTGGGCAGGTATTCCTTCGGTCCCGCGTTGAGACGGATCAGGCGGGCCTTGTCGCTGATGAACTGCTTGTGCTGGCCGTATTCCTCGTCGACCTGTTTGTCGATAATCTGCTTGGTAACCAGGTCGACCTTCTCGACTTCAGGTTGCTCGGCCAGGGCGCGCGCCAGTTCCAGGACGTATTTGGTCTGGCCGCCGGTATCGGCGTCACGCCCAAGTTCAAGCTTGTCCGGGCGAATCAGGCCATGCACGCTGATCATTACAATATAGCGTCCATTGCTAGTCTGGGTAGAAGGCGTGGTCTTTTTAGCGTTTGAGATAAGTAAATTCCCGCTTGTTATCGATGGGGCGATTTTAGCAAGTCTCGGGAAGATATAAAAATAACGCAGTGATTACCGGGATTATTTTGCAAGGGAGCCTGCTGTTATCCAGGGGAATTCCCAGTCAGCGTAAAGTGAAATAAACTGCTCGATTCAATCCGCTTTGATGATTGAGGCAATGGATACCGAGTTTCTGAAAACCTTTCTGGAAGTCTGCCGTACCCGTCACTTTGGCAAGGCGGCCGAGAATCTTTGCATCAGCCAGTCCGCTGTCAGTGCGCGTATCCGCCTGCTGGAAGAAACGCTGGGTGTGCCGGTTTTCACCCGTAAACGAAATGACATCCAGTTAACCCCTGCCGGGCAACGGCTGGTCAAGCACGCGGAACATATCACCCTGGCCTGGGGCCGGGTGCGTCAGGATGTGGCTCTGGGAGATGATGGGCCGCGCTTACTCAGTGTCGGTGCCGTGTCGAGCCTGTGGGATATCACGCTGCAGGACTGGGCGCAGTGGGTCTATCGAACCCATAGCGAACTTGCCCTGACGTTGGAGGTGCAACGCGGGGACTCCCTGATACGCCAACTGCAGGAAGGCGCGCTAGACCTGGGTTTTGTGTTCGATGCGCCGCTGATACCGGAACTCAAGGCAGAGCATGTCATGGATATTCCCTTAATTATGGTATCGACGGAACCCGGCCAGAGCGTCGCGGATGCATTGGGAGGGCGCTATGTCATGGTGGACTGGGGTACCGCCTTTGCTGTTGCGCATGCGCAGAATTTTCCTGACCAGCCAACACCGCGCGTGCGGGTTGAGCTGGGGCGCATGGCCCTGGCGTTGATCATGGCCTGTGGCGGTAGCGCCTATCTTGCGGAACCGATGGTGTCTCGGGCCATTGAAGGGGGGCAGTTGTATCAGGTGCAGGACGCACCGGTGATTCAGCGGGCGGCCCATGCCCTCTACAAACCGGGTGGCGGGAACGAGCGGTTTGCGGAGGTGCTGGGGTATTTCAGTCGCGCGGCAGGGAAAGCGGGAGCCTAGTCGCCCCAGTCGTCATACCTTGCGGCCAGTTCCTTCTCTTCCCGAAGTTGTTCCAGGCGGCGTCTGGCATCCATCTGTCGGCGATAGAATTGCCGGTCATCCCGATTGGGAGAGAAACCGGCGTCATTGGACGCGGAAGAGAGCTTCAGCAGGTCTTCAGCCGCCATATCCAGATCGATGGAATCCAGTAAGGTATCGTCGTCATCGGACTCAATTGTTTCCACGTAATCCTAACCTCTCGATTGTCATGTCAATAAAGCACCCAGGCAGGCAACGTTTATACTGATTCTTCGAAAATTAACATCAAAAAAAACACATCGAAACGATCATAAAATATGATCGTAACCCCGTTGCCTGGCGGGCTCATTCACTCTATAACTTCGCGCCTCGATTGAATGAGTGAACGACCGTGCAGCAACCCTTACTGAAATCCACAACCGCGTATAGCGCCTTGCCCGAAACATTGGGTCAACAGGGCTGGGCGATCTGCGATGGTTTTCTCTCAAACGCACTGGTGGAGGCGCTCAACCTGGAGCTCGATCGTCTGCAGGACAGGCAACAGCTCAACCCGGCGGGCGTCGGGCGCGATACAAGTTTCCAGCTAAACCAGTCGATCAGGCGCGACACCACGCTCTGGCTGGATGGCGGTACGCTGGCGCAACGCCAGTTGCTCGATGCCATGGAACAGC
Organism: Thiohalobacteraceae bacterium; assembly: GCA_041592335.1. Taxonomy (GTDB): domain Bacteria; phylum Pseudomonadota; class Gammaproteobacteria; order Thiohalobacterales; family Thiohalobacteraceae; genus JBFHQE01. The sequence continues at coordinate 8,446 of JBFHQE010000019.1, read as the reverse complement.
TGCGCCTGTTTATCAACCAGACGTTGTTTATGGGGCTGTTTGACTTTGAAGGCCACTTTGCCGTGTATCCGCCGAACGGTTTTTACCAGAAGCACCTGGACAGTTTTCGCGGCCAGAGCAATCGCATGTTGTCGGTGGTGATGTACCTCAACCGTGAGTGGCAGCCTGGCGATGGCGGCGAGCTGGTGATTTACCGTGATGATGATCCGCTGCCGGTGGAGTGCGTTATCCCGCAAGCCGGTCGGGCGGTAATCTTTTTAAGTGAAGAAATTCCGCATGAAGTGCTCGCGACGCGTGTCTCGCGCCGCAGCGTGGCGGGCTGGTTCCGGGTTAATAATTCCCGGCCGGACCGGATCGATCCCGCCTTATAAAAAATCCCGCAGCTTGCAGCCACGATGTGCCGTGATAGAGGTGGAAAGCGCCAGAAACAGCTCCGCTGTTGCAAGTGCATCGTTAAGCGCATTATGTGCTTTATAACGGGGTAAACCGAATCGTTCGCGCAAGCGATACAGGCGCAGGTCACCGGCCTTGACCGGCTGGTTGCGACGATTGAAATAGCGCCGCGCCAGTTGTTCGGTATCGATATTGATGCAGACAAACGGCGCATTATAGAAACGGCGGCACATTCGGTTGAGAAAACCCAGCTCAATCGCGCTGTGATGCGTGATCAGAGTGCGTTGCTGTAATTTTCCGAGCAAATCTCGCAATGCCGACTGTATATCCCTGCCGCTGGCGCTGGTGTCGTCGGTGATGCCATGCAGTACGGCGCTTTGCTCCGGAATTCTCATCGGGCTTTGAATCAGGGTGTGCGATACCTGTTCCATCGGGATGCCCCGCAGGTCAAAAGGCACGACGCCGATGCTTAACAATTTATCCTGTTCGGGATTCAGTCCGGTGGTTTCAAAATCCAGCGCGGCAAACTTCAGCTGCTTGCAGCCGGTGCTACCCGCGGGCAGGGGCTGTTGCAGGTAATCCGCGAGTGCGCCGCTTGCCTGGGCAAGGGCGCGTTGTCGCTGGTGCTTGATGACGCTGAGTTTGATCCAGGGGATCACGCAAAACGACCCGTCTGGTAGCGGGTTTCCAGCGTCTCCTGCATGGTCTTGATGACGTGGAAGGCGTTTTTCAGATGCTGGCGCTCAAGCCCCGACAGGTTGACCGGGCTTAAGTAATTATCGGGAGGAAGTCCCTGGCGGATTTGCTGTGCCTGATGTTCCATACGCAGGTCGCCGATAAAATTGAATGCATCGCTGAGATCGTCGCACATGGCGCTACTGAGCTTGCCGGCATCGCGTGCAGCCGCCAGCCGGTTCAGGGTATGAGTTTCCGTGGTGCCGCTGACCAGCGCCAGCAAGCGGGCAATGTCGATTATGGGCGCGCTGCCGCGATGCTTGAGATCCAGTTGATCCTTGTGTTCGCCTTCGCGAATCAATACCAGGTTGCGGAAGATGCCAAGTGGTGGGCGATGCTTTACCGAGTGCGCGGCCAGATAGGCAATGAAAATATCGTTGTCGTGTATCTGTTTCAGCATGTGTTGCTGCAGCGCGTCGAACAGGGAACTGTCGCCCGTTACCGGCCGCAGATCGAAAAAGATACTGGCGTACATCAATGACCTGGGTTCGGGCCGCGCAATCCACTGGCTGAATTTTTTCTGCCATTGTGTGAGTGGCAGGCGCCATTCGGCATTGGTGGCCATGGCGTCGCCGGGACAATAGATGTAACCGCAGGCATTCAAGCCATCCGATACCGCGTGGCACAGCGCTTCGAAATAGTCGGCATCCTGTTCCTGCATTGCATCGCTGATGATCAGCGCATTGTCCTGGTCGCTATGCGCACTCTGTTCCAGCCGCGCCTGTGAACCCCCGGCGACCCAGACATAGGGTACCGGTGGCGGCCCCAACGTCGCCTCCGCCAGTGCAGCGAGGCGTTGCGTGATGGCATCGGTGATATGGCTGATTGCCATGCCGATATGACGCGCACTGCGTTGCTGGTTTACCAGCTGTAACTGCAGCTCGGGTAAGCGCTGGCTGATCGCCGCCAGTTCCTCCACGTTGTCGGCGCGGGTGATATCGCGAATGAACAGCGCCGAGTTGCTTTGACTGGCCTTGAGCAGATCGGTGACCGTGATCAGGCCGATGATGGCCTGCTTGTCCGTCACCGGGATGTGATGAATATGCGCCCGGGTCATGGTCAGGATGGCATCGTCCGACAGGGTGTCGGCGTCGAGACAGGTTACCGGGTGGCTCATGATGCGGCTGACAGGTTGTTGCGGATCGACGCCTTCAGCCAGGCAACGGTTGCGCAAATCGCGATCGGTTACGATCCCGGCCAGCTGTCCCGCTTCCGTCAGCATCAGCGAAGAAATTTTATGTTCGCGCATGAGGCTTGCCGCTTGTTGAATACTACTGTCCGCGGGAAGCAACACGGGCGGGCGGGAGATCAGGTCGCGCACGGCAACGACAGGCATGTCGGGTTTGATGACGTTGCCCGAACGCGGAATGATTTCCGTGAAAAACTGTTCCAGCGCCGGACAGGTTTGTCGAAGCTCGGCAATATGGCTGCAGGGCAGGGTGTAGACGAGGCAATCGTCGGAGGCGATCAGGTTGACGGGTTCGCGGGTCTGTTCACAGAGTTGATGACATATTTCTCCGACATCGAGTTTATCCAGCAGGTCTCCCTGCGCATTGCGGATGTCGATGGAGCCGCTGCGCAACAGGTAGAGCACCGCGCCGGTTCCCGGCAGGGTGCTGCCGCGCGGAAAATAACGCACGGTTACCTGGCGAGGCAGGGCATCCAGCTGCGCTTCCGACAGCAGGTCAAAAGGCGGCTGTTCTGCGATAAAGTCCCGAACTTCCTGAAGCTCTATTTCCATAGGCTAAATCTAACTCAAGCGCACACTGGTCGCGACCAAAAAAATGCCCCGCCAGGCGGGGCAAAATGGGTGGAACAGGGTTGGCAACCTAGTGGGCGCTGGCCTGCCCGGCGCCTTTCGGTACGCGAATATCTTCCACCAGATGCTGGATATGTTCCGGTGGTGGCGCGGTTAGCTTGGATACCACTATCGCCACGGCAAAGTTGATCAACGCGCCAACGGCACCGAAGGATTCGGGCTGAATGCCCATGAACCAGTTTTCAGCGGTATTGGCGGCCATCTCGGTGCCCGGGACAAAGAACCAGCCTTTGAACCAGAAGATGTACACCAGTGTTGAGGTCAGGCCGGCGATCATGCCGAGAATCGCGCCGGTGTTGTTCATCCGCTTGTAGAAGATCCCCATCATCAGTGCCGGGAAGATGGAGGATGCGGCCAGGCCGAACGCCAGGGCTACTACCTGCGCCGCGAAACCGGGCGGGTTCAGGCCAAACCAGCCGGCGATACCGATTGCGCCGGCCATGGCCAGGCGTGCGGCAAACAGTTCGCCTTTTTCACTAATGCCCGGGTTGAATACGCCTTTCACAAGATCGTGCGATATCGCGGAGGATATTGCCATTAGCAGACCTGCCGCCGTGGAGAGCGCGGCGGCCAGACCACCGGCCACTACCAGTGCGATGACCCAGTTCGGCAGTTTGGCAATCTCCGGATTGGCCAGCACCATGATGTCGCGGTCAACGGTAAGCTCGTTCTCGTCTTTCGCTGCGCGATACTGGATGCGGCCATCGGCGTTCTTGTCCTCAAAGCTCAGCAGGCCGGTCTTTTCCCAGTTACTGAACCAGGTGGGCCGGTCCTCGTATTTCAGCGCGCCATCTTCCGCCGCGATCTCGCCGGGTTGTACCGTGTTGATCAGGTTGAAGAAGGACATGCCGCCCACGGCGGGGGCCGTGGTGTAGAGGATGGCGATGAACAGCAGCGCCCAGCCGGCAGACTTGCGGGCGTCCGCCACCTTGGGCACGGTGAAGAAGCGCACAATGACGTGCGGCAATCCCGCGGTGCCGATCATCAACGACAGGGTCAGCAACGACAGGTTAAGCGTGGTGTCTTTCATGGCCGTGTATTCGTTGAAGCCAAGATCGACCAGCACCTTGTCGAGCGTGGCTAGTAGTGACTCGCCGGAGGCGATAGTGCCACCCAGGCCCAGTTGCGGAAGCGGGTTGCCGGTCAGCTGCAGGGATATGAAGATCGCGGGCACGGTGTAGGCAAAGATCAACACGACGTACTGGGCAATCTGGGTATAGGTGATGCCTTTCATGCCACCCATGACCGCGTAGATAAAGACGATACCCATGCCGGAGAAGAGGCCGACTTCATAGGATGTCTCCAGGAAGCGGGAGAAGGCCACGCCGATACCTTTCATCTGGCCGATGACATAAGTGATGGATGCCACGATCAGACAGATCACGGCAACGATGCGCGCGGTCTGGGAGTAATAACGATCGCCGATGAACTCCGGCACGGTGAACTTGCCGAACTTGCGCAGGTAGGGCGCAAGCAGCATGGCCAGTAGTACATAACCGCCGGTCCAGCCCATCAGGTAGACCGAGGCATCGTAACCCTTGAAGGCGATCAGGCCAGCCATGGAGATGAAGGAGGCCGCGGACATCCAGTCGGCCGCGGTGGCCATGCCGTTGGCGACCGGATGAACGCCTTTGCCCGCGACATAAAATTCGCCGGTGCTGGAGGCGCGTGACCAGATCGCGATACCGATATACAGGGCAAAAGTCGCGCCCACGACAATATAAGTCAGAGTTTGTAAATCCATGTGATCCGCTCCTGGTTAGTCTTCGTGGACGTCGTATTTACGATCGAGCTGGCCCATCTTCCACACGTAGATAAAGATGAGCGCGACGAAGGTATAGATGGAGCCCTGCTGGGCAAACCAGAAACCGAGCGGATAGCCGCCAAGACTGATGCTGTTGAGAGGTTCTACCAGAATGATGCCGAACAGGTAGGAAACGATAAACCAGATAACGAGTAAGGTGGAAACTAAACGAAGGTTCGCCCTCCAATATTGATTGGCGGATGTCGACATGCCGTTCTCCTCTTGTATGGTTTTTTTTAGCCACTGCATGGTAGCGGTTGCCGGCCTGCCCGGCGCCGCCATACTGTAAACAATCTGTTAAGAATTGTCACAGTTGTTAAAAAATATAGCAGAGGAATATTGGAGGTGAAGGCAATAGATTGAATGAAAGATGAAAATTTATGACAGCGGGCTGTTCGGTTCAGGCAAACTGCCGCGCTCTTGTGCAGGACCTGGCCTGGTCTTTCATGACTTCGACGATGGCATAAATGCCAACGTGGCGATTGGGCGAGAGGTGTTCGGCAAGCTGCAGGCTGTCAAACAGTTCATCGACGTTGATGGCCTCGATTTCGGCGACCGTCTTGTTGTTGTACAGCTCAATCAACAATGCCAGCACGCCCTTGATGATGGCGGTATCGCAATCCCCGTGATATTGGATCGTGCCATCTTCATTGGCGCGGGCATGCACGTGCACGGTGCTCATGCAGGGTTTGACGCGATTGTCCTCGGTCTTGAGCGAATCGGGCATGGCGGGCAGGGCTTCGCCCAGTTCGATCAGATATTGATAGCGGTCATCCCACTCGGTCAGGTATTCAAACGCATCCAGAATGTCAGCCAGTTCAGTCATGCCGTTTCCCGTTAGCCAAAGCTGATGGACTCGCCACAGCCGCATTCATCTTTTACGTTGGGGTTGTTGAATTCAAAACCTTCATTGAGCGCATTGGTTTTGACGTAGTCGAGCTGCATGCCATCCAGGTGCGCAATACTGTCATTGTCGACAACGATTTTTACACCATTGCTTTCAAATACGGTGTCGTTCTGGCCTGCTTCATCGGCGTAATCCACGTGATAAGCGTAGCCGCTGCAACCGCTTTTACGGGTGCCGAGGCGCAGGCCAATGCCACGGCCGCGTTTTTCCAGCATGGTCTTCACGCGATTGGCGGCGGCGTCGGTTAATTCAATCGTCATCTATCACTCCTCAACTCTCTCCCAAAGGGAGAGGGGTTCATAACATTCCTAGTTCCAGTCTGGCTTCATCCGTCATCCGGCTCTGATCCCAGGGGGGATCCCAGACCAGTTCTACCTTGGCCTCTTTTACACCGGGCACCTGTTGCACGGCCTGTTGTACCTGGCCGGGGAGGATGCCGGCCACCGGGCAACCCGGCGCCGTCAGGGTCATCTTGATCGCGACCCTGGAGTTGTTGCTGATAGCGATATCGTAAATCAACCCAAGATCATAGAGATTGACCGGTATTTCGGGATCGTAGACGGTACGCAACGCGGAGATAATCTGTTCTTCCATATTGTCTCCAGCAATTCGATCAGAGATGTCACCAACTTCGGCTACCTGCGGCTCCGTCATTGGCACATGGGCGAATTTAACGGGGCGTTCAATCATTTTGCATGTCCAGTGAGGTATTCAGCCGTTCTGACACCTCGGTTATAACGCGTTCCCTGAAGGCGTCGATCTGGCAGCCTTCCAGAATTTCACCGGCAAAGCCCAGACACAACATGCGATAGGCCTGCTGTCGATCAATACCGCGCGAACGCAGGTAGAACAGGTGCTCGGGGTCGAGCTGGCCGACGGTTGCACCATGACTGCATTGCACATCGTCGGCAAAAATTTCCAGCTGGGGTTTGGTGTCGATCTCGGCGTCGCGCGACAGCAGTAGGTTGTCGTTCTTCAGGTGGGCCGCTGTTTGCTGCGCGTCACGGGCAACCTTGATCAGGCCGTCGAACACGGCACGCCCCTTACCGGTGACAATGCCCTTGAAGTGCTGTTCGCTATGACAGCCGGGTACACTGTGATGGGTTTTTGTGTGAATGTCGGTGACCTGCTGATCTCCGGCCAGATAGATGCCTTTGAGATCACAGTGCGCTCCGGGTGCCGTGAAAGAAGTATGGAATTCAGTGCGGGCCGTTTTACCGCCCAGCTGGACGGATAATGCCTGGTATCGACTGCCCGGTGACTGTCGGCAATAGACATGATCGATATGAAATGCATGCGCGCTGGTGTTCTGTAACCGGTAATGGGTCAGTTGAGCATCGTCCGCGAGATGGATCTCGGTAACGGCATCGGTGAAGTGAGCCGTGCTGCAATCCGAATGCGCAAAGTGTTCAACCAGCGTGAGTTGCGCGCCTTGTTCCAGTACCACCAGGTTACGCGGTGCACAGGTGAGAGGGGCGTCCCGGTCACTGGTGATATAACTGATTTCGACGGGCACGTTAATCCGGGTGCCGGCGTTGACATGGAGGAACACGCCATCCTGCATCAACGTGGTATTCAGGGCGGGGAAGGCGTTCTCAAGGTCAATACCGCATTGCCCAAACCATTGCCTGATCCGGTCGGGCTGGTCGCGGAGTGCTTCAGACAGGCTGCGGATATGCAGGCCTTCCGTGAGTTGATCCAGCCGGGACAGTGAATGATCAAGAAAGCCGTCGCGAATAACCAGGCGAATAACGTTATTGCCACACAGGCTGTCGATCTCGGCGGGCGTTAATGCGTCCCGTGGCGGGGTAGCCCTGACCAGCTGGCTGGTCTGCAAGCCGTCGAAACGGGTGTAACGCCAGTCTTCCTGTTTACGTGCAGGCAGACCCTGACGAGTGAATTCATCAGCTGCCCGTTGCCGCATCTCAACCAGCCAGGCGGGTTCGTCTCTGGTCTGTTCCATGGAAAATGTATGAGTCATGCGGCTTCCTCGTCATTGATGCCTAACCAGCCGTAGCCTTTTTCCTCCAGTTCCAATGCCAGTGTCTTGTCTCCAGAGCGGACAATCCTGCCACCGGCAAGAACGTGAACGTAATCCGGTTCAATGTAATCCAGCAGGCGCTGGTAATGTGTCACGACAATCATGGCGCGTTCCGGACTGCGCAGGGCGTTAACGCCATCGGCAACAATGCGTAAAGCGTCGATATCGAGTCCGGAATCGGTTTCATCCAGAATCGCCAGCGTCGGTTCCAGCAAAGCCATCTGGAATATCTCGTTACGTTTTTTCTCACCGCCCGAAAAACCGGCATTCACGGCGCGCTTAAGCAGATCATCCCGGATGTTGACCAGTTTGAGTTTTTCCCGAACCAGTTTCATAAAGTGCACGGCATCCAGCGGCTTTTCACCATTAGCCTTGCGTTTGGCGTTCAGCGCTTCTTTCAGAAAATAAGTGTTGTTCACACCCGGTAGTTCGACCGGGTACTGCATGGCGAGGAAAATGCCCTTGTGGGAGCGTTCCTCTACTTCAAACTCCAGCAGGTTGGAGCCCTGGTAAAGGATCTCGCCGTCGGTGACTTCATAACCGTCGCGCCCGGCCAGCACGTGCGACAGGGTGCTTTTTCCCGAGCCATTTGGGCCCATGATGGCGTGGATTTCACCGGCCTTCACGTTCAGGTCAACGCCCTTGAGAATGGGTTTTCCGTCTACCGATACATGTAAATTTTTAATTAACAGCCTATTCTGATCGCCTAAATATTTTATTGCATTTGTAGGAGCGGGCTTGCCCGCG
>JBFHQE010000018.1:0-49189 GCA_041592335.1 Thiohalobacteraceae bacterium | reverse complement strand
CTCGATGTGGTCATCGCCATTACCACCAGAGAGATAATCGTCACCAGCACCGCCGTACAAGGAATCGTTGCCATCGTAGCCAGCCAGGTAATTACCACCCTCATTGCCGATAATAGTGTTATCTAATGCATTACCGACACTGGCCAGGTCATCAGAGCCTGTCAGCGTGACATTCTCAATATGCCCTCTGCCTGCCAGTATCGGATGAAAGTGCACCGAGGAAATGACGGTATCGATCCCACCATCCGCCAATTCGTTCACGACATCCGCGGTATCGTCCACATAATAGGTATCATCGCCCGCACCACCTGACATGGTATCTGCGCCAGTGCCACCGTCGATAACATTACTTCCTGAGTTACCAGTAATTACATTATTAAGTTCATTACCAGTTCCATCGATATCGCCAATGCCAGTTAACGTGAGATTTTCAACATTGGAAGCGAGAGTATGAGTAATTGAACTATTGACCGTATCAACGCCTTCATCAAGAAGCTCATTGACTATATCCCCAGCGTTATCGACGTAATACGTATCATCCCCCATCCCGCCTGTCATGGTATCGGCGCCGGCAAGGCCGTCTAACGAATCATTTCCTTCGTAGGCATTCATAATATCGTCAGAGGATGTACCCGTGAGATCATCATCATTGGATGTGCCTTCGATAGAGTCTGGAAGCAGATGTGGATCGAACGTATCGACAGGCGGGGCCAGCTCAATCATTTCTGCCATGGAAAGGATAGTGCCATCAGAAAACTTGAATTGCTCAATACCTAAACCAAGATATTCATCATATCTTGAACCGCCGTCATCTGGTGCGCCATCTCCATTATTCGATCCACTCTCTACAATCGAATGAGGAATAACTATCTTTACACCTTCCCCAAGCGCCCAGGAGAGGTTGAGAGTAGTATAAACTCCGTTAAAGGAAAATTGATTACTAACATCTGTTAGCGTCTCCCTACCCCAGGATATACTGAGGTCAGCTAACGAGATTCCCTGCGCAAATTCAACGGTATCAATTGTAACCACACGATCTTCATACAAAGCTTCCAATTGCTCATAATCATTCGGTTGTATAACCGGAACAAGATCAACAGGGGTTTCCCATGGATCATAATTCTTTTTATTGATTGATTTAAAATACCAGTCAGTATACCGAGAGTATGAACCTTCCATTTGTCTAAAGACTGAACGCCCATTATCTGCAATGATGTCGAATCCAACATCCCCATTACCGACAAGGTATGTGTCACTGCCTTCTTTTCCATTAAGAAAGTCATTGCCCACTCCGCCAATGATTAAATCATCACCAGTACCACCTGTGATTTCATCATCGCCAGCATTTCCGTATAAAAGCGCGCCTGTATTTCTTTGACTGTAAGGCGCATTATAGAGTGTCCTATCAGTATAAAGACTGGCGCCAAAACTCCCTTCCCATACACCGTAATTACGGTAAAAGCCATTGTAAGTTGCAGTTATATGATCGTTCCCTGCACCACCATCAACTGCTGCGTATCGATTAACCTGAATTACATTATCCCCATCTCCCCCAACCAAACTTACCGCATTAACATCATAAAAGTAGTTATACTCACTATGAGTAGCAGGCTGCAGTACAACACCATCCACACCTATGGGTGCATTTGAATCCAATATCCAATAACCCGTAACAACATCATTGGTATTCTTGTCGTTATATCCACCAATATTCAGCGTATCTCCACCATTTAAATCCTGAGAAGGAGTGTAGGTGACAATGACAGTAGCTCCCAGAGGGACTTCCACACCAGCGTTGATATATGAATAGAAAGTCCTGTTAACGCCGCCACCAGCAGAGATTCCGTAAAATCCAGAACCTGTCGTGTAACTCGCAATCTGTGTGTAAGTTGTCGTCTGACTCAAAGGAACATTTGTGAATGCATAATCTGTAATTGACTGTGTATATGCATCGCTACCAGACACAGTTTCATTGTAAATATTAAAATTTGCATCATTATGCTTAACGGTTACAGAACTATCGCCAACTACCGTCTCATCATATTTCAAACCACCATCAGCACGCATTGAATAACCATAACCAATCAACGTCTTATTGAACGTTCTTCTTATACGCGAAAGATAGCTACTGGCAAGCTGGTCATAATCAAGAGGGGTACCCGGCACAGGCGCCGCCACGATAAACCCGCTTACCTGCTGGGCGCCATTACCGTCATCGATCATCCAACTTGAAGGTGATGCAGCGTAATTCTGAACCCGAAGAGAATCTTCCCCGCCCGGCAGACCCACAACAAGATCATTGCCATCTTGCCAGATCGTCAGATCATCCAGAGCCAGGCCCAGACCTAATTCGATAATGCTGCCTTCCAAACCATCATCGATGGCAACATCATTCCCCATACCCCACTGCAGCATGTAGCGATCAACACCTGCACCACCCGTAAGCGTGTCATCGCCTGTATGACCATCAAGCACATCATCACCTTGATCGCCGAACAACTGGTCATCACCTGTGCCACCATTGAGGATATCGGCGCCATTCTTGCCGTAGACAACATCGTTGCCCGCAAAGGCGTTGATAATGTCGCTTTCAGAGCTGCCATAAATAGTATCGTCGAGATGCGTCCCATCAGATACCAGCGGCACACCTACCAAGGCGACAAGGTTTTCATGAGATATTTCTGAAGAATCAAAGAAACGATAGCTCTGAATCGTTCCAGTCAGGCCATCCTTTATCTTGATGGTATCGCCACCAGCCCCATAGTCGATATTGAGGTAGAAAGAGCCATCATCACCCTGGAACTGGGTGAGTGTTAAATCGCTTAGCGTGATGCCAGCGCCAAATTGAATGGTATTGACACCTTCAACATCGATAATGACATCGATTCCATCACCGAGCGCAACCTCATAGATATCATCACCAGAACCACCATAGAGTGTATCGTTGCCCTGACCACCTAACAGATGATCGTTGCCTTGCTGGCCATAAAGGTCATCATTACCCAGACCGCCGATTAGCGTATCAGCGCCATCCTGACCGATCAGTTCATCATCGCCTTCCAGACCGGAGAGGACGTTATCGCTATCATTCCCGATCAGACGGTTCCCGAGCGCATTACCCGTTCCATCAAGATTTGCATCGCCAACCAGATCCAGCACTTCGACATTGTCAGACAATGTGTAATCGGCAGTTGAAACTACCGCGTCAGCTCCCTCACCAAAGTTTTCCTGAATGACATCGCCGGTGCTATCAACATAATAAATATCATCACCCTGACCACCGATCAGAGTGTCATTCCCTACGCCGCCATCAAGTTCATCAGCGCCACCCGCGCCTCTTAAGGTATCCGCACCCTCTTCTCCGAAGAGATAATCTAAACCTGAAGTACCATAAATATCGTCATCACCACCCTGGCCGTAGATTTCACTACCTGCGTCAGCCTCAAGTGCGTTATTTCGATAGCCAGTGATTGTGTCGCCCTGATTACTGCCATAAATGATATCGTAGCCTTGAGTGCCCGAAATATTCAATGAGGGCGCATAGGCCATCAAACTCGCCTGAGTTACGACCCGATTGTTAAATGAGAATGACCCAGTATCCCCAATAAAGCCATTGGAAATCCATAAGGTTGAAGTGCCAACAGAAATACCCATGTATTGCGCGGCGCCATCGTCATATTGATTAAACGTAACTTCTTCAATATTGACGCCATCGAAATTGATGTTGCCAGCTCGGCTGGCGATCGTATCGTTATCACCGCTCGATGACCAATTGACAGTATCGAACTCATCAACAACTAAGTAATCGGCGCCAGCACCACCATCCAGATAATCATAGCCATCGCCACCTTCGAGATAATCCTGCCCTTCGCCACCAAACAGCGCATCATTACCATCACCTCCAATCAAAGTGTCGTTCTCTGTACCCCCATCAAGGTAATCATCGCCACCTTGACCATCTAAATAGTCAGAACCAGAACCTCCATAAAGAAGATCATTTCCATGATCCGAGAACGGAGAACTAGAATCATCGCCAAGAAGAATATCGTCACCCTTACCACCATAAAGAGTGTCGTTGCCCGCACCGCCAATCAAACCAGCCGTGCCTGCACCACCTATATACCCACTACTATCTATAATACCGTCATCGCCGTCACCACCAAGAAGCGTGTCATTGCCATAACCGCCTATTAACAGGTCAGAACCATCGCCACCGTCAAGCGTATCATTCCCATGATCTTCGCTATTAAGGTAAGCCGCATCTCCCCATAACTCATCATTATCGGCGCCACCGCTGAGAAAATCATCACCCCCTTCGCCCTGAAGGAAATCATTACCATTACCGCCATCGATATAATCGCTCCCAAAACCTCTAGGCAAATCATTTAAATCATAGTCACCATAATCACCAGTAAGCCTGTCATCACCATCACCACCAAAAATTAAGTCGTCATGATCACCGCCAGCAATAACATCATCGCCATATTCTCCAAATAACAGGTCATTTCCCCTCAGACCACTTATATGATCATTACCATACCCTCCATAAATGATGTCATCACCAAACTGATCACCTGAAAAATCATCATTTCTAATACTGAAATAAGTTGTATCGAATTCATTCTGTCCTGAACCAGAAACAACGCTCCACGAATGATCGATTGCCACATAATGATCATCACCATTAATGTCGTCATCACCCGCCCCTCCAAGCAGAAGATCATTACCCCCTCCACCCAAAATAACATCATTCTCAGAGCTGCCGACCACAACATCTTCTCCGCGCCCACCGCTCAGGAAATCGCCACGCGAGTAACTTGAGAACTCTCCGCCGAAGTTTTCGTAATTCGAGATTGCTGTTATATCAATAAATGAATCAGCGAAAATCTGATCATCACTATCAGCTCCATTGATGGCATCACTACCTGCCCCGCCCTCAATAATGTCATGACCGCCACGGTATGCATCAATATAATCGTCACCTCCATGACCCAATATATGATCATTACCAACACTATCGAATAGGAGATCACTCAGATCTGGATCTGGATTGGATGTAACTACAGCATTACCAAGATCGTCATAACTTATTGGGTCTTGATACTCCAAATCACCCTCAATTAGTCGATCAACAGGCGGATTGTCTTGAGGCACTGAATCATTGAGAGTTATACCCAACTCTAAATCAGAGAAGTCTTCTATTGTTAGTGTTTCAGAGGTTTGAGTATCGGTTACAGTCAGAATGCTTCCGGTTAGATTAAAGGTAAAACGGCCGTCTTTGGATTCGTAGGTGCCATCGCCGTCTTCATCAAATGCTTCTTCTAGAAGACGTCCGTTGAAAATGACTATTCCTGCCCCATCGATATCAAATATCGTTCCACCATTACTGATATTATAAGAATCGACTCCAAACCCACCTTCAAGGTAATCACCCCCACCTTTTGCAACAAGAACGTCATTACCGTCTCGACCATATAAATGGTCCTCACCTAAGCCACCATACAACACATCGCCATCATTGGTTCCAAAAACGATATTCTTTTCTAAATCCTCCGAAACACCATTATATTTTCGAGTATCATAATTAGATTCAAAGTCACGATAATGCATGAACTGACCCGCATAAGGCCCAACCCCATCTAATTCTGTTCCAACACCACCATTTGGGTAATCATTGTACGCTCTGATCAGTTTATCTTCTAAAAGACTGGCTCTATCTATCAGATACTGATCAGTATAATTTGCCGGATCTAAGCCAGCGTAAAGCGAATCGTCACCAACTATTGCAAAGGGGTTTAAGTTTTCTAAAGCATGCAGAAAACCAAGATCAGCTTTTGCAGCTGTAACCAGACCTTGAGGAGTATCATCGTGCAATGAAGTGATCGCTATTCCAGATTTACTCTCTAATACTCCCTGGAGATCGAAAATTCGAGTATAGAGCGCATTTCTATCGCCAACTTCCACCTCCTCGCCGACATAAAATATATCGCCTAAGGCGTTCACGAGATTTTCTAGGGTATTCCCTGGAATGTTTGATCCAGATTTGAGAATAGGAGTTAATTCGTCGATTTGATGCGGCAACCCAATCCCATCAAGCAAATTATAAACTGCCAACGCATCAGCTATTTCATTCTTGCTGTGAGCATCAATTGGACCTTGATTCTCCATTTCGGAAAAAATGTTTTGCTGTATATCAGGAAATGAACCAAGAGTACTTACAAAATCTCCGTCTACTGAGAAACCTGATATAGTATCGTTGCTCCAGCTTGTTCCAACGAATCCAGTAATTGGTGCTAGCTCCGAGGCAATCAATGAATCAAAAAATCCCTCACTAGTAAGACCAGTCCCTAAATGATCGAAGCCTGGCGCATTATAAGTATAAACTTCACTGAATAAATCAGGGGCCATCCGACCCAACATCATTGCCAAATGCCCACCCAAAGAATGCCCAGATACGGAAATTTGTGAATGGTTACCATATAGAAGTCCACTAGCAGTATCTGTATACGAGCTTATTGTTCCATTATCATTATATGTATATTGCGGAACAGAACTTCCCAGCTCGCCAAAAAGTCTTTGCAGCCAGTTAAACATGGCCAAACCCTGGGCGATTGCAATACCTTCTTTACCAATCTCATCGAGGTCAGCACCGAATAAATCTTTGACATCATCTGTTCCGCGAATAGCAAAAAATATTTCTCCATTAGCATTTGAGAAGACCGTTCCTGAAAATCCAGTAACATTATTAAACTGATTAAGTACTCTGTAGGTATCAGCAAATTCTTCAGCTTGCTTTTGCGACATACCCTCATTCATTAAAGCAGTTGTGTAGCCAGGATAATCTTTACCAAACATTCCCTGTTGCAAATCCGCATACGCGGCAACCGAAAGCTGTGATTGTTCTAAATATTCTGCGATAGTTCCCATTATGCTAACTCCTATTTATTACCTTTATTCTTTGGAATAAAAATCAGATCAATCAACCTATTCGATTGATCCGAATAATCAATGCAGCTTTCTGCTGACTTATTGGGAGAAAAGCTTCTTTTAATCCAACCGCCCCAATACCTAAAATCGTTAGCTTCACCAATTATTTCGCCAGTTTTCTTATTTAGGTACGCATATCCAGCATTTTCAATATTAAATAACGATGAATAAGCGCCTCCCTTGTATTTGATAGAATATTCATCCCCTAAAATTACATCAAAATTTCTATAAAATATTGCTGACCCTGCTTCATCCCAATACTCATCTGACAACTCAACAGTCTGATATACAGTTACACTAGCTTTAGTTTTACAAAGATGGTCTAAATAAATTCTTCCAGCGATCTCATCTAAAAATGGCAGCATGAAAAACACCATAAATGCCAAAACCCCAGCTATAATTCTTACACCACCAGGCCTGAATAACTTTGAAATTGCAACTGCGATTAGAAGAGAAATTGGCAGAATTAGTAGAATTAACCACAAAGGGCCTGTCAATACTGCAAAACCTATAATCCCAGTTATTAAATCCATTGAAGAACCCTCAATATATTTATTCCCTGCATCATCTCTCCTTCAACCCCTCATCCCTATACCGTAACAACGGCGTCAACACATACTCAATCAACCGCCTTGTCCCGGTCTTCACTTCCACCGTAACCGCCATCCCAGGCGAGAGGTTAACCAACTTATCATTCACTTTGATGACAGACTCCTTCATCAATACCCGCGCGGCATACACCAGACCCTTATCCTCATCCGATACCGCATCATTCGACACATCCAGCACTTCCGCATCGATGACGCCATACTTGGTAAAGGGGAATGTCTCGATCTTGATCTCCGCCGTCTGCCCTTCTGAAACAAACCCGATATCCTTGTTCTCCAGCCAGGCTTCCACTTCCAGTGCAGCGCCCTGCGGCACCACTTTCATGAGTTCCTGTGCTGGGGTCACCACACCACCAATAGTATGTACGGCCAGTTGCTGCACCACGCCATCGATAGGTGCTCTGAGTTGTTGCAATTCATTACGGGAGGAGGCTTTCGTCAGTTCCTGCTCAATACGTTGAATGGTGAGTTGGTTCTCGGTTAACTGAGCCAGTATTTTTGACTGATACTCAGTTTTGGCGACTTGCTGTTGTTCTTTAGCTTCCTGAATCGCGGCTTGCAGACTCTTCTTTTGTTCTTTGAAGGCGGCAAGGTCCTGCTGTTGCTCAATACGTTCCTGTTCCAGCTCTAGCCAGACGGCTTCAGAAGCAAGCTGCTTTTCTACAATGGATTTGGTCGCATTAGCCCGCTTGGTGATCAGGGGTAAGGTTCCCTGTAGTTTTTTGATGTTTTCCTGAATGGAAGCAAGTTCCGCTTCACGACTGATGACGGTATTCTTCAATGCCGCCTGTTGTGCTGTGTAACTGGACCATTCAGCCTGCAGCCGCGCGCGTGTTGTGAAATCGGCCTGAAGGTCGGTTAACGCTTCAACTGAGGCTGCCTCACTGGCTAGCAACAGATTGAGTCCGGTAAGCCGTGCGTTATCCTGCAGACTTGTGGCCAACTCAGACTCCAGGCGAGATTTGTCGGCTTCAGTATCCGTGGGGTCCAGTTCAATCAGTATGTCACCGGCCTTGACAGCCTGGCCTTCACTGACATGAATCGCTCTCACAACACCCAATTCTTTTGGCTGAATCAGTTTGACACGATCACTGGGGACAATCTTGCCTTGTGCCGTCGCTACGATATCAACATGCCCCAACATGGACCAGATCACCGCGATCAGGAAAAAGACGATGATGGCCCAGACAATGGCGCGCCCAATCGGTGATGGTGGCCGGTCCTGAATTTCCAGGGCTGCGGGTAAAAAGTCTATTTCGTGTGATGTCTGCGCCATGATCAGGGTTTTCCGTTAGCTGCAGGTTTCACCATGCCGTTTTGCAGTGCATAGAGTCGTGCGTACTTGCCATGCAGTTGCAGCAACTCATCATGCGTACCCCGCTCGATGATCTGGCCTTTTTCGATGACATTAATCTGATTGCATCCACGAACCGTGGAGAGCCGATGCGCAATAATGACGACGGTGCGGCCTTTACAGATATGGCGCATGTTTTCCTGAATAATGCGCTCGGACTCATAATCCAGCGCACTGGTGGCTTCATCAAAAATCAGTATGCGGGGATTGGCGACCAGGGCGCGCGCAATGGCGATACGCTGGCGTTGTCCACCAGAAAGGTTGGACCCATGCTCACCGATCTGGGTGTCATACCCTTCCGGCATTTCCAGAATGAATTCATGAGCACCGGCGAGTTGGGCGGCCTGCACAATACGCTCCATCGGCATGCCGGGATCACTCAGCGCGATATTTTCCCGTACCGTGCGATTGAACAGCACATTTTCCTGCAACACGACGCCGACATTGCGACGCAGCCAGGCGGTATCGACCATGGAGAGATCAACGCCATCGACCAGCACACGCCCGGATTCCGGCACATGCATGCGCTGGATTAACTTGGCCAATGTGCTCTTACCGGAACCGGAACGTCCGACAAAACCGATTACCTGCCCCGGCTGGATATCCAACGAGAGATTACGAATGACTTCTGGGCCGTCCGGTCTATAGCGGAAAGTCACATGATCAAAACTGATACGCCCTGCCAGTTTTGGCAGTGAGGAGCGTTGTTGGTTATAGCTGGGCTCTGTCGGGGTATTAAGAATATCGCCGAGGCGCTGAATAGAAACGCCTGCCTGCTGGAAATCCTGCCAAAGCTGGACAAGTCTAAGTATTGGACCACTTACCCGCGCCGCCAACATATTAAAGGCAATGAGCTGGCCAACACTCAACTCACCATTGATAACGGCGCGCGCACCCACCCAAAGGATGAGCACGATGACTACCTTATTAATGAAGCCCGCGACCTGGCTGGCAATATTCCCCAGGTTTGATGCTTTGAAGCTGGCATTTACGTATCCGGCCAGTTGCTCTTCCCAACGGCGTTCCATCTGCGGCTCAACCGCCATGGCTTTGACCGTTTCCACGCCGGTGACCGATTCGACCAGAAAGGCCTGGTTTTCTGCACCGCGATTGAATTTCTCATGCACACGGGCACGCAGGATGGGCGTCACAAAGACGGATAACAGCACGTAACAGGGAATTGAGCCCAATACGATATAGGTCAACAGTGGGCTATAGTAGTACATCACCGCCAGGAACACGACAGTGAAGAACAGATCGATCACCAGCGTCAACGATGACCCGGTAATGAAATTACGAATACTTTCTAGCTCACGCACACGCGCAACCGAGTCACCCACCCGGCGCGCGCCAAAGTAACTCATCGGTAAAGCAAGAAGATGACGATAGAGTTTGGCGCCGAGGGCGACATCCACCCGATTGGTGGTATGCGAGAAAACATAGGTTCGAAGGCCGGTCAGGATAACTTCGAAAAGGGAGACGACCAGAAGACCGAATGCCAGCACATCCAGTGTCGTGAGCCCTTTGTGCACCAGAACTTTATCGATTACTACCTGAAAGAACAGCGGTGTAATCAAGGCAAATAACTGAATAAAGAAAGAAGCCGCTAAAACTTCAATAAACAGATGCTTGTATTTCTTGATAGCCGGGATGAACCATTTGAACCCGAACCGGGTGTCATCACCGAATAATAATGCCCGGCGGGTAAGCAATATCAGTCTGCCATTCCAGGCTTTTTCAAACACTTCTTTGGGGAGTGCCAGCGGTTTCTGTTCTAGCGGATCCTGAATCAAGACACGCTCAGCGTCCATTTTTGCAATAACGAAAAAATGGCCATCTTCATGCTGCGCAATCGCAGGAAAGGTCGTTTTTGAGAGACGTTCCCAGTTACTCTGGATCGAGCGGGACTTTAAGCCGAGAAAACGCGCGGCCCGAAGGATATCTGAATCTGTAAAGGGTTGACCGGTTTCGCCAAAACGATGGCGAAGCTGATCTGGTTCCGCAGCCACCCCCAACACGCGACAGGCAATAACCAGACTGATCACACCCGTATCCGGCGACTCCGCGCCATTTATCGTGTGTGGCATTTTTTAGTTTTCTTAAAGCCCCTTAAGGGGTGACTGGTTTTATTGGTAACAACTCATCCACGAGCGATTCTGACACATTCAGATAAACTGGCAAAGTTTTTTCTACATCGATATCAAACCAATATAATCATAGAGCCTTAATTAAGCACGTTTATACATACTAAGACAGTTACCATGAATTGGAATATAGAAAGTTTCGATTTATTGTCATTCACCAAACTAAAAAAACCCCTGACATTTATCAGAGGCTTTTAGATATTACGGCCAATAGATTTCAACCTGCTTTTCTTAATGGCGCCACCTTTTGATGCGAATCGAGGGCATGCCACAGATCCCAGTCTCGCTGCAGATTTAACCAGAATTCAGGACCTGTCTTTAATGCCTCTCCCAATGCCAGCGCTGAATCAGCACTTACATTTCGGCGGCCATTAATAATTTCATTCAAACGCGCATAGGTCCATCCCATATGCTTAGCGAATTCTTTCTGGGTAACTTCCAATGGCTCAAGAAATTCTTTAAGCAGCATTTCAAATGTATCGATATCATCTCAAAGCTCACTACCCCAAAAAGAGTTACAGAGCTACTAGCGTAGCATAATTAAGTATCTGTAATTTGTGATATTTACTGAATAATAGACGAAACCTCAATTCCCACGCCCTGATATTTCTTTAATCGCATAACCAATTCAGATTTGGTCACCATATATTCATTTGACGATATATACTGAAAACGGTATATGTCACCCATGAAATTATCACCCTCTGATCTTTTTACTGCACTGTCTCATGAGACCCGACTTCGCTGCCTGATGCTGCTTATGCAGTATGAAGAGCTTTGCGTCTGTGAGCACACTCATGCATTAGGCGCTGCCCAGCCCGATACATCACTCTGTGCCTGATCATGAGTGCTCAATGCGAAATTACTGCGAAGAAAACCACCGGTAACCCCATGGGGTTATTTGAGCGCTATCTGACGCTCTGGGTGTTTCTCTGCATAGTCGCCGGAATTGCCCTGGGGCATTTCTTCCCTTCCCCATTCAAAGCCCTCGGTGGAATGGAAATCGCGCAGGTCAATATGCCCGTGGCAATTCTCATCTGGCTGATGATTATCCCGATGTTACTGAAGATCGATTTCAGTGCCTTACATCATGTGAAAGAACACTGGCGTGGCGTTGGTGTCACCCTGTTCGTGAACTGGGCGGTAAAACCCTTTTCCATGGCTCTGCTCGCTTGGGTGTTTATCCGTGGATTATTTGCCGACTGGCTACCTGCGGATCAGATCGACAGCTACATCGCTGGACTCATCCTGCTGGCTGCAGCACCCTGTACCGCCATGGTTTTTGTCTGGAGCAACCTGTCGGATGGTGAACCGCATTTCACCCTGACCCAGGTCGCCCTTAACGATACCATTATGATTTTCGCCTTTGCCCCGATTGTGGGCTTACTGCTGGGTTTATCTGCCATCAGCGTGCCCTGGAATACGCTGCTACTTTCCGTTGCACTCTACATAGTTATCCCGGTGGTATTTGCCCAGCTACTTCGACAGCGGTTACTGAAATCAGGTGGTGAAGCGTCGCTAAAACGCGCATTAGATCGCTTCCAGCCTGTCTCACTGTCCGCATTGTTGGCGACACTGGTGTTGTTATTCGGATTTCAGGGCGAACAGATACTCTCACAGCCCCTGATCATCGCCTTACTGGCTGTGCCGATTCTGATCCAGGTGTATTTCAATTCCGGACTGGCCTACCTGCTCAACCGAAAGTTTGGCGTCGCTCACTGTGTAGCGGGGCCATCAGCATTAATCGGCGCCAGCAATTTTTTCGAACTAGCCGTCGCCACCGCCATCGTCCTGTTCGGCTTCGAATCCGGTGCAGCTCTGGCAACCGTGGTGGGCGTTCTGATTGAAGTACCCGTGATGCTGTCAGTCGTCAAGATCGTAAATAAAACCAAGCATTGGTATGAATCCTCCGCACACTGAATAAACATCCGGGATGTTCATAGACTGCTGGCGCTTACATAATCATAAATACACTTGAAGAGTCTCCCCTCCTCAGAACGAATATAACTTTCAAGAAGAGTAGAAACGCTGCCCATGTTATTACTGGAGTCCAGGATAATCAGGATTTCCAGTTCACGATCATTACGCAACAGACTTTCTGCCATAATTTATCCTTGTAGATATACAGCAGCGGAAATGCTCGGGATTCCTCGATACCGAAATAAGGCTTCACCTGTTATGAAATATTTCTTTTTCAATGAACCAACAGCTCTCCCTTTCCTTATGGCTCGCCTTAATCGCGTGCCGCATATCACGAAATAACGACTATCTTTAAACTTACAAACGAATTTTTTTCTACCTACTATCGGTTTATTCGATAGCTATCCTGCCACCTGACGAATTGACTCTCATCAAGGACAATACATTGTCTAAAGCTTTTATATTATGTATATACTCACTTTATTAATATTTAATCGAACCATGAGGAAAAGGATCATCATGTTCGAATTACAGGTAACAATGAAATACTCCGGCATACCTTTCAAGAGGTCATTTGTTGAGCTTCATCTCGATGACAAAAGCAAAAGCGTCATCAAGGGCACTACAGATCGCGAAGGGAAAACAAGCTTCGATATACCACCCGTATCCGGGAAAATAATAATTGATGGGATTTCAAGATATCACGGGCGTCTGGAAGGAAAGATTCATATTGAATTATTCTCATTAACTGATTCAGAAAACGTACAAAGTCGTGGCGCTCCCGGCGGGAGCAAGGGTGGAAGTACCGCCTACCCCAACATGCAAACCCGAAAGATTATGGTCAACGACTTCGAAATTCTGACAGACAGCGAAGGCTACCTTGTGAATCTCGACGACTGGTCAGAGGACTTTGCAGTAGCTGAAGCGGCACACGAAGGACTGGACCTGGAGAGTGAACACTGGGAAATAATTCGCTTTCTGCGCGATTATTACGAAAAACATCATGTGCAAGCCCATATTCGCGACATAGTCCAGCATTTCAAAAAAACCTGGGGTAAAGATAAAGGCAGCAACCGGTATTTACACGATCTCTTCCCACACGGAGGACCGCAAAAGCAGGGTAATCGTCTTGCAGGCTTGCTACGAGTCAAAGGCGAACACTAGTGAAATAATGGCATATTGTGTTCAGTAAAAAAGGCGTGGAAATACTCTAGATTTTATCAAAGAAGACTCTCACCAGATCAGACCGGGTAATCATACCGATAACCTTGCCCTGTTGATCGCAAACCACCAGCCGCTTAACCTCGTTGGTTTTCATTTTGCTGATAGCGGCATGCAGGCTTTCATCCTCACCAATGCAAACCACATTATTCGACATAAAGTCTCTAACGCGACCTTCGGTATTGTTTTGCATCTCACCATGATGCGCCAGTTGTTCGAAGAGGTGCTCCAACGTCTCCCAGATTGTTTGATTTTTATGCCGCGGAGATGAAAACCCTAGTGACCGTAGAAAGTCCGCCTCGGTGATAATGCCAATCAACCATCCTTTCTCATCCACCACGGGTAGCCCGCTGATTCTTTCCTTCACAAGATAATGCGCTGCTTCCGACAGCGTCGTTTCAGGAAACACCGTTACGACTGGGTTGCTCATAATCGAACGCACGCTCTTCACATTATCCAGTCGCTGCCTGGCAATGAATTCTGCGCGCTTATTAACCTCAATCAAGTCGTCGATTGTGATATCGATATAGGTATCCATGCTTTGCATGGCTTTCTGATAATCTTCTCGATGCGGTTTATTTGAAGTCATGTTACTCATATCAGCCTCCATCAACATCAACATCAACTAGGCAGTATTGCTTAATCTGTCGCCTACGATTGCGACGCGCTGCCAAGAATTTTCATTCGGCCAAACTTCATAATTTGCCCAGCGTTTGAATTCCTCAACGCTTACCCGCTTCACCGTTCGCCGTTGGTGACCTGCAACCACCATGTAAACCAGTTCACGCCTGTCTATTGATTCTGGCATTTTGAGCACTTTACGCACCTGCCACTCTTCGCCAAAGTCTCCGTTGCAGTAATAGCGACCAATGATTACTTCCCCTGGCTTACGCTCCCCTTCAACCGTCTGCATACTGGATTGTGGAATATCCGGCACAGGACCAGCTGAAAGCGGTTGCACTGTCTTCACTGCATTTTCACCATTTTTGCCAACACCAAATCGGGTCAATGCCACGGGGTAACGACGCCAAGCGAATGGCCAGTTGAAAATAATTGCCACGAACAGAATGATTAAGACGTTGATCAACACGGGTGTCAGCACATAGCTGTAACCCAGTGAATGCACAGCCTCTCCCCCGGTCACGGCTGTTAGTGCCGTGGCTCCGCCTGGAGGATGTATACATCTCATGTAGTACATTGCAGCGATCGCCATGGCTACGGCGCAGGCGGCGGCAAGCTCTGGTTCAGGGATATATTGGGCGCAGCCTACACCAACAACCGACGACACCATGTGACCGCCGAATACCTGCCAGGGCTGTGAAAGCGGACCATGGGGAACCGCAAACAACAAGACAGCTGAGGCACCCATGGAAGCAACCAACCCTGCGCTACCCTGCAAGCCCAGCGTATGCTGACTCACCAGTAATACGCCCATGATCCCCACAAGACCGCCTGCACCTGAAATCCACTTTTCCAGATGCGTGGAGCGTTTAAAACTTAAGCCTACAAGGTTACGCAGGCCCTGGATTATGCGCCGCATGGCTCCAACCGCTTTCGTATGCCCACCAGAAATCCCCTGACAAAAGAGTATGTACGCATCATAATGGGGCGTATAAATACCAGACAAACGATATTTATCGCATCTAGCTATCGTTTTTTTGAATATAAATAACAGGTGTGCACCATTATGGATATCGATCAAGCGCGTACATTTCTCTCCATCGCCGCCCACGGAAGCTTTCTGGAAGCGGCCACTCGCCTGCATGTCACCCAGTCCACGGTCAGTGCCCGTATCAAGCACCTGGAAGATGAACTTGGCGCCAAGCTCTTTATCAGAAATCGCAATGGCGCCAAACTCACTGCATCCGGCAAACGATTCTTACAGCATGCGAAAACGCTGGTTCTGACTGTTGAACAGGCTCGCCACGACGTGGGTTTGCCAAGCCGATACCGTGAAACTATTCGTATAGGCGGACGCATCGCGCTCTGGGAGGGGTTTTTACCCGAATGGGTTGGCTGGATGCGCCGTGAAGCCGAAGACGTTTCTGTCAGAAGCGAGATAGGTTTTGAAGAAGACCTGATGCGTCGCCTCATCGAAGGAACGCTCGACGTCGGCTTAATGTATACCCCAAGCCAATCGCCTGGCCTGGTGGTCGAACATCTGTTTGATGAAGTACTTGTCATGGTGAGTTCAAGCCGGAAAACCCACTGGCCCGATGATGATTACATTTATGTCGAATGGGGACCCGGTTTTTATGCCAAGCATAGCGAAAGCTTTCCCGACCTGGAAAGCCCCCCGCAGATTGTCAATATCGGCTGGCTAGGCGTGCAATTGATCCTGGCTAATGGTGGTTCCTGTTTTTTACCAATACGCATGGCAAAACCCTTTGTTGATGAAGGCCGCCTGTTTATTGTCAAAGATAGTCCGGAATATGTGCACCCCGCTTACATGGTGTTCCACCGTGAGACAGAAAGTGAAATTCTGGGTACCGCCTTGCGCGGATTACGTGAGCTTGCCGCGGAAATTGAAATCTGAACAGTCTGTAAACTGAGGTGGCCATGAAGCTAAAGAAATTTCTCAGCTATGAATGGGATGCAATAGCCGGCATCATCGCAGCAGTGGTTGCCGTCATACTGCATTTATTACACATTGTCGATGAACATATTGTTCTCCCCATCATCCTTGCACTCATGGGTCTGTTGTTTATCAATTTTATGCGCCACACGCGGCATAATGAAATAACCGCGGAAGAAGTCGAGCGTACCGGGCATGCCGTTCGCAGGATCCAGGCATCAATTAAATCACCTGATATTGTATTGATCGGGCCGCGCCAACTGCGGTCGGTCAGCGAACAGTTTGCCCGCGACATGAAAGGTGATGCCGTTTGGTACAATGTCTGCCTGTCAATGTATATCCCCAAGGCATTATTCGAAACCCTGCTACAACCGGCTATCGAAAACCCTTCCGTCACTTCCATTCAGTTCATTCTGGACGAATCCCAGCAATCCTTATGGCAGGATATCCTGTGGCCAAAAATCAGAGAATGTGCCGGACACACCAAGGTGCGTGAGCCTTATTGGCGCAAACTGGATAAAACCGTGTCATATATTCTTGCCAACAATCAAGCCAGCGGAGGGACCGAAGCACTGCTCAGTTTCTGGGGAGAGCCCTTCATGGCGCAATCGACCAGTCGCGATGTGCCGCGCTTTATATTTCATGTGCACAACCACTCTGAATTGCTGCCTCACCTGGAAGAACTCGAAAGAGCGTCGGCTCATACGAATGGCTAAATATACTGCAGACGATAATAATTGAACTGTTGTTCCTTACCTGCTGGCGTAACATGAATTTCCGCAATTTCCTCCTGCAAGGAAAATTGTTCTCCAAGCTCCAGCATCAGTTTTTCGGCATCATATTGAACAATATCAAGCCCACTGCATCGCTCCGGCCCACCAATGGCAAATGCCGCCATGATCAGATGTCCTCGCGGTAACAATGTCTGTTTTATCGTTGCCACATACCGTCGCCGATCTTCCGGCTCGGTCAGAAAATGAAATACTGCCCTGTCATGCCAGATAGAAAAACGATGGGGAGCGTTGAATTCCGTAATATCGGCTTCATACCATTCAACACTCTGCGCCTTTTCACCCAGTCTTTCTTGCGCGGCACCTAATGCACCGGAAGCAATGTCCAGCACGGCTATACTTGTATACTGTTCCGCCAGGAGCGCATCAACCAGCAACGATGCGCCACCACCCACGTCGATAATCCACTCATTCGTCTGGATTTCAGTATGACGAATCAATGTCAGTGATGGCTCCGGCATGGCCTGGTACCAGCTAACTTCTGTCACGGCTTTATTCTTGTAAACAGCATCCCAATGCGACTTTCTTTTTTTCATGACTGAGCCGCCAGGATAAACGCTGTTGCGACTAATCCGCCGGGTATCGTCAACCACAAAGTAACAGGCCAACGCCAGAACCCTCGAAGCCGCCGCAATCCCATAAAGTAGTCTCCTATCAAATGACCTTTAATTAACGCGATCCCCAGCACGGTCAGTGACAGTGACAAGCCCGACAGGCCGGTATTACCCGCCAACCTGGTCGCCAGGGTCAGTATCATCATGCTCAACCAGACCCAGGTGCAGTAACGAAAGCCAATAAACAGACGTTTTTCCATTCAGTCACCGCATAACGTAGACCAGTGGAAACAGAATCAACCATACCAGGTCCACCATATGCCAATAGGATGCACCTGTTTCCACGCCGGTGTATTCAGTCGCAGTATAACCGCCGCACGCCGCCTTTATCGCCACTGCGGCCAGGATAATCATTCCCATGATGACATGCATAAAATGGAAAAAGGTAAGGAACAAGTAGAACATGTAAAAAGTATTGCTGTGCAGGGTGACGCCGAGTGAATAATGATGAATGAATTCGAGGCTTTTGATCACTAAAAAAAGCATCCCCATAGCCATGGCGGCGAGCAGCCAGTACGTACAAACACGAGCGTAATTTTCGCGTATGGCAGCGACCGCGCGAACCACGAAATAACTACTGGTAATCAAGGCCAGGGTATTAATTAAGGCCGCATCCTGGTTCAGGGTATGCTGGAAATGATTGAACATTTCGACATGCTGCAGCCGGGTAAAAGCATAGGCGGCAAACAGCAGCGCAAACACACCAAGTTCAGCCAGGATAAATATCCAGATGACCAGATCTCCTGGAGGGTATCGGAGTTCTGTATCCGTTGATAGCGCTATCGTGGTCATACCCTTCAAGGTAAGCTGCTACCCGACAGTCGGCCTTGATTTTGATCAAACAGGGTTTCAGTTAACCCTTTAACTGTATGCGGTAATTGACTGGTTTTATATAACCCGCTCAGTGATGCATGTGAGATGAGGTCTGGTCCAGTGATTCCAGCAGTACCAGATCAATGGCAGAAAAATCGACCACTCGTCCACCTTGCTGTTCACCGAAAGTCTCGGCATCCTTACGTTGGGAGAACGAGGCCAACGTCGGCCCCATAGCCCCTTTGAGCTTGCTACCCACGACAAACCAGGCCGAGCGCGCGTCGATCATGGGGAGCGCATGTGGATTATCCCAGTCATTCCGCGCCATATCATGAACAAACACTGCCTCTACCTGGCTGGCGGTTTCCGGCTGAAGTAACCAGGTAAACAGGTCGCGCGTTGAGCAGAATTTTAGTGCCTGAGTTTGATGTCTGATAAAGGCCTCGCCCTTGGGGCCGGGGAAGCGCGTGATGATCATGCCGCAAACATGACACTCATCGCCTGATTCTATCGCGATAGGCTCGTAGGTTACCTTCTGATCATCAGGGCTACCACAAGCGACAAGCCCCATACACAACAACGGTAACAGATATTGTACTAATCCCATGATGACTCGACTCCAGGTGTGAAATTCGATTAAAGGGTTCGGCTGCGGAAACGCCATTGCGCCAACAGTAGCGGCACCAGTACCCAGGCCAGCAACACCGCCAGCAGCGCGCCCGGCTGGAACCATGGGCCGACCGCGATATGCACCAACCCGGTGTAGGTGCGGGCGGCCTCGAAACCGGCCAGGTTGGCCAGGCGAAAGATATCGGTTGGATTCAACAGTAAGAGGTAAGACAACCAACCACCTTCGCGCCCCTCGCTCATCACCAGCAGACCGAGCAACAGCAGATCGAAGATCAGAACAAACCAGAACCACACCACCAGCGCCACGCCAGCAGCAAAGGATGATTCGCGTGACAAGGCACTGATCAATTGCGCCAGGGCCAGGAACACACAGCCCAACAGGATGGAGGAAAGAATAAAAAATCCGTAAGCCTGCCATAACAAGACATCACCCCAGTCGCCGGTCTCAAAAGCCACCAGCAATGCCGCAACGCCAAAACCAATCACCGTGGCCGTACTCAGGATACCGGCATGACCGATGAACTTACCCAGCAACAACTGGCCACGAGTCAATGGATAGGTCAGCAACAGTAGTAAGGTACCCTGCTCTTCCTCGCCCACCAGGGTGTTGTAAGCCAGCATCAATGCAATCAATGGAATAATAAAGATCGCCAGGCTGGCCAGACTGACAATGGTGGTTGCCAGCGAAGTCACCCCAACCGTTCCCGAGGCTGCCGCGCCGAAGTACGTCAGACCCACGGCAAAAAAGGCTAGCAGCAAGGTAGCCGCAAGCACCCAGCGATTACGCAGGCCATCACGGTATTCCTTCACGGCCACGGTCAGGGTGGCATGCATCAGTCGACCTCCTGCTGAATAACGGCATGGGTAAAATAGGCATACAGGTGTTCCAGTGACGGCTGCACTAACTCGATGTCTTCGATACCTGGCGCATTCACCAGGTATCGGATAGCGTCGATCTTGTTTGACGCCAATCCCTGAATCTCCACATGCTGTGCATTAACCCGGCAAAGTGAATAACCCAGGCGTTCCAGTAGCTCTCGATCCTGTAACTGCGCCACATCGCCGCGGGCACGAATAGTCATAGGCAAGCTCGCCTCGGCACGCAGTGATTCAATACTGCCCTGGGCCAGCAACCGGCCTTGCCCCAGAATGATGGCGCGATCAATATGACGTTCAATGCCCGGCAGCACATGCGACGAGATCAGAATGGATACACCCTCCGCGCGCAGACCATCCAGCATGCTATAAAATTCTCGCGTGGCCTGCGGATCAAGACCTGCCGTTGGCTCATCCAGCAGCAATAACCTTGGCCGCCCCAGGCGTGCCTGCGCCAGACCGACTCGTTGGCGCATGCCTTTCGAGTAGGTTTTGATTCGCCGATTGGCGGCATGCATCAATCCAACCTCGTCCAGCAACTGGTCAACCTGATTAAGCGATGCCTGTTTCAGCCGCGCGAAATAACGCAATGCCTCGCGCCCGGTCAGCTGCTGATAAAAGCTGACGTTCTCCGGCAGGAAACCCAACTGCTGACGCAGTGCATCGCTATGCCGACCGGCAGGATCACTCCCCATCACCCGTACCGATCCAGACGTCGGACGATTCAGTCCCAGCGCCAGTTTCATGCAGGTGGTCTTGCCGGCGCCATTATGACCCAGCAGCCCAATCACCTCACCGGCCTGCAGCTCAAAGGAAAGATTATCCAGTGCTCGGGTTGCGCCGAAGATCTTCACAACCTGATCAAATGCCAACGATGGGGTCATGGTTGCCAAGCCGTTTGAACAGTATCAGCAGAAACCTGGGGGGGCTGCATCAGTGGATAACTGTCGCGCACACCTTGCGGTTTGAATACCGGAAACTGGCGTTGCGCCCAGCGAAGGGTTTCGATGGCGGGACTGCTCATCAACACCCGCGCCATGGGATACTTCCATAACAGGATATCGACCGCATCATTCGGTTCGTAGGGCTTGTCGCCCAGTCCGTCCGCATTCATGTCCCAGCCCAGGTAATCGCTCCAGTAGTTGCCCTGCCCCGCGCTGGACCATTCCTGCTCGCGGGTAGCGACATATTTCACCTGCACTCGGTTGCGTACAAAGGCATTGGCATACACTTCATTATCCTCGGAACCGGCGGTGAGATGAATACCGATATCGGCATCTTCGAAACGGTTATGATGTATACGATTATATTGTGCGTTATACACGAACAATGCCTTTCCATCGGCGCCAATCACCTCGGTTCCACCAGTTACAAAGGCGCGCCCCTTGCGTGTATTGGTCACTACATTCTCGGCAATGTCACTTTCGACGATATAATTCATCAAAATGCCATAATTAAGATCGGACTCTGACTGGTTTCCGATCACTTTGAGATACTTCGATTGCATCAACGCATACCCGGTGCGCGTATTTCGCGTGAAGTTGTTGATGACCTCGTTATGGTAGGAATACATGTAATGCACGCCATAACGAAGATCGTACATCAGGTTGCCTTCCAGGCGATTATACTGACTGGTATCGATATAGATCCCGTCACGCGTTTCCCATATCTCGTTATTCTTGACCAGGCCATCATGTACGGCATACAGGTGCACGCCGTTACCACGATCCTGGGAACGGATGGCGGTTGTACCATGAATGCGGTTATCGATAACCTGAGGTGAACGGCAGGCATCCAGCCAGATACCAAAGGCATTATTGTCAAATTGATTATTAATAATACGCAGTCGGTCGGCTGCACGTTCGGCAAAAACCCCGGCGTTCATGTCAGTGAGATTCATGCCGGAGTTACGAATGGTCAGTTGTTTGATTGTGACGTCAGCCGCCTTGACCCGGATGACATCCCCCTGCCCCCCTGCATCCAGGATGGCCTCGCCCTGGCCCTGCAACACTAACGGTTTGTCGATAACAAGGTTACCCTGGTAGTGGCCGGTAACCGTCAGGTTATCGCCCGGCTGAGCTGCCGTTATTTTCTGCTGTAATAGCTGCATCGGCTGCGCCGCCCATACAGCATGGCTGCCAAGCGGCATGCTTAACAACACCAGCCATACAGCACGACTCAACAAAATCATTGCTTATCAAATATCCAACAGAATACCCCCGCGCCCGGTCGGGCACGGGGAATGGCGTCGGCGGAGGCTAGGCCGGTTCGACAAACATACGACCACGCATTTCCATATGCAAGGCATGACAGAACCACTGACAATAGAACCAGTGCGCGCCCGGTTTATCGGCAGTAAAGGTCACGGACGAAGTCTGCTGGCCTCCGATTTCCATGGCTACTCCATGATTGACCAGGGTGAAACCATGGGTAAGGTCCTCGATCTTGTCAACGTTGGTGATGGTCACCGTCACTTCATCACCCTGCTTGACGGTAAAGTCATTCAGGCCGAAGTTGGGTGCAGCTGAGGTCATATAAACTCGAACCTTCTTACCATCCCGAATAACCTTGCTGTCACGCTCCAGAGTGATTCCGTCACTCTTGGCCATAGCTACGGTTTCCGCGAAGAAGGGGTCATCGCGATCCCAGACCTTCTTGGTGCGGATCTTACTACGATGCACTATGATGCAATCATGAGGCTCGGCAAAAGCCGGACCGTCATGCACCAGTTTCATCTCTTCGCCGGAGATATCGATCAACTGATCATTCTCGGCACGCAGCGGACCCACTGGCAGGAAGCGGTCCTTGGAGAACTTGCATAGCGACATCAGCCACTTGCCATCGGCCTCCTTGGTTTCTCCCATACTGGTATGGTTATGCCCCGGCTGATAATGCACATCCAGCTTCTGACGAATGTAATTGACCTCCTCGCCCTGGTAAGCACGAATCGCATCGGCCACATTCCACTTACATATCTGACTATCGATAAACAGTGTGGTGTAGGCATTACCCCGGTTATCAAAGGCTGTATGCAAGGGTCCAAGACCTAACTCTGGCTCCGCCACAACCACATCGCGCTCATCGCCCAGCTTACCGGCAAACAGGTCATCCAGCTTATCGATCTCGATCACTGTGACGGTCGGTGACAGCTTGCCATTGGCGACGAAATACTTGCCGTCCGGCGAGGTGTTCAAACCATGCGGACTCTTGGGCGTGGGAATATAGCGGGTCAACTCGGAACCCTTGCGGCCATCCAGCACAGGCACCTTGGAATCGCCCAGCGTCTGGAAGTTGCCGTTCTTCACGGCTGCTTCGATACGCGGGATATTGAATACCACAACCCAGTCGCGTTCATTGCGCATGGTATCGCCCAGGGCAAAGCCGTGTTCAGAGTTGTAACAGGTCGAGGCGGCGTAGGTGCCCTTGTAGTCGGCATCGGTATTATCCAGGTTACCATCCACGATCACCTGCCAGGCCACGTCCATGGTGTCGGCATCGATGGCATTGAACATGGTGTAGTACTGGTCATTATCATCCATGTTAGAACCATCATTGGGATGCGGCATGCGGAACTCGGCATTACAGAACACGTATTTGGTTCTGGGCATTTTCTGTGGTCGTAGTCCATGAATTGCCTGCACATTCGGCACAGTTGTGATTTTGTCGGTTTTCATCACATCGCAGCGGATACGCGCCACGCGAGTATTCGCCTTGTCATTGATAAAGACATATTTACCGTCATAGGTACCGTCGGTAAAACTCATGTGCGGATGATGGCAATCTCCGTTCAGCGGCGCATTTTTGCCCAGCACGCGTTTCGATTCATTGGTCTGCCCCCAGCCGGTCGCGCCACAGTAGTTAAATACCGGGATACGCATCAGCTCGCGCATCGACGGGATGCCTATAATACGCACCTCGCCCGACTGACCGCCGCTCCAGAAACCATAATACTCATCAAGTTCACCCGGTCCTACATGCGCGGGGTTGTCAGCGGTTTTAGCAAATGCCGCCGGACTGAAACCCAGTCCAGAACCCACACCCATGCCGGCCACGCCTGCGACTGCCGTAGCACCGAGAAAATCACGCCTGGAAACACCTGTCGCTTCGTCCTTTTTAGTTTCTTTACTCATAACAGTCTTCTCCCTACATGTGTTTAAACGCTATATAGCTAACTGCGCGCCGGTTTTCCCTCTCCCGTCACGACTTCCAGAGGTATGCCGCCCGGGCCAGTCTGACTGGCCGACGCATTTCCCGAGGTCTGATTACCCTTACTAGCTCGTTTGGCAGCTCGTTCGCGCTTTGCTCGCCGCTCGATTAGTGGGGGACATTTATGTGTATCCCAGTAAGTCACCTGGCAATCCATGCAGAAGTGACATTCGTCCAAATTAATCTCGCCAGTATGATGGATTGCCTGAATCTCGCATTCGTTGGCGCAGATCTGGCAGGGCTTGCCGCATTCCTTGCGTCGCCGCAACCAGTGAGATAGGCGGAACTTGCCCGGAATCGCAAGCGCCGCACCCAGCGGACAGAGGTATTTACAATAGAATTTACAGTTAAAGATGGAGATCACCAGCAACCCAAGCGCATACAGCAGGAATGGCCATTCGCGGTCAAAGCGCAGGGTGATTGCAGTCTTGAAGGGTTCTATCTCGGCGTAACGCTCTGCCTCTCCGAGCGATTGTAGTGAAATGCCAAACAACACCAGCAGGATGAGATATTTGATACCCCATAGCCGGTCATGCACTACCTGCGGCAAGTTGAATTGCGGCACGTTGAGTTTCATTGATATCTGACTGATCAGCTTTTGCAGTGCGCCGAAAGGACACAGCCAGCCGCAATACACGCCACGTCCCCATAGTAGCAATGAGGCAGCAACGAAGGTCCAGAGGATAAACATGGTGGGATCGATCAGAAAGGTATCCCAGCTAAAGTCCTGCTTGAAAATCGCATTAGTGAAGGTCAGTACATTAACGACTGACAATTGCCCCAGCAGATACCAGCCGATGAAGAACAAGGTGTACACCAGAAAGCCGTTACGCAGATAGAGAAGCAGTTTCGGGAAGCGCGCAAGCCAGTCTCCCAGGGCCATGATCAGCGTGACGTAGACCAGCCCAAGCACCAGCACTGCGATCTGGAATTTTTTCTCCAGCCACACCGCTTTCCACAGAGGACCGGCAGTTTCCGCTTCGGCGACAAGCTCCGGCGTTGAGCGCTCAACGTAGGCATCGGGAATTTCATAACTTGAAGAAAAGCTGGCGAACACGCTATCCAGCGGCCCGGTCTGGCGCTTGATCAGCAATTCAATTTCCCAGGCACTGCCGGGATCAAAATTATGTTCCCCGCGAATGATGAAGATCACCATCTCTTCGAATACCGGCATACCCTCGGCATAGACATCACTAAGACGGTGATAATCCATATCGCGGAAAGAGATCTCGCGTCCATGTTGACGCAGCAGGATACGATCGAAAATACCACCGCGCACGTAACCCGAACCTTTGAAGGAATACATGCCCTTGCCCAGCACTGCGATAGCATGCTCATCCGGCTCCAGCTCGGCCATCAGCCAGTTGTATTGCGACTCACCCAGCAGGTTGCGTCCAACCGTAGGTGCGTTCAGATAGCCGTAATACAGATCAATGAAAGTATCACCCTGTTCTTCAGGTGTGGCTTCTTCGATACCTTCACCTTCTGTTCCCTTAAAGGCATTATCCACCTGGCTACGCGTGAGCCACATACGCCGGATGGCACCGTTACCGGTCAATTCCTTCCAGTCTGTCGGTTCGAAATATTCCGTTCGTACCCGTGCCGGTGCTCGCCTGGCTTCACTAACGAGTTGAATGATGCCCTCCGCCGCCGCCACCTCGCGCGCAGCACGCATAATCGCCTCGTTCATCACCATCACGGTTACTGTCGCGCCTGTGATTGCATCAATGTTGGTATAACCTTCGCGCGAGCCAGCTCCCACCTTGAGCCGCTCGGTAACCGACTTACCCTTGTATTGATCCGCGAAGGCGTCCAGCTTGGACTCGGGTATTCCCACCAGCAGGATCGGTTCATGATGTTCGAGCACCCGTACCCCGGTGATCTTCCCTTCAAGGTCCAGCCCCACCAGCATGTCTATCGGTTTTCCTGAATAGGCCGGGATCGGTGCGATCTGCTTGGTACGGAACATCACGCCGATCTGCTCGCTGCCTCTGAACACTCTCGCGGTGGGTGGATCACCCTTGAAATCATCGAATCCATCAGCCAGGGGGAATAATTGATTCACCAGTGACTTGCTCACGGGATTGGGTGCAGCCGACACCGCTACGCTGACCAGTAACATCGCCAGCAATAACAAGGCAATAACCGCATGCCAACCCGTGCGGCCAGAAGAATAGAATTGTGGATAGTTCATAGCAGTTCAGAGGCCGTTGGTTGAGTGCACGTTAATGCGTTGGCCTGCAACTGGCCTTAATAAATGTCAATTCCACCGCTCCTCTGACAGTATTTTTCATGCGCACAACTTTAGTGCACCCACCCTCGCCTGTCGAATGCTGTCAAAGTATTTTTTGAGGCAGGTCAATAAGTTAATGCTTATATTGATGCACCCAGAACACAAACTACCGCGCGTTCGGCTGCTTGTCCGAACACGCGCATATCAATCAGCGATACCCGTGCCTGCCAGCCGATCGAAATAACGCGCCCGGTAGTAATGGCGCTTATGTGTTGCGTCATCGGTGAAGGCCGCGCGATCATGTAGCACATTGTTGCTGACTAGCCCCATACCCGCCTCCAGTCTGCCACGGAAAATGTACGGCGAGTCACTGTTTAAAATGTCTCTGAGGTAATTCAGCGCTTCCTGGCTTAATGCATCGTCGGCCCAGATCACATTATTGACTCGGATGGTGTAACGCATGTGAAGATCACCGCTCGGCATGATCGCAAACACCGGCCCCGGTTCTTCCCGACGTGCAACCGTGCCGCCTTCATCGATACGCGCGGGGATCGTCATGGCCTTCGGCCCCATCAATGCCCGAATGTAATCGGGATTCCTGTCGCGTAACAATATATAGGCAATTTCGTGATCCATAAGAGCATTGTCACCGCCTGTTGCCGCCTGCTGCACCACATGCAGATTCAGGGCATGGATCTGTTTATCCGCCGTGTTGTAATAACCGTCGGTATGCCAGTTGATGGCGCGATTGGTATAGGGAATATACTGCTGGCGGATACCTTCATTCACAACCGTGAGTGAGGTCAAACCCGTTTCATCAGCCAGCCAGTTTTTATTCAGTCCATGCAGACCAAAACGACGCCCCATGCTGAGTGGGATTTCTGGGTCGGGGTCGGTTCCCGTGTTGCTGGCATACAGCGCCATGTTGGCCTTGCGGCAGCGGGACTGCAATGCCTCGAACTCACTGTCCGTCAATGTTCGCGGATCATTGATCTCAACCAGCAAGTCCCCCAGGCTGGACGGATATCCATTGAGTTTTTCATCGCGCCACTGCTGGTAGAGCGCCTCGTTTTCCAGATTAAACGGGCTGGCGACTGCATGTAGTTGTTGATTGGACTGGGGCATTACGCTACCTCTTGATGAAAGTTGCGGAAAAATTGCATTCCCGCACAGTGAATTGCTGCCGGTTTCGACAGGGCTCCGCGAAAGGCAGAATATAAAACCCCTCACGCCCTGTATTTGATTAATGACAAATACAGGTAGCTGCATCAAATATCCGGCTTGATATTAGTTAAGGCGCCTTTCCGAATCGACAGGCAGGATACCGGCTGCTATCGGGAGGTAAGATTTATGAGTGAACAGGTGCCTGGTAACAGCCAAGCCGGTTGCGGCCGTATAAACTGCCCTGGCATGGTGAAGGAAACGGTACTGGATGTCAGTGCGCTTGAGCCCCCCGAACCGCTGGAACGTGTACTGGCAGCTGTTGCCGAATTACAGCCCGGCGAGCGGTTGCGCATACTGCATCGGCGAGAACCCTTTCCTCTGTACGAATTATTGGAGCGCGATGGTTTCACCTATCGAGTACTGCAGGGAGAAAAGACAGCTTACGAAATCCTGATCTGGCACGCAGATGATCACCCTGACTCATGAATTACACGCAACTATCTCTGGACCAGGCACCACCTATCGAGGTACCAATCCGCTTTTTACTGACCGCGCCCTGGTTTGGAGTCGCCGCCGGATTGCTACTGTTGTTATTCGGTCCTGGTTCCATAGAAAGCCGTTGGAATCCCGAACTGTTGGGGATTACCCATTTATTCACCTTGGGTGTGATAAGCATGATCATGTGCGGCGCCCTGTTTCAGTTATTGCCGGTGCTGGCGGGTGTCACGGTGCCGCAAGCCGATACGGTAAGCCGCTGGGTTCATGGGATACTTGTCGCAGGTATACTGTGCCTTGCCACAGGTCTTGCCTGGCAATCTAAATTCACCCTCATTCTTGCCATACCGCTGCTTGGACTGACCTTTCTCGTGTTCATGGTTGCCATTGGCCTGGCATTGATCCGTGTCAAACAGCGCCATCCCTCGGTCAAGGCCATGCGTTATGCCATTGTGGCATTGTTTATCGCTGTTACAGTAGGTCTAATGCTTGCCATGGGACATGCCTGGCCCGGACAGGGATTCAGCCGGGCAATGACCCCTATGCATGTACTCTGGGGTTTGCTGGGCTGGGTAGGACTGCTGGTGATGAGTGTAGCCTACCAGGTGGTACCCATGTTTCAGATGACTGCGGATTATCCATCACTGATGACCCGTTGGTTGGTACCGGGCCTGTTATCGCTGCTGCTGGGCTGGACGCTGGTCATGTTACTGGAACAGGTTTTCGCCATGCCATTGGCTGGACTGGCACGGGTCATTGAAGTGGTCATTACCGTAGCGTTGAGCTGGTTTTCGCTAACGACCTTGTGGTTACAACACCATCGCCGGCGTCGCTTGCCGGATGTCACCCTGGCCTATTGGCGGTTGGGGATGATCAGCCTGCTACTATGCACTTTGTTGTGGCTAGTGATGCAATTGCAGCCAGCACTGGCAACAGGGTTCAAGCTGGATTTGCTGCTAGGCGCGTTCTTTGTTCTGGGATTTTCTACCTCGGTAATCTCGGGCATGTTGTACAAAATCGTACCCTTTCTGGTGTGGTTGCATTTGCACCGCTCGCTACAAATACGAGGCAGTGCGCTGGGCGGTATCCCCAACATGAAACAGATCATCCCCGAACGCCAGGCGCGTATGCAATATCGCGTTCAGCTTATCGCTGTACTCATAATGTGTCTGGCTCTGGAATGGCCAGGCTGGCTTGTCTATGCCGCGGGAATACTGTTTATCCTGGCATGGGGGATGCTGGGGCGTAATCTATGGCAGGGGTATTCAATTTATCGTCGATTCAAACTATCAGCATAGAAATCTCATGCGTATTTAGTCTATCAACATTATTAATGGCTTGTTCCGGACGAGAAAGTAATCTTGTTATACACATTATATTTACCCGAGGGCTTGTTCATCGGCAGGCGTCTTACCTCTTCCAACGTGTCGGCATCGTAGACAATCACAGCGCCGTCCGGATCCCAGATACTCAGTAAGGCATACTTGCCATAGCGATCAAATTCCACATGCGCGGCCGTCTTGCCCGGCGCCGGGCGCAGGGTTTTTACAATCTTCAATGTTCGTTTATCGATGATATGTATGGCTTCTTTATTGGGCCCGAAGAACACATCCACCCAGGCATAGGGCGTGTTCTCATGGCTGCGCATGAAAAAGCCAGGGCCCAGGGTTTCGATCCGCTTGATCGTCTTCCAGTTTCGCATATCGATCACGCTGACTTCGCCCTTCTTCAGGTTGGGTGTCGCCAGTACCGGCCTGCCTTCATACTCAAACGTGATACCGGAACCTAAATGAGGTAGTCCGTCCAGCTCCAGGTCGGCGACCTTGCGGCGGATATTCAGATTGACCACCTGGCCATTATTGCCATTTCGCGCCGCACCCATGACATGTTCGTAAGTATCATCAAAGAAAAAATCATCCAGATAGTCATCCAGCTTGATGCGCCGCACCGGAAAGCGCCCCTTCTCCGCCAGCCCTTCCATGTACTGATAATCATGCACCATGCCGCGAAACACGGGTTCCGGATTATCGGAGTAGCTGATTTCCCACACCTCGGGCAAGTCCTTAAGCGCGGCAATAAAACTGTTGCGTGGCGGCGCGACATACACCGCACTGACGCGAGAACCCTTGCCGAAATCATCCTCGACGGCAATGCGCTTGATCAGTGACAAATCCTTTGCATCGAGCAACACCAGGCTGTTGGGTAGATAGTTGGCCACCATCAGGTAACGACCATCGGCCGAGGCAGCCACATTGCGGGTGTTGATACCAGCACGGATCTCGGCGACCGTTTTCAGATTGTAAAGATCGAACTTGCTGATCCAGCCGTCACGCGAGGCAAAATAGACAAAGCGACCATCGGGGGAATACTTTGGCCCGCCATGCAGCGCATAGCGTGTAGCAAAACGATGAATCGGCTCCAGGGTGTCGCCATTCAACACCGTGGCATGGTGATCGCCGATTTCCACCACGATAAAGAGATTAAGTGGATCAGCCTCGAACTGCATTTCGTCAGATAATTCACTGGGTTTGAAATGAACAACCCGACTGGAACGAATCTGCTCCTCATCCCATCGCGTCTGTACCACGGGTAACGGCGTGTAGACCAGTTCCACCAGGGCATCGATATCTGCCGTGGAAAGCTGTTCGCCAAAGGCTGGCATCTGGGTTGCAGGCAGGCCTTTGCTGATGGCCTTATGGGCCGCATCCGGTTTGGTACGACTCAGGTTTTCCGGCAGCAGC
Source organism: Thiohalobacteraceae bacterium (assembly GCA_041592335.1). Taxonomy (GTDB): domain Bacteria; phylum Pseudomonadota; class Gammaproteobacteria; order Thiohalobacterales; family Thiohalobacteraceae; genus JBFHQE01. The sequence goes on along the minus strand of JBFHQE010000018.1, from coordinate 17,817 downwards.
GCCGGCCCCATGCCACCCAGGCGATCGGCACCATGACAGCTGGCGCAATGTTGTTGGAAAAGCTTAGCTGTATTGATGGTCTGCTCTTCAGACTGTGCCACGGACAATCCCAGCATCAATAATGCGCCAATAGTGCAATCAAACTTAGCGACGCGCATAAATCGGAATCACCTTATGTCGACGATTGCGGTGACTGTAGGGCACGGTTTGCAGGCGTTCACGCTCACCCGATACCCCAATCTCCTCATCGCTAAGATAACAGGCCGGGTCCTCCGCCCAGGGATCGCCGGTCAACTGATAGGCGCGCACCCGGGTGTTGCCGCCACAGATCGCCAGATGCTTGCATTCACCGCAACGTCCGGTGACCGGTCGCGGTTGCTGTTTAAAGTTCGCCATCAGGGGATCGGTTGTATCCTGCCAGATAGCCGAGAACGGCCGTTCGCGTACGTTGCCCAGGTCGTAATCCCACCAGAAGGTATCCGGGTGCACGTTGCCCAGGTTATCAATGTTGGCAATGTGCAGACCGGAGGCATTACCACCCCAGTTTTCCAGCCGTTGGCGCATGTTATCCACCTGGTCCGGGTAATGTTGCTGCACCCATTGCAGCAGGTATACACCATCCGCATCGTTATTGCCGGTCACGAACTCCTTGGGTCTTCCCTGCTGGATACCCGCCCAGCAACGTTCGAACAACAGGTCCATGGCGTCGCGCGTCATCTGGTGAAAGGCATCATCCTTGCGGTTGCGATTACCGCGTCCGGCATAATTCAGGTGCGACAGGTAGAATTTATCGACCTGGTGTTCATCCAGCAGATCAAGCACATCCGGCAGTTCATGGGCATTGTCCTGTGTCAGGGTAAAGCGCAGGCCCACCTTGATCCCTGCCTCATGACAGAGCTGCACGGCATGCATGGATTCATCGAACGCACCCTGGCGACGGCGGAAACGATCATGGGTCTCGCGCAGGCCATCGATACTGATGCCGACATAGTCATAACCTACCGAGGCAATCGCCTCGATATTGCTTTCATCAATCAAGGTACCATTGGTGGACAGGCCCACGTAAAAACCCATGGCCTTCGCGCGCTGAGATATCTCGTAGATATCCGGGCGCAATAAGGGTTCACCGCCGGACAGGATCAATACCGGCACGTGAAAGCCCTTAAGGTCATCCATGACGCTAAAGACTTCGTCGGTAGAGAGCTCACCCGGAAAATCCGTATCAGCGGAAATGGAATAACAATGCTTGCAGGCCAGGTTACAGCGCCGAATCAGGTTCCAGATCACCACCGGCCCTGGTGGTGTTCGTTTTGGCCCCGGCGGTTGCCCGTCGGCGAGGGCCTGCAGGTACTGCGTGATACGAAACATGTCAGCTTTCCTTCTGATTGGCCTGGGGTTGCATTCGCAAGCCGGTTTTTTTCAGGATACGGGTGCTATACAGCACGTCATGATCACGACAGGCTTCGCCCAGACAGCGTTGGATGGTTTGTATCTGCTCCTGCACATCATCACGATCATGACCATGCACCATGGCAAACAGGTTAAAACGCCAGATGGGCAAATGCCGTGGGCGACGATAGCAATGACTGACAAAGGGCAACTGGCCGACTTGCTGTCCAAGGCGACTGATCTGCTCGTCATCCACATCCCAGACGGTCATGCCATTGGCGCGATAGCCCAGTTTGTAATGGTTCGGAACAGCGGCTAAGCGCCGAATAACACCATCAGCCAATAATCTACGCAAACGCAGCATCAACTCGGCCGACGGTATGCCGACCATCTCGGCAACGGCGTGATAAGGGCGCGATACCAGTGGCAGACCTGCCTGGGTTGCCAGCAGAATCCGCCGATCCACGTCATCCAGGACCGGTCCGTATGTTGACATATCGATCACCGCTGAATTCATACCGAAAACCTCAGGTTCAGGTAGAACTCATCTTCCTTGGGAAAGTTATACACGACCAGGCCGGTCTCAGATTCAATCCGGTTAATCACATCCTGTACCTGTTCGGGGCGTTCGGTTGCGATTACAAACCACATATTCAAACGATGATTGCGTTGATAATTATGCGCTACCTCGGGCATGGCATTAACAATATCATTCACTAGCTCGAAACGTTCCTCCGGCACTTCCAGCGCAGCCAGCGTCAGCCCACCACCCATCACCTCGGCATGAATCATGGGGCCAAAACGCGACAACATGCCGCTATCCAGCAAATGTTCGAGTCGATCGAGCAAGGTGACTTCATCGGTATCCAGTTCCCGGGCAACGGCCAGATAGGGATACTCACAGACCGGCAGCCCATCCTGAAGGCGGTTGATGATGGCGCGATCAAGACTGTCCATGATGAGCCCCTGGCTGTTCACGGTAATTGGCACCGCGTTGTTTAAAACAGCGTTTGCTGAATAGCACCTGGCGCGGCAGAAGTTCCGCATGGGTGCTTTCCGCTAACCGCTCGACAATATCCATTACCGCAGTGCGATCCTTGCCATGAATCATGCAGAACAGGTTATAGGGCCATTCCGGACCGCGTCGTGGACGCTGATAACAGAGTGTGACAAGGTGTGAGTCCGCAAACCGCTTGCCAAGCTCATCGACCCGATGATCCGGCACGTTCCATACCACCATGGCATTGGCGCGATAACCCAGTTGACGATGCCTGACAACCACGCCCATGCGCTTTATCACACCCTGCTCGCGTAATGCCGTGATACGCACAATGACCTCTTCTTCCGAGAGCGACAGTTGCCTGCCGATCTCGGCAAAAGGGTGTGATACCAGCGGCAATCCTTCCTGGATAATGGCCAGGAGGTCACGATCGATTGCGTCGACACCCTCACGGTTAACCAGCTTTTGCTTCAGCGTCATTTCCATTGCAGGTCAAACCCCAGGTCGATGTGATAGTTTTCCAGCATGGGCAGCACCATGGCACGATAACCGGTCGCCTGTTCCAGTTCGGTGATACAGGCCGCCAGCCGCGATTCATTGGGTGCCGTGGCGACAAACCATAAATTAAAACGATGTTCGCGTTCGTAGTTGTGATTGACGGCGGGATGCGCGGTCACGATATCCGCGATACTTTCCAGCTCAACCTCTGGCACTGCCATGGCGACCAGCGTACTGGCGCCGACGCGGTGAGTGGCCAGCACCGGTCCGATGCGGCTGATAACACCCTCATCCCTGAACGACTGCAACATAGCCAGCACTTCTGCTTCGCTTACGCCCAGTCGCTTCGCCATGTCCGCGTAGGGTGTTGCGGTCAGCGGCATATCATGCTGAAAGTCATTCAGCAGCTGCTGTTCAACGGGGCTGTAGTGTTGAGCAACCATAACTAAAGTCCAATCCGGTGGGCGCGGCTGGTAAAGAATATTCCGCTGGGCTTCTGTGCCGGCAGTTGTTGCACCAGGCTAAAATCCTCCGTGGCATACACGTCTATCCGATCCTCGTCCCGTACCGAGACCCAGACCTGCTCGCCACGTGGCGTAAACTCCATGTGCAGCACCGCCTTGCCGGGTTCCAGGGTTTTGACTAACGCCAGCGAATCCGCATCGATCACCTGTACCCTATCATTCAGCGGATGGGCAAAATTCACCCACACCTGGCGTCCATCCGGCCGGGCCATAACGAATACCGGTTGACCATGCACGGGAATACGCTTCACCAGTTGCCAGTTATTTCGATCGATCACCAGCACTTCATGATGGCCAACCGCCGGAATAAAGGCATAATCATCGGTCATGGCCCAGCCTTCCAGGTGCGGCATCTTGTACACCGGTAGTTTCTGTTCACCCTTGCCGTAGTCCGGCAACACTCGCTGCACGCCCTGCTCCGGATGCCATAAATCGAGTTGCGCCAGGCCCTCCTCACCGAACAAACCCGCCATGTAGTATCGGCCATTGGCTGTGATCAGCGCATCGTAAGGCTGACGCCCGACAGCATCGTATCGCTCAATGACGGGATTATTGCTGTCCGACAAATCCGCGAGCCAGATACTGCCATGATCGAACAGGCTAAAGACAAAACGCTGGCCAGGAGCATCCACCAGGCCAACCACCTTGGACGGATCACTCTGCCCAGGCGATATCGCGGGAATATCCGCAATCAGCTCCAGGGTGTCGGCATCGAATATCCGCACACCGCCGGGTTCGTAATTGGACACCGCGACCAATCGGCCATCCTGCGAGATGGCACCACCGATACTGTTGCCGGATTGAATAATGCGTTTACTGATTTTTTGCGCTAGCAGGTCGACTTTTGTAAGGCCGCCATCGCGACCGAACACATAGGCAAAGCGTGCGTCGCGGGAGAACACGATGGAGGCATGAGATAAATCGCCCAGACCTTCAATACGCGCCAACGTTGTACGGTGAGTTGTTTCCACCACAAGCAGGCTACCGCTGGCACGTTCGATAATGACACCGAGATCACCACTGCCACGCAAGGTCGGCGAACTGGCGCAGGCGCTGATCAGCAACAACAGGCTCGTCAACAGAATGGATAAGACTTTAGTCTTCATCGCTTATCCCCGCGCGCAGTTGCTCTATCAACCATTCCACGTCTTCCCGGGTAAGCTGGTTTGACCAGGGTGGCATGGCAGTTCCTGCTCGTCCCAGCAACACGGTATCCACCAATAAGGCATCCGGCTTGTCTTGGAGCGATTGTGGGAGTAATGCCGGGCCCAGCCCGCCTTTCAGGGTCATGCCATGGCAGGAACCACAGTCCTGTTTAAGCAGGTAGATCAATTCATTCTGACGCGCTGTATCGATTTCCGCATATATACTGAACGGAAACATCACGAGGAACGCCATCAGCAGAACATTAATCCACCATCTGCACATGAGGCAGCTGCTCCTCTTTCGCCACGGGATTAAACCAGTCAAGCTGATCCGCGAGGCTTACAACCTGGCCAATAATGATTAACGCGGGTGCTTCTACCTCGGCTTTCTGTCGTGTTTGCGTCAATGTCGCCAGGGTACAGCAGACACGCCGTTGATTGGCCGTGGTCGCCTGCTCCACAAAAGCAGCCGGTGTTGTCGCCGACATGCCGGCTGCCATGAGTTCAGTTTGAATCTGTTTAATGTTCGCCAGCCCCATGTAGACAACCAGCGTGGTTTGCGGATCGGCCAGCCCCCGCCAGTCCAGTTGCAAGGGTTCATCGGCGCGACAATGGCCGGTGATGAAACGCACACTGCGCGCCATGCCACGATGCGTAAGCGGGATACCGGCATAGGCACTACCGGCACTGGCGGATGTGATTCCGGGGACTACCTGAAATTCAATGCCGTGTTGCAGCAGGTACAATGCTTCCTCGCTGCCACGACCGAAAACAAAGGGATCACCGCCTTTTAACCTGACTACCACCCGCCCTGGACGCGCCAGCTTTACCAGCAAGGCATTGGTCTCTCCTTGCTGCAGCGCATGATGGCCAGCGGCCTTGCCCACGTAAATCCTGCTGGCGCCAGCCGGAATTAAAGCCATGATCTCGTCGGAGACCAGCCGGTCATAAACGACAACGTCGGCCTGCTGCAACAAGCGGTAAGCCTTCACTGTCAGCAGGTCAGGATCGCCCGGACCAGCTCCTACCAGATACACACATGACCGTTTATCCATAAGCACCCCAATCGTTAAGCCATTTGCAGGAGCGGGCTCGCCCGCGAACAAAGATGGATTTGCTCATTCGCGGCCAAAGGCCGCTCCTACAGGGAGGCCATTAATACACGTCGTGCATGGTGTTATACACGTTGAACTTGCCGGTTGGCGTCACCAGGCGTTCATCGTCGATGACCTTTTTCAGCTTACGTGTCTTGTCGTCAACAACAACAATAGCGGATTTTTCGGTCTTGCCATTCCAGACAGAGAACCAGACTTCATCACCCGCCTTGTTGTATTCCGGCTGCACGACACGCTTGGGCCCATCACCCAGGTTTGCCCATTCAGCAATCGGTAACACCTTGAAGCCTGCGTCGAGGTTATTGATGTCGAATACCGCGACCGACTGGCTGATGGCTTCGCTTGGGTTCAGTGCTGTATCGACATACAGGTTGGTCGATTTCGGATGGGTCTTGATAAAGAGGGAACCACCGCCCTGCCCCTTGATGGAGTCAACCATCTTCCAGGCATTTTTCGGATGCTTATCGGGGTCGGTACCGATCAGGGCAATGGTTTCGTCACCCAGGTGACTGGTCGCCCATACCGGACCGTATTTCGGATGCACGAAGTTTGCACCGCGTCCCGGATGCGGGATCTTGCCAACCTCGATCAGGGCTTCCAGTTCACGCTCCTTGGAATCGACCACCGCGATCTTGTTGGACTGATTCGCGGCAGACATGAAGTAACGCATGCTGGAGTCCCAGCCACCGTCATGCAGGAAGCGCGCAGCATCGATGCTGGTAATCTTCATGGCATTCAGGTCTTCGTAGTTCGCCAACAGGATCGAGCCAGTTTCCTTCACATTGATTATGAACTCGGGATGGGCATGTGATGCCACGATGGCGGCAACACGGGGTTCTGGATGGTATTCCTGGGTATCCACCGTCATGCCGCGCGTAGCAACGATTTTCTTCGGCTCCAGGGTATCGCCATCCATGATTACGAACTGCGGTGGCCAGTAGGTACCGGCAATCGCATACTTGTCTTCCCATCCCTTGTATTTGGAGGTTTCAACGGAACGCGCTTCCATACCGACCTTGATCTCGGCCACGGTATCCGGGTTCTTCATCCACAGGTCGATCAGGTTGATCTTGGCGTCACGGCCAATAACAAACAGGTAACGGCCCGAGGCGGACAATCGCGAGATATGTACCGCATAGCCTGTTTTAATGACACGAACGATCTCTTTGGAATCCCCATCAATCAGCGCAATCTCACCGGCATCTCGCAATGTGACCGAGAACAGGTTTTCCAGATTGATATTGTTCATCTGTTTCTTGGGTCGTTTTTCCGGTGGTACCACTACCTTCCAACTGGCCTTCATATCGGCCAGGCTGTATTCCGGCGGCATCGGTGGCTCGTGCTGAAGAAATCTCGCCATGAGATTAACTTCATCGGCGCTCAGATCGCCGGATGTTCCCCAGTTCGGCATACCCGCGGGCGATCCATAATTGATAAAAGTTTCCAGGTACATGGTGCCTTTCGACAAGGTAATGTCCGGGGTCAACGGCTTGCCGGTTGCGCCCTTGCGTAATACGCCGTGGCATCCGGCACAGCGTTCGAAATAAATCTGCTTGGCTCTGGCGAATTCTGCTTCCGAGATAGCTGGTGCCGAAGGCGTCAGGGTTTCCTTCGCCGATGAAGGATCAATAACTGTAGGCGCCCCTTTGTAACGCAACTCTTCTTCGGGTGTCCCGGGGTGTTCACCACTGGCAGCCGAGACCGGGTTGGCGGCCAAGGCTAACGCCACCAGGGCAGCCAGCTTACTAAGGGAATAAATGAACGGTCTATTCATGGTCGTCTCTCCTGTCCGACTGGGGTAAATTTATTTTCAGTTATTGTTGTAAAGAGCTTGGTGTTATTCATCCTTGATAAAAATCAATCTACCTTATCCAGCGCATGAGTAATTGACATGGCGCAATTTTTAAATAGAACAAGCCTCCTAAAAATACATAAGCGATTACTAATATTATGACCGCCTGACCACGGGAATCTCTGCCAATGCCTGTTCAGCCGATGCTTTCTTCTTATGTAATACGGGGAATGATGTGCATTGCAGAAACAGCCGCGCATCATTCAAGTGGAAACAGCCAGGGTTCCGGCTTGAATAACAGCCGCCGCATCAACTGCTGACTATCCAGTAGCTCAAGGGTCCTGCCGTGCGCCGTGATCAGGCCCTCGGTCTGCAACCGCTGCAACACGCGTGATACCGTTTCAACCACCAGCCCCAGGTAATTGGCAATATCCTTGCGCGACATGGGCAGCCGCAATCGAATCTTGTGTTTCAGGTTAAACCCAAGTGACAGGGCGACATCGAAGATGAAATGTATAACGCGTTGTTCCGCATTCTGTTGACGCAGCATCACCGATGCCAGCTGCACGTGGCGAAGACGCTGGCTGATTGCCGCGATGATTTCCCGGTGAGGCAGCATAACCTCCAACGAAGGGGTGTTGATATAACACACATGGCTTTGTTCAAGTGCCTGGGCAGTGTAGGGATATCGCCCGCGACAGAATGCCGAAATCCCCAACACGTCGCCAGGATAGCGGAAATCGACTATCTGGCTTTCCGCGCACGACTCCAGGATCTGCTTGAATGTTCCGGCCTGCAGTATATAAATGCCTTTGAATTTATCTCCCGCCCTGAATAAAGGCTCACCATTGGCAATGGTTCGGGTTTCGACATACTGCTCGAACTCAGCATTCCGGCAGCTTGCGCTGAACGGGCAGATAAGATCCACCAGTCCGTTGGACTTGCGATGAAAGGGACAGGAACCGAGTTGTTTACAGCGCTGCGACATAGCATCCATCCACGATACTCAGCTTGATAGTTGCGCGTACAGTAACGGCAATTTACCCGGCAGGTCCGCCGGTTTACGAATAAGTACATAACCGTTGGAGCCGAACAGGTAGGGAAGATAGTCCTGTGCTTTCTCATCAATCGTGACGCAGAATGGGTAGAGCCCCTGTTGTCGTGCCTCGGCAATCGCCATGCGGGTATCTTCCAAGCCATAACGGCCTTCATACTGATCGAGATCGTTCGGTTTGCCATCGGTTATGATCAACAGCAGGCGTCGGGCCGCCGCCACCGATTCGAACTCGCGCGCGGCAAATCGTATTGCCGCTCCCATGCGGGTATAAAATCCGGGCTTGATGGCCGCAATGCGTCCGTTGACAGTCATGCCGTGCGGTTCATCGAACCCCTTGATCTTGTGCATGCGAATATCCGCCCTCTTCCGCGATGAGAAGCCCCACATGGCAAACCTGTCCTGGGTGACGGACAGGGCATCGGCAAACAGATACAGACTGTCGCGAATGACATCGATGACGCGTGCCTCGTCATTGATCCAGCTATCGGTTGACAGCGATAAATCGGCGAGCAACAGGCAGGCCAGGTCTCGCTCGCGCGCCAGCAGGTCGCGATACCATAGCTGTTGTGCCGGCATATGACCCGCCCGCCAGTCGGCAATATCCTGCAGGTAACTATCCAGGTCGAGTTCACTGCCCTGTGGCTGATTACGCATCCAGACACGATTTGGCAGCAATGACTGGAATTGATCACGCACCTTGCGGGACATGACCTTGAGGTGCGACGGGAGCTTGATGGATTCGGCCGCCGCGCTGATCAGTGGTTTGGCAATACAGGCATCGTCGATCAATCGCTGTTTACGACAATCCCATTCAGGCAGCCTTATCCCTTCACCCAGAGGCAAATCGTCGCAGGCGCTGGCCGGTAGATCGAGGTCAAACCGGATGCGATGGGCAATGGATTGCTGATCGCGCGCCACGCTCAGCACATCCATATCGTCGGCCTCGCGTTGCGCCTCGTCCATGTCTTCGTTTTCCTCAGTACCACGGTCGACCTTGAGGTATTCCGCCCAGCCGAAAATGGATTCAAAACGCAGCGCCAACAATCCACGGTCTTTTTCGGGCGACTCCACTCGTTCTGCGCGCCGTCGCCGGGAATCATCTTCACTATTACTGGAATGCCCCTGCTCGGCATCGTCCTGCTGCTGACTGTCCGCCGTGCTATCGGCCACAGTGTCAGGCGTGGAAACCAGCCAGAGATGAACCGGCTGTGGTGGACGCCGACAGCTCGGCAATTCCGCTACCAGTCCGGGATAACGCAATGCATTCTGCAGTGCCTGCTCCTGGCGCGCCTCATCGGGGGGTAAGTTATCCGGCTGGATACGGGTCGGTATATAGGCATTTACCAGGCGTTCATATCGAGCACGCATTCCGGGATACTGCTCCAGCACCATGCGCACACGCTGCTGGACAGCTTTAAACCAGTCTAATTGCTCCGGCACCTGTTGCGCCGCCAGGGCAGCCAGCCATAAATACAGATCACGGTTAAGACTGCCATCGGCAAACAGATCGATTGATGATGGCAGACGCAGCGCCTGAGAATCGTATGACGCCAGTTCAACATGCGTGTCAGTGCCGGCAATGCGTTGCAACCAGCGGCGGCGCGACTTATGCGCCAGTGGATTCGCCGTTTCGATACGCAGTCCCGCATCGCCACCGCAGGCACGAAACAGAATGCCCGCGGTATGCTGTACCTGGGCAAGCGTTACCGCCGCCTCCGGGTAACTGCGCCGGGCAGCGCGAGTGATAAACTTATGCCAGAGTTCACCGACCTTTTCTTCCATGGCTCAGCCCTCTTCGACCGACACCAGACCTGACATATGACAGCTCGGTGTGTTTCGTTTTGGATAGTTCTCTCGGTCCGAAACGGCCAGTGCTTCCGCTTCCGCCACCCACTGCAACAGGCTACCCTGTGGAGTGCCCTGCTGAACCTGTTCACAGGCACTGATACATTGCGCGCACTGGGTACAGGTAAACATCTTGCGCTTGATGGAACGCGGTTTAAGCCGCATCGGACAGGCATTATCACAGGCGGCATTACAGCTGGCGCAACTGCGCGCGCGTTTGGCATCGAAGCCCACCACCATGGCTTTCTTGTTCGCCATCCATACCAGGCTCTGGAACAGGCCCACGGCACAACCAAAGCGGCAGAAAAGATGCCGGGCCATCATGAACTCAATCATGAATACAAGCGTGCCAACACCGATGAACCTCGCCTGGTTAGGGGTTAACTGCCCGTGCCAGAGATTGGAATATATGTCAGCTGGCGGCAAAAGATAGGTCAGCAACACCAGTGCCCAGGTAAAGGCCACCAACAGGGTAATGGCGACGGTAGGAATCCATAGCCAACCCCGGGGACGCAGTAAACTGCCATCCGCGCGCACCTCGGGTAATGGCTTTCGCTCCCACAGTGTCGGCCTGCCGCTGGCGCGCAGCATCAGCCCGTTAATCATCTCCACCATGGAAAAATGGGGACACAGCCAGCCACAGTAAAGCCGCCCATATTTCCACGCCACCCACAACAGACCACCGCCAATCAACAGAATGGGCAGGAAGCCACGCAGCAACAGGTTGATAAAGGCATGACCAACGCCGGTTTCACCACGCAGGAACGGATCAAGCCCAAGCGTCCAGTCCATGCCGAAGAAAATAAAATGACCGACTGTCAGATCCAGCCGAAACACATCCAGAACCGGCGCCAGCAGAAACAGCATAAAAAATGCTGTCCGATATGCCAGGCGCTGTCGTTGCGTTGCAGTCATTGCGTGATGACCCTTGGCCCGATGACCGGATAACGATAAACCTGCCCCGCCATTGCCTTCACCAGCCCGATTACACCGAGCAGCACCAGCGCTGCGTGGCAGGTGACAAAGTAAAGCACTACGAAAACCCAAGTCGCCGGCTGATCGAACCCTCCGGCCAGAACCGATGCCCCTGAAACGATCACCAGCAACACACCGGCCCAGATGCTGGCGGCGACCGTCTGCCGCAAATGATTGCGCGCAACATTGCCGACCCTGTTGCGACTGATGAGCAAAATCAAAACCAGGATGCCAAAGGCAATGCCGGGCAACAGCAACAGATTGACCAGGTACAGCGACTCTGCTGCAACGGCCAGCCGTGTATCGCTTGATACTGCTTCAGTCTCCGAACGTGGCATACACCACTTCCATCAATGCCTGCACTGTTTCCTGATCATCCGTCAAGGGCTCCACCAGTGCCGCGCGACAGGCTTCCAGCGGCGGATAGCCACCCTGGATCAGATTGGCCGCATACACCAAAAGACGCGTCGAGGCGGGCTCATCCAGATCATGATCCTTGAGATTGCGCAATTGATTGGCCAGCACCACCAGTCGCTGGGCCAGCCGTTCATCGATATCCGTTTCACGTTGCAACACCTCGCGCTCGATCTCCGGTTGCGGAAAACCCAGGTGTAACGCCGTGAAGCGTTGCCGGGTACTGGGCTTCATGCCCTTCAGAAAATTCTGATAACCCGGGTTATAGGAAACCACCAGCATGAAGGATGGCGGCGCCTGCAACGTTTCACCGGTACGCTCCAGTGGCAACATGCGCCGGTCATCGGTCAGGGGGTGCAATACCACGGTGGTATCCTTGCGTGCCTCGACCACTTCATCGAGATAACAGATAGCGCCCTGGCGCACCGCGCGGGTCAAGGGGCCATCGCTCCAGACCGTGCCCTGTTCATTGATCAGGTGACGACCCACCAGGTCGGCTGCCGTCAGATCGTCATGACAGGAAACCGTGATCAATGGCCGCCCCAGCCGCGCAGCCATATGACTGACAAAACGGGTTTTACCGCAACCGGTCGGACCCTTGATCATCACTGGCAGCTGGCGACGGTACGCCTGTTCGAAGAGCGCGCACTCGCTACCCTGTGGCTGATAATAGGGCGCATTGTCCTGATCGTTTGCTGTTATCTGTGAAACCCTGGCATCCATAATCATCACCTTTCGTTAACTTGAACCGGGAGTGGCTCATTCCACTCCCGGGTTACCGCCCACACACACTCAACTCACCTGTGCTTCGGCCTCCCTGTTGCCGACGAAGAAATGCAGGACATATAGCAGCAAGCCGATAAAGAAAACCACGCCAGCGACTTCACGCATCCAGTAGAACAGCTCGATCTTCTCCTGCACGATCATGAAGCCCAGCGGTGCATCGCTGTAACGCTGTAACCAGACCTGCAGCACACCGGCGGCGGTCAGGAACAACGTAATGAACACCATGGATACGGTCATCAACCAGAATGACCACATCTCCATCACCTGCGAACGATTGCTGTTGGCCGCGTTACGACCGCGTATCAAGGGCATGGCATAGGAAATCATGGTAAGAACGATCATTACGTATGCACCATAGAACGCCATGTGGCCGTGTGCCGCCGTGATCTGGGTACCGTGGGTGTAATAGTTCACCGGTGCCAGGGTATGCAGGAAGCCCCACACGCCAGCGCCAAGGAAGGCCATCACCGCGGTTCCCAGTGCCCACAGGGTAGCTGCCTTGTTGGGATGGTTACGACGGCGACGGTTCACCATGTTGAAGGCAAACACCGTCATCATGAAGAAAGGAATTGGCTCCAGCGCGGAGAAAATCGAACCCCACCACTGCCAGTACTCGGGCGCGCCGATCCAGTAATAGTGATGCCCGGTACCGATAATGCCGGTGATCAGTGTCATGGCAATGATGACATACAGCCACTTCTCGATGACTTCGCGGTCCACGCCGGTCACCTTGATCAGCACGAACGCCAGGATGGCACCGAGAATAAGCTCCCACACACCTTCTACCCACAGGTGCACAACCCACCACCAGTAGAACTTGTCCTTCACCAGGTTGACCGGGTTATAGAACGAGAACAGGAACAACAGCGCCAGCCCGGTCAGGCCCAGTAGCAATATCAGGCTAACCGAGGTTTTGCGTCCCTTGAGCACCGTCATCGCAACGTTGAACAGGAAACCCAGCGCCACGATGACAATACCGATCTTGGTAATGGTCGGTTGCTCCAGGAACTCGCGACCCATGGTCGGTAACAGTTCATTCCCGGTGATCTCGGCCAGCGTGGCATAAGGCACCGCGAGATAACCCACTATCGTCAACGCACCGGCAACCAGGAATATCCAGAACAACGCCAGCGCCAGCTTCGGACTGTAAAGCTCGGTTTCGGATTCCTCCGGCACCAGGTAGTAGGATGCACCCATAAAACCGAACAGCAACCAGACGATCAGCAGATTGGTGTGCACCATGCGCGCCACGTTGAAGGGTATTTCGGGGAACAGGAAGTCGCCGACGACATACTGCATCCCCATGACGAGACCAAACAGTATCTGGCCAACAAACAATCCGATAGCGGCAATAAAATAGGGCTTTGCCACGGCCTGCGATTGATATTTCATGCTTGTCTCCTTAACCCTGAATGTTCGGTGGCCAGTTGGCGGTGTTGATCTCGGAGCTGTACTTCAGGAACTCCGCCAACGCCTCCAGCTCTTCATCGCTAAAATTGAACTGCGGCATACTGCGTCTACCCGGAATGCCGTCTTTCGGCCTGCCGGCAATAAAGCCCTTGATGGCCTCCTTACTGCCACCGAAACGGGTATACACATTGCCCAGCTCGGGCGCGTAATAGGCCCCCTCGCCAAGTAATGAATGACAGCCAATACAGTTATTCACCTCCCAGAGCATCTTTCCCTGGGCAACCAGCGGAGTAATGTTTTGCCGGTTATCCCTGTCGGGAAGGGCCCTGTTGGTATCGAACGATAACGCCAGGAACAGCAACACAAAGAAGACGCTTCCGCCGTAGAAAATGTTGCGTGCCATGGACTTGGTAAATGTCCCGCTCATGAATCCGCCTCCGTATAACAATGGGCATACAAAAATTGAAAGACCTACCTTGCGACTCGGATATTGCGCTTTCATACGGACGCATATCCTTGACTTTGATCAATTCGTGACGGGCGTGTTGTATTTGATAGATATCAAATACAGCTCCGCAGCCTTGCCGCTAGCATGCCCTGATTTGGGAGAGAACCGGTTTGGCACTGAGCGATTACGTTCATACCTTTGGGCAGGATCTGCTGACGCGTTATGGCCAGCGTATTCACAAGCTGGCGATCAACGCCGGTTTCACCTGCCCTAACCGGGATGGCAGCAAAGGGATTGGCGGCTGCACCTTTTGCAACAATGCCAGCTTCACACCGGCCGCACGCCAGTTTCCGGGAGTAGCGGAACAGATTGATGCGGGCCGTAAAGTCCTGTTGAAACGCACCGGCGCGCAACGTTTTATTGCGTATTTCCAGGCGTATACCAACACTTATGCGGACGTAACCCTGCTTGACGAACTTTATGGCCAGGCGATAGCAGAGCCCGATGTAATTGGGCTCTCCGTCGGCACCCGGCCCGACTGCATCTCGGATGCGGTTCTGGATTTACTGCAAAGTTACCAGCGCCAGGGTTACGAAGTCTGGCTGGAACTGGGACTGCAAAGCGCCTTCGACACCACTCTGGAACAGGTAAACCGTGGCCATGGTTTCGCGGAATATCGTGACGCGGTTATTGAAGCGCGTCGTCGGGGGATACCGGTATGCACCCATTTGATTATCGGCCTGCCGGGCGAAGGCGACTGGCATGCCATGCGCAGCCTGGAGCAGGTACTGGCGCTCGGCGTGGACGGCCTGAAGCTGCATCCATTGCATGTGGTAAAAGGCACCCGGCTCGCCAACGACTGGCGTTGCGGGAACTACAGTCCACTCGGCATTGATGACTACATCCGCATCGCGGCCAACATCATTGAAGCCACGCCGAAACAGATTGTGTTTCACCGACTGACGGGTACCGCGAGCGAAAACATACTGCTGGCACCCCATTGGTGTAACCAGAAGTGGCGCGTGTTAAATGCAATTGAACAGGAACTGGCCATGCGGAGACATCACTAATGGAACTGGTCTGCCCTGCCGGCAGTCTGCCGACGTTGAAGGCTGCTATCGATAACGGCGCGGACGCCGTGTATATCGGCTTTCAGGATAATACCAACGCGCGGCATTTCGCCGGACTGAATTTCAGTCAGCCACAGATTGAACAGGCGATCGCCTATGCCAGGCAACATGGCCGCCGTGTCTTTATCGCCATCAACACCTACGCGCAACCGGATAACTGGCAGCGCTGGCAGGAAGCTGTGGACCGCGCGGCGCAACTGGGCGTGGATGCACTGATCATTGCCGATATGGGCGTGCTGGATTATGCCAGCTCACGCTGGCCCGACCTGCGCCTGCATCTATCCGTGCAGGGCTCGGCCACCAATCCTGCCGCGATTCGTTTTTATCACGAACAGTTCGGCATTCAACGCGTCGTGCTGCCACGGGTGCTATCCCTGAAACAGGTTGAAGCTGTCATCGAGGAAAGTCCGATCGGGATTGAAGTATTCGGTTTCGGCAGCCTGTGTGTCATGGTGGAAGGCCGCTGTTTTTTGTCCTCCTATGTCACGGGGCAATCACCCAATACCTGCGGTGTCTGTTCCCCTGCGCAGGCTGTCAGCTGGCATGAATCGGCCGATGGCCTGACGACCCGGCTGGGTGGCGTCATGATTGATCGCTTTGCCCCGCATGAACAGACCGGCTATCCCACACTGTGCAAGGGTCGCTTTACCGTGGCCGGCAATCACTATCATGCATTTGAAGAACCCACCAGCCTGAACACCCTGGCACTGCTGCCGCAATTGCAGAGCGCGGGGGTCAAGGCCATCAAGATCGAGGGCCGCCAGCGCAGTCCGGCATATGTGGCGCAGGTTACGCGAGTCTGGCGCGAGGCTATCGATTCCCTGCAACAGGGATCCAACCAATACCGGGTACAAGCACACTGGCAGGAAACACTGGGACGCGTAGCGGAAGGCGTTCAGACCACGCTGGGCGCGTTCCATCGCCCCTGGCAATGACACAGGAGATGTCTATGAAATTATCCATCGCCCCTATTCCCTATTTCTGGCCGCGACAGGTGGTGTTTGATTTTTATGAGCGCATCGCTGAAAGCCCCGCTGAAATTGTCTACCTTGGTGAAACCGTCTGTGCCAAGCGGCGCGAACTGAAACTGGATGACTGGCTGGCATTGGGACGCATGCTGCAATCCGCTGGCAAGGAAGTCGCACTCTCAACGCTGGCACTGGTACAGGCACGTTCGGAACTCGCCACGCTGAAACGCATTTGCGAACAGGATGAGTTCCGGGTGGAAGCCAATGACATGGGCGCGGTGCATCATCTTCAGGGAAGTCCCTTTTGTGCAGGCCCCAGCATTAATGTCTACAACCCCTGGGCACTGAATAAACTGGCTGAACTGGGCATGACGCGATGGGTCGCGCCGGTGGAGTTTTCCAGCGCCATGCTGACTCGAATGGACAGTCGCCGCCCTGAGAATGTCGAGTTTGAACTGACTGCCTTCGGCCGGTTACCGCTGGCGCACTCGGCGCGTTGCTTCACCGCCCGCTCGCATAACCTGCAGAAGGATGACTGTGATCTGAAATGCCTGGATTACCCGAATGGGTTGCTATTGCATACGGGTGAGAATGAAGAGTTCCTGATTTTGAATGGTGTGCAAACCCTGTCTGCGGGACACTGCAACCTGATACAGGAATATGCCGACACGCGCGCGGCGGGTGTCGATATCCTCCGCCTGGTGCCACAGGTACATGGCATGCAGCAGATCATCGCCGCTTTTGATCAATGTCGGAACGGCATAACGCGACCGGAAGCAGCGGGTGAAGCGATTCAGGCATTAATACCGAATGGAATGAATAATGGGTATTGGCATGGCGAAGCAGGAATGAATTGATTCAGTCTTTAAGGCGAAGCCATTCACATCGGTGCTGAACGCTGGAATGCATCAGAAGCGGAAGTTAACTATTGAGGCAAGGGGCGCAAGCTGCGGAGTAGCGCAGCGTCCCGCACGAGCGCATTGTTAGCTGCTGATACTTTGATCACGCTCTAACACCCAACACCGTTGATTGTTTGTAAAACCAATGTGGTCGTAATACGAATTAGCTGATGGGGCAGCAATTAGTATCAGTTTGCACTTTGGACCTAACTGCTGTTTGGTGTGCCCCTAGATTTGTAGACACCTGATAGCGTTACAATGACGCAAAAAGAGGTGCATACTGGTGTGCCCCTAGATTTGTAGACACCTGATAGCGTTACAATGACGCAAAAAGAGGTGCATACAGATGAGCGGAAAACGCTACCCGGAAGAATTTAAGATTGAAGCCGTCAAGCAGGTTGTTGATCGAGGTTACAAGGTCG
>JBFHQE010000017.1:0-52130 GCA_041592335.1 Thiohalobacteraceae bacterium | reverse complement strand
GCGATTTCACGGATCACCACCCACAACTGGGCCACCCGTTCATCCACCAGCCGGTAAATCATCTGCTTGCCTTCCCGGCGCGCTTCTACCAGCCGTGCAATTCGCAGCTCTTTAAGATGCGCGCTGGCAAGTTTGTCGCTGATACTGGCCTCTTGCGCCAGTTCATCGACGCTTTTCTCGCCCTGGCACAGTATTTCGAGCAATTCGAGTCGCTTGGGACTGGCAACCGCCTTGCCAATACGGCCAACCTGCTCATAGAGCAAGTCCTTTAACTCTCTGGGTGTCATTATTCAATCATCCTAAAGATTATTTGGATGATAGTGGCGCAACAAGGGCTGCCTGGCAAGCGAAAATTCAGACGAGTCTAGTCGTAATGCTTGTGATAGCTGCGGCGGGTACCGGCGCGTTGCACGATAATGCCTTCGACCACTTGCGGGCCGGGGATCTCGATGACGTCATAACCGGTTTTCATCGGCTTGAGGTAGTACTTGTCTTCCTGCACCAGGAACTGGCGGAATATGTAATCTTCTTTTTCGATTTTTGCGAGCACGAATGCACCGTTTTTCACATGCCCGCTGGGATCGATGACAATGATACAGCCCTGCGCAAATTCGGGTTCCATGCTGTCGTCCAGCACCTGCAGGGCAAACAGCTCGGCCTCGCCACAGCTGCCACCGTCTATCTGGGGCTGGTCATCGGGATTCAATGTTTCGTCATTCATGATGCTTTCGGCTCATTACGGCTAAAGACCGTGCCCTGTTTATGCGCTTCCGGCTGGTACCAGTCGAGCTTGTCGTGCAAGCGAACAACCTCGCCCACGATAGTCAGGGTCGGCGCTCGGACTTTCGAGGTCTCGACAATATCAGGAAGTGTCGCGATGGTGCCAATAAGCACACGCTGATTGGGTGTTGTGCCCTGCTCGATCAACGCGGCGGGCATATCCGGCGACAGGCCATGCGCGATCAGTTCACGGCTGATGACAGCTATACCGGTGAGGCCCATGTAAAACACCAGCGTCTGGCGTTCGTGCGCCAGCGCCTTCCAGTTCAGATCCAGCGAACCGTCCTTGAGATGACCGGTGACAAAGGTGCAGGACTGGGCATAATCGCGATGCGTCAGCGGAATGCCCGAGTAGGACGCGCAACCGGCCGCGGCAGTGATGCCTGGTACCACCTGGAAATTGACGCCTTCCTGCGCCAGCGTTTCAATCTCTTCTCCGCCACGACCAAAGATAAAGGGATCGCCGCCTTTCAGGCGCAGCACACGCTTGCCCTGCTTGGCCAGGTCAACCAGTAACTGGTTAATGCCATCCTGCGGTACGGCATGATTATCTTTTTCCTTGCCGACGTAATAACGCTCGGCATCGCGACGGGTCATGTCCAGAATGGGTTTGGATACCAGCCGATCATAGACCACCACATCCGCCTGCTGCATCAGGCGAACCGCGCGGAAGGTCAGCAGATCAGGATCGCCCGGTCCTGAACCAACCAGATAGACTTCTCCAGCCTCGTTCAGTCCCTCGCCTTTTTCAAATGCTTCGTCCAGATATTGCTGCGCACGATCATCCTGACCGGCAAACACCATCTCACTCATGGGGCCGTGCAGCATATTTTCCCAGAAGCGTTTACGGGTCCTGTCGTCGGCAATTTTTTCCTTGGCCTTTTCGCGATTCTTTTCCAGCAGCTTCGCCAGGCGGCCATAGGCTGAAGGAATAAGACTTTCCAGGCGTGTACGTAATTGCCTTGCCAATACCGGCGATGCGCCACCTGTCGACACGGCAACCATGACCGGCGAGCGATCCATGATGGAAGGAAAGATAAAGGAGCAGAGTGATTGATCGTCAACCACGTTGACAGGAATACCCCGAGCCCTGCAGGCATTCCCAATCAGGGCGTTGAGCGACTTGTCGTCAGTTGCCGCGACGACCAGATGCATACCATCAAGGTCGGCTGCATCATAAGGACGACGCTGTAATTCGATCAGTCCTTTTTTTGCCAGACTCTCAACTTCGCCCGCGGCTTCCGGCGAAACAACAATCACACGGCCACCGGCATCCGCAATCAGACGGGCCTTGCGCGCACCCACGCCACCACCACCAACAACCAGGCAGGGTTGGTCTTTAAGCGTCAGAAATACCGGTAAGAAATCCATAGGCTGCCAGTTTATCGTTAATGAGTTTAGGACGCTGTCCTGTACAAAATGGCGCCCAAATATATAGAGCAAGGCCAGTCAAGACAAGTATATTCCGGGATGATTACAGGGATGAAAAACGGATGTTGCAGGCCGTTGGTTAGGGAAAACGCTTCTGGAAACTGCCGATCAGGCTAAAATCCTGCTCGGTATTCATACCAAAACCGCTATGGTCGATGACACGTACACCGAAGTTGTAACCACGGAAGTTGGTCTGCGCGGATATACTCAAATCAGGCATGGACTGCGTGAAACGGCCAGCCTGGTATTCCTGTCCGAACTGAAACGAGATAGAGGTATCGCGTGTAACGGCACCCGACCATCCCGCCTCGTAATACAGTGCCTTTTCTTCCTGCATATCCGCCTGGTCACGGTACCAGATACGCCCACCAATTGAGCCGTAATTCACGCCGACAAAGAAATCCTGGTAATTCACCGGATCGACATCAAGGGTGTTCTGGGAAAGATTGAAGCCCAGATCCACGGAAAGCTTTTCATTGAATTTCTGCTCCAGCCCGGCGGTATAGAGCGCACGACGTTGCTCAATGGCAAACAGATCGATGCCACTCTCCGGCTGCCGCCGATCGAAGGCAGATTCCACGTTCCAGCTGTAAGCGGAGTCTTCGATCGTATAGTTACGCAATTGAAATTGAGATTCGGCGTGGGCGGACAGACTCACCACCCAGGAGAGAAAGAACATGATGTAAAAGGGCTTACTCATTGTTAATCAACAAAAAACTGAATCTCAAAAAACCGACCAAGAAGGCAATAATAGTCTAATTGCCGGTAATACGTCTAATAAATCCTTCACATATTCATGTTGCAGAGAATATTAGATTAATATTTTATTAATTATTTCAGCTACATCCTTTGATAATCTAGAATTATTCTTAAGATCAGACAGGGCCGTCCTCATCATTGACTGGCGCGCCTCGTCAAACCGGGCAAGGCCGGTAAAGGCCGTGGCCACGCGCGCTGCCACCAGGGGATTAATTGTATCGAGCGCCGCCAACTGCTCCGCAATAAACCCGTAACCTTCGCCGCTCTCGGCATGGAAATGCAAGGGATTGGCTGCCGCAAACGCCCTGATCAGCGAGTACACCTTGTTTGGATTTTTAAGGCTGAAAGCGGGATGCTGCGTCAGCGCCTTAACACGCGCCAATGTATCGGGATGATCGGAGGTTGCCTGCAGGGAAAACCATTTATCGACCACCAGGGTATCCTGCTGCCAACGCGTATAAAAATCGGCAAGACAGGATTCCGCTTCCGGGCAATGACTGTTAACAACGGCACCCAGTGCGGCAATGGCATCTGTCATATTGCTCGCCTCGCGGTACTGGGAAAGCGCGAGTGAGTACACCTGCTGGTTCTCCAGTGTCACCAGGTACGACAAACAGCGGTTGGCCAAAGCACGCTGCGCCGCTGCTTCGGCGGTCATTTCATAGTACGCAACTCGATTCGCCCGGTAGGTGGATTCCAGCACGTCCTGCAACTGGTCGGCCAGCGCCTGCCTGACCCATTTGCGCGCATGATGGATAGCAACAGGGTCAACCGGCTGCATAAACTCGGCAAGATAGTTTTCTGATGGGAGATTGAGGCATTCTGCAATAAAGGCCTTGTCACCCGCTGCATCGCTCAAAAGTGCGCGAAATGCATTAACAAAATATTGCGGTAACTCAGCACTCGCTCCTGCCTGCTGACAGGACATCACCTCGAATATCACGCGCCGCGAAAGAACCTGCCCCGCTTCCCAGCGAGCGAACTCATCCGTATCGTGCGCCAGCAGAAATGCCAGCTCATTGTCCTGGTAGTCAAACTCCAGTTTTACGGGCGCGGAAAAGCCGCGTAACAGCGATGGCACAGGTTCCCGGTCGATATTCTGGAACACAAATGTTTCTTCATCCGCGCAGATATTCAGCACCCGCGTTCCGGTAACGGCATCCTGCTCGCCATATAGCTGCACGGGCAGTTCATTTCCTTTGTCATCCAGCAACGCCAGGGCGAGCGGTATATGAAATGGCTGTTTTTTGGGCTGGCCCGGCGTGGCCGGACAGGATTGTTTAACGTTCAACGCATAGGTTTTTGCTTCCGGGTTGTAAGAACGTGTGATATCCAGCTGCGGCGTGCCAGCCTGCGAGTACCAGCGTCGAAACTGTTCAAAACTGACATTGTTCGCCTCCTCCAGTGAGCGCACAAAATCCTCTGTCGTCACCGCCTGCCCATCGAAGCGCTGAAAATACAGATCCGTCCCTTTTCTGAATCCTTCCGCGCCCAGTAAAGTGCGGAGCATTCTCACTACCTCGGCGCCCTTGTTGTATACCGTCGCCGTGTAGAAGTTATTGATCTCGACATAGCTGTCGGGCCGCACCGGATGGGCCAGCGGCCCTGCGTCTTCGCGAAACTGATGCGTACGCAGTGCATTCACATCCTGGATACGCTTGATACCGCGAGAACCCATATCCGCGGAAAATTCCTGATCCCGAAATACGGTAAAGCCTTCCTTGAGGCTTAACTGAAACCAGTCGCGACAAGTGACGCGATTACCGGACCAGTTATGGAAATACTCGTGACCGATGACGCCCTCGATGTTTTCATAATCCGTGTCCGTCGCCGTGTCCGGTTTCGCCAGCACATACTTGGAATTGAAAACATTAAGCCCCTTGTTCTCCATGGCACCCATGTTGAAGTCGTCCACGGCGACAATCATGTAACGATTCAGATCGTATTCCCGGCCATAAACCTCTTCGTCCCATTGCATGGCATTTTTCAAGGACTGCATGGCGTGATCGCACTTATCGATATTGTGCGCCTCGACATAGATAAGCAGTTTCACCCTGCGGCCTTTCATGGTGACAAACTCATCCTCGATGAAGGCCAGGTCACCGGCCACCAGCGCAAACAGGTAACTCGGCTTGGGATGGGGATCGACCCATTTGACGAAGTGCCGTCCGTTTGCCAGTTCACCGGCATCCACCGGGTTGCCGTTGGACAATAAAACCGGGCAACTGGCCTGATCGCCAATAACGGTTGTGCTGTAACGCGCCAGCACATCCGGACGATCGAGGAAATAGGTAATACGGCGAAAACCTTCGGCTTCGCACTGGGTGCAGAAGTTGCCGCTGGAGCGATACAGCCCGGAAAGTTCGGTATTCTCGGCTGGCCGGATAGCAGTCCGGATCGTCAACTCAAAGGCATCCGGCACCGATTGCAAGGTGAGTCCATCCTCGGACAGGCTATAGGCCTCTTTCGGCACAGGCTGCTCATCCAGCTCAAGCGCCAGCAACTCCAACTGCTCGCCGTTCAAAAACAGCGGCGCCTCCTCCTGACCGGGCAGATCCAAGTTACGACGTATCTCCAGACGGGCCGTCACTTCGGTGACGGGATCACCCAGCTCAAAAGTCAGGTCGACATGATTGATGAAAAATGTCGGCGGCTGATAGTCCTTGAGGTAGATCGTCGCGGGATTGGCGTTCGCGTTTCTGGCATCCATGTAGGGCTCGCTGGCTGGGTAAATTTGAGGGAATTATAGCGCGTCCAGCCGGGTTAAAGACCATGGGATTCAAGCCGATAGAAATTGTGATATACCTTATACCCAACCTGCCTCAGGAAAGAGGCACTTACTCCGACCCGGGAGCCTGGTAGATGGATTTACTGCACAAGTTACTGACCAAAATGCGGGAAGTGGAAGCCACCGACCTGCTACTCAGTGCCGGCACGCCTCCCGCTTTTCGTGTTCACGGCAAACTGGCGCCACGCCGCGGCGACAGGCTGGAAGCCAAGCACCTGGATCATCTCGTCGAGCAATTACTGACCCAGGAACAGCAACTGATTTTCACTCAGGAAGGCGAAATGAACATCGCCAGCGGCTTCAAGGATCTCGGCCGCTTCCGCGTCAACCTGTTCAAGCAACGCGGCAACACCGCCATTGCCATCCGCGCCATCCCGCAACAGATTCCCACGCTGAGCGAACTCGGCCTGCCGGACGTACTGCAGGATGTCGTCATGCAACGCCGCGGCCTGCTGCTGTTCGTCGGCGCCTGTGGATCGGGTAAATCGACCGCCATGGCCGCCCTGCTGAATCACCGTAACCAGCATGACGATGGCCATATCATCACGATCGAAGACCCCATTGAATATCATCTGCGCCACGACCGTTCCATGGTGAACCAGCGCGAGGTGGGCATCGACACCCGCTCCTATCAGCAAGCACTGGTCAATGCCCTGCGCCAGTCGCCGGACGTACTGGCCATAGGCGAAATTCGCACCCGCCAGGCGATGGAACAGGCCATCGAATTTTCCTCCACCGGACATCTGTGCCTGGCCACATTGCATGCCAATAACACCTACCAGGCTTTTGATCGCATCGTTAACTGGTTCGAGGAAACCGAGCGGGAACAGATCATGGCCTGCCTGTCGCAGAATGTTCGCGCCGTACTCTCCCAGCACCTGGTGCCGACATTACAGGGTGGCCGCACCGCAGCCTATGAACTGCTGCTTTATACGCCACACGTGGCAGACATCATTCGCCGTGGCGAATTCGAAAAGATTCGCGATGCAATGGAAAAACACCACGAGGGTATGCAAACCTTCGATGCCTGCCTGTTTTCGCTCCACCAGCGCAATATCATCAGCCAGGAAATCGCGCTTGATTACGCCGACTCACCCAGTAATCTTAAACTGCGCATCAAACTCGAAACACAAACCAGAACCGGCACCGAATAAGTACGGCCCCACATGAAAGGAAATAACATGATGAGTGAACTGCAAACAGTGGCAGATCAGGCCAAACCCGAAACCATGAAGGCCTCGGACATGTTTGTGCGATGCCTGGAAGCGGAAGGCGTCACGCATATTTTCGGCGTACCCGGCGAGGAAAATGCCGACCTGATGATTTCACTGAATAACAGCACTATTGAATTCGTGTTATGTCGCCATGAACAGGCGGCCGCGTTTATTGCCGATATTTACGGCCGCATCACCGGCAAGGCCGGTGTCTGCCTGGCGACCCTGGGCCCCGGCGCCACCAACCTGGTCACGGGCCTGGCCGATGCCAACATGGACCGCGCACCGGTGGTTGCCATCATTGGCCAGGGTTCCACCAAGCGCCTGCACAAGGAAAGCCATCAGAACATGGATGCCATTGCGATGATGGACCCCATCACCAAGTGGGCACAGAGTATTCGCGACGAAGCAACCATACCGGAAGTGATTCGCAAGGCCTTCAAAATTGCCGAGGCCGAAAAACCGGGTGTCACGGTAATCGAATTACCAGAGGATATCGCCAAGCAACCGGTTACCGGAAAACCCATGAATGTCTACAAAACCCGGCGGCCCGCGGCTGATCACAAGGCGATATCACAGGCAGTCGATCTCATCACTCGCGCCAAACGTCCGGTGATACTGGCGGGTAACGGCTCCATCCGGAAGCGTGCGGCAAAACAGCTGCTTCGCCTGGCGAATAAAACCGGTATTCCCGTGGTAAACACTTTTATGGGAAAAGGCGCAGTCCCCATGGACGACAAGCATTCCCTGTTCACCATGGGACTGCAATCCAAGGATCACATCAATCATGCGCTGGACCAGGTCGACGTGGTCGTTACCGTGGGCTATGACCTGGTGGAATATGCACCCAGTTTCTGGAACGCCAACATGGACAAGGCCATCGTGCATATCGACTTCCTGCCAGCCGAGGTCGACACGCATTACACCGTGGCCGTGGATGTGGTCGGCGATATCGCGGATGCCCTGTGGCAAATCAATATGGAACTGGAACGCAGCTACGGTGGCGACCTGCCACTGCAGGATATCGATCAATGGTTAAAGCTGCGCCAGACCATTCTTGATGACTTTGCCATGGAGAAGGACGACACCTCATTCCCGATGAAGCCGCAGAAAATCCTGTGGGATGTGCGTAAATTTCTCGGGCCGGAAGACTATTTATTATCCGATGTAGGCGCCCACAAGATGTGGATCTCGCGCTACTACCAGTGCCATACACCGAATACCTGCCTCATATCGAACGGCTTCTGCTCCATGGGCTTTGCCCTGCCCGGCGCCATTGGCGCCAAGATGGCAAGCCCGGACAAGCGCGTGTTGGCCATCTGTGGCGACGCCGGCTTCCTGATGAACGTGCAGGACCTTGAAACCGCCGTGCGTCTCAAACTCAACGTGGTTTACATGGTGTGGGAAGACGGCGAATACGGGCTTATCAAGTGGAAACAACAAAACCAGTTTAATGGCGAGCATTCCAGACTTGAGTTCGGCAACCCCAACTGGGAAAAGCTGGCGGATGCCTTCGGTATGTGGGGCAAGACACTGACCAGTGCGGACCAGTTAGGTCCGGCGCTGGAAGAAGCATTCCGCCAGGATGGTCCGGCACTGATCGGTATTCCGGTTGATTATGCCGAGAACCTGAAGCTCACCAAGCGACTGGGTGAGATCGAATGTTCGATATAGTCGCTCATCAAAAAAGGGGGCAGATTTAAATCTGCCCCCTTTATTTTTGGGCTTTTCCCTGCCCCGGAATTAAAAAACCCTCTCCAGCAACTGGAGAGGGAAAGCTACACCCCTCGATGAAATCGTTTAAGCGGGGGAAACGCTTATTCTTTTGAACTCGATTAACCGTCGATACAACCCTGCGGTTCCGGCAGACCGGCGATGCGCGAACCCTGGCGTGAAGGACCTTTCGGGAACAGCTGGTAAAGATGATCGCGACTGGCGCGCTCTTCTTCACCCAGTTCTTCCTTCATGTGCTTCATGAGGATCTTGACCATCGGCGTAATACCATATTCAAAATAGAAGGCTCGCAGGAAGTTCAGAACTTCCCAGTGATCGTCCGTCAGGTCGACACCTTCCTGTTTGGCCATGAAGTCGGCCACTCGCTCGTTCCAGCCGGCCATGTCGATCAAGTTGCCGATTGGCGTTACCTTGAAGGTCTTGCCTTCGAAATCGAATGAATCCGTGAAATGATGGCTGCCACTGGATACTTTGGCGGCCTTTGTGTGGCCGTAGGTTTTGCGCTCCAGTTCGGCATCAAGGTGCGGTACCGGCACACCGGCCAGCTTGGATCCCTGCACCATCACGTCGCCCGGAAACAGCGCATCCAGTTCGGCATCATGCGACAGATCCTTGCTGCCATCCGCGCGTAACGTACGGCGCAACAGCTTACGCACCGGTGAAACACCGTATTCCTGGTAATAAGCACGCATGCTTTTCAACACGGTCCAGTGGTCATCGCTAAGTTCGATACCCGCCTGTGCAGCGAGCGCATTAGCTACATCTTCATTCCAATCGCCAAGATTTTTTAACCGTCCGTCAGGCAGCAATTCAATCGCTTTACCATTAACGTCCATGGTGGCACCCGAGGGAAAGGTCACAACTTTTGCAGTTTGAGGCATAGCATTTACCCTTGTGTTGTATGAGGAACCAGTGACTCTGGGCGAGTCGGTTCTGGCCGGTCTACTGTCCCTGTGTAATCATGCCGTCCTGCCTGCTATACATGCTCCGGCCGATACAAATTTAACGGCATGGAAAATGTTAACTTTAAGAAATAAATCACTTTTTCCCATTGCGAAATAAGCGATTTTTTTCTCCCGGTTATCTGTGTAATATATCTTTATTTCAGTCACTTACAGTTATTTATTGGCCCTGATGAAACGCACCATACCCATTAATTGCGAACCTGAAATCCAGCGTATCCTGGTGACGGCATTGCGCAACTACACCGAGGTTGCCTTTCCGGAACACAGTTCGGACTGTGCCCAGGTCGCGCGCAGTGCAATGATTGAAGCTGTCGAGCAACTGGAAACGCAACTCAGTCGTGAGGGTAAGGGCGAATACAACAAGCGCCTTCGCGCCATGTTCAAGGAAGGGATCAAGCTGCATTTTGAGATCGCAGCCAGTGAAGATGATAAAAATTACTCGGAAGAAATGGCGTTACTAACACGCGTCTGCGAGGGTGAAACGGCAACCGACGCCGACTTGCGAAACGCGCGAGCCAGGGACGGCAGAACCTAGCCTGACGTTAGCGGTAATTCGAAATAGAAAGTGGCGCCTTTGCCGGGTATCGACTCAAAACCCACCTCGCCGCCATGCGCCTCGATGAAACCTTTCACGATTGCCAGCCCGAGGCCGGTTCCGGCAATCTTGCGCGTACTCGAACCATCCGCCTGGGAAAATTTTTCAAACAGGTGAGCCTGAAACTCCCGCGGTACACCTTCACCCTGGTCGACGACCGACACACGAATGCGATCGCCATCGACCATTTCCACATGCGCGGTCACCACCGAGCCTTCAGGCGAAAACTTTGCAGCATTGGATAAATAATTCGCCATCACCTGTTTGATACGCCGGACATCGGCATTCACAGCATCTCGCGCGGCTTCCCTGCCCTGCACAAAACTCACTCCGCACTTGTCGGCATAGCCCTGGTTTTCCTGCAGGCTTTCCGCCACCAGCTGGTTCAGATGACAAACTTGATAATCCAGATTCAGTTTACCTGCGTCCAGAGTGCGTAATTCCAGCAGATCATCCACCAGTAGTCGAAGCCGCCTGGAGTTCGCTTCGGCAATATTGATCAGCTCCTGGCATTGCTCATTCTCCGGCTTGAACTGATACTGGAGCAATGAAAGTGCTCCCTGAATAGCCGTAATAGGCGTGCGCAGCTCATGGCTAACGACACTCAGGAACTCTTCCTTGAAGCTCTCGGCACGCGCGCGGCTCTGTTCCAGACGCTGCATGATGTAAGTAATAATCAGCAACACCAGTAATACCACGCCCACGACCAGTCCCAGGGTGATGACAAGTTCGCGTTGATAGGCCTCGCGAAATCCGGCGCGGTAAAGGTTAGTGAGTGTCCAGCGGGTTCCGGCAATTTTCTGTGAATAAATCTCGTGCGCAAGTTCGTCTTCACTCAGATTGAAATCGGCACGGTCAAGATCGACGCGTGTTCCTTCAGAGGTGACTTCAATCAGGTGATTCTGCTCCACCAGCGACAGAAGTAGCTGATGCCCGGGCACCTCACCCGAACGCAGCAGGCTGCCGAGAACATCGGCGTGGAAACTGATCAGCAATATCCCGCTATTGGCCACATTACCGCCGTAAGGCGACATGACATCGAAATGATAAGCGAAGCTGTTAGGGTGGATGCGAACCAGGTTGGACATGGTGCTCGAGAAGTCCTTCACATCCGCAATGCAGAACCCACCGACGTAACCATCGAAGTCCTGAATACGGGGCTCACCATGCTTGTCCGTCAAGGTAAAGGCAAAATAATCGGGGAAACGCCGCTTTATTCTTCCAACCAGCTGCTCCTGCAGGAGGTAGTTATCCGGTTCGTCTGCTATCGCGAGAAGCAGTCCGGCATGATCTTCCGCGAACAGTTTCACACGCCGATGTTGTTCTTCAACAAACTCTTCTATTTCCTGGGCGATACTCCTGACAGTTCCCAGAGCAATGCTGTCATGGTAAGCAAGAAAATCATCGTATCGTTGCTTGGTTAACAACCCGCTTACGGCAATGATGATCAACGCAACCAGCAGCATGACAAAGCTGCTGAAGCGATGTTGAAGACTGGTTTGCTTAAGCATAAATCAGGAATTTATTGTGGCCGCCAGATCCCCATGGCATCTTCCGGTGGCGCGGCCTGTTCAAAATCCGCGCGCTGACGCTGCACGTCTTCCAGAACCTGCCCGGCAAACGCAAACATCTGTTGCAGTATTTGCTGTTTACGCTCCATCGGCATATCGTGCGCCCCCAGCTGAAAGCCAATCACGGCTGAAAGGTACTGACAGAAAACCCCGGCGTCTTCCGCTTCGGGATCGATATTTTTTACCGCCCGATGCAAACTATCCACCAGTTCAGGGGACAATTTCATTTCGCTCATGGTAGGATTCCTTATTGATTTTTGGATGAATTATCGACTCTGGATGCGGATAGTTTAAACTGTTGAACCCGTAAATTCCCGTACCTTTATTAATAGAGCCCATGCCTGACTACAGCGCACAACCCGGTTTCCACGAACGGCACCTGCAACGCCGGGATAATAATCCCCTATTCCCTGAAAATCGCCAAACCGTGACCCAGCACGATATTTCCAACGCGCAGCGAATGGATCGCGAAGCCTTCACTGAGTTCATGTCTCGGTTCAGCAACGTCGTCGATCGCGCCGTCAACCTGGATTCCAATGTCGACAGCCAGGTTATCCTGGATCTCAAGCAAGATCTGGATAAATGCTATGAAGAATGCGCCGGTCTGGCCGGCGAGCAGGAGGAAATCCTGTCCGCCATTCGCAAATTGATCGACACCATCATGCAGGCTATCTGGAAAGGTGCCGAACAGGATCCGCAGGCTCGTGTGAAACTACGCGAGGAAGAAGAGGCTCGCGCGCTGCATTTCCGTCTTCTGGAAATCCCTCTGGTGGCTGATCTTCTCAACCCGCAAACACCCATTCCTCAGGAAGAGTTGCTCCCTACCCTGCTGAGCACGGATGCCGATACACTCGACAAGGCATTATCGATTTTCCAGACCGAGCATCTGGCCAGCCTGTGCAGCGAGGCTGCCAACCTGCTGACCACGCTCGAAACCGCTGGAATCGATATCGAATCTGCCCAGGCACGCCTTAAGCAAATGGAAACCCACACGACCCACCTGGCCCAGACCGAATCCGTAAATTAACCGGCCAGCATAAGTGGCCGACAGTGCTTGCGGCCCCGGCAAATATTCGGTAGCGTTTCGCGCTTCTGGTTTCGGGCAACAATAATGACCAAACGACGCAGAACAGATAAAGAACGACGCCATGGCGGAGATCGTCGTACGCTTGACGACAGGCGTGATTTCCAGGATGGCAGCGGCAAATATTACCGGTATCCCAGCTGGTCAGAACAGATGGTGCAATTTCTAACTCGCTACCTGTTTGTGCTGTTAGGTGTTCTCTTCTTCAACTTCACGCAAGATATTGAACCCACCTGGTGGAGTCTCACCCAGATCAATATCGCTTTTGGGATTTACACCATTCTCAATACTGCCGCGTTTTTCCACGCCAGTCGCCACCATATCTGCCCCCGGCGTTACCGCGTGGCCATGTGGTTCGACATTATCATCACCTCGATCTGCCTGATGAACGACCCCTATGACATTCCTCCTTCTTTACTGGTCTTTATCATGGTCGTTCTTGGTAATGGCATGCGCTATGGCATGCGTATGTTCGGCGAGGCGCTGATCAGCTGTTTTGCCGCGATCATGCTGGTCTTCTCGCTACGCTTCTCTGCCATGGGCGCTACCATCACACCGGGCATGCTGTTCCTCAACCTGTTCGGTGGCATCATTCTCGTCTACGCCTATATCCTGATGGGGCGCATAGAACAGTCGCGCTCACAACTGGAAGAAAAAAGCCGCCTGGACACGCTCACCGGGCTGATGAACCGACGAGGCCTGCTGGAAGAAGCCAACTACCTGTTCAGCCGCCTGATGCATGACAATCACCGTATCGTGGTGATGTTCGCCGATCTCGACAAATTCAAGGACATTAATGATAACTATGGACATGCCATGGGCGATGAAGTCCTGCAGCGCTTTTCCAACATCTTGCGCAATAACATCCGTTCTTCCGACATCGCGGCGCGGCTTGGAGGCGATGAATTTGTGCTGATCCTGTGCGATACATCGCTTGAGGAAGCCCATAATGCCGCCGAGCGTATTCAGGAACACATACGCAGTTGCGCGACCGACCATGGCCTGATTTGCAGCGCCACGATTGGCATGGGTGAAGCACCGACGCACGGCTCCACCCTGGATGAAATTCTCGGGCGCGTCGATGAGGCCATGTACCGTTCCAAGCTGAGCGATAACCGGGGCAGCATCCAGCTGGTTGAAGCCGCTTCCTGATCATGTCCTACCAACTTGCCATCCTGCGACATGCCAAGTCAGACTGGAATGCCGGATTGCCGGATTTCGAGCGGCCGTTGAATAACCGTGGGCAGCAGGATGCGCCGAAAATCGGTGTATGGTTGAAAAATGAACAGTGGCAGCCAGACAGCATCATCGCCTCGCCCGCGCAGCGCGCCAGGGAAACGATTCTGGCTGTTACTCAGGCCGCTGCCATACCTGCCGCGAAAATAGCCTGGAATGAGTCTCTCTATCTCGCTTCGATGAATGGCTTATTGAATACCGTCAAGGCGCTCCCGGCAGACACACATCATGCAATGCTGGTGGGGCATAATCCGGGCATGGAAGATCTGGTGGAATATCTCAGTAGTGGCACGCTTCCGCTAACGGATACCGGCAAGCTTTTTACAACAGCCAATCTGGCGCTGTTCGAATTCGACAGGCCCTGGTCACAGCTGAAAGCACACAGCGGGAAGTTGCTGCACCTGGTAAGGCCCAAAGATCTTTGATGGCGACGGTAGGAGCGTCCCTGGCCGCGAATAGTTCGCGAGCAAGCTCGCTCCTACAGTACAACTTGAATCACGCAGGGCTAATCTTTTCCTGCCCACCCATGTAGCCACGCAGTACGACTGGAACAGTGACCGAGCCATCGGCTTCCTGGTAGTTTTCCAGAATCGCCACCAATGTGCGGCCCACCGCCAGCCCCGAACCGTTCAGCGTATGCAGCAATTCCGGCTTCTTGCTACCCGCCGGACGATAACGCGCCTGCATGCGCCGTGCCTGGAAGTCCTCGAAGTTACTGCAGGAGGAAATTTCGCGGTAAGTCTCCTGTGCCGGCAGCCAGACTTCAATGTCATAGGTTTTCGCGGATGAAAATCCGATATCGCCGGTACACAAGGTCACCACGCGATATGGCAGTTCCAGTTTCTGCAGAATCGTTTCAGCATTGTTGGTCAAGGCTTCCAGTGCCTCGTAGGATTTTTCCGGTTCAACAAACTGCACCATTTCCACTTTTTCAAACTGGTGCTGACGGATCATGCCACGCGTATCGCGACCATAAGCCCCTGCCTCGGAACGGAAGCAAGGCGTGTGGCAGGCAAACTTGATGGGCAACTCGGACTGATCCAGGATCTCGCCACGTAAAATATTGGTGACCGGCACTTCGGCCGTGGGGATCAAATAAAAGGGAGTCTCGCCACGGGTGGCAAACAGGTCTTCCTCGAACTTGGGCAGCTGACCGGTACCGCGCAGGCTGTCGGCATTGACCAGGTAAGGGACATAGACTTCGCTGTAGCCATGCTCCTGGGTATGCGTATCCAGCATCAGTTGAATCAGGGCGCGGTGCATACGCGCGATGTCGTTCTTCATCACGGCAAAACGCGCACCGGAAATCTTGGCTGCCGTTTCAAAATCCAGACCGCCCAGCCCGGCGCCCACGTCGACATGATCTTTCACTTCAAAATCGAATTCACGCGGCGTTCCCCAGCGACGCACCTCGACATTGTCTTCCTCGCTCTTGCCATCCGGAATGTCGGCATTGGGGATGTTGGGGATGGCCATCAGAATGTCATTCAATTCCGCCTGCAACTGATCCAGTTCAGTTTTCGCGGCTTCCAGCTGATCGCCCAGACCGGCAACCTCATCCAGCAAGGGCTGAATATCCTGTCCCTGTGCCTTGGCCTTGCCGATTTCCTTGGAGCGGCGGTTACGTTCTGCCTGCAGGTCTTCGGTCTTGACCTGAATCTCGCGCCGTTGCGCCTCCAGCGCTTCGATACGCGCGGTATCCAAAGTAAAGCCGCGCCGCGCCAGCTGTTTTGCCACATCGGCCAAATCAGAACGTAATCGTTTCGGGTCTAACATGAAAATGCCTGTCTACTAAAATTAAGATTATCCGTGCACCGTCGCCTGCCAGCTGACAATGCGACGCGCCTCAACGAGTGTTTTTAAATGCTCAATAATGGGCGCCACTTTAGCTGGCTCGTCAAAAAACTCAACCACCAGCGGCAAATCCAGCGACATGTCCAGCAGACGTGAAGAATGCAGCTCACCGGAAGCGCCAAAACCCGCGATACCGCGAAACAGCGTCACGCCCCGGACTTTTTCCTTGTCATGCAAATGCGCCAGCAGCTTGTCCTTCAGATGGTCCCCTTCCGTGACATAAATCCGCACAAAGGTCACTTCGCTGCTCATAACTGCCTCCCGATCAGGACACCTGCAATCGCGGCGCCCACACACAGCACCACGCTCAAAACGGCGTTCATGGCCGCCTTGATCCATTCGCCATCTTCAATGAGGTTAACCGTCTCCATCGAGAACGTCGAAAACGTGGTAAAGGCCCCAAGCAGACCGACCATCAGAAAGGCCCGGGTACCGGGTCCGGCGGCCAGGCGGTCCACCAATAGGACAAACAACACACCCATCGCCAGACTGCCCACTACATTTACAAACAGGGTGCCATAGGGGAACGCACGACCCATAGCCGCATACACGCCATTGGATACCCAATAACGCAACAGAGCGCCGATTGCGCCGCCGCCGGCAATGGCCAGAATCTGAGACATAGAAGAATCTTACCGATTAACCCATTACAGGGCGAGTGCTCTGTTGCTGAAAAAGTGAGCGACTCATGTTCGAGGCAATTGTGCGACCACGCACAATCCGAGTTAGGCGCGAACGCTTCAGTAACAGATCACTTGCCATTTTTCTTTGCCTTCCTGTCCAGCTCCCTCAGATGAGCCAGCTTCTCCGCAATCTTGATCTCCATGCCACGCGGCACCGGCCAGTAATACTGCCGTGGCGGCATCTCTTCTGGAAAATAATTCTCACCGGCGGCATAGGCCTCCGGCTCGTCATGGGCATAACGGTACTGCTTGCCATAGCCCAGCTCTTTCATCAGCTTGGTCGGTGCGTTACGCAAATGCAACGGCACTTCCAGCGAACCGAACTCTTTTGCATCCTTGCGCGCCTGATTGTAAGCCATGTAAACGGCATTACTCTTGGGTGCCGCCGCCAGGTAGAGAATAGCCTGTGCCAGCGCCAGTTCACCTTCCGGGCTGCCCAGCCGCTCCTGAACATCCCAGGCATTCATGCAGAGCTCCAGCGCGCGTGGGTCGGCATTGCCGATATCCTCGCTGGCCATGCGCACAATGCGCCGCGCCAGGTACAAAGCATCGCATCCACCATCCAGCATACGGGTCAACCAATAAAGGGCAGCATCCGGCGCTGAACCCCGCACTGATTTATGTAATGCCGAAATCTGGTCGTAGAAGGACTCTCCACCCTTGTCGAAACGACGCACGCCGCCTTCGATCACTTCCTGCAACACCGATTCAGTGATGGTCCATTGGCCATCAACTTCTTCCGCCAGGTCGGCCGCGATCTCCAGCAGATTCAACAAGCGCCGCGCATCGCCATCGGCCGCCTGACATAGCAGCTCACGCTGTTCCTGTTCAATCTGTAACTGGCGCTCACCCAGGCCATGCTCGCTATCGCTCAGCGCACGATCAATGAGTTCCTGCAACGCCTCGCTATCCAGTGCTTTCAGCACATACGTACGCGCGCGGGACAACAAGGCATTATTGAGTTCGAATGACGGGTTTTCAGTCGTGGCGCCAATAAAAATGAAAGTGCCGTTCTCGACATGCGGCAAGAAGGCATCCTGCTGGGCCTTATTAAAACGATGCACTTCGTCGACAAACAAAATGGTTGGCTTGCCGTAGGCCTCGCGAATCTGTTTCGCATGCTCCACGGCCTGGCGGATATCCTTCACCCCGGCCAGCACCGCCGAAAGCGTCATGAACTCCGCACCCGCCGTGGCGGCCAGCAGCTTCGCCAGCGTGGTTTTGCCGGTACCCGGGGGTCCCCAGAAGATCATCGAGTGCAGACGGTCGGCCTCAATCGCCTGCCGCAACGGCTTGTCCTTGCCCAGAATATGCCGTTGCCCGACGTATTCCTCGATACGTTTGGGCCGCAGACGGTCGGCCAGGGGACGGTAGGCGTCCTCGTACATCACTACTGGACAGCTTGCCCGATCAGGTCCGCACCGTCCGGTAGATCGAATTCAAAGATAGAATCCGTGAATATCAGGTTATGCTGCGGATTGAGAAACCGGATTTCAGTGATCTGGGCAAAACCATCGACCAGTTCCATGCTGGTCAACTCACCCTCGAAAAACGCCATGCTGATACGGGAATAACCGGACTCTTCCTTGTTGAGCGGCACCAGTTCATAACGTTCCAGCGGACCATCGTTATGGGTTGGAACAACGTTGAAAAGTTCGCGCGGTGATACTGCCTGACTTAGCAATTCCGCGGGTGAACCCGCCAGCACATCCGATTGCGGCTTAACCGTAGCCTGTTCCAGATCGGCATCATAGGTCCAGAGATTCTTGCCATCGCCCAGCACAATTTGTTCGTAAGGTTGCCGGTAATCCCAGCGGAAACGCCCCGGCCGGGCCAGGATCAATTCACCGCTTGTGCTTTGCACAATAGCGCCATACTGATCGCGAGTAGTTTGCTCGAAGTCAGCTTGATAAGTTGTCAACGCAGAAAAGAAGTCTTCGAGGCTGTCGGCGGAGACGGCCGTGGATAACATCAACGAAATGATAAGAAATGTGTTTTTAACTGTGATCAAGTTGTCACTCTCTTGGCAAAGCCTGTTGGGATCTTTTTCGAGCGACTGTCTTTTATCGGAGCGAGAAAAAGCGTCGCAACAGGCGTTGAAGACTTTTCCTGAATTCCCGCCTACGCGGGAATGACAGCCGCGATTCAGTGTAAGCAATGAATTCTGAATATCACGTTAACCGAATCAATCCTCCGGCGGCGGTGGCGCCAGCACTTCACGCGAACCATTGGATTCCAGCGGCCCAACAATCCCCGCCGCCTCCATCGCCTCGATCATGCGCGCAGCCCGGTTGTAACCCACCTTCAAGCGGCGCTGCACACCTGAAATGGACGCACGGCGCGTCTCGGTGACGATACGTACTGCCTGATCGTACAGCGGGTCGGATTCATCGTCGCCATCCAGCGGCGCCTCACCCGGCAGCTCACTGCCTGGCTGGTTGGAATGCAGAATCTCCTCGATGTAATCCGGCTCACCCGCGCGCTTTAGATGATTCACCACCTTGTGCACTTCCTGGTCAGACACGAAAGCACCGTGCACACGCATCGGCACACCGCTACCCGGCGCCATGTACAGCATGTCACCATGACCCAGCAGCTGTTCGGCGCCCATCTGATCCAGGATGGTTCGCGAATCGATCTTGCTCGATACCTGGAACGCGATGCGGGTGGGGATATTCGCCTTGATCAGACCGGTGATGACATCCACCGACGGGCGTTGTGTCGCGACAATGAGATGAATACCGGCGGCACGGGCTTTCTGCGCAATACGCGCAATCAGCTCTTCCACCTTCTTGCCTACTACCATCATCATGTCGGCCAGCTCGTCGATGATAATGACGATGAACGGCAGCTTGTCGAGGGTCGGATCCGGCTCTTCATCCGGCAGCATCGATTCTTCACGTTTGAACAGTGGATCGGGAATCGGCTCCCCAGCCTCGATCGCATCGAGAACCTTTTTGTTATAGCCACCGATGTTGCGCACGCCCAGTGCCGCCATCAACTTGTAACGCCGTTCCATTTCAGCGACACACCAGCGCAGCGCATTGGCCGCTTCCTTCATGTCAGTGACGACTGGCGTCAGCAGGTGTGGAATACCTTCGTAGATCGACAACTCCAGCATCTTGGGATCGATCATGATCAGGCGCACGTCGCTCGGCACAGTCTTGTATAGCAGACTCAAGACCATGGCATTGATCGCGACCGACTTACCGGAACCCGTGGTACCGGCCACCAGCAGATGCGGCATCTTGGCCAGGTCGGCCGTCACCGGCAGGCCGCCAATATCCTTGCCGAGCGCCAGCGTCAAGGGTGAGTGACTGCTTTCATAGGCACTGGATTTGATAATCTCACTGAGCGCAATGATCTCGCGTGATTCGTTCGGGATTTCCAGCCCGACGACTGACTTGCCCGGAATCACTTCTACCACGCGCACACTGATTGCGGACAGGCCACGCGCAATATCCTTGGCCAGGTTGCTGATCTGGGCGACTTTTACGCCCGGCCCCGGTTGCATCTCGAAACGGGTAATGATTGGACCCGGCTGAACGGCGACCACTTCCACTTCGATACCAAAATCGGCCAGCTTCATTTCCACCAGTCGCGACATGGCCTCCAGGGCTTCTTCCGAATAACCAGACTCGTGTTGTGGCGCATCGTCCAGCAACATCAATGGCGGCAGATCGGTATCCGGTGGCGGATCGAACAGCTGCACCTGGCGCTCTTTCTCTTCGCGCTCGCTTTTTTCCACCTTCTTGACCACCGGCTCGATTCGCGGCGGCTTGCGGTGTTCGGTCTTTTCCTTGGCAACCTTGACGACCTCTTCGCGCTCCTTGCGCGCCTTGTTGCTCTGCACCCACTCGCGGACCTCGAAAAACTTCTCCCGCGACCAGGTGATGAACTCCAGCGTCAGACGGCCGGTGTGATCCATGAGGGATAGCCAGGACAGGCCCGAGAACAGCGTGACGCCGGTCAGGAACAGGGCCAGCAGAAACAATGTCGCGCCCAGAAAGCTGAAGGGACTGACCAGCATCTGGCCGATCAGGTTGCCGAGAATGCCACCCGCCGACAGCGGCAGACTGCCTGGCTCGATGACAAAATGCAGGCTCGCCAGGCCGCAGCCCGACATTACCGTCAGGAAGAAACCAAACCAGCGAATACCCAGCACCCGGTAATCGATATCGCCCTCTTCCGTACGGCCACGAAATACCAGCCAGCCGCTATAACCAACCATCACCGGGAACAGGTAAGCGAGAATCCCGATGAGGTAGAGGAACACATCGGCAAACCAGGCGCCGGCACGGCCTCCCAGATTTGCCACTTCACTGCGAATACCGCTGTGCGACCAGCCAGGATCGGTCGGACTATAGCTGACGAAGGACAGCAGAAAATACGCCGCGATCGCCATCAATACGATCAGCGCACCCTCGCGCACCCCGCGACTGACGTGGTGGGTCAAGGGTAAGGCATTGGGATTCTTGCGTTTGGCTTGTCGCAACGTTAAGACTCTGACCTAAAAATGAGCGCTAAGTATATAAGTTTAAAATACATTATTCGAGGCTTTGTTTGACCGCCGGATGAATAACTTCACCGCTCCGCACATTCACGCCAGCAGCCAGATCGGACGCCTTTTCCCAGCCACCGGCCGCCAACCGCACGGCATAGGGCAGAATCGCCGCCGACAGGGCCTGCGAGGCACTGCGCGGTACGGCCCCCGGCATGTTGGTGACACCGAAGTGCAGCACGCCCTCGTCAACGTAGGTGGGATTTTCATAGTTGGTGGGACGGATGGTTTCGATGCAACCACCCTGATCGACCGAAATATCGATGATCACGCTGCCCGGCTGCATGCGGGCGACGTCTTCCCGTATCACCAGGTGCGGCGCCCTGGCACCGGGAATCAGCACCGCCCCGACCAGCAGGTCCGCCTCGGCAACATGCTGCTGAACGGCGGCGTGATAGGGGTACAGGACAGTCACGTTATCGCCCAACAAGCGCATAGCCGCCAGTCGTGATGGCTGCTTGTCGAACACAACCACCTCCGCTCCCATTCGGGCAGCCATGAAAGCGGCATTGCCCCCTGCCTGTCCGGCACCGAGTATGACCACCCTGCCGCGCTGGGTTGCGGGCAACCCGCCCAGTAACAGGCCCTTGCCACCGTGCGGCTGTTGCAACAGATTGGCGCCGATCTGGATCGACAAGCGCCCGGCGATATCGCTCATCGGTGCCAGCAAGGGTAAGCGACCCTGCGCATCCTGGACTGTTTCAAAGGCAACCGCCGTCAGGCCAATATCCAGCAATCGCCTGACCAGATTCGGTTCAGCCGCGAGATGCAGGTAGCAAAATAACAGGTGGCGCTGCTCCAGGTGCTCCAGGTCACCCGATACGGGCTCCTTGACCTTGATAATCATCTCCGCCCATTCATAGAGCGCGGCAGCATCTGGCAGAATTTGCACGCCCAGCGCCTTGTAATCCTCATTCGGGTAACCTGATTTAATGCCAGCGCCCGACTGAATGGCGACTTCGTGCCCTGCCTTGAGCAAATCGGTGCAGGCCTCCGGTACCAGGCCAACGCGCCCTTCCAACAACTTAATCTCAGTGGGAATTCCGACCCGCATCTTGTCTCCTTTACCCCTCACCCCAAAGTCCTTACCATGTGGCGCATTCTGTAAATTGCACGTTGGAGTCATTATACATGAGCGAAACCAAGCACTGCCGTCTGCTGATTCTCGGTTCTGGACCTGCCGGTTATACCGCGGCCATCTATGCCGCGCGCGCCAATCTGAAACCGGTGCTGGTCACCGGACTGGAACAGGGTGGCCAGCTCATGACGACAACCGAAGTGGAAAACTGGCCGGGCGGAAGCGCGGAGTTACAGGGTCCGCAACTCATGGATGAAATGCGTCAACACGTCGAACGCTTCGATGCCGAGATTGTGTTCGATCACATTCACACCGTAAACCTCAAGGAACGGCCCTTCACCCTGCAGGGCGACTCCGGTACTTATACCTGCGACGCACTCATTATCTGCACCGGCGCGTCCGCCATGTACCTTGGCCTGGATTCCGAAGAAGCCTTCAAGGGACGCGGCGTCTCTGCCTGTGCTACCTGCGATGGCTTTTTCTATCGCGGCAAACCAGTCGCGGTGATTGGCGGCGGCAACACGGCTGTAGAAGAAGCATTGTACCTGGCGAACATCGCCTCCAAGGTGACACTGATCCATCGCCGCGATGCCCTGCGCTCGGAAAAAATCCTGCAAGACCGCTTGTTCAAAAAGGCCGAGGAAGGCGTGGTGGATATTCAGTGGGACCACGTGCTCGACGAGGTACTGGGTGATGATGCCGGTGTCACCGGCGTGCGCATCAAGAATGTGAAAGACGGCAGCACCCAGGATATCGACGTGCACGGCTGCTTTATCGCCATTGGTCACAAGCCCAATACCCAGATTTTCGAAGGCCAGCTGGAAATGGAGCATGGCTACCTCAAGGTCAAGAGTGGCACGGAAGGCAATGCCACCCAGACCAGCGTCGAAGGCGTGTTTGCTGCGGGCGATGTCATGGATCACATCTATCGTCAGGCGATCACCTCCGCGGGTACCGGCTGCA
Source organism: Thiohalobacteraceae bacterium (assembly GCA_041592335.1). Taxonomy (GTDB): domain Bacteria; phylum Pseudomonadota; class Gammaproteobacteria; order Thiohalobacterales; family Thiohalobacteraceae; genus JBFHQE01. The sequence goes on along the minus strand of JBFHQE010000017.1, from coordinate 28,834 downwards.
TGGCCGCGCTGGATGCGGAACGTTATCTGGATGCATTGGAAGGAAAATAACTGAAGGGTTAACTGTTGTTAAAACAGTAAGCGCCTCCTGTTCGAGGCAATTGCGCGCTGACGCGCAATCCGAGTTAGGCGCGAACGTTTTGACAACAGCTAATCCTGAAACCCCATGAAAATCCACATCTGCCAACGACTGGATGAAATTGACAAGGAACAATGGAATCGTCTGGTCCCGGCAAGAAACCCCTTCCTGCGCCATGAATTCCTCAACGCCCTCGAACACAACAATTGTGTCGGCGAAACCTTTGGCTGGCTGCCTCATCACATCACCATCAGGGATGACACCGATCAACTGATCGGCGCCTGCCCGCTGTATTTCAAATACAATTCCTACGGCGAGTTTGTATTCGACTGGTCCTGGGCAGAAGCCTATGAACGCATGGGCAAGGCCTACTACCCCAAGGCCGTTTCCGCGATTCCCTACACGCCCGCGACCGGTCCGCGCCTCCTGTTGGCTGATAGTGACAACAGGGAAACTATCGCCCGAAACCTGATACAGACCGCACTGGAACTCAGCCATCAGACCAGCCAATCCTCGCTGCACTGGCTGTTTACTGACAGGGCAGATACCAAAAGGTTGAAAGATGCGGGTTTTATGTTGCGCCTTGGCTGCCAGCTCCACTGGACCAACCCAGGCTATCGCGACTTTGACGACTTTATCGACAGCTTCACATCCAAGAAACGCAAGAATCTGAACCGCGAACGCCGCCGGGTTCAGGAACAGGGTTTCAAATTTCGCATCGTGCACGGCCATGAAGCGACAGAGCAGGATCTGGAGCTGGCTTCGTTCTTTTACACTTCCACTTTCGACAAGAAATGGGGCACGGCAACCTTGAACACTGGTTTCTTCAATGAGGTTGCCGAAACCATGGGCGACCAGCTGGTATTGTTCTTTGCCGACCTGGATGACAGAACTGTCGCTGGTTCAATTTGTTTCCATGGCGAAGACGCACTGTATGGCCGACACTGGGGTTGTTACGAGGATTACCACAGCCTGCATTTTGAAACCTGTTACTACCAGGGAATTGAATACGCCATCAGGCATAAGCTGAAACTGTTCGAACCCGGCGCGCAGGGCGAGCATAAGATCAGTCGCGGCTTCCTGCCAACGCCAACCTGGTCGGCCCACTGGATTGCTGACAAACAATTTGGCATCGCGGTAAATGATTTCCTGCAGCGCGAACAGCGGGCTATGCGACAGCACATTCAGATTCTGAATGAATCATCGCCCTATCATGCGGAAAAGATGCCGCCGTTGGCAGAGCATTACCAATGACCACTCACCCACCCGGCCCCTACTGGCTCGACCCCAATGATCCTGGCACGTTCCCCCCCGTGGAATGGGCACTGGAAGAACCCAATGGTCTGCTGGCCGTGGGCGGCGATCTTTCCTCGCAACGATTACTGAACGCCTACGCGCAAGGTATCTTCCCCTGGTACAGCGAGGGGCAGCCCATTCTCTGGTGGTCCCCCAACCCACGCCTGGTGTTATTGCCGAACGAACTCCATATCCCGAAAAGTCTGCGTAAAACCATCAAAAAAACGCCCTACAGAATTACTCTGGATACCGCATTCGCCCAGGTTATTGAGCATTGCTCAACCACTCCCCGCGATGGTCAGGATGGCACCTGGATTACCGATGAAATGAAGCAGGCCTATATCCAGCTGCATAAACAGGGTTATGCCCACTCTGTCGAAGCCTGGCAGGGCGAGCAACTGGTTGGCGGCCTGTATGGCGTCGCGCTGGGTAAGGCCTTTTTCGGCGAATCCATGTTTGCCCTGCGTCCGGACGCCTCCAAGATCGCCTTTGTCTACCTCGTCCGCCAGTTACAGCAATGGGGATATCAACTCATCGATTGCCAGGTCTACACGGCGCATCTGGCACGGTTCGGCGCCCTGGAGGTCCCGCGCGCCAATTTTGTGCAGCATTTGCGAGCAGCGTTAATTGATCTTGATCATCGTAACCATGCCTGGGATTTTGACTTACCGCATGGCGTCGACAGCCTTCTTGCGCGATAAATACGGGAAATATTCGGGGAGTATCCATTGACGGCGCAAACTCTCAATTTTTTTCTCACACCGCCCCAGCGTTGCGTCTACCTGGACGATCATGACGCCATGAGCATGTTCGCGGACCCCAACATGCTCGACAACCGTGTCTACAGCCAGCTTGCCCGGCATGGTTTTCGCCGCAGTGGTGAACACGTGTACCGCCCGGCCTGTCAGCTTTGCCAGGCCTGCGTTTCGGTGCGCATCCCGGTTCAGCAGTTCCAGCCCCGGCGGCGCGATAAACGCTGCCTGAAGGACAATGACGATCTGAGCTTTCGTCCCGGTGAAGTCGGCACCGATGAACAGTTCGCGCTCTATCGACGCTATATCTCGGCCCGCCATCCCGGCGGCGGCATGGACAACCCCAACCGCGAAAGTTTTACGGGTTTTCTGACCTGCAACTGGAGCCAGACCCATTTCATGGAAATCCGTGCTGGCGCGGAACTACTGGGTGTAGCGGTGACCGATCAGCTGGATGACGGCCTGTCGGCGGTCTACACCTTCTTTGACCCTTCCTGCAGCCAGCGCGGCCTGGGCAATTTTGCCATTCTGCAACAAATCGAGACCTGTAAAGAACTCGGCCTCGATTGGCTCTACCTGGGCTACTGGATTGATGATTCGCCGAAAATGGCCTACAAGCGCCGCTTCTCGCCCCTGCAAGGCTATATCCGGGATCACTGGGAAGATCTGGAATAAGGTTTCGATCCGCGCCACAAGTGAGTATAATGCGCGCTTTTCCGAAAGCTGATTAGCGAATTTATGGCAAAAGAAGATCACATCGAAATGGAAGGCAAGGTTGTGGAAACCCTGCCCAACACCACGTTCCGCGTTGAGCTTGAAAACGGCCACGTGGTCACTGCCCACATCTCCGGCAAGATGCGCAAGAACTATATCCGTATTCTGACCGGCGACAAGGTGACTGTTCAGGTTACGCCCTACGATCTGAGCAAGGGTCGCATTGTTTACCGCGCGCGTTAAGCTCTCCGCAGCACCCTCTTTTCCAGCCACAGCATAATCACCGCATACCCTGACAGCCAGCCAGCCATGACTGGCCATTGCAGTGCGGGCTGCTGTGCCACCAGCAACACTGTTCCCCCGCATAACAGCATTAGGCCATATTCCACCAAAACTGTTGCCTTATGGCCCCAGCCTGCCTGTACCAGGCGCTGATAATAATGGGTTCGGTGCGCCAGCCAGAATTTTTCGCCGCGATACATACGCCGTAACAGGGTCACGGTTGCATCGATAATAAAAGGTGAAAACAACAGCACGCCAAGGCCCGCGAACAGCAGGTTCTCCAGGTGAAAATACAGAATCGCGATACCCGCGAAAAAACCCATCAACGTAGAACCCGCATCACCCATGAAAATTTTTGCGGGTGGAAAATTAAACAGCAGAAAACCCACGGAAGCTGATGCAATCAGCGCGCAAAGCAACGCGGGCTCGATTGCGCCCTGCTGGTATGCTATCAAACTGAAAAAACCAAACCCGATTGCCGACATGCCACCGGCAAAACCGTCCATCCCATCCATGAAGTTATAAAGATTGATCATCCAGACCAGTGCGATCGCCACAGGAAACAGCCAGATCAGCTGAATCCCCAGGAAATAAAAACACACCAGAAATGCCGCCAGCGCTTGCGTTAAAAAACGGATGCCGATAGCCACATGCCTGAGATCATCAAGAAAAGAGATGAACAGCAAAACCGCTGCACTCAGGATGAAGACATTACTGAACTCATTCAGCAACCCCAGTGAGCCTGAAAGCAGAACGGCGAGGAAAGCGCCAATCAAAATCGCCAGTCCACCAGTACGATGCACGGGCGCCACATGCAACGATCGCTCGTTGGGGTGATCGAGTATCTTGAGAGGCGTGAAACGGCTGGAGAAAAGCCAGGTAAATGCTGCGGCTAAAGCGAATGAGACAATAATCGGCAGCATAGGCATTACTGTAAATCAGAAAAGAATTTGGTCGGGGTGAGAGGATTCGAACCTCCGACCACCGGCACCCCATGCCGGTGCGCTACCAGACTGCGCTACACCCCGAAAGCGCGCAATGATACAGAAAACTCAGTGGGAATTGAATCGGCGTTAGCGCCGGAGAAGTTGCAACAGGTCTTCCAGTTCCATCCGCATCTGGCGAATGATCTGCTGGCTCTGATTGACGTCTTCCTTAGCCTCTTCACCGGATAGCCGCTGGCGCGCGCCACCGATGGTAAATCCCTGTTCATACAGCAGGCTACGAATCTGGCGGATCATCAACACGTCATGGCGCTGGTAGTAACGGCGGTTACCACGGCGCTTGACGGGCTTCAGCTGGGGAAATTCCTGTTCCCAGTAGCGCAGCACATGCGGCTTAACCCCGCAGAGTTCACTGACTTCGCCAATTGTGAAGTAACGCTTGCCGGGAATGGCAGGCAGTTCAAGGTTGTTGCTGACTTCCAGCATAAGCTTCTACTCGGGATTTTAATTTTTGACCAGGGCGGAATGTAACGACGCGGCGAGCCGTGATGGGAATCTCTTCTCCCGTCTTCGGATTACGCCCAGGCCGTTGATTTTTATCGCGCAGATCAAAATTCCCGAAACCAGAGAGTTTCACCTGGTGACCGGTGGACAGCGCTGCCCGGATTTCCTCAAAAAACATTTCTACCAGTTCCTTGGCCTCCCGCTTGTTAAGCCCAAGGTCCTCAAACAATTTTTCTGCTAATTCTGCTTTGGTTAAAGCCATAATCATTCTCTCAAGCTTGCCCCGGTTTTTTCTTTAAGGGCTGTTATCACACGAGTGATGATTTCTTCCACATCCTGGTCGGTTAGTGTGCGCGAAGAATCCTGTAGAATCAAGCCTAAAGCGATGCTTTTTAGACCTTTTTCTACCCCTTGACCCTCATATACGTCAAATACCCTGATTTCCTTTAGCGCTGTAAGCCCTTGATCGGCAATAACGCCCCGAATTTCATCCGCCAACACCTCGCGGGAAACGTTAAACGAGAGGTCTCGCCGGATCGCCGGGAACTTCGAAAGCGCTTCAAAGGCAGCGATTTCGCCGTTTTCGAGAGCGTCCAATTGTAATTCAAATAACTGAATATGCTTGGGAATTTTCAGTTTACGCGCCAACTCCGGGTGAATCGACCCCAAATAGCCAACCACTGCGCCGTCGCGTTTCAGGCAGGCAGTACGCCCCGGATGCAAGGCGGGATGCTTTCCTGACTCAAAAGTGAAGTTCGCCGCATTTCCTGCCGTGGCTAATAACGCCTCGACATCGCCCTTTACGTCATAGAAATCAACCAGCTGACCTTTTTCGCTAGCCCATTGCTCCGCCAGGCGCTCTCCACAGATAACACCAGCTAGATATCTTTCCTGTTTGAAATCATTATCTTGAGGGAAATAGTTAAGACCCTGCTCGAATAAACGAACCCGGCTTTGTTGACGGTTCAGGTTATATTCGACCGCCCGCAACAAGCCCGCCCAGAGACTGGTGCGCATAACAGAGAGATCAGCGGAAATAGGGTTGGCCAGCGCCACGGGCTTGATCGCCGGTGAGAGCAGCGACTGCATTTCCTCATCGACAAAGCTGTAGGTAATGGCTTCCTGATAATCGCGATCCACCAGCAAATTGCGAAAACGATCCAGCGGACGTTGCGCCTCCGGCCGCACGCTCATTTTCAGGTCGCCGCGAGGCGCCGATGTTGGCAGCCGGTTGTAACCGTAGATCCGCCCAATGTCTTCTATGAGATCTGCTTCGATACTGAAATCGAAACGATAAGATGGCGCAGTTACATGCCAGCCACCTGTCGTTTTATCCACGGCACAACCAAGTCGTACCAGTATCTCTTCGATTTCACTTTCAGGCAGACTCAGTCCCAGCAATTTTGTAACGCGTTCGTGGCGCAACGTTATTGTCGCCGGAACAGGAAGATGGCTATCACTGCAAACCTCTGAAACAGGCCCGGCGCTGCCACCGGCTATTTCAACCAACAAGGCCGTGGCGCGCTCCATGGCGCGTGCCTGCAATTGATAGTCAACGCCGCGTTCAAACCGGAATGACGAATCGGTCTGCATGCCATAGCGGCGCGCACGTCCGGCAATAACGGTCGGCGTGAAAAACGCGCATTCGAGAAAAATGTCTTTTGTCTGATCGGTGACACCTGATTTCTCGCCACCCATGATCCCGGCCAATGCCAAAGGTCCATTGGCATCGGCTATCACCAGCGTATCGCTATCCAGCGCAACTTCCTTGCCATCCAGCAAAACCAGCTTTTCATTATCCGCTGCATAGCGCACATCGATTGCGCCCGACAGAATATTGAGATCAAAGCCGTGCATGGGTTGGCCGAGTTCAAGCAACACGTAATTGGTCACATCCACTACCGGCCCCAGCGAACGAATGCCACTGCGGCGCAACCGCTCCTGCATCCACACAGGCGTTTCCGCGTTTACATTTACATCCTTGATGATGCGACCCAGATAGCGCGGACAGGCTTCTGGTGCGCTGACTTTAACGCTAAAATTCTCATCATGCTCCGCAGCGACCGGGGTAATCACAGGGCGACATATTTCGACCCGGTTCAGCACAGCAACTTCGCGCGCAATACCTTCAATCCCCAGGCAGTCGCTGCGGTTCGGCGTCAGATCCACATCAATACAGGCATCATCCAGCTTGTAAAAGTCACGGATATTCATGCCTACCGGCGCATCTTCAGCCAAGGGCAATAATCCGGATGCCTCTTCAGCCAGCCCGATCTCCTTGGCCGAACACAGCATGCCGGCCGAGGGAACGCCGCGCAGCTTGGCTTTCTTGATCTTCATATCGCCGGGCAAAACAGCGCCAACCAGTGCAGTCGGCACTTTCATGCCCACGGCTACATTGGCAGCGCCACAGACAATCTGCAGCAGTTCATCTTCACCGACATCGACCCTGGTGACACGCAGCTTGTCTGCGTCCGGGTGAGGTTCAAGTTCTTTAACTTCACCCACAACGACTTTTTCAAACGCCGCTGCAGCGGGTTCGACAGCGTCGACCTCGAGTCCGGCCATTGTCAGCTGTTCGACAAGCTCATCGGTACTAATTGATGGGTTAACCCATTCACGCAACCATTGTTCACTGAATTTCATATTCTATTCTCAGTCTTCTTTATTCCCTATTCCTCAAGGAGAGGGGAATGATCTTTGTAAGAGTGCGCTTGCTCGCGTACGATTCGCGGCCAAGGCCGCTCCTACAAGTTAACTTTCCAGCTAGCCAGCATCCTCAATTAAACTGGCGCAGGAAGCGCAAATCATTTTCAAAGAAAAGGCGCAAATCGTTCACGCCATAACGCAACATGGCCAAACGTTCTACGCCCATACCAAAGGCAAAACCGGTGTATTTCTCGGTATCCACACCGGCATATTCGAATACTTTAGGATGCACCATGCCGCAACCCAGCACTTCCAGCCAGCCGGTGTGACTGCAGACACGGCAACCTTCTCCGCCGCACATCACGCACTGAATATCCACTTCCGCCGAAGGTTCAGTGAAAGGAAAATAAGACGGACGGAAACGCACACTCAAATCGTCTCGCTCGAAAAAGTTTTTCAGGAATTCATCGAGAATACCCTTGAGGTCCGCAAAGCTGACCTCTTCATCCACCAACAATCCTTCAACCTGGTGAAACATCGGCGTATGCGTGAGATCGGAATCACAGCGATAAACACGACCCGGGGCTATAACGCGCAGCGGTGGTTGTTCAGTTTCCATGACACGAATCTGCACGGGAGATGTATGGGTGCGCAGCACATGATGTTCATCGAAATAGAAAGTGTCGTGCATGGCGCGCGCGGGGTGATGCGCGGGAATATTCAGCGCTTCGAAATTATGATAATCGTCTTCGATTTCAGGACCAGTGGCGACCTCAAATCCCATGTCGGCAAACATGGCCTCGATGCGTTTGAGCGTCATGGTGACGGGATGCAGACCGCCTGTGCCCAGACCGCGTCCAGGCAAGGTCACATCGATAGTTTCAGTCGCCAATTGCTGCTGCAGCTCGGCTTCCTGCAGGGCTGTCTTGCGGGTCTCCAGCGCCTGCTGAACCGCCTGCTTGGCCTGGTTGATTACCTGGCCCGCTGTCTTGCGTTCATCCGGCGACAGGCTGCCAAGCTCTTTCAGTTTCAGTGTCAGCGCGCCTTTCTTGCCGAGGTATTCTACACGGATGTCATCCAGCGCTTTCAGATCACTGACGGCACTAATGGATTGTTCAGCATTCTTCAGGAGCTGATCGATTTCGCTTTGCACGTTCGAAGTCCAGTTTTTGTGATTGATTTATGCAGGAGCGGCCTTGGCCGCGAATGTTCACGGGCAAGCCCGCTCCTACGATTATCCTTACTGATAATGTATCAGCAGGTAGTGTTTATCCAAAAAAGAAAAGGAAGGCATCAAGCCTTCCTTTTCACACACTACTCTCCGCGGTTGGTCCCGGGGCTTACGCCGCAAGACCAGCCTTGGCCTGTTCAGCAATGGCTGAGAAGGCTGCCTTGTCGTGTACGGCGATATCCGCCAGCACCTTGCGGTCGATCTCAATTCCGGCCTTCTTCAAACCGTTAATGAGACGGCTGTAGGACATACCGTTATCGCGCGCAGCGGCGTTGATACGGGCAATCCACAGCTGACGGAACTGACGCTTGCGCTGACGGCGGTCGCGGTAGGCGTATTGGCCTGCCTTGATGACAGCCTGCTTGGCAATGCGGAATACCTTGCGACGGGCACCATAGTAACCCTTCGCCTTCTTCATGATTTTCTTGTGGCTCGCGCGAGCGATTACACCACGTTTTACTCGTGCCATCTTCTATCCCTCCCGTTATGCAAAAGGCATCATACGACGCACCATGGCGACGTCTGACTCGTGAACGTGCGAGGGCGTACCCAGCTGACGTTTACGCTTGCTGCTCTTCTTGGTCAGGATATGACGACGATGCGACTGAGCGCGCTTGAAGCCGCCCTTCGCTGTCTTTTTGAAGCGCTTGGCGGCGCCTCGGTTGGTCTTCATTTTCGGCATTTCTGCTTACTCCGTATTCACGGGTGACCTTACACCCGGATCGTTAGTGGAAAGAATGGCCAAACCCGGTGGGTTTAGTTAAACAACGCCATTCACTTCTTCGGAGACATCACCATCACCATCTGGCGACCTTCCATTTTCGGAAACTGTTCAACAGTTGCGTACTCTTCCAGGTCTTCTTTCACCCGGTTTAGAAGATCGCGCCCCAGTTCCTGGTGCGCCATTTCACGGCCGCGGAAGCGTAAGGTCACTTTCACGCGGTCTCCATCTTGCAGGAAACGGATCAGGTTGCGGAGTTTGACCTGATAATCCCCTACATCTGTACCAGGACGGAATTTGATTTCCTTAACCTGGGTTTGTTTCTGCTTCTTTTTCGCAACTTGAGCTTTCTTGCTTTGCTCGAATTTGAATTTGCCGTAATCCATGATGCGGCAAACTGGCGGATCCGCGTTAGGCGAAATCTCAACCAGATCGAGTCCAGCTTCTTCGGCCATTTCCAATGCACTATCGGTAGCGAATACTCCGATCTGTTCACCTTCTGCACCGATCACACGCACTTTACGTGCATCAATATCTCCATTGACTCGATGCGTTTCTTTAGCCTTAACGATACCCTAGTCCTCCAAAAAAGAAGTACGGCCGCGGCTCGCGATCTCTGCAGTCAGGCGTTCGGCAAAGTCTTCAACGGACATCGCCCCCAGATCCTGACCCCCACGCGTGCGTACGGCCACCTGATTCGATTCTGCCTCGCGATCCCCGATAACGAGCAAATACGGAACGCGCTGCAAAGTGTGCTCGCGGATTTTAAAGCCGATCTTTTCGTTTCTCAAGTCCGAAATGACCCGGATACCTTGTTTTTTCAAGGATTCTTCAACTTTCTGGGCCGCCGGGTGGCCACGATCGGTAATTGTGAGAATCGCCGCCTGGGTTGGCGCCAGCCAGGTGGGCAGTTTTCCCTCGTAATGTTCGATCAAAATCCCGATAAAACGCTCCAAAGAGCCCAGAATGGCGCGGTGCAGCATCACCGGCACCTGCTTGGAGCCGTCCTCTGCCACGTACTGGGCGCCGAGCCGGTCCGGCATGGAGAAGTCCAGCTGAATGGTACCCAGCTGCCAGACGCGTTCCAGGCAGTCCTTCAGCGAAAACTCTATTTTGGGACCATAAAAAGCCCCTTCACCTGGTTGAAGTTCCCACGCTAACTCCTTGTGATTTAAGGCATCTTCCAGCGCTTTTTCGGCCCGATCCCAGAGTTCATCGGCGCCCACGCGCTTTTCGGGACGGGTCGACAGCTTGACCAGCACCTCGTCGAACCCGAAATCCTTGTACACCTCGAACAGCAGGTCAATAAAGGCTGAAACCTCGTCCAGAATCTGCCCTTCCGTACAGAAAATGTGGGCATCGTCCTGAACGAAATTGCGCACCCGCATCAGGCCATGCAGCGTGCCGGATGGCTCATTACGGTGGCAGGAACCGAACTCGGCCAGGCGCAGCGGTAGATCACGGTAGCTCTTCAAGCCATGGTTGTAGATCTGGATATGTGCCGGACAGTTCATCGGTTTGACCGCGTAATCGCGGTTTTCCGAGTGGGTGGTGAACATCATGTCCTGGAACTTCTCCCAGTGACCCGATTTCTCCCACAGCACCCGGTCGATGACCTGCGGCGTGTGCACTTCCTGGTAGCCGTGATTGCGCAGCTTGGCGCGCACGTAGTCCTGAATGGTGAGATAAATCTGCCAACCCTGATCGTGCCAGAACACCATACCCGGCGCTTCTTCCTGGGTATGAAACAGGTCCATGGCCTTGCCGATCTTGCGGTGATCGCGTTTCTCGGCTTCTTCCAGCCGGTGCAGATAAGCCTTGAGTTCTTTCTTATCGCGCCAGGCGGTACCGTAAATGCGTTGCAGCATTTCGTTTTTGGAATCGCCACGCCAGTAGGCGCCGGCCAGCTTCATCAGCTTGAAGCCCTGCCCCAGCTTGCCAGTGCTTGGTAAATGCGGCCCGCGGCAGACGTCGAACCAGTCGCCCTGGCGATAAACGGAGACTTCTTCGCCTGCGGGGATGATGTCCTTGATGATCTCGACCTTATAGTCTTCACCGAGTTCGCCGAAGACTTTGATGGCTTCATCGCGATCCCAGACTTCGCGCACAATCGGCAAATCGCGTTTCACGATTTCGTTCATACGCGCTTCGATCTTTTCCAGATCGTCGGGCGTAAAGGCTTCTTCGCGCGCAAAGTCGTAATAGAAACCGTTTTCAATCGCTGGCCCGATGGTCACCTGGGTGCCCGGATAGAGCTCCTGAACCGCCTGCGCCATCACATGCGCGGCATCATGACGCATTAACTCCAGTGCTTCTTCATCGTTCTTGCTGGTTATGATCGCAAGCTCAGCGTCGTTCTTGATGACAAAACTGGCATCGACCAGCTTGCCATCTACACGGCCAGCCAATGTCGCCTTGGCCAGACCCGGGCCGATATCGGATGCGACATCCATGACCGTGATGGGCTTATCGAAAGTACGTTGGGAACCGTCGGGAAGAGTAATAACAGGCATGTCGTTATCTCCAGTGGTGACCTATACGAGGGGCCACATGTTTTATGTAAAAATTATCCCGGACTAGCCGGGATAAGGATTCTGAATCTGGTACTCGCGAGTAGACTCGAACTACCGACCCCCACCATGTCAAGGTGGTGCTCTAACCAACTGAGCTACGCGAGTGAAGAGGCGGAGAATTTACAGGAAATCGACTTATTCAGCAAGCTACCCCACTGCCGAATCCGGCACTCCCAGCTCAACCGAACGAATATGCTCGATCTGGTCGCGAATGCGTGCCGCGTCCTCGAATTCCAGGTTCCGCGCATGCTCATACATTTGCTGCTCTAGCTGCTTGATCTTCTGCATCAACTGTTGCGGGGACATGCGACCGTATTCCGCTGCCTCTTCCGCCACTTTGGCGTATTGCCGGGGTGTGCCCGGCGCTCCCGGAGCAGCGCCTTCCATGATATCGGCCACCGCCTTGCGGATGGATTTTGGGGTAATGCCATGTTCCTTGTTAAAGGCGATCTGCTTGGCACGACGACGTTCGGTTTCATCAATGGCGCGTTGCATGGAACCGGTGATCCTGTCGGCATAGAGAATTGCCTTGCCGTTCAGATTACGCGCGGCACGGCCAATGGTCTGGATTAGCGAACGGTCGGAACGCAGGAAACCTTCCTTGTCCGCATCCAGGATCGCCACCAGCGACACTTCCGGCATATCCAGCCCCTCGCGCAACAGGTTGATCCCGACCAGCACGTCGAACTCACCCAGGCGCAGGTCGCGGATGATCTCGACTCGCTCCACGGTATCGATGTCCGAATGCAGGTAACGCACCCGCACCCCGTGCTCGGCCAGGTACTCGGTCAAATCCTCGGCCATGCGCTTGGTGAGCGTTGTGATCAGCACCCGCTCGTTCTGTTTGACCCTCAGATTGATCTCCGACAACACATCGTCGACCTGGCTTGCGACCGGCCTGATCTCGATCTCGGGATCAACCAGCCCCGTCGGCCGCACTACCTGCTCAACCACCTGTCCGGCGTGTTCTTCCTCGTATTGGGCGGGCGTGGCGGAAACGAAGATCGTCTGGGGCGCCAGCCGTTCGAACTCATCAAAGCGCATGGGCCGGTTGTCCAGCGCCGACGGCAGGCGAAACCCGTAATTGACCAGGTTCTCCTTACGTGAGCGGTCGCCACGGTACATGCCGCCCAGCTGAGGGATAGTGACGTGCGACTCGTCGATGACCAGCAGCGCATCAGGCGGGACGTAATCGAACAGGGTCGGCGGTGGCTCTCCCGGGTTACGCCCTGACAGGTAACGCGAATAGTTCTCGATGCCCGAGCAGTAACCCAACTCAAGCATCATTTCGATGTCGAACTGGGTGCGCTGCTCCAGGCGCTGCGCCTCGACCAGCCGGTCGTTGCTACGCAGCTCGGTCAGCCGCTCCTGCAATTCAACCTTGATCTGGTCAATCGCGTCCAAGATGGTCTGTCGCGGCGTGACATAGTGGGTCTTGGGATAGATGGTCACCCGGGGCACGCGCCGCAACACCTCGCCAGTCAGCGGATCGAAAAAGGCGATGTTCTCCAGCTCGTCGTCGAACAGTTCCAGACGAATACCCTCGCGATCAGAATCTGCCGGAAAAATGTCGATCACCTCGCCCCGCGACCGGTAGGTACCGCGAGCGAGCTCGACGTCGTTGCGGGTGTACTGCAGCTCGGCCAGCTTGCGCAGGATGTCGCGCTGATCGACCTTATCCCCTCGCACCAGGTGCATCACCATGCTCAGGTAGGAACGCGGATCGCCCAGGCCGTAGATGGCCGACACAGTGGCCACGATGATGGTGTCCTTGCGCTCCAGGATGGCCTTGGTGGCCGACAGGCGCATTTGTTCGATATGGTCGTTGATCGAGGCGTCCTTCTCGATAAAGGTGTCCGAGGCCGGCACATAGGCTTCCGGCTGGTAATAATCGTAATAGGACACGAAATACTCGACCGCATTACTAGGGAAAAACGCCTTAAACTCGCCATAGAGCTGCGCCGCCAGGGTCTTGTTGTGCGCCAGGATCAGGGTCGGACGCTGCACCTGCTGAATAACATTGGCGATGGTGAAAGTCTTGCCGGAGCCAGTCACCCCCAGCAGGGTCTGATGCGCCAGGCCGTCCTGCAGGCCTTCCACCAGGGCGTCTATCGCCGTCGGCTGATCACCCGCGGGTTTCATGTCGGTTACTAGTTCAAATGCCATTGCTGATCGTGTCCACTCCCGGAAAATCCATCCGGCCAGTTTACTGAAAAAGTCCCCCGAAAGTGGGGTGCCCAGCGGCGCCAAGTTACAGTAAGATTACGGGTTGATAAAAATTGCCCTAGACAGGTTGACACACTTGGACACTATCCCGCTTTCCCAACGCGTGGCCCGGGTCAAACCCTCGCCCACCCTGGCCGTGACTGCTCGCGCGGCTGAATTGCGTGCCGCTGGCCGCGATATCATCGGTCTTGGCGCCGGCGAACCGGATTTTGATACGCCGGAACATATCAAGCAGGCCGCGATCGAGGCCATCAACCGGGGTGATACCAAGTACACCGCCGTCGACGGCACCGCCGCGCTCAAGCAGGCCATCATCGACAAATTCCAGCGGGAAAACAATTTCACCTACAAACCAGACCAGATCCTGGTGTCCTGTGGCGGCAAGCAGAGCTTTTTCAATCTGGCCCAGGCGCTGCTAAATGAGGGCGACGAAGTCATCATCCCCGCACCTTACTGGGTGTCCTATCCGGACATGGTGCTGCTGGCGGATGGTAAACCCGTGATAATCGAGGCTGGCATTGAGCAACACTTCAAGATATCGGCTGAACAACTGGCCGCCGCCATCACGCCGCGTACCCGCATGTTTGTCATCAACAGCCCGTCCAACCCTACCGGCATGGCTTACACGCAAGACGAACTGGCGGCAATCGGCGAAGTATTGCGCAAATACCCACAAGTGCTCGTTGTCACTGATGACATGTATGAACATATTCGCTGGTCAAGCGAACCCTTCATCAACATCCTCAACGTATGTCCGGATCTCTACGAGCGCTGCATGGTGTTAAATGGCGTTTCCAAGGCCTATTCCATGACCGGCTGGCGTATCGGTTATGCGGCGGGACCTGCTAGCGTCATCAAGGCGATGAAAAAAGTACAATCGCAAAGCACCTCCAATCCGACTTCCATTTCCCAGGCGGCGGCCTGTGCCGCCCTGAATGGCGACCAGTCCTGCATTACCGAAATGGGCAAGGCATTCAAGGAGCGTCACGATTACCTGGTAAATGCCCTGAATGCGCTACCAGGGGTCAGCTGCCTGCCGGGCGACGGTACCTTCTACGCGTTTCCCAGCTTCCAATCCGCCATTGAGCAGATGCAGGGAGTTGACTCTGATGTCGCGCTGGCAGAGCGCCTCATAGAAGAAGCCAACGTCGCGCTGGTGCCAGGTTCGGCTTTCGGCGCAGAAGGCTATATGCGGCTGTCATTTGCGACTTCGCTAGACATCCTGAAAGAAGCCATCGCGCGTCTCGATAAGTTCCTGAAAACAGCCAATATCAAGGACTAAACGCGGTTGACGTATGCAGGTGCCTCACGTAGAATCTGCGCGCTCCAAGTAAGAGATATTCCCCGGTAGCTCAGTCGGTAGAGCGGGTGACTGTTAATCACTAGGTCGGCGGTTCGAGCCCGTCCCGGGGAGCCAAACAAAAAAGGCCAGTCAATTTGACTGGCCTTTTTCATTTAACCGGCGACCTTAGCTGTTAGCCGCTTTCTTCTCATTTTTAGCCGTACAGAACCGCATGTTGAGATAGTCGCCAAACTCTTTTGATAACTCACCGTGCTTGAGGCCGTATTCAACGGTCGCCATCAGATAACCCAGCTTGCTACCGCAGTCATAGCGCGTTCCCTTGAACTTGTAGCCCATGACCTGTTCTTCCTTGAGCAACTCCGCAATAGCATCCGTTAGTTGTATTTCGCCTCCGGCGCCTCGCGGAGTATTTTCCAGATGATGGAAGATGCGCGGCGTCAGGATATAACGTCCCACTACTGCAAGATTGGATGGCGCATCGGCCGGCTTGGGTTTTTCGACGATTTCTGAAACCCGGCTAAGCGAATCGTTAATCGCATCTGCTTTGACCACACCGTATTTGTCCGTCTCCTCGGCAGGCACTTCTTCCACACCCAGCACACTGCAGCGATTGTATTCAAACATGGCCGCCATCTGGCTCAAACAGCTGCTGCCATCTCCGTCGATCAGGTCGTCCGCGAGAATAACGGCAAAAGGTTCATCACCGATGACCGGCTTGGCACAGAGTACAGCATGCCCCAACCCCAGTGCTTCGGGCTGGCGTACATATACACAGGCAACCCCCTTGGGGACCACGTTCTGCACGATCTCGAGCAACTTGTCTTTTCCTCGCTGCTTGAGCTCTGATTCCATTTCGTAATTCTTGTCGAAGTGATCTTCAATAGCCCGCTTGCTGGAACTTGTGACAAATACCAGTTCCTCGATACCCGCACTGATGGCCTCTTCAGCCGCGTACTGAATCAATGGCTTATCCACGATGGGCAGCATTTCCTTGGGATTGGCCTTGGTTGCCGGCAGGAAACGGGTCCCCATGCCCGCAACGGGAAACACAGCCTTTTTAACTTTAATTTTCATGCTTTGTTCCTTTGGTCGAACGGAATCACGTTGTCTGGTGAAGTATCGGCGGCCTCGTGCAGTTCTGGAACTAACTGTTTGATTTCATTCCGCACCGACTCTTCATCGAACGAGCTGCACGCCGTTTTGAGTCTATCAAAGATCTGTTTAAGTTTGTCACTATCCCCCGAGCGGTGCCTGGCAAGCAGGATTTTTTCATGCCCAGTTGTCACAAGTGACTCTTTTTCATGAAAAAGTTCTTCATAAAGCTTTTCGCCAGGACGCAGTCCGGTGTAAGTGATCTCAATGTCTTCACCTGGCTCCAGGCCCGACAAATGAATCATCTGCTCGGCAAGGTAAGTGATACTGACCGGCTCGCCCATATCCAGCACAAAAATTTCCCCGCCCTTCCCCATCACGCCGGCCTGCATGATTAACTGGCTGGCCTCTGGGATCGTCATAAAGTAACGGGTGATCTTGGGGTGAGTAACGGTGACCGGGCCACCCTTCCTGATCTGCTCCTGAAACAAGGGCACGACACTACCCGCCGAACCCAGCACATTGCCGAAACGAACCGTGATGAATTTTGTCCTCGAGCGCTTATCTAAATCTTGACAGAAAATTTCAGCTGAACGCTTGGTGGCACCCATGATATTGGTCGGATTCACTGCCTTGTCGGTCGAAACCAGGACAAAGATCTCAGCGCCATGCTGATCGGCTGATAAGGCAACCTGGCGCGTCCCAAGGATATTATTGTTTGCCGCTTCGCGCGCCTGGTTTTCCAGCATAGGAACGTGCTTATAAGCCGCTGCATGAAATACCACATCCGGATGATGTAAAGCGAACACACGTTCGACAGTCTCGGTGCTGGTTACATCGCCAAGGACAGTTTCGATTTGAAGGGCCGGAAAATACTTGCGTAGCTCACGATCAATTTCGAACAGGTTAAATTCACTCTGATCAAAGACGATCAGTTTCGATGGACCCAGCCGAGCGATCTGCCGACAAAGCTCAGAACCAATCGAACCACCACCGCCTGTTACCAGAATTCGTTTCCCGGAAAGCCCCTGGTGCAAAGCTTCTCGATCCAGTTTCACTGGATCTCTCCCTAACAAGTCCTCGATTGACACTTCACGTAAAGAAGAGATATCCACCTTGCCGGACATCAAGTCCGCAATTTTCGGCAACGTCCTGAATGGCACCTCCGCCGATTCGCATAATTCGACAACACGACGAACAACAGACGATTTAGCGGAAGGAATTGCAAACAGAACCAGTTCTATACTCATTCGATCGACGATTGCCGGAAGATCCTCAAAAGTACCAACCACTCTCACACCATGAATCTCAAGCCCGGTTTTTCGGCGATTATCATCAATAAAAGCGACTGGATGAAACTGCCCTTCGCCGCTGGAAAAAATATCTCGAACCAGCATTTCACCTGCCTGCCCGGCACCGACGATAAGGACTCGCTTACCCGAACCCAGATAGACGCGATGGTCCTTAATCCACCTGTATAGAAGCCTGGGTGCCGCCAGAAACATCACTAACAAGATCGGATAAAGGACAAATACCGAACGAGGGATGGACTCCAGCCGGGTAAAGAGAAAAATGATCGCAAGAGAAATGACTGCCCCTGATATAACAGCCTTTATTATTCTGAACAGATCTTGCACCGAGGCAAAGCGCCAGTGGCCGCGATAAAGACCAAAGAAGTAAAATGCGCTGCCCTGTACCAGCAACACTGCGGGCAACCACTCCAGTGCTGGCTTTAAAAATAACTCAGGGATTGGTCCCAGATTAAACCTGAGCCAATAGGCCACCATCCAGGCCAGCGGGATCATGCATAAGTCATGGGTCAACACCGCAATGGGGTTGCGAAAACGACTAATTAGAGATTTTTTTTCGCTTATCACGTTGATTTAGACAAAATGGCCAATATGGATGCTTCAACGCCGATTGTACGCCGGATAAAAATCAACATGAAGAGTTTCCAGAAAATTAACGTAATGAACGTAGCAGCAGCAGCTCCGATCATGCCGTAGAGCGGGATAAGCGACAGGTGCAATGCAATGTTCAATATGGTTGCGATGAAGAATATTCGTAGAGACTGCTTCTGGTGCCCAGTCATAGCCAGCATAAAATCAACCGGCCCCAACAGGGCATTCATCATTTGCGCAGCCCCCAAAATGAGCATGGGCACAAAGGCTGTAACGAACTCACCACCAAAAAGTTGCAGTATCCATTGACCCGCCACCAGCAACAGGATGACAATCATTCCCGTAAATAAGGAAACCCCTTTAGCTAACGCTGTAAGCATGCGTTGCAAACCGGGAATATCATTCTTTGTATAAAGACTGGCTATTATAGGAGCCACCACGACATTGGCAGCAGCCAACCCGAATACCACAAGGTCCGCCACGCGACTGGCCGCCGCATAGATTCCTGCCTGCTCTCGGCCCAACAAAGCACCAAGCAAGATGATATCCATCCTGACAATTAGTAGTTGCATTAGAGCAACCAGAAAAAGAGGTATCGCAATAGAAAACCACTCACGGTTATGAAATACCGCTACAGCACCTTTAATTCCATCGGGGCGCGCTTGATGTTGCCAGAACCATCCAACCAGGAAAGCTGCCGCCGCCGCTATTACATTAAGCCCTAATACCTCGTCAGGTGAAAGTGAATGACCTGCACCCCAGGCAAACAGCGCAACCAAAATTATCAATATCAATGGGCGGATTACATATTCAGGTGATAGCGCATGAGCCACTCGATGCAAACCACGTAATATCGCCTGCCGTTGAAGAGATAACACATACAGAGGCAAGGCCAACATGCCTAACATCAATGCCGTTTTGATTTCAGCATCCAGAATTCCTCGTGGCATCACAGCGGCAAAAAACATAATGGCGTAAATAATTGAACTGCCAAGCAGACCAACACCAAGACACCATCTCAACATTCCACGCAACTGCGGCCAGCCAGTGTTTTCAACATAAACAGGCACCATACGCAGTAACAGATAATTAGTACCAAGCATTGCGACCGGGATTAAAACCTGAAGCCAGGCCATGATGGTTGCGAACACACCGTAAGCAGGCACTCCAAGTACCCGTGCAACCAGCACCTCGGAGAAAAAGATGAGCCCTGCACCAATTGCCTGCAGAATGAAAGAAATTAGCGCACCCCGCATAAGTGGGCGGCCAACCAATTGCAGGGATAAGCACTCTAAAATACGGACCGTCACCCTATATTCCGTGGGTAACTATTTGTATAGTATTTACGGAGATAGCGAGCCATACTGGCGAGATGCCACTTCATATGCTGAAAATTACGATGACTGGCTCTTTGAGCATCATGCACAACCGCTGTTGATGGACACAGCATTACCTTTTTCCCTAGCTTCCAGGTACGAGCACAGATATCCACATCCTCATAGTAAAGGAAATATCCCTCGTCAAAACCATGCAGAGCCATGTAATCCGAACTTCGGAAAAGCATAAACATGCCAGCTACCCAGGGCGCTACTGAAGGAGGATCATCACGCTTGTAGGACAATCGACCATCATCGATCCGAAGTGCCTTTAAAGTCAGGTTACCCAGGGTCGGGAAACGACGCGCACTGTCTTCCATAGCGCCTGTAGGATTGATCACCAAAGGCGCTGCTATTGCAATGTTTTCCGCTTTCAGAGAATCAATAAGTGCAGGGAACGGGTTACCTTCAAGCCTGATATCCGGGTTGACCACGGCGAAAAAAGGAAACCGAGCCTGCTTGAAAGCAGCATTGTGGTTTTGACCAAACCCTTTGGGTGACGTATTTTCTATGATTAATGGAGTTTTGGCCGCAGAGTGACAGAGTTCTGGCTCCGGAATGTTTTTCGTAATAATAATCTGCCCAACTTCAGGACACGCCTCCAGGTCTTCAAGCAGACCCGGGAGCAATGCACCATGGCCATGGCTGACGACAGAGACTGTTATCTGGCCCATACGAAATCAACTTCTCTCAAAAACACCATAAAGGCAATATTGGGGTAAGAAGCTATCAAGTATTCCACTTTTTACTGGCATGAAAAAAAACTCTTTACATGAAAACCCTTTTTCATACATCGTTTTCTTCAAATCTTCTTCGGAATAAAACTTTTTATGATCTGAATCAGCGGCATATCCACGCTTACCGGGAACACCAATTAAAACCCGCCCGCCAGGAACAAGGACGCGTTCAATTTCCGCAATCAGTTTATCAGGGATAGCAAGATGCTCGAGCACGTTATCAAGAACCACGCCATCAAAACTGTCATTACTGAATGGCAGGTGATCTACTTCCATGAGACGAGCATCTAATCCCCGTTTCTTACACCATTCTACAGCGTAAGGATTAATATCCAGCCCGATCGCCCCTGGACGAAAGTCCAGAAAATCACCAATTCCACACCCAACATCGAGAACTCGGCCAAAAAGACTTTTCACCAATTTCGGATACAACCAGAATTTTCGATATAAAAACCCCAAAATGCTTCGACGGCGCAGATAGTTGAAATAATTCGCCTGTTCATTGAAAGAATCACTATCTGAAACTAGCGCGGGTTTAGTATCACTAATAGGGAGCAAACCGGAAAACCGAGAGAAAATAGTATTTGTTTTCCTCCGGATTGGGATAAGACGTTTGTCCATAAAGCGAATAATTTCCGCAACACCCACTCTCCGTTGATTCTGAATGGACCGTCTTTTTTTCCAGACCTTCCTGATTGAGCGCAGCGCATCAATTTTTGCCTTTAACACAATACGCCATTGGCCGGAAGGAATGAATCTAAATATGGAAATCAGATTCATGGAGATATGCAATGGCAGAAACAGCCAGAACGCGTACCCTGGCATGTTCTTTACATATGTCCATACCAGGTTACGATGACCATGGTAGACTGAAAAATCGCTACGATGCCCGCCAGAAGTCACCGAGCCAACATGATAGGCAATTGCCCTGGGAACCAGGAGACACTTGTATCCCTGTAATCGCAAACGAAAAGCGAGATCAACATCCTCAAAATAACAGAAGTAATCCTCGTCAAAACCTTTCACTTCCTCCCAGGCAGCTCTGCTATACATAGCGGCAGCCGCACAAGGTGCGAAAACCTCTGATTCTGAAACATCATCAGGAGAGATTTTTCTACCATAGCCTCTTCGCCAGCCAATACCACTAATGTGGTATATATCACCCGCACCATCAAAATATTCAGGATCATCATCCATGATGGTAATACTGGCGAAAAATGAGTATTCAGGGTTTCGACTCGCCGCATCAACCAGTTGATATAGCCAGTCGGGTTGAGGGAAAGCATCAGGGTTTATCAATGCTATATAGTCACACTCACATAACAGGGAAACGCCCAGATTATTGCCGCGCGCAAAACCCGTATTTTCATTCAGCTTAATGTATTGTGTATTATCAGGAAGGTCACAATGCAACTGATTTGGGGCATTCTCACTTTTATTGTCAATTACAATAACACATGCCGGCTTGAACGTTTGTCTCTTTAATGCGGTAAGACACCTAGCCAAAACATCAAATGAGTTCCAGTTGACTATGACAACTCCCACCTTATTTTCAGTTAACGTTGCTGACATGATATTTTCTGAAAATTAAAGAAAAGGTTAAAAGTTTATAAGTTAAGAATTCGACCACAAGAAGGCCATTTCACTGAAATCAATTCTGATCCACACAACTGTTTATTACCTCAGCTACATCTACAATAAACTCATAAGCAAGATCAATATACATCGGCAAACCCATCAGTCTTTCAGCCAAAAACAAAGTGACTAGAAGACTATCTTTCGGAAATTTTTTTTAGGCACTCTGCCCAACACATCCAAACTCCTACCATCCTCTCGTATCTATCCCTCGGCCTTTCAATGCTTCGCAAATTCTATTTGCCTGGCCTAGATCATCCGCGGAGTAATGTACGCAGCTACCAGGAATATCAAGATCCAACCTCAGATTTTCTTCGAGGGAATAACGCTCAAAAGATGTATGA
This sequence comes from Thiohalobacteraceae bacterium, assembly GCA_041592335.1. Lineage (GTDB taxonomy): Bacteria > Pseudomonadota > Gammaproteobacteria > Thiohalobacterales > Thiohalobacteraceae > JBFHQE01. The sequence goes on along the minus strand of JBFHQE010000017.1, from coordinate 6,476 downwards.
TATTGCCTGGCTATTTGCAGCCAACGCAAACTATTTCAGGCCATTCATCCATTGCGGCAAGCCCAATCGCTCTTATCGAGCCATCAACCATTAAGCCAGTGACTGGGTATTGTACTGGATTTGAGTGGTCACGCGAGTACGATTATTCGAATCCCCCTCCACCGTGGAAGTCAGCTGCTATTAATGCAACCTATTGTTTTTCATTGTTATTAAGCGGATTCGTTTGTGCTAATTGCGCCAATCATTTTAACCTGATTTTCTGGAGACTCAGACAAGCACGTTCGAGTCTTTTCGCTAGCTGAAGTCGCTTGTATTGCTCGTTTTGGCCATTATCCTTATCGTGCATCGTCGACGATACAGCCCTTCATTTTTGAGAGGGCCTAACCGCAATCTCATAACAGCTAACGAAGCTTTCCCACCACATGCAATGCATTTACCAACTTAAGTCAGCCAGCACAATCAAGACTTCACTCAAAAGATAACCCATTGAATACAAATTGGTGGTTCAATTGACTGAATATGCTAGAATTTATCACTAATCTGGAGTCTATGCCGACCCTCAATCATTACTGGAAATACCAAACGAGTGATGGAAGTACTGACGTGACAAGAGTGGCAGTAATGCAACCTTATTTTATGCCCTATGTGGGTTACTTTCGTCTCTTCCAGACTGCGGATCACTTCCTGTTTCTTGATTGCACTCAATTTCCGCGGAGAGGATGGGTGCAGTGTAGCAAGCTGGCAAATCCCCCGGTAGAAGGCAAATGGATAACCCTTCCATTAAAAAAACAACCACGAGAAGTTCTGATCAAAGAACTGGAATTCCAGGAAAATGCTTCTGCTATCTGGCAGGAGCGCTTATCTCAATACCACTGGCTGACATCTCCACCAGATCATGCAACTTTAATATACGAAAAGATCAGAAATGTCGTATCTAGTACTCCTGTGGCTCATTACCTGATGAATACTCTCAAAACATGTATCGATGCTATGCAACTGAAATGCAAAATATCTAAAACATCTGTACTAGAATTGCCCTCAACACGTAAATCACAGGACAGAATCATAGCAGCTGTAAAAGCTGAGAGCGGCACAGAGTATATTAACTCGCCCAGTGGAACTGAGCATCATGATAAGTCAGACTTCGCAGAACGTAATATAATACTGCATTTATTAGAACTTTTCACAGGAGATACAAGAAATATTTTAGCTAGGATTTATTTTAGCACCTGGGAGCAACTTTCAGCTGAAATCATTTCAACTACCAGTTTGGTGGCTGCAGATAATATCATCCCGCACAACACCCACAGATGAAGAATTTCAATCAAAAGAAACAACGAGCACATTGATAAAGATGATTGCGAAAAGACCTCGCTCGATTTTACGAATACTTAAACTTGCAATAGCCTTTATCTTTAAGAGCTATACTTCAAAGGTAATTAACTCGATACTCATAGGTGTTGCAGCAATTGTTTCTGAAAGTTTATCGATTGTTCTTATATTAAGTTTTCTCAGGCTGCTGGAGCAGAAAGATTCCTTGGTATTGACCGAAAATCTTTCTTTAAGCTTCACACCCCTAACATTTTTTTTATTTGTGGCACTTATTCTGGCAATGATGCTAATAGGTGGTTTATTTTCTTATAAAGCACGCTCCTTAAGAATAGAAATATTCTCCGAATACCAGACTCATTGTATCAAAAACTTTCTAGGGTTAATGGGCGGAGCAATTGAACCTCGTACGGAGTACATTATTGATCCAAGCGGCAAAAGAATTATAACTAAAATGTCTCGTCAAACAGCCCGCAGGGCTGGGATGGCAATAACAGCGTTATTTAATGGTATTGACAACATTCTTAGAGCCAGCGTCTTTGGCGTAATTGCGTTATATCTGGAGACTTCGGCTACCTTGCTAGTTTTCTTAATGGGAGGAGTTATACTTTATTGGCAATATATAACAAGTAAAGATATTCATAATTCTGACCTCAACCTTAAACGTTATGAAAAAAAGAATGGGGCGGTACTTGATAGATTTACAAAAATGCAAATTTACAGATTCCCCTCCCCAGAACATGATGAAAGCCTGAGCTCTAATCTACTTAAAGATGAATCTATATCTGGCTCAATCACATCACTTGCAAACGTACTAAGGCTAAACGCGTTTTCAGGTCTAATTGGCCACATTCTTTATAGTATTGGCATCATTGCAGCATTAGGATTTGTTTTAATTAGATACCAAACTGGTAAGATAAGCATCCCAGAGATAATTGTATACATATACGCTTTAAGGTTATTTTTACTTTCAACTAAAGGGACCATTGGAGTAATTGGTAACCTCAGCAGACACTACAGGTTTCTCCGTGACGCTGTATTATTTCTCGAATATACACCTGGCAGAGAAAGGAAAGCTGACAATATCTCTCTACCTGTTATAAATATCGAAGATCAAAGGGGTACACTCGGCATATTAAATGCTGGTGAAACATGGATAGTATATTCACCGATAAAGATTAGCAGATTCAATTCTAATTTTATTACTTACCCAATCCTCAAAAACTTAGACCCCAACAAGATGAAAGATATTTCTCTTGCAGTTCTATCACGTGAACTATTAAAGTCAAAAGAGCATTCCTTTCAAACCATAACCGGCTTTGATTCACCAGATGAATTGATAAAAAGAGTAGAATCCTATAATGACCTAGAGCCTATCATCTCAGCATGGAAACGGATAGCTGACCATATACCATACGAATTTGAAGCATCCAAACCCCTAATCCAACAAATCAATAAGCCTATAAAGGTAGGAGAACATATCAGCGCACTATCAATGGCTAGACTCTTAAGTAAGCCTGTCCAGATTGCGATAATTGAATATGAGCTTCTCGAATTGAATAGCAGTCTCATTCAATTAATAGAAAATTCATTTCCGGAGACTCTGAAATTAATTCTTCTTAATAAGTCGCCAGATAACTACACTATTAAAATTTCAGGATGCATTTCACTAGATTTTTCTGGCATTAACACCATAGATTCAGGCGATAATTTATCTGGCCTTATTGAATCTGCAAACAAATCTATTGAAAAGCAAAGATTAGGTTATCATAGGATAGAGGGGGCGGGACGAGAATTACTCGAAGATGATGATCTTTAGTTTACCTAGAGTAGGTCATACAAAATATTGACTAAGCTAAACTTATAAATTACGAAACTCTATCTAGAGTTGATATTCCTTACTACAATATATGCTCTAAATAGCCATACAACCATCTACTCAAAGAGCCATTACAAAATGGTAAAAGATCATTACATTTTTAAATCAAAGTTTATCTTATTTTCACTGGCAATTATCCTATTCATTGCACTTCTAGCGCGCTTGTCCTTATTAAATCAGACTCATCCTAACGCACTGCTAGGTGATCAGAGTGTTTATTACACAATGTCAAAAGGGATTTCCGAAGCTATCAAATCGACGTTTTCGAACCAGAAGATAACAAGTAAGTCCTTAGGGCGCGCTTATAGTCAGGGAAAATTCCAGCCTCTATACCCAGTCATATTATCTTCTGCTTTTTTATTTGAAAACAGTGAGTATGCAGCTCGTTTAGTATCCCTATTTCTTTGGTCATTGGTATTTCCTCTACTATTCTTTCTGTCAAAACCTCTCTTTGGTATTTGGGCAAGTCTTATTGGCTGCTTGATTCTCGCAATAGCACCATCATGGATATTTTTTAGCATATCTCTCTGGTCTGAGGCACTTTTTGTACCATTAATTTATATAGGTGCGCTTCTATTTTACCAAGCCACCCTCCAAGAAGAAAAACAAACATTTTATATTTACCTATTGCTGAGCGGCATATCTATTGGACTTGCATGTATAACACGATCACAAGGCGTGGCTTTTATACTGGTAGGAGCTGTTTTTCTGTTTATTAATGTCTCTGGGATCTATAGGAAGTTTGCGAGCAGTATTTTTTTTATACTAGTTGCGATTCTCACCATACTGCCCCATTCATTTGTTTTAAGCAAAGCAGAAGGGAAGCCAACTTTTATCACTACAACTCTCGGAGCTGCTCTTGCAATATCTTTAGATCCAAGCAGCAGATCTGAACTCGTACAGGCTTTTAATAGCAAATCCACAGAAATGTCCGAGCGACAAGATTCAGTAGATGAAACCTTGCAATCCGCTGTAAGAAATACAAACTTTATAAACTATCTAGCCGAAATACCCGATAAACTCTATCGACTATTCTCGGGACCGCCCCAAGGTTGGCGTAATTACTTCATGGGTGCATATGATGTTTGGGCTGACAGTTTGATTTTTAAGCTATCAGTATTTGAAAGAGGTATCCTATTATATGCCTCTATTGGCGGTTTGATTTCATTAATATTTCTGTATGGCAATTTTAGAAATTTCACATTCTTTGTTGGGATTGTTGCCGGATTCGTAGCCATAGTCTTAATTCATCCCACTCATGGCAGGTATTCACTCGGGTTGTACCCAATTCTATTCGCAGCTGCTTCTAGTAGTTTCGGTAAGCTCATTTATAGTTCTACCATAACCCAGAAAGCTTTAGCCCTGATGCTTGGCGCAACATTATCGATCTTATTCCAACCCCCTTTGGCTAAAAGCCCAAGCACTAGCTTCGCAAATGCATTAACGCTCAGATCCATGGGTGCCAGTAAAATCAGCGTCATAGACCGCCTATCTATTAGTTGCATAAAATGCAAAAATCCAACCAAAATCAAAATTGCAAGTGGATATTCTAAAAAAATAAATTCAGAAGTTATTTGCGACACTTCAAAAAATGCAATGTCATCATTTTTTAAAATCAATCGCTGGTTCAAAAGCAATCCACAAACAATAAGTACGGCCAGAAACATGTCAGAATTTACTCTTCAGCCCGGCGAATTGTCAGAGTTTGTTATCACCATTCATTATAGAGAACCCAATAAAAATATTTGTTTCGAGGTAGATGCAAATGGCCAGTCTATAGAGTTGTTTGAATTAGCGAATGGCAAAGCTTATGATACATGGATTAAGATAAATTCCGAGGCGGAGATTGCAACACGATCAATTTTTGTACGGGACAGAATTATTAAGCCATAACTTTATATATTTAGTTAGCGAGTATTTCCTGTACGCGGCCAACTCGCCAATCTTTTACCATGATTGATAATGTGAACTATATCGATGCGTAATAATTGCGATAAGCGAATGAACATTGGTAAGTTAGCTTTTATCAATCTTCTCATGTGGTTCATTGAGAAAATTCCACGTAACTTAATCAAACCACTGCTCAATATGCGTTTCGACGTTGAAGAACCATTTAATTCATAGCCGAATCTAATTAATGCTTCACCTGCTATATTCTCGAAAGAGCTTATTTGACTTGAATTATATTCGAGCAGGAATTTTTTCCCATTTTCAGCTCGGATGCTACCAGCAACCAGCTTATGAGAGTCCAATTCACTTAACGCACGGGCGTACTGACTTCTACCAAGATTTGGTTCCAAAGTCTTAGGATTACGCCCAAGAAATTCCCCAATATCAGTGAGTACTTTCTTTGTGTCACAAAGTAAATCCTCATAACGTATCTCAAGATAACGCTCGGGATGTAACACCCCCCATGCTGATTTTTTGGTGACATGTTCATTCCATAAAAAAGCTCCTTCTTCCATACTAGTGGGTGTAGCCCACGTTTTCATCCATGAAAGCACCACATCCCGTCCATCACGGATTAGATGTATAACCTTAGCATCTGGAATCGATTTACAAACCAGGTCAATGTCAACATGTCTGAAGTATGCACTTTTATCAACCCAACCACTCTTTTTTTGAATTTCTTGATACACGCGGAACATATTAACAACCAAATCTCCATACGTGATCGATTGCTCAATAATCTGTTCACTATAAGGTCGCACTGATGACAAACTATATTTCCACGCCAAGGGAAGATCCCCTTTTACCATCATACGTGGCGTCCAGATATCTAGGAAATCAAATATCGCTGATAGCATTTTCCGACGATTTTTAACATATGTCAGATCACCCCATAAAAACCTATAGCGCTCGAAATAGGGAATAAAATGCGTTTCTAGTGGTGCAGCAATATCAAAACATTCCTCCAGAATTGCCATTAATAGAAATGTACCTGATCGCGGGCTTCCAACTAAAATACAACCCTCATTATTTTCAGGCCAGTGCATATTTATATGCGCATCTTCATGATGTTCACTAGAAAGTTCTATGCATTTTCCAGATGGATTGTCAGTTTGAGTCAACATTATATTCCAAATGACTATGCTTCTTCTCATATAAGAGATAGATCCCACCTGGAAGACTTACAATCATTTTCACTATACGAAAAGAAAAAAAGATACTTGCGTAGGCCATAGAAGACCCAGACAACACCCTACATATCTGGTCGAATGCAGCCTCACCTATACCTATACCACCAGGAGTTATTGGTATTACACTT
>JBFHQE010000016.1:0-54369 GCA_041592335.1 Thiohalobacteraceae bacterium | reverse complement strand
GTTGATATGGTGATTCAGGTAGTAGTAGGCCTCCCAGACCAGCTCGGAGGGCATGCGATAGGGATCGGCCAGGCGCAACATGGCGATCAACGGGTAAGTGCGCAGGGCGGAAAGCCCCTGTTGGGCCTGCGGCAGCTCGGCAACCGAGGTGCCCATCTTTTTCTGTTCGGCAATGGCGTATAACTGGCTCGCCTCGTACCAGTGCAGTTCATTGGTAAGTAAATAGCGTTGCCAGTCGCCAGTGATGACCAGCGATAACAGATGGGCGGCATAGTTCACCGCTGTCACGAGGTGTTTGGGCGTGCCCCAGCGTTTTTCCGCCAATGAATTGTTGATGACATACTTGTAGCCCATCAGCATTTCATCGGTGAGGCTGTGCAGTATGGCGAGTTGCGGCGCCACGGTCGGATCGGCGGATTTATCCAGCATGCGCAGGCTTTCGTGGATGCGCTCGAACGGGCTGTTAAAACTCAGCAGCAGTTCGAAGTGCTTGATGGAGGGCAGTTGCTGCTGATTGATATCGCGCAATCGTTGCTGCAGCTCACCGCAGACCGTCAGGGTGTTGGTGTAAGGCAGGCTTTCCAGCCATTCCTTGAGCGGCGCTGGCCGGATATCGACCCCGGGCGTGTTTTCCTGTGACCTGACTTTTAGCAGCAAGGCTGCGCTCCCAGATTGGTATATTTTTAATAGTGCTGAATGATACGGGCCTGTTGCCGTATTGGCTACCTCTGGGGATCTTCCACAATCGGAATACCGGCGATGCGACGCTGCCATTCGGCGGGGCCGCTGGCGTGCACGGATTCTCCTCTTGAATCAACGGCGACCGTTACCGGCATATCCACGACATCGAACTCATAGATCGCTTCCATGCCCATTTCTTCGAAGGCAAGGACGCGCGATTTTCTGATGGCCCTGGACACCAGGTAAGCGGCACCGCCGGTGGCGATGAGATAGGTGGACTGGTGTTTGCGGATCGAATCAATGGCGGTTGGGCCGCGTTCGGCCTTACCGATCATGCCGAGCAGGCCGGTGTTCGCCAGCAGGGTTTCGGTGAACTTGTCCATGCGCGTGGCGGTGGTGGGTCCGGCGGGTCCCACGGCTTCGTCACGTACCGGGTCGACCGGCCCGACGTAATAGATGAAGCGGTTGGTGAAATCCACCGGCAGCGGTTCGCTCCGGTTGATCATGTCGATCAGGCGCTTGTGCGCGGCGTCGCGGCCGGTCAGCAGTTTGCCGCTGAGCAGCAGGGTGTCGCCGGGTTGCCATTGCGCTGTTTCAGCGCGGGTGACTGTTTCCAGATCGACGCGCCGGGTGCCGGGTGCCGGTGCCCAGGTGATGTCGGGCCACTGGTCCAGGCTGGGTGGTGCCAGGTCGGCCGGGCCGGAACCGTCCAGCGTGAAGTGCACATGCCGGGTGGCGGCGCAGTTAGGGATAATGGCCACCGGCTTGGAGGCGGCATGGGTCGGGTACTCCTTGATCTTGATATCCAGGACCGTGGTCAGGCCGCCGAGACCCTGCGCGCCGATACCCAGGGCATTGACCTTGTCGAGTAATTCCAGGCGCAGCTCTTCGGCATGGGTCGCTGGGCCGCGCTGTTTCAGTGCCTGAATATCCACGGGATCCATCAGGGATTCCTTGGCCAGCAGCATGGCCTTTTCTGCCGTGCCGCCAATGCCGATACCCAGCATGCCCGGCGGGCACCAGCCCGCGCCCATGGTCGGCACCTGCTTGAGTACCCAGTCCACCAGGCTGTCGCTGGGATTGAGAATGGCGAATTTGGCCTTGTTCTCCGAACCGCCGCCCTTGGCGGCCACGGTGATATCCAGCTTGTCGCCCGGTACCATCTCCACATGGATCACGGCCGGAGTGTTGTCGCCGGTGTTTTTCCGCGCCCCGTCCGGGTCGGCCACTATCGAGGCGCGCAGCGGGTTGTCGGGATTGAGGTAGGCTCGTCGCACGCCCTCGTTGATCATGTCGTTGAAGCTCATCTCGGCATCCCAGCGGACATCCATGCCGATTTTGGCAAACAGGGTGACGATGCCGGTGTCCTGGCAGACGGGACGGTGCCCCTCGGCGCACATGCGCGAGTTCACCAGGATCTGGGCGATGGCGTCTTTCGCGGCGGGGGATTGTTCTTTTTCGTAGGCATCCGCCATGGCGTGGATAAAGTCCAGCGGATGAAAGTACGAAATATACTGCAGGCTGTCGGCAATACTGCTGATCAGGTCATCCTGTTTGATGATTGTCATAGAAAAATATCCGTTCGGATGGAAACTTTTGGGGGTCTGGTTCGTCTCTAGCATTGTAGACGGTCTGTTTTTTGAGAGAAACAGGGCATAATTGGGTCTTGAAATGGAATTAAGCGAAGCGATATGAAAAAAGTAAACAGGTTACTTGGGGTTTTGGTCGGCTGGCTGTTTCTGGCGGGCGCCCTGCAGGCTGAGCCGCTGGACTTCACCCTGCCATCCGTGGACGGAAAGCAGATTTCATTGTCGGATTACCGTGGCAAATGGGTAATCGTGAATTACTGGGCGACCTGGTGCCCGCCCTGCCTGGAAGAGATTCCGGACTTGATGACCTTTCACGAGCGCTTTCACGATCAGGATGCCGTGGTCATCGGGGTGAATCATGAGAATATCCCGCTGCCACAGTTGAACGCATTTATCGACAACTATTTTGTCAGCTATCCGGTCGTGCGCACCAATGGTATCGATCCGGCTCACGAGCGCCTGCCGATCGGCGGTTTGCCGACCACCTATATCATTTCACCGGAAGGTGAGCCGGTAGCCCGCCAGGTGGGCACCATCACTTCGGACGTGATTGAAGATTTCATTGCGCGTAAGAAAGCGGCCCGCCAGGCCGCGAGCCAGTCAATGGAGAAAAAATGTACCGGTACCTGCTAACCCTGATGCTTGCCTCCCTGGTATCACTGGCGCAGGCCGCGGCGCCGCGTGATGCCGCGACCTATTTTTTCGACCAGAGCCTGGGTGATTTTCAGGAAGAGCTGGCGATTGCAAAAGAAGAAGGCAAGCAGGGTGTGTTGCTGTTTTTTGAAATGGACGAATGTCCCTTCTGTCATCGCATGAAAGAGACCGTGCTGAACCAGCCGGAAGTACAGGATTATTACAAGGCACACTTCCAGATTTTCCGGGTGGATATCGAAGGCGACGTGGAGATTGTCGACTTCCAGGGCAACACGGTTGCGGAAAAGGATTTTGCTTTTGAGCATAACCGCGTGCGCGCAACGCCGGTGTTCCTCTTTGTGGATCTGAACGGCGAAAGCATTGCGCGCTACACCGGCCCGACCCGCGACACGGAAGAATTTCTCTTGCTCGGCGAGTATGTGATCAATGGATCCTACCGGGATATGTCCTTTACGCGCTACAAGCGTGAGCAGCGCAACAAGGGTGGCGTTGGCTATCGCGCCCCGGCCGAAATAACATTGCCAAACTGACCCATTGACTTGGCATGCGCTTGCTTGGAGCATACGGCCGTATGACAGCAAAGAGAGTTCTTCTGGCGGTTAGTCTCTTGTGTATGCTGCGCGTGAGCGTGGCGCAAAACTTTCCCGATCCCATGACGCTGAAGCAGGCCATAGATATGGCCAGCAACGCTTATCCCGCCTATGCCCGTGCCCAGGCGCAACAACAGGAAGCGGAAGCTAATCTGGCGTTGACGCGTTCGGACACTGGCCTGCAACTGAACCTGCGTGGCGAAGCCCTGTATATCGAGCCGTCCGAGCTGGCAACGGACACTTCGCGCAACGATTCCTGGATTGGGCTCGAACTGCGTAAAAAACTTTATGACTTTGGCGTGACCCGGGCCCGGGTCGCCGCGGGCGAAATGACACTTGAACAACAGGCGCTGCAATCCCGCGCGGTGCTGGATCAATATCGTCTGTTAATCGTGCAACATTATCTGGATGTGCTGCTGGCGGATCACGCCTTCCGGGTGGCTGATGAAGCCATGGCCATTGCCTATGTCACGCTGGATAAGGCGCGCGACCGGCATGCATTGGGCCAGGTATCCGATATCGACCTGATGGCGATTGAAACGGAATACCAGGACACCCGCAGCAAGCGTTTTGCCGCCCAGGCGCGGCAACGCACCACGCGTATGCTGCTGGCTGAAGTGCTGGGTAACAATGAGGATCGGCCGCGGATTCTGGCCGAACCGGATCTGGCCGCGCTCGAACGGGCATTACCGTCATTGAACGATGTAATGAGTAATCTTGCCGAAGCGAACCCGGAATTGCGCATGGCCGACGTGGCTATCTCCGCCGCGCAACAATCCATAGAGGCGGCCCAGGGCGGTAACCGGCCAAGCCTGTATGGCAAGGCGGGTGCTTATGATTACGAAAAGGAACGCAGTTCCCGCGACGAATGGATTGCAGGTATAGAGCTCAACGTGCCCCTGTTAACCGGCGGCCGTGTCAGCGCGGAGAAGCAGCGCGCGATTGCGCAATGGCAACAGGCCAAGGCGGAGCGCGACGCGGTAGCGATGCAGATGCGGCAACGCGCGGCGCAGGTTTGGGAGCGTATCCAGGTGTTGCAGGCCGAACGCGATGCGGCACTGACACGCATGGATTATCGTGAACTGTACCTGGATCGCAGCCGGTTGCTGTATGAAATGGAAGTGGCCACGGATCTGGGCGATGCCATGGTGGAATCGACCCGGGCGCGCTTGCTGCAGGCGCAGGCGGACTATGCGCTGCTACTGGCCTGGGCGGAACTGGATTTGCTGCAGGGGCTTGATCCCTGGGCGATGGGGGAAGTGCAATGAAGCGTTTAATGACTGTATTGGCCGGGTTGGCCTGGCTCTTGCCGCTGACATCGGGTGCCGAGAATTTCACGGCGGAGCTGGACTGGGCTGACAGGGTTGAACTGAGTGTGCCGGTTTCCGGCGTGGTGCAGAAAGTGAATGCCGAGTCGGGGCAGGCTGTTGCAGCGGGAAGCCTGTTGCTGTCGCTCGATACCGCCGTCTTCAAGGCAAACCTGGCGGCGGCCGAGGCACAATTCAAATCCCTGGCGATCGATCTGGAAGAGGCGCAGCGTGAATTCAATCGCGCCGAGGAACTCTATGCCAGCACGGTGTTATCGGATCGGGATTTGCAGCTTGCGGAGATCGCCTACGAAAAAGTTAACGCCCAGTATCAGGCGGCCAGGGCGAATGTCACCGAGGCACGGTTCCAGCTCGATCATGCCACGATCAAGGCACCTTTCGACGCCTGGGTGATTCGACGCAATGTCATGCCGGGCGAGGTGCTGATGCAGAGTTATGTCCCGAAAACCTTGCTGACGGTCGCCAAACGCGATGCCATGCGGGCGGTTGCGCGGGTACCTGTCGAAACGCTTGCCCGGTTGCAACCCGGTCAGTCGGTCCAGCTGAAAGTGAATGATGCATCGCTGCAGGGGGTGATCTCGTCCATCGACCTGCAACCGGAACAAGCGCGTTACGCCGTGGCCATTGAGTTTGCCGTAGGCGATGGTGTCCGATATCTACCGGGCATGAAGGCGGAAGTCGATCTGCCATGATGGCGCGGCGTTGCCTGGTGGAAGGGCGCGTGCAAGGCGTGTTCTTTCGCGCAACGACCCAGAGAAAGGCGAACGAGCTGGCAGTGACGGGTTACGCGAAAAACCTTCCCGATGGCCGCGTCGAGGTCTGGGCCGAGGGCGTGGCGGCCAATGTGGACGAACTCTGTGCCTGGCTCTGGCATGGGCCGGATATGGCAAATGTCAGCAGGGTGGACTGCGAAATCGCCACACCAAAAAATTTTACTGAATTCACAACAGCTTAAGTCCGTAAATCCCTTCTCGTTACGATTTCAATGCACAGCTTGCCAGGTTAGGCGGTAACGTTATAATGTTACAAAACTGGCGCTGCTGTCAGCCCGTTTATCCCTGATGCGTGTTGCGATTAATGTCTATCCCCGGGAGTCTTATGCGTTTCTTGCTGTGGTTTGTATTGCTCTGGCCGGCGTTGAGTCTGGCGGAGCCGGTACGCGTGTTTACCAGTGTGCTGCCGCTCAGGGCGGTCGTGGAGAGCATAGGTGGCGATCATGTTGAAGCGCAGTCCCTGGTGCGTCCCGGTTTCAATCCCCATACCTACGAACCGACTCCGCAGCAGATAACTGCATTGTCACAAGCCGCCTTGTTCGTGCGTACTGGTGTGCCGTTTGAAGATGCCTGGATGCGGCGCATTGCTGCGTCCAATCCCGCGATGCAGATTCTGGATGTGCGCGAGGGTATGCCGTTAAGCGAGATGTTTACGCATGAACATGATGCGCACGATCATGAAGATGAGATAGACCCGCATGTCTGGACCAGTCCGTTGCGGGTTAAACACATGGCCGCATTGATTCACGATCGACTGTCATTGATAGATCCGGATAACGCCGCTGATTATCGCGCTAACCACGCGGCACTCCTGAATCGATTAGATGCAATCCATGCTGATGTGCAGCAACGGCTGGCGCCATTCAAGGGCTATCGTTTCATGGTATTTCACCCGGCCTGGGGTTACTTCGCGGAAGAGTACGGCCTGATCCAGGTGCCGATTGAGCGCGGTGGCAAGGAGCCGGGTGCAAAAGGGCTCGCAACCCTGATCGACCAGGCGCGGCAACAGCAGATTCATGTGGTGTTTGTTCAGCCGCAATTTGATCAGCGACTGGCGCAGCAGGTGGCCAATGCCATCGACGGCGAGGTTATTGCCGTGGATCCGCTGTCCGAGGACATTATTTTCAATCTGCCGACGATTGCGGCGCAGTTCGCGGAGGCGTTGCAACCATGAGTTCAGTGATTGAAATCGACGGCGTGGATTTTTCTTACGGCGAAGTGGCCACGCTGGCCAACATCAACCTGCGTGTCGAGGCCGGTGAGTTTCTGGGCATTGTCGGTCCCAATGCCGGTGGTAAAAGCACCTTGCTGAAATTGATCCTGGGGCAGTTGACGCCCCAGTCCGGTCGTATTCGCGTGTTGGGCAAGGCGCCACGTACCGCCCGGCACCAGGTGGGTTATGTACCGCAATATCCGAGTTTTCCGCGCGATTTTCCGATCACGGTGGAGCAGGTGGTGATGCTGGGTCTGCAGGGAAGCAATTCCAGTGGTCGCTGGTGGAATGCGCTGTTGCCGTCCCGGGTGTCGCGCAAGGATCGGGAAGCCGTGCACCGTGCATTGAAGGAAGTGGAGGCAGACAACCTGTTGCATCGCCAGATCGGCAGTCTCTCCGGCGGGCAGTTGCAACGCGTGTTGCTGGCGCGTGCATTGGTCAGCGCGCCACGTATTCTGATTCTCGATGAGCCTACCGCGAATATCGATCAGCGCATGGAACACGAGATATTTGATTTATTGAAGATGCTGAACGAGCGCATGACGATCCTGGTGGTGTCGCATGACGTGGCGTTTATTTCAGACTATGTGAATCGCGTGGCCTGTCTCAACCGGACGCTGGTCTGTCACCAGACGGATGCAGTGGATGGCCAGGTGATCCAGGAACTTTACGGGGAGCATGTGCGCATGATCGCGCACTCGCATTAATGTATGAGTGAGTTTTTTACGGCATTAACCCAGCACGGTTTTCTGCAGACAGCCGTTATCGCGGCATTGCTGGCGAGTATCGGCTGCGGGGTGATGGGGACTTATGTTGTCGTGAAGCGCATCGCCTTTATCGCCGGTGGTATCGCGCACTCGGTGCTCGGGGGTATGGGGGCGGCGATGTATTACGGGTTCGATCCGTTGCACGGTGCGTTGCTGGCCGCCATCTTTGCCGCGTTGCTGATCGGTTGGGTGCGGCTCAACTGGCGTGCGCAGGAAGATACGCTGATCAGTGCCTTGTGGGCAATCGGTATGGCGATCGGCGTCATGTTTATCGCCAAGGCGCCCGGTTACCAGGCGGACCTGATGAGCTATCTGTTCGGCAATATCCTGCTGGTTCCTCGTGAAAGCCTGATCTTCATGATTGTGCTGGATGCGGTATTGCTGTTGATTGTCGCCGCCTATCATCGCCAGTTCCTGGCGGTCGTGTTTGACGAAGAGTTCGCGCGCTTGCGCGGCATTCCGGTCGGTTTCTTTTATCTGTTATTGCTGGTGCTGGTCGCTGTGACCGTGGTGTTGTTGATCCAGGTGGTAGGTTTGATCCTGGTGCTGGCGTTGCTGACCCTGCCCGCGGCCGTGGCCGGGCAGTATGTGCATTCGCTGGGCCGCATGATGCTGATTGCGACCCTGCTGGGTGCGGCGCTCAGTGTCAGTGGACTGGCGTTGTCTTACGGGCCTGATCTTCCTGCCGGGCCAACCATCATTTTGCTGGCCGGAGCGGTGTACGTGATTTCCGCTATTCATAGCCAGCTTGCGCAACGTCGTCGCGCCAGACGAGTTGCGCTGAGTCCTGCTGCAGGGGGAGACGAGAATGACTAGAAAAGATATTGGCAAAGTCCTGTCTCTTGCCGATGCGCTCTGTCATGAGCGTGGTGTCCGGTTGACGGAACAACGCAAGATCGTGTTAAAGCTGCTGCTTGAATCGGATAAGCCGGTCAGTGCTTACGATTTGCTCGATCGCATGCGTGAGACGGTTAAGAACCCGGCGCCACCGACCGTGTATCGTGCGCTCGATTTTCTGATGGAGCAGGGGCTGGTGCATAAGCTGGAAAGCATCAATGCCTTTGTCGGCTGTACCCATCCCGATCATCCGCACGCCAGCCAGTTTCTGATCTGCGCGGATTGCGGTGAAGTGGCCGAGCTTGAAGATGATTCTGTTGTGCAGAAATTGCAGCAAGCCAGCGAAGCAATCGGTTTCAAGACCAAGCGACCGGTGGTGGAGTTAATGGGAACCTGTGCGCAGTGTAGTGGGAAGAAGTAGAAAGCGGACCTAACGGAATTCCGCAGCCAGGTCTCAAAATGGCACTTAGCGGAAGTGAAAGTATCTCGTCATTGCGAGGAGCGAAGCGACGTGGCAATCCCTTGAAGGTGCATGTGCTGTTGTTTGGTTCGTCATCCCGGCGAGGGCCGGGATCCAGGGGTGTTCGTTCAGTTGCAACTAAAGTTTATTGTTAATTGCTCTATTTAAGATCAACGAAAACTTGGCCAAGTTTGAAATCAGGTGTTCTTAATTGATGGATTCCGGCTTTCGCCGGAATGACGATACTTTTTATTTCTTCGTTGTGTTTAGGGGATTGCCACGTCGCTTCGCTCCTCGCAATGATGAGAAGTAAGAGGCAGCTATTAGCGCGCAGCTGCTGAAAAACTAAAGAATGGTTCCTTCCGCTTTAAGGATTACTCGCCCAGTTGATTGAACTGGTGCGACTTGGCTGAGGTGGGATTAACACTGTGTCCTGGGGCTTATGTTTGGAATCCAGTTCCGGGTAATCCAGCGTGTAATGCAAGCCACGACTTTCCTTGCGCGACAGCGCACAGCGAATAATCAGTTCAGCGACCTGTACCAGGTTACGCAGTTCAATCAAATCATTGGTGACGCGGAAGTTGCTGTAGTACTCATGAATTTCATGTTGCAGCAGTTCCACGCGGCGTAATGCACGTTGCAGCCGTTTGGTGCTGCGCACAATGCCGACGTAGTCCCACATGAAGCGCCGCAGTTCATCCCAGTTGTGACTGACCACAACTTCTTCATCCGAATCGGTGACGCGCGATTCATCCCATGCGGGCAGTGTCGGCGGTTCCGGTGTCTGATCGAGTTTGGCGATGATGTTCTGAGCAGCCGACTTGGCAAACACCAGGCATTCCAGCAGTGAATTACTCGCCATGCGGTTGGCGCCATGCAGGCCGGTGTGCGTGGTTTCGCCAATCGCATACAGGCCGGGCAGGTCGGTGTGTCCCTGCAGGTCGGTCATTACGCCGCCACAGGTGTAATGCGCGGCAGGCACTACCGGGATTGGTTGTTTGGTAATGTCATAACCGTATTCAAGGCAGCGTTCATAGACAGTCGGGAAGTGCTCCCGGATGAATGCCGCCGGTTTGTGGCTGATATCGAGGAACACTGATTCCGCCCCGAGGCGTTTCATTTCATGGTCAATGGCGCGGGCGACGATATCGCGCGGCGCCAGTTCACCGCGTGGGTCGAAACGATCCATGAAACGCTCGCCATTGGGCAGCAGCAATTTGCCACCTTCACCGCGCACGGCTTCGGTGATCAGGAAAGTCCGGGCCTGCGGGTGATACAGGCAGGTCGGATGAAACTGGTTGAACTCCAGGTTGGCCACTCGGCAACCGGCGCGCCAGGCCATGGCGATGCCGTCGCCGCTGGAGGTGTCGGGGTTGCTGGTGTAGAGATACACCTTGCTGGCGCCGCCGGTGGCGAGCACCACGAAGTGGGCGCGAAATACCTCGACATGATCGGCATTGCGATTCAGGACATAGGCGCCCAGGCAGCGGTTACCGGCCAGGCCGACCTTGCCGGAGGTGATCAGATCGATGGCGATATAGCGCTCGAACAGGTCGATATTGGCATGCGCGCGCGCATTGCGGATCAGGGCATTCTCGATCTCGCGACCGGTGGCGTCGGCGGCATGAATGACGCGCCGGTGACTGTGGCCGCCCTCGCGGGTAAGGTGAAAACTGTCGGGCGATTTGGGGTTGCGGGAAAACTCCACGCCATTATTGATCAGCCATTCAATGGCTTCGGGGCCATGCTCGACGGTATGGCGGACCACGTCTTCGTGGCACAGGCCGACACCGGCATTCAGGGTGTCATCCACGTGGCTGGCGAAGCTGTCTTCCTTGTCCAGCACCGCTGAGACGCCACCCTGGGCGTAATAGCTGCTGCTCTCGCTGAGCTGGCTCTTGGCCAGCACCGCAACCCGGGCGTGATCCGCCAGTTCCAGCGCCAGCCGCAGCCCGGCACTGCCGCTGCCGATGACCAGAATGTCATGGGAATGCTGAATTTGCTTCATTCGCTTGTCTGACCGGGCCCAGTTGGTTAAGGTTGCTAGTCTTGCAACCGGTTGATTAAACAGCCATAACAGTACCTGAATACGCTTCCGGGGGCGAACTATTTTATGATTGGGCGGTCTACTTCCCGGGAAACGCATGAGTCACAATAATCCATGAGCGAGAAAAATACCGACCTGCAGCTGGTTGAGCGGGTGCAAGGGGGAGACAAGCGGGCCTTCGATCTGCTGGTGCGGAAGTATCAGCATAAGGTGGTGCAGGTTATCAGCCGTTATGTATCCAATCAGGCGGACGCCCTGGATGTGGCGCAGGAGGCCTTTATCAAGGCCTACCGGGCGATCGGCTCGTTTCGCGGTGACAGCGCTTTCTATACCTGGATGTACCGGATTGCCATCAATACGGCCAAGAATCACCTGGTCGCGCAGGGGCGGCGTCCGCCCAGCGACGACATTGATGCAGTGGATGCGGAACAATTCGAGGGGGCGGCCGGTCTTAAGGAATACGGAACGCCGGAACGGTTGTTGCTTAAGGATGAAATCGGCTCGACCATCAATGCGGCCATTGAGTCGCTGCCGGACGAGCTGCGTACCGCCATCGTGCTGCGCGAGCTGGAAGGGCTGAGTTACGAGGAAATTTCTCAGGCAATGGATTGTCCGATCGGAACGGTTCGGTCGCGCATCTTCAGAGCGCGCGAGGCGATCGAGAATAAACTGAAACCCTTGCTGGATTAGCCGGCGGGGCGATGAAACAGGCACAGTGCCGGGTGGCAATATGAGTGACAAAATCGACGAACAGTTATCTGCATGGGTGGATGGTGAGCTGAGTAGCGCCGAACAGGCCTTGCTGATGAAGCGTGTGGAGCAGGATCCGCAGCTGGCGGCGCGCTGGCAACGTTATCATGTGATCGGTGATTCGTTGCGCGGACAATTGCCGGACGCCATGGATTTCACGCTGGCGGATCGCGTGGCCGCGCAGGTGACGGCCGAGGTTACGCATCACGCTTCCCCCGCAAAATCCGCCGCGCACTGGAGCAAGCCTTTCATTGGCGCGGCCATTGCCGCCTCGGTCGCGATTGTGGCGGTGCTCGCCGTGCGCCAGGCCGATTTGCCGGATCCCGGCCTGCAACAACTGGCCCAGCAGGAAACCATGCCTAAGACGGAAGATTTCAAGCGTATCGATCCGGCCCAGTTACCCAGCGCGCAGCTGGCCAACGCGCAGCCGCAAGTGGTGGATCAACTGAACCAGTACCTGGTCAATCATAACGAGTTTGCAGCGCGTAATGGCCGTCTCGGTATGTCGCCACAGGTGCGTATTGTCGGTTATGACCAGCCAGCCCTGGAGCAACGTTAATCCTTTATGCGCCGATTCTCATTAATACTCCTGTTTATTGCTTCCTTCCCCGCAGTGGCCAATGAGGCAGCTGCCTGGTTGAAAGAAATGTCCCAGTCGTTGATGCAGTCCAATTATCGGGGTGTGTTTGTGTATGAAATGGGTGGCCGGATGGAAGCCATGCAAATCACCCATGCCATGCGCGATGACGGGGAATACGAGCGGTTGATGTCGCTTACCGGGCATCCCCGGGAAGTGATCCGTTCACCCGAGGGCGTGACCTGCATCATGCCCAGGCGCAAGGCGGTCATGGTCGACAAGAACATGCCGCGTACACCCGTGCCGCATGCCTTCCTCAATAATCTCGACAGGATTACCGAGCACTATGATCTGGTGCTGGGCGAGGACGATCGCGTATCCGGGCAGGATAGCCGCATTATCAGTGTCTCGCCCAGGGATGAATACCGTTATGGTTACAAGCTCTGGTTGACGGTTGAAGACAAATTGCCAGTGCGCCTGGAGTTGTTGATGCCGCAGGGCGAGGTGCTGGAACAGATGATGTTCACGGATCTGACGGTGATGGATGAGTTGCCGAATGACTGGCTGGAACCTGAGCTGGACGGTAGCAAGTTAAACCTGATCGGCAAGGAAAAAAATGAAATTCCTGTGAATGAAGGCGAAGGTGACGCGTCGCGCTGGCAATTCGCCTGGCTGCCCCAGGGCTTTGAACGAACCCATCACACACGGCACGTTATGCCGAAAAAGCATTCTCAGGTGGAGCATCTGGTGTACAGTGACGGATTGGCGACGGTGTCCATCTATATAGAGCAGCTGGATGTTGGCAAGCCGCGCCTGCAGGGACTGAAGACCATGGGCGCGACGCATGCGCTGGGTGCTGAAATCGACGATTACCAGGTGACCGTGGTGGGAGAACTGCCCGCGGCGACGATTGAAAAGATCGCAACCGCGTTGCGTCTGGTTGAAAACAGTAACGATGATTGAAGAAACCGCCACCATTGTCGCTGTTGAAGGGGACGATACCTGGATCGAGACCGAGCGGCAGAGTACCTGTGGTAGTTGCGCCGTGAACAAGGGATGCGGAACGGCAACGTTGGCCAAGGTCATGGGCAACAGGCGCACCCGGGTGCGCGTGATGAATCCCATTGGTGCTGGCGTTGGCGAACGCGTGGTGGTCGGCATTGAAGAAAAGGCCCTGTTGAAAGGCTCTTTGGCCGTTTACATGGTGCCGCTGCTGGGCATGATGCTGGGAGGCGTGTTCGGTGAATTCATGGCGCCACGCTTGCAATTGGGCAGCACCGAACTGCTCGCTGCACTCGGCGCCATCCTGGGTTTGTTGCTGGGTTTGTTCTGGCTGCGTTTGTTTGCACGGCAGGTGCGTTCCGACCAGCGCTACCAGGCAACGGTATTAAAACGTGTGCCGCTGGAGATAACGATGCCTTCAGTGGTGAAATTCAAAGGATAAAATGTTGTACGGACGAGAAATGATGACATCAAACAGGTTGGGCAGGTTAGAGCGTTTTTCATACATTCTTGGATTGTTGTTTTTCGGTTGGGCGGTAATGGCGCAAGCCAGCCTGCCGGATTTTGCCGGACTGGTGAAAGACAATAGCCCGGTGGTGGTCAATATCAGTACCACGCAAAAGACCAAGCAGAGTGCCATGCAGCTTCCTCCGGGAATGGAAATCCCAGATCTGCCGGAAGACAGTCCCTTTAATGACCTGTTCAAGCACTTCTTCGATCGTGGCGAGCAGATGCCCGAGCGTGAAGCCAAGTCGCTGGGTTCCGGGTTTATTATTTCCGAAGACGGTTACATCATGACCAATAATCATGTGGTGGCCGATGCCGAAGAAATTATCGTGCGGCTGCATAGTCGCGATGAATATGTGGCGAAAGTCATCGGCGCCGACAAGCGTAGCGATGTCGCTCTGCTGAAGATTGATGCGAAGGGTTTGCCGGTAGCCAAACTGGGCAAGGCTGAAATCCTGGAAGTGGGTGAGTGGGTGCTGGCGATCGGTTCTCCCTTTGGTTTCGACCGTTCTGCAACAGCCGGGATTGTGAGCGCCAAGGGCCGTGCCTTACCGAGTGAAAACTATGTGCCTTTCATTCAGACCGACGTGGCAATCAATCCGGGTAACTCCGGCGGTCCACTGTTCAATCTGAAGGGTGAAGTGGTGGGTGTTAACTCTCAGATCTTCAGCCGTACCGGCGGTTACATGGGCCTGTCGTTCGCCATCCCGATCGAGGTGGCCATGGATGTCGCGGATCAGTTGAAGACCCACGGTCGCGTCAGTCGTGGCTGGCTGGGCGTGCTGATTCAGGATGTCACCCGCGAGCTGGCGGAATCCTTCGGCATGCACAAGCCGATGGGCGCACTGGTCTCCAAGGTGGTACCCGAAAGTCCCGCCGATGAAGGCGGCATCAAGGTCGGTGACGTGATTGTGGAATTCAACGGCAAGCAGGTGGTGACGTCGGCGAATCTGCCACCGATCGTGGGCAGTACGCCAGTGGGCGAGCGCGTGCCGGTCAAGGTGATGCGCGACGGCAAGATGAAGAACCTCAAGATCAAGCTGGGCGAGCTGGAAGAGAATCTGGCCAGTGCGGATGAAGACAGCGCCGGTGCCGCCACACAAACCGGTAAGCTGGGTATTGGTGTGAAGGCCGTTCCGGATCAGCTGCGTGCCGATCTGGAGCTGGGCAAGGGCGGCGCCTTTGTTGAGCGCCTGGATGCCGGGCCTGCCGCACGTGCCGGTATGCGCGAAGGCGATGTCATCATGCGTTTCGATAACACCGAAATCAAAGGTGCCGAGCATCTGCGGGAGCTGGAAGAAGCGGTCAAGCCGGGGAGTACCGTATCCGTGCTGGTGCAGCGTCGCAGCGGCCCCCTGTTCATGGCGATCAAGATCCCTGACTGATCGTCCTCGACAACTCACCCTCTACGGTCGGCCCGCGTGCCACCTCTGCCAGGATATGCAGCAGCAACTGGCCGAGGTGGACGCCCCGGCTTTCGAGCTGACGCTGGTCGATATTGATTCTGATCCGGAACTGATTGAAAAATATAATGATTTGGTGCCGGTTCTGGTCGGCGACGCGGGCGAAATCTGCCACTATTTTCTCGATCTGGTCGCGCTCCGGCGCTATCTGCGGCAAACCTGAGTGTGTATAATCGCTCGCTGTTTTTATCCTGCTGACTTTGCCAATTTTGCACCGATCGCGGTGCCTGAGAACCCTTTGTGACCGACCTGAAGCACATCCGAAATTTTTCCATCATTGCGCATATTGATCACGGTAAATCCACCATTGCCGACCGCTTTATCCAGATCTGCGGCGGGCTGACCGAGCGTGAAATGTCGGAGCAGGTGCTGGATTCGATGGATATCGAGCGCGAGCGCGGTATCACCATCAAGGCGCAGAGCGTCACCCTTGACTACAAGGCAAAAAATGGCGAGACCTACCGATTGAATTTCATCGACACGCCGGGCCACGTGGACTTTTCCTATGAAGTGTCGCGTTCGCTGGCTGCCTGCGAAGGCGCCCTGCTGGTGGTGGACGCGGCCCAGGGCGTGGAAGCGCAAAGTGTCGCGAACTGCTACACCGCCATCGATCAGGGGCTGGAAGTGGTGCCGGTACTGAACAAGATCGATCTGCCTTCCGCCGAACCGGAGCGGGTTATCGATGAGATCGAACAGATCATCGGCATCGAGGCGCATGACGCGGTGCAGTGCAGCGCCAAGACCGGACTGGGTGTCGAGGACGTACTGGAAAACCTGGTGCTGCGCGTTCCTTCGCCAGAGGGCGATGCTGATGCGCCCCTGAAGGCTTTAATCATCGATTCCTGGTTTGACAACTATGTCGGCGTTATCTCGCTGGTGCGGGTCAAGCAGGGCCGGTTCAAGGCCGGGCAGAAAATGCTGGTGATGTCGACCGGGCGCAGTTTCCTGGTGGACCAGGTAGGCATTTTCACTCCCAAGCGTACCAAGCAGAACGAGCTCATGGTTGGCGATGTGGGTTATGTTATCGCCGGAATCAAGGAAATCGATGGCGCGCCGGTCGGCGATACCATCACGTTGGTGGATAACCCGGCCGATAAGCCGGTGCCAGGATTTCAGCAGGTTCAGCCACGCGTGTTTTCGGGTCTGTTCCCGGTCAATTCGGAAGATTATGAAGATTTACGCGAAGCCCTGCAGAAGCTGCGTCTGAACGATGCGGCATTGAATTTCGAGCCGGAGACATCGACCGCGCTGGGATTCGGTTTTCGCTGCGGTTTCCTCGGTATGCTGCACATGGAAATCGTACAGGAGCGACTGGAGCGTGAATACGATCTCGACCTGATTACCACCGCGCCAACGGTTGTGTATGAAGTGCTGGATACCTCCGGTGAAGTGATTCAGATCGACAATCCCAGCGACTTGCCACCGGTCAACAAGATCGGCGAGATTCGCGAACCGATTATCATGGCCAATATCCTGGTGCCGCAGGATTATCTCGGTGCCGTGATCGGGCTTTGTATCGAAAAGCGCGGTGTGCAGAAAAACATGCAGTACATGGGTACACAGGTATCGCTCAATTTCGAGCTGCCGTTAAGTGAAGTAGTGCTGGATTTCTTTGACCGCCTGAAGTCGGTCAGTCGCGGTTATGCTTCGTTCGATTATCACTTCCAGCGCTTCGAGGCGGCCAAGCTGGTCAAGCTCGATATCCTGATTAATGGCGAGCGGGTCGATGCGCTGTCGGTTATCGTGCATGCCGATAATGCCCAGTCGCGCGGTCGTGAGCTGGCGGATGCCATGAAGGAATTGATTCCACGGCAGATGTACGATGTCGCGATCCAGGCCACCATCGGCTCGCACATCATTGCGCGCACCAACGTCAAGGCGCTGCGCAAAAACGTCACGGCGAAATGCTATGGTGGTGATGTCACGCGCAAGCGCAAGCTGCTGGAAAAGCAGAAGGCGGGTAAGAAGCGCATGAAACAGTTTGGTAAGGTCGAGATACCGCAATCCGCATTCCTGGCGGTATTGCAGGTGAGTAAAAAATAACAAGGAACGCAGTCTGAAATGAGTATTAATTTTCCCCTGATTCTGGTGCTGGCGACTTTTATTACCGGCATTGTCTGGTTGATCGACAGCCTGTTTTTCGCCGGCGCGCGCAAGGCCAGGGCGGCTTCCGTCAAGGATGAAACGGCTAAAGAAAAGGCACTCAAGGAACCGCTGCTGGTGGAATACTCGCGGGCCTTTTTTCCCGTTATTCTGATTGTATTGCTGCTGCGCTCCTTTCTGGCAGAACCTTTTCGTATCCCCAGTGGTTCCATGATGCCGACCTTGCTGGTGGGCGATTTTATCCTGGTGAATAAATTTGCCTATGGTCTGCGTCTGCCGGTGATTAATACCCGGTTTCTCGAGGTCGGCGATCCGCAACGCGGCGATGTTGCCGTGTTCCGCTATCCAGAGGATCCCTCCATTGATTACATCAAGCGCGTGGTCGGCGTGCCGGGCGATCATGTGGTGTACAAGGATAAAACCCTGTACATCAATGGCGAGCCGATGCCGAAACAGCCGCTGGGCACTTATATCGGTAGCGGTGCCGGTGCGGCCAGTACCGGATCTCATCTCTGGATGGAAAATCTGACCGGACTCGAGCACCAGGTGCTGACACGTCCCAGTGTGCGCGATCTGCCGCACGGCACGCCCATTCCCGGCGGCTCCATCCATGCCGACGTGGTAGTGCCCGAGGGTTATTACTTTATGATGGGCGACAATCGTGATAATAGTCGTGACAGCCGTTATTTCGGTTTTGTATCGGAAGAGCATCTGGTCGGCAAGGCGTTCATGATCTGGATGAGCTGGGATAACAGTGAAAAGACGGTTGTCTGGGAACGGATTGGCGATAAGATTCACTGATTACCACCTGAGGGGGAAAGTATGAAGCTGCAACATGCACAGAAGGGTATGACATTTTGGGGTTTGGCCTTGACGCTGGGCATTGTGGCGTTTTTTGTGCTGCTGACGTTGCGTCTGCTGCCGAGTTATATGGAGTTTTTCAGCGTCAAGTCATCGCTGGATTCGTTGCAAAGCGAGGCCGGACTTGCGCAGGCTGCGCCATCGGAAATCAAGAAACTGATCGATCGTCGTTTCTCAATCAATGATGTCAAGAACGCGGGGCGCGAGGATGTGACAATTACCAAGGAAAGTGGCGCCACCGTCGTGACTATCGAGTACGAAGTGCGTAATCATGTCATGGGTAATGTCGACGCGGTGGTGATGTTCAACCATTCCGTGGAGCTTACGCGTAATTGACAGTGAACCTGTCGCAACTGGCCGGACAACTGGCGCATGCGTTCGCCGATCCCTCGCTGCTGGCGCAGGCGCTTACCCACCGCAGCGCGGGTGCCGAAAATAACGAGCGGCTGGAGTTTCTGGGCGATGCCGTGCTGGGTATGGTGATTGCGGAGGCGCTGTACCGCCAATTCCCCGATGCGTCGGAAGGCGATCTGTCCCGGCTGCGCGCCAGCCTGGTGAAAAAATCCTCCCTGGCCGCGATCGGCAGGGACTTGAACCTGGGGGAATACCTGTCGCTGGGGTCCGGTGAGCTGAAAAGCGGCGGTTATCGACGCGATTCCATACTGGCCGATGCGGTCGAAGCGATCTTCGGCGCGGTGTATCTCGATGCCGGTTTTGACCCGGCCCGCAAATTAATTCTGCATTTATATCGTGAGCAGCTGGCGGCTATTCCTTCGGCCGATAGCCTGAAAGATCCCAAAACACGCTTGCAGGAATACCTGCAATCCCGGCAGATTAACCTGCCTCAATATGAAGTTATCCAGGTGACCGGTCAGGCGCATAACCAGACTTTTCATGTGCAATGCGACATTGCCGAAAAGAATCTTTCCAGTCGTGGCCAGGGCAGTAGCCGTCGCAAGGCGGAACAGGCGGCTGCCAAGGCGATGCTAGAGCAATTAAATCCATGACTAAAGCGTATCGTTGCGGCTATGTCGCCCTGATCGGGCGGCCGAATGTTGGCAAGTCCACCCTGTTGAATCGTATTCTCGGACAGAAGCTCAGTATTACCTCGCGTAAACCACAGACCACCCGGCACCGCATCCTGGGTATCAAGACAACGGATACCGCGCAGTTTCTATATGTCGATACTCCGGGTCTACACAAGCAGAACAAGCGCGCGATAAACCGTGCCCTGAATCGTGCCGCCAGCGATGCGCTGCAGGATGTGCACGCCATCGTATTTCTTGTCGAAGGCAGCAAGTGGACCGAGGAAGATGACCTGGTGCTGGAAAAACTGGCGCGGGTTGATACGCCGGTGATCCTGGTGATTAACAAGATTGACCGCATGGCAGATAAAGAGCAGTTGTTGCCTAAGCTGCAGTCTTATGCTGAAAAGGGCAACTTTGTGGCAGTGATTCCGCTGTCCGCGCAGACCGGTGACAACGTCGGGCAGCTGGAGCAGCAGGTTGAGGCATTGTTGCCGGAAGCGGAGCCCTATTACCCGGAAGACCAGATTACGGATCGCAGTATGCGTTTCCTGGCTGCGGAGCTGATTCGCGAGAAACTGTTCCGACGACTGGGGCAGGAGCTGCCTTATGGCCTCACGGTGGAAATCGAGCGTTTCAAGGATGAAGACGGGCTGTTAAGGATCAATGCCTTGATCTGGGTGGAGAAGGCCTCGCACAAGCCGATTATCATCGGTAAACAGGGCAAGGGGCTCAAGACGGTAGGCCAGGCGGCACGCGAAGATATGGAGCGCATGTTCGAGCAAAGGGTATTTCTGGAGCTGTGGGTCAAGGTCAAGGAAGGCTGGGCGGACGATGAACGCGCCCTGCGTAGCCTGGGCGTGGATGAATAAACATTGTTATGCTGCAGTCGGAGTGTGAAGCCGCCTTTATTCTGCATCACCATGCCTATCGCGATACCAGTTTATTGCTGGAGGTTCTGACCGAACGGCATGGGCGTCAGGCGCTGGTGGCAAAGGGTGCGCGTTCGGCCAAATCGCGTTTACGCGGTGTGCTGCAGCCTTTTCAGCCGCTGTTACTGAGCTGGCATTGCCGCGCGGAGCTGGGTACCTTGAAACAGGCGGAAGCGGCGGGCCCCGCGTTGAGGCTGCCCGGTCAGGCCCTGTTTTCCGGGTTCTACATCAACGAACTGATTATGCGTCTGTTGCCGCGTGGCGACCTGGATGTGGATTGTTTTGGTGATTATCTCCAGGTGTTGCAGCAACTGTCGCAGGGCAGTGTCGAATCGGCATTGCGCGTGTTCGAAAAGCGTTTCCTGGAACACCTGGGGTATGGGTTGATGCTGGAATGCGATATCGATACTGGCGAACCCTTGCGGCCTGATGCTCATTATCGCTATGTACCGGAGCACGGTCCGAGCGTTTTGCCAACAGGCAAGACCGATGAATCGGCGTATACCGGACGGGCATTGCTGGCGCTGCATAGTGAGCATTTCCCCGGCGATGCCGAGTTGAAACAGGCGCGCCGTTTATTGCAACAAACCCTGCGGCTTTACCTGGGCGACAAGCCGCTCAAGACGCGCGAGGTATTCCGCGCCATGCACAAAGGATAGACCCATGCTGCATATGCACGACTCTGACAAGGTGATCGATCTCGGTGTGAACATCGACCATGTGGCGACCCTGCGCCAGGCGCGCGGCACGCGATATCCCGATCCGATTCAGGCCGCTATCGAAGTTGAACAGGCCGGTGCCGACAGCGTTACACTGCATTTGCGCGAAGACCGGCGCCATATCCAGGAGCGCGATGTGTTCATGCTGAAGGATATTCTGCAAACGCGCATGAACCTGGAGATGGCGGTCACCGATGAAATGCTGGCGATTGCGGAGAAGGTGCAGCCGCAGGATTGTTGCCTGGTGCCGGAGCGACGCGAGGAACTGACCACGGAAGGCGGTCTGGATGTGCTGGGTCAGCGGACGCGCATCAAGGAAGCCTGTGAGCGGCTTGCCGCGGCGGGTATCCGGGTGTCCCTGTTTATCGATGCCGATCCCGCGCAAGTGGCCGCGGCGGCGGAAGCCGGTGCGCCCTGTATAGAAATTCACACCGGTCATTTTGCCGATGCCGTCAATCCCGAGGTATGTCGCGCGGAATACAAGCGCATTGTTGCCGCTGTCGAGAAAGGCGTGCAATGCGGTTTGCGGGTTCATGCTGGGCACGGCCTTAATTACCAGAATGTCGCGCCAATCGCGGCATTGACCGATATCCGCGAACTGAATATCGGCCATGCGATTGTTGCACGTGCGGTGTTCACCGGACTGCAGTCCGCAGTGCGGGAAATGAAGCAGTTGATGCTGGCGGCGAGATGATTTACGGCATCGGCACAGATATCGTCAACGTGGCCCGCATGCAGGATAACATCGCGCGGCACGGACGACGCTTTGCGGAAAAGATCCTCTCCAACGTTGAGCTTGGTGAATATGATCGGCATGTGGCGCAAGCCAATTTCCTGGCCAGGCGGTTTGCTGTCAAGGAGGCCACGTTGAAGGCGCTGGGCACCGGTCTGCGGATGGGAATGTCGTTGCGCGAAATTTCGGTTTCTCACGATCAACTGGGCAAGCCCTTGCTGGAAATGGCGGGAAGGGTGGCTGAGATTGCGCGCGAAAATGGCGTGGGTCCGGGGTATGTGTCGATAGCCGATGAAAAAGAGTTTGCGGTTGCTTTTGTGACCTTAATGAATGCAGTCGTTGATTAGTTGTTCAATAGCCTGGTTGCACTGGACGTAAGCATTTTCGATCATGGGCACATCCTCTTCATAAGCCGCCTTTTCCAGCTTGGCGGCGGCAGAGCGGAGTCGGTCTGCTTTGCAATAAGCAGCAGATCCATTCAGCTTGTGCGCATGTTGACGCAATGCTTTCCAGTCCTTGCGTTCAAAAGCCCGGGCGATGTTGCGACGTTGATCGGGCAGGTCTTTTCTTAACAGGTTAAGCAGTTCCTTCAGGATTTCGGGGCGTTGCGATAAAAGTGATTCCGCCCCCGGAATTGCCTTGGCGGGTCGCTCGCTCATTTCCCGGCCAATCCAGCGTTTAATCATATCCCACAGACTGTACTCCGAGATTGGCTTGGTCAGGTAATCATTGATGCCATGTGCCCGCAGGTTCTGCGTTTCTTCCAGGAAGACGTTGGCGGTGATCGCAATGATCGGGGTGGATTGATTCAGCGTGTTGTGCCGACGTATTTCCCTGGCGGATTCGTCGCCACTCATGCCAGGCATGTGCAGATCCATCAGGATCAGGTCGTAATGCTTATTCGTCGTTAATGAGATGGCCTCTTCACCATTGATGGCGCAGTCCACATGCACGCCGAGACTTTCCAGTTGCAGGCTGATCAGTTTGCGGTTGATCTCGTTATCGTCGGCCAGCAGGAATGTAGCGCCGGTGAGGTTGGGCATCACGGGGCGTGGCGTGTTGCGCCTGTCAATGAACTCTTCGGTATCTTCCTCGGGAAGCTGCAATACCTGCCAGAGCGTGCGGTGCAGCAGTTCGCGTCGCGTCGGCTTGGTAATGCAGACGCTGGCGCCACTGTCGCGCCACTGCTGTAACCGGTCATGTTCGATTTCGCTGACCATGGCAATGACCGGCATCCCGTATTGATTAACCTGGGCCAGAAACTGGTGCGAGCGTTCAGTTTCTTCCGGCGTGTTACTGGTCAGGCCGAGAATGATGATGTCGAACCGGGCTGACTGAATCCTTTCAAACAGCTTTTCTCGACTAGAGGCTTCCTTGACCTTGAAGCCCCATTCCTCCAGCGGGTGGCGTAATGCCAGCCGTGCAAGGTCATGCGGGTCATAAACGAGTGCATTCAGAGGGGTGTCGAGCGTGGTTTCCCCGGCCTGGGTGGCGACATTGCGTTGTACTTCCAGGGGCAGAGAGAACCAGAAATTTGCGCCCTGGCCAAGTTTGCTTTCAATGCCGATGCGGCCGTGCATGGCCTCCACCAGGTTTCTCGATATAAAGAGACCCAGCCCGGTACCGCCATGGCGTTTAGCGGGAGAATTGTCGAGCTGGCTGAAGGCCTTGAACAGGTGTTGCTGTTGCGCTTCGCTTAAGCCAATCCCGGTGTCTGTCACGCTGAATCGAATGGCGGGGCAGGTGTCTATACTGGACTCCACTTCATCGAGCATGACGCGTACGGTAACCGTGCCGCTTTCGGTAAATTTGATGGCATTGCCAATCAGGTTAAGCAGAATCTGGCGTATGCGATTCGAATCGCCGAACAGGTTAAGTGGAACATCCGAATAGATCAGCAATACCAGCTCCAGGTTTTTTTCATGCGCTACTGGCGCCATCAGGTCGACCGAATCTTCCAGGGCTTCGCGTAAATTGAAGGGTTGCGAATCAATCACCAGCTTGTTTGACTCAATCTTCGAAAAATCCAGAATGTCGTTCACGATGATCAGCAGGTTGGCGGCGGACTTGCGGATGGTTGATGTGTATTCGCGTTGTTCCCCATTAAGAGGGGTGCGCAATAACAAATCGATAAAACCCAGCAAGCCATTCATGGGAGTACGGATTTCATGCGACATGTTGGCCAGGAACGCGGTCTTTTCCTTGCTAACATCAAGTGCGTGACGCCTTGCCAGGTCCAGCTGTACATTCTGGATTTCGACGGCCTCCAGTGTTTCGCGTAATTCGCGAGTGGCGGCATCCACCTGGCGTTGCAGTTCCTGCTGCGCTTCCTGCAACGCCGACGCCATGGTGTTGAAGCCCTGTTCCAGCTCGCCCAGTTCACCTTTTGAATGTTGTTCGACGCGGGTTTCAAGCTTGCCGCTGGCAACCGCCGATACCGCGCGGGTGAGGTGATGTAATGGCCTCGCCAGGCTGCGGCCGGTCTGCAAGGCGAACAGGCTGCCAATAGAAAGCACCAGTAACGCGATAAACAGGCTGGTAAGCAGGATCTTGCGTTTAGCGGCAATGGTGTTCTGCTTGGATAGAATAACCTGGACTTTGCCCAGAAGAATCGTGCCGACGACCTGGAGGCTTTCATCAAAGTCGCTGACCGTGACATTGCTGGAATGAATGTTACTGCTGAAGACAAGATGGTTGTTATCGGTAAGCTCGGCATCAATCGAATTTTTCATGTCCACCAGGATCGCATCATCAACGTTGCTGATCGTGATGCGCATAACATCCTGCTCGACAAGCAAGGCGTTTGCCAGGTTAACGAGTATGGTGTTGTTGCCGGAAAATACGCCATATTCGGCGGCCTGGGCTAACTGGCTGGCAATCACCTGTCCTCTCTGGTCCAGCGCCTGATCAAGATGGATAAGCTGGCTGCGAACAAAATAGGTGCTCAGGAGAATCACGATGCCTATTGCGGGCAGCAGGGCCGCGAGAAGGATGCGTGCATTGATTGATAAGCTTCTTATCATGGCTGGTCCTGTTCCAGTTGAATAAGTCTCTGTTCGAGCCATTTTGCATCGGGCAATTCGAGACTCAGCGAGCGCGCTACCTGGTGGTTGATCGCGATCGAGAAATACGCCGGGTGGGTCGGTGACGGTAAACGTGGTACGGGTTGTCGCAGCAGCGCAAGAACCTGCTGGGCCGTGTGTTCTGCAATCTGGTCCGCGCTGCTGTATACCGCGGCCAGCGCGCCCGCCTGTACGTAAGCCTGCGAAAATCCGATAACAGGTACGCGATGGCGGTAGGTGGTCAGTAATATGCCCGCGAGACTGTGGCGGTTGAAAACGGCGGGATCGGGCAACGCGAGAAACACATCGCTGCTGTTGAGAATACTGTCCAGAGGCGCTACGGGATTGTCCTGCGACCCGAGTTGGGCCGCTGCAAGAGTCATCGAAAAAGTGCCCAGCAGCTGTTCGAGACGCGCCGCCTGCGATTGACTGCCAGGACCCAGCAGGGTGCCAATCTTTTTCGCTTTCGGGAATATAAGGCGTAGTAACTCGGCCTGGCGTCGTAATGGTTGATCAATGAAAATTGCGGAGTGGTGCGATGCATCATGATTAGGATGCTGCTGTATTAACGCCTGGTAACTCTGTTGTGGAATCAGGGTTGCGAGCTGGGGTTTGTTGCCGGCTTGCTCAAGTGACCAGGAAGTTGCCTCGGTGCCGACACTGACGATGAGGTCGGCGGCCTGGTCCGGTAGCCTGCTTGAAGGCTGCGCAATATCAACGATGCTGATCTTTGACGGAAGACTCGCTGAGTTCTGGATGTTCCGGGATAAGGTGCTGCTGAAATCTGTATGAATCGGCGAGTTGCCGTTGATAATGATCGCCAGATGCCGGACGGGTTCTGTTGCGTTGCTAACCGGGCTGAATAACAGGCATAGCAGCAGGCACAGCCATTGCCCTAATGCAACGAGGGCGTGCTGTTTATTGCAGGGAAGGCGCCTGTCCATGGCTTGACTCGGTATCGGTGCGATACCCTGCCTAGAATTCCAGGCCCAGTTCCAGGTAACCGCGCGTATCAAAGATATTTTCGGCACGGAACTCCTGGTACTCATCAAGCACGTTTTGCAGGGAAAGCGCTACGTGTCCTTCCCGGTTGTTGCCGATCGAGAAGCCTTTTTTGATGCGGAAATCCAGTCGCTTGTAGCCAGGCAGTTTATCGCCATCGCCCAACCAGCGCATGGCCCTTACCTTGTAGAAGGTGGAACTGACATCCCAGCGCCCGGGCAGTCGATGCATCAGAAACAGGCTGATGGTGTGCGTCGGCACGTCGTCCTGCAGGTTTTCGGTGTCATGCGGATCGTTCGGGTTGTTCAGCGCGTTGAACGCCCAGCCGTTTGCCTTGGCGTAGGCGTAGCTTAGATTCGCCATGGTGCGTGTTGCGGGCCGCCAGCTCAAGGCGAACTCGGCACCGTTGATGTCGACTGCGCCGGTGTTGGTATAGATCAGCACGCGGTTGTCGACCGGGTCATAGGGGCTGGCCAGATCCTTGGGGTTATGAATCCGGTCTTCAATTTCATCATGAAATAACTTCGCATCCAGCGTCAGATGCTTCTCGGGCCAGTTGCCCAGGTAGCCCAGCTCGAATGAACGCATACGTTCCGGCGTCAGCTTGTTGGGGCTGATAGTGGAGACATCCAGCGTCGGGCCGTCGATGAATCCCAGGCGCGAATCGATTTTCTGTTCCAGTACGGTTGGCATGCGAATGGCGCGGGAAACGCCGGCGCGCAGGCCGTGGTTTGGATGCAGCTGATAATTGACGGCCAGTCGTGGTGAAATGTGGCTGCCCGCAAGGTCGCTGTGTTCGAACATGGTGCCGAAATTGATAATGGTTTTATCCAGCGCCTGCCACTCCATGTTGGCGAAAAGTCGGTGCTGGTTATTGATGATGTCGTCCGTTGTATTGAACCAGCCCGGGCCGTTAACGCGGTCATGTCGAACGCTCATGCCCCATGCCATTCGCTTGGATTGGTCCAGGCGCAGGTTGTGTTGCAGCTCTATCTCGTAGCGTTGTTCGTGGGTGCTGAAATCCAGCAGCAGAGGCTCATCCGTTTCGCCGATGCTTGCGATATAGGCCTGGGCCGCGGCCAACGACGGGGCAATCCCCTCGACAAACAGGATTTCGCCGATACTAAGATCGGAAAAACTACGTTCCGATTGATCCATCAAGGTGTGGTGGAACTGGATGGATATGCTGTCGTCCGCGGAGAAGGTGCGTTCCCATTTGATCTGCTGGAAGTGGCTTTCTACTTCGCGCGTCCGTTGAGGATCTGCCCAGTCAAGAATGGATCGACCTTCCTGGCGTGGTCCTCCGTTATAGCCGACATGGAATTCCCAGACATCGTGATTGGGTGCGATATAGTCGCCACGGAAATTCAACAGGCTGACGCGTTTGCTGTCGACGCCTTCGCCGCTTACCTCGATGCCGGGAGGGTAGCTGATGTAGTTAATGACGCCCAGGTTGTCGCGTGTGATGACCTGGTCGATGTTTTCTTTGTAGGATTTGAATCCTTCATCTTCGCGATGCGCCAGTGTCAGGCGATAATTCAATTCGCCCAGTTCGCCGCCATGCCGGGCGTAATATTTCTGCATGTCCTTGTTGCCCGAGGCCAGTAATACCTTGTTGCCTTTTGCCTGTGCGCTATGAATGGTCGTGATATTGATGGCGCCCAGGAATGAGTTGGCGCCATAGGCGGCAGTATTGGGTCCACGGACTACTTCGATGCGTTCGATGTCTTCTATGTCTACCGGGATGTCGGTCCAGCGAACGCCTCCGAGAACTGGTCCGTAAACCGGGCGGTTATCGATCAGCACCTGCATGCGGCGTGCATACTCATCGGCCAGGCCATGATAGGTGGCCGAGGTAGTATGGCCGGCGGCATGGCTGACCTGAAAACCGGGAACCAGTCGCAGCAGGTCCGGAATATCCAGTGCGCCACTGGCATCGATCATCGCGCGGTCGATGATGGTTACCGCAACCGGTGTCTGATACTGGGACTGGGCCAGGCGCGAGGCGGATAACACCATTGGCATCGGTGTAAAAAAATAATCCTCGGCCGTGAGATCGGCAAGCTGGGTTTCGTTGGCTGCAACAGCGGATGCGGCATGGAACAACAGCACGCTGGACAACAGCCAGGGCAGGGAGCGGGTGGTCATCATATCTATCCCCAATCTTGTTCTTTATTCAAGTAGTCCTCGCATCTTACCTATTTTGCACTGTCAATAAAATGTCTGCTCAGGTATCCTCGCGAACTGGACAGTAGAGTTAACACCTGGACTATGCAGATGGACTATCCAACCCTCGAATCTTTCGTCGGCAATACGCCGCTGGTGCGCCTGCAGCGCTTGCCGGGCGATACCACGAATACCGTTCTGGTCAAGCTGGAAGGTAACAATCCGGCGGGTTCGGTCAAGGATCGTCCGGCGTTATCGATGATTCAGCATGCCGAGCTGCGGGGGGATATCAAACCCGGCGATACGCTGATTGAAGCGACCAGTGGTAATACTGGTATTGCGCTGGCCATGGTCGCGGCAATGAAGGGTTACAAGATGATCCTGATCATGCCGGAGAACATGAGTGTTGAGCGACGTGCCCTGATGAAGGCCTTCGGCGCCGAGATTGTGCTGGTCACCCGTGAGCAGAGCATGGAAGGCGCGCGCGACCTGGCGGATCAGATGCAGGCGGAAGGCAAGGGTATCGTGCTGGACCAGTTTGCCAATCGCGATAACCCGCTGGCGCATTACGAGTCGACCGGTCCGGAAATATGGCGGGATACGCAGGGCAAGGTCACGCATTTTGTCAGCTCCATGGGAACCACCGGCACCATCATGGGGACTTCGCGTTACCTCAAGGAACGTAACCAGGGAGTTCAGATAGTCGGTGTGCAGCCGACGGAGGGTTCTTCCATTCCCGGTATCCGGCGTTGGCCCAAAGAGTACCTGCCGAAAATCTATGATCCAAGCCGTGTCGATCGCATCATGGAAGTCAGCCAGGAAGATGCCGAGAACACCACTCGCGACCTGGCGCGCAAGGAAGGTATCTTTTGCGGCATTTCCTCGGGTGGCGCCGTGGCAGCCGCGCTGCGACTATCGACCCAACTAGAGAACGCCGTGATCGTCAGTATCATTTGCGATCGGGGTGATCGTTATCTTTCCACGGGCGTTTTTCCCGACTGATATCTCCGTACCAGGCCATGCCTCGACAATCGCTGGCAACCGGTTTTGCATCTTTCCTCCTTGTTTTGCTGTTTGCTTGTGTTTCGAGTTTCTTGTTCATCCGGAATACTGATGCCATCGAATCGTTGCAGTTTTCACTGCGGGATATTGTCGGAGACCAGCTGCAACTTGAGAATGTCACGAGCCAGCTGGGTTTCACGTCATCGGGTAAATTACAACTGACGTTGGCCGCCGATTCGGCAGCTCTTTCGGGTGTCTCGGGGAAACTCTCGTTGCTTTCAATCAACTGTGCCGATTTTCAGCCCATGCCAGCGTTGAGCTGCAATGGCGGCACTTTGAAACTACGTACCCCGACGCAACAAACAGTGCAACTGGCGATGGTTATTGCTTACCAGTCCGATGAAGGCAGGCTGCGTATCGGGCTGGGCGAACTGAAAGGTTACTGGCAGGCGCTAACAATTAAATGGCAATTTGGCGATGAGCAGCGCATCCAGGTTAATGGTCAGGGCATAACGTATGATGCCTATAAATTCATAAACCAGTTTGTTGTCCTGCCGGAGTTGGTGTTGACGAGCGGAACAGCGGACATTGACGTCGGCTTGTCGCTGGCGAGCGGCGAGCTCAGGTCAATCGAATTAGCTGGAAAGTTTAAAGGCATCAGCATATCGAACCTGGAAACGACCCAGGCAATGGAAGCTGTGTCGGGCAGTCTGGATCTGCAGGCAAGACAGCGACAGGGTGCATGGCGGGGGAATGTGAGCGCGGATGTTGCCTCGGGTTTTATCTACACCGATCCGGTGGGCATAAATGCCAGCACTCATCCCCTGCGGTTCTCCAGCGAGTTTAACTGGCAGCCCACGGGTGAGGTGTCACTCTCCGATCTGCATTGGCGCCAACCGGGCGTGGCAGAGTTGACCACGTCTGTTCGTTTCAGTTTTCAGGAGCAGTTCCAGTTGCGGGCGCTGAAAGTGCAGGCACAATCGTTGTTGTTGGGAACGGTTTATCCTGCCTACATTCAGCCCTGGCTGTATGAATTCGACATTCCCGCGCTCGATTTAAAGGGTAGCCTGTCCGGTGAAGTTGAATGGACGCCGGAAGCGACGCGCCTCAATGCGCGGTTGAACAATATTGCCGTGCAGGAGGCAGATGGTCAGTTTGGCATCCAGGGCCTTAAGGGTTCGTTGAACTGGAGCGATGAGGATGCACGGCAGCACTCTGAAATCTCCTGGAATCAGGCGAATTTCTATCAGCTTCCCTTCGGGGCTTCACGGATCACATTTTCATCCTTGCGCAATGAATTCCAGCTCGCGGAACCTGTATCCATTCCGTTCTTTGATGGTGCAATCGAGATAGAAGAGGGCTTCATGCGCGATCCGGGCGATGAGGGCATGGCCTGGTCATTCGATGCTTATCTGCAGCCAGTATCGATGTTGCAGCTGACCGAAGCATTGGGATGGCAGACCTTCGGTGGGAAACTGTCGGGCATGATTCCGGAATTGCGCTACCAGGACCGGCAGTTGCAGTTGGACGGTACGCTGCTGGTGAGTGCTTTTGACGGCAGTATCACGGTCAACAACCTCCTGGTCGATGAGCCCTTCGGTCTGGTGCCGCGGCTGCAGGGAGATATTGTGCTGGATAATCTCGATCTTGAAGCGGTAACAGGCACTTTTTCTTTTGGCAAGATCCAGGGGCGACTGGACGGTTACATTAATGATCTGGATATGCTGGCCTGGCAGCCGGTGAAATTCGATGCCTTGCTGATTACGCCAGACGATGACAGGAGTCGACATCGCATCAGCCAGCGCGCGGTCGATAACCTGACCAGGATTGGTGGCGGCGTTGGCGGTGCCCTGTCACGCAGTTTCATGCGCTTTTTTGAAGACTTTTCCTATGACAAGCTGGGGCTGGGTTGTCGGCTGGAACAGGGGGTTTGCCAGATGCGCGGGGCGCAACCGGCAGCCCAGGGCTATTACATCGTGAAGGGCGGGTTAATGCCGCCACGCATCGATATCGTCGGTTACGCGGACCAGGTGGACTGGCGACAGCTGGTCAACCAGCTGATTGAAGTGACCCGTAGCGGCGAGGTTACGGTGGACTAGTTTGCGGTATTCAGTTGTGGTTCAGTAAAATCCGGCCATACTGCGGTAATGCCGGAATCAAGGAGAATGAGATGAATAAACTCGCAATGCCCATGTTGCTACTGATGCTTGGATTTATCAGTGCCTGCGTGACAATCAATGTGTATTTTCCGGCAGCGGCGGCGGAACAGGCGGCCGACCGGATTATTGATCAGGTTTACGGCGATGAATCCAGGAAAGCGCCGCCGGGAACGGAGGGTTCCAGCGAAAACCGTTTTGTGCCCGCTACCAATCCTCTGATCAGTCTGCTGGAGCTGGTGATTCCGAGCGCGCATGCGGCTTCGCCGGACTTTGATATTCAGACTCCGGCGGTGGCGAGCGTCACGAAAAGTATGGAAAAGCGTCATAAACAGCTGGCGCCTTTTTATGAGCAGGGCGGTATTGGTATGACCAGTGACGGCGAGCTGGATATCCGCGATCTTGCCGCGATCCCCTTGCAGGAACGCAACAAGGTAAAGCAGCTGGTGGCGGCTGAAAATCGCGATCGCAATGCGCTCTACCAGGAAATCGCGCGGGCCAACGGTCACCCGGAATGGGAAGCCGATATCCGCTCTACTTTTGCACGGCGCTGGATCGCCAAGGCGCCTGCCGGCTGGTGGTATGAGGACAAGAAAGGCAGCTGGAAGCAGAAATAATCGTTATCGGCATTTTTGTTTGCCACCCCGGCGAAGGCCGGGGTCCAGGGGTGTTAGTGAGAGATCAGCTTAGGTTAGTTTTTACCTCGCTCCGGTAACTGACAGTCGCTCTTAAAAACACCCTAATCTGATCTCTAAATCTACCCTTGGCATCTTGGCGGTTTCTGTTTTGTGCTACGATGCGCACTCCCAGTTAAACCGGTTTTTCTCATGAATGTATTTGTCTTCGATATCGAAACCGTGCCGGATGTAGAGGGCGGACGCGTACTGCATGGCCTGCATGGCCTGTCGGATAAAGATGTCGCCAAGGCAATGTTTCATCTGCGCCAGCAGGAAGCGGGTACGGATTTCCTGCGTCTGCACCTGCAACGCATTGTTGCTATCTCGGCTGTCTTTCGTTCCGGCGATAACCTGAAAGTCTGGTCGTTGGGTGATCCTGATGCCGATGAAAAGGAACTGGTGCAGCGTTTCTTCGATGGCATCGAGCGCTTTACCCCGACACTGGTATCCTGGAACGGCGGCGGTTTTGATCTGCCCGTGTTGCACTATCGTGCGCTCAAGCATGGGGTTGTCGCGGCTCGTTACTGGGATAGCGGTGACGATGATCGCGAATTCAAATGGAACAATTATCTCAGTCGTTATCACGCGCGCCATACAGACCTGATGGACGTGCTGGCGGGTTATCAACCGCGCGCCAATGCGCCGCTCGATCAAATTGCCACCCTGTTGGGTTTTCCTGGCAAAATGGGCATGAGTGGTGCCAAGGTGTGGGACCACTATATGGCGGGCGATATCGAAGGTATCCGCAATTATTGTGAAACCGATGTATTGAATACCTACCTGGTCTACCTGCGCTTTGAGTTAATGCGCGGCAAATTGATGTCGGATGCCTACAAGGCGGAATGCGATCAGTTGCGTGATTATCTGAAGCTGGAAGACAAGGCGCATTTCACCGAATTTCTTGAGGCCTGGAAAGATTAATGGCACGTCGCCGCAGTCGTAAACAAAGACTCCCGCAAGACCCTTTTCCCGCCAGCATCGAGTCACTCGCTCACGATGGGCGGGGTGTTGCGCATATTGAAGGAAAAGCGGTTTTCATCGATGGGGCATTACCGGGTGAGCAAGTCACCTTTATTTACACCGCGAAACACAAGAGCCACGATGAAGGCAGGGTGCATGAAGTTATTTCTGCTTCAGGAAAGCGAGTAGAGCCACAATGCCCGCATGCCGGGGTCTGCGGTGGTTGCAGTCTGCAACATCTTGCCGAACCCGAACAGATTCTCGCCAAGCAGCAGGTATTGCTGGATAACCTGGAACGTATCGGCAAGGTCGCTGCCGCTGAGATTATGCCGCCGCTGACCGGGCCGCACTGGGGATATCGTCACAAGGCGCGGCTAGGCGTCAAGCATGTGTTCAAGAAGGGTAAAGTACTGGTTGGCTTTCGCGAAAAGCATGCGCCCTATGTGGCGGAACTGACGCGTTGCGAGGTGTTGCACCCGGCAATCGGTCAGCGCATTACCGAACTTGCTGAAATGATTCAGTCGCTGTCGATTTCAGCGGCCATCCCGCAAGTCGAAGTCGCCTTTGGCGACGAAACGCATGCCTTGATCTTCCGCGTGCTGGAGTCGCCAACCGAAAAGGATATCGAGCAACTGATTGCCTTTGGCGAGGCGCATCATTTTGCGATCTACCTTCAGCCGAAGGGGCCGGACAGTGTCAGCCTGTTATGGCCTGAATCGTCCGAACTCTTCTACGCGTTACCTGATTATGATGTTCAGCTCTATTTCCTCCCGACGGACTTCACCCAGGTTAATCCGGAAATTAATCGCAGCATGATTCCTCAGGCGTTGCGGCTATTGGAACTGAATGATCAGGACAAGGTGCTGGACCTGTTCTGTGGCTTGGGTAATTTCACCCTGCCGATCGCACGAACTGCCCACTCGGTAGTCGGCGTGGAGGGTGAGGCGAGTTTGGTACAGCGCGCACGGGATAATGCCGAGCGTAACGGTATCGGCAACGCGACCTTTTATGCCTGCAACCTGGCGGAGGATGTAAGCGCGGAGCCCTGGTTAAAGCAAACCTACAACAAGGTGTTGATCGATCCGCCGCGCAGCGGTGCCATGGAGATGATGCCCCTGATTGCCAATATGAAGCCGGAACGCATTGTTTATGTTTCCTGCCATCCGGGTTCGCTGGCGCGCGATGCCGGTATCCTGGTGAATGAGCATGGCTATCGGCTGGAGCAGGCAGGGGTGATGGATATGTTCCCCCACACCTCGCACGTGGAATCGATGGCGCTGTTTACCCGGCGTAAATGAGATAGGACGCGGCGGCGGCCAGCATCAGGCCCCAGCCCAGCAGGATGGTGCGGATGGCGGCGAAAAAGTGCGGGTCATCGCTATCCGAGCCATCCAGCACAGCGCCCGATTCGGCCAGTTCGCGGGTGCTCTGCAAGGGTGGCAAGTGCGAGTCAAATGTCAGTGGATGGCTGTTCTGCCATTTTCCGTGTCTCATCAGGGACGCCTCCGAACGAATAATTTACGATCGCTTTTTCTATTTTCAAGCGAAACTAGCGGAGTGTCTTTTTTGTGTCAAAACAGAATGGCTTAATACCCATATAAAACAGGGTATTTTTACAACCACTTATTTTTAAAAGCTATTTCTGAGTTTAGGGGGTTGTCGTAGGTTATTGAATTGACGAGGGTGAAATAAATTCACCCTCGTTCCCGGGTCAGGCCAGTTTTTTGTACTTGATCCGGTGCGGCTGCTCGGCTTCTGCGCCCAGACGGCGTTTCTTGTCTTCCTCGTAGTCGGCGTAGTTGCCCTCGAACCACTCCACGTGGGAATCGCCTTCAAATGCCAGAATGTGGGTCGCGATGCGATCCAGGAACCAGCGGTCATGCGAGGTGACCAGTACGCAACCGGGGAAAGCCAGCAGTGCCTCTTCCAGGGCGCGCAGGGTTTCCACGTCCAGATCGTTGGTCGGTTCATCGAGCATCAGCACATTGCCACCGCTCTTGAGCAGCTTGGCCAGATGCACGCGGTTGCGTTCCCCGCCGGACAGTTCGCCCACGCGCTTCTGCTGGTCGGAACCGGCAAAGTTGAAGCGGCTGACATAGGCGCGCGACTGGGTCTCGTAACGCCCGACCTGGATGATGTCCTGGCCATCTGAAATTTCTTCCCACACGGTTTTCTTGCCGTCCAGTGCATCGCGCGACTGGTCGACATAGGCCAGCTGCACGGTGTCGCCGATGCGCAGTTCACCGTCATCCGGTTTTTCCTCGCCGGTGATCATGCGGAACAGTGTGGTTTTACCCGCGCCGTTCGGGCCGATGATGCCGACAATGGCGCCGGGTGGAATGTTGAACGACAGCTTGTCGATCAGCAGGCGGTCGCCAAATGACTTACTGATGCCTTTCGCTTCGATAACCACGTCGCCCAGGCGTTCGCCGGGTGGAATATAAATCTCGGCAGTTTCGTTGCGCTTCTGAAAATCCTGCGACTGCAATTCATCAAAACGTGCCAGGCGCGCCTTGCTCTTGGCGTGGCGGCCCTTGGGATTGGAGCGTACCCATTCCAGTTCGGACTTGATGGCGCGTTCGCGAGCGGACTGTTCTTTTTGCTCCTGTTCCAGGCGCTTTTCCTTGGCATCGAGCCAGTTGGAATAGTTGCCCTCGAACGGGATACCCATGCCGCGGTCGAGCTCCAGAATCCAGCCGGCGACGTTATCCAGGAAGTAGCGATCATGGGTCACGGCTACGACGGTGCCGGGGAAGTCGTGCAGGAAGCGCTCCAGCCAGGCGACGGATTCAGCATCCAGGTGGTTGGTCGGCTCATCGAGCAGGATCATGTCCGGGTTGGACAGCAGCAGCTTGCACAAAGCCACGCGGCGGCGTTCCCCTCCGGACAGCTTGGTGACGTCGGCATCCCAGGGTGGCAGGCGCAGCGCATCGGCGGCCACTTCCAGCTTGTGATCCAGGTTGTGTGAGTCCGTTGCCTGCAGGATGTTTTCCAGTCGTGCCTGTTCGGCGGCCAGCGCATCGAAATCCGCATCCGGTTCGGCGTAGGCGGCGTATACGGCCTCCAGTTTTGTCTGTGCCTCGGCAATCTCGCCCAGACCTTCCTCGACATTGCCGCGCACGTCCTTGTTCGGATCGAGCTGCGGTTCCTGCGGCAGGTAGCCGATCTTGATGCCAGCCTGCGGCCGGGCTTCGCCCTCGATTTCAGTGTCGACCCCGCCCATGATGCGCAGCAGGGTGGATTTTCCCGAACCGTTCAGGCCCAGTAC
This sequence comes from Thiohalobacteraceae bacterium, assembly GCA_041592335.1. Classification (GTDB taxonomy): domain Bacteria; phylum Pseudomonadota; class Gammaproteobacteria; order Thiohalobacterales; family Thiohalobacteraceae; genus JBFHQE01. The sequence continues at coordinate 18,465 of JBFHQE010000016.1, read as the reverse complement.
GCCGATCTTGGCGCCCGGGAAGAAGGACAGGGAGATGTCTTTTAGGATCCAGCGCTTGGGCGGTACCAGTTTGCCCACGCGGTTCATGGTGAAGACGTATTGTGCCATGGGGGTGTCGTGACTCCGTTATCGAGGTCGAGGAAAAGCCGGCATTATAGTTGGGTTTGCGGGCTATTTAAAAATCTTTGCCGTTTCTGATTGATTTTCCGTGGTTTTTCCACTAACTTGAAATTGTTTCCCAAACCTTTGTGTGGTTACTGAGCCCAGTCCCCGCTCATCCACTGGTAAGACATCGGTTCGCTGATTAGCCGTTTACGATGCCTTACCCTCAAACGAAATAACAACACTTTTTCATTCGGTAGGATGCCTGATTGGTGGCGGTCAATCTCATGACTTGTGGATGGTAGTCATGGGATTTCCAGGTAGGTTTCAGTATTTGTATGGTACCAATTGAAGAATTGCTGTCATCGGTCATTGATGAAATGGGGCTGACCGACGAATGGCTGGAACAACGCAAGGCCTTTCTGGAATTTTCCGACAAGGATGCGGCCAACCTTTTAGAGTTGCACGACTTCCTGGTGACCGCGCGGGAAGGATTTATCAGTGATTTCTACGACCATCTGCTGCAGTTTGAGGAAACCCGCAAGCTGATAGCCACGTCGGCCATTCAGCAACGCCTGAAACACCAACAAGCCAACTATTTCGATCAACTGACGCTGGGAAAATATGATGAAGCCTATGTTGTTGATCGGTTACGAGTGGGGGCGGCACACCAGCGGATAGGGCTGAATACTCACTGGTACCTGGGCGCGTATTGCAAGTATCTGTCCGGCTTGTTGCCTCGGGTTCTGGAGTCCTTTGAGGGTGAGCGCGAACATGTCTCTGCGTATGTTCAGTCCTTACTGCGGGTGGTGTTTTTTGATATGGGGTTGGCGCTGGAGACCTACCAGCAGGCCGACCGCCAGCTCATATTGGCGCTGAAAACCTATGCGGAGAGTTTGATCTGTAATCTTCCTGTAGGCTTGCTGGTGCTATCAGCGGACCTGGAAATTCTTTCCGTAAACAGTTTTATCGATGATTTGTACGATGCAAACCATGGCGAGCTGGTGGGCCGCCGGATAGATGCTGCCTTGCAGGAGGAGCGGCTTACCGGGCTCGCGCGCAAAGTCCTAGACACTGGAAAAGTAGAGTACGCAACACCGATCAGGTTATCGGTCGGCAAGGAAGAACATCTTATCGAAGCGACCGTAATGCCCTTTAGCATCACCGGGGAGCGTAACCTGTTTGCCTTCGATAGCAGGTTGGCGGATGCCAAAGTGATGATTGTGCTGCAGGAGATAACCGAGAAAGAAAAACTCAGGGCCGAGCAGATAAAAACCGAAGTGCGCAACCAGACCATCCTGGAAAATGTGGCGGACGGCATTATTACCATCGACGAGTCCGGAAACATAGAATCTTACAATCGTGCCGCGGAAATTATTTTCGGCTATCGCGCCGGGGAAGTGCTGGGCCAGAACGTCAATATACTTATGCCGCTCAGTTTGAGGAAAGAACACGATCAGTACCTGGAAGATTATCGCGATACCGGTGAAACCAGTTGCCTGGGGCTGGGATTCCGTGAAGTTGAAGGTTTGCGCAAGGATGGCACGGTGTTTCCCATGGAGCTCTCGACCAGCGAAATGATGCAAGGCGATGAACGCTTGTTTATTGGCGTGGTGCGCGATATCACTAAACGCAAACAGGCCCAGGAACGGCTCGATTATCTTGCTCACCACGATGTGCTTACCAATCTGCCGAACCGCATGCTGTTCATGGAACGGTTGCAAACGGAAATCGGCCGTGCCAGCCGTCATGACCGACGCCTGGGTATTGCCTTTATCGATCTTGATTGCTTCAAGCATATCAACGATACCCTGGGGCACGATGCGGGCGACTGTCTATTGAAAGTGGTTGCGGAGAGATTTGCCGGTTGCCTGCGCCAGGAGGATACGGTTGCGCGCCTGGGCGGTGATGAATTTGCACTGTTGCTGGACGATATGCGCCGCAGCGAGGATGCGATCCCGGCGATGGAGAAAATCATGCAGGCCATGAAGCAACCGTTTGAGCTGGTCGGCAGGGAGTATTATCTGACCGCCAGCGCCGGGGTTGCGGTCTATCCTGACGACGGGATGCACGCGGATACGCTACTGAAACATGCCGATATTGCCATGTACCAGTCCAAGAACGAGGGGGGTAACCGCTATCGCTTCTTCACCGCCGATATGAACGCGCGGTTGGTCGCACGGTTATCGCTGGAGAACCGGTTGCGGCGAGCCATTGATCGAAACGATTTCGTGCTGCATTACCAGCCCAAGGTGGACATGCTGTCCGGTAATGTGGTCGGGGTAGAAGCATTGCTGCGATGGAATGATGCGGAGCAGGGGCTGGTGATGCCGGGTGATTTTATTCCTCTGATGGAAGAGACTGGAATGATTGTCTCCGCCGGACGCTGGGTAATCAACGAAGTCTGTCAGCAGTTACGTCAGTGGGATGAGCAGGGCATGATGCCCCTCCGGGTGGCGATTAATATTTCCGGCTATCAGTTCCGCAATGACGACCTGGTAGCCGATTTCAACGCTATTCTCAAAGAGCACGGTATCGGTGCGGAAAGACTGGAACTGGAACTGACAGAGAGTGTAATCATGGATGACACCCTGGGTGTCAAGACGGCCCTGAAGCGGCTTAAGGACAGTGGTGCGCTTATTTCCATTGATGATTTTGGTACTGGATACTCATCACTCGCCTATCTGAAGCGATTTCCGATTGACAGCGTCAAGATCGACCGTGCCTTTGTGGAGGATCTTTGCCACGACGCGGATGATGCTGCCATCGTGTCCGCCATCATCGCTATGTCGCATCGACTTAATTTACGGGTGATTGCGGAAGGCGTGGAAACCGATACCCAGCTGGGTTACCTGCGTGACCAGGGATGCGATGAAATCCAGGGTTTCCTGTTTTTTACTCCTCAACCGGCCGATCAGCTGGCTCGCAGTCTGTTGCGCTACAATCTGAAATCCACCACCTGATGTGAAGAACGGAGCCTTCCTGGCCGACCCCGGCTGCGAGATTGCGCTGATTACCCGGTTGACTGCCGCTCCCTGTTATTACCTCTTGTTTTCTAAATAATTGTTTGCCTGACCTGGTTGTGGCGCCCGATTCGAGGGGCTGCCGCCGCGACAGGTTGTTGGAGCGACTTTTCCCCTGCCGTAGACCCCGCGATTCCGGTATGATGGGCGGCCATATTTGGACAGGCCCAGAGTAATACCGAGGAGATTGAATGTTCACCAACGACATGACCATAGCCGGATTTGATGACGAGCTGGCCCAGGCGATTGCCAACGAGGTTAAGCGCCAGGAAGAACACATCGAGCTGATTGCGTCGGAAAACTACGCCAGCCCACGGGTCATGGAAGCGCAGGGCTCACAGCTGACCAACAAGTATGCCGAGGGTTATCCCGGCAAGCGTTATTACGGCGGTTGCGAGTTTGTGGATATCGCCGAGCAGCTGGCGATCGATCGCGCCAAGGAACTGTTCGGCGCGGCCTATGCCAATGTGCAGCCGCATTCGGGTTCCCAGGCCAACGCCGCAGTCTACATGGCACTGTGCGAACCGGGCGATACCGTGCTGGGCATGAGCCTGGCCGATGGCGGTCACCTGACCCACGGTTCCAAGGTGAATTTCTCCGACAAGATTTACAATGCCGTGCAGTACGGTCTGAATCACGACACCGGCCTGGTGGATTACGATCAGATCCAGTCACTGGCCACAGAGCACAAGCCGAAAATGATCGTCGGTGGTTTCTCGGCCTATTCACGCACCATGGACTGGAACATCTTTCGTGAGATTGCCGATTCCGTTGGTGCCTACCTGCTGGTCGATATGGCCCATGTCGCCGGTCTGATTGCGGCTGGCATCTATCCCAGTCCGGTCAATATCGCCGATGTAACCACTACCACTACCCATAAAACCCTGCGCGGTCCGCGAGGCGGTCTGATCCTGGCGAAGGAAAACGAGGAGATCACCAAGAAACTCAATTCACTGATCTTCCCCGGCACCCAGGGCGGTCCCTTGATGCATGTGATCGCCGCCAAGGCGGTGGCATTGAAAGAAGCGTTGCAACCGGAATTCAAGGATTACCAGAAGCAGGTGCTGGCCAATTCCCGCGCCATGGCTGAGGTCATCCTGGAGCGTGGCATCAAGATCGTGTCAGGCGGTACCGATGATCACCTGTTCCTGGTGGACCTGATCGACAAGGGGCTGACCGGCAAGCAGGTCGATGCAGCGCTGGGCAATGCCTACATTACGGTGAACAAGAACGCCGTGCCGAATGATCCGCAGTCGCCGTTCGTGACCAGCGGTATTCGTATCGGTACCCCGGCCATTACCACGCGCGGTTTCAAGGAAGCCGAGTGCAGGGAACTGGCTGGCTGGATCTGCGACATCATTGACGATGTCGATAATACCGGCCTGCAGGATACGGTGCGCGAAAAGGTTAAGAGCTTGTGCGCACGCTTCCCGGTGTACGCCAAGTAACACGCTAAATGCACTGTCCCTTCTGCGGCGCTGAAGAAACCAAGGTCATCGACTCGCGTCTTGCGAGCGAGGGTGCCCAGGTGCGCCGCCGCAGGGAATGTACCCAGTGCAATGAACGTTTCACCACGTTCGAGCAGGCCGTGCTGGTTATGCCTCGCATCATCAAGCGCGATGGCACGCGGGAGCCCTTTTACGAAGAAAAGCTGCGCGCCGGTGTATTGCGTGCACTGGAAAAACGCCCGGTGGCCACCGACCTGGTGGAAGGGGCGATTGAGCGTATCCAGCATCGCCTGCATGCCAGCGGGGAACGTGAAATGCCGTCGCGGCAGGTGGGCGAGTACATCATGGATGAACTGCGTAACCTGGACCAGGTGGCCTATGTGCGCTTTGCCTCGGTGTATCGCAGCTTCCAGGACGTGAACGCCTTTCGCGAAGAGATCGAACGGCTGGAAAAAGGACCTTCGCCCGAGGAACGTCGCAACCAGATTCCGTTATTGCCGGAAGAGGAGCAATGAACGCGACAGAGTATATGAGTCGTGCGTTGCAGCTGGCGCGCAAGGGCTTGTATACCACGGATCCCAATCCGCGCGTCGGTTGTGTGCTGGTGAAGGATGGCGAGATTATCGGCGAAGGCTGGCATGAGCGCGCGGGTGAACCACATGCAGAACGCCATGCGCTGGCAAAGGCGGGTAACAGGGCCAGAGGTGCGACGGCTTATGTCACGCTCGAGCCCTGCTCGCATCATGGGCGAACGCCACCCTGCGCGGATGCGCTGATCGAAGCGGGTGTTGCCAAAGTAATTGTGGCAATGGAAGACCCGAATCCGCAGGTGGCGGGACAGGGGCTGGCGAAATTACACGCGGCCGGGATCGAAACCGAAAGCGGTTTGTTGCAGGCAGAAGCGGAAGCATTGAACCCGGGTTTCATCAAGCGTATGCGCATTGGTAAGCCCTATGTGCGTTGCAAGCTGGCGATGAGTCTGGATGGCCGTACCGCAATGGCATCGGGTGAAAGTCAGTGGATCACCGGGAGCAAAGCGCGCGCCGATGTGCACCGGCTGCGGGCGCGCAGTTCGGCCATCGTGACGGGTTCAGGCACGGTATTGCACGATGATCCGTCGTTGAACGCGCGGATTGACGGTTTGAACGATGAGCAGATCAAACAGCCACTGCGCGTGGTGCTGGACAGTAATCTTTCCATGCCGCCAACAGCGAAGATGTTGTCCTTGCCGGGCGACACCCTGGTTGTGACAACCCAGGCGGGGAGCGACGTATCTGATGCATTGTTCAATGCAGGAGCGGAAGTGGTCTGTTTGAACGCCGCCAGTGGCAAGGTCAATTTGAATGATCTGTTGTCCCTGCTGGTGCAGCGCGAGATCAACGAGGTGCTGGTGGAAACCGGTGCTGTACTGGCTGGTAATTTTTTACACGCCGGATTGCTGGATGAAATCATCATATACATGGCGCCGCACATCATGGGCGACCAGGCGCGTGGGTTGTTTCACCTGCCGGGGCTGGACGTCATGGACGAGCGTATTGCGCTGCAGATAACGGACATTCGCGCAGTCGGAAAAGATTGGCGGATCACGGCAAAACCGGTTTTGTAGGAGCGGCCTTGGCCGCGAGGCTGTAAGGCATATCCGGACAGCTGCAGAAATCAACACAAGTGAGAATATGTTTACAGGCATTATCGAAGCAGTTGGCGAGATCGCGGCGCTGGAACCCAGCGGGGCTGATATGCGCCTCTATATCCGCACCGGCAAGCTGGATCTCGGTGATGTGCAACTGGGCGACAGTATCGCGGTGAGCGGTGTTTGCCTGACCGCTGTTGATCTGCCAGGCGATGGTTTCTGGGCGGATGTGTCGGGAGAAACCCTGGCGTGTACGATTCTTGGGTCCTTCAACGTGGGTACCCGGGTGAATCTGGAAAAGGCGCTGACGCCGACCACGCGACTGGGCGGTCACCTGGTCAGCGGTCATGTGGATGGCGTCGGCGAAGTGGTTGAGCGGCGTGCCGATGGTCGTTCGGAACGTTTTCGTATCAAGGCGCCGGATGCATTGGCTAAATACATTGCCGAGAAGGGTTCTGTCTGTGTCGATGGCGTGAGCCTGACGGTCAACGCGGTTGAGGGCGCGCTGTTCGATCTGAATATCGTGCCGCATACACTGCAGGAAACGACCATTGATAGTTATGCTGCCGGGCGTAAGGTGAACCTGGAAGTGGATGTCATTGCGCGGTACCTGGAACGCCTGTTACAGGGAGACAGGGCGGCGCAGTCGGGTAGCAATATTACCGAGGCGTTTTTAGCCGAACATGGTTTTATGAGGTAGGAGCGGCCTGGGCCGCGAACGGTTCGCGAGCAAGCTCGCTGCTACGGGATTTGATTGAGAAAAAGATTTCGCTATGGGTTTACACACAACCGAAGAACTGATTGAAGATATTCGCCAGGGCAAGATGGTGATCCTGATGGATGACGAGGATCGTGAAAACGAAGGCGATCTCGTCATGGCGGCCAGTCATGTCACGCCGGAAGCCATCAACTTCATGGCCAAGTACGGTCGAGGCCTGATCTGCCTGACATTAACGCGTTCGCGCTGCGAGCAACTGAAATTGCCGTTGATGGTGCAGGAAAATAACGCGCAACTCGCCACGGCATTTACCGTGAGTATCGAAGCGGCGGAGGGTGTAACGACCGGTATTTCGGCATCGGATCGCGCCACGACAGTGCTGGCAGCGGTCAAACCTGATGCGCGGCCGGAAGACATCGTGCAGCCGGGACATATTTTTCCGCTAATGGCGCAACCCGGTGGCGTGCTAACCCGCGCGGGACATACCGAGGCCGGATGCGACCTGGCGCGGCTGGCGAATATCGAGCCTGCTGCGGTGATTGTCGAGATTCTCAACGAGGATGGCTCGATGGCGCGACGTCCGGACCTGGAAAAGTTCGCGGCCGAGCATGGCCTCAAGATGGGCACCATTGCCGATCTGATTCACTATCGCATAGAGAATGAAAAGACCATCGAGAAAGTTGCCGAGTCAACGCTGCCAACGGAATACGGTGAATTTCATCTGACCGCTTTCGAGGACAGTATCGATAAGGATGTGCACCTGGCGCTGACCTATGGCGAGATCGACTGCACTCGGCCGGTGCTGGTGCGTGTGCATGTGCAGGGAACCTTGTGTGATCTGCTGGGCGCGACCACGGGGGATTGCGGCTGGCCATTGCGGCGCGCGTTGCAGCGCGTGGCGCAGGAAGGCAGCGGTATAGTGATCGTGCTGGGTAAGCATGAAAGTCCACGGTCGCTGGTCAAGCGAATTCAGACCTATGCCAGTGGCGAGCCATTGCCGGAGCAGCCGAATCGTCTGCGGGAGGATTTGCGTACTTATGGTGTCGGTGCGCAGATTCTGGCGGAGCTGGGTGTGCACAAGATGCGGGTGTTGAGTGCGCCGAAAGTTATGCACGGGATTTCGGGTTTTGGGCTGGAAGTGACTGAATACGTGCCATGTGATTGATTGAGGCCGTTGATAGATAGCAGAAACAAGTTTATTAACAGGATTAGTTGAGATGACCAAGATGACTGAGTTTGAAGGTAACCTGACGGTTAAGGGCGGACGTTTCGCGCTGTTGGTGGCGCGCTTCAATAGTTTCGTGGTGGAAAGCCTGCTGGAGGGCGCGGTGGATTGTCTGGTGCGTCACGGCGCTGACAAGAAGGACATTGAAGTTATTCGCGTACCGGGCGCGTTTGAAATGCCGCTGGCGGCGAAGAAACTGGCGGCGAGCAAGAAATACGATGCGGTTATTGCGCTTGGCGCCGTCATTCGTGGCGGTACGCCGCATTTTGAATATGTGGCAGGCGAGTGCACCAAGGGCCTGGCGCAGGTCGGTATGGAATATGAGTTGCCGATAGCCTTTGGCGTGTTAACCGTGGATACCATTGAGCAGGCGATTGAGCGTGCCGGCACCAAGGCGGGCAACAAGGGTGTGGAAGCAGCCATGTCGGCGATCGAGATGGTTAATCTGTTGAAAGAACTGGAAGGTTGATAGACACCCGCAATGAATGCTTCGACTCAACAAAACAAAGTTTCAACCGGTGCGCGCAGCAAGGCGCGCCGTGTTGCATTGCAGGCTATTTATCAATGGCAGATGACGGCTGATCAGCCGGAAGATCTGATTGCGCAATATGAAGCGGACCGCGACCAGTTTGGCGGCGCCGACCCGGCTTATTTCGAAGAACTGGTGTATAAAATCATCAACCAGGTTGAGTCGCTCGATAACCAATACGCCGATCTGCATGAGCGCCAGATGAAGGATGTCGATCCAATTGAGAAGGCGGTGTTGCGCATTGCGACTTACGAACTCGCCGAGCGACTGGACGTGCCTTACAAGGTCGTGATTAACGAGGCGGTTGCGTTGGCGAAGAAGTTTGGTGCCGAGCAGTCGCATACCTTTGTGAATGGCATTCTGGATAAGCTGGCGCGCAAGCTGCGTGCCGTGGAACACCCGGAAGGTGAAGGTGGAAAATTACCGGGTTGGCATTCTTAGTATTTTTGTCATCCCGGCGAAGGCCGGGATCCAGTGGTCATTGCAGGCCTCCTGGATTCCGGCTTCCGCCGGAATGACGAGATTCTATAATGGTTGGTTTGCAGTCCAGCAGTCATGCCGTTAAACGAATTCTCCCTCATCGAAAAATACTTCCAGCGTGCCTCTTCGCGTGAAGATGTCATCCTGGGTATTGGCGATGACGCCGCCATTCTCTCCGTTCCCGGGGGGCATGATCTGGTTGCGGCGATAGATACGCTGGTGGCTGGCGTTCATTTTCCTGAAAATACATCCCCATTTGATATTGGCTATAAATCACTTGCCGTGAATCTGAGTGATCTGGCGGCGATGGGGGCCACGCCAGCCTGGGCGACGCTGGCGTTGACTCTGCCAGAAGCGGGCGCTGACTGGCTGGAGCAGTTCGCGCGTGGTTTCTTTGTCGCGGCGGATGAGCACAATGTTGCGCTGGTGGGAGGCGATACCACGCGTGGTCCATTGACCATCTCCGTGCAGCTGCAGGGCTATGTGCCCAGTGGCATGGCAGTGAGGCGTGCCGGTGCCAAGGCCGGTGATCGCATCCTGGTGACGGGTACAGTCGGCGATGCCGGTCTTGGTCTTGCCTGTGTGTCGGGTGAGCGTGCGGGGGAAGATGAATTTGTTGCGCAAGTTGTTGCGCGCTTGAATCGACCCTCGGCGCGAGTCGCCGCCGGGCAGGCATTGCGTGAACAGGCGTCGGCCATGATCGATCTCTCGGATGGCCTGCTGGCGGACCTGCAGCATATCCTTGATGCCAGTCAGTGTGGTGCGCAGGTTAACATCGATGCGCTGCCGCGCTCGACGGCTTTTCGGCAACTGGTCAGTCAGGATGATGATCGCTGGCATGCGCTGCCGCTTACGGCGGGCGATGATTTTGAACTGCTGTTCTGCGCGCCGGAGCATGCAATGCCAGCCATTGCAGCATTGGCGCGGCAGCTGGATTTGCCGATGACGGACATTGGGGTGATTGAGGCGAATACCGGGCTGCGTTGCCTGGATCAACAGGGTAAGCTGTACCAGCCTTCATCATTCGGATATCAGCATTTCTCATGAGCTCACGCCCACCCGTTTACCTGTTACGCGATCCAGGACATTTCCTGTCCTTCGGCTTCGGTAGCGGTTATGCACCGAAGGCACCGGGTACTTTCGGTACCTTGGCCGCAATTCCGGTGTGGTGGATGGCTGCCCAGTTTTCCACCCTGTTCTATCTTGGCATTGTTGCGTTGGTGATATTGCTGGGCGTCTGGTTGTGTGGCCGTACCGCCACTGCACTCAACACTCATGATCATCCCGCGATCGTCTGGGATGAAATCGCGGGCTTTCTGGTTACGATGCTGTTTGTTCCGGCGGGCTGGCTCTGGGTGCTACTGGGGTTTGGCCTGTTTCGCCTGTTCGATATTCTCAAGCCATGGCCGATAAGCTGGCTCGATAACAGCTGCAAGGGCGGTTTTGGCATTATGGTGGATGATGTTGTTGCCGGGGTGTTTGCCTGTCTCGGTTTGCATGGACTCGTCTGGCTGTCTCAGTATGTGGCTTAGACTCTTGTGCATATTGCTGATGTTCGCGCCTGTGCCGATATGGGCAGAGGACGACGAACTCAGCGTTGAAGTTGCCGGCCGGTTCAAGGACCGGGCGGTGGTGCGCATTAACGGTAAGCAATATGTGTTGAATCCCGGCCAACGCTCTCCTGAAGGGGTGAAGTTGATTGAGGCGCGTGACGATGGCGCCTTGCTCGAGATTGATGGCGTTAAGCGCGAAGTGCGCATGGGTGCCGTTATCAGGCCACTTGCCGCACCCGGCTCGGCCGGCGGTGATACCGAGGTGGTGGTCTATCGCGATATCTCTGGCATGTATAACACCGTGGGTTCGATTAACGGACTTGCGGTGCCTTTCCTGGTGGATACAGGCGCCAGTTCGATTGCCATGAATGATGCGCAGGCGCGTCGCCTGGGAATCGATTATCGCGTGGTCGGGCAGAAAAGCTGGGCAGAAACAGCGTCGGGTGTGGTACCTTCGTACCAGGTGATGTTGAGCCGCGTGAAGTTGGGGAGCATCGAGCTGCACAATGTACAGGCTATTGTCATCGAGGGCGATCAGCCTTCGCGTGCCTTGTTGGGGATGTCGTTTCTGGGTCGTTTGCAGATATTGAATGAAGGCGACCGGATGACACTTAGAAAAAAATACTAGGGCTGGTTCCGCATGGAGAACGATAACGACGAGCTGAAAATGGTGATAGGCGGCGCGCTGCAATTGCAGATCGCCGGTGATGATCGCAAGAAATATGTCGCCAAGGCCATTGGCTTTCTGAAGGATGGCAGCGTGATCACCACCATGCCGCGCGTCGATGGTAAGCCCCTGATCATGCGCGAAGGCCAGCCACTGGTTGTTCGGATGATGTCCGGCACCAATCTTTATGCGTTCAATTCTTCCGTCCTGCTAACCAGTATGCGTCCCTACGCGCATATGCACCTGGCTTACCCGCGGCACTTTGAAAGCATCGCGGTGCGCAAGGCGATGCGGGTATCCACAAGACTTGAGGTCAACATCACGCATGTGGATATAGACTCGCCCGGCGATCCCATGGTTTCCAAGGCCGTGATCACTGACCTCAGTACCACCGGGGCCCTGATCGAGTGCGATATTCAGCTGGCGAACAAGGAAGATATCCTGACCGTCAATGCCAGGCTGCCGGTTGCCGGGGTGGATCGCTCGCTGCAACTGAATGCCATCGTGCGTTCGATCAAGACCCGAAAAGACGAGGCCGATGGGTTACCCGTCTACCAGCATGGCACCGAGTTCGAGCTGCTGGAGGAAATTGAGGCCATCGTGTTGCATGGCTATGTCTACGAACATCTGCACCTCGGCGACTAATCCCCTATTTTAACAAGGATTAATTTCCCTGTTTCGGGATAAATTTTTTCCTTCCCGGACCGTTACCCTAATCATGTAGTCCTGTTTCCTTCATTCCGCGGGTTCAGCATGATTAAACGTATAGCCACCAGTGAGTTACGTATCGGTATGTTCATCCATGACCTGGATTGCGGCTGGATGGAACACCCGTTTATCAAGAACAAGTTCAAGATCGAAAATAGCCAGGTCGTGCAGAAAATTGCCAGCGCGGGTATTCGTCATGTCTATATCGACACCGGCCAGGGCAAGGATGTGGAAGAGGCGCCGACCCTGCAGGAAGTTGATCAAGATCTGCAGCGTCAGCTGGAAGAGGCGGTCAACGATGCCGACAGCGAGCGCCCGGTGAGCGTGGCCGAGGAGCGCGACCGGGCCCAGCGCCTGTTCCGCGAAGCGACCTCGGTCATCCGCAATCTGATGGAAGACACTCGTGTCGGCAAGCAGGTGGAAGTCGCGAGCCTCAACCCGGTGGCGGAAAAAATGGTGCAATCCGCCTTCCGCAACCATCATGCGCTGACCGGTATTTCGCGCATCAAGACCAAGGACGAATACACCTTCATGCATTGCGTGTCGGTCGCCGGTCTGATGATCAGTTTTGCCCAGGAGCAGGGTCTGCCGGAAGAAACCATTCATCAGGTTGCCATTGGTGGCTTGATTCACGATATCGGTAAAACGCTGGTGCCGCAGGAAGTGCTGAACAAGCCAGGGCGGCTGGAGCCGGAAGAGTTCGAAATTATGAAGACGCATGTCACGCACAGTCGTGACATTCTGCAGGAGACCACCAATGTATCCGATGTCGCCATGGATGTTTCCGTGCTGCATCACGAGCGCATGGATGGCACGGGTTACCCGCTGGGTTTGAGCGGCAGGGAAATCAGCCTGATCGGTCGCATGTCGGCAATAGTGGATGTGTATGATGCCTTAACTTCGGTACGTGTCTACAAGGATGCCTGGGAGCCGACGCTCGCCCTGAAGAAGTTGATGGAATGGTCACCCGCCCATTTCGATCAGGGGCTGGTGCAGCACTTCATCAAGTGCCTGGGTATCTATCCGGTCGGTTCGCTGGTGCAGCTGGATTCGGGGCTGGTGGGTATCGTCATGGAGCTTGGCAGCGACATGTTGCGCCCGCAACTCAAGATCATCTACAACGCCAGGAAAAAACGTTATGAGAAGATTCGCGACCTGGATCTGACCAAGGCCACCAACGACCGCGTGACCAAAACCGTTGCGCCGGGCGACTACGGAATCAATCTGGCGGATTTTCTCTAGCAGAATCAGTGGCAGTCCCCGAACAAAAAAGCCGGCGATTGCCGGCTTTTTTATGCTTTAAGATAATGTTTATTTATCTTTCAGCTTGTCCTTCACGATCATGGCATAGGCCGAATGATTGTGGATGGACTCAAAGTTTTCCGATTCCACGACATAAGCCGTAATGCGGTCATCGGCGTTCAGGCGCGCGGCGACATCGCGCACCATGTCTTCCACGAACTTGGGATTGTCGTAGGCGCGTTCGGTAACATGCTTTTCATCCGGGCGTTTCAACAGGCCATACAGTTCGCAGGACGCTTCGCTTTCGACGATGTCGATGACCTCTTCGATCCAGACGAAATCCTTGGTGCGTACATTGACAGTGACGTGCGAGCGCTGGTTGTGCGCGCCGTAATCCGAAATTTTCTTGGAGCAGGGACACAGGCTGGTTACCGGCACCACGACCTTGATATTGGTGTGCGGTTTGCCGTTTTCGATTTCACCGATGAAGGTAACATCGTAATCCAGCAGGCTTTGCACGCCGGATACGGGTGCTTTCTTGTTGACGAAATAAGGGAAACTCATCTCGATATGACCGGACTGCGCTTCCAGCAGTTCGATCATTTCTTTCAGCATTTCCTTGAACGATTTAACCGTGATTTCTTTTTCATGGTTGTTCAGGATCTGCACAAAGCGCGACATGTGCGTGCCTTTGAAATTATGCGGCAGATTTACGTACATATTGAAGTTGGCGATGGTGGCCTGTTCGCCATCGGAACGGTCGCTCACGCGCACGGGATGGCGGATGTCCTTGATACCAACTTTGTCGATAGGGATATGCCGCGTATCCTTGCTGCTCTGTACGTCGGCTATGGTGGCCTCGCTGCTGTCGCTCATGATGTTATCTATTCCTCGGTATATTTCACGCAGGCGCGATCCGTTTCCCACAAGGTTACGGCGCTTACCCTGACCTGTTCGCTGTTAAGCTGCGCTGCCAGCTCTTTATAAAAATAGGCGGCGATATTTTCCGCTGTCGGGTTGATCTCGTCGAACGGTTTGATGTCGTTCAGGTAATAATGGTCCAGCCTGTCGCCGATTTCATTGGCGGCGTTTTTAATACGCTTGAAATCGATGCCCATGCCTACCTCATCCAGTGCCGTGGCAACCACCTCGGTTTCCACTTTCCAGTTATGGCCATGCATGCGCGAGCACGCACCCGGGTAATCCCGCAGCGTGTGGGCAGAGGCAAATTCCGTTAGGACACGTAAGGTGTACTTGGCTGGCACGGGTTAGATTCCTGACTAAAACACTAAGAGACTAAGCGATCCGATTTGGACTCGCAATTTTCAGTAGACAATCGCTGGTTAATGGCAGCGCAGATGGCATCGACGGACAGGCCGCAATCGGCAAACAGTTCGTCGCGGCTGCCGTGTTCCTGGAAGTCATCCGGCAGACCCAGATTAAGCAGGCCGACCTGGATAGCCATATCGGCAATGGCCTCGTTAACGGCACTGCCCGCGCCGCCCGCGATGGCATTATCTTCCAGTGTCACCAGCAGGCAATGTTGTTCGGCCATCTGTCGCACCAGCTCCCGGTCCAGCGGTTTGATGAAACGCATGTTGACCAGGCTGGCGTTGAGTTGCTCGGCGACCTGTTCGGCGACATCGACCATGGCGCCGAAGGCAAGCAGTGCAACCTGTTTACCCGTGCGTCGCAACTCGGCCTTGCCGATGGCGATGGTATCCAGTTGCGGTTGAACCGCCGTGCCATTACCCCCGCCGCGTGGATAGCGCACGGCGGCCGGTTGTGCGGCACGCTGCGCTGTCGTCAGCATCTGCCGACATTCGTTTTCATCCGCCGGTGCCATGATGAGCAGGTTGGGAATGCAGCGCAGGTAACTCAGGTCGAAGCTACCGGCATGCGTCGGGCCATCCGGGCCGACCAGTCCGGCGCGATCGATCGCAAAGGTGACCGGCAGGTTCTGTATTGCAACGTCATGCACAAGTTGGTCGTAGGCGCGCTGCAGGAAGGTGGAATAGATTGCCACTACCGGGTGATAGCCCTCGCAGGCAAGACCTGCGGCCAGTGTCACGGCATGTTGTTCGGCTATACCTACATCGAAGTAGCGATCGGGAAATTCCTTGGAGAAGGCCACCAGGCCGGAGCCTTCGCGCATCGCCGGGGTAATGGCGACCAGCTTTGGATCGGCTTTGGCCATATCGCACACCCAGTCCGAGAACACCTGGGTATAGGTGAGCTGCTTGCTGCCTGATTTGGCCTTGCCGGTCTGTGGATCGAAGCCGCCCACGCCATGGAAGGCGCAGGGATTTTTTTCCGCGGGTTCATAACCCTTGCCCTTGCGTGTCACCAGGTGCAGCAGGCGCGGCCCGGTCTGTTCGCGCAGATTGCGCAGGGTTCTGATTAGACCCGGCAGGTCGTGGCCATCGATGGGCCCGACATAGTTAAAGCCCAGTTCCTCGAACAGGGTTCCCGGCACCACCATGCCCTTCATGTGTTCCTCGGCGCGGCGGGCCAGTTCGGATGCCATGTGCGGCAGCGTCTTCATGATTTTTTTGCCGCTTTCGCGCATGGTGTTGTAAGCGCGCCCGGCGAGGATGCGGCCGAAGTAGTTGGAGAGTGCGCCGACGTTCGGCGAGATCGACATGTCGTTATCGTTCAGGATAACCAGCAGATCGTTATCCAGGTCTCCCGCATGGTTCAGCGCTTCAAACGCCTGGCCGGCGGTCATGGCGCCATCGCCGATAACGGCGACCACCTTGCGGCCCTTGCCCTCGCGTTTGGCGGCAATGGCCATACCCGTGGCGGCGCTGATCGAGGTGCTGGAGTGGCCGACGCCAAAGGTGTCGTATTCGCTTTCACTGCGCTTGGGGAAACCGGACAGGCCGTCCTTTTTGCGGATGGTCGCCATGCGGTGACGGCGTTCGGTGAGAATCTTGTGCGGATAGGTCTGATGCCCTACATCCCATATCAGCCTGTCTTCCGGGGTCTTGTAGATGTAGTGCAGGGCGATGGTCAGTTCGACCGTGCCGAGTCCCGCCGCCAGGTGTCCGCCGGTTTTGCTGACACTGTTGATCAGGAAGGCGCGCAGTTCATTTGCCAGAGTTTCCAACTGGTTAGCGTCCAGTCGACGCAAGTCGGCCGGGCTGTTAATGGTGTCCAGTAAGGGGGTTTTCTGCTGGGTCATGAAAGATAAGAGGACGGCCGCGGGTAAAACGACGAATTATCCGTCTGCCGGGAGGCAGATTCAAGGGAAGAGTTAGCAGGCGAAATCAGTCGAGGGTGTTTTTTCGAGCGACTCAGAGTGTTTTGGAGCGAGCAAAAAACTAACCTCGACTGATTATTTCAGCTGGTGCTAATTTTTCCGCGAGACGATGTATTCCGCCAGCCAGCGCAGTGGGTCGGCCTGTTCATCGAATCCGCCCAGGCTATCGATGGCGGAACGGGTGAGTTCATCGGCCCGAGCCCGTGCCCCGGCCAGTCCCAGCAGGGCGGGATAGGTTGCTTTCTGGTGGGAGGCGTCGGCCCCGGCGGTTTTGCCGAGCGTGGCGGTATCGCCTTCGACATCGAGGATGTCGTCCTGGATCTGGAAGGCGAGACCGATGCACTTGGCGTAATGGTCGAGATGATTCAACTGCTGAGCGCTGACGCCGTCCGCATGCAGTGCGCCGAGCATGACACTGGCGCGAATCAGCGCACCGGTCTTGTGAATATGCATGTCTTCCAGCTCGGCGATATCCAGTTGTTTGCCTTCACTGGCGAGGTCAATCGATTGCCCGCCGACCATGCCGCGTGAACCGGCGGCACGTGCCAGCAGGTCGACCATGCGCAGTCGAGCTACCGGTTCGGCCGGTGAAGATGCCGCCAGCGTCTGAAAGGCCAGTGCCTGCAGTGCATCGCCCGCGAGTATCGCTTCGGCATCGCCGTAGACCTTGTGACAGGTGGGTTTGCCGCGCCGCAGGTCATCGTCGTCCATGGCGGGCAGGTCGTCGTGAATCAGCGAATAGACATGAATGCATTCCACGGCCACCGCGGCGGCATCCAGGCTTTCCGGGGAGACGCCGACGGCTTTTCCGGCCGCGTAGACCAGTACCGGACGGACGCGCTTACCGCCATCGAGCGTGGCATAGCGCATGGCTTCATGCAGCGATGAAGGGAGGATGGCGCTGCCCGGCAGGGTATGCGTCAGCGCAAGTTCGACGCGTTCCTGACAGGTTTTCAGGAATGCGGGTAGCTGGGAATTAGTCAACGTCACGCTCGAATGGGCTGGGTTCACCGTCCGGAGTCAGTAATTGCTCCACTTTCTGTTCGGCCTCGGCCAGCGCCTTCTGGCAGGTGCGGGTCAGTTCGACGCCACGTTCGAACGATTTGAGGGAATCTTCCAGGGAGAGATCGCCCTGTTCCATTTTTTCCACCAGCGTCTCAAGCTCGGTCAGGGCCTGCTCAAAGTCCAGGGAATCTGTTTTTTTTCGCGCCACGGATATGTCCACATCGGCTCCAGTAACGGCGCCAAACCTTACTGGAGACGATAGTCCCGGTCAATTGAGCTTCACTTGAGTTGGCGCATTTATCTTTTAGAAACGGAAGGGAAAATATGCCCGGGCAAAGGCTTGACTTCTATTTAGATCGTGTCTAAATTCTAGCCCACGGTTTAGACCAATTCTAAATCGACTCAAAATAATCTCACGCATTCATGGAGAATCAGATTATGTCACTGAAAGGTTCAAAGACTGAAGAAAACCTGAAGGCTGCATTCGCAGGTGAATCCCAGGCTAATCGCCGCTACCTGTACTTCGCATCAAAGGCTGACGTTGAAGGCTACAACGACATCGCGGCGCTGTTCCGCTCAACTGCCGAAGGTGAAACCGGTCACGCCCATGGTCACCTGGAATACCTGGAGCAGTGTGGCGATCCGGCGACTGGTATGCCGTTCGGTGCGACGGCTGACAACCTGAAGACAGCGGTTGCCGGTGAAACTCACGAGTACACTGACATGTATCCGGGCATGGCCAAGACCGCCCGTGACGAAGGCTTCGACGAAGTTGCCGACTGGTTTGAAACACTGGCCAAGGCAGAGCGTTCACACGCCAATCGTTACCAGAAAGCCCTGGACGAAATGGAGTAATCCGGTTTTCCGGCTGCC
>JBFHQE010000015.1:0-60733 GCA_041592335.1 Thiohalobacteraceae bacterium | reverse complement strand
CCCAGATTGAAAAGTTCAGCATTTGCAACGCTACCGCGAATATATTTCGCACCAAAACTCATCAGATTATCCAGCGCCATGGCATGCAGATATACCCCGGGTAACTGACCGTGAACGGGGGAAACAAAAGTGTCTACACCTTCAAGCTTTAAACCATAGAGGATGTTCTTGCCACGCAAAAGTTTATCTAGTGCTTTCTTTTCAGCATCAGTCCCGTTGCGCATTATGGTCACTAGATAATCTGCAGTAATAAACTGATGATAAGGACAGGGGACCAGTGGTCTGGCAGCATCATCACCTACCAGGCCGCCCAGTAGATTGCCGCTGACGCGCCATAGTCCTTCCCATAAGCCTGAAGCTCCTTGCTCACATTGACCGATGGTGTCCCGGGCAAATTCAGGATTCGGAGGTTCACTGCCCCAATAAATGGAAAGCCCTTCAGTGGCGGAGGGGTCTCCGTGTAAATAGGCTGGCACTTCAGATAAGGCTAGCAAGGCTGAGCGATTACAGCCTGCGCGAGGCTGCGGGTGCAAACAGTAGCTTTCATACAATGCCAGAGCGGCGCTGGGTCGTTGGCAGGGGGTGTCCTTACAGGCGAGACTTGCGGTGTCTGAAGCCGTCAGGGGATATATTTCGCCGAGAGACTCCCAACCTGTGATAACCGGTTGAGCGCCCGTCGTTATTAACTGCTTCTGCACAGGTGTTAGCCTGGAGACGGAAAATCCGCTCGCAAAGAATACCGCTGTTTGTGTTTTTTCTATATCGTGTTTCAGGCGAGTCACGAGAGTGCCAAGCGAATCATCAGTGGCACGTTCGCGTTCAAAGAGGACGTCAATAAATACAGCGTGTGGAGATGCTTTCATGACGCGACTAAGGATATAGCCATGGTCACGATATTGAATGGGCCAGGTATTGGCGCGTAGCAGACCACGATCATGCAGGTTTTCTATGCCCTCCGGGGTAAGTAGCACAACAACGATATTGTCACGGGCATCGAACTGATACAGAGGGGCAAACAACCGATAAAGCGTTTGCTGAGTAATTTCATCGGCGCGGTCGTTAAGGCCATAGGGGTTGAATTTCAGGAGCCACACACCCAGTAAGAAATAGAGCCCAACTCGCAGGATCAGGCGCCCATAACTCCTGCGGCCTTTTAGAACCGAATAATTTTCTCCCTTTGTTTGAGTCGCGTTTCCCATGGCATACCCTGGTGACGGCTTATTTTTTATGCCGGGAGTATACTCCAACAAAAGTAAGGGTTTCTATTTATCCCTGCGAGGATGTAAGCATTTTCCTACAGGAAAAACATTCATAAGAGTATTAGAAAGACCTCATAATCCCGTTAAGAAGAGGTTGTCTTGATCTATATTTTTCCTCAACGACTTAAAGATTTCAGATGCTTTCACTTGTTGTGGCATTTTTTTGTCATTTGCTTTCCGATTGGCGGCTACATCTGACTAAGCATGGTTTTGTAAGCATATTCCTACAAAGGGATGATTTATGAAGAGCTCATACCATACCAACTTATCGACCTATAATGCTTGGTGAATTTATCTGCAGGGTGCTGCTTGTGTTGCCAAGGTTGCTTTATCAGGTCGGAAGTTACCCCCCCCATTAGTGGAGATCATTTTTCACGCTGGCCATAATATAGACGCAGGCTTGGTTATCCATGATGGCCTCCGTGCCAACACCCCTGGATTCCCGCCTTATTCGAACGAGCAACGCGAGTTGATGTATCCCTGATGCTCCCGCAGGGAGCTAGGGAGCGAGAGAATGATGATGCACATTATTTCTGGCTGCACCTTCGGGGGATTGCAGCGTCGCTACGCCCCTCGCAATGACGAGGTTCTTTTTTACGTTCATCGCAATGCTGCTCAGGATATCAACGCGACACTCTTCACCTGCGCATAAAGATGCATGCCTTCGTGAATCCCGAGCGCCATGGCAGAGCGACGCGTGATGCGCGACAGCAATGTCTGGCCATCCAGCAGTTGCAGCCGCACGATGGTCTGGGTCTGATTGATGTCGTGGGTGTCGATGACCCGTGCGGGAAGTATGTTGAGAATGCTGGTATCGCAATGCGCATGCAGCGACAGGCTGACATCGCGCGCGCGTATCTCGACACGCGCACGGCGTCCCTCGGGCAGGTCCTGGCGCGCCACGGCCACGCGGCCGCATTCCATGGAGATCCAGGTCAGGTGATAGGTGTAATCGTGCGATGCGACGGTGCCTTCCAGTAGCGATGATGCGTCATCGTAACCGGCGATGGGCAAATCGAGCCGCGTCAGGAGTTCGGACGCCTTGCCCTGTGCCGCGACCTTGCCCTGTTCCAGCAGGATCATGTGATCGGCCAGGTGCGCGACTTCGTTGGGGTCATGCGAGACATATAACGAGGGAATGTTGAGCTGGTCGTGCAGGCTTTCCAAGTAGGGCAGGATCGCCTGTTTGGCGCCATGGTCCAGCGCCGACAGGGGTTCGTCCATCAATAACAACTTCGGGCTGGTCAGCAGGGCGCGCGCGATACCGACGCGCTGGCGTTCGCCACCGGACAGGCGCGCGGTGGCGCGTTGCAATAGCGGCACGATGCCGAGTAGTTCCACCACGTCATCGAATTTTATGCGGCGTTCACTGGCCGGAATGCGTTGCCAGCCATACTCCAGGTTCTTGCGCACCGACAGATGAGGAAACAGGCTTGCTTCCTGAAACACATAACCGAGTGGCCGCTTGTGCGTGGGGATGAAGGTCGATGCATTCTGCCAGGTCTCGCCCTGGATCACGACACTGCCGGTAACGCTTTTATTGAGGCCGGCGATGGCGCGCAGCACGCTGGTCTTGCCGGAACCGGAGCGACCGAACAGGGCAACCACGCCATTGGCCGGCGCGCTGAAGGCGACATCCAGGTGGAAATCACCCAGCCGGCTTTGCAGTTGGACCTCGATACTGCTCATGGCTGGTGGCTCCGCGTCAGGCGCCCATTGACGAAGTACAACACCATGAGGACCAGGAAAGAAAATACCAGCATGCCACCCGCGAGCCAGTGCGCCTGATCGTATTCCAGCGTTTCGACATGATCATAAATGGCGACCGACAACACCTTGGTTTCGCCGGGGATACTGCCGCCGATCATCAGCACCACGCCGAATTCGCCAATGGTATGCGCGAAGCACAGCACGGCGGCGGTGAGAAAACCCGGACGCGCGAGTGGCACCACGACACTCATGAAACGATCCAGGGGCGAGGCGCGTAACGTGGCGGCGACTTCCATCGGGCGGCTGCCCAGGGTTTCAAAGGTGTTCTGCAGGGGTTGCACCACGAACGGCATGGAATAGATCACCGAGGCCAGCACCAGTCCTTCGAAGGTAAAGGGCAGGGTGCCGAGGCCAATGGCTTCGGTGAACTGGCCGATAGGGCCGTTCGGTCCCAGCATGATTAACAGGTAAAAGCCGAGCACGGTGGGTGGCAGCACCAGCGGCAGGGCCACCACGGCGGCGATGGGTTGTTTGTACCAGGCACGGGTGCGCGCCAGCCACCAGGCAATCGGTGTGCCGATGATCAGTAACAGCAGGGTGGTGGTGCTGGCCAGTTTGAGCGTCAGCCAGACCGGTTGCCAGTCGAATGGCGACATCTATTCTACTCCGTAACCATAACTGGCGATGACGTCACGCGCCGCATCGCCGCGCAGAAAATCTATAAAGGCTTGCGCCGCCGGGTTGTCGGTCCCTTTTTTCAGTAACACGGCGGACTGCGCGATCGGGGCATAATAATCCTGCGGGATTATCCATAGCGAACCGCCGGGTTGTTGCCAGGCCCTGACCTGCGACAGTGCTACGAAACCGGCGTCGGCATTGCCGGTCACCGTGAACTGGAAAGTCTGGGCAATGGAATCGCCGCGTACTAATTGCGATTGTAGATCGTCCCATACGCCAAGCTGTTCCAGCACTTGCTGCGCTGCCTGACCATAGGGCGCGGTTTTGGGATTGGCCAGCGCGATATGGCGGAACTCACCGGATTTCAGGAAGGCTTCGCCGTCGCTGAACAGGTCTTCCCGGGCGCTCCAGAAGGCGAGTTTGCCCCGGGCGTAGACAAAGCGGCTGCCGGGCACCGCCAGTCCGGATTGCTCGGCTTTCCGGGGTCGTTCGGTATCCGCCGCCAGAAACACTTCGAAGGGCGCGCCATGTTCAATCTGCGCGTACAGCTTGCCGGTGGAACCGTAACTGACCCGGGTGGTGTGTCCGGTTGACTGTTCAAACAAGGGGATCAGCTGGCGCGTGGCATCGGTGAAGTTCGCGGCCACGGCAATGCTGACTTCTTCGGCGCAGGCTGTTCGAGTGATAGTAGCCATTAACAGCATCGCCATTGCCAGCAACAGGCTATTCAAGCGCACGCTTTCCTGGCGGACGGGTTGCATGGCAAGGGTCGGCAAGAGATGGCTCCGTGGAAAAACCTGAGGTTAACGAATAAAGCGACGTTACCTTGCCCGTTTCAGGCTGTTCTGGTCAAAGTCGCGCTCATCCAGCCCACTCTTGAACTGGTAATTGCTCCAGAGCAGTTCGGTCGATTTGCCGGTCTGGTGATTCTGCATCATCATCTTGTTGGGACGCCAGTACTGGTCGAGGTACTGGTTGTATTCGCTGCTTTCCAGGGTTTTCAGCAGTTCGTTCTTGCGGTCATAGAATTCAATTTTCAGAGGCTGGTACATGGCCTGGTCGATCCAGACAAGCTGCCGCGTGTAACCTGAATGTTCATATTGCGGATAACGCTCAATGACGAAAGTTTCCTGCCCGTTAAGCGTTTCATCGCGCAGGTGTTTGTAGCTGTATTTCTCCACTTCCTGGGAACTGATGTCTTCAAAGGCAAACTCGCTGCCCATGAACGGGCCGGACTTGTTGCGCGAGGAGATGCGTTTGACGCGTTTCAATGCGGGGAGATACAGCCATTGATCATCCGGCTCGGTGGCATGGGTGAAGCTGAGGAAGGCGGTTCCTTTGACATCGAGCGGGTGGTCGAAAATCGTCAGACCCTTGTCGCCGTCATCCTGGACTTCGAGTGTCTGGGTGCGGATGCGACGAGTACTTTCATCGCCCTGCTTGTTGCGCAGGATCATGAGCATGTCAGCGGTTTGATCCCCCCAGCCGGTGTCGCGCCGGTCCGCTTCCACCGCGATTTCAAGACCACGCTCCTCGGGTGTTTGTGCGGCAACGCCAGCAGTCAGCGTGCTCAACAGTAGCGCCAGTATCAGGGCAGGTTTCATTATCAGGCTCCGTTGAATGTTGCCCGCATTCTAGCGGCTTTTGCGGGCAAATTCAGAAATTGGACTTGCGCCTGCCCGATAGCTGTATATAATCACAGTTACTGTATATCAAGCCAGTGGATGGATTATGTCAGAGCTCACTCCCCGTCAGTCCGAAATATATAACTATATTCGTGATTTTATTGAAGAATATTCCACTCCGCCGACGCGGGCCGAGATCGCGGACGCGTTCGGATTCCGCTCGCCGAATGCCGCCGAGGATCACCTGAAAGCGCTGGCGCGCAAGGGTTATATCGAGCTGATGGCGGGTTCCTCGCGTGGTATTCGTTTGCTGGAAGAGGCGCAGGGGATACCCGTAATCGGACGAGTGGCCGCCGGTAGCCCGATTCTCGCGGAAGAACATATTGAAGATTACTACGACCTGAGCAACAACCTGTTTCATCCCCGGGCGGACTACCTGCTGCGAGTACGCGGCGAGAGCATGCGCGATATCGGCATCATGGACGGTGACCTGCTGGCGGTGCATCGCACGCCTGAAGCGCATAACGGACAGATCGTTGTCGCTCGTCTCGGCGATGAAGTCACGGTCAAGCGTTTCAAGCGCCGTGGCAACAAGGTGATGCTGATCGCCGAAAACCCGGATTTCTCCCCCATTGAAGTCGACCTGCGCGAAGAACCGCTGGAAATCGAAGGCCTGGGTGTCGGCGTGCTGCGTACGGAGGGTTTGTGATGCGACTCATTACGGATTCAGAACAAAAGCATTATCCCCTTTTTGCTGATGCCAACCGGGATGTATTGGCAACCGGGTTCAAGTCGCTCGATGGCGAGTTGCCGCGTGGCGGCTGGCCAACGGAAGGGGTGCTGGAAATCGTCACCCGCCAGAACCGGGCCTTGGCATTTCAACTTCTGCTGCCAGCGCTGGCAATGTTGTCGCGCAACGATGATCCGAGATGGGTGGTGCTGGTAGCGCCGCCCTTTTTCCCCTCTCGGCCGGGCTTGCTGGCAGCAGGTGTTGATCTTTCTCGCTTGCTGGTGGTGCGTCCCGATGCCATGCACGGTATCGACGTGATAGAGCGCCTGCTGTCCAATGGCAAGTGCGCGGCGTTGCTGGCATGGCCCATGGTGGAGAATGAATCCTTGTCGCAGCGGTTGAGTGAAGCTGCCGAACAGGGCGGTTGCCTGGCGGTATTGTTTCGAGACAGCGTCAAGCGCAAACCCGTGGCTGCGCAGACAATGCGCGTGGCGTTGCATCCATCGGATGATGCCTTGCTGCTGGATATTCAGCAGTCGGGAATGCGCGCGCGAAAAATGGCTTGTCAGATCCCCTATGCGCAGCTCTATCACTACGCCAGTAATCAACGCCTGGATAGCTGATTATTTCTCGCGTCGTTCGAAGACGCCATCCCAGTCCGGTGGCAGGGTGCAATTGCGCAGGCTGGCGATACGATCCAGATATAATCCATGCAGAGTGTCTTCAGGGAATTGCTCGGCCAGTTCGTTGAACAGCCGTGTAGCGCTATCCCAGTCCTGACGCCAGAAGGCTTTCAGTCCAGCTTGCATCGCGTCCGCCATGGCAACCTGTTCGGGTGTAGCGTCGACGCGTTTTGCAATGGGTTCGAAAACAGCGACTGCGGTTGATTTGCCTTTTACTTTTACGCGATCGAGCTGCCGGTACAGGTACTCTGGCGCCAGTTCACGCGTGCGTTCGCCCACCACAAGAGAGACACCGTAATATTTGGTGGTTCCCTCAAGGCGCGAGGCGAGATTCACGCTGTCCCCCAGCACGGTATAGGCACGGCGGAACTGCGAGCCCATGTCACCAACATTCATTTGTCCGCTGTTGATACCAATACCGATATAAATTTCCGGCAGGCCTTCGTCGATGAATTGCTGGCGTAATGCTTCGGTCGCTTCCAGCATATGGAGCGCGGCCGCGATGGCGTCACTGGCATGCTGCTGGTTTGGCAGGGGCGCACCCCAGAAACTCATCACCATATCACCCACGTATTTATCAATCGTGCCGCGATGATTGAAAATGATTTCAGTCATCGGGGTGAAGTAGCGATTCAGTAATGAAGCCAGTTCAGTCGCGGAAAGAGATTCCGAAATGCTGGTAAAGCTGCGGATATCGGCAAAGAGCACGCTCATTTCGCGGGTTTCGCCGTGCAGGGAATAATGCGCCGGATCTTTATTCATGGCCTCGACCAGGGGCGGCGGGACATATTGGCCGAACATGTCTTTTAATTGTTGCCGTCGTTGGCTTTCGAACAGAAAGCCGTTGATCGCATTGAAACCGGCAATCGTAATCAGCGTGAACAGGGGGATGACCTGATCAAGCGCCAGTCCCTGGGTTTTCCACAGGTATATGTTGAGCGATAAAAAAATGCCGGTTATCAGGAACGAGATACTGATCAGCGTTAGTGGGCCCAGTATGGGCGAGATAATGGCGAGTAACAGGCCGAACAGGATAATGATGAAAAGATTAAGTCCGCTCGACCAGCCGGGCTGGTAGGGGAAGTGGTTATCCAGAATACCGGCGATGACATAGGCATGAACATACACGCCGGGCAGTACGCTCTGTACCGGCGTTGGCCGCAGGTCGGCGAGTGCCTGGGCAGAGGTGCCAACCAGAACGATGCGTCCGTCCAGCTGGTTCGCGCTGATAGTGCCGTTCAGTATGTCGCGTGCGCTGATGCGGTTGAAGCTGGTGTCCGGCGCGCGATAGGGGATAAGCACTTTGCCGCTCTCGTCTGTCGGGATTTTCAGCCCGGCGATCTCGACATGTTCGATAGCTTCAATGCTGCCAATGGGTTTGGTATCGAGACCGATATTGTCTGCCAGCAGAAACAGGCGCGCCGTTTCGAGACTGAGCGAGGGGTATAAAGAGTCATTGTGACCGATCAGCAATGGCACGCGTCGCACGACACCGTCAGCATCCGGTATGACGGTTATAAAGCCTTGCGAGGCCTGTTCGCGTAACACGGAAATGTTCTCGGTATAGCCGGTAAAACGTGGCGGTACCAGAGGCAGGCTATTGTCGCTGATAGTGTATGCCGGGTGTGGTGGTGACTGGGTAAGGATGCTGTCGTTATTGAAAAAAAAGCCCAGTACGCTGTCTGTATCGCCAAGCCGTTGAGCAAAAACAGTGTCGGTGGCGGACTCGGTCGCCAGGGCTTCCAGTAAATCGCGGTGCGGTACAAGCGTCGGGTCATCAAGTGCGAGCAATAGTTGCGCGGGATGAGTCTCCGGCTCCGCAAACACCATATCGAATGAGATGACTGCTGCGCCATTGAGTGTGAGTTGTTGTGTAAGTTCCGCCAGCCGCTGCCGGGACCATGGCCAGCGACCTTCCTGCTGCAGGCTTTCTTCATCGATATCGACAATGAGGATGTCCGGATGAGGTTGCTGATTTTCGGCCAGGGTCAGATTAAGACGGAGATCGTAGGCCAGGTAATCGAGGCGCTCGCGCAATAGCTTGATGCCGGCGGTATCGGTGAGCTGAATCCAGGCGCCGAGGACGACAAGCAACAGACCCACCAGGATTGCGCCGGTGCGAAAACGGAATTTGTTGCGGAGAGTCGGTAGTGCGTCCATGAGCCGTCGAATCTGTTCCCTGGTAAGAACATCGACCGCCGGCCGTCAGACTTGACACTGAAGATACGTAACTAACTGTTGTTATTGCAAATGGTCGGGGTGAGAGGATTCGAACCTCCGACCCCTTCGTCCCGAACGAAGTGCGCTACCAGGCTGCGCTACACCCCGACTGTTGCAAAAAACTCAGTAAGAACGGCTTACGGCGAAATCCGTGAGCGCGTAGAGGGCGTCTTTATAACTGGATGCGGGCAAAGGATCAAGGCATTCCATGGCATCGGTCGCGGCGGTGCGGGCGACCTGGGCGGTGTATTCGATGGCGCCGGTGTCCTTGATGGCGGACATGACGGCGTCAATCTGTTCCAGTCCGCCCTGTTCGATGGCTTCGCGAATCAACTGGCGCTGGGCTTCGGTGCCGGTGCGCATGGCGTGAATCAGCGGCAGCGTGGGTTTGCCTTCCGCCAGGTCGTCACCGATGTTCTTGCCCATATCGTCGGCGCTGGCGCTGTAGTCCAGAACATCGTCGATCAGCTGGAACGCGGTGCCGATGTGCATGCCGAAGTGCGCCATGGCCTGTTCGATATTGTCTGGCTGCTTGCCCAGTACCGCGCCAATCTGCGCCGCGGCTTCGAACAGCTTGGCTGTCTTGCAGCGAATAACTTCCATATAACTGGTTTCGGTGGTGTCCGGGTCATTGCAGTTCAGCAGCTGCATGACCTCGCCCTCGGCAATGGTGTTGGTGGTCTTGGCCATGATCTGCATGATGCGCATGCTGCCGACCTCGACCATCATTTCAAAGGCACGGGAATAGAGGAAATCGCCTACCAGCACAGCGGCTTCGTTACCCCAGATGGCGTTGGCGGTTTCGCGGCCACGGCGCAGGTCCGAGGCGTCGACCACGTCGTCATGCAGCAGGGTGGCGGTATGGATGAACTCGACAATGGCGGCCAGGTCGTGGTGATGGGTGCCGCGATAGCCGCAGGCATTGGCCGATAGCAGCACCAGCAGGGGCCGCAGCCGCTTGCCGCCGCTGTTGACGATATAGCCACCAAGCTGGTTGATCAGGTCGACCTCGGAGCTCAGGCGCAGCTTGATGCGCTCGTTGACCCGAGTCATATCTTCCTGCGTGAGCGCGCGGATATCATCCAGGCTCATGATTGTATTAGGTTTTTCGAGTGTTTCCGGCATAACTGGCTTCGTCAACTGGGGCCTGCTCGAGCGTTAATTCTGGTTTGCGGACAGAGACCGAGTAGTGTACTCACTCTTTTCTACCCGCACCAGTATTTAAGGGTTTGACCTGGAATCGCTTGCTGGATAGAATACGCGTCCTTTCACGGCTCGCTTTGTAGCTGAAGCCGATATTCTGGAGAAAACGAATCATGTATGCAGTGATCGAAACCGGCGGTAAGCAGTACCGCGTAGCGCCAGGCGACAAGCTGCGCGTCGAAAAGCTGAATGCAGCTGAAGGCGAAGCGGTACAGTTCGCGCAGGTTCTGATGGTTGCGAATGGCGACGACGTCAAGGTCGGCAAGCCATATGTAGAAGGTAGCAGTGTATCCGCGAAAGTGGTTGCACAGGGCCGTGGCAACAAGGTGGAAATCATCAAGTTCCGCCGCCGCAAGCATCACATGAAGCGTCAGGGTCACCGCCAGGCTTATACCGAGCTGGAAATTACCGACGTTTCTGTTTGAGAAATTTAGAGGAAGCAGGCAATGGCACATAAAAAGGCAGGTGGTAGTACCCGTAACGGTCGCGATTCGGAATCCAAGCGCCTTGGCGTGAAGCGGTTCGGCGGTCAGCAGGTCAATGCCGGTAGCATCATCGTTCGCCAGCGTGGCACGCACATTCACCCGGGTGTGAACGTCGGTTGTGGCAAGGACCACACCCTGTTCGCCAAGGCAGACGGTGAAGTGAAGTTTGCGGTACGTGGGGCGAAAGGCCGCAAGTTCGTCGATGTGATTGCTGCCAGCTAAGCACACGCGCGACTTAACATGCTAAGCCCCGTCCTTGACGGGGCTTTTTTATTGGTAAACTCCCGCCATGAAATTTGTAGATGAAGCGACAATCAAGGTAGCGGCCGGCGACGGCGGCAACGGTGCCGTGAGTTTTCGTCGTGAAAAATATATTCCCTTCGGTGGCCCGGACGGTGGCGATGGCGGCGATGGCGGCAGTGTGATTTTTGTTGCCGACGATAACATCAATACACTGGTGGATTTTCGCTACGAGCGTTTTTACCAGGCTGAGCGTGGCGAGAACGGCAAGGGTCGCAACTGCACCGGCAAGAAGGGCAGCGATCTGGTCGTGCGGGTGCCGGTCGGCACCATGATCTATAACGAAGAGACCGACGAGCTGATTGGCGATATGGTCGAGGTTGGTCAGGAAGTGCTGGTGGCGAAAGGCGGCTGGCACGGGATCGGCAATGCGCGCTTCAAGAGTTCCACCAATCGTGCCCCGCGCCAGTCAACCCCGGGCACGGAAGGCGAGCGGCGTTCGCTGCGGCTGGAATTAAAATTATTGGCCGACGTGGGGTTGCTGGGCATGCCGAATGCCGGCAAGTCCACGCTGATTCGTGCGGTCTCCTCCGCGCGTCCCAAGGTCGCCGATTATCCCTTTACCACTTTGTACCCCAGCCTGGGCGTGGTGCGTACGGCACCGCATCAGAGTTTTGTCGTGGCCGATATTCCGGGTCTGATCGAAGGGGCGGCGGAAGGCGCGGGTCTGGGTATTCAGTTCCTGAAACATCTGGCGCGCACGCGCCTGCTGTTGCATGTCATCGATGTGCAGCCCTTCGATGGCACCGATCCGGTTGAGACTGCCAGAAAGATCGTGCATGAGCTGGAGAAATACAGTCCTGACCTGGCGGCGCAGACCCGCTGGCTGGTGCTCAATAAACTGGACCTGGTTGCGGAAGATGAGCGCGCGGATGTCTGTGACCGGGTTGTGCGCGAACTGGACTGGGAAGGTCCGGTGTTCAGGATTTCAGCCATCAGTGGCGAAGGCACGGCCGAGCTGGTAAAAGCCATCATGAATCATATCGAGATGCATGCGGTCAAAGAGCCCGACAGTGAGGAAACAGAGTGAGCCTGCGCCAACAATTGGGACGTCGCCGTCGCTGGGTGATCAAGATTGGCAGTGCCTTGCTGACCAACGATGGTCGCGGCCTGGATAAGGCGGCCATTTCCGCCTGGAGCGAACAGATGGCTGCGCTGCTGGCGGCGGGGCATGAGCTGGTGCTGGTGTCCTCGGGCGCGGTTGCGGAAGGCATGAGCCGACTCGGCTGGCACAAGCGGCCGCATGAAATGTACAAGCTGCAGGCCGCCGCCGCCGTGGGCCAGATGGGGCTGGTGCAGACTTATGAATCCTGTTTTCAGCAGCATGGCCGGCATACCGCGCAGGTGCTGCTGACTCATGAAGACCTGTCCAATCGGCGCCGTTACCTGAATGCGCGCAGCACCCTGCGGGAGCTGATCGATCTGGGCGTGGTGCCTGTGGTGAACGAGAACGACACGGTCGCGACCGAGGAAATCCAGTTTGGCGATAACGATACCCTTGCCGCGCTGGTGGCTAACCTGGTCGAGGCCGATCTGCTCGTGATCCTGACCGATCAGGCGGGCATCTTTGAAGAAGATCCACGCAAGAATCCGACGGCGCCACTCATTAACGAGGCCAGGGCGGGCGACCCGCACCTTGAAGCGATTTCCGGCGGTGGCGGCGTGCTGGGGCGCGGCGGCATGTTGACTAAGGTCAGGGCAGCGGCACGCGCGGCCCGTTCCGGCACCCATACCCTGATCGCCTCGGGCCGCGTGGAAAAGGTGCTGGCGAAGATCTCGGAAGGCGAATCGGTTGGCACCTTGCTGACGCCGGCGACAGAGCCGTTGCTGGCGCGAAAGCAGTGGCTGGCCGGGCAGATGAAGGTCAAGGGGACGCTTATTCTCGATCAGGGCGCGGTGCAGGTGCTGCGTGAATCCGGTCGTAGCTTGTTGCCGGTGGGCGTCACTGGCGTGACGGGCAGCTTTCAGCGCGGCGAGCTGGTGTCCTGTCAGGCGCCGGACGGCGTAGAGGTCGCGCGCGGGCTGGTAAATTACAGCGCGGATGAGGCGGCCCGGATTGCGGGGCAGGCGAGTATCCGGATTGAGGGCATACTGGGTTATGTGGATGAGCCGGAGCTGATCCATCGGGATAATCTGGTTCTGGTCTGAATTTTCCCGCGAAAACAAAAAAGCCGCTCAGAGAGCGGCTGTTTTAATTATGAAGTGATCTGTGCGATCAGCTTGCAAGGGCCTTCACATTGGCATTCAGGCGGCTTTTATGACGGGCAGCCTTGTTGCGGTGAATGATGCCTTTGTTGGCCATGATGTCGATAACCGGCACGGCTGCCTTGTAGGCTTCCTGTGCTGCTGCCGAGTCACCGCTCTGAATGGCCTTGAGAACCTTCTTGATGGAGGTGCGCATGCGTGAGCGCAGCGCAGCATTGTGCTGACGGTGTTTTTCCGCCTGACGGGCGCGCTTGCGGGCTTGTGCTGAATTCGCCAAGGTCGAACTCCTGTGTTCGTGCTCAAATCGAAAGACGGCGTACTATGCCCAAAGCGGATTCCAAAGTCAATGCCCGACGGGATTTTTCATCGCCTATCGCAGTCAGGAGGTGTATCCTGAGCCGCACTTCGCAACAAGAACATAATTGCTGATTTTTCACGGAATTTTCCATTGTCTTCGCAACGCTTGATAAAAAATACCGCAGTGGTGAGTGGCATGACGCTGCTCTCCCGGATAATGGGCTTTGTCAGGGACATGGTGCTGGCGCGCACCTTCGGGGCCAGCCTGGTGCTGGATGCGTTCCTGGTCGCGTTCAAGATTCCGAACATGCTGCGCCGCTTTTTTGGTGAAGGGGCGTTTTCGCTGGCGTTTGTGCCAGTGCTGTCCGAGTACAAGGAGCAGCAGGGGCAGGATGCCGTTCGCGCGCTGGTGCAGCGGGTTGCGGGCACCATGATCCTGATTCTGCTGCTGGTGAGTATTGTGGGGTCACTGGCCGCGCCTGCGCTAGTCACCCTGATTGCGCCGGGATTTCTGGATGATCCGGCGCAGTTCGATATCACGACCGCCATGTTGCGGGTCACTTTCCCCTATATCTTTTTTATCTCCCTGGTGGCGTTTGCCAGTTCCATTCTGAATACCTATGGCCGGTTTGCCGCGCCGGCGTTTTCCCCGGTGTTGCTGAACGCGGTGCTGATTCTGGCCGCGACCGTGGCCGCACCCTATTTCGAGCATCCCATCATGGCGATGGCCTGGGGGGTGTTTCTGGCCGGTATCATTCAGCTGGTTTTCGTGTTGCCGGGGATCATCAAGCTCAGGCTGCTGGTAAAGCCGAGCTGGGGCGGCAAAGATCCCGGGGTGCGCCGTATCCTGAAACTGATGGGGCCGGCGTTGTTCGGTTCGTCGGTGGCGCAGATCAATATGCTGCTGGATACACTGATCGCGTCGTTCCTTGTGGCGGGCAGTATCAGCTGGCTGTACCTGGCCGATCGTATGGTGGAGTTTCCCCTCGGTGTTTTCGGGATCGCGCTTTCCACCGTTATCCTGCCGAGTCTTTCCCAGCAGCATGCGAGCAAGAATACCCATCAGTTCAGCTTGCTGCTTGACCGTGCCCTGCGCTGGGTCATGTTGCTGGGGACACCCGCCGCGATTGGCCTGCTCTGGTTGGCGGGGCCGATTATCGTCACCCTGTTTCAGTACGACAAGGTCACGCCCTTTCAGGCCGAAATGACCGCGCTTGCCTTGATGACATACGCAATCGCATTGCCTGCTTTCATTCTGGTGAAGGTGCTGGTGCCCGCCTTTTATTCCCGTCAGGATGCCCGCACGCCCGTGAAAGTCGGTATCTATGCGATGCTGGCGAACATGGTGCTGAATGTCCTGATTGTGGTGCCCATGGTGTTGCTGGATTACCGGGCACCCCATATCGGTCTGGTGATCGCATCGGTGATATCCGCCTGGCTCAATTTCTGGTTGCTATACCGTCGCCTGCGCTTCGAGGGTGTGTATCAACCGGAGGCGGGGTGGAAACAGGTGATTTTGCGGGTGATGTTTGCCAGCGGCGTCATGATGCTGATTCTCTGGTGGGGACCGAAGAATTTTGACGAGCTACTGCCGCTTTCTGGCATGGAGCGGGCGTTCGACCTGACCCTGTGGGTGATGGTTAGCGGGGCCGCCTACCTGCTGTCGTTGCAGCTGACGGGACAGAAACTGCACCTTCTGTGGCGACGACCCGATCGGCTGCCGCCCCAGGCATGACATCCGCGCCAGCTTCTTTATAATCACCGCTTTGTTTTCGGGAATACTCTATCCATGCGCTTGATCCGCGGGTTGCACAATCTGTCGCCTCAGTTGGCTGGCCGTGCTGTGACGATTGGCAATTTTGACGGGGTGCACCTGGGGCATCAGGCGGTGCTGGGACGCCTGGCCGAAAAGGCCGATGAGTTGGGGCTGCCAACCACGGTGTTGTGTTTCGAACCCCAGCCCATGGAATATTTCCGGCCCGAGCAGGCTCCGGCGCGTCTGACCCGGTTTCGCGAAAAGCTGCTGGCATTGAAGCGCTTCTCGGTCGATGAAGTGGTGTGCCTGGCGTTCAACCGGCAGCTGGCGGAAATGTCACCGCAGGATTTTATTCAACGCGTGCTGGTGGATGGTCTGCGGGTGAAGTACCTGGTGGTTGGCGATGACTTCCGCTTTGGCAAGGACCGGGTGGGCGATTTCGCACTGTTGCAGCAGGCCGGTCTGAAGGCCGGGTTTCAGGTAGTGAACATGCATACCTTTGCGGTGCAGGAATCGCGGGTCAGCAGTACCCGGATTCGCGAAGCGCTGGCAGAAGGCGATATGCAGTCGGCGGAACAGTGCCTGGGACGACCCTATCGCATGCTGGGGCGGGTGGCGCATGGCGACAAGCGCGGTCGCACTATTGGTTTTCCTACCGCCAATATTTTTCTGCATCGCAAGAAATCGCCAGTGCAGGGTGTGTTTGCGGTGGAGGTGTTTGGACTGAATCGCGAGCCGGTGCAGGGTGTGGCCAATGTGGGTACGCGTCCAACGGTCGATGGCACGCGGGCATTGCTCGAAATTCACCTGTTCGATTTCGACGAGGATATTTACGGTCGCTATATCGCGGTCGATTTTTTACACAAGCTGCGCGCGGAGAAGAAGTTTGACTCCTTCGATGCGTTGAAAGCGCAAATTCTGCAGGATGCAGAGGCGGCGCGCGCGTGGTTTACACAATAGCATTTATAGATAGGTTATTACTGTGGCGGAATACAAAGACACGCTGAACTTACCCAATACGGATTTTCCGATGCGCGGCAACCTTGCCCAGCGCGAGCCGGACATGCTGAAGCACTGGGACGAGATTGGACTTTACAACTTGATGCGTGAAGTGGCACAAGGCCGTCCGAAATTTATTCTGCATGACGGTCCGCCGTACGCCAATGGCGACATTCATATCGGTCACGCCGTCAACAAGGTACTCAAGGACATCATCATCAAGAGCAAGGCTATGAGTGGTTTCGATGCGCCTTATGTGCCGGGCTGGGATTGTCATGGCTTGCCGATTGAGCTGAATGTCGAGAAAAAGGTCGGCAAGGCAGGCGTCAAGGTTGAGCCTGCCAAATTCCGCGAGGTCTGCCGCGAGTACGCAAAGAAACAGGTAGAAGGGCAGAAGAAAGACTTTATTCGCCTGGGTGTGTTCGGTGACTGGCAACATCCCTATCTCACCATGGATTTTCGTTTTGAAGCCGACATCATTCGCGCGCTCGGCAAGATCGCGGCCAATGGTCACCTGACCAAGGGTTACAAGCCGGTGCACTGGTGTACCGATTGCGGTTCGGCACTGGCCGAGGCGGAGGTGGAGTATGAAGATAAGACCTCGCCCGCTATCGATGTGCGATTCACGGTGCTGGATGACGAGGTGCTGCTGTCGCGCTGCACCCTGAGCGACAGTAACAATGAAGGCAAGGGGCCGATCTCCATTGTTATCTGGACCACCACGCCCTGGACCCTGCCCGCGAACCAGGCGGTATGTCTGCATCCCGAGTTTGATTACGTGCTGGTGCAGTGCGACGGCGAGCATGGCGTCGAGCGGTTGTTGTTTGCCGAGGACTTATACCTTTCCGCGATGCAACGGTACGGTTTCGAACATCACCAGGTTATTGCGCGCTGCAAGGGTAGCGAGCTGGAAGGGCTTAAGCTCGCGCATCCTTTTTACTCGCGCGAGGTGCCGGTGATTGTGGGTGATCATGTAACTGCCGAAGCCGGTACCGGCGCGGTGCACACAGCGCCGGGCCATGGTCAGGATGACTACGTGGTCGGTAGCCGTTACAAGCTGGAGGTGCATAACCCGGTGGGTTCGGATGGCAAGTTTCTGTCTGACACCGAGTTGTTTGCCGGCAAGCATGTGTTCGCCGCCAACGACGATGTCATCGAGACGCTCAAGCTCAAGGGCAGGCTGGTGCACGAGGAAAAACTGCGCCACAGCTATCCGCATTGCTGGCGCCACAAGACGCCGATTATTTTCCGCGCAACTCCGCAATGGTTTATCAGCATGGATGAAAAGTGTCTGCGTGCGCAGGCGCTGGATGAAATCAAGAACGTGAAGTGGATGCCAGACTGGGGTCGTGCCCGTATCGAAGGGATGGTGCAGGGGCGGCCGGACTGGTGCGTGTCGCGGCAGCGTACCTGGGGCGTACCGATTGCGTTATTTGTGCACAAACAGACGGGCGAGCTGCACCCGGACACCCAGAGGCTGATCGAGGAAGTGGCGCTCATGGTCGAGCGCAAGGGTATCGATGCCTGGTTCGACATGGATTTTGCCGATCTGCTGGGCGGCGAGGCCGACCAGTATGACAAGATCACCGATACCCTGGATGTCTGGTTCGACTCGGGTGTGACCCATCACGCGGTACTGGATCGCCGTTCCGATCTGAATCGTCCCGCGGATCTCTACCTGGAAGGGTCGGATCAGCATCGTGGCTGGTTCCAGTCTTCGCTGCTGTCTTCGACCGCCATGACCGGTAATGCGCCGTATAAATCGGTATTGACCCATGGTTTTACCGTTGATGCCAATGGCCGGAAGATGTCCAAATCCGAGCGCAATGCGGTGGCGCCGCAAAAAGTGGTCAACAGTCTGGGTGCGGATATCCTGCGTCTGTGGGTGGCGGCTACCGATTACCGTGGCGAAATAACGGTTTCGGATGAGATTTTCAAACGAACGGCAGATTCTTATCGTCGCTTGCGCAACACGGCGCGCTTCCTGTTGGCCAATTTGAATGGCTTCGATCCAATGGAAAATGCCCTGGCGCCCGAACAGATGCTGGCATTCGACCGCTGGGCGGTTGAGCGAGCGCGCCTGTTGCAGGAAGAAATCAAAACCGCGTATGACAAGTACGAGTTTCACCAGATTTATCAGAAGGTGCATAACTTCTGCGCCATCGATATGGGCAGTATCTATCTGGATGTCATTAAGGATCGTCAGTACACCATGCAGGCCGACAGTGTCGGTCGGCGTTCGGCACAGACGGCGATCTATCTCATCCTGGAAGCGCTGGTGCGCTGGTTTGCGCCCATTCTGAGTTTCACCGCGGAAGAGATCTGGCGTTCGATGCCGGGTGAGCGCGAGGAATCTGTGTTTCTGGAAACCTGGTTCATTCTGCCGGAGATGTTCCTGGCGGAAGAGGACATTACCCGGGAAATGGGTATGAGTTTCTGGGCGCAGGTGCTGGAAGTGCGCGAGGCGGTTTCCAAGGAGCTGGAAAAACTGCGTGTGGCCGGTGGCATCGGTTCAAGTCTGGATGCCGAGGTCGATCTGCATTGCGGCCGCGAGATTTATGATCGTTTGCACCGGCTTGGCGATGAGTTGCGCTTTGTGTTGCTGACTTCGGAGGCGCGGGTGCATCTGGTTGAGGCGATTCCGGAAGAGGCGGTGCATGTCACCCTTAAATCCAATGATGAAGCCTGGGTCAAGGTATCGCCTTCCGATCATGAGAAGTGCGTGCGCTGCTGGCATCATCGGGAGGATGTGGGTGCCAATAGCGAGCACCCTGAACTCTGTGGTCGCTGCGTAGAGAATGTAGTCGGAGATGGTGAGCCGCGTCGCTTCACCTGATCTGTATTTGCGCAGCCCGTAGGAGCGGCCTTGGCCGCGAATAGGGGCTTGGTAGGGGCGATTCATGAATTGCTCCTACAGTTCGCGAGCAAGCTCGCTCCTACAGGCTGCATAGCTATTGATAATAGAGATAACGAAATGTTGAAGTGGCTTGGCCTGGCTATCGCTCTTGTCGGACTGGATCAGCTGACCAAATACCTCGCCGATACTCAACTGGTATACGGTCAGCCGGTTGAAATCTTCTCCTGGTTCAACCTGACATTGGCCTATAACACCGGCGCGGCGTTCAGTTTTCTGGCGAGCGCCTCCGGCTGGCAGCGCTGGTTCTTTACCGCGATTGCGCTGGTCGCGGTAGTGGTGATTACTTTCTGGCTGCGCAAGCTGAAGCCGCATGAATGGCTGGTGGCGTTGTCGTTATCGCTGATTCTGTCCGGCGCGGTGGGTAACCTGATTGACCGCGTGTTCTACGGTCATGTAATTGACTTCATTCAATGGCACTACAAAGGTTATTACTGGCCGGCGTTCAATATTGCCGATTCGGCGATTTCCGTTGGCGCGGTGCTGCTGGTGGTGCATAGCCTGTTTTCCCGGCAGCATGGCGAAGAAGGCAAAGACTGATGTATGAGATACAGCCCGGTTGCCGGGTGCGCATGCACCTGAAGATTACGCTGCCCAATGGCACGGTGGCGGAAGATACCTTTGGCGATGAGCCATTCGAGTTCACGATGAATGATGGCTCCTTGAACCCGGCGCTGGAACTGGCGCTCTATGGGTTACGCGAGGGCCAGGCGCAAACCATCGAGCTGCAGCCGGAACAGGCATTCGGCCTGCACGATCCGCAGAATGTTCACCCGTTGCCGCGCCACCGGTTTCCCGTGGACATGCAGTTGGCAGTCGGTCAGCTTATTGGTTTCGATGCCGGGCAGGGCGAGGAATTGCCGGGCGTCATCATGGCCATTGATAACGATACGGTGACTGTGGATTTCAATCATCCGCTGGCGGGCAAGACTATAATCCTTCAGACGGAAGTGTTGAGTATCGAGCCGCCCTTGCCTCAAGACGATGAGAGTTAAGCGAATCCTATGAAAATTACCCTGGCCAATCCGCGTGGTTTCTGTGCCGGCGTCGACCGCGCCATCGAGATTGTCGAGCGTGCGCTGACACTGTTCGGCGCGCCGATATATGTTCGTCATGAAGTAGTGCACAACAAGTTTGTGGTGGAAGGCCTGCGTGATCGTGGCGCGGTATTCGTCGAAGAACTCAGTGAAGTGCCGGATGATGCGACGGTGATTTTCAGTGCGCACGGTGTTTCCAAGGCGGTCGAGCGCGAGGCGCAGCAACGTGGTCTGAAGGTGTTCGATGCAACCTGTCCGCTGGTTACCAAGGTGCACATGGAAGTCAGTCGCTATAGCAAGGCGGGCGAGGAATGCGTGCTGATTGGTCATGAGGGCCACCCTGAAGTGGAAGGCACCATGGGACAGTACGAGACCGAGTTTGGCGGCTCCATTTACCTGGTCGAATCGGTGGCGGATGTCGAGCGACTCAAGGTACGCAATCCCGAGCAAATGCATTATGTGAGTCAGACAACCCTCTCGGTGGATGATACCTCGGTGGTGATCGATGCCCTGCGGGAGAAGTTTCCACGTATTCAGGGGCCGCGCAAGGATGATATCTGTTACGCGACCCAGAATCGTCAGGATGCGGTGCGCGGTCTTTCCACGGATTGCGACCTGGTGCTGGTGGTGGGTTCGAAGAACAGTTCCAATTCCAATCGTCTCAAGGAATTGTCGGAGCAACAGGGTGTTGAGGCTTACCTGATAGACGATGCCAGCGATATTCAATCGAGCTGGCTGGATGGCAGACGCAATATCGGTGTGACGGCAGGCGCTTCCGCGCCGGAAGTTCTGGTGCAGGAAGTGATCGATACACTCAAGGCGCTGGGTGCGCAAGGCATCGAGCAACAGCAGGGCCGACTGGAAACAATTACATTCGCTTTGCCCAAGGCTTTGCGTGCCTGAATTCAGGGCGCGTTGTCCAGGCGGTACAGGTATTGCGCATAAGGTTGTTCGGTAAAATAACTGTTGAGAACCAGTTTGCCCGCGCTGCCCGGCGTTTCCCACTGAGTCACAAGCCTGATGCGACGCAGGTGCTTTCCGGATTCATGGTCGGTATCTTCCATGCGTAGTTGATAGTCGCTGTGAACGCCCTGGTAGCTGAATTGCAGCGGTAAACGGGGAATCTCCGCTGCATAGCGTGTCTGGAAATGCAGGGTTTCCAGTTGCGTCAACGCAAATTGCATGGCTTCGCCCTGGGCCTTGTTATCCAGTAGCCTGCTCAACACCAGGCTCTGCAGCTTGGCGGTTCCGGTCAGGCCGATGCCCAGAATGGCGAGCGTGATCAACGACTCGATTAATGAAAAACCCCGTTGACGGATTGGCGTCATAGATCGCTCCAGGTACCGGGAATCGGTATTGCGCCGAGTAATGGCGGCAGGATGCGCGACGGTTTTCCTCGGGCATAACGCATGTGATTGATGCGCACGTTGCCGGATAGTTGAGTGCTGTCGCTGGCAATGACCAGTGCGCCGTATATTTCCACGTTGCCCCAGCTGTTGCTGCCATGTTCGTCGTTATCGCCGCAGTCTCCCTCGATATAGACCAGGCCATGCAGTGTTGTTCCGCCACCGAATTTCGGACAGCCCAGAGCGGCTGGCATCACCAGGATGATCGGTTGGTTCGGGCTGCCAAGGTTTTTGGTCCAGCGCCCCGCCCTAAGGTCATGACTGTCCGCGAGCCAGTAATTACGTTGGCTGTCGGGTATTCGCGCTGTCTGTTCCTCTTCGACGAACTGTTGGAACTCCCCGGGCGATATTGCGAAAAAAGTTTCCCAGGTTTTATCTTCATCGAACGCGTGAGCGCGTGCCTCGCCGGTTCCCAGGTTGACCAGGTGTTTGTTCAGGCAATGCTCCGATTCCGCAATGGCAAGGCTGACGGGATTCGCCTCTGTCGGATCGGGTAATAAGCGGGGCTGACCGGAAGTATGGGTAAGACAGCCTGCAATACTGAGTGGCGGGGCGCGTTCGCCATGGTCTGTCAGTATACTGATGGGCTTGGCATAGAGACGCAGTCGCGTGCTGACCTCCGGCGTGTGGGCCGCGCTTGCCTCGCTGGTGATCTGGATGTAGCTGTCATTCTCATCCCGCGCCTCGAAGACGATGTTGATGGCAAAACTGTCCTGCGAGGCGCTGCTGAGTGCGGGTGCCGTGGCGGGGTGGGCAAGCAACTGGTCTTCAACTGCTATCCATTCCAGTTCGCGTTCACTGCCCAGCCAGTCCAGCCCAAATAGCAGCCCGGCCTCGGCAGCCTGCAGGCTGTCATTCTTCAACTGTTCGTTCATGGTCATGCGTTGCTCGGTATTGGCTGTATGGGCCACGGCATAGCTCAGCAAGCTGATGGCGATGATGAGCGACAGGGCAACGGTCAGCGATGCCACGCCCTGCTGTTTTATCGGTTTGCCAGCCATTGATCGTTCCTGATGTCGACAGAGGTGGATTGGGTCTGTTGAATATTTGGCGTGCTCGCCAGGCTGGCGCTCAGGCGGATATCGATACGGGTGTGTAACCAGCCAGGTTCATCGTCGCTGCAGTCGGATGCCGGTTTTTGCGCGTGGGTGCAATGCGTGTGGCGTTCGAAGTGCAGAGTATCGATAAGAATGCTTTCTTCGTTCATGGTTTGCCAGCGGCCACTGTTACAGGAAAAGTTCGCGCCGCTTTGACGCATCTGCAATCGACCGTCATTGAGACGAAACCCGAACTGCTCCACGTTGTCGCGCGTGGTCGAGGCGGTCAGGTGGCCGCTGCCGCCGACACCGATCAATCCATCCTGGTAACGGTCGTAGCTGTAGAGAATGCAGCTGTTATCCGCTTCCTCCGCTTTTGCGTCGATTGTCAGATATGCTTTTTGTTGCGTGAAAGGGTTGCCCTGGATAAGGGTGTGTTCAGGTGAAAAAGACCAGTAACCGCTACGCAACAGTTCGCGTTCCATGATGGACAGCATCGAGCGGGTGTCATGCGACAGGCGGGAAAGTTGCAGGCTGTCGTTGCTGGCCCGGATGTTGATGGTGTAAAGCTGGATTGCGCCACTCAATACGATAAGTGCCACAGTACTGCCGACCATCAGTTCGGTCAGGCTGAATCCTGTTTGTCGCAACTTTACTGGCATGCGGGATAGCGCAGTCCGGGATGCTGTTCCGGTACGCAGATTCTGACGCGTCCCATCAGGCTGACCTTGATGTCCAGCTGGTTACCGGAGCGGTTTTGCAGCGTCACCGTGCCGGGTTGGGACAGGCCGCGGGTGCCATCGAAACCGACACGGGTGCCGTGCAGAAAACTCGCCTCGGTTAACGTGATATGGGAAAAAGCGGAAGCATGCCGGGTAAAGCGGTGCAGAGTCGCGTTGCGCGGCAGGGTGCAACTGTCCTGTTCGTCAATCAGTGCATGGCAATCGCAGGCGGATTCCGCCACGCCATAACACCAGTCCTGGCCGGGGGTGAAGCTGACATTGAGGTTGTCCTGTCCGCGCGCGAGTGCTTCGTTGCGAATCAGACGTAAATCGGCGGCGAGGGTTTCGGCGGCGTTGTAGAGACGCTGGCGTTCAATGACTTCACTCATGGCCGGCAGCGCGCCCGTGATAAGTATCACCAGGATGGCGAGCGCAATCAGCAATTCGACCAGCGTAAAGCCACGGCAATCGAGATCATCCATGATCTGCTCCGGGGCGTTGGTAGACGGAGGTGATTATAAGCGTGCAGGATGCGTATACTAGCGGCATATGAAGACAATTTGCGTAGGAAATGGCTTACAGGGAGAGAAGCTATGCGGCAGCGCGGATTCAGCCTGGTGGAAATCATCATTGTATTGGCGATAGTGGCGATACTTGCCGCGATCGCCTTTCCCGGCTACGGGTTATTCATGCAAAAAGCACGGCGCAGCGATGCTATCAACAGTTTGCTGGCCTTGCAGCTGGACCAGGCCGCCTGGCGGCACCGCGATTATGACTATGCAACCCTGGAAGAGCTTGGCTGGGCCGCGCAATCGCTGGACGGTTACTACTCGCTGGCCATCGGCCAGCGCTCCGCGAGCCAGTTTGTTGCAACAGCCACGCCCATGATCGACGGACCGCAACAGGACGATGATTGTGCTGTGTTTGCGATCGACCAAGAGGGGCCGTTGCTGGTGGCTGGGTATGCGGATGCCGCCTGCTGGCGGCGATAAGGATCTGGAATCAAGAGGAATATTGTTTGAACGATTGTGTGGTAGTCGGCGGTGGTTTGATCGGTATGCTGACGGCGCGCTATTTGCGCAAGGCCGGACTCAAGGTCACGCTGCTGGAACGGGGTCAGACGGGCAGGGAATCCACCTGGGCGGGTGGTGGCATCCTGTCGCCGCTCTATCCCTGGCGCTATCCGATGCCGGTGAATGTGCTGGCGCGCTGGAGTCAACAGCATTATCCGAGCGAGCTCGCGCTGATTGCCGAGGAAAGCGGTATCGATCCCGAATATCAGCAAAGCGGTCTGTTGATTCAGGACGTTGAGCCGGAGCAGGTCAATCCCTGGTTGAAGGA
The DNA here is from genome assembly GCA_041592335.1 of Thiohalobacteraceae bacterium. Taxonomy (GTDB): domain Bacteria; phylum Pseudomonadota; class Gammaproteobacteria; order Thiohalobacterales; family Thiohalobacteraceae; genus JBFHQE01. The sequence continues at coordinate 36,126 of JBFHQE010000015.1, read as the reverse complement.
CTTTGCCACGCACAGTGAATGGCTGGATGCAGAAGGGCAAAGAAATATCGAGCCAGGACTGGGTGAAACGACTGCCAGTGCTTTATGGCTGCCGGACATTGGCCAGGTGCGCAATCCACGCCTGGCGAAATCCCTGCGCGCGGCTTTGTTCAATCTGGGAGTCGCGATCAAGGAAGAATGCGCGGTCACCGGTTTTCAGGTCGAGAACAACAGGCTGCGGGCAGTTGAAACGGATGGCGGAAGCGTGCCGACCGAATGTGTCGTAGTGGCCGGTGGCGCCTGGACCGGGGAGTTGCTGGCACAGACGGGGATACATCTGCCGATCGAGCCAGTGCGCGGGCAGATGCTGTTGTTCCGGGCCGAGCCGGGGGTTGTGCGCCATATCGTATTGCATCAGGACCGTTACCTGATTCCGCGCCGGGATGGACGGGTGCTGATTGGCAGTACCCTGGAGCGGACCGGTTTCGTCAAGGCAACGACCGAGGACGCGCGCGAAGAACTGGTGGCGATTGCGTTGCGCATGGTGCCGGCGTTGGCCAATTTCCCGGTCGAGCATCACTGGTCGGGATTACGGCCCGGCAGCCCGGATGGCATTCCCGTAATTGGCCAACATCCTGAAATTAAAGGGCTATTTATTAATGCTGGCCATTTCAGAAATGGAGTGGTGCTGGGCCTGGCATCCGCCAGATTACTGGCCGACCAGGTTCTCGCTCGCCCCTCCGAAATCGATCATTTTCCATATTCCCCAGAAAAAATCGTGTCTTAGATCATTTTGTGGACTGTATCCAAATATTGGGTTTATACTTTTTTGCATGTCTATTCCCGCTCACAGGCCACTCAGCCGTCAGGCTGTTATCGAAATGCTCGCCCAGCATGGCGTTCAGCCGACTCAGCAGCGCGTGCTGATCGGCATGGTGCTGTTTGCCAAAGACCGCCATTTATCCGCTGACGCGGTGTTGACCGAGGTTAATGTGGACAAGGCCTGTGTTTCCAAGGCAACCGTATACAACACGCTTGGCCTGTTCGCCAGCAAGGGCCTTATCCGGGAAGTGATCGTGGATCCTTCACGCGTGTTCTACGATCCCAACACCAGTGCTCATCATCATTTCTACAATGTCGATACCGGCATGCTGGAAGACATCGCCGCCGAAGAGTTCACCTTGTCGCATATGCCGGCGCTGCCCGAGGGCACCGTGGCCGACGGTGTCGATGTCATCATTCGCGTACGCAACGCCTGATCCCTCTTCTTTTTCTCTAAACCGCTGTCCTTTCTTCAAACCAGAAGTGATGCCGTGCCGCATGCGGATTCATCAGCACTGGAAAAAAGCTGCTATCGTTGCCATATAACTTTCTGCTGTTTCTTTAGCCAGGGAAAATAACATGCGGTTCTATACACGACTTATTATGACAATGTTCGTGGGCATGCTGTCACTGGGAAGTCCCGCCGTGATTGCGGCCGAGATTGAATGGGCCGAGGCAACTGTGCAGCGCATGCCGGATGAACAAACATTCGACGGCGTCATTGAGGCAGTGCATCGGGCGACGATTTCAGCGCAGACCGCGGGCGAGATCGTTGAGCTGCCATTCGATGTCAATGACTATGTGCCTAAAGATGCCATCGTGGTGCGCTTTGTCGATACCCAGCAAAAGGCCAGCCTGGATAAGGCGATTGCGGCGGAAGCCGAAGCGCTGGCGCGACTGGAGGAAGTGCAGGCGCGGCATAAACGTAACCAGGATCTGATTCAACGCAAACTGGTCAGCCAGGCGCAGCTCGAACAATCCGCGGCCGATCTCAAGTCGGCGCAGGCGCGTCTTAACTCGGCACGCGCCGCCGCCAAGGAGGCGCGCGAGCAATGGGAATATACCCTGGTGCGCGCGCCCTATGCCGGTGTGCTGGTGGAGCGTTTTGTCGAAGTGGGCGAACGCGCCACGGTCGGCACGCCGCTGGGGACAGGCCTGTCACTGGAGAAACTGCGCGTCCGGGTTGCCGTGCCCGCGCGTTATGCCGAAGCCATCAGAACAAATCAGCAGGCACGCGTATTTACGCCCGCGGATGCATGGCTGGAAGCGCGCGCCATTAACCTGTTTCCCTATGCCGATCCCGCCAGTCACACTTTTACCACGCGGGTCGAGTTGCCAGAGGGTCAACATGGACTGTTTCCCGGGATGCGGGTGAAAACGGCGTTCACCCTCGGTGAGCGTTCGGTTCTGACAATTCCCAGTGTGGCCATTGTGCGACGCAGTGAAGTGACCGCCGCCTACGTGCGTTCTGCAACGGGTGAAATAAAGTTGCGCCAGATTCGCGTGGGCCGGGTGATGTCGGATGGTATTACGGAAGTCCTGGCGGGACTCAGTGCCGGTGAACAGGTGGCGCTGGATCCGGTTGCGGCCGGCATCCGGTTGAAGCAGCAGGCGCGGGCAGAGTGAGGGGCTTGTATGTCTGAACGGCTCGGCTTTTCCGGCGGTATTGCCAAACAATTTCTGCAGACAGAAATCACGCCCTTGCTGGCGTTGATCGGCCTGTTGCTTGGTCTGTTTGCGGTATTGGTGACGCCGCGCGAAGAAGAGCCGCAGATCGACGTCACATTCGCGAATGTGTTTATTCCCTATCCCGGCGCCAGCGCGCGTGAAGTGGAACACCTGGTGACAACTTCCGCCGAGCAGACTTTGTCCGAGATTGAAGGTGTTAAACATCTGTATTCCGTTTCGCGCCCCGGTATGGCAGTGCTCACGGTTGAGTTCGCGGTGGGTGAAGATCGCACGGCGGCCATTGTGCGCCTGTATAACGCCATCTATTCCAACCAGGACTGGTTGCCGCCCGGACTGGGTGTGGGGCAGCCGCTGGTCAAGCCAAAAGGTATCGACGATGTACCGATCGTTGCCGTAACGCTCTGGACGGAAGATGACACGCGTGGCGCGGCCGAATTACGCGCGGTGGCGCATGCGCTGGAGGCGGAGTTAAAACGCATTCCCGGTACGCGCGACATCTATACGCTGGGCGGGCCCGACCCGGTGGTGCATGTCCTGCTCGATCCGCAGCGGCTGAACAGTTACCGCCTGTCCCTCGATGATTTACGTTACAGTTTGCAGCGCGCCAATCAGTCGGGTGACATGGATGCCATTGTGGCGAATAACCAGTCGGTGTCGGTCAAGGTTGGGGAATTGTTCCGTAGCGCGGACGATGTCGCCGAGCTGGTTGTGGGTCTGCACGAGGGGCAGCCCGTGTACCTGCGCGATGTGGCCGAGATCAGGCAGGGGCCGGATCAGGCTGAGCAATATGTCTGGTTTGGTCGGGGACCGGCGAGTGCGGATGCGACTGCGCTCGGTACCCAACCCGCGGTAACGCTGGCGATTGCCAAGCAGCCTGGCACCAATGCCGTCAAGATCGCGGACCAGGTCATCGAACGTCTTTCCGAGCTTGAAGGTATCTTTATCCCGGAAGGCGTGCATGCCAGCGTGACACGTAATTACGGTGTGACCGCCGATCAGAAGGCGCAGACCCTGATCAAGAAACTGATCTTCGCTACCGCGTCCGTTGTCATCCTGGTCGTGCTGAGCCTGGGCTGGCGCGAAGCAATCATTGTTGGCGCGGCGGTGATCATCACCTTGGCCATTACCCTGTTCGCTTCCTGGGCCTGGGGATTCACCCTGAACCGCGTATCGTTGTTCGCCCTGATTTTTTCCATCGGTATCCTGGTGGACGATGCCGTGGTCGTGGTGGAAAACATTCATCGGCATATGCAGATCGGCAAACGCAAACTGCTGGAAGCCATTCCCTATGCGGTCGATGAAGTGGGTGGTCCCACCATACTGGCCACCTTTACGGTGATTGCGGCCCTGTTGCCCATGGCCTTTGTGACCGGGCTGATGGGGCCGTACATGAGTCCGATCCCGATTAACGCCAGCCTGGGGATGTTGATTTCCCTGGCGGTGGCGCTGGTGGTAACACCCTGGATGTCCAATGTGCTGCTGCCCACAGATCATGGGACGGGTCACGCATCCGAATCCGACACCAGCAAGCTGGAAAACTTTTTCCAGCGGCTGTTGCAACCTTTCCTGAGAGGCGATCAGGGCAGGCGCGCGCGTTACCTGATGCTGCTGGCGATCGTGGCCTTGATTGTGGTGTCGGTCGGGATGACGGCGGTGCAGTGGGTGGTGTTGAAGATGCTGCCATTCGATAACAAGTCCGAGTTTCAGGTAGTGGTCGATATGCCGGAAGGCACGCCGCTGGAGCAGACCAACCGGGTATTGAGTGATCTGGCTTCATACATAGCTACCGTGCCGGAAGTGACCGATTATCAAATCTATGCTGGTACCGCCGCGCCGATTAATTTCAACGGCCTGGTGCGACAGTATTACCTGCGTTCCGAGGCGCATGTCGGTGACATTCAGGTCAACCTGGTCGACAAGCATGAACGCGCGCGCAAGAGTCATGAAATCGCGCTGGCAGTGCGCAATCCCCTGGTCGAGATCGCAAAACCTTATGGCGCGGTGGTGAAGGTGGTGGAAGTGCCGCCCGGTCCGCCGGTGCTGTCGCCGCTGGTTGCGGAAATATACGGCCTTAATTACGCCGGGCAGATCGAGGTGGCGCGACAGGTCCGCGCGGTGTTCGGCGAGACGGCGGATATCGTCGATGTCGACGACAGTATTGAAGCGCCCGCGCCACGCTTGATAGTGAGTCTTGATCGAGAACGGGCGGCGTTGCTGGGAGTGGACCAGGCGCAGGTATTGAATGCGTTTGCAACGCTATTACAGGGCGAGGATGTTACCTACCTGCATACGGATAATGCCAAGTACGCGGTGCCGGTGCGGCTGGAATTGCCTGCGGCGGACAAGTCCGATGTCGATAACATTCTTGCGATGACCGTGCGCAGCTCACGTCAAACGCAGGTGCCGTTGTCGGAGGTTGTGACCATTACCCCATCGACAATCGAACACGCGATCTATCACAAGGACCTGTTGCCGGTGGTGTTTGTGACGGCGGATATGGCAGGCAAGCTGGATAGTCCGTTATACGGGATGGCGGCGTTGCATACCGCGTTGTCGGATAAGGTGCAGGTGAATGGCGAACCGATTGCGCAGCATTTAATCGAGCCACCGGACAACCCCTATCGCTACAGTCTTAAATGGGATGGTGAATGGCAGATAACTTATGAAACCTTCCGCGACATGGGGATCGCCTATTCGGTAGGGTTGATCCTGATCTACCTGCTGGTGGTGGCGCAGTTCCGTTCCTATCTGGTGCCGCTGGTGATCATGGCGCCGATTCCACTGACCGTTATCGGTGTCATGCCGGGGCATGCATTACTGGGTGCGCAGTTCACCGCGACCTCAATGATTGGCATGATTGCGCTGGCCGGGATCATTGTGCGCAACTCTATTCTGCTGGTGGATTTCATCAACGAGGAGCTGGCGCGAGGCGTGGCGTTTGAAAAAGCGGTGGTGCGGGCCGGTGCGATACGTGCCAAGCCGATCATCCTGACCGGACTGGCGGCAGTGCTTGGCGCGCTGTTTATTCTGGATGACCCGATTTTCCGTGGACTGGCAATTGCGCTGATTTTTGGTTTGCTGGTGTCTACCGTGTTGACGCTGGTCGTGATACCAGTGATGTATTACGCGTTAATGCGGAAGCGGTATCAGGGTTGATGCCTGGTTGGCATCAGATATGTTCTGGGTTTTATTGATGTTATCAATTTGTCAATGGCGACTGTTCAGGCTCAAACAAAACGGCTCCCGAAGGAGCCGCTATTGAATGCTGTGACGTGATGGAATTAGGCTGCTTTATTTCGGCGAGCGACTCCAATCAACCCTAATAAACCACTGCCAAACAACCACGCTGCTGCCGGAATTGGCACGGCACTAACAGCCGTTACATGCAGGCTATTACCACTGCCAATATCGAAATTAACATTTAAGCCGGGGAAGGGGTTGGTTAGCATTGGTGACCCAGCAATACCATCATCGATACCCAGTCCTGTACCATCAGCAGTGGTATTCCAGGTTGTAACTGCCAATGGCGCAGGCCCTTGAGAAAGATAAAGACTGGTGGTTGGATTATATGTGCCATCAGATGCGGGTAAAGCGCTGTTGACATCATAGATAACTGAACCGCCACGAATCAGGTTAGTGCCGCTGATTGTATCGCCGACCTGGAGGCCGTAATCAATTGCATTAAAGAGACCTGTGGCATCCCATACCATTGAAATGGGGACGTTATCATTCCCACCCCAGTCTCCAAACATGTTTCCAATAACAAAGTTTGTTCCTTCAAGGTGTTGCAAAGTAATGCTGTGAATGGTTGCGGTGTTACCAAAAGTGTCGAATTCGGCAATAGTCATTCCCGCAGAAAAACCAGCACCCGTGCTGTCATCATATGTGAGAGTTGAGCTAATACCTTTTTGATCCATGTAGTTGCCACTACTATCAAGTAATGTGTATTGGCCAGTGAAGCTGAATTCAAATACCGTTGCGGATGCAGAGGTGGCTGCTAACAAAGCCAATAATGGTAGTAATGCAATAGATTTTCTGGTTGCGTTATTCATGGTATTTCCTCCGAGATTGTATTTATTCTTGCGGCTTCATTTATTATTGCCGCACATTCACAGCCGATTCTTTCATAAATAAAAACATATCACTAATAAGCAAAATCTAATATTTATCATCGATGCTGAATGATGGTTTTTTGTCGGTCAGTGATCTGAAGGCGGATTTTTGTTGTGCCCGCTTTAGTTTTCAAGAGGTAATGGGTCAGTTGGTGAACTTGATGTCGCGGTACTGGCAGCTTTGGTTGCGGCCATGGGCCTTGCCGAAATAGAGCGCCTGGTCGGCCTGGCGCAGTAGCGTTTCGAGCAGGTCGGGCTGGTCGGGGGATTCATTGCCGTTGAGGCTGCTGATGCCGATCGAGGCGGTGACATGCACTTCCTCTTTGCCGCTGCTGAAACTGATGCCGCGCAGTGTTTCCAGAATACGATCCGCCAATATCAGCGTGCCATCCCAGTCGGTGCTGGGCAGTGCCATGACAAACTCTTCGCCACCGAAGCGTGCCAGGATATCGCCCTCGCGGGTCTGACCCTTCAGCAGCGCGGCGGTTACCTGCAATACCTTGTCGCCGACGGCGTGGCCATGCAGGTCGTTAATCTTTTTGAAGTGATCGAGGTCGATCATCATGATGGAAAAATCATGGCGGTGACGCACGGCATTGGCCAGTGAAGCCTGTGCCTCGGGGAAGAAGAAGCGCCTGTTGTTGAGCGCGGTCAGTTCATCCACGATGGCGAGGTGTTTGTAGCGCCGCTTGAGTTCCTGGGCTTCATGCAGGGCGTTTTCCAGCTCGCGGGTGCGTTGCCGGATTTCCTTTTCCATGCTGTTGGCATAGCGCCAGTTGGTCAGCACCTGGCCGAGAAAGTTGGCAAAAATTTCCAGCAGGTGTTCATGATGCTGGTTATAGGTGTTGGCCCTTGAATGCGACACATTGACCACGCCCAGGGTGCGGCCGCTGTTGATGATGGGTACGCAGATCAGGTCGCCGGAAAAGTCATTGCTGGCATGCGGTGCAAAGCGCGGTTCGCTGCCGCAATCATGTATGTGCTGCAGGTTTCCGGTTTCGGCGGCAAGGCCCATGATGCCTTCGCCGATGCGGAATTGCCGTGGGTGGTACACCTGGCCACGGTCGGGTTGCAGCAGGTCGGGCCAGTCAACGCCGGTGGCGCATTCCAGTCTGTCGTCTCTGAGTAGAAACACCGAGCAGCGCTGGTAATCGTTGTTCTCGAGCAGAATACGCAGGCTGCTGGCCAGCAGGTCCTGTTCCGTATTGACCTGCATATCGACCGTGGAGAGTTCACGCAACGATGACAGGTCGCCAACCAGCTTCATGAAGCGCTGGTTGAGCAGCTGATAGGTTTCGGCGAAGCGGCTGTTGTCCATGAGCGGTATTAACTTGATTGCATTAAGCCATTGGCGAGCGCGCGCACCTGGTCATCCAACTGGCGCACGGCGTTCATGTATTCAGTGAACAAATCATTCTGCAGCTGGCTGAAGGCGTTGCCTGCGCCTGTCTGCGGGGGAATTTCGGCTTCTGGGTCGTCAAACAGCAAGGTGGCGAAGCTACTGCAGTAGCTGACCCATTCGACCAGTGGACGGTTACCGGCGCAGTCTTCGACATGATGGCGACAGCGAATGACATCGGCCACGCAATGCGGCAGGTGCCAGTTCCGGCTGATCAGGCGCCCGGCGCCAATTTCATCCACCGCCAGCTGCTCCCGTTCCAGGTCCAGCAGGGGACGTTCCGGGTTAGTCTGCCATTCTTCGAAAATATCATTCATGCGGCTGGGAAAGGCATGCACCAGCACGATCTGTCCGAGATTGTGCAACAGGCCGGCAAGAAAACAGCAGTCCTGTTGTTCGGGCGAAAGCTTGGCGTTTTTACCGACCTGCGCGGCCAGGGTGCCGGTCATGAAGGCGCGGTACCAGTAACGCTCCAGGTCGAAGTTGGGGCAGGCGTCGAGCGTGAAGGGTTTACTGAGCGCGATGCCGATGGCGAGGCCGCGCACGATGTTAAGACCGAGTACGCGCACAATGGCGTCGCGCACCGAGCACACTTCGTGCTGGCGCGCGAAATAGGCGGAGTTGGCGATACCGATAATGCGTGCGGCAAGCCCCGGGTCCTGCTCGATCATGCCCGCCAGCTTGTCGATATCCGTCTCGGGCTGATTGATTTCCTGCAGCAACTGGGTGGCGATTGCCGGCAACGGCGGCAGGTGCAGAATGTTCTGCAATTGCGCGAAACTCTGTGTGTCGGTGCTATCAATCATGGAAAAGGTCGACCCGCTGAATCATCTAATCCTGTAGATCGGTTTGAGACCGGGAAACTTTAGTGTAAGTTCTTGAAAATTAGATGAAGCGCATGGAAAGATCGATCGCTTGCACATCCTTGGTCAAGGCCCCGATAGAGATGAAATCCACGCCAGTGGCGGCAATTTCGGCGATATTGTCCAGTGTGATACCGCCAGAAGCCTCCAGTTTGGCCTGTCCACGGTTGATGTCAACAGCCTGTTTTAGCTGGGATGGGGTGAAATTATCCAGCAGCAGGATGTCCGCCCCGGCGTTCAGGGCTTCCCGCAGCTCGTCCAGATTCTCGACTTCCACCTCGATCTGCAGGTCGTGCCCCAGCCTGCGTGCCTGACTTACGGCCTGGGTGATGGAGCCCGCGGCGGCGATGTGATTTTCCTTGATCAGGATGCCATCGTAGAGGCCGATTCGGTGATTATGGCAGCCGCCAACCTGGACCGCGTGTTTCTGGGCAAAACGCAGGCCCGGCAGGGTCTTGCGGGTATCCAGTAACCGCACCGGCAGATCACCCACGGCATCGGCATAGCGGCGCGCCCGGGTGGCCGTTGCGGACAGGGTTTGCAGCAGGTTCAGGGCAGTCCGCTCGCCGCTCAGCAACGCACGGGCCGGGCCGCGAATCTTGCACAGGGTCTGGTCGGGCTGGATGCGGTCGCCTTCCCTGGCCAGCCATTGAATCGTGATCCGCTCATCCAGCCGTTCAAACACGGCATCGAACCAGGCGCAGCCACAGAGCACCGCCGCTTCGCGGCATATTACCTGGGCCCTGCCGAGCGCATCCTCGGGGATCAGGCTGGCGGTGATATCGCCGGGGCCGAGGTCCTCTTCCAGGGCACGCTGAACCAGATGCTGGATCTGCTGATCGCGGGTTTCGAGTTGCATGGGGTTCAGGCTGTGATGTCGAGCAGTTCGATTTCGAACGTGAGCGTGGCGTCCGGCGGGATTACGCCACCGGCACCGCGCGAGCCATAGGCCAGCTCCGGCGGGATGGTCAGCTTGCGCTTACCGCCGACCTTCATGCCGATCACGCCCTGGTCCCAGCCCTTGATAACGTAGCTGCAGGCGACCGGGAAGCTGAACGGATCGTTGCGATCCAGGCTGGAGTCGAACTTGCTACCATCTTCCAGCCAGCCGGTGTAATGCACCACCACGGTCTGCCCCTGGCCGGTGACCTCGGCGCCATCGCCAATCGTCAAATCTTCAATTTCTAATCCAGACATGAGTTGCTCCTGAGCCGATTGCAAAGACGGGCATTATACCGATTTGGCGAAATAGTCGCGGGAAAGACGGAACACGACCGGGCTCAGTAACAGCAGCGCGATCAGGTTGGGCAGGGCCATTAGGGCGTTCAGTGTATCCGCGACCAGCCAGACAAAGGCGAGGTGATCCTGCGCCAGGGCGCCGACCGGGATCACGGCCACCCAGAGCAGGCGGAACGGCATGATGGCCTTGATGCCGAACAGGTACTCGGCGCATTTTTCGCCATAGAAACTCCAGCCGAGCAGGGTGGTGAAAGCAAACAACATCAGGCCCAGGCTGACAATGTAACTGCCCGAGCCGGGTAACGCCGATTCGAATGCCGCCGAGGTGAGCGATGCACCGTTGATGCCCTCGGTCCAGGCGCCGGAAACCACGATCACCAGGCCGGTGATGGAGCAGATGATAATGGTGTCGATGAAGGTGCCGAGCATGGCCACCGTGCCCTGACGGACCGGGTTGTCGGTTTTGGCGGCCGCGTGGGCGATGGGCGCGGAACCAAGTCCGGCTTCGTTGGAGAAAATGCCGCGCGCCACGCCAAAGCGAATGGCCGCCCACACGGCGGCACCGGCAAAGCCACCGGTGGCCGCAATCGGGCTAAAGGCATGGGTAAAGATGAGGTCCAGCGCAGCCGGGATTGCGCCCGCATTCATGATCAACACAACCAGGCCCGCGCCGACGTAACTGATCGCCATGAAAGGCACCAGCTTGCCCGCCACGGTGGCGATACGGCGAATGCCGCCGATCAGCACCAGCGCCGCCAGCACCGCCATGACGCCGCCGGTGATCGCGGGCGCCAGGCCGAAACTGGATTGCATGGCATCCGCGACCGAATTTGCCTGAACCGTGTTGCCGATGCCGAAACCGGCCAGCATGCCGAAAATGGCGAAGGCTGTGCCCAGCCAGGCCCAGTGACGGCCCAGGCCGTTGCGAATGTAAAACATGGGGCCGCCAATGTGATTGCCCTGCTCATCGGTTTCGCGATACTGCACGGCCAGTACCGCCTCGGCGTACTTGGTGGCCATGCCGACCAGCGCGGTGCACCACATCCAGAACAACGCGCCCGGGCCACCAAGGAAAATCGCGGTGGCGACGCCCGCGATGTTGCCGGTGCCGATAGTGGCCGAGAGCGAGGTCATCAGCGCATTGAAGGGGCTGATGTCGCCTTCGCCACGACCCTTGCGCCCCTGCCAGAGCATGGCAAAGCCATAGCCCAGCTTGCGCAGCGGCATCAGTTTGAGTCCGGCCATCAGGAACAGCCCGGTGCCCAGAATGAGGAACAGCATGAAGGGTCCCCAGACAATGCCGTTCAAATCACTGATGAGTGTTTTGATTTGTTCCATGCAACAGACTCCCTGATTATTTTTACTGAATTGGCCGCAGAATAAGCGTATTGCCGCGTTGTGTGAACTCGAGTTTTTTCAGCACCGACATACCCAGTAGAATTTCATCGGCTACAAAACCGGGACTGATGCTGGCGCGCACGTCAGTGAGCAGCAGTGGACCGATTGCGACCGAATCCAGCACGGTCTGGTAACCCGGTGCCATGCCGTTGGCGGTCTGGTAGAGCACGGTGCGGCCGCGCTCAAGGCCAAGGCGGTCGGCGATGGCTTCGGGAATTGCGACATCCGTGGCACCGGTGTCCACCATGAAGGTAACGGGTTGGCCATTGATCTGGCCGTTGGTGACATAATGGCCAAAGCGGTTGCGTTCCAGCACGATTTCGGTGGTGCCGTCCTGAGCGGTACGGCTGACGACTGTTTGATTGGGGTTGTATTGCTTCTGCAGCAGATCGTTAAACAGCAGCGTGAGCAGGCCAAGGCCAATAATCCAGGCGATGATAATAAAGGATTTGCCGAGCGGATGGCCGGGGGGCTTTGGGTCACTCATGCGGGCAGTATACAACGGTCGGCTGATCCAGGTCAGCGTTGCCGGTTTGCTGGCTGGGTTAAGATAAGCCGTATATCTGAGGGGTTAGGCGTCTGTTTTGAATAAAACTTTTCTGGCATTTATAAAAACCATGGGCGGCAGCCTGCGTGATCTTGCGCCAATTTTTCTGGTGGTAAGTTTTTTTCAGCTGGTGGTATTGCAACAGGCGATCCCGGATCTGCTTGGACTGCTGTATGGATGTGTTCTGGTGGTGCTGGGGCTGACCCTGTTTATTCAGGGCCTCGAGATGGGGCTGTTTCCTATCGGTGAAAGTATGGCGCATGCCTTCGCGCGCAAGGGCAGTGTGTTCTGGTTGCTGCTGTTTGCGTTTTCACTGGGCTTCGGCACCACGGTGGCGGAGCCCGCGCTGATTGCGGTTGCCAACGAGGCGGCGTTGATGGCGGCGGGTGGCGGCATGATTGCGGCCGATGGTCAGGCCATGGAGAACTACGCCATGGGCTTGCGCCTGACGGTGGCGGTCGCGGTGGGCGTCGCCATCGTGATCGGGGTATTCCGTATCATCAAGGGCTGGCCGGTGCATTACCTGATCATGGCCGGTTACGCGGGCGTTATTATCATGACCGCATTTGCGCCAAAAGAGATCATCGGGATTGCTTATGATTCGGGCGGTGTCACCACCTCGACGATTACCGTGCCGCTGGTGACCGCGCTAGGCGTGGGGCTGGCGTCTTCCATCAAGGGGCGCAATCCGATGGTGGACGGGTTCGGCCTGATCGCCTTTGCCTCACTGACGCCCATGATCTTCGTCATGGCCTACGGGATGCTGATCTGATGGCGAACAATGCGTCGTTGCTGGATGTGCTGTTGCAAACGGTGCGCGATGTATTGCCGATCGCGGCGGTGTTGTTTGGATTCCAGATTGTGGTGTTGCGTCGACGCGTGGCGAATCTGAAGCGCGTGATCGTTGGTTTTGTTTATGTGTTGCTGGGGCTGGTGTTGTTTCTCAAGGGACTGGATGAGGCGCTGTTCCCTCTGGGTAAGCTGATGGCGCAACAATTGACCAGCCCGGCTTTTCTGTTCGATGACGCCAGCAAAATACTGTCATCCTTGCACTGGTACGATTACTACTGGGTTTACCTGTTCGCTTTTGCAATCGGGTTTTCCACGGCTATTGCCGAACCCTCGCTGATTGCAGTGGCCATCAAGGCGGAAGAGGTGTCCGGTGGCGCCATCAGCGTGTGGGGACTGCGTGTGGCGGTGGCGCTGGGCGTGGCGACCGGGATTTCACTGGGCAGTTTCCGGATTATTACCGGCACGCCCTTGCATTACTACATTATGGCTATCTATGTTGTCGTGATTGTGCAGACCGCATTTGCGCCGAAGATGATCGTGCCGCTGGCCTACGACTCCGGCGGCGTCAGCACTTCAACAGTGACGGTGCCGCTGGTGGCGGCGCTGGGGCTTGGGCTGGCGAGTAATGTACCCGGTCGAAGTCCTTTGCTGGATGGTTTTGGCATGATCGCCTTTGCCTGTTTGTTTCCGATTATGTCAGTAATGGCTTATGCGCAACTATCAGAATGGCGTGCTCGTCGTGGCAACGTGAGTTCTGGTCAAGATCAAAGAGGGAAGCCCTGATGCATTTTAAATTGATTATCAGCCTGGTTGAGGATGACAAGACCGACAAGGTGATGGAGGCGGCGCGTAGCGCGGGCGCAACCGGTGCTACCGTTATCAGTAATGCGCGCGGCGAAGGCGTGGAAAAGGCCAAGACTTTTTTCGGTCTGAGCCTGGAGACGCAGCGCGATGTCTTGCTGTTTCTGGTGGAAGAGCACTTGAGTCGCAAGATACTGGAAAAGATTGCAGGTGTCGGTGAGTTCGACGAAAAGGCGGGCAGTGGCATAGCCTTTCAAATCGATGTGGAAGATGCCGTGGGTATATCGCATCAAATACAGCAACTGGTGGATGTGGTGGAGGAAGAATTATGAGCGAACGACAGTTGATTCGTGTGCGCGATGTCATGAAGTCCAAGTTCGACATGGTTGACGGCATGACAACCGTGGCGGATGCGCTGGCGAAAATGCAGCACGTGGAAACCAAGGCGCTGGTGGTCAATAAGCGACATGAGGATGATGAATACGGTTTGTTGCTGATATCGGATGTGGCGCGGCATGTGCTGGCCAAGGACAGGGCGCCGGAACGAGTGAATGTCTACGAGATCATGGCCAAGCCGGTGATTGCCGTCGATCCGCTAATGGATATTCGCTATTGCGCGCGCCTGTTTGAGCGCTTCGATCTGTCGCGTGCGCCCGTGGTGGAAAATGGCAAGGTGATTGGCATCGTCAGCTTCACCGATATGGTGCTGCGCGGACTGTGTCGACAGTTTTCTGCTCGTTAGGAAATCCTGTCGCAGCAGCCGTGGTGGTTTCCAGCGGGTACAGGTGCGATACATCCCTGTAGAATGGATTCAAAGTCCGACACGATCCTGGGCCAGCCGATGTTTTCGCTGTAGCGGCGTGCCGCCGCGCCAATGGTTTTCAGTTGCTGCGGAAACTTCATCAGTTCCAGTGTCATTTCCTGATAAGCACCTTCTCTGTCCAGTGGAACCAGCACGCCATTATCGTAATGACTGATGTGCATGTGCGCCGCGGCATAGTCGTAGGCTACGACCGGTAAGCCGCTGGCCATGGCTTCCAGTGTGACGTTGCCAAAGGTTTCGGTTTTGCTGGGAAACAGAAACAGGTCGGCCGAGGCATAGTGTTCCGCCAGCGGCACGCCGGTTTGCACGCCGACAAAATGGAAGTCGGGATTTTCCCCGGCAAGTTTTTTGCGCATCGGGCCATCGCCAACCAGTACGAACTTCAGCCGGTCATGCGTCTGTTGCATGGCGCGGAAGGCGCTTATGGCTTCCTGGATATTTTTTTCCGCGGCAATGCGACCGACATACAGTGCGGCGATGTGATTATCGTCGATGCCCCAGTGCCGACGAAGCGCAATGTTGCGCCGCGCGGGTGAGTAGAGCGCGCTATCGACACCGCGAGGCAGAATGCGCACATCGCCGAAGCCGCCGGTAGTGAGTTCCCGGCACAGGTTCTTGTTGGGTGCGAGAGTACAGGCAGTACGGCGATGGAAATAACGCAGGTAATTTGCCACGATCGGCTGCAGAAAACCGATGCCGTAATGACTGCTGTAGCTGTGAAAGTTGGTGTGAAATCCGCTCACGACCGGAATGCCGAGACGTTGGGCAACCCGCAGTGCGGACAGGCCCAGCGGACCTTCGGTAGCGATATAAATCACGTCCGGCCGATGATTCCGCCAGTGTGTTGCCAGCAGGCCACCCGCCGGGAAGCCGAGGCGTAATGACTTATAGAAGGGAATGGACATCCCGGGTACAGTCAGCAGCGACAATTCGGCCTCTGGCGCGGACTTGTCGTTGCCGTGCTGGCGCGGTCGGATCAGTTGCAACTGGTGCCCCCTGGCCTGCAGACCCGCGAGAATGCGGCCCAGTGTCATTGCCACGCCATTGACCTCCGGCGGGAAAGTTTCAGTCACCAGGCTGATGTACAGCGGTCGTGTCACGAACTCTACCTTCTATGGTTTCCTCCACTATCGGCAATGGCCGTGACGAAACCGTGAACCCTGGATGATGAGTTGATGACGATTCGGCGGTGATTGTCAGGACAGAACTGTCATCCCGCTGTAATATTTGTAGGGTCTAATTTGCACAAAGATGACAGAACGTTTGTGATTGATGGCGTATACGCATTATGAGTGAAAATAAGATATTGATTGTCGAGGATGAGCCAGCCATTCGTGAAATGGTCGGCTTCGCCCTGGATCGCGCCGGGGTGCCCTGGATCGAGGCGGAAAATGCCACCGATGCCCAGGTCGCGATCGCCGATCAGAAACCCGACCTGATCCTGCTGGACTGGATGTTGCCGGATATGAGCGGTATCGACCTGGCGCGGCGCCTGAAGAAGGATGAACTGACGGCGGCCATACCCATCATCATGTTGACCGCGCGCGGCGAGGAAGAAGACAAGATCCGGGGCCTGGAAGTGGGTGCCGACGATTATGTCACCAAGCCGTTTTCGCCACGCGAACTGGTCGCGCGCATCAAGGCGGTGATGCGTCGTGCCAGTGGCGCCAAGTCGGATGATCCGATCCTTGTCGATGGGCTGGAGCTTGATCCGGTCGGCCATCGCGTCAGCGCCCAGGGGCAGCCACTGGAAATGGGCCCCACCGAATTCCGGCTGCTGCATTTTTTCATGACCAATCCTGAACGGGTATTCAGCCGTAGCCGCTTGCTCGATAGTGTCTGGGGGCGTAACGTTTACGTCGAGGAGCGCACCGTGGATGTTCATATCCGCCGCTTGCGCAAGGCGCTCGCGGCTCATGGTCATGATCAGTTTATTCAGACCGTGCGAGGAGCGGGCTATCGTTTTTCAACACGAGTAACTTAGATTGACTAAATCTTGGGCAGATGAACTTTGGCGGGTAATAGCACTCGCCATTATTATGCTGGGTCTGGGATTGCTGCTGGGTCATCCCTCGGCAATGTTACTTCTAGGGGCTGTTATTTACCTTGGTTGGCATATCTACAATGTTTACAGCCTGGAAAAATGGTTTCGTGAAGGAAAGCGGTTTCACCCACCAGAGTCCTACGGTATCTGGGACGAGATTTTTCAAAATATCTATCACCTTCAACAACGCAACCGTAAGCGAAAAAAGAAGCTGGGCAAAATGCTAAGGCGGTTCCAGGAAGCAACTTCGGCGATGCCCGATGCCACCGTGGTGCTGTCGCCCAATGGCAGTATTGAATGGATGAACTCGACTGCGCGAATCCTGCTCGGTCTCGGTTATCCGCAGGATATCGGGCAGCGCATCAGCAACCTGATTCGACATCCGGACTTCACCCGCTTTCTGCGGATCGGGGATTATGACAACTCCGTGCATATTCCATCCCCAATCAACGATGAAACGATTCTGTCCATTCGGGTGATTCCTTACGGCAAGGACCAGAGGCTGTTGATTGCGCGTGATATCAGCCATATACAAAAGCTTGAGCAGATGCGGCGCGATTTCGTGGCGAATGTTTCGCACGAGTTGAGAACGCCCTTGACCGTGCTGGCCGGTTATCTTGAAACCATGGATGAGGATGAAGATTCGCTGGGGCCGCAATGGAGTCGCACGGTCGATGTCATGAAGGCGCAGTCTGAGCGCATGCAGCGGATCGTTGAGGATTTGTTGATGCTGTCACGCCTGGAAACGCAGCGGGAAGTGGCGGGAAATGAATCGGTCAGCGTACCCAGTTTGCTGACGGTGATCTGCGATGATGCACGTCGGATAAGCGGCGATCAAAAACACAATATCAGTTTACAGGCTGATAATGATTTGTGGCTCGAGGGAAGCGATGCGGAATTGCGCAGCTTGTTCTCCAATCTGATTTTCAACGCGGTGCGGTATACGCCCGGTGGCGGTGAAGTCAGGGTTGAATGGTCATTGCAGCAGGATGGAACAGCCCGGTTTTCGGTTACCGATACGGGTATCGGTAGTGCCGCGCACCATTTGCCGCGCCTGACCGAGCGCTTCTATCGCGTGGATGTGGGGCGCTCCCGGGAGGTTGGAGGTACCGGCCTGGGGCTTGCGATTGTGAAGCATGTGCTGTTGCGTCACCAGGCGAGCCTGGAAATCAAGAGTAAGGTCGGGAGTGGCAGTCAGTTTATCGCGGTCTTCCCGCAGGAACGCATACAGATGATGGAGCCCATGGCGAACAAGGCCTGATTTTTCGAGGCAATAGAAAACATCGCACCACTTGGGTGGTGTGAGATGTAGTTGTCTGTACAGGCCGGATTAAGCCGCGTTCAGCATGTAGCGCAGGGCGTAAAAATCGTTGTAATCCACATGGCGTAGCATGAGACCAACTCCACCATCTTTGCCATGGACCACGTAGGCCGGCATGTGGTGTTGTTGTTTTTTGCCGCTGGTCTCGGTTTCAAACGAGACCTCCAGTTCAGCTTCTACTGGTAATTCAACGCCAGGGGTTTCAACGAACATGCCCTCGAGACTGATGTCACGGGTACAGCCAGTTATTGATCCCATCGGCTCGTAGTAAATGGATACATCGAGTTTGATGGGTTTACGTTCACTCCAACGGTGTTCTATTGGCATTATGTCCTCCCCAGGCAATTCCCTATGCCAGAAAGTTGTCACGAACGAAGATATACGCAATTTCAGTGCCATGCAAATGAAATTTTAATTCAATGGTATAGTGACTTCCCGCGAACTGATGTGATTAATCGTGACTGACGAAACTCCGCAAATACTGGCTGCCGTTGATCTTGGGTCGAACAGTTTTCACGCTATCGTGGCG
This sequence comes from Thiohalobacteraceae bacterium, assembly GCA_041592335.1. Lineage (GTDB taxonomy): Bacteria > Pseudomonadota > Gammaproteobacteria > Thiohalobacterales > Thiohalobacteraceae > JBFHQE01. The sequence goes on along the minus strand of JBFHQE010000015.1, from coordinate 17,768 downwards.
CGTTTTGCCGATGGTCAGCTCGATATTCTGGATCGCTTGCGCGAGCCGGTGCGGCTGGCCGAGGGACTGACCGAGGACAATCAGCTGGATCAGCATGTGCGCGAGCGTGCGATCGCCTGTCTGCAACGTTTCGGTCAGCGATTGCGTGATCTGCCACCGGGCAGTGTACGCGCCGTTGGCACCAACACGTTGCGCCGTGCCCAGCGCGCAACCGGCTTTCTGGAAGAAGCGCATGCCGCGCTGGGGCATCCCATCGAGGTCATTTCCGGGGTGGAAGAGGCGCGGCTCGTTTATGGCGGGGTGGCGCGCAGCATTGCCAGCAAGGGTGAGACGCGGCTGGTGGTGGATATCGGCGGTGGTAGCACCGAGCTGATTATCGGCCGTGATCAGCAGCCTTTCGACCTGGAAAGCCTGTACATGGGCTGTGTGTCCTTCTCGACGCGTTTTTTCCCCAATGGTGAAATCAGCAAGACCGGCATGCGCGAGGCTGTTCTCGCGGCGAGGCTGGAACTGGAGCCGATAGAGCGCCGTTTCCGCAAGGCCGAGTGGGAGCTGGCCACCGGCGCCTCGGGCACCATCAAGGCTGTGCGGGAGATTGTGCTGGCCAACGGCTGGAGCGAGCAGGGTATTACCTGGTCCTCGTTGAAAAAACTGCGCAAGGCCATTCTGGCGGTGGATCATGTCGACAAGCTCAATCTGCCCGGTATGTCGGAAAGCCGTAGACCCGTGTTGCCCGGTGGTGTCGCTGTACTGTATGCCGTGTTCGACGCGCTCGATATTGAAAGCATGAGTGTCTCGCAGGGCGCGCTGCGCGAAGGGGTGCTGTATGACATGCTGGGGCGATTGCAGGACAGCGACTCCCGCGACACGAGTGTGGACGGCATGGTGCAGCGCTTTCGCGTGGACGAAAAACATGCCAAGCGTGTGGAGCTGGCCGCCTACCGCTTATTTAATGTGCTCAAGGAGCCCTGGAGCCTGCAGCAGAAAGACTGGCAGTGGCTGAAATGGGCGGCGCGTCTGCATGAGATCGGACGGGTGGTGGCGCATAGCAGTTATCACAAGCATGGCGCCTACCTGGTGCAGAATTTTGATCTGGCCGGTTTCACTATTCAGGACCAGTTGTTTCTTTCAATGATGGTGCTTGGGCACCGGCGCAAGTTACCGATCAGCCAATGGAAAAACCTGCCGGAAAAGCAGCGGCTCAAATGCCAGCGGCTGACGCAGATTCTGCGGCTGGCCGTGTTGCTCAAGCGTGGCAGAACGAATTCAGTTTTGCCGCCGCTGGAAGCATTGGTTGAAGGAGAGTCGGTCAGGCTCAGGTTCCAGGAAGGGTGGCTGGAAGAACGCCCACTGACCACGGGTGACCTGTGCGAAGAGCAGCGCTTTTGGGACACGGTGGGGCTTTCTTTGATGTTCGAGTAAGCTGGCGGCCGGCGTGCTGGCATGTATCGCGCTGTCGCGCGGAGCGTCAGCCAAAACGGCCGGTGATGTAGTCTTCCGTGAGCTGGTGGCGTGGATTGGTAAAGATCTGGTCGGTATCGCCGACTTCGATCAGGTTGCCTAGGTGGAAGTAGGCGGTGCGTTGTGAAACGCGCGCGGCCTGCTGCATTGAATGCGTGACGATGGCAATAGTGAAGTTGGCCCGCAGTTCGTCGATCAATTCCTCGATAATCGCCGTGGCGATGGGGTCCAGCGCCGAACAGGGTTCGTCCATCAGGATGACTTCCGGGTTGACCGCAATCGTGCGCGCAATACAGAGGCGCTGTTGCTGTCCGCCGGACAGGCCGGTGCCGGGCTGGTCCAGGCGATCTTTCACTTCATTCCACAGGCCCGCGCGCTCAAGACTTCTTTTGACAATCTCGTCCAGTTCATACTTGTCGTTGGCAAGGCCATGTATGCGGGGACCAAAGGCGATGTTTTCCCAGATGGATTTCGGAAACGGGTTTGGTTTCTGAAACACCATCCCGACCTGGGCACGCAGGGGGACAACATCAACCTTGGGACTGTTGATGTCCATTTCATCCATCAGTATTTCGCCTGTGACCCGACAGCCTTCAATGGTGTCGTTCATGCGGTTGATGCTGCGCAGGAAGGTACTCTTGCCGCAGCCGGATGGGCCGATCATGGCAATAACTTCGTTGCTGCCGATGTCGAGATTTATGCCTTTGATAGCGTGTTTTTCGCCGTAATAGACATTGACGTCATTGCAGCGTATCCGCGGATTATCGACCCGGATTTCGCCAACGGTGTCGCCATACGCCTCGTTCCGGACGGCGGTTGACTGGGTTTTTTCCACCGGTGGTTTTTCAGTCTGCTGGGTTGCAGTGGATTCAAGTATCGTAGTCATAATTTCACCTTACCAGCGACGTTCAAATCGCTTGCGCAGAATAACGGCCAACGCATTCATGGTGATGAGAAAAGCCAGTAATACCATGATGGCAGCCGATGTGCGTTCTACAAAAGCTCGTTCCGGGCTATCCGCCCAGAGATAAATCTGTACCGGCAGCACGGTGGAAGGATCGAACACACCGCCGGGAATATCCACGATAAAGGCCACCATGCCGATCATCAACAGTGGTGCCGTTTCGCCGAGGGCCTGCGCCATACCGATAATGGTGCCGGTCAGCATGCCCGGCATGGCCAGGGGCAGGACGTGGAACATGATGGTCTGCATCTTGGAAGCCCCGATGCCCAGCGCGGCTTCACGGATGGACGGCGGGACCGATTTCAAGGCGGCCCGGCTGGCAATGATGATGGTCGGCAGGGTCATTAATGTCAGCACCAGGCCGCCGACCAGCGGCGCCGAGCGCGGCAGGCCGAAAAAGTTGATGAATACCGCCAGGCCCAGCAAACCAAACACGATCGAAGGAACGGCGGCGAGATTGTTGATGTTGACTTCGATGATGTCCGTTAGTCGATTTTGCGGCGCAAACTCTTCCAGGTAGACCGCCGCCGCCACGCCGATCGGGAAAGACAGCAACAGGGTAACCGTCAGGGTAAAGAACGAACCGGTAGCGGCACCCCAGATGCCCGATAATTCAGCATCGCGTGAATCGCCCGCGGTGAAGAAAGTGGTGTTGAAGCGCTTGTCGACACGGCCCTGCTCAACCAGGTTGTCGTACCAGCCGATCTGGTTGTCCTTCAGGCGGCGGTCATCCTCCGGCAGATCCCGGTCGATGTGCCCCTTGGCGAGCATGTCAAAGTCATCGTCCGCCGGTACCCAGAGAGACTGCGTGGTGCCAACGAGGGCGGGTTTGTTGATCACCATGTCGCGTAATTGAAAAGCCGCGCCGGTGCTCACCATGCCGTATAGCGCGCGTTTATCGCGGCGGTTGGTAACATCCGGGTACATGTCGCGCAGCGCCTGTTTGATCACGCCGCCATAGTCGCCGGCTGACAGGACCTTGCTATCACGGGTGTTGTTCGGGTCGATCATGGCCGGATCGATGTAGACATCGATCTTGACGTAAGTCTGCTGAAAGGCGGTGTAGCCCTTACTGACAATGCTGAAAAACAGGAAAGACAGGAATACCAGCGCGAGTGCAATGGCAAGTCGGCCATAAACACGAAAGCGGCGTTCCGCGCGCTGCCGCCTGGCTAGTCCTGCGCGAACGATATCGATGGTACGGGGTGTTGTGTCATTCATATTGTTCACGGTATTTCCGAACCACGTGCAAGGCGATGATGTTGAGTGTCAGGGTAACCACAAACAGCATCAGGCCGAGTGCAAAGGCAGCCAAGGTCTTGGGGCTGTCGAATTCCTGGTCACCGGTCAGCAGGGTGACGATCTGCACGGTCACGGTCGTGACTGCTTCCAGCGGATTCACGGTCAGGTTGGCCGAGAGCCCGGCCGCCATTACCACGATCATGGTTTCACCGATGGCGCGCGATACCGCCAGCAGTACACCACCGACAATGCCCGGCAAGGCGGCGGGGAAAATCACTTTCTTGACGGTTTCGGCCTGGGTGGCGCCGAGTCCGTAGGCGCCATCGCGCAGTGATTGGGGGACTGCGTTGATCACATCGTCCGAGAGAGACGATACGAAGGGGATGATCATGATGCCCATAACGAGGCCCGCGGCCAGCGCGCTTTCCGAGGCCACGTCCAGGCCGATGAGGCCGCCGGTGTCCCGAATGAAAGGCGCGACGGTGAGTGCGGCAAAAAAGCCGTAAACCACAGTCGGGATGCCGGCTAGAATTTCCAGCATTGGCTTGGCAATCGCGCGCACGTGCGAGCTGGCGTATTCAGACAGGTAGATTGCCGACAGCAGGCCGATGGGGACGGCGACCGTCATGGCGATAAAGGAAATCAGCAGTGTACCCACCACCAGCGGGATGGCGCCGAATGCGCCGGAGGAACCCACCTGGTCGGCACGGATGGCCATTTGCGGGCTCCAGTCCAGGCCGAAAATGAAGTCGGTGATCGGTACGGATTTGAAAAAGCGCATCGATTCGAATAACACGGACAGGATGATGCCGATGGTGGTCAGGATGGCGATGCTGGAGCAGATAACCAGGCCGACGGTAATTATTTTTTCCACGGCATTGCGGGCCTGTTGATTGACCCTGATGCGATTCAGGGTGAACAGGCCGCCGCCAATCGCCAGCGCCAGTGCGATAACAGCCAGGGCCATGTGACTGATGCGCAGCAGATTCATGTAATGATCCGCCGCGGCAATGATTGGCGGCTCCAGCTTGCCGGAGACGATATTCCCATGGACCAGGTTTTTGATGTCGTTGATGACCAGGTTGACGTGGCCAGCGCCCTGTTCGATCAACGCGGGAGGCAGCTCGCTGATCACCAGCTGCGTAATGATGGCGTTTTCGAATGCCGACCAGAATGCCACCAGCACCAGGGCCGGTATGCCACACCAGATGGCGGTGTAGAGGCCATAATAGGTTGGAAGTGAATGCAAGTTCTTGATTGAACCATTGGCCACTGAGAAAGCGCGCTTTCTGCCCATGTAATAGGCCACGGAACTCAGGACCAGCAGGATTGCAATCAGTAGGGAGGCATTCATGGGGGTGAAAAATACCGGAAAACAAAAAAAATAGCGACGGCCAATTGGCCGTCGCCGAGTGTCGCTTTACATTGACAGGGAAGTCTGATTTTTTGCTGCGTCGGAGAACTGCTTGCGTTCTTCGCCAGGCATGGGGATCAGGCCGCGATCAGTCAGGTAGCCTTCGTCGCCCCAGGCTTTTTCGCTGGTGAATTCACCCAGATATTCGGCAATTCCGGGAATAACGCCGATGTGTGCCTTCTTGACGTAGAAATACAACGGGCGGGATACCGGGTAGCTGCCATCGGCAATGGCTTCGAATGTCGGCGCGATACCGTCAACCAGAGAGCCCTGTACCTTATCCATGTTCTGATCCAGGAAGCTGAAACCAAAGATACCCAGTGCGGCCGGGTTGGCCTCCAGTTTCTGCACAATCAGGTTGTCGTTTTCGCCGGCTTCAATGTAAGCGCCGTCTTCACGCACAGAGTGACAAACCGCCTTGTACTTGCTCTTGTCCGCGCTTTTCATCGCCGCGATCCATTCGATCTTCTTGCAGCCGCCTTCCATTGCCAGTTCGGCAAATGCATCGCGGGTGCCGGATGTCGGTGGTGGGCCCAGTACTTCGATCTTCATGTTCGGCAGTTCCGGATTAACTTCGTTCCAGGTCTGGTAAGGATTAGGTACCAGTGTTTCGCTGCCATCCGGGTTAGGGACATCCTTGGCCAGGGCCAGGAAGATATCCTTGCGTCCGACCTTGAATTGTTGTGCTTTCTTGGAATTGGCCAGAGCGATACCGTCATAACCGATCTTGATTTCAACAATGTCTTTGACACCGTTGCTCTGGCACATATCAAATTCGGATTTCTTGATACGGCGCGATGAATTGGTGACGTCCGGGTGCTCTACGCCAACACCGGCACAGAAGAGCTTCATGCCACCGCCAGAACCAGTGGATTCGATGGTCGGAGTCTTGAAGCTGGTGGTTTTACCGAACTGTTCGGCAACAACGGTTGCGAACGGATAAACGGTGGACGAGCCGACGATGCTGATGTTGTCCCGCGCGGCGTGTGCAGTGCCCGCGACCATTGTTGACAGCGTTGCCGCGATTAACAGTTGTTTGCTTGACATGATATTCCTCTCTTGATGTAAGCAGTATAAACGACCCCAGTACGCTTGCCGTATCAAAGGTAACCGGGGCACGCGTCTGTGAGACTCCAAAAGTCAGGCTCAAGCTACACAACTTGTATGACAATTTGGTTACAGCCAGCACAAGGCTCGGTTGTCATTATTTCGTCATATTCTGCTGCCAGGGTAGACTCGGGTAGCGACTGGGCTTCGTCATTGGGTAATCGCAACATATTGATTATAAATATATAATTTATATCGATTAGGGTTGAGGTCAATAATTTTGGCTGCGGGCTTTCAGCTGTGGCTGCACGTCTGAGGCGCGCTAAGGTTTGCTTGCCAGTCGGCCGATTTTCCGGTTAATTGGCCCCTGGTGCGTGGCCGGATGGAGAGTGGCAGTGGCGGATTTCGATTTTGAGCTTGATCAGGCAACCTTTAACGATTTTCTGGGCGAGTTTGACGATGCCTATGAGGATCTGGAGCAGACCCTGGTTGCGCTTGATCAGGCGCCGGATAACAGGGATCTGATTAACCAGCTCTTCCGTACCGTGCATTCTATCAAGAGCAATCTGCGCATGGTCGGTCTGGACAGGCTGTCCGATGTCGTGCACATCCTGGAAAATATTCTCGACGATATCCGTAATGGCCGCTTGCAGTATGTGCAGGGTTTTAACGACGTCACCCTGGTGACCATCAGTCGTATCCGCGACCTGGCGCAATCCCTGTTCCGGGACGAGGACGTCGCGCAGGCGCTGAATCAGCTGAATGTCGCGATCCAGACCCTGTGCATGGTCGAGCCGGAGCAACTCGGGCTGATGATTGTGCCAGTGCTGAAAAAGATCGATCCGGATCATGAGCGGGTGATCAAGGCCGAGCAGCTGTCAACGGATGCGGTCGATCATGCCGACATGCTGTCGCAACTCAGTCAGCAATATCCCGACCTGGACTTTTTCGTCGAACTCGTTCAGCAGTATGAAAATTCCCATCCGCATTGGCAGGGGCGCAGTCAGCGTAACCTGGAACTGTGCCTGAAGATGAACAGGGCCGCGGGCATGCCAATCGATTCGGCGCAGCTTGTCGCCGCCGTTCTGCTGCACGACATAGGCATGTCATTTCTGCCCGATGCCGTGATTAACAAGCCCGAAAAGTTGACGGCGGACGAAGAATTGATACTGCAGCACCACTGTTATCTTGGTCATGAATGGGTTCGGCGCATCCCGGGCTGGGAGGCGGCGGCGCAGATGATTTATCAGCATCACGAGCGCCTTGATGGCAAGGGTTATCCGCAGGGTTTGAGCGGCGAAGCGATCTGCGCCGGCGCCAAGGTGCTCGCGATTGCCGACACCTTTGAAGCCATGACCCAAAGTCGTTCGCACCGTGAACACCAGCGGCCGAAAATGCGCGCGGTGCTGGAGATCAATAGCCAGTCGGGCAGTCAGTTCGATGTGGCCTGGGTTGAGGCCTTCAACCAGATCATGAAGAAAGGGTAGCAGGGGCGATTTTTGAATTACCTTGACCGCGTCAAGGCCGCTCCTACAACGCCTTGGCCCGTTCCTTTAACAGCCAGGACTGCGCGGAAATTGCTTCTTCACCCTCGGCCGGTCTGGTGCGCTGATAAGTGCCATCGGCCTGCAGCACCCAGGCATGGGTGTTGTCCTCCAGATACAGCTCCAGACCTTCCTCGATAATGCGCTTACGGATCTTCTTGTCCGTGATCGGGAAACCGGTTTCGACGCGGCGGAAGAAGTTACGGTCCATCCAGTCGGCACTGGATAAATACAGCTCATCATTGCCATCGTTATAAAAATAGAACACGCGCGTGTGTTCCAGGAATCGCCCGACCAGCGAGCGCACCTGAATGTTTTCCGACACCCCGGCTATGCCCGGACGCAGGCAGCAGATGCCGCGCACGATCAACTGAATCTGCACGCCCGCCTGCGAGGCCTGGTACAGCGCGCGGATGATCTTGGGTTCGATCAGGGCATTCATCTTGGCAACGATTCGTGCCTTCTTGCCTTTCCCGGCGTTGGCTATTTCGCGCTCCACCTTGTTGATAATTTCCTGGTGCAGGGTGAAGGGCGATTGCAGCAGCTTGCCGAGCTTCTTCACCTTGCCCAGGCTGGTGAGCTGCTGGAAGATGCGGTGGACATCGTCGCCAAAGGTGTCATCACAGGTTAGCAGGCCATAGTCGGTATAGAGACGCGCGGTGCGCGCATGGTAATTACCGGTGCCAAGATGAACGTATTGCACCAACCCCTGGGGTTCGCGGCGGGTGATCAAAATCATCTTGGCGTGGGTCTTGAATCCGACCACGCCGTATACCACGTGCGCTCCTGCTTCCTGCAGGCGGGTGGCCAGCTTGATATTGGCCTCTTCATCGAAGCGCGCGCGCAGTTCGACCACCACGGTGACTTCCTTGCCGGCGCGGGCGGCCTCCACCAGAGCATTCACGATCGCCGAATCCGGACCGGTGCGGTACAGCGTCTGCTTGATCGCCAGCACCTTCGGGTCCGCGGCCGCCTGGCGCAGAAACTCCACCACCGGGGCGAAGGTTTCAAAAGGGTGATGCAGCAGAATGTCGCCCTTTTGAATGGATTCAAAAATGCTGTTATCCGGTGACAGGGTCGCGGGACGCGAAGTCTTGAAGGGCGGGTACTTGAGATCGGATTTGTCGACCAGATCCGCCATGGCAAACAACCGGTTCAGGTTGACCGGTCCATTGACCTGGAACAGGTCGGCCTTGCTCAGCTTGAACTGGCTCAACAGGAAATTGGCCATTTCTTCCGGGCAGTTATCGGCGACTTCAAGTCGCACGCAGTCGCCGTAGCGGCGCGACAGTAACTCGCCTTCCACGGCACGCATCAGGTCGTCGATTTCCTCCTCGTCCACGAACAGGTCGCTGTTGCGCGTGACGCGAAACTGGTAGCAGCCGGTGACGCTCATGCCGGGGAACAGTTCTTCGACATGCGCATGAATAACCGAGGACAGGAACACGTAATCGTAGGGGCCGCTGTTGTCTTTCGGCAGTTGAATCAGGCGTGGCAAGGCGCGTGGTGCCTGCACAATGGCGACCCCGCTGGAACGACCGAACGCATCCTTGCCTTCCAGCGACACGATGAAATTAAGGCTCTTGTTCTGAATGCGCGGGAAGGGGTGGGCCGGATCAAGCCCCAGCGGGCTGAGTACCGGCAGCAGTTCTTCCTCGAAGTAATATTTAATCCAGCTGGTCTGTTCCTCATTCCACTGGGTGCGGCGCAAGAACCGTATCTGGTGTTGTTCCAGTTCGGGAATGAGCTTGTCATTCAAAATGGAATACTGCTCTTCGACCAGGGCGTGCGCCTTGTGGCTGATCTGTTCCAGCACTTCTGTTGGGGTCAGGCCATCCGAATCCGCCTGGGTAGAGCCGGAGGCGACCATCTGTTTCAGGCCGGAAACGCGGATTTCAAAAAATTCATCGAGATTGGTGCTGGAAATACAGAGAAACTTGAGACGTTCCAGCAATGGGGTGTCCGGGTCCAGGGATTGCTCCAGCACGCGGCGGTTGAACTCGAGCAGGCTGAGTTCGCGGTTGAGGTAGAGTTCCGGGCTGTTAAGATCGATGCTGGTGTCCATGAAATACACGTTTTCCGGGCTATTCAAGCTTTCAAGTTACCATGTCCTGTCTGGGCCGACACCTATTTTGCCATGCCAGTGTGACAGAATTTTGAAAAATGTTGCTGTCGACAGGTTAATCGAGGAAAACAGGGTTTGTTGACGATATTGTCTGTGGTTTACCCGTTAACACATTGATTCAAACACGGGTTAGCCATAATATCGTGCGCATTGCGCGCAGGTGAAAGAATATGCGCTAACTCACGGGATCGAAGGTTAATAGATATGGATAAAAGCGGTTTGGGCGGGCACATATCCCAAAAATTCAATAATGAGCTGGAGGATATCCGCAACCAGGTTTTGGCCATGGGCGGCCTCGTAGAACAACAGATTAACGATGCGCTGGTCGCGATGACCGAGGGTGATGAGCGCATGGCGGAACTGGTGATCAATAACGATTACAAGGTCAACGCCATGGAAGTTGAGCTGGACGAAGAATGCAATCTGGTACTGGCGCGTCGTCAGCCCGCGGCAAGTGATCTGCGTCTGATCGTGGCCGTGATCAAGACCATTACCGACCTGGAACGCATTGGTGACGAGGCCGAGCGCATCGCGCGCATGGCAACCCATATTGCGGACAAGAGCGCGGTCGACAAGTATCACGGACGCATCGCCCATCTCGGCGAGCTGGTGCGTCAGATGCTGCATCGCTCGCTCAATGCCTTTGCGCGCATGGATGTCGAGCTGGCGGTGGAAGTGTGGAAAGAAGACCGCAAGATCGACAAGGAATACGAAGGTATTATGCGCCAGTTGATCACGTTGATGATGGAAGATTCGCGCGCTATTCCCCAGGTGCTGGATGTGATGTGGGCGGCGCGGGCGCTGGAGCGCATTGGCGACCGTTCCAGCAATATCTGCGAATACGTGATTTACCTGGTGAAAGGCAAGGACGTGCGCCACACCAGCCTGGAAAGTATGGAAGTGGATGCGCGGGCCGCGCACCCGGATAACGAGACGAAATAAAGAGAATAAAGCAGATTTTACACTGATGGTTCGCGGGCAAGCCCGCTCCTACAAGCGAGATTCTGTGCTAGCTTAGCAGGAATTCCAGCAACGCCTTCTGCGCGTGCAGGCGGTTTTCCGCTTCATCCCACACGATACTCTGTGCGCCGTCGATCACCTCGGCGGTGACTTCCTCGCCACGGTGCGCCGGCAGGCAATGCATGAATAGCGCATCCGGTTTGGCGGCAGCCATTATCGCCGCGTTGACCTGGTAGTTGGCAAACGCCTGTTCGCGTTTCCACTGTTCTTCTTCCTGGCCCATGCTGGCCCAGACATCCGTCACCACCAGGTCCGCATCGCTTGCCGCTTCCAGCGGATCGCGCACGATGCTGACGCGGCTACCCGCCGGTTCGACGATTTCATTCATCGGGTCGTAGCCTTCCGGGCAGGCAATTCGCAGTTCGAAATCGAACTGGCGTGCTGCGTTGATGTAGGAATGGCACATGTTGTTGCCATCGCCGACCCAGGTGACGGTCTTGCCCTTGATGCTGCCGCGCTGCTCGACATAGGTCTGGATGTCGGCCAGCAGCTGGCAGGGGTGGTACAGATCGGTCAGGGCGTTGATTACCGGCGCGCGCGAATACTCGGCGAACAGCTCGATTTTTTCGTGCTCGTAAGTGCGAATCATGATGATGTCCACCATGCGCGACAGTACCCGCGCGGTATCTTCCACTGGTTCGCCGCGACCCAGCTGGGTATCGCGCGGTGACAGGAACATGGCCGTGCCGCCCAGTTGAGACATGCCGACTTCAAACGAGGCGCGGGTACGGGTGGATGATTTTTCAAAAATCATCGCCAGCACCTTGCCTTTCAGCGGCTGATAGATCTCGCCGTCATACTGCTTTTTTTTCAGCTCGATGGCGCGCTGGATCAGTTTATCCAGTTCTTCCGGACTAAAGTCGAGCAGGGTGAGAAAGTGTCTGACAGGCATAGTGATACCTCTGCCTAGTTGAAGTTGCGCACCAGCGAGCTGACCTGCTCAACAATGGAGCGGGCCTGTTCGTCGCTGATAATCAGCGGGGGTAACAGGCGGATAACGCGCTCGGCGGTGACATTGATTAACAGTCCCTGTGCCAGCGCCTCTGTCACCAGGGCCGCGCAGGGTTTATCGAGTTCGATGCCGATCAGCAGGCCTTGCTGACGAATGTTGCTGACGCTGGCGCAATCGGCCAACGCGGATTGCAGGCCTTCGCCGATCATGTTGCCCAGCGTGGCTGCGCGTTCGATGAGTCCGTCTCGTTCGATAATGTTGATGACTTCAAGCGCGGTCGCGCAGGCCAGTGGGTTGCCGCCAAAGGTCGAGCCGTGGTTGCCGGGGCCGAATACTTCTGCCGCCGCGCCGCGCGCCAGGCAGGCGCCGATCGGCATGCCGTTACCCAGTCCCTTGGCCAGCGTCATCACATCCGGCTGAATGCCGTTGTGCATGTGCGAGAACCAGCGACCGCTACGCGCCATGCCGGTCTGGATTTCATCCAGCATCATCAGCCAGTCATGCTCATCGCAGATCTGGCGAATACCGTTCAGGTAATCCGCGGCCGGTACGTTGATACCGCCTTCACCCTGCACCGGTTCCACCAGCACGGCCACGACATTGTCGTTATTGGCGGCAACATTGCGGATGGCCTCGAGGTCGTTGTAAGGCACGCGAATAAAGCCCTTCACCAGCGGTTCAAAACCCGCCTGGGCCTTGCGGCTGCCAGTAGCGGTGAGTGTCGCCAGGGTGCGGCCATGGAAACTGCTTTCCATCACAATGATGTGCGGATCTTTGATCTTCTTCCTGCTGCCATACAGGCGCGCCAGCTTGATAGCGGCCTCGTTGGCTTCGGCGCCGGAGTTGGAGAAGAACACGCGTTCCATGTTGGACAGCGCAATCAGCTTTTCGCCGAGCTGTTCCTGCAGCGGGATACCGTACAGGTTGGACGTGTGGATCAGCGTGCCGGCCTGGTTGCAGATTGCTTTGGCAATGTCCGGGTGGGCATGGCCCAGGCCACACACGGCGATACCGCTCAGCGCGTCCAGGTATTCCTTGCCGTCGGTATCCCACAGGCGAGCGCCTTCGCCGCGCGCAAAGGCGACCGGGAGTCTGGCGTAGGTTGGCATTAATGCAGGCATTTTTTCCGATACCTTCCCAAAACAAAAAAGCAGCTCAAATGGAGCCGCCAGCGAAAACGGAGCATGCTACCCGTAGGGGCCGCTGCTGACAACCCCCGGGAGAGGAAAGTGGTAATGCAAAAAACAAAGGCCCGGCGCGGGGCCGGGCCTTGGTCAAGGGGTTTTCGGCGTTAAGCGCTTAGCCCTTGTAGTTCGCGGAGGCGAAATCCCAGTTGACCAGGTTCCAGAAGGCTTCCACGTACTTGGGGCGTGCGTTGCGGTAATCGATGTAATAGGCGTGTTCCCATACATCGCAGGTCAGCAGCGGTGTTTTGCCTGCAGTGGTCAGCGGGCAACCGGCGTTGGAGGTGTTCATGATCTCAACCGAGCCATCGTCGTTCTTGACCAGCCAGGTCCAGCCGGAGCCGAAGTTGGTCGCGGCGGAAGTGGAGAACTTTTCCTTGAAGGCATCGAACGAGCCGAAGGCCTTGTCGATAGCAGCCGCCAGGTCGCCGCTTGGCGCGCCGCCGCCATTCGGGCTCAGGCTGTTCCAATAGAAGGTGTGGTTCCATACCTGCGCGGCATTGTTGAACACGCCACCCGCCGGTGCGGCCTTGATGATGTCTTCAAGAGACTTGCCTTCAAATTCGGTTCCCGGCACCAGGTTGTTCAGGTTGGTGACATAGGTGTTGTGGTGCTTGCCGTAGTGGAACTCCAGGGTTTCGGCGGAGATGTGGGGTTCCAGGGCGTTCTTTTCGTATGGCAGAGCCGGCAATTCAAATGCCATGAGAGTCTCCTTGAGTCATTTGTGAATTGTTGAAGGTCGATCGAGGCGCAACGCGGGGGAATCCAGCCAGCGACACATATCCCTAAAGCCGAGCATTTTAGTCGGTCATGGTGACGGAAGGAAGTCTGGTCATGGCCCCCTTCTTCCACACGAGCTTTGTGTGATACGGCGTTGCCGCTGCCTTCCCGGTGGCCTGAATCATTGTGCGGCGGTAGGATTCCCCCATGAATTCCATTGAACTCAGTATATTTTCCAGCCGTATCGAGGCGGTCTGCGACGAAATGGGCGCGGTGCTGAAGCGCGCCGCTTTCTCGCCCAACATCAAGGATCGGCTGGATTATTCCTGCGCCGTGTTCGATGCCGACGGCGAATTATGCGCGCAGGCCGCGCATATTCCGGTGCACCTGGGCAGCATGGCCTACGCCATGACCGGGCTGGTGCGGTCAGTGGACTGGTCGCCGGGCGACATGGTGATCGTCAACGACCCCTATCTCGGCGGGACGCACCTGCCGGATGTGACGCTGATCGCGCCGGTATTCGTCGAGAATGCGCTACTGGGGTTTGTGGCCAACCGGGCGCATCATGCCGACATTGGCGCGGCCAGTCCCGGTTCAATGCCGATTTCGTCGCGGCTGGACGAGGAGGGCATGCTGATTGCGCCGTCATACCTGTTGCGTCGGGGTGAACTGGACCAGGCTTTCTTTTCCCGCATCACGCAATCGACCGCGAATCCTACCGCGGCGCGCGGTGATTTCCAGGCCCAGATCAGCGCCAACCGGGCCGGGGTGCAACGTTTACAGGCGTTGATTGCAACCACGGGCACGGCCGCTTTCCTCGCGGCGCTGACAGCGCTGAATACTTACGGGGAGCGATTGGCGCGCCAGGCCCTGCAGGCGATCCCGCAGGGCGATTACCGTTTCACCGATTACCTGGACGATGATGGGCAGGGCCAGCAGGATCTGGCGATTAGTGTTGTCGTGCAGGTCGATCAGGATGGGGTGCGAGTGGATTTCTCGGGCACCGTTGAGCAGGTCAGCGGTAATGTGAACTGTCCCTTATCGGTTGCCGCGGCAGCTGTCTATTATGTGTTTCGCTGCCTGATGCCCGCGCACACGCCGGCCTGTGCCGGGGTGTTTCGAGCCATCAGGCTGGATGCGCCCGAAGGCTGCCTGGTCAATGCCAGGCGACCGGCGGCGGTGGCGGCAGGGAATGTGGAAACCTCGAGCCGGATTGTGGATGCCGTGATGGGGGCGCTGGCGCAGGCGCTGCCGGACAAGCTGGCGGCGGCCAGCCAGGGCAGTATGAATAATCTTGCCATGGGCGCGCGGAATGCCAGGGGAAGCTGGGATTATTACGAAACCATCGGCGGTGGCATGGGCGCGCACAGTCAGGGTAATGGCCTGCATGCGGTGCAGACGCATATGACCAATACCCTGAACACGCCAATTGAGGTGCTGGAACAGCATTACCCGTTGCGCGTGACGCGTTATGCGATACGTCGGGGCTCGGGTGGCAAGGGTCAGCACCAGGGTGGTGATGGGCTGATCAGGGAATATGAGTTTCTCGCTCCCGCGCAGCTGACGTTATTAACCGAGCGGCGCCGTCATGCACCCTGGGGGCTGGCCGGTGGTCAATCGGGTGCGGCGGGTATGAATCGGTTGAATGGCCAGATGATTCCCGGCAAAGTGTCCCGCCAAGTCGAGGCGGGCGATGTGTTGACGATTGAAACGCCGGGTGGCGGCGGATTTGGCGGTTAGGCGTCGTAAAGATGAGTTGATTACCTGTAGGAGCGGCCTTGGCCGCGAACAATTCGCGAGCAAGCTCGCTCCTACAGCGAATATTGCACCTGGAGTTGAGTTAATGAATAAAGTTGTATTGATTTTAGTGCTGACATTAACGAGTTTACTGTCGGGCTGTGGCGCACTGGTTGTCGGTGGTGCCGCGGCGGGTGGTTATTACGTCGGACAGGATGAGCGTACGCTGGGCGAAATCACCGATGACGCAACCATTACCTCATCCATTAATGCCAGGTACGTCAAGGAAAAGAACATCTCGGCGCTGGACATCAATGTCGATACCCGGCGTGGTGTCGTGACGCTGTATGGCAGTGTCGACAGCCAGGCCGCTGCCAGTAGCGCGGTGGAGATTGCGCGCAACACCAGTGGCGTTAAGCAGGTTATTTCAAAACTGACAGTGGTCCGTTAATCCATGTGCGGCATTTGCGGCGAATTACGCTTTGACGGGACCCGTCCCGATCTGTCCGTCACGCAACGCATGATGGACAGGATTGCGCGACGCGGTCCCGATCATGACGGCACCTTCACCGATGGGCCACTGGCCTTCGGTCATCGTCGCCTGGCGATTATCGATCTTACGCCGCACGCCAATCAGCCGATGGTCGATCAGAAGCTGGATCTCACCATTGTCTTCAATGGCACCATCTACAATTACCCGGAATTGCGCGAAACCCTGCGCAACAGGGGTTACGAGTTTTTCTCCACCGGCGACACCGAAGTCATCCTCAAGGCCTATGCCGAATGGGGCGAGGCCTGTGTCGAGCATCTGCATGGCATGTTTGCCTTTGCGATCTGGGACAGTGAACGGCAAAAGCTGTTTCTGGCGCGCGACCGCATGGGTATCAAGCCGCTGTATTACAGTTACCGGTCCGGTTGTTTTCGCTTTGCCTCGAACAGTCAGGCGTTACTGGCATCGGGCGACGTGGACACGTCTATTGATCCGGTGGGTCTGCATCACCAGTTCACGCTGCATGCCGTGATACCCGCGCCGCGCACGGTAATACGCGGTATTCGCAAGCTTGAACCCGGGCATAGCATCACGATAGAAAAAGACGGTCGCTGGAAAAAAAGCCGTTACTGGGAATTGAAAGCGCAACGTCCCGATCGCAGTCTGAGCGAGGCGGAATGGACCGAAGCGATTCACCAGTCCTTGCTGGAAGCAGTGAAACGGCGTTTGACCATCGCGGATGTGCCGGTCGGTGTGTTGCTGTCGGGTGGACTGGACTCCAGCTTGCTGGTGGCGTTGCTGGCGGAAGCCGGGGTGGAGGATATCCGAACCTTCTCCGTTGGCTTTGAGGACCAGCCGGAAGAGAAGGGTTCCGAGTTCGAGTTTTCCGATCAGGTGGTTGAGCGCTACCAGACCAACCATCATAAATACCGTATCCCGAATGAAGAGGTGTTGAAGCGCCTGCCGGAAGCGGTGGATAACATGGCCGAGCCGATGTTCGGCCAGGATGCGGTGGCTTTTTACCTCCTGTCCGAGCAGGTGTCCAAAAGCGTGAAGGTGGTGCAAAGCGGACAGGGCGCGGATGAAGTCTTTGCCGGTTATTTCTGGTACGGCCGGATGAACGAGACGGAAGGGGCCGCGATCGACCGCTTTCGCCAGCATTATTTCGATCGCGATCACGAAGAGTTTCTTACCATGGTGTCTCCGGCCTATCGTGGCTCGGATTACACCGGTGGCAAGATTGCGCACCGGCTTACGCAGCCATTCGCCGATGAGTTTATCGACCAGGTGTTGCGCCTGGATGTGACGACGCTGATTGTCGATGATCCGGTGAAACGCGTGGACAACATGACCATGGCCTGGGGGCTGGAGGCACGGGTGCCGTTTCTGGATCAGAAGCTGGTGGAGCTGGCCGCGACCATGCCGCCGGAATACAAGCTGGGTTCGGGCGGCAAGCATGTGCTGAAATCGATCTCGCGCGGGCGTCTGCCGGACGCGGTGATTGACCGGCCGAAGGGTTATTTTCCCCTGCCGGCGCTGAAATATGTGCGTGGCGAGTTTCTGGATTTCATGCGCGATATCGTGAATTCGCAGGCCTGCCGGGCGCGCGGTATTTACCAGCGGGAATATCTCGATAATCTGCTGGCCGATCCGGAAAGCCACCATACCCGGATTCTGGGCAGCAAGCTGTGGCATGCGGCGTTGCTGGAATTCTGGTTGCAGCGGAATGTCGATTGAGTCTGTAGGGGTAATTCGTGAATTACCCCTGCGGCGCGCACCATTCCCATAATTCGGTGTTGCTGTGCGTTGTAGGAGCGGCCTTGGCCGCGAATGGTTTCAAATGTAGCCAGTTCGCGGCCAAGGCCGCT
>JBFHQE010000014.1:0-61980 GCA_041592335.1 Thiohalobacteraceae bacterium | reverse complement strand
CAAGTAGCGCGATGTGTTGCGCCTAAGCTAAATGTGCGCCTGAATAAAGCCTTTATTCATTTCATGCTTGTATAGCAGCATAAAATGCAATTCAGCTGTTGCGTTCATATAAAAAACTTGGTTGATTTTTGCCGTGAAATAGGGTTGGGTGCTGTCGGCAAAAGTTGCCGGTTTTTTTGTGCTGTTGTGCGACTAATGCTTGCAAGCTGGGTAAATTCTTTTAGGCTGGGTTTATTCTATAGTTGTTAAAAAGACACAACGAAAGGGACGTTGAACGCATATGTCACTCGCCATTCAGAAGACCATCGACAGGGGAAATCAATTCATCTGGCAGAAAGAACTGCATGACAAACCTGTCTTCATTCGTTGGCTGATTTATTTTTTACGCATGCTGTATGTGATGGTGCGCGACATTGCAACGGGTGAACTGAATTTGCGCGCAATGAGCCTGGTGTACACCACCTTATTGTCTCTGGTGCCTTTGCTGGCGGTGAGTTTCTCAGTGCTCAAGGGTTTTGGGGTGCATAATCAGATAGAGCCTTACCTGTTGAATTTGTTTCAGTTTTTAGGTGAGAAAGGGCCCGAGATCACGTCCACGATCATCGGCTTTGTCGATAACGTAAAAGTATCGGTGCTGGGCGGTGTTGGTCTTGCGTTGTTGTTCTATACCGTGCTGTCGCTGATGCAGAAGATCGAAGCTTCGTTTAATTTCGTCTGGCGCATAGCGCGATTACGCAGTCTTGCTCAGCGCTTCAGCAATTATCTGAGCGTCATTCTGATCGGTCCGGTGCTGATGTTCAGTTCAATCGGTGTCACGGCATCCATGATGAACCATGGGTTTGTGCAGTATTTGCTCAGTGTCGAGCCCTTCGGCACCCTGTTTCTGGCTGCTTCCAAGCTGATTCCCTATATTCTGGTGAGCGTTGCATTCACTTTTATCTATATTTTTATCCCAAATACCCGAGTGCGGTTTATGCCTGCGCTGGTGGGTGGGCTGTTTGCCGGTGGCTTATGGCAGTCGACTGGTTGGGCCTTTGCCGCTTTTATTGCCGCTTCTCCAAAATACACCGCGATCTATTCCAGTTTCGCCATTCTGGTGATGTTGCTCATCTGGTTTTACATCAACTGGCTGGTGTTGTTGCTCGGCGCGAAGATCGCGTTTTATGTGCAGCATCCGAATTACCTGACCCAGAAGCCGGTAAAACTCGGTCTCAGTAACCAGATCAAGGAGCACCTTGCGCTGATGGTGATGACACTGGTTGGGCAGCATCATCAGGCCAACCGCAAGCCATGGACAGTGGAAGCGCTGGCGCAACGCCTGGGGCTGCCGGATGATCCGGTGGGCCGCCTGGTCGATTCGTTGGTGACTAATGGCTATCTGGCGGAAGTGAGCAGCGATCCTCCCGGTTACCTGCCAGCACAGGATATCGGTGTCATCAGGCTTTCGGATTTGATCGCGGCGGTGCGTGAAGAAGGTGAAAGCGACTTTGTCAGCGATTCACAGCTGGCGCCTTTGCCCGCGGTGGATGAGGTTATGCAACAGCTGGCCGGTGCGACGCGCTCAGCATTGGCTGAAAAGACAGTACGCGATCTGGTGATGAACAGGAAAGAGGGTTAGGCGTCAGGCGACAGCGCGGCTTTTAGCGCGAGCTGGTTAGGCTCATCGCTATCGCCGGTAAACACGGCGAGACCCTGGTGATAAATGGTTTCTTCCACGCCGGATTGCACGACAACCCAGTTTGGCAGATTGGCGCTCAGTGAACGGAAGTATTCGCTGCTGGCGATGTTGGCGCAGTCGGGCAGTGCCGGGTTCCAGCGGATGCGGTATTGCCAGGCGGCATAGCTGCCGAGTGCGTTGGGTGCCAGTCCGCGTTGCGGTGCCGCGTTTTCTTCCACGTCACCGGTGAATACCCACTGGCCATTACATAATTGCTGTTCGGTGGATTTCTTGGCTTTGCCCAGCGCGACCAGCATCATGGCGCGCACCACGGTCGGCGTTTCGGCCTGATCAACCGGAATCCATGCCACGATCTGGTTTTCGGCAACATCCTTGCCGGTCTTGCCGCCAAGATTGGCTTCATTCCACATGCCACTGCACCCAGTCAGCGCGAGGGCTGATATGATGAGGCCGGCTTGTGAAAGGAATTTGTTCATTACCATCTCTGTCGGTGGGCTTAGTGAAAACTCTAGTCCCTGAGTGGGTATCCTAATGAATACTGGGTCACAATTTGTGTCAATGAGGTCAATTTTTGGGAAAAATTGTGAACTGGTCGTGAATCAGCTGTGACACATATCAAATCGAGGTGTTGGTGAAAAAGTTCTCTCTTCCATGGCGAAGCATGCTGCTGCAGGGGATGTTGCTGTTGTTGGTGCTGGTGGCGGTTCAGTGGTACCAGACGCGTAATACGGCAACGGGCCCGGCTCCCGCGCTAGACGGTGTGACTTTGCAGGGGCAGGTTGCCAGCCTGGCGGCGACACAACCCACGCTGGTGCATTTCTGGGCAACCTGGTGCCCGGTGTGTCGATTCGAACTCGATACTATCGATGCCCTGGCTAAAGAATATCCAGTGATTACCGTTGCCATGGAAGACACCTCGTCACGGGAGATTCTGGCGTATATGCAGGCGCAGCAGGTCGATTTCCCGGTATTGCATGATCCCGATGGCGAGCTGGCTGATGCCTATGGCGTGCGTGCGGTGCCCACCAGCTTTATCGTCAATACGCGGGGCGAAATCAGCAGCACCACGGTTGGCTATACTACGGGTCTGGGTTTGCGCATCCGTTTATGGCTGGCGGCCTGGCTTGGGAGCTGAATAAATGATTGGCAATCCGAAAGTGGACGCTTTGGTCGAGACGCTGTGCGAGGATGGCTGCCGCGATGTGCGCGCCTATATTGAGGCATTAACCTGTGGCGGTGACCTGGACGGCCGGGCGGAACACCTGAGCGAAGAAGAACGCCTGCTGCTGCGCGATGAGCTGCAGGCGATCATGAAAGTCTATGGCGACAAGTGTCGCCTCTAGTCTTGTTCCTTAACCCTCGCGCGACGCTTTCTTGCGTTCATGCTCCTTGAGCAGTTTCTTACGCAGCCGGATATGGTTCGGCGTTACTTCCACCAGTTCATCGTCATCGATAAATTCCAGCGCCTGTTCCAGCGTGTGCACCTGTGGCGGTGTCAGCACCTGGGCTTCATCCGTGCCGGAGGCGCGGACATTGGTTAACTGCTTGCCTTTCAGCGCATTGACCACCAGGTCGTTATCGCGCGAATGCAGACCGATAATCATGCCTTCGTAGACCTCTTCACCGTGGCCGATAAACATACGGCCGCGTTCCTGCAGGTTGTACAAGGCATTGGTTAGCGCCTTGCCCGGCGCATTGGCGATCATCACGCCATTCTTGCGCTGGCCGTAATCGCCACGCTTGAACGGGCCATAGTGATCGAACACGCTGTACAGCAACCCGGAACCCTGGGTGGCGGTGAGGAATTCGGTGCGGAAACCGATCAGCCCGCGTGCTGGCATGATGTAATCGAGACGCACACGCCCCTGGCCATCCGGCACCATGTTCTTGAGGTCGCCGCCACGGGAGCCGAGCTTTTCCATGACGCCGCCCTGGTGCTGTTCCTCGACATCCACGGTGACCTGCTCAAAGGGTTCCTGAGGCTCGCCATCGATTTCGCGAATGATGACTTCCGGACGCGACACGCCCAGCTCGAAGCCTTCGCGGCGCATGTTCTCGATCAGTACGGATAAATGCAGTTCGCCACGACCGGATACGCGGAACTTGTCCGGATCGGAACCCTGTTCCACGCGCAGCGCCACGTTATGAATGAGTTCTTCCTCGAGGCGTTCCTTGATCTGGCGGGAAGTGACAAATTTGCCGTCCTTGCCGGCAAAGGGCGAGTTATTGACCTGGAAGGTCATGCTGACAGTCGGTTGATCGACCGTCAGGGGGGCCAGCGCTTCCACGGCATTGGGATCGCACAGCGTATCCGAAATATTGAGCGGATCGAGACCGGTAAAGCAGATGATGTCACCCGCCTGCGCATCTTCAACTTCGATGCGTTCCAGTCCCATAAAGCCGAAGATCTGCAGGATGCGGCCATTGCGGCGCATGCCTTTGGTATCGACCACGGTGACGGGGGTGTTCTTCTTGACACGGCCACGGGTGATGCGACCGATACCGATAACCCCGGTATAGCTGTTGTAATCCAGCTGCGAGACCTGCAGCTGGAACGGATCTTCCAGTTCAACCTGCGGCGGATGCACCTTGTCGACGATGGTCTGCAGCAAGGGTTTCATGTCGCCTTCACGCACGCTGGAATCCAGCGCGGCAAAACCGGAAAGACCGGAGGCATACACGACCGGGAAATCGAGTTGCTCATCGGTCGCGCCGAGGCGGTCGAACAGGTCGAAGGTCTGGTCCAGCGCCCATTCGGGACGAGCGGCGGGACGGTCAATCTTGTTGACGACGACGATTGGGTGCAGTCCGCGCGCGAGCGCCTTTTGCGTAACGAAACGCGTCTGTGGCATCGGGCCTTCCACGGCATCGACCAGCAGCAGCACGGAATCAACCATCGACAGTACGCGTTCCACTTCGCCACCGAAGTCGGCGTGTCCGGGGGTGTCGACGATATTGATTCGATAATCGCCCCAGCGGATCGCGGTCGGCTTGGCCAGAATGGTGATGCCGCGCTCGCGCTCCTGATCGTTGGAGTCCATGGCGCGTTCCTGCAGCTGGGTGCGCGCGTCCAGGGTGTCGGACTGTTTCAGAAGCTGGTCGACGAGGGTGGTTTTACCATGGTCAACGTGGGCGATGATGGCGATATTACGGAGATTCTCAATCACGGTCTTGCTCTGCGGTTAATGCAAAGGGCGCAGATTATATATCAGGCGCCGTGACAGAGTGGAAAAAATAGATCGCAAACATTATTGTCGTTGGGCGAGGAGACCTTTTTCGCGCGACTGTCAGTTGCCGGAGCGGGAAAAAGTGTCTGCGAGGTCAACGACATACATAAACCTAAGGAATTCGATGGTCTTCCAGAAAGCTTTCACCGTCGCGACTCGCGGCCGCGGCACTTATATGATTACGCGCGATATCCAGCAGCTGGTCGCCGGTTCAGGAATCCAGACCGGGATCTGCAATATCTTCGTGCATCACACCAGCGCCTCGCTGATCCTGAATGAAAATGCCGATCCGGACGTGCGGGATGACCTGGAGCGGTTCATGAGCCGGCTGGTGCCGGATGGCGATCCCCTCTATGCCCACACCTGCGAGGGGCCGGATGACATGGCCTCGCATGTGAGGACCTCGTTGACGGATTCGGGCTTAACCGTGCCGGTGGCGCATGGCCAGTGTGCGCTCGGTACCTGGCAGGGCGTTTACCTGTGGGAACACCGCACCATGGGACATCAGCGCAAGGTGACGGTAACGGTTTATGGAGAGTGAAGCGAACCCTGTAGGAGCGGCCTTGGCCGCGAACTGTTCGCGAGCAAGCTCGCTCCTACAAGTAACAAAAAGCCGAGGTGATGTTTTAAGGCGTTTCCAGCTTGCGAATACTTTCCGGCAACAGCTTCATATCACATAGGCTACTCAGTAATGACGCCATGAAGGTCGCTTCCTCGTCGTACATCATCTTGTAGTACTGAATCTTCATGGTCAGCGCACTGCCGAAAATGATGCTGACCAGTACCAGCAGCGATCCCAGCGCCAGCGTCGACATGCCGGTGATGCCCTGGCCGATGGTGCAACCCATGCCCAGTACGCCGCCGATACCCATCAGCACCGCGCCGATGGAGTGATTGATAAAATCATTCCTGTCCTTGAACCAGACAAATTTGAAGCGCCGGGTAATCAGAGACATCAGGAATGAACCTACGATCACACCTGCCAGCGCCAGTACGCCGAAGGTGACCCGCAGTAAATTGGTCGGATCCATCAGGTAATACGCAGTCTCGCCCATGGGGTTGATGAAGGTGTAGGACTGGGTGGTGACACTCAGTGGCTTGTTATCCAGCCATTCCACCTCGGCGATCCATTCGCGGCCCATTTCGCCGCCAGTGACATACCAGCCCGCGACGATACACAGGCCGATGACGATGCCGGCAATGGGGTTTTCGAGCTTGGTACGGTAGTTCTTGTCACGCAGGGCGAAAAACAGGATGCCGATAACCAGCACCGCCGCTGCAATCAGATTGACGGTGCCCGCGGCGCTGCCGCCAGTCAGGATGTCGCCAAAGGTCTGCGTGGGAATGCCGAGCTGTTGCAGGTCGATGGCAGTGCCATTGACCCAGGGATGAAACAGAACACCGTAGAAATCGGTCTTGGTCATCAGGTAGGCAAAGATCGCGGCGACTACCAGCACGAACAGGGATTTCAGGTTGCCGCCGCCAATGTTGAGCAGGGTCTTGTTGCCGCAACCACCGGCCAGCGTCATGCCGATACCGAACAGGAAGCCGCCGAGGATATAGCGTGACCAGGCAAAGAGCGCAGTGTGATAGGGCGGCAGCGTGTTGCTCAGGCTCAGCCCGGCGCTGTATTGCAAGGCCTGTACGCCGATAATGGCCACGGCGATGGCGGTGAACCAGGCATACAAACGGCCTTTCTTGCCCATGTTGATCCAGTCGGAAACAGCGCCCATGGTGCAGAAGTTGGTCTTGTTGGCCACGGCGCCCATGACAACCGCGATTAAAAAACCATACAGCAGGATCTGGTTGTGAATGTCGGATTCCAATGCGCTTTCCTCTACTATTGACCGTCTCAACCTAGATGTTTCGACGCGTCAAAATATTCCAGTTTAATTATAAAGTTAGCTTCCCTGCAGACACGCGCTACACTTACCCCTGCGGCACCTGATAAATGGAATAACGGCGCTGCATGGCGAGTCTTTAATACGACATTTAAGCACAGGGATTCTCTTCTATGAAGTTCACTTTCTTGATTCAGGAAGGCCCGTATAACCACGAGGCCAGCGACAGCGCTTACCAGTTGATACAGGCGGTATTGCGTGCCGGGCATGAAGTCCGCGGTATTTTTTTCTACCACGATGGTGTGTACAACGTGACCTCCAAGATGGAACCGCCGCAGGATGATCGGCATATCGCCAGACGTTGGTCCGAGCTGGGCGAGCAGGGCATCGATATCGTGGTCTGTATTGCCGCGGCCAAGCGGCGCGGCATCAGCGATGATCTTTGTGTGCCGGGAACGCGTATCTCGGGTCTGGGGCAACTGGCCAAGATGGCGATCGAATCCGATCGTGTTATCACCTTCGGCGACTAGGGGGCAGCATGGCGGATAAAAAAGTAATGATCACGGTGCGCAAGGCACCGCATGGCAGTATCTATGTACACGAAGCGATTGAAGTCATGTTTATCGTTGCCAGTTACGGGATGAACCTGTCGGTGGTATTCATGGATGATGGCGTCATGGCGCTGAAGCAGGGGCAGGATACGAAAGAGCTGGGTATTAAGGGTTTTATGGCTTCTATCGGTGCACTGGTCGATTTCGAGGTGGAAAATGTCTATGTCGATAAACAGTCCATGCTCGATCGTAACCTGAGCGAGGATGACCTGGTGGTGATCGGCGAGGATGAAGATACCGAAGAACCGATCAAGCCTTCCGTGATCGATGCGGATGACATTAAACGCATGATGGCTGAGCAAGACAGCCTGATTTCATTCTAGGAGGCTGGCTCATGCTGCATACCGTAAATAAATCCCCGTTTTCCCATAATGCGCTGGAAAGCTGTCTGCGCTTTATCAACGAGGGTGATGTTGTACTCCTGACGGAAGATGGCGTGCTGGCCGCGATGGCGGAGACGAGCAAGTCATCCATGGTCAAGGGCGTCCTGGCGAATCACAAGGTCTATGCCCTGCAGGCGGATCTCAAGGCGCGTTCAGTGGATGCGCTGATCGAGGGAGTGGAAGTGATCGATTACGATGGCTGGGTAAAGCTGCTGGAAGAACACCAGACGCACGCCTGGTTGTAGCGCTGTTCGCGGGCAAGCCCGCTCCTACATCAATGCAATCAATTTGTAGGAGCGGGCTTGCCCGCGAACCAAAAAAAGCCGACAAAAGTCGGCTTTTCTATTTGAAGCGACAGTTAGCCCTTCTTAATATAGAAGTGGTAAGACCCGCCTTCCTCATTCGATTCAACAATCTCGCAACCCATTTCTTCGCACAGCCCCGGAATATCTTCGTGGGTGGCGGGATCTGTCGCGATCATATGCAGCACCTGACCGTCGTCCAGCCCTTTCAATGCTTTCTTGGTTTTCATGACCGGCATCGGGCAGTTCAGTCCTGAGGTGTCGAGTTCTACATCAAAATCAGCCATTTATATCTCCATTTCAGACGCTATGGGCGTGTACTCTGTCGGTTGCAATCAACTGGTAAGGTTATCGGTATTGCCGTGGACCACTTGAGTTTATCCCGGTGGCTCAAGGCAGGCGTCAAAAAGCCGTTAGTCTTTTCAGCGCCAAAAGTATAGTCAAGACGTCACTAATGAAACCTTCATTCCATCGAAAACTCGATCTGCGAGGATTGCACTGCCCACAGCCAGTGCTGAACTGCCGTGCCGCGCTGGCCGGTTTGCCCGTGGGCGAGGTGTTATACGTGATGGCGACCGAGCAGGGTGTGGAGCGTGAAATCAGGAGCCTGGTACTGCGGCACGCGCATGTGCTGGAAGCGCAGTGGGAAGCGGAAGGTCTGCGCCATTTTTTGATCCGTAAAACGGAGCCTGGTCTGCTGGCGCCGCGCTGGATGTTGTACCTGCTGGGCGACGAGGCGATTACCCTCGGTTATCTCCAGGCTTAATGTACTTTGGGTTTGTCTGACGCTTCGCCCGGCATGGGTGGAATGTTGGGTGCGTCACCGAGTGCATTATCGTCATCTTCGGCAGGCGCGGTTTTCTTCTCGGCCGGTTTTGTCCCGGCTTTTTTCTCGACAGCTTCCTGGTCGCCGGTTTCGTCGGTGGCGGATTCCGCCTTGTCATCAATGACGGAGGGCTCCGGTTTATCCGTCAGTCGCGGCTTGTTGGGCAGATCAAGCGCCGGTGGCGAGGTGCGTTCCGAGCAGAGCGCTTCCGAGCCTTCGGCGAGGTGACTGTAGATAGCCTTGTATTGTTCGGTCATTCCCTGAAACAGGCTGGCGGTTTTCTTGAAGTGCTGGTTGACCTGCTGCTTGTATTCAGTCTGTTCGCGCTTGAGTTCGTCCACTTCATCTTCCAGTGCGCGGGCGCGCTTGTTGGCGCTGCCGAATACGCCGGCAAGCAGGAGGCCGCCGCCAAGACCGACGCCAAGCGCCACGACGATGGAAACAATGAGAATCAGGTCTTCTGCCATGAGAATGTCTCTGCTGGTTACAACGTAAGGTCAGTCTACACCAGATTATCGATTATTTAACCGGCAGTTTGCGTTTGAGCTTCTCCGGAATCGGATCCAGTATTTCGCCCTGATCGTCGAGCCGAGGAAACGGCAGGCCGAGTGCCTCGTAACGCGGAACCAGGCGCGGGTAGCCCCAGCGGAACAGGCGTTCCCGAATGTCGGCATCGCTCAGTCGTGGCGCGGCATACAATCCGGCGTTCTGCCGCTGGCGCTGCGCCTCGTAGAGAATAATTGCCGCCGCGACCGAAACATTCAGCGAAGCCACCATGCCCTGCATCGGAACAATGATTTCCCCATCGACGCGCTCCAGCGCCTGATCGCTGACACCGTATTTTTCCGTACCCATCAGTACCGCAATGGGTTGAGTATAATCCTCGTCCCGGTAGTCGATCGTGCGATCCGAAAAATGCGCCGCGACAATACGAAACCCCCGGCCCTGCAGATGATCGATGGCGCTATCAATGCTCTTGTGACTGACTGCCTCGACCCATTTTTCGCTGCTTCGGGCAATGCCGCGCCGGACCTTGAAGGGACGCTCCGAGGCGACGGCATGCACCTGAAGGCAACCCACGGCATCGCAGGTGCGCTGAATAGCGGAAAGGTTGTGGGGCTTGTGCACTCCATCCACCAGCACGGTCAGATCCGGCTGGCGATGATTGAGAACGGCAAGGATGCGTTGGTAGCGTTCCGGCGTCATGGCGCGGATTATACAGAGAATCCGCGGTAATGCTGGGGATGACAAGCTCAGGTCAAATCATTACATTGCCACGATTACTATAATTAACAGGGTTTCCCGTGACAGTCGCCAAGGCAGAATTTATTTCCCAGCTGCAGCAGATCGTGCCGCCAGAGGCCCTGTTGCACGAGACTGAAGACCTGCGGCCGTATGAATGCGATGGTCTGTCCGCTTATCGCAAGTTGCCGATGGTGGTGGCGTTACCCGATACCGTCACGCAGGTGCAGGCCATCATGCGGCTTTGTCATGAACGCAAGATTCCGGTGGTGGCGCGTGGTGCCGGTACCGGCTTGTCGGGTGGTGCACTGCCGCATGATGAAGGCTTGTTGCTCAGCCTGGCCAAGTTCAATCAGATTCTTCAAGTCGATGCGGCGCGTTGCGTGGCACGGGTGCAGCCGGGCGTGCGTAATCTCGCCATCTCGCAGGCGGTCGATCATCTCGGTTTGTATTACGCGCCCGATCCTTCCTCGCAAATTGCCTGCACCATCGGCGGCAACGTGGCGGAAAATTCCGGTGGCGTGCATTGCCTGAAATACGGCTTAACCGTGCACAATATTCTAGAGCTCAAGGTCGTCACGATTGACGGTGAGTTGCTGACTATCGGCGCTCAGTCGCTGGATGCGCCGGGTTATGATCTGCTGGCCCTGATGACGGGTTCCGAGGGTATGCTGGGTGTCATCGTTGAAGTGACGGTGAAGCTGTTGCCGAAGCCGGAGCGTGCGCAGGTCATCCTGGCGGCGTTTGCTGACGTGGTGAAGGCCGGCAAGGCGGTCGGTAACATCATTTCCGCCGGTATTATTCCCGCCGGTCTGGAAATGATGGACAAGCTGGCGATCCAGGCAGCGGAAGACTTTGTGCATGCCGGATACCCACGCGATGCCGAGGCAATCCTGCTGTGCGAGATCGATGGCACCAATGAAGAAGTCTCGGAACAGATTCCGACGATTCGCCGCATTCTGCTGGATACCGGCGCGACCGAAGTGCGTACCGCAAAAGATGAGCGTGAACGCATGCTGATGTGGAAGGGGCGTAAATCCGCGTTCCCGGCGGTGGGCCGCATTTCACCGGACTACTATTGCATGGATGGCACCATTCCGCGCAAGAAGTTGCCGGAAGTGTTGCAACGCATGGCGGCACTTTCGGAAGAATATCAATTACCGGTCGCCAACGTGTTTCACGCCGGTGATGGCAACCTGCACCCGCTTATTCTTTACGATGCCAACAGGGAAGGCGAGCTGGAACGCACGGAAGAGTTTGGTGGCAGGATCCTGGAGTTGTGCGTCGAGGTGGGCGGCACCATTACCGGTGAGCATGGCGTCGGCATGGAAAAAATCAACCAGATGTGTGTGCAGTTCCAGCCGCTGGAACTCTCCCAGTTTCATGCCGTCAAGGCGGCCTTCGATCCTGAAGGATTATTGAACCCTGGCAAGGCAGTGCCGGAACTGCATCGTTGCGCCGAGTTTGGTGCCATGCATGTGCACAAGGGACAATTGGCGCATCCCGAACTGGAACGTTTTTAATGATTGATCACGACGACAGTCGGGCGTTGCAGGAACGGGTCCGGGCAGCCTGTGCCAGTGGGACGCCACTGGCGATTCATGGCGGTAACAGCAAACGGTTTCTCGGTCATGCCGTGGATGGCGAGCCGCTGGATATCAGCCGTCACAGTGGCATTATCAGTTATGAACCGACCGAACTGGTGATCACCGCGCGTGCCGGGACACCCTTGAGCGATATTGAAGCGAAACTGGCGAAGCATAATCAGCTGTTGCCTTTCGAACCGCCCGCTTTCGGCGAGAATGCCACGCTCGGCGGCACTATCGCCTGTAATCTTTCCGGTCCACGCCGACCCTATGCCGGGGCGGCACGTGATTATGTGCTGGGCTGTACGCTGTTAAATGGCAAGGGTGAGATTCTGCGCTTTGGCGGCGAAGTGATGAAGAATGTTGCCGGCTACGATGTGTCGCGCTTAATGGCAGGCGCCTTCGGTACGCTGGGGGTGTTGCTGGATGTTTCATTGAAGGTATTGCCCAGGCCGGCCTACAAGGTCATGGTGATGTTGCAGGATGATGTGCCGCAGTCCATTCAGGTACTGGAAAGCATCGCGCGCAAGCCCTTGCCGATGACTGCCGCCTGTTTCGATGGCGAACGTCTGTACCTGCGTTTATGCGGCTCCGATCGGCTGGCGGAGCAGGTGAGTCGTGACATTGGTGGTGAGGTGTTAGCGCAGGACGCGACACTCTGGGCGGATATCAAGGAGCAACGTCATCCCTTCTTTGATGGCGCCGATAATCTCTGGCGTGTTTCCGTGCCTTTCAATGTGCCGCCGCTGGCGATTAACGGCGACTGGTTTTACGACTGGGGCGGCGCCCAGCGCTGGCTCAAGACGACGGCTTCTGCCGAGGAAGTGCGAACCCAGGTCGCCGCTTCGGGTGGGCATGCAACCTTGTTCCGTAGTAATGAAACACAGGCCTTGCGTTTCCAGCCCCTGTCGTCCGGGTTATTGCGGATCCATCGTAACCTGAAACAGGCGTTCGACCCCGGGGGTATTCTTAACCCGGGCCGGATGTATCCGGGTTTGTAAGATGCAGACCCGGCTGACCGAATCATTGTTGAATACCGCGCACGGGCAGGAGGCCGAAACCATTCTGCGCAGCTGCGTGCATTGCGGTTTCTGCACAGCGACCTGTCCCACTTACCAGTTGCTCGGCGATGAACTGGATGGTCCGCGTGGCCGCATTTACCTGATTAAGGAATTGCTGGAAGGCGGTGCGGTGACGAAAAAAACCCAGACGCATCTGGACCGCTGTCTGAGTTGTCGTGCCTGTGAAACCACTTGTCCCTCGGGTGTTAATTATCATCGCCTGCTGGATATCGGGCGCGGGATACTGGAAAGACAGGTCGAGCGTCCGGTCGGATTGCAATTCAAGCGCTGGTTGTTACGACAGATAATTCCCTATCCGAAACGGTTTACCGGTTTACTGCGTGTGGGCGGCTGGGTGAAGCCATTGCTGCCTGCCGCACTGCAACAAAAAATTCCTCTGCGGATGCCTGTGGACGACAGGCCACGGCAGAACCATGCGCGCAGAATGCTGGTGCTGGATGGTTGTGCGCAACAGGTGGTAACCCCGAACGTGAACAGTGCCACGGCGCGGGTGTTGAACAAGTTGGGGATTGAATTGCTATCCGCGCCCGAGGCCGGGTGTTGCGGCGCGGTCAGCCATCATCTTTCCGCCGAGGACGAAGGGCTGAACTTCATGCGGCGCAATATCGATGCCTGGTGGCCATGGATTGAGCAGGGCGTCGAGGCGCTTGTGATCACGGCCAGTGGCTGTGGTGCGATGATCAAGGAGTACGGCGAATTATTGCGGCATGATGCGGTTTATGCCGACAAGGCGCGCCGTGTGTCCGAACTGGCGAGAGATATTAGTGAAGTATTGCGTGATGAAGACTTGTCTCAGTTTTCCGCTGGACCGCGGAAGAAAGTAGCATTTCACAGTCCCTGTACCTTGCAGCATGGACAGCAACTCGATGGCGTTGTGGAGTCAATTCTCAGCAGGGTGGGGTATGAACTGGTCGATGTGGAAAACTCACACCTCTGCTGCGGTTCGGCCGGCACTTATTCGCTATTGCAGCCGGAACTGTCGCAGCAGCTGTTAAACCAGAAAGTGGCCGCCTTGATTAAGGAGCAGCCGGACAGGATCGCCACGGCAAATATCGGTTGCCAGATGCACTTGTCGACCCAGGCAGCAGTGCCGGTGGTGCACTGGATCGAGCTGCTGGAATGATTGAATTAGGCTATCAAACTTGCCGCGCAGGGAACGTCACGCGAATAGCTGCCCATTAAACAGTCTGCGATCCAGGGGCTGTTTCATCCAGTCTGTCCCTTACCTGTTTCAGCAGGGCTTCGGTTGTAAAAGGTTTCTGCAGACATTGTTGATGCCAGGTGGGATTCGCGCTGTCGGCTTCACTTTTATCAGAATATCCGCTCACCATCTGGACTTTAATATCCGGGTAGAGCGTTTGCATGTTGGCAGCCAGCTCATAACCGCCGGTTCCCGGAAGTACGACATCGCTGAGCAGCAGGTCGAAATGATGGAGTTTGGCTGTGGTCATGGCCTGTTCCGCGCTTTCAGCACACAGCACCTCGTAGCCGTTGGCGGTCAGTATTTCTCTTGCGAGTTCCAGTAACGCTCTTTCATCATCCACAACCAGAATTGTCTCTGTGCCCGCGGCGGTCGCTTCAGGGTGCGAGTTACCGAGGCCGGGATCTGCTTTACTACTTTGCAGGGGTCTGGGGAAATACAGGGTGAAACG
This sequence comes from Thiohalobacteraceae bacterium, assembly GCA_041592335.1. Classification (GTDB taxonomy): domain Bacteria; phylum Pseudomonadota; class Gammaproteobacteria; order Thiohalobacterales; family Thiohalobacteraceae; genus JBFHQE01. The sequence continues at coordinate 47,550 of JBFHQE010000014.1, read as the reverse complement.
AGTTCCCTTGCCGATTTCGGAGTCAACCTGGATCCCGCCATTCGACTGTTGGGTAAAACCGTAAACCTGGCTCAGGCCGAGTCCCGTTCCCTGTTCGCCCTTGGTGGAGAAGAAGGGGTCGAAGATTTTTTGCAGGGTCTCATTATCCATGCCGGTGCCAGTGTCCTCGATCGAGAGCGCAATGTAATCGCCTGCCGGAATCTCAAGCTGGCTGGCATCCTTGTCGTCGAGCTGGGTGTTGCGGGTGCTGATGGTTAGTTTGCCCCCGTTGGGCATGGCGTGCATGGCGTTGATGCTGATATTGAGGATGGCATCCTCGAGCCGGGTTTTATCCAGCCATACGGGCCAGAGATGCTCGGCAAGCTGGTAGTCGAGCTTGATGCGCGGCGTCAGGGTTTTTTCCAGCATGTGCTGTATGTCGGACAGCAAGAGATTGAGCGAGACCTCTTCGTCCGACGATGGCGCCTTGCGGGAGAATTCCAGTAATTTGCTGGTCAGTTTTCGCGCGCGTTCGCCCGCGTTGATGATTTCATCGGTGTATTTGTTCAGTTTCTGCTCGTCGCGACTCAGGCGGGACTTCAATATTTCGGCGAAGCCGAGAATAACGCCCAGCATGTTGTTAAAGTCGTGGGCAATGCCACCGGTCAGTTTGCCGATGGCGTCCATTTTCTGGGCGCGTTGTAGCGAGGACTCGGTACGCTTCTTGACGCTGATGTCGCGAATAACTTCGACGATGATGTTTCCCACACCGCTTCCCTTGAGTTCGGAGAGTGAGTAGGCAAAAAAAGTAGCCTTCTCATTGTCATATTCAAGCTCAAGGTTATCGAGCGCTATGTTGTCGCGACAATGTCGGCATATTGGGCAATTCTCGATGTCGAAAGAGGCTGGATGGTAAATTTCGTGGTGTTGCTGGCCTGTTAATTCCGTTCGGGTCAGTCCGGCCAGGCGGCAGGCGCTGGTATTGGCTTGCAGGATGGTGCCATTTCTGTCGACGGCAATGGTGGCGTCGGGTAAGGCATCGTAGGTGCTGGCGCTCCTGTATAGCGTGTCGAAAGGTTCCTGGAGCGTATTGCGGACAATGGCCATGAAAATCAGCCAGAAAGAAAAAAACTTGAAAATGTGTCCGATGATATTGGATAGATCGTAAATGCTGATATAGAAGGTGAAGGCTAGCTCGGCGGATATGGTTAACACGATTGCAAGAATAATATTCCGGGAAGTGGACTTTTCCGGTAGTTCGTTCTGCCTGATGTAAGCAAGCACGGCCAGCGCAAGCATGGTGACAATTATGTATTCACTGATGATTTTGAAACGGGTTAGTCCCTGTCCTTCGATGAATCCTGCCGGGAAATAACCAAACTTGATGGCGAGATATAAAACCAGAGACAGCAGGGCAAAGCCGAAAAAGGCAGCGGTGCGATTCAGTTCGTGTTTGAGGAACCAGGGGGCGCTCAACAACAGAATCGCTTCGATATAGCGCGTGCCTATCCAGAACTGAACGGCGATATTGGCGCCGGTGGTTTCGAAAATCGCCAGTCCTTCGTAGGTCATGGTGTGAATCAGGTCAAGCGAGGCAATCCAGAAATAACCGCACCCCAGGTACATCAGAAAATGATTACGTGTATAGGGATATGTCTGCCAGCCAACGACAAAAATCAGGATGGCAACCACGATGGCGAAGAGTTCGGCGAGTGTGTGGAACAGGAGGAAATTATAGTTGCTGATAACGATTAGCAGGGTTGCCAGGCTGAACGGAACAAGCCAGTTTGTGATGTTGAGTCTGTTGTTTTTGGGCTGAAAGTAAGGCATGGGTTGGGCCTGGTTAAGCGATTGCCGTTACTGGCATGTCGGGCTCCCCGCATCCAGCCGGTTGCGTTTTTCTCCGCGCGTGAACGCCTTGATGTTCTTGACCATCTCGTCGACCAGCCGTTGGCGGGATTCCTGGCTGGCCCAGGCTACATGCGGTGTCAGGATGAGATTCGTCAGGCCGCAGGTCAGCAGCGGATGGTCCGCGCTGGGCGGTTCGGATGCCAGTACATCCAGTGCCGCGCCGCCCAGATGACCGGACTTGAGCGCCTTGAGTAAAGCCGTTTCATCGACAATGCCGCCGCGCGCGGTATTGATCAGCAGGGCACCGGGTTTCATCAGCGAGATAGTGGTGGCGTTGATCAGGTTTTCCGTCTGGCTGGTCAGAGGACAATGCAGTGAAATGACATCGGCGGTGCTAAGCACGGTGGATAAGGGTAATCGATCCGGGCGGAAATCGTTGGTTGCGCCGGGGCGTTTACTGATTATTACCCGCATACCAAAGGCGCGTGCGAGCGCTGCGACAGCGCTGCCCAATTCACCGCAGCCGATAATCCCAAGTGTCTGTCCCTTGAGTTCGTGCATGGAATAATCCAGCACGCTGAAGTTTTCCGCCTGGGGCCATTGTTGAATCGCTGCCTGTTGGTGTTCAAACAGGCGGCGCCGTAACGACAGGATTAAGCTGAAGGTGTGTTCGACCACCGAAGAGGTGGCATAGCCGGTGACATTGCAGACAGGAATATTCAAGTCCGATGCGGCCTGAATATCGACGTTATTGGTTCCGGTTGCGGCGATACAGATCAGTTTCGCATTGTGCAGGCCGTTCAAGAGCGTGGCATCGAGATGCACCTTGTTGGTGACAATCAGCTCGGCGTCCTGTACCCGGTCTAACAACTCCGCATCCGTGGTGTTTGCATAGCGCTCCCAGCGTTCGGCCGTTGCCCACAGGGTGTCCAGGTTCAGGTCTTCTGGATGCAGCGTGGCTTCATCCAGCATGACGCCAAAGTTGAAGAAAGGTGTTGTCATGGCTATGTATGTCAATAAGCGTTAGTGTTATCTCAGTGACGGCTATTGTAGCGGGAAACGAATGACAGAACAGGCCCGAAATGCGATTCGACAGGCTTACCGGCGCGATGAACAGGCCTGCCTGCGGGAACTGGTCGCGCAGACACAGTTTTCGGCATCCCAGCTGGCCAACGTACAGGCCAGTGCCCGGGACTGGATATCTTCCCTGCGATCCTTGAATCCGACGTCCGCGGGTCTTTCATCCCTGCTGCAGGAATATGATCTTTCCAATGAAGAAGGCGTAATCCTCATGTGCCTCGCCGAAGCACTGTTGCGCATCCCGGACGCTGCAACGGCCGATCGGCTTATTCTGGATAAACTGAGCAAAGGCCACTGGGATAAACATTTTCACCCGGAACAGGGTTTGTGGTCGAACGCGGCAACCTGGGGGCTGGTGATGACTGGCCGCTGGCTGGAGCGCATTCATCAACCGGAGCAGTCCTGGCTCAGGTTAATCGCTCGTCTGGGTAATAACGCGGTACGCCAGGCACTCAGGCGCAGCATGGCAACACTGGCCGGACAGTTTGTCATGGGTAACAGTATTGCCGAGGCCGTGGAGCGCGCCGACACCAGTGTATGGCAACGATATTCGTTTGATTGTCTGGGCGAGGCGGCACTGACGGCCGAGGATGCGGAAGGTTACTTTGGCAGCTACCTGTCCGCGATTGAGACGATCAGTAACCAGGGATGTCCGGATGATGTCATGTCCGCGCCCGGCATTTCCGTGAAGCTGTCCGCGTTGCATCCTCGTTATGAATACACCCGGTCGGTACGGCTGGAGCGTGAGTTGTTGCCACGGGTGCTGATGTTGGCCAGGGCGGCGCGAGAGGCGGGTATCGGTCTTACGCTGGATGCCGAAGAAGCTGATCGTCTGGAACCGTCACTCGACATATTTGAAGCCGTGTTACGGCAGCCGGATCTGGCGGGATGGGATGGCTTTGGCCTGGCCGTGCAGGCCTATCAGAAACGCGCGCGACTGGTGATCGACTGGTTAATCACGCTTGGTAACACCCTGGCACGCGTCATTCCGGTCCGGCTGGTCAAGGGTGCCTACTGGGATAGCGAAATCAAGCGTGCCCAGGAGCGGGCGTTGAATGGCTATCCGGTATTTACCCGCAAGGCCGCAACGGATGTCAGTTATCTGGCCTGCGCCAGACAAATGCTGGCCGCCAGCGACGTGATCTATTCCCAGTTCGCCACGCACAATGCGTTAACCATTGCGAGCATTATCGAACTGGGTCAGGACAAACTGTACGAGTTTCAGCGTCTGCATGGCATGGGCGAGTCATTGTATTCCGTCGTGCAACAGGCTTGCAGTGTGCCGGTGCGGGTGTATGCCCCGGTGGGAGCGCATGAACAGTTATTGCCTTACCTGGTGCGGCGCCTGCTGGAAAATGGCGCCAACAGTTCCTTTGTTAACCAGCTCGCGCAATCCTCGATACCTGTCGAAGAATTGCTGCTGGACCCGGTCGCTGAGCTGCAGCGCGTTGAGTGTCGGCCACATCCGCGCATCCCCTTGCCCGTGCATATCTATCAACCGCAGCGTGTGGGCGGTTCCACTATTGATCTCAGTGATCCGTTCGATCGGGAAGTGTTGTTGACACAACTGGCGCAGGTGGCCGAGCAGGATATGCCGCCCGTTGCGGAGCATGTCGTGATCAACCCGGCTACAGGTGAGACGGTTGGACATCTTCGGGAAGCGGATGAGGCACAGTTGCGCACGTCTCTCGATGCTGCCTGTCGAGCAGCACCGGGCTGGGATAAAACGCCGGTCGAAGAACGTGCTGCCTGTTTATTGCGCGCGGCGGATTTGCTGGAAAGCCATCGTGCCGAGTTGATTGATCTGATCGTGCGCGAAGCCGGTCGCTGTATTCCCGATGCGATGAACGAGGTGCGTGAGGCGGTGGATTTTTGCCGTTACTACGCCGTCCAGGCGCAACGGGATTTTGTAGCCCATGCACTGCCGGGTCCGGTTGGAGAGGCTAACCAGATGCAGTTGCGTGGCCGTGGTGTGTTTCTCTGCATCAGTCCCTGGAATTTTCCGGTCGCCATCTTCACCGGCCAGGTGGTCGCCGCCCTGGTGGCGGGAAATGCCGTGCTTGCCAAGCCCGCGCGACAGACGCCCTTATGCGGACAACGAGTGGTCGCCCTGTTGCATGAGGCGGGTGTGCCGTCCGCTGTTTTGCACTTGATCGCGGGGCCGGGTCCAGTAGTAGGCGACACCTTATTGCCGGATGTGCGTCTTTCCGGCGTGGCCCTCACCGGGTCAACGGCAACGGCACGGCATATACAACAAGTGCTGGCGCAACGCGATGGTCCGATCGTGCCATTGATTGCGGAGACCGGCGGCCAGAATGTCATGCTGGTGGACAGCTCGGCGCTGCCGGAACAGGTCGTCATGGATGCCATGCAGTCGGCGTTCAACAGTGCCGGACAACGTTGCTCGGCGTTGCGGGTATTGTGTGTGCAGGAAGAGATTGCCGATCGCGTGATCAGTCTGCTGTGCGGTGCGATGGATGAACTGGTGATGGGCGATCCGCGTTACCTGGTTACCGATGTCGGGCCGGTAATTGATGCTGCCGCGCAGGCCAATCTGCAGGCCCATATCGATCGCATGCATCGAGAGGCCGACGTGGTGAAAGTGTTACCTGCGCCACTGGATGCGCGCAAGGGCAGTTTTTTTCCGCCCCACCTGATCGAAATTAATTCGCTGTCGCAATTGCAGGAAGAAGTCTTCGGTCCTGTGCTACACGTACTGCGTTACCGCTCGCAGGAACTGGAAGCGCTGATCGACCAGGTTAACGCGCTGGGTTACGGTTTGACGCTGGGTGTGCACAGCCGTATTGAATCGACCTGGGCATTGGTGCAGCAACGGGCGCGTGTCGGCAACCTCTATGTGAATCGCAATATGATTGGCGCCGTAGTCGGATCTCAACCCTTTGGTGGAGAAGGGTTGTCCGGCACCGGGCCGAAAGCGGGTGGACCTTTTTATCTGCATCGTTTTACCACCGAGCGGACGGTGTCGATTAATACCGCGGCAGTAGGCGGGAACGCCTCGTTGCTGTCATTACCGGAAGAAGATCACTGACTCACGTCCGGCAGCCGCCAGGCATAAAACGCCGCCAGGAAAGAAACCATGGCCAGCAACAGCACCAGGGTGCCCGGACCGGTCAGGGTCGCAACCACGCCAATCAGGCCCGCCGCCAGCATCACAACGCCGATCACCGTATTGCTGACCGCGACCATGGCGGCGCGGTTGGTCTCGCCCGCCATGTCCACCAGGTACACCTTGCGGCCAATGCGTACTCCGCAATGCGCAACGATCAACAGCAAGTAGATGAGCGCCATTATCCAGGGATTGGCCAACAGCGTTGAGGCGTTGCTTTCCAGTAGCCAGAGCAGCACGCCAAGCAACCCCGCCAAGGCCGCGGCCATAACCATCACGCGGCGACTGGAGCGGTCCGCCAATCGTCCCCAGATCGGCGCACTGATGCTGTCGGCCAGCCCCACGGCAATAATCAGCAAGCCCAGTCCGGCCAGGCCGGTACTGTTTTGCTGGGCGATCAGTACATAAAAAGGCGGGCTCAGTGCAACGCCGAGTAGTAATGAGCGGGTAATCACGAAGCGGCGAAAGTTTATGTCGCGCACCAGCAGGGCCAGATTCTCGCGCGCCGTGTCCAGTGCATTAGCGCCGCCTTCGGTTGCGCCGGGTTGTTCGCGCAGGCTGGCGAAACTGAGAATGGCGGGCAGCCACATCAGCGCGCCGAGCAGCAGTAAGCCGCTTAACAGTGCCGGGCCGGTGTCCCGCCCCAGGGTTTCGATATAGAGTCCGATGCCCAGGGTGAACAAACCCGATATACCGGCGGAGATGCCCATCAGGCGCCCGCGGCGACTTTTTGAAACCGTCTTGCCCAGCACATCCTTGGCGGATACGGAACACAGGCCGCGCGACAGGCTGAATACCACCAGCGCGCTGATAAGCAGCCAGCCCGCAATCGTGCCAGTCAGGTTCAGTCCCGCGAGTCCCATCAGTCCGAGAGAAAGCGCGGATAGGGATGCGCCAGCGACCCAGACCCATTTGCGAATTGCCAGATGGCGGATCATGGCGGCGACCACCAGTTGCGGCAACAGAATGCCGGCTTCGCGGATCGGCACCAGAAAACCCACGAACGCGGCCGGTACCCCGAGTGCTGAAAACAGCCAGGGCAGGATCAGTTTGGCGCTGGCGATTTCATCCGCCACTTTTCCCAGCAGGTTGGCTGTGAGGTAGGCGAAAAAATTATGGGGCTGGTCATTACAGGCCTGTGCCGGGATGTCCTTGCAGACGCGCGCATCCTCGTCGCCAGTGACCAGGTCATACAGGCTGTCCAGCTTGTTCTTGTGATACATGATGTCTCGCGGGCTCGGTTTTGCGCATTATAGCGTCAAGCCTGTGACGATGCGGGCCTGGAAACCTCTGTCGCCGTCATTATTTCGTCAACAATTCTGCACTGATTTCCACAAGAGGGGTGTTTAGGACCGATATTCAACCTGATAGCGGCCCGCTCGATTCGTACCGGGCTGGCACGTTCCATGAATGATTCCAGGCGTGCGGCAAACAGGCTGAATGGCTGATTTTGCCCGTCGGATTGTAAATGCATTGTGAATACCGGCCAGGTAGTGTCGAAGTGCCGGTCGTTCATTGCAGCAATGGATCATTAGCCAGAAAAACTACTTAGGAACAAGCGTCATGCGACTACTAACCTCGAGTGTCAGAAATATCCTGTTGCTGATGTCCGGACTCGGCACAGTGCTGCTGATGATGGCGGTCATGTATGGATTCACGTCGATGAACTCCGGCATTGATCATTTTCGCGAAATCGAAAAAGAACAGGTTGAGAACGAGCGCCTGGCGATGACGCTGGTTGCCAGGCTCAAGCAACAGGTGCAGGAATGGAACAGTGTACTGCTACGCGGCAGCGATCAGGGACAGCGTGATAAATACTGGGGCAAGTTCCAGGCGGTGGAAACTGAAATCCAGGACAACGCCCGGCTGCTGCTCGCAAAACTGGGAAGCGATAGTCCGGCGCATGCCAAGTTAAACGAGTTCGTGGATGCGCATGCCGTCATGGCATTGAAATACCGCGAGGGCTATGAAGCCTATGTCCAGTACGATTTCGACAGCAGGGTCGGCGACCGTGTGGTTGACGGTATCGATCGCGCGCCCACCGAATTACTGTACGCAGTGGCGGCGTTGATCAAGACGGAAATGGATAATGCCTTGCAAGCTGCTTATGACGAAGCACACCAGGGCTATATCACCAGTCTGATTCTTGTACTGGTGGTCATCGTTCCCGTTGCAATTATTTACCTGTGGGGAATCGAGGCCCGCATTGTGCGTCCGGCCAAGCAACTGGCGGAGCGTCTGCAGCGGATTTCCCAGGGCGATTTTACCGTTTCAGTGGGTATCAAGTCGCATGATGAGCTGGGACAGATTGCCGATGCGATCCGCGTGATTCGTACCGAGCTGAGCAAGATGATCGGCAATGTCCGCGAAGTCGCGCAGCAGCTGACGCAGGGCGCGGAGAATCTCAGCGTGATTACTGAGCACACACAACAGGGTGTGCGTCAACAACAGCAGGAAGCGGAACAGGTGGCCTCGGCCATTAACCAGATGACCGCCAGCGTGCACGAAGTAGCGCGCAACACGGCGGCGACCGCGGAAGCGGCCGGTGAAGCGGATACCAAGGTGAATGAAGGCGCCAGCGTGGTGAGCGGGACCATGCAGAGCATCACCCAGCTGGCAAAAGATGTGCAGCAGGGCGCGGATGTTATTCGTCGTCTTGAAACCGATTCGGAAAATATCGGCACCGTGCTGGACGTGATCCGGGGCATTGCCGAACAGACTAACCTGCTGGCACTGAATGCAGCGATTGAAGCCGCGCGCGCCGGTGAGCAGGGCCGTGGCTTTGCGGTGGTCGCGGACGAAGTGCGCACGCTCGCGCAACGTACCCAGGAATCGACCCAGGAAATTCACGAGATGATCGAAAAGCTGCAAGCCGGATCGCGCGAGGCGGTCGGTGTGATTAATCGTGGCCAGGAACAGGCGACGGCAAGCGTGGATCAGGCGACGCGCGCCAAGCAGGCGCTGGATGCGATCCGCGGTGCTGTAAGTACTATTCACGATATGAGTGCGCAGATTGCCAGCGCTTCGGAAGAACAGGGTGCGGTATCCGAAGAGATCAACCGCAATATTTCCAATATCGCGGATGTCATTGCCAGCTCGGCAGAGGAATCGGTCAAGGTTTACGAACATAGCACCGAGCTCAGCCAGCATGCGCATCAGCTGACCAGCGCGATTGCAAGGTTCAAGATTTTCTAGCGTTCCACCGCGGCATGGTCGAGGAAGTCGCCGATGGCCTTCGGATTGGCCTGAAAGCTGGCTTCCCGGCTGTGCTGAATCTTTAGATTGGTAATCAGTCCCAGGCGGTTGTAATCCAGCATGGCGTTGGTCAGGTCCAGCGGTAGCAGTCCCGCATGCTCGGCAATGGCATCCAGGTTGATATGCAGGGTGCCGCCCGGTTCGCCGTGTTCATGGTAGTGCTTGAGAATTTTCATGCCCATAAACAGCATGTGATGATTGTGGCGTGCTTCCACCAGCTTGTTATTGACGCCCTGCAACTTGATTGACAGCGAACGCAGCAAGCGGATGGGAATGGTCGGGAAATTCTGCAGTCCCTTGATGAAATCATCTTTCGGAATCTGCAGCAGGGTAATCTTGCCATCGGCAATGATGGTGGCGGAACGCTTCATGTCGATGAAGACCGACATTTCGCCGATTACGGAGCCCTTGTCCGCCACGGCAATCAGGTTGCTGTGACCGGAGGCATCATTCTTGATGATGTTGGCCTTGCCTTCCAGGATGATATAGATGTTGCGGCAGGCTTCACCCTCGCGCACGATAACATCGCCCGGTCTGAACGACAGGCGACGGCCGTAGCTCATCAGAAAGCGCGTGGCTTCTTCACCAATGTTGGTGAACAGGCTATCCAGAAAACTGTTTTGCACCTTGAGTGCTTCCATGTCACCCGTCTTCCCGGTTCATGGCCAAAAAAAGCCCAAGCAGTGTTTTAGCGTCGCGAATGGTGCCATCCGTCATCCAGGCCTGAATCTGTTCTGGCGCCAGCCAGTGCACTTCCAGGCATTCGTCCTGCTCAAGCGCCTGTTCGGCGACACTGAGGTCACGCGCCAGGAACAGATGAATCACTTCATCGCAGAAGCCGGGTGTGGTCAGGGTTTCACCGAGTTTATTCCATTGGTTAGCGGTCACCCCGGCCTCTTCCTGTAGTTCCCGTTGGGCAGTCAGCAATGGCGTTTCGTCCGGTTCCAGCTTGCCCGCCGGGAGTTCCCACAGCCAGCCTCCAGCGGCATGGCGGAACTGGCGTACCAGGCAAATGTGCTGTTGGTGGTTGATGGCCACAATGGCGGCGCCGCCGGGATGGCGAACGACTTCCAACGTGATGGTCTGGCCATTGGGAAGTCTGGCCTGTTCGATGCCCAGTTGAACCAGGCGACCGGCGTGGATGATGTTGCGTTCCTTGTGCTCAGTCACGCGGCAGGCAGTCGTAACTGGCGAGCAATTGCCCACATTCGGCGGGTGCATGGGGGTCGTAATACAGGGAGGCCAGACGCATTTTCTGCTGCGGCCGTAATTCAGATCCCCATATAAAGGTATCGAAGTCCTCCCCACCCAGCACACAGCTGGCAAAGGTCAGATACAGTCGGTCCAGCGCGTTGTCCTGAAACAGGGTATACAGCACGGAGGGTCCGGCAATGACATAGATGCTGCGATAACCGGCCTGAGCCAGCGCCTCGATCATGCGCGTGCCATCTGCGCTTTGTCCCTCGCCGACGCTGTGCGTGATGACGCCGTGTTTTTCCAGATGGGCGCGCTTGACTGTGGGAGCATCATCGCCGGTCAGCAGATGAATAGTGCGGTTGCGATAGGCCGCCAGGGCGCGGTCGGGGATATCCAGGCTGGCGCTGACAATGGCAATATCAGGTTGCGGTTTGAGACCTTGCGCGATGCGCCAGTCACGCAGGTCGGCAAATTTGTCCTCCTGCCCGACCGGCAGGGTGTCCTGCGCTTCGCCGATTGCAAACTGGCGATAATAACGCGCGCTGGTGAGCAGGATGTCGGCTTGCGCGCCAAGTTCCTGGTAGAGACGCCAGTCGCGCGGATTGGCGATGGCGGGTGGTACCTGGTGCGAATGGCGATGCTCGGCCGGCAGGGCGATGCGGCCATCCAGGCTGCTGACAAAGTTGCTGTATACAAAAGGACGCTCGGATCGTTGCAGATGCAGCTGTTGTTGCAGGTACAGACCTTCCAGTTCGAGATTGCTGGCGGGTGTCGGGAAGAATTGTTGTAGTTTGCTCATGGAGGCATTGTCCGGTGCCTTTGCCGGAGTTTCAACTAGCGTTGTAGCAACCGGCCAAACAGCGAGGAGTTATGGCGCTGCAATGCGCGCAAGTATGCCGGAAAATCAACGCCCATGACGCCGCGCAGGTTGCGTGCCGGTTCGCGCAGCGCGCTGAAATTCACCGGCAATGGATAGCCTTTCAAACCGAGCGCAATCATATTGGAATGTCGGCCGAGCGGTAATTTTAGGATTGCCTTGCCGAAGGCTTGTTGCAGGGCGTTCAGGGTGGTTTTGTAGGGAACCGACTTGGTGGTCCAGAGGTTCATGCTCATTACGCCCGGTTCGGCCAGCAAGCGATGTGTATGTTGAAAGAATTCGGCGCTGCAGACACGCGGTTCAATCCCCTCGGCATCGAAAGCATCCACCAGAATCAGGTCGAAGGTCTGCTGTGATTGTGCAACGAATTCCACGCCATCGCCGACGATGATGTTGATGCGCGGGTTATCGCCGGGCAGTTTGAAAAAGCGCTGGGCGATGGTTACCACGGCCGGACGCGATTCGAGGATGGTGATATTGGCGTGTGGAAAATGGGTTGATAGAAAGCGCGCCAGTGAACCACCACCCAGACCGATCATGAGAATCTGTCGGGGCGCTGGATTGCACAACAGAGCCGTCAGCATGTAACGGGTGTATTGCAGTTCCAGTCCGTCAGGGTTCAGAAGGGAGACGCTGCTTTGGCGGTGGTCGGTGCCAAAATACAGTGAGCGATTGGTGGTCGTCTCGTAGACTTCCAGTATGCCCAGTTCATCTCGTTCTACATGCAGTAGTCGGCCGCGTTCACTCATCATGGCGGCATTGTATAAAAAAACACCGGCATCTAGGATGCCGGTGTAGTTCAGAGGAGTTTAATTAACAGGACTTAGGCGGCCGGGCGCTGTATGCCGACGCCAAATGTCGGCTTGGGCAGGTCCAGGCGGCTGCGGACTTCCTCGTCCTGATGGCCCTTGATGACATCGGACAGGGAGATGTCAGCCAGGTAATCGAAGAACTGGTTGTTCAGTTTGTCCCAGATGCGCAGGCTCTTGGGACGTTCCGCCACGGCCGGTTCGTTCATGCGACGCACGGACTCATCCACCGCCTGCAGAATTTCGGCCAGGTTGATTTCACTGGCGGGACGGCGCAGGCAGTAGCCGCCGCCGGGTCCACGCATGCCGGTAACCAGGCCTTTCTTGCGCAGTTGGGCAAACAGCTGCTCCAGATAGGATACGGAGATCGACTGCTCAACAGAGATGTCTGCCAGCGTAACCGGACCCTGCTTGTGGCGTAGCGCCAGTTCGATCATGGCAGTGATGGCATAGCGACCTTTTGTTGAAAGTTTCATGTCTTAAGCTCCTAGTGAATTTGGCATTCATTCGCTTGAAATTGGCGGAGAGGGCTATTACCCGACTCCATTGGTCGGAAATACTACTAATAACCGACTAAGCTAGTCAACAATATTTTAGACAAATTCTAAATATTGCCCAAAAAAAGTGTTGTCTAAGACATGACGCAAGTTAACTTATTGATATAAATAAAAAAGCCGCCCTGTTCAGGCGGCTTGCGGTGTTGGGGTGGGCTCAGGCGACCAGCTCGACAAGCTCTTCCAGTTCATCGGCTTCCGAAATAATTTCGTTGGTCAGCTCGAGTACCTTGCTGGCATCCAGACCCAGCAGCTCCATGGAATATGCCGGGATATCGGTTTGCTCTGATTGAATGTCGCCATGCGCAGCCAGCGCGCGGTTGGCGACCAGCACCAGTTGCGAGTACACCGAGTGTTTATCCCAGTATTCCGGGTTGTGGTGTTCGCGCGCCGCGACCACCAGTTCTTCCGGTAATCCCCAGGCATGCAGCAGCCAGGCGCCGATCTGGTTGTGGCCAACACCCATCACCTGGTTTTCCAGGTCGGTCAGGGTGACATCCGGATGCGCATCCAGATAACGGTTCATTAAAAAGAACTCGGTCTGGAAAGACTGGCCCAGTAACAACAGGCCGATGTTGTGCAGGAGTCCGGCAAGATAGGCTGTGCCGCGTTGCGGACGCAGTTCTCTGGGCATGGCCTGGGAGAGTTTTTCCACCAGTACCGCGCAATGAATGGCATGGCGCCAGTAAGCGTGCAGGCCAAGCGGGCCTTCGTTAGGAATTAATAATGTTTTACCAACCGAAATACCCAGCGCCAGGTTCAGTACAAAATCGAAGCCCAGCACGCGGGCGATCGCGCTCTTCAGATCCTTGATCTTGCCCGGATAGCCGTACATGGGCGAGTTGGCGTATTTCATGACGCGCGCGGCCAGCGGCGGGTCCTGTTCGATGACGGCACCCAGTTGACGGGCGTCAGCCTTCGGATCGCGGGTTATTTCCAGAATCTGCAAGGCGGTCGTGGGCAGGGTGGGTAATTCATGGAATTCTTCCACCGAGCGTTTGACGTGTGCCGGGGTGAAGCGCCTGGCCAGTTCGGTCAGTTTCGACAGGTCCTCGCCATGTGGGAGATCGCTGATCGGTCGCGAGATATCGGCAACGTTGCTAGTGCCCAGCACGCGGATGAACTCAGCGGGCTTCATTCCGATCAGGGTACGGTGATCGCCGGGTTCAAAATAGATATCCGGCTGGCGCAACAGGCTGGCGTCGACAATACAGTCCAGCCCATAGGCGGTGGGAATTGGCGGGCAGCTGTTGGGTTCGCAGTCGTGAAATACGCGGTACATTTTTGCCGTGGGCACGGGCTCCATGACCCGGCCGAGAATTTCCTCCAGCGAGGAAAAGTCCAGGATGTGATCTTGCGGCAGGATAACGGTTAACAACCCTTTGCCATCGACCAGTGTCAGGGTGCGGGCGAGTTGATGCTGGGGGATCTGGCAGGCATCGGCGGCTTCGCTCAGGGTCGTGGTGCGCAGATGCGGAATCTCGACAAACGACGCTTGCTTGGCATCCAGGTACTGACGAAGGGTTTTTGGCAGCATTTGCACCTCCAGGCACGTAACAATGCTTTGTCGTTACTCTTGCCTATAGCAATATATACGCCATTGCATGTCGATTTATTCCATTTTGACGCTAAGTTGTTGTCAAAGAGCGGGTTTTGAATTTTAATAGGCGAGCGATTTTTGTGACGGAGTCCGCAGAAGTCGAAATCTTGGCGCATTAGTGATAGCGTTGAGGCTAGTCAGAAGAAAATTTGAGAACCGCAGTAGTGTGTGGAGGGGACAACACCCATGACAGAACAACATGTTTCACTTGAGGATCGCCGGGCACGGTCTCAGGAACGCCTGCTGGCGCTGGTGGCTTCACGCACCGAGACGCTGGTGCGTTATTCCAGCCTGGCGGGTATCCGTCCTTACAGGAATGATGAAAATACTACCCAGGCGCTGCGCGATTTTTGCCAGTCACTGATCGATTACGCCGCCAGCGCGCATTTCCAGCTCTATCGTTATATCGCTGATGGCAAAGAGCGGCGTCAGGCAGTGCGTGCCATCGCTGAACAGATTTATCCGCAAATCGCGGCCAGCACCGACAAGATTCTGAACTTCAATGACCGTTATGACGTGTCGGATCTGGATCAGGATCGGGTTGAGCATCTGGCCGAAGAGTTGTCCCGGCTGGGCGAATTGCTGGCGGACCGGATTTCACTGGAAGATGAAGTCATTCAGGCCATGAAGAACGGCAAGTCATAATACGCCTCGATGTGCCGTTCAAAGCCGCAGCCCTGGCTGCGGTTTTTTTATGTCAGGGGATTACCTGAAAGCAGTTGTGTTATCTCTTCACGGTTAATCGATTTTCCCGGTCTCGGCAGCAGGCCTGGCACCCGCTCCATATAGCTTCTATACAAAGTTCCGAATTCCGCGACCAGCTTGCGATCCTCGAGACGCGAGCCGTACCAGAGATAGGCCGTTGCCAGCGTCACCACAATAAACCGGGCGAGATCCATATCCCGGCTCCACACCAGGATAAGTCCCAGGAAATACCAGGGATGGCGTACATAGCGATGCAGCGGCGACAGGCTGAAATGCGTCGCGGTGGCGCGAGTCAGCCCCAGAAAAGCAGGCATGTCGTAGTAACGGGTCGTGAACCAGAACCCGATCAGAGAAGACAGTAACAGCACGTGACTTAACCAGCGCCAGTAACCCTGCCATTGCCAGAGCATGGGCGACTCAATGATAAACAGCAGCCAGACTGGCGGAATAAGCAGGCCGATGGCGAGCAGGTTGTAGATCAGCCGGTAGCGCGCACTTAACCCGGGCCAAAGGCGGTCTACACTCTCTTTAAGGCGCAGGCTGGCCAGCCAGGAATGCAGTGCGAAATAGGCTGTCCAGCTGAGCACCAGTAGCAATAGCGGAATAAGGGGTAAGGCGGTCACGTCCATGAGAGCAGTGTAATTCAGGCCATATGTATTGGTAGCACCGGGATAAATAAAGTTTATTACATTAGAATATTCTGATAGACTCCGCGAACTTTTTGGGTGCTGACAGGGCCCGCCAGGAGCGGTGATCGAAGCCTGTTAGTGGTAACAAAACAGATACTTAGAGGTAATCAAGATGGATCATGGCGTAACCTTAACCCAGTTCATCATCGAGGAACAGCGCCGCATCCCTGGCGCGTCGGGTGACTTTACTTCCCTGCTGAACGACCTGCTGACCGCCTGCAAGAAGATTTCCTGCGCAGTCAACAAGGGTGGCCTGATCGGCGTGCTGGGCTCGGCTGACAGCGAAAACGTCCAGGGCGAAACCCAGAAGAAGCTGGATATCATTTCCAACGATGTAATGATTAACGCGCTGGAATGGACTGGCCATCTGGCCGGCATGGGTTCGGAAGAGATGGATGATCCACTGCCGATCCCGGCGGAGTATCCGAAGGGCAAATACCTGATCCTGTTCGATCCGCTCGATGGTTCGTCCAACATCGACGTCAACGTGTCGGTGGGCACTATCTTTTCCATCCTGCGTGCGCCGGACGGTTGCGAGAACCCGACGGTGGAAGATTTCTGCCAGCCGGGCACCAAGCAGGTTTGCGCCGGGTACGCGGTCTACGGTCCGGCCACCATGCTGGTGCTGACTTCCGGTCATGGCGTAAACGGCTTCACGCTGGATCGTGCGATCGGTGAATTCATTCTGACGCATCCGAACATGACCATCCCGGCCGACACCCGCGAGTTCGCGATCAACATGTCCAATCAGCGTCACTGGGAAGCCCCGGTCAAGCGTTACGTTGAAGAGTGTGTGCAGGGCAAGGAAGGTCCGCGCGGTGAAGACTTCAACATGCGCTGGGTTGCGTCCATGGTGGCCGAAGTGCATCGCATCCTGACCCGTGGCGGTGTCTTCATGTATCCGATCGATGAAAAGATGAAGGCCAAGGGCACCGATGGCAAGTTGCGCCTGATGTATGAAGCGAATCCAATGGGCTTTATCGTTGAACAGGCGGGTGGTGCCTGCAGCACGGGTCGCGAACGCATTATGGAAATCCAGCCGAACGGTTTGCATCAGCGTGTGCCGGTTATTCTGGGTTCCAAGAACGAAGTTGATCTGATTGTGGAATACCACAAGGAAGCGGATGCCAAGCAGTCAGCTGCGTAATCTGGTCTAGTCGCCTTGCAGGAGCGAGCTTGCTCGCGAACCATTCGCGGCCAAGGCCGCTCCTACAAAAAACATAAAAAGCCTCGCTTATGCGAGGCTTTTTATGGTTGGTTATTTGCTGCTAATAGATCGTTTAAGTTTTGTGGATGCCAAGAGGGATGTTACACCTGTAAGAAATAACCACAGTGCGGGTGGTAACGGTACCTCAGAGATTTGGATATCATAAATCTCTCCCGAAACCCCCGTGCTTCCTGTGCAGCAATCGAGTCCATATGATAATTGGAAAAAATAACGATATGTTTCTAAGTCCGGAGTGGTGTTTGGCAAATGAACACCATCCAGCAACGTCCCAGTAGAGTCAGTTATGCTCATTCTTAAACTGCGGAAGTGATAGCCGGAGTTAATGCTGCTTGATGTGTAATCTGATATTTCGATATTGGTATCAACTGACACAGGGGAGCCAGTGTAGTAGGTTGCGCCCAGGATGTATGAGTCTTGGAATGCGATCTCTCCATTAGAATCATTGGCTCGGTCATCAGTCAAAAATAGATATGATCCAGATAAATTTAGGTAGATATCACCAAAATTCATGGTGAAACTGCTGACTGAATACCTGCTGTTTTCAGTGGTGTATCCATATTCATCAAGTTCGTCAGTGGTGAATATGCCTGAAGTGGGATCGATCGTATAAGAGCCTGAAAAAGTGGTTCCTTGAGGAATAAGTGTGTGTAAGTCTGAATCCAAACCGGTATGGCCCGCATACGTGGAAATAGAACCGGTGAAATTGTAAGTGACTGCCGACGCATGGTGGGCTGAAATAAACAATAAACCAGCAACTAAAATTCGAAAATTATTATTCATTGTTTCCCCCAAGTTTGAATTTAATTATTTATTGCACATTTATGGTGTTTTCGTATTGTATATTTTGCAGATTGATTAATAAAAGTCAAAATGTGCTTTTTGTCGCTTTCAAAACTCCACATAAAACCCCGCCCCTAATGCCAGCGTATTTTCCAGCTTGCTGATGCGTCCCTTGCGGCGTTGTTCCAGCAACCAGCGGCCGACCGGTTGAAACAGGGTCTCGCCCGATTGCGCGGTCGCGGGTGGAAACTTGATGATCATGGAGCGCGCGGAGTCGGAATGATCCCGAAACACCTGTTCGAGTTCGGCGAGCGCCATCCTGGCATCCAGTCCCGCGAGATCGACGCCGACATCGGCATCGATTTTTTCTCCGGCGTATTTCATTGCTTCATCAAGGTCAAAGTAGGGCATAGTGTCGGGCAGATTAATCAGGTATTGTTGCGGTTGAATCAAGTTTAGTGGAATTAACCCTTGTCATGCCAGTGTCTTTAGGTCCCGAGCAGGAAGATATGTTGCAGCGTTTGTTTCCTATCCTGCAACGCCTTTATTCCGAAACGGAAGGTTTTCTCTATCACCCCGAAAATCAGCAACACTGGTATAACCGTGGCTACGCTAACGGTATGGTAGCGGCATTGGTTGAACTGGGTTATGCCGACTGGGTCGGGCAGCGGCTTGCCGTGGATGCGGACGATGTGATCGCCGGCCACGAGGCACTGGCCTGGGGGCAGGCTTATCGGCATGGCGTGGAGATGGGGCACAAGGAGACGTATGAAGTGATCGGTCCCAAGCAGTCGGCAAACGATGATTGAGGCACATGACCAAACACGTTCATAAGCCCGGTTTTGCCGCGCGTGCCCAACGCTATATTTTTACCGGTATCCTCACCGCTATCCCTCTCTGGATTACCTACATTATTTTCGAATTCGTTCTCCGCCAGCTAACCAAGGTGGGACTGCCCTGGGTGGAGGCCTTGCTCAAGCCCATTGAAGAACAATGGCCAAACCTGTCGCGTTGGTTGACGGAAAACTGGTTCCAGAATGTGCTGGCGATCCTGATTATGGTGATTGCCCTGTATCTGCTGGGCTGGGTAACGACCCAGGTGATTGGCCGCAAGCTGCTTAACCTGGTCGATAACATCATGCAGCGCATCCCGTTGGTGAAAAAGGTCTATGGCGCAACCAAGCAGCTTATCGATGTGATTCAGGAGCGTCCTGAAGGTGTCGATCGCGTGGTGCTGATTGAATTTCCCACGCCCGAGATGAAAGCAGTGGGTTTTGTCATGCGCATCATGAAAGACGATACGACGGGAGAAGAACTCGCTGCTGTTTATGTGCCGACCACGCCGAATCCAACATCCGGTTACCTTGAAATCGTGCCGGTATCGCGGCTGGTGGAAACCGACTGGACCATGGATCAGGCGATGACTTTCATCATATCCGGCGGTGCCGTCGCGCCGGACAAATTCCGGTTTCGCCGTGTTACCCCTGCGGATGAATGAGCGAGACTAATCCAACACCGCTTGAGCGTTACCAGGCCGATCTGGCTCATCCTGACTTTAATGAAGATCCGGTGCAGGCGGCCGCAGTGCGGCAACTGCAGAATCTCTACGAGCGTTTGTTGCAACCACCCAGGGCAAGCTTCCTTGATCGTGTATTAAAGCGTCCACTGCAACCCGTGAAGGGGCTGTATTTATGGGGTGGCACCGGGCGTGGCAAGACTTATCTGGCTGACAGCTTTTATGCCGCGTTGCCATTCGCTGATAAATACCGCGTGCATTTTCATCGCTTCATGCAGGATATACACGGGCAATTGAAGATATTGCCGAAAACGCCGGATCCGCTGGTGATCGTCGCCAGGCAACTGGCCAAACAGTATCGCCTGCTGTGTCTCGACGAGTTTCATGTCAACGATATTGCCGATGCCATGTTGCTGGGTGGTTTGCTGAAGGCATTGTTCGAGCAGGGCATCACCCTGGTTGCGACGTCCAATATTCCTATCAACGAACTCTACTTGAACGGTCTGCAACGCGATCGCTTTCTGTTTGCTATTGACCTGCTCAGCCAGCATACGCAGGAATTTCATCTCATGGGCGAGACGGATTACCGTTTCAGTGTGCTGGATGAAACAGGCACTTATTACGTTGGCTCGGAGCAGGCTGCGCAGACCTGGCTGCGTGATCATCTGCACCATCTGTCGCCGGTAGAGCCATTGTTCGATACGCAGCTGGAAATCAACCAGCGCAAAATCCCGGTGGTGGCGGTTGCCGATGATGTGATCTGGCTGGAGTTTGCGGCTTTATGCGAGGCCCCGCTGTGGGCGGCTGATTTTCTCGAAATAGCGCAACAGTTTCATACTGTGCTGATTGCCGGCGTGCCGCGCATGGATGAAGAGAAGGACGATGTCGCCAAGCGCTTTATGCATCTGATTGACTCGTTATATGACCACAGCGTCAAGACAGTTATCACGGCAGCGGCGGAGCCGGTGGATTTATATCATGGACGTTATCTGGCGTTACCTTTTCAGCGCACCGTGAGTCGTCTGATTGAAATGGGTACGCAACGCTACCTCGCCAGGCCGCATCGACCGGGCAATTGAAGCGCATAAAAAAGCCCCGCATCAAGCGGGGCCGGTAGAAACAGTAGCGGTTACACGCAACCGGTTGGCTTAGGCAGACCGCCGTATTTGGTGATCGGCTTCATCGGGCCGGTGTTCCACATCTTGAACAGTTCTTTCTGATCCTGACCGATGAACTTGGCGAATTTACGGATCGGCGGCACCACGGCCTGATCATCGTAAAACTCACGTGCCTTGAGGATTTGTTCCCACTTGGCATCGTCCAGTTCGATCCCATCGGCCTCGGCCATGGCACGGCCGATTTCCGGGGTCCAGTCATCCATGCTCAGCAGGTAACCGTCGCCATCACGTTCCGGAAGTTGTACAGACATCTTAAACTCCTAATATCAAACAAAATTTCTGGGTTCACTCAACCAGGTACGCGGTACCGGGCTGGAAGTGTAAAAAGTTGAGTAATTTTATCAAGAATTGATAGTGATGCAATACCGCCTTTGGGCGGGTTTGGTTGAAACGGCAAATTGTGAAGAGTGCCACGGATGTCGGGTAAACGCATCAACTAGACTGAAAATGTTATTCAGGAGGACTCGTTTATGAAGACAAATCATCTTGTTGCAGCCGTTTTACTGATGCTCTCGCCAGGGTTTGCGGCGGCCGAGACGGCCATTGCCGACAAGCCTGATGGCAGTGTCGGGCGCGCGCAATTTACCTCGGAAGTGGTTGATCGCGAGCCCGTGGATCAGGTTACTTTTCTGGAAAATGACCATGAGGAAATCCTGTTTTTTACGGAAATTCGGCAGATGTCCGGGCGTACGGTCACGCATCGCTGGGAATATCAGGGTGAGGTGATGGCGGAGATTTCTTTTGAAGTCGGCGGCCCACGCTGGCGGGTGTATTCCAGCAAGACCTTGTTGCCCGATCAACTGGGCAAGTGGACGGTTGTGGTCGTGGATCAAAGCGGCTGGCCCATGCATGCCGAGGAATTCGAATACCGTGCCGCAGTGCCCGAGAGCCAACCTGCTGAAGTGCCGCAAGCACCGCAGGATTTAACGATTCCCGTGGAGTAGGGCGAGCTTAGGATTATTGGATATTCTGATTGAAACGCAGCGCGGCCTTGTCGCGCACGCGTTGTTCCTGAAGCGCGATGGCCTGTTGCCACGCAGCCTCGGCTTGCGCCTGCTGCCTGGTAGCCTGGGCTTTGGCTTCCGCCACCTCTTCAGCAGCGGGTTGAGCGAGTGTCTCACCGGTTTGCGGTGATGGGGATGTTGCTTCCTCGCCGACGGGTATCAGGCTGGAAACCCGATCCGAAATCGCGGTGATCTTGTTGCTGATCGCATCCGGGTTCTGAACGCTCATCCAGGTAAACGCGGCGCCCGCCGAAATGCCAAGCAGCATGAGTATGGCGATCGCCCAGCCACGCTTGCTGCGTTTTGGCTGATGATAGGCTACTGATTTCCGTTTGGATTTTTTACGACCGGAACCGCCGGTACTATTGATACGCGAATTCATCTTGGCGTTATCGTCGTCCAGCTCCAGTTCGCTATCCCGGAAAGCCGAATCGGAGAAACGGCCCCGGCTGGCGCTGCCGGTCAGGGTAGAGATTTCAAAATCAGGGCGCTTTTCCTTGATAGGATCGCCCGGCGACCACACCTGTTTGGTGCGTGCTGCCTGGCGCGCGAGTTCGTTGCGTAATTTGGCCATCTCAGCTTCGGCCTTGCGACGTACGCTATCGGCGGCTGCCTTGCGCTGTTGGGCCACGGACTGCGAGGCGGTGGTCTGGCTGAGTTCGGCCTCGGCCTGCGCCTGTACCTGTGCGGCCGTCTGAATAAGCCGCTCCAGTTCCCGCAGACGTGCCTCGCCCTTCGCGCCGCTTTGCACCAGCTCGCTGTCCGGCCCGCTTTTGTGACGGTTGAGTGAAACTATATTGTCCGCTGTCATGATTCTTCAGTCCCAGATATCCATATCCCGAATAATAGGTGCGGTTTGCACCCGCCTCTGTGCCGAAAGTCACGCTCGAGGTGTGAACCGGGGCACAGGTTCACCTGCCGGGGGCCTCCTGCCTGGAAGATCTGCCCGGTATCTAAGCTTCTGTTCTAAATAGCGGACATCCGTGGCTCCGGCTTGATACCGGAGGATCAGAAAAAGCTGAAATTGTGAACTATTTGACGAATCGGGCCTGAAAACTGCAGAGTATGCCCCTCGAAAATAACAGGTAGTAAGGAAAATTCATGGCGTCCACGGTTGAAGATCTCAGTATTGAATATGAAGAAGACGGTCAGGTGCTGGTCAAGCAGCTGGACAAAAAGGTGCTGACCAAGGGGGCCTGGTCCACGGTGTTGTACCGCTATCAGGACTGGGACAAGCGCAAGGAAGTATACAGCCCGGATCGCTATACCATTCGGCGATACCAGAAGCGCAATGGCGAGTATTTCCAGAAATCCAAGTTCAATATCTCGAGCAAGGATCAGGCGGAACAGTTGATCGCTGCATTGCAGGAATGGATCGCCGATGCGTAATTGTTAAATCTTCTGCAACCTGCTTATAAAAGCCTCACGTCTGCCGTAATGTAGGAATATAGGCCAGTGCGGCGCGACCCACCTTAAGGTGGGCGCATATCGGATCAAGCAAGCGGTTGCAGAGGGTTATGCGTCAATACATCCGGCATCCATCTGACATACCTATCGAGTTCAAACCCGATTCGGCTTCTTATGCGCTTCAGGACCGCTTGACCAACGTTAGTCGCGGCGGCCTGTCCTTTCTTTCCCCCAAGGAACAAAGCATCGGCAGTACGCTCTGGATCAAGATCAACTATGTCGATCCGGCGTTTGAGGCGCCAGTGCGCGTGTCCTGGTGCAGGCCCAGGACGGGCGGCCATTATGAAGTCGGCGTTGAATTCGTTGCCGTTGAAGATGAATACCGCGCGCGCATGGTGGAACAAATTTGTTACATCGAACATTACAAGCGCGAGATCATGCGCAGCGAAGGGCGCAGTCTCAGTAGCCAGGAGGCGGCGCAGGAATGGATCGAGCGTTATGCCAAGGACTTCCCGCCGATGTCGCCGGTTAAGGAATAAATGAATAGTTGATATTGAGCATAGCCAATCAGGTTAGCTTTTTCTCGTTCCAAAACACTCTTAGTCTCTCGAAAAAGCACCCCATTGGCTATGTATTGTCAGCTGTTACTTCTTAGCCAGTCCTGCCAATGCGGAAACATCTCGGTATCTGAACTGGAGACAACGGAACGCGCAGCCATCTTGGGTCGAAAGATAGTTTCGCCTTCCAGTGTAGTGCAGCAACCACCCGCTTCTTCCAGTAACAAAGTGCCCGCCGCCAGATCCCACAGCTTTTGTCCGCCATGTAAATACACGTGGCCGCGACCGGCCGCCATCCAGGCCCACTCCAGCGCACAGGAGCCGAAGTTGCGTTGCGAGTGAAAGGGGGGATGGTTGGCGATATTGTTGCGTAAAGTTGGCGACAAGCGCTTCAGATCAACCAGCGCGATGGCTTTCTTCAGGGGGAGCCCGGAAGGTTTTACCTTGAGCGACTTGCCATTCAGCATCGCCCCCTGGTTTCTCACCGCGCTGAAGCATTCATCCAGAATAGGGTCATAGATGACGCCCGCTGTCACCTGGCCTTTTTCAATCAAGGCCAACGAGACGCCGAAGTAGGGGATGCCGGCTGCGAAATTGCTGGTCCCGTCCAGCGGGTCGAGACACCAGAGTTTGTCGCTGTTTTCCAGTAACTGTTCCTGCTCGGCGACTTCCATTTCCTCACTCAAGAAATCGATCTCCGGCCAGGCCTGATGCAGTTCCGTTTTCAAGCGGCTATCCATGGCGAGGTCGGCTTCGGTCAGTACCGAACCGTCGGCCTTGAAGGTGTGGCTGACTTTTTCAAAGCGTGGCAGCAGTTCTTCGCGCGCGGCCGTTCTGACAATGTTGTTCAGTTTCTGGATGTCGATGGTCATTGGTTGATGGTGTTCGTTGCTTCCAACTCAGAGCAGTTATTGTCATGCCGGCGAAGGCCGGAATCCAGGAAAATATAACAAAACTGGACCCCGGCCTACGCCGGGGTGACGAAATAGGTCGCGCGTTTCATGAAGAGCAGCTGACAGACAATTTTTTACCCCAGTCGGGCGGTGCCTCGGCGTATTGTTCAAAACCTTCATGTTCTGCGTAAGGCTCGCTCAACACAACCATCAGCTTGTCGATTTCACGGTAATCGCCCTGTTGAGCCTTGTCGATGGCCTGTTGCGCCAGGTAGTTGCGCAGCACGAACTTGGGATTAACGGCATTCATGCGCGCACGGCGTGCGTCATCCCGCGATTTTTCCGACTGCAGGCGCTGCTGATAATCCGTTGCCCATTGATCGAAGCGTTCGCGATCCAGGTAGTCATCGCGTAATGCTTGTTCGCGAGAGGGCTTGTCAGTCGTCAGACGACTCAGATTGCGAAAACTCAGGGTAAAATCGCGCCGCTCGCTGGCAAGAATATCCAGAAAACGATGCCCGAGTTCCAGGTCGCCATCGCGATGTTCTTTCAGTCCGAGTTTGTCATTCAGGCCCGATGAATAGGTTTCATTCAGTAGCGTCTGATAGTGATCAAACTGTGCCCTTGCCATCTCGGCGGCCTGCTCGCCATCCTCGGCCAGTAATGGCAGCATTGCCTGGCCCAGGCAGCTCAGATTCCACAGTCCGATGTCCGGCTGCTTGTTGAAGGCATAACGGCCGTAGTGATCCGAGTGATTACAGATATAGCCAGGATCATAATCGTCGAGAAAACCAAACGGACCATAATCGAGCGTCAGGCCAAGCATCGACATGTTGTCGGTATTGAGTACGCCATGCGCGAAGCCAACCAGTTGCCATTGTGCTACCAGTCGGGCGGTGCGTGTCACTACTTCGCGATAGAGCGCAAGGTAAGGATTGGATTCGTCGCGTAATTGCGGGTAGTGGAATTCAATCAGGTAATCCGCCAGTTGTTGGAGTGGCGCGAATTCCCCGCGATGATAGAAGTATTCAAACGAACCAAAGCGCACATGGCTGGGTGCCATGCGTACCACCATGGCACCGGTTTCGATCTGCTCGCGATATACTTCTTCATTAGAGCCGGTAATGCAGAGTGCGCGCGTGGTCGGTATGCCCAGGCCATGCATGGCCTCCGAACATAAATATTCTCGAATGCTGGAACGCAATACCGCGCGGCCATCACCGTCACGCGAGTAGGGGGTGAGGCCGGCGCCTTTGAGTTGTAATTCCCAGCGTTCGCCGTTGCGGTTGGTGACCTCGCCCAGCATGATGGCGCGGCCATCACCGAGCTGGCGCACGAAGTGACCGAACTGGTGACCGGCATAGACCATGGCAAAGGCATCGGTGGAAGACTGCTGCCCGGAAACGAAAGCCAATAATTCCGGATGCACAAATGCCGAGCTACTCAGGTCGACCAGTTTTGCGGCGGAGTCGCTGACGCTGATCAGGTGACTGCCACTGAGAGCCTGCGGCGCGACCCGGGAGTAAAAAGTCTCGCCCAGAGCGAGAAAACTGCGGGTGAAGTTCAGTGATTCCAGCGGGTTAGCGGTCGGCGAGGGCAGAGTCATATCCATCCGCGCATCATCCGCTGTCGCGGAAATCGCCTCAACCCTGAACTCTCTGTGGGGTTGGCCTGGCGGCGCGGAGTTGACAGGGAGCGATATCTAAATGAAAATAGTTCGCGTTTTCAGGTAGATTTAATATTCAATTTTTCTTGTCGAGGTAAGCAAATGTTTGGCTCATTCAAAAAAGGGTTCATGCTGGCCGGGCTGGCGATGAGCATGGTAGTACCCCCGTTGATGGCGGCGGAAGAGGTCAATCTTTATTCCGCGCGCAAAGAAGAACTGATTAAACCGCTGCTGGATAAATTCACGACCGAAACCGGCATCAAGGTAAACCTGGTAACGGGCAAGGCGGATGCGCTGCTGCAACGGCTGAAGAGCGAAGGCCAGAACTCTCCTGCGGATCTGTTGTTGACTACGGATGCCGGACGTCTCTACCGCGCGCAGGAAGCAGGCGTGCTGGCGCCGGTGCAGAGCGCCAGGCTGGATGAGCTGGTACCCGCGCAATACCGCAACCCGGAAGGTTACTGGTTTGGTATGTCGGTGCGTGCCCGTCCGATTGTATACGTGAAAAGCGCGGTCGATCCGCAAACCCTGTCCAGCTACGAAGACCTGGCGGACAGCCAGTGGAAGGGTCACATCTGCATCCGTTCATCGGACAACATCTATAACCAGTCGCTGGTGGCTTCCATGATTGCGACGAACGGACTGAAGGCAACCGAGGCATGGGCAGCGGACTTCGTGAAGAATTTTGCCCGTCCGCCCAAGGGCGGCGACCGTGACCAGATTAAGGCGGCTGCCGCAGGCGAATGCGATATTGCGGTCATCAATACTTATTATCTAGGCATGATGTTGCAGGACGACGAGCAACGCCCTCAGGCGGAAAAAGTTGCCGTGTTCTGGCCCAACCAAGATGGCCGGGGCACGCACGTGAATATCAGCGGTATTGGACTGACTGCGGCGGCGGCCAACAGGGATAACGCCGTCAAGCTGATGGAGTTTCTGGCGAGCGACGAAGCGCAGGCCTGGTATGCCAACGTGAATCACGAATATCCGATTCGTGATGGCATTGAAGTCAGCGATATTCTGAAAGCCTGGGGAACCTTCAAGGCGGATGACCTCAATCTGCAGGCGCTGGGTAAGCACAACGCCGAGGCAGTGATGCTGATGGACCGGGTTGGCTGGAAATAACACTTTTAGTTCTACAACGTCATTCCGGCGAAGACCGGAATGACGACTCTCACGACTTAAGTGATAAACTTACGGGATGTCTGAAGTAGTACTGAATCACAGGTCCATGACGAAAGAGCGCTGGCTTACCAAAAGCTGGCGTTTTTCGTTGGTGCTGGTCGCGATACTGATGGCACTGCCGGTGATCACGGTGTTCAGCTTTGTGTTTCAGCCCGCCGGCGATGTCTGGCAGCACCTGGCCAGCACGGTACTGAAAGATTATGTCATCAACTCCCTGCTACTGATGTTTGGCGTTGGCACCGGGGTGCTGGTGATGGGGGTCTCTACGGCCTGGGTGTGCACCACCTGTGAGTTTCCCGGGCGACGCCTGTTTGAGTGGGCGCTGTTGCTGCCGTTGGCAATGCCGGCTTACATCATTGCCTACACGTACACTGGCATGCTGGATTTTGCCGGGCCCGTGCAGACCGGGCTGCGCGAGCTATTCGGCTGGGGTTACGGCGATTACTGGTTTCCAGAGGTGCGTTCCCTGACCGGTGCCATGCTGATGCTGTCGCTGGTGCTGTATCCCTATGTCTACCTGCTGGCGCGCGCGGCGTTTCTGGAACAGTCGGTGTGTGTGCTGGAAGTATCGCGCACCCTTGGTGCGTCTCCGGCGCGCACCTTCTTTCGGGTGGCCTTGCCGCTGGCGCGCCCGGCGGTGATCACCGGCCTCTCTCTGGCATTGATGGAAACGCTTGCTGACTACGGTACCGTGCAGTACTTCGGAGTGTCGACCTTCACCACGGGTATTTTCCGCACCTGGTTCGGACTGGGTGATGCTTCCGCGGCCGCGCAATTGTCGGCGGTTCTCATGAGCTTTGTTTTCATGCTGATCCTGCTGGAGCGTTGGTCGCGCAGTCAGGCGCAGTACCACAATGCTTCGCAAAAACTGCGTAGCCTGCCACGGCATGATCTCAGGGGCTGGCGCATGTGGGTGGGGTTGCTGGTTTGCCTGTTGCCTTTGAGTTTCGGGTTCGTGGTGCCTGCGCTGCAACTGCTGGCATGGTCGGTACAGACAGCCACGGATACGCTGAATGATGCCTTTTTGACCCTGACGCTGAACAGCCTGTTACTGGCGGCAAGCGCGGCATTGATTGCCCTGTTGCTGGGGCTGTTCATGGCCTATGGCAAACGGCTTAATCCAAGCTGGATGGCGACAGGTGCCATTCGTGTCGCGAGTATGGGCTATGCGGTGCCCGGCACGGTGATCGCCGTCGGGGTGATGATTCCCTTTGCCGCGTTTGATAATGCCGTTGATGGCTGGTTTCGCGACAACCTGGATTTTTCTACCGGCCTGTTGCTCAGCGGTACGCTGGTGATTCTGCTGTTTGCCTACACGGTGCGTTTCCTGGCGGTATCCCTGCAAACGGTCGAGGCTGGCCTTGGTAAGATCAAGCCCAGCATGGACGACGCGGCGCGTTCGCTGGGTTACCGGCCGCGTACGGTGTTACGCAAAATCCACATGCCGATCATGCGTGGCAGCCTGTTGACCGCGATCCTGCTGGTTTTTGTCGACGTGTTGAAGGAACTGCCCGCGACCCTCATTCTGCGGCCTTTCAATTTCAACACGCTGGCCGTGCGCGCCTACGAGCTGGCCTCGGATGAACGGCTGGCGGATGCCGCAACAGCGTCGCTTGCCATCGTGTTAGCCGGTATCATTCCCGTCATTATGTTGAGTCGCAGTATTGCCAAGGCACGCCATGCAAACCTTACTTGAAGTCCACAACGCCGTGGTGGCCTATGGTAGCCAGACGGTGGTAAAAGATATTTCATTCTCGCTGCAGCCCGGCGAGATCGGCTGCCTGTTGGGACCCAGCGGTTGTGGCAAGACCACGCTGCTGCGCGCGATTGCCGGATTCGAGTTGTTGAAGTTCGGCGAAATTCACATGCGCGGGCAGACGATCAGTCATGCCGGCTGGGCCTTGCCGCCAGAACAGCGCCGGGTCGGAATGGTGTTCCAGGATTTTGCCCTGTTCCCGCATCTGCGTGTTTCCGAAAACATTGCCTTTGGTTTGCCGCACCTCTCGGAGCGCGAGCGTAGCGCGCGCGTGGCGTCATTGTTATCCCTGATTGGCCTGTCCGAGCACGCCAGTAAATATCCGCATCAACTTTCCGGTGGTCAGCAGCAACGCATCGCCGTTGCACGTGCCATCGCGCCGCGGCCCGAGTTGTTGCTACTCGATGAACCTTTCTCCAGCCTGGATGTGGAGCTGCGTGAGCAGATGGCGCGCGAGGTGCGCGGTATCCTGCAGCAGGAAGAGATCACCGGTATCCTGGTGACACACGATCAGCACGAAGCCTTTGCCATGGCTGACAGTATCGGTGTGTTGAACGAGGGCCGCCTGGTGCAATGGGATAACGCCTACAATCTTTATCATCAACCGCAGAATCGCTTTGTTGCCGATTTTGTCGGGCAGGGCGAGATTTTACCTGGCCGGGTTATTAACGCGCACCAGGTGGAAACCGACCTGGGTATTATCGAGGGTCGCGTACCCAAGGGCTGTGATTGCGGTTGTCCGGTGGATGTGCTGGTGAGGCCGGACGATGTGCAGCATGACGATGAAAGCCCGCTCAAGGCCAGGGTCATTGAAAAGGCGTTCCGTGGCGCCGATTTTCTCTATCGCGTGGAGCTGGATACGGGAGCGCAGCTGTTGTGTTTTGCGCCCAGCCATCACAATCATGCCCTTGGCGAGCCGATCGGGATAAGGCTTGAAATCGATCACCTGGTCATGTTCAAGCAAGAGCAACCATGAGCGATCAGAAAGTCCATTTCATCAAGAAACGCAATTATCACAGTATTGTGAAAGACAAGGTGGTGCGCTTGCGCTATGCACTGTTCGAGCAGGGTAGCGATGAGACATTGGCTTATCGCGATGATCTCTATTATCTGCATGGCGGATACGGTGGCGCCTTTCCAAAGATCGAACAGTCGCTGGAAGGTCTGGGCGTGGACGCCAAGAAAGAAGTCGAGCTCACTGCAGAAGAGGCTTACGGACCGGTTGATCCCGAGCTGATCATGGAAGTGGCCAGCGAGGAAATTCCGCAGGAAGGTCGGCGCGTCGGGGCGCAGCTGGAAGCGGAAGGGCCGAATGGGGAGCAAATCAATTTTCGCGTAACCTCTGTCAATGATGAAGTGGTCAGGGTTGATGGTAATCATCCGCTTGCCGGTAAGGCGCTGCGTTTCGTGCTGGAAGTGATGGATATCCGCGATGCCACGCAGGCTGAGCTGGATGCGGGTTATGCATTTTCCATTGATCCCGACGAACAGACGCCTACGCAGTAATTCAGTATGCACAAGCCTCGACCGCCTTATGTATTGGTTATCGATCAGGGTGGTCATTCAACCCGGGCGCTGGTGTTTGATAGCGTGTTAACCCTCGTTGCCCAATCACAGGTTTCCATCCAGACATTCCATCCACAAGCCCGTTTCGTTGAGCATGATGCGTCTGAGTTGGTGCAGTCATTAATAACTGTACTCGATGATATTCGGCGGCAATTGAAAAATGATGTCTTCAACATTCAATCCGCAGGACTTGCCTGTCAGCGTTCCAGTATCGTTTGTTGGGACAGGCAATCGGGGGAAGCGCTTACGCCGGTGATTAGCTGGCAGGATACGCGTGGTCATCGATATCTGGAAAAGCTTCGACTGGAACAGGCAAGTATTCAGCAGAAAACCGGCTTGCGCCTCTCGCCCCATTATGGCGCCAGTAAAATGCACTGGTGTCTTGAGCATATGCCTGAAGTGAAAACAGGTCTTCAGAATGACAATCTGAGAATAGGGCCTCTAGCGACCTGGCTGGCTGCGCTGTTGACCAACAACCCGCAAGTTAAAGCAGATGTCGTAAACGCGGCGCGGACTTCGTTGATGTGTCTAACCGAACGTCGCTGGGATGAAACGCTTTGTGACTGCTTTTCCGTGCCATCGAGAGTGCTGCCGGAGTTGGCGGATAACGATATATGCTTTGGCGAGATCGATCTTGGTGGGCATTCTGTTCCTCTGCGATATGTCACAGGCGATCAACCGGCCGCGCTGTTTGCGCTGGGTGTGCCCGACCCATCCGCTCTTTATCTCAATATTGGCAGTGGAGCATTTATGCAGCGTGTTACGGGTAGTGAGGTTAAGCCCGTTACCGGTTTGATCAACAGTCTGGTGGAAAGTGCACATGGGTGTCAGTTGTATTCGCTGGAAGCGACTATCAATGGCGCGGCGAATGCGCTGGACTGGCTGTCGGCGCGAGAAGGTGTTGATGTCATGCCGCAACTGGATGAATGGCTTGATGGGGAAACAGACGCGCTGTGCATCAATGCCGTGGGTGGGTTGGCAGCGCCCTGGTGGCGGGATGATATCGAAAGCTGCTTCATCGGTGATACGGATATACAGTCGCGAGCGATTGCAATCATCGAGAGTATTCTGTTTCTGGTGAGAGTAAATATGGATCGAATGGCAGAGGCGCTTGATCCACCGGGCAGGATAACTGTGAGTGGTGGGTTATCGCGACTGGATGGTCTGTGTTCGAGGTTGGCTGCGGTAACCGGTATCCCCGTTTTTCGTTTGCAGGAAGCCGAGGCGACGGCGCTGGGTCTGGCCAGGCGATTGTTGCCGGACGTTGGTTATATGCCGGGTTTTGATGTTTTTGCGCCAGTTGAAGATGTCGGTCTAAGTGAGAGATACCGATTATGGTTGGTAGAGATGGAAAGCTTGGTAGGCGTAGGTGATAATCATTAGTGGGTTATATCTGAAATCGACCGGGCAGTGACAATGCTCGGATCGGGAAGTAGTATCAATCGTGTTGATTCAATTGTTAGGTTTTAACAACGCTAAAAAATATGATGGAACACTTGGCGCAAATACTCTTGCTGCTGGCCGTGGCGATAACGGTTGTCGTCACATTTCAGCGCTTCCATATTCCGACCAGCCTGGGATACCTGTTGGTGGGTGTTATCCTCGGTCCTTACACGCTGGGTCCGACGCTTTCCGTACCTGAGTTCGATACAATCGCCGAGTTTGGCGTAGTCTTCCTCCTGTTTACCATCGGGCTTAATTTTTCCCTGCCGCAGATACACGCATTGCGTCACCAGGTTCTTGGATTGGGAACCGGGCAAGTTGCTTTCACCACCCTGCTGGTGAGTCTCGTTTTGTGGTTTAGCGGGGTGCCTGGCGCGGTTGCGTTTGTGTTTGGTGCCGTGTTCGCGCAGTCATCGACCACGATTATTGCCAGCCTGTTGAAGGAGCAGGGTGAGGAAAATACCCAGCATGGCCGGCTTGGGCTTGCGATGTCAGTTTTTCAGGATGTCACGGCAGTTCCATTCCTGGTAATCATCCCCGTACTGGGTTCGTCGGTCGCCATCGAGGTGTTGGCAGGTTCGCTGGGATGGGCGCTGGCCAAAGCCGTTTTCGCCCTCGCTCTGGTATTTCTGGCGGGACGCTGGCTGCTGCGTCCGTTATTCCATCTGGTTTCCGAGCGCAGTTCACTCGAAATGTTCACGCTGGCTGTGTTGTTGGTGGCATTGCTTGCCGCATGGACCACAAACAGCCTGGGATTATCCCTGGCATTCGGGGGATTTCTCGCGGGCATGATGCTGGGTGAAACCGAGTTCCGTCACCAGGTGGAATCAAGTGTGCGCCCATTTCGCGATGTGCTGCTCGGAATGTTCTTTGTGGGTATCGGTATGCGCTTCGATCCGACGGCGATACCGCCCATATGGTATTGGGCCGTGCTTGGCGCATTGCTTATCCTGGCGAGCAAGTTGCTGATCGTGGCTGTCCTGGTGCGCAGGATCGGCGTGGATCTCCATGTCGCCTGGCGCACTGGCCTGATGCTGAGCGTGGGAGGTGAATTCGGCCTGGCTCTAACGGCCATCGCGCTGGATTCCAGCGTCATTGATGCGCGATTGGGCCAGATTGCAATCACATCGGTGTTGCTTGCGATGATTGCGGGCGCGGTATTAATTCGTTTCAATAATCCGATTGCATCATGGTTGGTGAAAACGCCGGATGTTGAGCATTCATCGAGCCCCGAGTTGCCGGAAACACCAGGTAAAGAGGTTGTGATCGGTGGCTACGGCAGGGTCGGTCATGCTGTCGCTGTGTTGTTACATTCCAGTGGTGTTCCGTTTGTGGCCTTTGATACCGACCCCAAGCGGGTGGCGCAGGGAAGAGCGGATGGTCACGCCGTGTATTACGGCGATATCTCCGATCCCGAGCTGTTATCAACCATCCACGTGGAACGTGCTTCA
The DNA here is from genome assembly GCA_041592335.1 of Thiohalobacteraceae bacterium. Taxonomy (GTDB): domain Bacteria; phylum Pseudomonadota; class Gammaproteobacteria; order Thiohalobacterales; family Thiohalobacteraceae; genus JBFHQE01. The sequence goes on along the minus strand of JBFHQE010000014.1, from coordinate 14,197 downwards.
CTGGTCGTGATTACAGTTGATAGTTCCACCATGGCATTACGTGCAATTACCTGTCTGCGCGGAAGCTGCCCGCAGGTGCCGGTGATTGCGCGGGCGCGTGACCTCGAAACAAGTACACTTCTACTGGGTGCCGGAGCGGTTCATGCCTATCCGGAAACCATTGAGGCGAGCCTTCGTCTCGGCGCGACAGCTCTGGAAATGCTTCAGGTGCCTGCTGAAAATATCCAGCAGGTTGTTCAGGGCGTGAGGGATTGGGACTATAAGCCCGTGCGGGAAGAAAAGTGAAATACCTGGCTACACTGTCACAGGCGTTTGCACTTAATTTGAGATGATTTGGAGATAGGGTAGATGACGCAGTTCAAACATATTCTTTACGTTTCCGAAGCATCCGCCGATGAAGCGCCGGCAATGGCGAGGGCGGTGTCTCTCGCGGATAACAACCAGGCAGACCTGACGGTCATCGATATGGTTCCAGTCATCTCGGCAGGGATTGGCATGCAGCCCGGCGGACCTATCTCCACGGAAGTACAGTCAGCATTGGTAAGTCAGCGTCGTGCCAGGCTGGAGTCCCTTGTCGCGCCTTACCGGGAGCATCGCGATATCCAGATTGAGGTTTTAGCCGGTAAAATGCACCTGGAAGTCATTCGCGCTGTATTGCGCAAGCATTACGACCTGGTGATCAAGCCCGCCGCAAACCCCGATTTCATAGAGCGTTTGTTTGGCAGTGACGACATGCAGTTGCTGCGCATGTGTCCGAGCCCGGTTTGGTTGATGGGGCCTGATGAAAAGCCGAAATATGCGCGTATTCTCGCGGCGGTAGATTTTGACCTTGATGACATCCACGAGGGTGTCGATCAGCAGCTCAACCAACATATTCTCCAGCTGGCCAGTTCGCTTGCGCTATCAGATTTTGCGGAATTGCATTTTATCCATGTCTGGGATGCGCCTAACGAGATACTGTTTCTCTCATGGGCTGATAACCCCGACGCAGTCAGTGCGAAGTATGTTAGAGGTGAAAATGCACGTCACGAAGGTGCCTTGAATCGTCTTCGCGACCAATTGAGGACACGGATTGGAGAGAAGGCCTTCGAACACCTTTCTCCCCATTTTCATTTGCGTCGCGGAGCTGCCTCCACGGTCATTCCCGAAATGGCCAGGCAGTTGCAGGCAGACCTGGTGGTGATGGGGACTGTGGCCAGGACAGGTATCGCGGGATGGTTTATCGGCAATACCGCGGAAAATGTTCTTGAGCAGTTGCAGTGTTCCGTTTTGGCCGTCAAGCCCGATGGTTTTGTCTCGCCGGTAAAGTAATCCGGGAATAGTGCGCGGTTTCAGTCCCTGAAGGCTCGATAGGCCCTCAGGCTGACGATTAAATTTCCTATACTTATCCCGTGCCCACTCCTGCCGATATACAGGATATGAATTCAGAGCCTCAACTGATTGCCCACCGCGGTTACGCAGCGGCCTACCCGGAAAATACCTTGCCGGCGTTTCAGGCGGCCATTGATCTGGGCGTGAAGTGGCTGGAGTGCGATTTGCAGATGACCGCGGATGGCGTGCCCGTGATCATCCACGATACCAACCTGATCCGGGTTGCCGGTAAATCCGTCGAGGTGCTCAGTTCCCCGGAAGCCGTCGTGCTGTCCAGCGCGCTGGAAGAGGGGGTTTACCCGCCAACACTGAACCAGTTGTTAAGTCTTCTGGTTCAGAATCCAGATGTGCGCCTGTTTCTCGAATTTAAAACCGAATCGCTGGATGCCTTCGGCCTGGAGAAGGTCTTTGACAGTGTCTGGTCAAAAGTGGCTGAGTTGAAAAAACGCGTCATCCCGATCAGTTATTCCTCCAGGCTCTGCTACTATGCCCGTGCACAAGGCGCGCCTGCCATTGGTTGGGTCGCGGCAAAGTGGGATCAGGAGCACCAACTCATCGCCGACACGCTGCAACCGGATTATCTGTTCACTAACTGGACGCGTCTGCCTGTCGAAGAACCACTTTGGGATGGGGCCTGGCAATGGGCTGTGTATGAGGTGACTGATCCAGCGGTAGCCGAACGGCTGGTTGCGCGCGGAATAAACTTTATTGAAAGCATGGATCCGCAGGCCTTGATTCATTATGCGCCTTTTCTCAGGTAGCCTGATGTTCGATGTGCTGGTCATAGGTGGCGGTATTCAGGGAGCGGGTGTGGCACACGCTGCCGTTGCGGCGGGTTACAAGGCCTTGCTGGTTGAAAAATCCGGCTGGGCCAGTGGCACTTCTTCCCGTTCCAGCAAACTGATTCACGGTGGCTTGCGTTACCTGGAATCCGCGCAATTTGGTCTGGTGCGTGAGTGTCTGCGCGAGCGTCAGTTGTTAGTTGAACGCGCACCGGATCTCGTTAGGCTGACACCGCACTACATTCCCATTTTCCCGCAAACCCGTCGCCGCCCCTGGCAGATACGTTTAGGATTATCCTTATATGCCCTGTTAGGTGGTCTTTCAGATGATGTTCGGTTTCGTTCGGTTGGTCGTGCTGAGTACCCGCGGCTGGATGGGTTAAGGACTGATTACTTACAGGCGGTTTTTCAGTATCGGGACGGCCAGACGGATGATGCTGCACTGACGCGGGCGGTGGTCTGCGCGGCGCAACGATTGGGTGCTGAACTCGCGATGCCGGCGACCTTTGTGGGCGCTGTATGGCAGAAAGATCATTGGCAAGTCCGATTGACCGATGCACAAGGTGAGCAGTCGGTCGATACAAAGACAATAGTCAATGCGGCAGGCCCCTGGGCAAATGAAGTCATAAAACATGTATCACCCTCTGTGCCATTACAGCCGGTTGAGCTAGTGGCGGGGACGCACCTGGTTTTCGAGGGTAAGGTGAATGCGGTCTATTACGTCGAGGCGCCACGCGATGGCCGGGCGGTGTTTGTAATGCCCTGGCGGGAAGAGCAGGTGCTAGTAGGAACGACCGAGCGGGTCTATCAGGGCGATCCGGCCCTCGTTGCGCCGACGGATGATGAAGTGAATTACCTGTGCGAGACGTTACGGCATTATTTTCCCGCCTACAAGGATAGGCAGCCGCTGGATGCCTTTGCGGGATTAAGAGTGCTGCCGAAAAGTGATGGATCGCCCTTCTCCCGTGCGCGTGACACCAAATTACAAACGGCGCAGGATGGTCATTGGTTGACGCTGTATGGCGGTAAGCTGACGGCGTATCGGGCGACGGCAGAGAAGGTTATTAATGAATTGAAGAAGGTGTTGCCGCAGAAAGCGGTGGTGGTAGATACGAAGACGGACCGGTTGTTGCCTGTGTAAACGAAAGATCTGTCATTCCGGCGAAGGCCGGAATCCAGAACAATATAAATACTGGACCCCGGCCTTCGCCGGGGTGACGGCAGTATCTAGTTATCTCGTTCTTTAAACTCCAGCGAAGCCGAGTTGATGCAATAACGTAACCCCGTGGGCGCTGGCCCGTCCGGGAATACGTGCCCAAGATGTGCATCGCATTTGGCGCAGCGTACTTCAGTTCGGATCATGCCATGGCTGGTATCGCGAATTTCGGCAATCTCGGCGCCCTCGGCCGGTTGCCAGTAGCTTGGCCAGCCACTGCCAGAGTCGTACTTCTGCCGGGAGTCGAACAATGGCGCGCCGCAGCAGATGCAACGATATTCGCCGTCGCCCTTGTGGTTATAATATTTGCCGGTGAAGGCCGGTTCGGTGCCGCAGCAGCGGGTGATACGGTATTCTTCATCGCTGAGTTGTGACTGCCAGTCGGCATTACTTTTTTCAATCTTTTCGGTCATGTTGATCCCCTCGAATATCTGTCGATTATGCGATGATTTGATTCAGCTAAAAAGTGATAATCAATGCAGGATATAATTACAGAGTAACTGAGAGTGTTTTTTCGAGCGACTCAAAGTCTTTTGGAGCGAGCAAAAAACTAAACTCAGTTGCTCAGATTTCGTCTTTCGGTACCCAAATGAATCAATCTCTAACTCTTACCACATTTCTGAAACAGACCGGCGCCCGGATTCGCGTATTCGATATGGGGCGGCGCGTGGTTAAAATCCCGCTCGCTGATTTTGAGCGCTTTGAGCAATGTGAAGTTCCCTATCCTTACCCGTTACAGCGTAGCGCCTGGCTGGGTATTCTGTTCTGGGATCCGGAGCAGATAGATCAGCAAGTCGTATGGTTTCTGCGCTTCCCTCTGGATGAGCAAGGCTTGCTGGTGCAGAGTGCACGCGATGAATTTGTCGCGCAATTGGTGGGGCAGGTGCTTGAAGCCAGACAGGCAAAAGCCGATGAAACGGGATTCTCGGCATTGGGTGAAGAAAGCCCTTACGCCTTCAAGCCAAAAGAAGAACGTATGGCGGTGTTTCATGCCAGGGCGTCGGCAGCGGCCGGGCAGCCACCTTCACGGTTCTACCAACATGCCCGGGATTATCTCGATGGTAAACCTGGCTGGGATCAGTGGGCTTTTCTTGGTATGCAGGGTCTCGCTGATGTGACGGCGCGCCTGGCGGATAATCGTGATCGCATCATCAACGCTTTGCCGTATTTGCCCGATGAAGTTTTGCTGCCACTTTGTCATTGCCTGGAAAATGAGGTTATTGATACAGGGCTGACCGAGGCGCTGGTTGCGCGAATCGAGGAAGAACTGTTGTCGCAATCACTAAACCCTATCCGGGTTGCTGCATTGCTGCGTGCTTTGAGTCTGGCCCAGGCTCGAGGTTTACAGAGTCAGTTAATACAAAAAGTTCTCGGCAGTGCGTTGGGTAAAAATATCGAAATTCTGGCATCGATTGCCGGGCGTGGCTGGGAAGCGCTGGAGGATGAGGTATTGCGATTACATTATCTGGAGTGTCTCGCGGATACGCCGGGTGGACGCGATGCCTTTCTGGCTGTAATTACGGATTTGTTGTTTATGCCGGGTATGCGGCCGAAGTTGATAGAAAGCTTTCGCTCTCCCGCTAGATCGGAAAAACTGGCTGAGGCGATTGGGCAGCTTTTCTAAGTATTTCTGGGTTAGTTGAGGTTAGTTTTTTCTTCGCTCCAAAAGACTCTGAGTCGCTCAAAAAAACACCCTCACCTAACCCGGGAAGCCAATTCATTTAAACGGCGATAAAAATATCATTGCCTTCAATTTTGACAGGATAGGTCTTCAACGGCACACAGGCCGGCTCTTCCTGTGGCTCTCCGGTCTTTACGCTAAAGCGGCTGCCATGCAGCGAGCAGGAAACATGTTCGCCATCCAGCGCGCCCAGGAATAACGAGAAATCCTCATGGGTACACATTTCCGCAATGGCGTAGATTTCGCCATCGACATTCGCCAGCAGGATTTGCTGACCGGGGATGTCGGCGCGTACCAGTTGGCCGGGTTTGATGGTGTTCAGTGAACCTGCTCGGGTGTAATCAGCTGACATGGGCTTCTATTTCCAGATATTAGCAATTTTTGAATTTTCATGATTTACCATGGGATTATCCCAGACCTTCAAATCCCGTGCACCCGGCCGATTTACAGGGGAATCGCACAAGATCGCGGAGTTATAGGGCATGGCCAGAAAACAGGGTGGTTTTTTTCGCACAATTCGTATTGTGATTCTGCTGGTGGTGCTGGCCGCGGTCGCTGGTGAAACCTATCTCTCCAAAATGAGGACCACGGATTGGGACGATGCGCTGTGGGTGTCCGTCTACCCGATCAACGCGGATGGCAGCAGAGCTGCGGATCGTTATATCAGTCAGCTGAGCGACAGAACCTTTCAGCCAGTGGAAGAGTTTTTTGTCGAAGAGGGCGAGCGCTTTGACCTAAACCATGATCAGCCTGTTGTCGTGCGCCTTGCCCCCAGGTTGAACGAGTCTCCCCCGGCTCCGCCGACCGAGGGTAATGGCCTGAAGGTGGCGCTGTGGAGTTTGCAGATGCGTTACTGGGCCTGGTCGATGCAAAGGGAATACGGCGGCCCACCGGCCAATATCAAACTGTTTGTGAAATATTACGACCCGAAGACGGTTGAGAGTCTGCCGCATTCTCTGGGCTTGCAGAAAGGCCTGCTGGGGGTGGTGAACGCCTTCGCATCAAAAGAGTATCAGGGGCAGAATCAGGTGGTGATGGCGCATGAGTTGTTACATACCCTGGGTGCTACCGATAAATACGACATGGAGACAACATTGCCGGTTTACCCGGAAGGCTATGCCGAACCCGGTCGTTCGCCGCTGCATCCGCAGCGATTTGCCGAGGTGATGGGAGGGCGGATTCCACTTTCGGATAGCAGGGCCAGGATGCCGGGTACCTTGCAGCTGACGCTGGTGGGCGAGAAGACCGCGCAGGAGATTGGCTGGGTGAAATAGTAAGTTAGTCAGGTACAATGACGAAATTGCTACTTGTCGGCTTGATTTATGTCTAATTCCAAACTGCTCTGGATCGTCGAATACGGCGGTTATCCGGATTATCGTCCTGTCTATCAGCGTCTCGGTTGCGAGGTGCTGATGGAAAACTCCATGCGCAAGGCACGTTCAACCATCAAGAAACACGAGCCCAAGGTGATCGTCGCGGAGTTTAATTATCAGTCTGATTTTCGCGATCGCACCAGTAGTCTCGAAACCCTGCAGTCACTGGTGCAGTACGTGCCCCATTCGCGGGTGATCGTGTTTTATGATCGGGAAGATGAGCCGCAGCTGGCAAAGCTGGAAACACGCTTCAGGCCATTCCGAAAGATGGCGCATCCGATTGATGAGGCCGAGCTGGAAGCGAATGTAAAAGCGGCATTGGCGGATTAAGTATTTTGCAGGAGCGGCCTTGGCCGCGAAGGGTTCGCGAGCAAGCTCGCACCTACAGATATTATTTCCTTTCAGTTGCCAGTATTTCCCGTAACGCCCGAATCTCTTCCCGCAACAATCGAACCTCATCCTCGATCAGATCGGTCTCAGTCCGTACCGTATCTTCAATATGATCCCGGTCGCGGCCATGCTCGGCTTCATGCATGGTCTGCATGGTGTCGACAATGATGCCGATGAACAGGTTGAGCATGGTGAAAGTGGCGATCAGGATGAAGGGCACAAAGAACAGCCAGGCGTGTGGATGCTGTTCCATCACGGGACGGGCAATCCCCATCGACCAGCTTTCCAGGGTCATGACCTGGAACAGGGTATACATGGAAGCCCCGATGCTGCCGAACCAGTCGGGGAAACTCTCGCCAAACAGGCCAGTCGCCATTACGGCGAACACGTAAAACAGTAACAGCATCAGGCCGCCAATCGAGGCGATGCCGGGCACGGCGTGCAACAAGGCTTCGACGATGAAGCGCATCTTGGGCACCATGGAAATCAGTCGTAGCACACGCAGCACACGTAATGCACGTAGCACCGCGAGCGGTCCGCTGGCCGGGATCAGGGCGATGCCGACCACGGTGAAATCAAACACGTTCCAGGCATTGGTGAAAAAGCGCAGCCGGTAGGCGAACAACTTGATGGCGATTTCAATAATGAACACGCCGAGAATGATATGGTCGAGCATGATCAACTGAGGGCCGACCTGTGCCATGATTGTCGGCGAGGTTTCCAGGCCGAGAATAATGGCATTGATGACGATCAGGCCAATAATGAAGTGCTGTACCTTGCTGGACTCGATCCAGCGTCCGATACGCGCGCGCAGGGAATTCGGGTCAACACCCTTCAGCAGGATTTCAACCATAAGTGCGTTTGACGTAGTTTTCGACGATCGACTGGAATTCAGCAGCGATGTTGTCGCCCTTGAGGGTGACATCTTTTTCGCCGTCGATATAGACCGGGGCTACGGGGCGCTCGCCAGTGCCGGGCAGGCTGATACCGATGTTGGCGTGCTTGCTTTCGCCAGGGCCATTGACCACGCAGCCCATGACCGCGACGTCCATGTTTTCCACACCGGGATAGGTTTCACGCCAGATCGGCATCTGGTCGCGCAGGTACTGCTGGATATCCTTGGCCAGTTGCTGGAAGTAGGTGCTGGTGGTGCGGCCACAACCCGGGCAGGACACCACATGCGGCACGAACGAACGTAAGCCCATGGATTGCAGAATCTCCTGCGCGACCTGAACCTCCTGGGTACGCGAGGCGCCAGGTTCGGGTGTCAGCGAAATACGAATCGTGTCGCCAATGCCTTCCTGTAACAGCACGGCGAGCGCGGCCGTCGAGGCGACGATGCCTTTGCTGCCCATGCCGGCCTCGGTCAGTCCAAGGTGTAGTGGATAATCACAGCGTCCCGCAATATCGCGATACACGCTAATCAGGTCCTGCACACCACTCATCTTGACGGACAATATGATCTTGTCATGCGCGAGCCCCAGGCTTTCGGCCAGCTGTGCGCTTTCCAGTGCCGAACGAATCAGTGCACCACGCATGATGTCTTCGGGCGGCAAGGGTTCCGCGCGTTGCGAGTTTTCGTCCATCATCTCGGCCAGCAGGCTTTGATCGAGACTGCCCCAGTTCACGCCGATACGTACTGGCTTGTCGTACTTGATGGCCAGCTCGATGATGGTGGCGAACTGTTCGTCTTTCTTTTTGCCGCGCCCGACATTGCCGGGATTGATACGGTACTTGGCGAGCGCCTGGGCACACTCCGGGTATTTGGTCAGCAGCTTGTGTCCGTTGAAATGAAAATCGCCGATCAGAGGGACATGACAACCCAGCAGGTCGAGTTGTTCGCGAATGCGCGGCACTGCGGCGGCTGCTTCTTCGCTGTTGACCGTGATACGCACCAGCTCGGAACCGGCGCGGGCCAGTTCCTCGACCTGTTTGACGGTCGCGATGACATCGGCGGTGTCCGTGTTGGTCATGGACTGGACCACGACCGGGGCGTTTCCTCCGACCTGGACATTGCCAATCTTGACGGCGACGGTATGACGGCTTGGGATGGTTTGCGTGCTGCTCATGGGGCTGTTGCTTGGTTCAGGGATGCGCATTATCGCAGGCTCAGCGCCTTTTCGCCATGTATGATGGCCGTATGGACCCTGTGATTAGTTACCGCAAAAATATTACGCCTTTTTATTTCGAGGAAGGCTGCTGGATTGAGGAAAGCTGGAACCGCCCCGAGGATACGGCCTGCTCCATTGCTCTGGCCCGGGTGCCGGTAGGTGGACGAACCCGCTGGCATCGGCTGCGCGACGTGACGGAGCGCTACGTGATTCTATCCGGTGCTGGCCTGGTGGAAGTGGGGGAAGAGCCGGCGACCCCCGTCGGCGAGGGGGATGTGGTGATTATTCCACCGGAGGTACGCCAGCGGATCACGAATACGGGTCAGGTTGAACTGGAGTTTTATGCGGTTTGCACGCCACGGTTTACGCCGGAATGTTATCGAGATATTGATGATGAGCTGGATATCAGGTGAACACTCGCGCGCAGCTTACGTACCGTGGCCGGTCCAACGCCGCGTATCGCCAGTAATTCCGCATCTGTTTTGCCATCCAAATCCTCGGCGCACTTGATTCCGCCAGTGAAAATCGCGCGGGCGATTTTTACGTTGATGCCCGCTTTGCGCAGTGTCCTGAAGAACAGTTTTGCATGTGTGGTTTTGTCGGCGACTGCTGGAGTGCGAGTGGGTGATTGGCTGGTGGGTGCAAGCGTGGGAGGAGTGTTGATGCGAGCAGGAGTCAGCATCTGTTCCCCGTTCGAAAGAAAGAAGCGTATTGCAAACACCATCAGTAGCGCGCTGATAAGGTGCGCGCCAGCGCTGGATGCGCTGTCGGCGAACAGGGTACTGATCAGAAAATAAGTTGCTATACCACTCAGAAGCAGGCTGAAGCCCAGAAACAGGCTGCCCCAGCGACGATCGCGATCCTCGGGCAGGGCCTGCACGCAACATTGCCTGCTCCAGCCTACGAACTGATCGAATATGGTCTGATCGTGATAAAGCGAGTCGTTGGCGAGCATGAGATTCACCTCCTAACCTGTTATCGTTCACTCTCCTGAAAAGCTGGATCCGGGGCCGTGATCGCGTTCACAATTTACCTATCAGTAACATTTACCCATGACTGAGGCGTTACCTGTCTGGTCCAGGGATTTGCAGCACCTGGTTGCGCAATATCCTGAAGGCATCAGTGAATTCGAATTGCTCGCTCGACTAGACGCGGATCCGAATAACGCCTTTCACAAGGGAGATCTGCGCGATAGCCTGAATTTGTTTCAGACGCACTTTTTGCTGTTTCACGCGCTTTACCGGTTGCAGGTTGCGCTGGTTGAAGAAGGTGCAGCCTATCTGGAAATATCCGCGCTCTGTATTCGACTGCATCCCCTGAGAGAAAGCGAAAGGCAGTCGCTTTCCGCGCATGACCCGCTGCGGGATTATTATCTCGATCTCGGTAACCTGGACGAGACGCAACAGGCGGATGTGGATGAAATGCTGGGCAACTTCTGGCAGCGCTATCTGTTGCAGGATCATCGCTTGGAATATCTTGCTGTGCTGGAGCTGGATGAAGGTGCGAGCAACAGCGATATCCGTAGCCAGTACCGGCGAATGGCGATGCAGCATCATCCGGATCGCGGTGGCGATACCGAAACACTGCAGAAAATCAACGAAGCCTATGCGGCATTGATGGGGAAGTAACGATGGCGGTCTACAAACTGGTGCTGGCGCCCAGGCTCGCTGACAATCAGATGGTCTCGGCGGCACAACAGGCTGCCCTGATCGATTCCATGCGGGCCGAGCGATTCCTGAGTCCGAATGAGCTGAAGGTGGACGGCATCACGCGTTACCTGTTGGGCGACGCCTGCATGAGCCAGCTGACTTTTCTCGGCTGCTCACCCTACATTGAGCTTGATCCGCCAACCGAGGATCCCGAGGCAGCCGCGCGCCAGGGCAAGTTTTGCCATCTGACCATCAGTCAGTTTGACACACCGGTGTGGCGGGTCGATCCGACTGCCAAGCCGCGCTGTCCTTGTTGCCGCAAGGCCTCCCGGCAACAGGACCTGCTCATTACCGATCATTTGGCCTGTCCCCAGTGCCACGAAATATCGCTCGCCAAAGACTGGCACTGGCGCAGTCTGGCGGGGCGAGGGCGGTTTTTTCTCGACATCTGGGGGGTGTTCACCTCGGAGGCTGTCCCCAATCCGGAGTTCTTGAACGCGCTGGCGACAGTTACGGAATCAGAGTGGCATTATTTTTACGTTAAAGATTAGTTGGTTAAATGACCCCGTGTCTTTTGGGTGAAAGTCGATGGGGATTCTGGCATAATAACCAACTGTTTCTCTCAGGAAACTTCACCGGTTTCCCCAATTTTCAGATTTCGCATGCGAGCCGTTGTATGTCTCAAGCAGAATTAACCAAAGAAGAGCGCATTTTGCGCATGATGAAGCGAGTCCTGACCGATGTGGCCAAGGATACGCACGCCAAACCCGGGTTGCGACACCCGCTGTCGGATAGCACCATCGATGGCATGCGTGAATGCCTGTCGCTGATCGCGGCGCGCGAGCAGGAGCTGGCGCAGGAACATGGTCGCGAAATGAACATGCGCCCCCGGTTCATCGATGAACCGCAAAAAGAAGTGGTGGTGCCAATCGATATCGCCAGCATGCGCGCCAAACTCACGGATTCCTAATATTTTCTCAGAGTGGATTAGTTATGCCTGTAATGACCATGGACAATCTCAACCAGGAAGAACGTATAGCCCTGACACGCTCCATTATCGGGATCATGGATTCCTGGGGTGTTGAGAACCGCGATCAGGTCGCGATACTGGACTTGCCGGAGGGTACTCCCGCGCGCGCCATCAATCGCTATCGCGACATGGGCGAGGCGCTCCCTTCGGAGCCGAATATTCTGGGTCGCGTTGAACATCTGCTGGGTATCGCCGATGCGCTGCGCACCATGTTTCCACATAACCCGCAAATGGGAACCCTGTGGATGCGCAAGCGTAACAAGCGGCTGCGGAATTCCCCCATCCGCTGCATGGCGGACCAGGGCACCAGTGGCATGATCAAGGTTCGAACCTATCTCGACTGCACCTATGCCTGGGATACCAGCGGTTCCACGACCTGATAAGCCCGGTTGCTCCCCGCTACCGAACCCCGCCGACGAGCGGGGTTTTTTATTTGAAAATCCTGTCAGATCAAGAATGTAAAACTTTGTCTACACTTGCTTAAGTTGGCGAAATTCGGGCCGTTAATCTTTAGGCAATAGCCAATGCCCCTCGGTAATAATTCAAACAGGTGACAATTGACGATGAAAGTTGAAGCGTTTTTCGATGAAGGCCGTACCTTCACCATGACGTACGTTGTTTACGACGAAACCACCAGGGATGCGGTAGTGCTGGATCCGGTTCTGGATCTGGATACCACGCCGTGGAGAACCTCGACCGATTCAGTCGACAAGATCCAGTCTTTCGTCAGTTCTCACGATCTCAAGGTTCACTGGATTCTGGATACGCACGTTCACGCCGATCATCTTACCGGTGCTGCGGAGCTGAAGAAGCGCCTTGGCGCGCCTTTCGCCATCGGTGAAAACATCAAGCTGGTTCAGGAAATTTTCAGCGGCGCATTCAATCTCGAGGGTTTTGCCTGTGACGGCAGCCAGTTTGACCGGTTGCTGAAAGACGGCGATGTGATCGAGGCGGGTAGCCTGAAGATCGATGTTATGCATACCCCGGGTCATACACCCGCTTGCCTGACGTTCAAGATCGGCGATTCATTGTTTACCGGTGATGTTCTGTTTGTACCTGATATCGGTGTGGCGCGGTGCGATTTTCCGCGTGGCAGCGCGAAAGACCTGTACCACTCCATTACCACCCGGCTTTATACGTTGCCGGATGAAACGCCAGTGTACGTCGGTCACGATTACCCGGGTGGACGCGAATTGCAGTACCAGACCACCATTGGTGAGTCCAAGGCAAAGAATGTGGATTTGCCTGGTGACATCAGTGAAGACGATTTTGTTAAGGCGATCAGTGCGCGCGATGCCAAGCTGCCCGCGCCCCGCTTGTTGTTCCCCAGCCTGCAGGTGAATATCCGTGCGGGCGAATTGCCTGAGTCCGAATCCAACAATACTTCGTATCTCAAGATACCTTTAAACTTCCTCTAACCGCTAAAGGATATGCCTAACAAGCAGCAAGGAGTAATTCCATTATGATGAGCACCAAACTGAGTCATGTGCTTGATAGACTCTCCAAGCACTTTCAGCCATTTAACCTGCTCTCGCCGGAACGCATGACGGAAGTGGTGAATATTGTCCGCTTTGTAGAAATGCGCAAAGGGGAAATTTTCCAGATCGCCGGAGGGCAGGACAACGATTACCTGTTCGTTGTGGAAGGTCATCTTGAAGTTATTTATTCCGGTGCCATCAAGACAATAGCCGGCCCGGATGAGACAGCCAAGCGTCCTATCCTGTTACCGAAATCGCCGTCTACCAGTACCCTGGTCGCGCGCGAAGATTCCATCATTTGCCATGCCGATCGCGAGATGCTGGATAACCTGATTTCCTGGGACGAAGTCGTCCATATGATGGAAGACTCGGGCGATGAAACGGCGAAACTGCTTGAGCGTGTGCGCAACTCACTGGTGTTCCGTCGCCTGCCACTGGAGATGGTTGAATCCGCATTCCACAAGATGCGTTGTCAGAAGGTGAAGGCGGGCGAGTATGTCATCAAGCAGGGCGATGCGGCAGATGCCTACTACATCATTGCCGAGGGAGACGCCGAGGTTTATCAGATTGGTCTTTACGATGATGCACCGCAGAAGATTGCCGAAATTACCGAGGGCGATGCCTTTGGTTGCGAAGCCCTGATTTCAGGCAGCGCGCGTAACGAGTCGGTCAAGATGCTGACAGACGGCGAAGTGCTGGTGCTGGACAAGGAAGCCTTTGAGGAACTGGTCAGTAACCCACTGATCAAGACCGTGCATCCCAGTGTGGCCAAGACCATGCTGGAAACGGGTTACGACATTATCGATGTGCGTTATTCGGAAGAATATGATGAACACCACATCCCTGGTTGTACGCTGATTCCCTTGCATGAGTTACGCAACCGTATGGACGAGCTGGACAAGAGCAAGAAATACATTGTCTATTGTCACGGTGGAAGCCGCAGTGCGGTGGCGACCCTGGTGCTTGCCCAGAACCAGTTTGACGTGCTCTCCCTGGAAGGGGGGATCAGAAGCTGGCCGTTCGAAACCGCGAGCATCTATGACAAGCAGGTCGTCGTGAAAGAAAGCAATGACGCGGCCGCCTGATCCTGGTCAAAAATCGCAAAAAAGCCTCCCT
>JBFHQE010000013.1:0-64615 GCA_041592335.1 Thiohalobacteraceae bacterium | reverse complement strand
TATCTAATTCGGTTAATACAGCTTTAGTAGTGGCGTGGTTGGTCACGCTTGATACCAAGCCCCATGTAGGGTGGGTTGTCGCCCATATATTCCGGGATATCCGGGAACTTGGCCTTAACAGCTGGATCGGTCAGTTCGTAATCCGCAGGCAGGTTTTCTCTTGAACCATCAGCCTTGGTAACACGCTTCTGGAAAGCTGCAGCTGGCTTGAAGAACATGTGCGCGAACTTCGACCAGAGAACCGTGCTGAACAGTGTAGTGCTGGAGATGATGAACAGGGTGAAGAACAACCAGCCCAGACCGCCGCCCTGTGTTGCAGACCAGATCAGTGCGAAGGTGCAGGTAGCCAGCAGTGACACAATAAAGATGTCAGCGCGGGACAGTTCATACCACTTGTGACCTTCCGCCGATACGTCCACGCGGATGAAGAACCAGAACCAGTAACCGCCGAAGCAGAGTGACAGCGCACCCAGGTGCCACAGCAGAGGCCAGATACCGGCAGAAGCTTCAGTCGCGTAGCCGAAGATAAGAACGGCTGTACTGACGACGAAAATTACGAAGCCATACATTGTAAACAGGTGAGAAAGACGACGCTGCGGGTTTTTGAACTCGGCTGAAGTCAGTACTTCGTTAGCAACTGTCTGAATCGCAATTGAAGCCTTGCTATCAACAGAACGAATGGCATTCTTTTCTTGCTTCTTGGCGTTTTCGAAGAAATATTGAGCACTCTTCTTGTGTGCAACGTCCAGCAAAGTACCACCGATAACAAGCACAATCATAGCAATTACATACAATTGCATTGCTAGTGGCGTAATGAACTCAGAAAGCTCGCTGAAGGGATTGGTAGTAAGCATTGGAAACAGCTCTCCTCGCTGGTTATTTTGAAAGGTGCATAATTTCGTTTATCTGCGCGTATATTACTAATCATAAATATTTGTTTAATCATTATTCTAGTTAATGAATTCCCGGCCGGATTTTCTCAATATCCGGATCATGGATTTAGCATCCTGACCTGGACAAATCACGGCAAACCGGGAATTAATCATTTACCATGAATAATTCTCATTACCAGCTATTGGCAGCCAGAACTCACCCTGCCACCGAGCCAGACTCAATATATATAAGAGTGTACGCGAAACGAACCTGCGGAACTCACTAAAGATAGGCCGCCTTGGCAGGCTAATCAAGGCCGAGGCATACCCGGCATGCACTGACAGCATCTGCCACCCGAAACCCCGCTCCCCCATCCCTTCAATTAGAATGTTTCTTTCCGGCAAAACAACCCTTTATCGGAAAAACCTGTAACTCTCCGAGATCCAAGCGACCCAGTGACAATTGTGCTAGATTTCTGAAAGGTCACCAAAAACCTTAACGCTGCAAAGGTAAGTTGTATTGAGATCCTATTTCTCCACGGCCATGTTGTGTTGCGGGCTGCTCAATCCTCTGTCAGCGCTGGCAAAAGAGCACGAAATCCCGTCGGTCGACCTGTTCCGCCTCTCGCTTGAGGAACTTCTAAACGTAACGGTGAGTGTCGCTACCAAGACACAGGAAACACTAACTCTCGCCCCCTCTTCCGTCACAGTGTTCAGCCGCAGTGAAATTCAGCGCATGGGCGTGGAAAACGTTTATGAGCTTCTGAATTTCGTGCCCGGCTTTCAGGTAACCCGCTCGATAGACCTGGCTGATGAATCGCTCATACATGCCCGGGGGATTGCCAGCACCAATGGTCATATTCTGGTGATGCTGAATGGCCAACGTCTGAATGAAAGCTATTTTGGCCGCACAACGCTCTACAACCGCTTGCTGGTAACCCACAATGTCAAACGCGTGGAAGTGATTCGCGGACCGGGTTCCGCTTTATATGGCAGCAATGCCTTTCTTGGTGTCGTCAATATCATCACCGAAGAAAACATGAATAATGTCAGGGTACAGGCTGGCAGCAATGATTATTACGCGCTGGATGGAAATACCCATTTCGATCTTGCCGAAGACATATCCAGCGCATTTTCACTGAGCTACCAGGGCCAGAAAGGACAGGATTATTCCTTTAGCGGTTTCCCGGACACCCAGGACCCCAGTAACAATCTCAACCTGTACTCACGCTCCAAAATCCATGATTTCGGCGTCGATGTCAGTTATATGCAATACCGCAACGAAGACTTTATTACTTTCAATGCCGTTGCCAATCCGGGAATTACCGAGACTGAAACCCGGCATCTGATGCTGACCTTATCTCATCATAATCAAGTCAACCGTCAATTCGAAATCCAATCCGCCCTGACGTATTCCCAGTACAACATTGATCACATTGGACTGTTAACACCCGCCAATCCACCACAGACAAATTTCGATCTGTTTGCCGGCCCCTATAGCCGTAGTGAATATTATGAATTTAACAGCCGTGGCACGTACGTTTTCAACAATACACAGGAATTAACCGCCGGGCTGTTCTACCGGCATGAAGGGGTGGACTCCCTGGGTGCCAACACCAACCATCTAACCACGGATGGATTCCAGATCAGTCCGCTCGATCAGTATTATCTGGGAAGCATTCAACGGTTCAAGGAAGTCGGCCAGCTGGACAGCTCCGAACAGTTTCTCGATATTTATGGTGGCTTTGCCCAGTACAAAGTGAATTTAAGTGAAAATCTGACTTCCTATCTTGGGCTGCGCTACGACCATTATTCAGAAGTCGGTGAAACCTGGAACCCTCGCCTGGGTTTGATCTATCAGATGCAGCATGATGCCACGGTCAAACTCCTCTATGGCACCGCCTTCAAAGCGCCCATTATTTCGCAGCTGTACGCTGATACCCCCCGCAATATAGCCAACCCCGACCTGGAGCCAGAAAAGGTCGCGACCACGGAGCTTATTTATCAGCAAAAACTGTCGAAATCCCAGTTCGACCTCAGCCTGTTCCATAACAGCTTTTCCGATCTGATATACGAAACCAGGGTGGGCGCGCCAGCAGGCCGTTATACCTGGGCCAACGGGATTGATGATGAAAACAGTGGATTTGAGGCCACTTTTGTTTCGCAATGGATTGATGACCTGTTGTTCCGTCTTACCTATACCCACATATTCTCGACGATCGATGCCGGCAGTTACGATCAATTTGTTTCAGCCGCCGTGAATTATCATTTCGACAAGTGGAACATCAATGTTAATGGACTGTATCGCAGCCACAATGACAACAGTCTCATGCAGGACAATTACCTGGTTGCCAATAGCAAGATCAGCTACCAGCTACAAAACAACAACCAGGTTTTTCTGAATATCAAAAACATCACCGACAAAGATTACGATACCTATGAACCCAAACTGACCAGTCTCGGCAATGCCGTCCCGAACCCCGGCAGAACCATCATGATTGGCATGGAGCTGTCCTGGTAGTTTGTTCGTCAGCGCGGAAATCGTGAGCCGACATCCGCCCAGGTGAAATTCCATCCTTAGCCGCAGGTATAAAACAGGCTATTCTCTAGTACACTTTTCGTAACGCAGCTATCTGGAATCATCATGGAACCTGTCATCCTGCTATCCGACAATGGCTCGAAACAGCCCGCATCCGCCCTGAAGCTGCGCGCGCTGGCCCAACAGTTGAGCAGTTGTACCGGGCATATTGTGCACCCGGTATCGCTTCAGCATGCCAACCAAATTCCGGTCGAAGCATTGCATGGCAGGCCCGCCCAGGTTTTTGCCGACTTCATGTTCGAGCAACTCAACCAGGGACATCGGGAATTCATCCTGATTCCCTTGTTCTTTGGCATGAGCAAGGCGCTCACCAGGTTCGTTCCGGACATGCTGGCTGAGATGCAACAGGCATTCGAAGAAATTCAGTTTGCCATTGCCGATGTTATCTATCCTCTCCCGGATGGTAACCCTCAACTGACCGACATCCTGATTGATCATATCCGGCAGACAGCCGCATCGCACCAGCTTCCCTGCACCCATGCCGTCCTGGTGGATCACGGTTCGCCAGTAGCCCGCGTCACCGAGGTGCGCAACCATCTTGCCGATCAAATCAGGCAGAAACTCGGCGACAGCGTACAACTGGGTGAAGCCGTGATGGAACGCCGTCCCGGCAAGGAGTATGACTTCAATGGAGAACTGCTGGAGGACTGGTTACGACAACAGGCCGACACGGGGGTTGAAAGCGTGGTTGTTGCCATGCAGTTTTTCCTGCCCGGACGCCACGCCGGCGAAGGCGGCGATGTTGCGGAAATATGCCAGAGGGTGATGCAGGATTACCCGGGATTCAAGGTCGCTGTCAGTCCACTGATCGCGGACCATCCCGACTTCGCCGCGATTCTTACTGCGCGGCTTATATCCCGCCTGAAAGACTGACCCGGCTGTTACCAGTAACGTACCCGGCCGGTATCGATATGAATAAAGCCGGACCTGGGATAGTAACCCACGCCACCGGCATTCAGTGACATCGCGGTTTCCCGCAACTTCTTGAGCTGATAACCGGGCAAGCGGATATCCATCGCCCTGCCCTGCATATGCAGACTGCGCTTGGCCACGCCACTGCTCGCCTGCGCTAGTGACGCATTGGTCTTGGGAGAGCGGTAACCGGAGATGATTTCAAATGGGCGCTCGATTCCCGTTTCACGTTGCAGCAAATACAACTGGTCAAGCAGCACCTTGTCTATCGGATGTATTTCACCGGTGCGATGATCGCGCAATACCCGGTTAACTTCCGCCAGGGCATGCGTCTGGTATCGCCCTTCATTCCAGTAGGCAACTTCCAGGGCCTCGCCAGTGTGCAGATTCTGCATGGCAATGATCCGCCGATCCCGGTTAGGCATCGACTTTGCCAGAGTGAGTGGAGAGATACTTGCCAGGGCCGCGCCGGCAGAGAGAGTACGCAAAAAGTCACGTCGATCGAGAGTAAAAGTCATTCAATCACCTGAACTACTTGGGGTGCATTCAGTTTTATGCACAGCGTATGCCATTCGAAATTAGCGGCCATTATAGCGAAATCGGCCGGAATGTAAGGTGAATTCGTTCACAGAATCAGTTAATTAGCCCTGGAACCTCTGATCGCATCTATGGGTAATTTTGACGCCAATTTACTGTCGCGCGCATAGATGTCGTCCGCGAAATGCAATTCGCCACTCCGATCGTCCACCCAGGCTGTCAGGTACACCAGGTAGACAGGAATCGAGCCCGGCAGCAATTCGGTTTGAGTCTCGCCGCTGTCGATACGGTCCTGCAATTGTTGCGCGCTCCAGTCTTCCACCCCGTCAAACAGGAACAACGCCAGCGCCAGTGGCTGTTCGACCCGAATACACCCGGAACTGAAGGTGCGCACCGACTGCTCGAATAAATGCCGACTGGGCGTGTCGTGCAGGTAAATGGAAAAGGGATTGCTGAGCATGAACTTGATCCGCCCAAGACTGTTCATCGGTCCCGCATCCTGTCGCAACCGATAGGGAAAATCCTGGTTCAGGTATTGCTCCCAGGGGATCTCCGCCGGATCAAGTTCGATTGCATCCTTGCGCCAGCTTTTCAGCACGCGGATGTTGCGCGCACGCAGGTAGTCCGGATCCGCGACCTGTGCCGGGATGAGGTCTTCCTCGGTAATGCGCCGCGGCACGTTCCAGGTGGGATTGATAACCACATGCGTAAGCCCTCCGGAAAAAGCGGGCGTGGAACGATAGGGTTTGCCAATGATCACCCTCATGTTCAACACGGGCTCGCCTTTGTCATAGGCACTGAGCTCATAACCCGCCATATTCACCAGCAGGTAACGATGGTGTAATTCCCGGGGTAACCAGCGCCAGCGCTCAAGATTGAGCAGCAGTTGAGTGATTCTTGCCTCGACCGGTACATTCAACGCCGCAAGGGTATCGCCACCTACCATGCCGTCAACGGCAAGCGTGTGCAGCTGTTGAAACCGGCGCACGGCCTGTTCCAGTGTTGCATCGAAATAGTAAGGATCGTCCACCGACATATCGGTAAGGTGACCTTCCAGCCACAAACGCCAGCGCAAGGTTTCCACCCGCAGGGCACGGTCGCCCGGGCGCAACAGCGGCCCCTGCTCGATCATGGGCCAGCCCCCCAGTTCCGCCAGTTGCCGATAACGCGCCAGCGCCTGCGCCAGTTTTTGATAACCGCGATGCGGCGGCGCCAGTGCCGCCAGCTGCGCGGCAAAATCCTCCTGCAGCAATGCCTGCCGCAAGTAAACCGGCGCATCCAGTTGCTCGCCCCGGATATGCCAATCCAGATCCACTTTTTCCGGTCGCGTCTGCCCTTCGTAGAGATGGCTTGCATAGCGGAGAAAGGCATCGGTCAATAGCAGTTCCAGGCGCACGCGGTCAGCGAGCCTGGGGGAATCGCAAAGTCGCAACAGCTCGGCATAATGATAACTGGTCGGCTCAAGACCATGCCGCCGACTCTCGGCCAACGCCTGGCGCAGCTGCACAGCCTGTTCGCTCAGGCGAGTGCCGCCCGCGCTGTGCCAGACCGGACGAAATTCGCGTTGCCGATAGAAGGACTGAACTAACGCAAAGCTGTCGCGGTCAATCCGGTCGATAGCAGGCTGCCCCAGCCGTTCCTGCAAACCGCGCTGGATATCCGCGTAGGAAAAGACTTCAGCGACAGGTATGATGGAGGGCGTCTGGTGACTACACCCGAGCATCAACATTAAACCGAGTAGCCACCACCGTCTAAGGTCAAACAAACTGTAAACCTCGCAACAACATCCTGGTTATCTTAGCTTAAATGCCCCGGAAATTCAGAAGCATGCCACACGCAATCAAACCTTTTTCTAAACAGCTGATGCAGTTAAGCCTGTTGCTGGCCAGCCTTCCGGCCATGGCGCTGGAACAATTCATCCAGCCGCCGGACGATATCGACCTGATCGGCCAGGTACGCCAGATCGAGGCGCTCCACGAGGACACGCTGCTCGACATCGCCCGCCGTTATCACCTGGGCCACGACGAAATCGTCATTGCCAACCCGGATGTCGATCGCTGGATGCCCGGCGGCGGCACGCCGATCACGTTACCGACGCGCTATGTCCTGCCCAAAGCCGTCCGACGCGGCGTGGTACTGAATGTCCCGGAAATGCGTTTGTACTTTTTCGCCCCTGCCACCAAGGAATCTCCGGCCCGGGTTGAAACCTATCCGGTCAGTGTCGGGCGCATGGATTGGGCGACGCCCCTGGGCGACGCCAGGATTGTACGCAAGGATGTCGCGCCCAGCTGGCGGCCACCGGAATCGATCAAGAAAGAAGCCGCCGAACGCGGCGAACGTCTGCCGGACGTTGTTCCGCCGGGGCCGAAAAACCCACTGGGAAATTATGCATTACGCCTCAGCGTGCCCGGCTACCTGATTCACGGCACGGACAAACCCTGGGGTATCGGCATGCGCGTCACGCATGGCTGCGTGCGCATGTATCCGGAAGATATTGAACAGTTATTTCCGAGACTGAGTGTCGGCAATCAGGTGCAGATTGTGAATCAGCCGGTCAAGGCGGGCTGGTTTGCGGATACGCTCTATCTGGAGGTGCATCCACCGCTGGAAGAGGATATTGCGGGACTGGAAGCCATTCACGATACCGCGATGGCCGTCGTGCATCAGGCATTGGCGGAACGTCCGGGACGCACCATCAGCGGCCGCGCCTTTAATCAGGCGATACTGGAAAAAACGGGGATGCCGATTCCAATATCGCTGCCCTAGCGCGGCGCCGGGTGGCCCCGGACAGACCGGGTCGAACTAACTTACTTGTACATCGCCTTCTTGAACATGCGATCGATCTTTTCTTCGGTCGCAGCAGATTGTGCCTTTGCTTCAGCCGCCAGAGCCTTGGCTTCCGCCGCTTCTGCCTTGGCTGCCGCAGCTGTCGCTGCCGCCGAGTCAGCCGCTGCCTGGGCTGCCGCTATGTCACTTTTCAGCGCACTGATTTCACCAGTGCTGGCACAACCGGATAAACCGATCAAAGCTACCAATGCAGTAGAAAATACAACCTGTTTTGCTGTCTTCATGAATTCACTCCTCGATGAATATTGTGAGAGCCAGAAAAAAACGGCGCTATTCTTCCATAGAAATCAGAAAAACGATATGCCCGTAGTCATAAAACAATAAATATTTTTACCGGATTATTACCCGGGTGCCAACCCCGACCCGCGTCACGAGTTCCTCGATCTGATCGTTACCGAGAGCTATGCAACCATTGGTCCAGTTGAACAGCTCGTGCAGTTCCGGGTCACCCTCGCCAACGCCATGAATGCCGATATAGCCGCCGAGCGGAGTGTCCTGGGGCGGCTCCACCCCCCGGCGTTCGGCACGCTCAATACTGCGCCAGTCGCTTTCGGATAACCAGCCCTGCTCCAGCGCCAGCCGGGCGTGTTCGGTATTGGGATAACTCAGGCCCAGAAACAACTGGAACCGGGTATTGCGCGTGATGCGTGTGATCCGGAATTCGCCCAGCGGGGTCATGTTATCCATGCGCCGCTTGTTCGCCGTGACGCCATACCGACCCAGCGCGATGTCGGGAAAACTCTGTATCACCCGCTTGCCCTGCATGATGCGCAGCTCAGCCGCTTCCGTGTCCACCAGCACCCACACACTACCGTCGGCGAGTACCGATAAAGGCATCGCCAGGCAACCGATCAACAGCAGTAATTGCTGTATCCGCGAAAAAAACGAACGAATTTTCAT
Source organism: Thiohalobacteraceae bacterium (assembly GCA_041592335.1). GTDB lineage: Bacteria > Pseudomonadota > Gammaproteobacteria > Thiohalobacterales > Thiohalobacteraceae > JBFHQE01. Next base: position 55,948 of record JBFHQE010000013.1, on the reverse strand, counting down.
ACGAAAAAAATCACCAAAACAGCGCACAAAAAAATGCGCTCGCCCAAACATAGTGCAACTTTTTATCATCCCGGGGATCTAACTGACCAGATACTCAGGCATGTTTTTTGAAAGAGTAAAGATTGTAATCCAAACCAGGGCAGCAGCGCTGCCAGCACGGACACGAGGTTTTGAATTCAATGTCGGTCAACAAGCCGGTTCCCCGACGCCCGGTCGTTCTGATCATACTGGACGGTTTCGGCGTCAACCCAAGCAAGCGTCATAACGCCGTGGCGCAGGCCAGAACTCCCAATCTCGATCGTTACTCTGCCAGTTTCCCTCACACCCTTATCCAGGCATCCGGCCCCATGGTCGGCCTTCCCGATGGCCAGATGGGCAACTCCGAAGTCGGCCACCTTACCCTGGGCGCGGGCAGCATCATCAAGCAGGATATCGTGCAAATCAATGACGCCATCGAGGATGGCAGTTTCTACGCAAACGCCGCATTTCTCAATGCCATGGCGCGGGCACGGCAACGCGGGCGACCGGTGCACCTGCTGGGACTGGTTTCAACCGGCGGGGTACACAGCGACCTGGAACACCTCAAGGCGCTTATCCGTTTATGCAAACAGCAGGCGGTAAAACCCCTGGTACACATGATTACCGACGGCCGCGACACCTCGCCCAAGTCCGCCCTGGGTTTCCTGCATGCAATTGAACCGCTGTTAACCGAGGCTGGCGGAGCCGTTGCAAGCGTCATGGGTCGCTATTACGCCATGGACCGCGACCATCGCTGGGAACGTACCGAACTGGCCTGGCGCTGTTATGTCCTGGGCGCCGGACAGAAAAGCCCGTCCGCGGACGCGGCCATCCGTACCGCTTATCACAAAGGCATCACCGATGAATTTATTCGCCCGGTGATATTGCCTGCCTTTGACAGGATGCAACAGGATGATGCCGTCATCAGTTTCAACTTCCGCAAGGACCGCCCCCAGCAACTGGTCAGCGCGCTGGGTCTGGAGAATTTCACCGGCTTCGACCGTGGCAACTCTCCACGACCCGCCATCACCTGCATGATGCCCTATAACAAGAACTGGCAGCTGCCCGCGGCTTTTAAACCGCAACTGCCACTCACCTGTCTCGCGGAAACCATCAGCGCGCAGGGACTGAAGCAATTCCATTGCTCGGAAACCGAGAAATACCCGCACGTCACCTACTTTATGAACGGTGGTCGAACCGAACCCTTCTCAGGCGAAACCCAGCTGCTGATACCTTCCCCGCGCGTGGCCACCTATGACATCAAGCCGGAAATGAGCGCCGAGGAAGTCGGCAAGGCCGTGGTCAAGGCAATCAACTCGGACCAGTACGCATTCATCGTGGTCAACTTTCCGAACGGCGACATGGTGGGCCACACCGCCGTGCCGGAAGCGGTCATCAAGGCCGTGGAAGCACTCGACAAACAGGTGGGTTATGTCATCGATAGTGCGATTGCCAAGGACTATTCCGTGATGCTCACGGCGGATCATGGCAACTGCGAGGAAATGGTGGATGCGATCACCGGCCTGCCGCACACCCAGCACACGCTCTATCCCGTGCCCTGCATGATTATCGACAAAGCTGCGTGGCAACTTTCCAGCATTGGTGGACTGGCGAATGTAGCGCCGACCGTGCTGCAGCTAATGGGATTGAAGATACCGGATGCAATGACCGCGAAGTCACTACTGATTCGCGAGGTAGAGATTGTGGATCACGAGAAGAATCTGGATAGCGTGGCGTGAGGGTTGTAGTCACCTCGTCATTGCGAGGAGCCATTAGCAATGGCGACGTGGCAACCTCCAAAATTCAACTCATATAGAAAAAGCATCGTCATTCCCGCGAAGGCGGGACAAAAGCGTTAGCGTTGAACGCCCTTTAGGGCGGCCCGAAGGGCGAGCGAAGCGAGTAATTCAGGGGTGTTGTGAAACGAATCGACAAAATTTAATTCAGAAAGCGGAAGTCACTCACATCTGCAAAGACAGCCGGAATGTGCCAATAGCGGTCGTTCAGCACCAAACAAAAACGGCCTCCTAAGAGACCGTTTCTTGATGATTAAGAAATACTGATCATGCCGCTTTCTTTCGCCTTGACATACCAATCAAACCCAGCAAGCCTGAGCCGAAGAGCCAGACTGCGGCAGGCACTGGCACCGCGCTAACATCGCCCGACTGCACAGCCCAAGCATAGTAGCTACCGAACTTATAGCTGTTGACCTGGTAGCCATTGCGCATACTGAAGTACCACGCGCGGCTAGTATTAGGCGCGTACTCCGTGGCCGACCAATAGTAATTGGACTGAACGTTGCTAAAAGGACCGGTATTAGTTAATGAGCCAGCAGTGTTACCCAGTACGTTGTAAAACAGGTTGCCCATCTCGCTGCCAGCACAGTTGTAGCCATTACAGAATTCATCCGAAGTGGCTAAACGCCAGCCACCAACACCGCCGATGGTAAGACTGGCTGCCCAGTCATTGGCCTGCTGCCAGGTTATACGTCCATCGGCATCATAACCAGAAGTCATCGCATAGTTCGCGTCGGCTAGCCAGGTGAGATCGGCCACATCATCGTAATAGGCAAGACCACCTAAGCGTTCGATCAAGGCGGCATTGGCGCTGGTGGATAAAACAAAAGCAGAAGCTGCAATGGTTGTTAGGAAGGTTTTCATTTCCGAGATTCCCCGTAAGGTTAAATTATTAATTCGTTTCTACGGAGAACAGAAAGGCAGGTATCGCCCACATCCTCCGTGGGCCGCTTCGTCCTTTATCACCAACAACTATTTCATCCCATGAAATCCGGTGAGGCTTCTTCTTAATTAAATGGGATAGTACGAAATAATGATGACACGTCAATACTTTGTCGGAAGGCTTTACGGAAATATATGGAATTTGGCCGAAATAATGAATATTTGCGCGTCTGTAGTGCACTGATGAGCTTTATTAGAGCGGAAATCATGCGGAGGCTTAATGACCGGTTTGTGCCGTTTTGAGAACTGGCTGCGGAATTCCGTTAGGTCCGCTTTAGATTTCTGTTTAGTGGCCACCCCGACCAACACCCCTGGACCCCGGCCTACGCCGGGGTGACGGGAGTGGTAGACCCCGGCCTTATTCGAACGAGCACCGCGAGTTGGTGTATCCCTGATGATCACGCAGGGTTCTAGGGAGCACCGGGGTGACGAAAATGTTAATCATCCGGATAGACCCTATCACACCCTTTTCCGTAACGCCCTCACCATAAACCTTGCCGGATGCACGGCCTCATAGACCTGCCGCGTGACCGGCAACGCCTCACCTGCCATCATTGCACCAATCATCTCCGCTGCCAGCAAACTGGAACTGATGCCACGCGCGCCATGCGCCACACTGATATATAAACCCGGCAGGTAACGTGCCGGTGCATAACCTTCCACCGGTCGGCCATGTCGCAAATCCTGATACTGCGCCCGATAGAACTCACGATCCGGGACCGGCCCAACCAGCGGCAGGTGATCGGTTGTGACAGTTCGAAAAGCCACATTGCCGGTCAGCCCCTCCGGGTTAACGGACAACTGCGCTTCAGCCGCGAGCACGTTATTGAGTTGTTCAACATTGGCTTGATGATCTTCAATCCGTGGATCAGCCAGCGCAGTCTCATCCACCGTCGCCCCTACCACGTTTACACCATCGATGGCGGGCGTGACATAACCCGCATGACAGACCACGCATTTCAGTACTGACAACGTCGTTGACCCAGGCAGATAACTCACCTGGCCTCGATTAAACCGGACATCTTCAAAATAATCCGGCAACAGGGCATGAACATCCTTTGCCGTGGCAATCACCAGCTGGCGCGAGCTTAGCGTTCGCTGTTGCCCGGTTGATCCATCCCGCACGGTTAACTGCCAACCGACATCGTTTTGCTGCAAAGCAATAACCTCCGATTCAAACAGACACCGAATGGCTGGATGAGAAAGATACTGTTTGCAAAGTGCGGGGGGATTGATCGCGCCTCCCTGCGGAAAAAACAACCCTTCCCCCGCGAGCGCCACACCCGCGAGTTCGCGTGCTTCTCGGTTCTTAACCCAACGAACCACGCCCGGATCATGACAGCTAGCCGCAAACGCCTGATAGCGGGATTGCTGCCGGGTATTCTGCGCCAGCTGCAACACACCGCTGGATTGCCAGCCAACCTCCAGGGAAGAAAACCGCCGAACTGCCTGCCGGTATGCCTGCGCGTAGTATTGATACTCGGCACTGGCCTGTTGACTGATCGGTGGATAAATCACGCCGGCAAGATTGCCCGATGCTTCCCGCGCCGGTTGCGCATGGCGTTCCAGTACCGTTACCCGGCGACCCTGTGCAGCTAATTGACGGGCGACAGCAGACCCCGCCAGCCCGGCACCGATAACAACCACGTCATGACCTTCCGCCTGCGCGGCAGGCAAAGTGAACCAGGGCGGTGTGCCGGGCGACTTCGGCTGTTGTTCCAGAAAACCGCTCAGCATCTCCCGCTTGCGGCCGTATCCGGCGACTTTGCCAACCCTGTAACCGGCTTGCTCCAGACTCCTGCGCACCGCACTCGCGGCCGTGAAGGTACTGAACGTGGTGCCCGGTCGACTTAACCGGGCCATGTGAGAAAAGAAAATGTCCGACCACATGTCCGGATTCTGCCTGGGCGCAAAGCCATCGAGGTACCAGGCATCAACCGGCTGTTCCCTGGGTAATAGCAACTGCGAATACATCTCGGTGTTATCACCGAACATCAGGGTGAGTGTTACATTCGCCACCGGGAAACGCAGTTGATGAAATCCGCCGCACAGGTCCGGATATTGGGTGAACAAATCAAGTTCCGCTGGCCGCAACCTCGGCCAGCGAGCGAATAACGCCTCGGCTATCTCGATGAAATTCTGGCGGCGAAAGGGATGTTTCTCGCTGGCAACGTAATGAAGATGATGAAACGCGCGCTCCGGGGTAGTCAGCCAGTGATGGAGCGTCAGATAAAAGTTGAGCCCGGTGCCAAAGCCGGTTTCGGCAATCGTGAACACCCTCCGGTCGGGAGACGTTGCTTGCCAGCGCGCGGGCAAATCATTACAGGCGAGGAACACATAAGCGCTTTCCTCGCAGCCGTCATCGCTGGAGAAATAGACGTCCTGAAATTCCTGGCTGAAGGGACTCCCCTGCCGCCAGTCGATGTCGGCCGGTCGCATGAAATTTTCCATGCTCGGCACGATAGTGACTGATTGCTGTCGACACAAGCAAAAGGCACTGGATACGATGTTCAGGATTGGTATAGTAAACGGAACATGAACCATCACAACAGGTACATCCCATGACTTCCAGAATCCTTTCGGTCACGCTCGCCACCCTCGCCCTCTGTTCCACGCCACAGTTACTGGCCAGTGACATCGTCACGCCGGAAGGTCGCGAGATCACGCTGAACCCGGATGGAAGCTGGAGCTATAAATCCGATGACCGCATTGTCACCACGCCGGACGGGCGCCGTATTCGCATCAGGCCCGACAATACCTGGGAATACACCGAAAGCGCTCCGGCACCCGTCGCCGCGCCCGTGACCGCGCCACCCGCTGTTGCGCAGCCCATGATGATGCCGATCCAGACCCAGCTGTCGATCCGCGACGCCAGCATCGAGTCTTATCCCAAGACCCTGGGACAACGCATTAAAACCGGCAGTCAGTCGGTATTCCAGATCGATGCGGCCACATCGCTGAATAGCACCCAGCCGATCACCGTTTCCGAAAGCGATTTCTCCCGCATCCAGGTCAGTGACAGCGACGGTAACAGTTACAAGGTGATCGACATCACGCCGTCTTCGCTATCGTTGGCGCCGGGAGCGCAGGCAACATTTTCGCTCCGGGTTGATAGTTCGCCAAAATGGTGGGAACGCGTTCGCAGCATGAAGATTTCTTTTCCGGCTGGCCTGTTCGGTAACAGCACGCCAGTCACGCTGGAGTACCTGGTCAAGAACATGGAAAAAGTGACTGTTCAGGAGTTGCGCTGATTCACGCACCAAAATAAACCCTGTTTTGCGTGAATCGCCCTGAGTTAATGCACAAATATCAGGGTTGTTACGGATTTACATCATGGGCAGCTGGCACGGGATATGATAGGTTTTCAACCGAATGACCAAACACTTTCCAGATAAGGTCGCTTTATGAGTATTCGCGTCGGAATACACCACAAAACCACTTATAAATTTGACCGTCTTGTTTCCCTTGCCCCGCACCTGGTGCGCCTGCGCCCGGCACCCCACACGCGCACCCCGCTGCACCAGTATTCCATCAAGGTAACGCCGGAAAACCATTTTCTGAACTGGCAGCAGGACCCGTTCGGCAACTTTATCGGGCGCTACGTTTTCCCGGAAAAAACCCGCACCATGTCCATCGAGGTCGACCTGGTGGTCGACATGGTCACCATCAATCCTTTCGACTTTTTCGTCGAAGAAGACGCCGACCAGTTCCCTTTCGAATATGACGCGCAACTGAAGAAAGAACTGGCGCCTTATTTCGAAGTGAATGAAGACGGGGCGTTGCTAAATGAATGGATTGGCGACATTCAGGATGTCCGCACCGATCATATTGTCTATTTTCTGGTCGATCTCAATGCCCGGCTACAAAAAGACATCGGCTATGTCGTACGCATGGAGCCCGGCATCCAGACCTGCGAGGAAACGCTGGAAAAACGCAAGGGTTCCTGCCGCGATACCGGCTGGCTGCTGGTGCAGATCCTGCGTCACCTGGGCCTGGCCGCGCGTTTCGTATCGGGCTATCTGGTCCAGCTCACACCGGACGTTAAATCGCTCGATGGCCCCTCTGGACCGGAAGCCGACTTCACCGACCTGCACGCCTGGGCCGAGGTTTATATCCCGGGCGCGGGCTGGATTGGACTGGACCCAACCTCCGGCCTGTTTGCCGGCGAAGGACACATCCCGCTCGCCTGCACACCCGATCCGGTCAGCGCTGCCCCAGTCACGGGCGCGGTCGACAAGTGCGAAGTTGAGTTCGAGTTCGAGAACAACGTGGTGCGCATCCATGAAGACCCGCGCGTCACCAAACCCTACAGCGACGAACAATGGCAGGCCATCACCGCTCTTGGCCATGCCGTGGAACAGGAACTGATCGATAACGACGTACGCCTCACCATGGGTGGCGAACCGACGTTCGTCTCCATCGACAACATGGATGGCGCGGAATGGAACACCGCCGCACTCGGTCCGCACAAGCGCGAACGCGCCGAGGTACTGCTACGGCGTCTCTGGGAGCGCTTTGCGCAAGGCGGCCTGCTGCATCATGGCCAGGGCAAATGGTATCCGGGCGAGCCGCTGCCGCGCTGGGCACTGTCCTGTTACTGGCGCAAGGATGAAGTGCCGGTCTGGGAAAAACCGGATCTCATCGCCGACCCGACCCGACCAGGCAACAGCAACGAACAACAGGCTCAGGCCTTTGCCCGTCGGCTGGCGCAACACATTGGCATTTCCGACAAGCATGTCATCCCCGGATTCGAGGACGTGCTTTACTATTTATGGAAGGAAGGCACGCTACCGAAAAACGTCACCGTGCTGGACAACAAGCTCGGCAACAAGATGGAGCGCGATCGCCTGCGGCGGGTCTTTGAGCAGGGCCTCGATTACAGGGTCGGTTATGCCCTGCCGATTGCCTGGGAGCCGGTGAATAAACGCTGGGTCAGTTCGCTCTGGGAATTCAGCCGTGAACACATGTTCCTGCTGCCGGGCGACTCTCCCATGGGTTTCCGCCTGCCGCTGGACAGCCTGTTATGGGAAGAAGACAAACACCGGCAACAAACCTACGTCTCTGATCCCTTTGCCGACAAGGATCATTTGCCGGGCTCGGTCAGTGACCGCTATTCCCAGACCCGGCCAACGGAGTCGTTAAACGATAACCGGGTGCAACAGGGCTTTGCCGATGACGGCAGTTATGAATCCGGTTTCTACGTGCGCACGGCATTGTGTGTCGAACCGCGCAACGGCAACCTGCATATCTTTCTGCCACCCATGTCCCAGTTGGGGCACTGGCTGGAGCTGATCGGTCACATCCAGACCACGGCCACCGAACTCAACCAGCCGATTGTGCTGGAAGGTTATGAAGCACCGCAGGATGACCGTCTGAAGCGTTTCTCTGTCACACCCGATCCCGGTGTCATTGAAGTCAATATCCATCCGACGCAAAGCTGGGATGAACTGGTCAGCAACACCGAGAGCCTGTACGAAGAAGCTCACCAGTCGCGCCTCGGCACGGAAAAATTCATGCTCGACGGGCGCCATACCGGCACCGGCGGCGGCAACCATGTCACGCTGGGCGGTCCAACCGCGGCGGACAGCCCCTTGCTGCGCAAGCCGGAACTGCTCGGCAGCCTGATCCGTTACTGGCAGAATCACCCCTCGTTGAGTTACCTGTTCTCCGGCATGTTTGTCGGCCCGACCTCGCAGGCGCCGCGCGTCGATGAAGCACGCGATGACAGTTTGTACGAGCTGGAGATCGCACTTAAGAACCTGCCCAAAGGTGAAAGCCAGTCACCCTGGCTGGTGGATCGCGTCATGCGCAACCTGCTGGTCGACATGACCGGCAATACCCATCGCTCCGAATTCTGTATCGATAAACTCTATGCCCCGCATACGGCCACCGGTCGACTGGGCCTGGTGGAATTCCGTGGCTTTGAAATGCCGCCGCATGCGCGCATGTCAGTGGTGCAGAACCTGTTGTTACGCACGCTGGTATCGCGCTTCTGGCAACAACCTTACGAAGAAGCACCCGTGCGCTGGGGCACGGAACTGCATGACCGTTTCATGCTGCCGCACTATGTCGAACGCGACCTGAAGGATGTCGTGAAGGACTTGCAGCGCTGGGGTTATCCCATCGAAGACGACTGGTTTGCGCCTTTCACCGAATTCCGTTTCCCGCATTATGGCCGTATCAATATCGATGACCTCGAGGTCGAACTGCGCTTTGCCATCGAACCCTGGCATGTGCTGGGCGAGGAAATTACGGCACAGGGCACCTCGCGGTTTGTGGATTCCTCGGTTGAGCGTCTGCAGGTTAAAGTGCGCGGCATGACCGATGGCCGTCATATCATCGCCTGCAATGGCCAGGCGTTGCCGCTGCGCAACACCGGTGAGCGCGGTGAATTTGTCGTGGGCGTGCGTTACAAGGCCTGGAACCCGGTTTCCGGCCTGCACCCTACACTGCCAATCGACTCGCCCCTGATCTTCGATGTCATCGACCGCTGGTCGAAGCGCTCGCTGGGCGGCTGCAGCTACTATGTGGCGCATCCCGGTGGACGCAATTACGAAACCTTCCCGGTCAATGCCTACGAGGCGGAATCGCGCCGACTGTCACGCTTTACCCAAAGTGGTCACTCGCCGGGCAAACTGCGTATAAAACTGAAACACCCCAATCCCGACCATCCGTTCACGCTCGACCTGCGACAGAGTAAGGACACGCCGTTATGAGTATCGATCTTTCCGACTACGATCCCGGGCCTTTTTTCGATGAAACCCTCGCCGGAAAAAATCGGGCCCGCGGTTACTGCAAAAAACTGGTCAACCAGTTCCGGAAAATGGACGACGAGGAGCTGGCCGCCCGCCAGGCTTCCGCCGATATTGCCATCAAGGAAATGGGTATCACCTTCACGGTTTATTCCGAAGAGGAAGGCAATATCGACCGCAACTGGCCATTCGATATCTGTCCACGCATCATTCCGCTGTCGGAATGGGAGAAGATCGAACAGGGACTGAAACAGCGCGTTCAGGCCTTGAACATGTTTATCAACGATCTTTACAACGAACAGAAGATCATCAAGGACAAGGTCTTCCCCAAGGAAGTGCTGGCCGAGTCCAAGAACTTTCGCAAGCAATGCATCGGCATCAAACCGGTGCGCGGCGTCTGGGCGCATATCTGCGGTTCGGACCTGGTGCGCGATACCGACGGCGTGATGTATGTACTCGAAGACAACCTGCGCGTGCCGTCCGGCGTTTCCTACATGCTGGAAAACCGCCAGGTCACCAAGCGCGTGTTCCCCGAACTGTTCGAAAGCTATTCACCCTTACCGGTCGATGATTATCCGACCCTGCTTCACGACATGCTGGCTTCCATTTCGCCGAGCCGTAAAAAACGTCCGGAAGTAGTGGTGTTAACCCCGGGCATTTTCAACTCGGCCTATTTCGAACACGCCTATCTCGCTCACCAGATGGGCGCGGAACTGGTTGAGGGGCGTGACCTGTTTGTTGACAAGGACGATTGCGTCTATATGCGCACGGTCAAAGGACCGCAGCGAGTAGATGCCATATACCGCCGCATTGACGATGAATTTATTGACCCGGAAGCCTTCCGCAAGGATTCCACGCTCGGCGTGCCGGGGCTGATGCGCGCCTGGAAAAAAGGCAATGTCGGCCTGGCGAATGCACCGGGTTCCGGCGTCGCCGACGACAAGGTCGTTTATGCATTCGTGCCGGACATCATCCGCTACTACCTCGATGAAGAACCCGGTATTCCGAATGTCCCGACCTACCGTTGCATGTATGAAGACGAACGCAAGTATGTCATCGCCAATATCGACAAGCTGGTCATCAAGCCCGCCAACGAATCCGGCGGATACGGCATGTTGATCGGCCCACGCGCCAGCAAGGAAGAACGCGATACCTTCGTCAAACTCATCAAGCGTAATCCGCGTAATTATATTGCCCAGCCGACGCTCGGCATCTCCACCGTTCCCACGGTGGTTGGCACCAAGCTGGAACCGCGACACGTGGACCTGCGTCCTTTTATCCTGAGCGGCAAACAGGTCAGTGTCACCACGGGCGGGTTGACCCGCGTGGCATTGCGTAAAGGGTCACTGGTGGTGAACTCATCGCAGGGCGGCGGATCCAAGGACACCTGGATCGTGCAGGACAAGGGGAACTAGTCATGCTATCACGTGTTGCAGAAGCAACTTACTGGGCGAGCCGTTATATCGAACGCGCCGAAAACACTGCGCGCCTGGTCAGGGTGAATTACCATTTGCTGCTGGATTCACCAAAAGGCGTGTCACCGGGCTGGCAACCGCTGATTCAGATCCTAGGCCTGGAAACACAATTCAATAAACAATTCAAGGCGGCCAATGAACGCAATGTGGTGCGCTGTCTGATCGGCGATCTGAACAACCCCAACTCCATTGTTAGCTGCCTGAAATCGGCGCGGGAAAATTACCGCACCATTCGAGAAATTGTTCCGCGCAGTGGATGGGAAAAACTGAATGAACTATTCCTGTTCGCCAAGGAGAATGCCCAGTCCGGTATTACCCAGCGTGGGCGTGACGACTTTCTGGAAGGCATCATATCCGGCTCTGAACTCATCAATGGCCTGCTGTCGGCAAATATGTACCGTGACGAAGCCTGGCACTTCACGCGCATCGGCCGCAACCTGGAGCGCGCCGATATGACCACGCGCATTATCGACGTGCGCTCGGTGGATATGCTGGAAGCGGATGACGCCTATGAATCGCGTACTATCGAGAGCGTCGAGTGGATCAGTATCCTGAAATCCCTGTCGTCCTATTACAATTACCGCCGCGAAGTGCAGGTACGGGTAAGCAAAACGCCAGTGCTGGAGTTTCTGTTTCAGGATCAGCAGCTGCCACGTTCCGTGCTGCACTGTCTGTTCCTGGTAGGCCAAAGCGTCAGCCAGCTTGCCAATAACGAACAACCGCTGAACACTCTGGAACAATTGCAGAATCGTATTTCCCGGCAGAATTTCGAAAAGCTGGATCAGGAAAAACTGCACCGCTTTATCGACGCCATTCAGCTTGGCATTATTGGCTTCCACAGTTCGTTGCAAAAACAGTATTTTCTGCCAAGCTAATGATTAAGCTGGAAAAACCCGACCATCTCGCGGCGACCGGGAAAAGTTAATGTATTTTCACTTTTAAGCCGCTGTAATTTGCAAGATACTAGCGCAACGAAATATCACAGGGCTGATCGAAATTATGACTTACTGCCTGGGGCTTTGCCTTGAAAACGGTCTGGTGTTTGCGTCTGATTCACGCACCAATGCGGGTGTGGATTACGTCACCACCTACAGCAAAATGCATGTCTTCAAACCCGCGGAAGACCGCCTGTTCGTTATCCTTTCCGCTGGCAACCTGGCTACCACCCAGGAAGTCATTAATCACATCCAGCGGGATATCGATTACCCCCCCGCCGGCCGGCCCTCACTCACGACCGTTAATTACCTGTTCGAAGCGGCGGAGTATGTCGGCAAGGTCAGCCAGGCGGTGCAACAGGAACACAGCCACGCCTTCAACCAGTCCGGTGTGAGCGGCGAAACCACGCTGATTATCGGCGGCCAGATCACGGGGCAACCGCATGGCCTGATGTTGATTTATCCGCAAGGGAACTACATTACTTCATCGCCGCAAACGCCGTACCTGCAGATTGGTGAAAGCAAGTATGGTAAGCCGGCGCTGGATCGTATTGCCCATCCCGGCATTTCCCTGCAGGAAGGCGCGCAACTGGCACTGGTGTCGCTGGATGCCACGACCCGTTCCAACATTACCGTTGGCCCGCCCTTCGAGCTGGCCCTGATGCAGAAAGATACCCTGCAAATCAACTGCCGTTGCAGCTTTGACGAAAAGGATGCTTACCTGATTGCGCTACGCGAATCCTGGAATTCAGGCATCAACGCCGTATTCCGGGGACTGCCGAAACTGGAAGCACCCATGCAGCAGCAACAGCCAATCGAATTCCCCATGCCGCAACAGGCGCAGCAGTCCAACAACCCAGGCGGACAATCCTTCTAGGCAAATCCAAATCGCCGGTTAATTGAGTTTGAGCACCAGGTGGTTTTGTCCCATGGACAATCGGGAGGTTTTTAGTTCCTTCACCAGGTAGGTCAACAGGGTGTAAATAAACAGTATCAGACCCAGCATTTCCAGCAGTTCTTCAACCGTTGTCAATAAAGCGTAACCGATGTTTTCAATGCCGTAGCTTTCCGCGTATGCGCCACCGATAAACTCAAACCCCAGGGCACCCATCACATACACCGCACCCGATAAGATGAACAGCAGCATGGTCGGTTTCGGTAACCTGAACAGGAAACGGCCATATACCACCAGAAAGAATATCAGCAGCAGGCTATAGGGCACGACCCACGCAAAAGTGAAAGCACCGGAAGTTTGCAACGCCCCTTCAACTGGCTTTGTCAGTCTTTCATGCAGCGAAAAGAACTCATCGGCGGATAGAAATATGAAAATCAACGCCAGACCCAGCCAGGGCAGGAAAGACTCCGACATTTTTTTTCGAATGACAGAAATCTGAAATAACAACAGCGATACGATCAACAACAGTGCTGAAGAAAAAAACGATGGCACGTTTTTCTCGGTATCGAAATTAAACATAGGCACGAAACCCAGTACATAATCATGCCCAACGATAAATTTAAAAATTAACCCGATCGAGTGCGCGCACAGCAACAAGGCGGTCACTAACAGTAGCTTTACGAATACAGTGGTCGGCCGAACAGAAATATGCATGCTATCCCCTCTTCACCCGCCAGAAATTTGAGTTTGTTTGATTCGACACACGGCGAGCGACTACTCTAAAATCAATACTCTATCGACCAAGTGTAATAAAGATGTAATAAAAGAAAAGGGTGCAGAGGGTATGGGTTAGCGAAATTTACGATATCCCCCTCATAAATCGACCCGGCGTTATGACTCCTTGATGACAGCCAGCTCAGGGAATGGAACTGTCGATTTTCAGTGTAACGACCGGATGTTTCAGCGGAGAAACGGACGCAAGCATTCCCTCGAGGTCACCGCTTTGCGCAACAGGATTGCCACTCCTTGAAACCCTTGCCAGCACACTCACTTCCTCGAAACGCGATAACTTCATGGCAGGCATCATGGCCTGTGAATCATCCAGCGTCACCGTGACCGGCAAGTCCCTGACCTGTTTTCTTACGACCGCCAGTGGCATCGGTGGGCCATTGATCGCGCGCGCCAGGATAAACACCGTGTCTTCCGGCGCCACCCGATCCCGCAATGTTTCATCCAGCGACACCGATACCTCGATCCTGGCCGTCACAATCTCGGGCAAGGCTTCTGCCTCTTCCCGTGGTGATAGCGCCACGTCCCCCACTTGTTTTTTGGTATTGGCAATGAGGTTATCCAGTTCTGCCACTGAAGCTGGATCAGTTGTTAATACACTGCGTGCTTTTTGCCAGGCACTAATGGCATCCTGATATCGCCCGAGTTGTCGATAGGCCATGCCCGCCAGCCAAAGCCCGGTAGGATGAGAAGGCTCCAATGCCAGCGCCTTCTCGATCATTGCCAATGGCCTTCCGCTCATATCGCCATTGCGCGTCATCGCCAGCGCATCGGCATAGGACACCATGATTTCGGGATCATCGCCTACCAAACCCAGCAATCGCTCATAAGCCTGGACTGCATCCACATATCGATCCAGCGACATGTAACTGCGCGCCAGCATGTACCAGCCCTGGGGATCGTCCGGCTGCTGCTCCAGGCGTGCCGCCAGCCCGGCAACCATGCTATCCACCGAAGGCAAGCCACTGCTATCTCCCATTCCCGCATGCCCTGTTGGCATACTCGCCTGCTGTTGAGATTGTTCCGTTAACAGGTCCGGCTCGCCCAGGTATTGATACAACACAATAGAAATCAGTGGCAGCAACAACGCGAGTGCCGCAACCAGGCCACGGCTATTACCCTGCGTTAGACGCGTTTTAGATTGCAATGACAGATCGGCCGCCAGCTGCTGTTCCAGTTCCTGCCTCGCTTCCTGATAAGCGGCATCTGACAATCGACCCGCCGCCCTGTCCTGCTCCAGCTCCGCCAAACGTTCGCGCGCCAGGGACAGGTTTTGCTGTGCCGTGCTGTCGAGTAGTTCACCGGAACCACGCAACAGGGACGGCAACAGAAACACCAGTGCCACACCCAACATGGCTGCAACCATTAACCAGAAAACCAGGCTCATGAACGCTCCTCGCTGTCATTCAACAGCGCGCGCGCCCTGTCCAGGCTGGACTGATCCGGTGCATTACCCGATGATTTTCGGCGTACGATTGTCAGCATCACGATTCCCCCGGCCAACATAAACAGGGCCGGTCCCAGCCACAGCAATACCGTTTTGCCCGACAAAGGCGGCCGATACAATACAAAGTCGCCATAGCGCGCCACCATGTAATCCGCGATTTCCTGCTTGGATTTGCCCGCTGCGATCATGTCATAAGTCTGCTGACGCAGGTCTTTGGCGAGATCGGCATTGGAATCCGCCAGGTTCTGGTTCTGACACACCAGGCAACGCAGTTCATTAATCAATGCCTTGTAGTCTTCCTGTTGCTGCTCGTTTTTAAAATTGAGTACTTCGACGGCGGCCTGAGCAGGGAGCGCAATGGACAGGAATAGTATCAACCACCAACGCATCATCATGCCTCACTCTCAAGCGCTTTCAACAAAGGCAATATCTTGTTATCCAGCGCCTCGCGCGTTACCGGCCCGATCTGCTTGTAACGAATGATGCCCTGCTTGTCGATTACAAAGGTTTCCGGCACACCGTAGACACCCCAGTCGATACCGACCCGGCCATCGGCATCGAAGGCACTGACGCGGTAAGGGTCGCCAAACTGCCGCAGCCAGCGCAGTGCCGCGGGTACTTCATCCTTGTAATTCAGACCCACCAGGTTGATTGTCGGATCGCGCGCCAGTTCCACCAGCAGCGGGTGCTCGGCACGGCAGGCGGTACACCAGGAGGCCCACACATTCAGCAACCACACCTTGCCCCGCATTGCATCGCTGCCGATTGCCTCATCCGGTGAATGCAGTTGCGGGAGACTGAATGCGGGCGCCGGTTTGCCAATTAACGGCGAGGGTACTTCACGCGGGTTCAGCGTCAGACCGATACCCAGCACGACGACCAGCAAGGCAAATATGGCCAGCGGCAGATAACGCTTCATGCGGTAGCCTCGGCGTTCGCTGTTGCAACCTCGCGCGAGCGTTTCGCCATCAGCCGGTAACGCCGGTCCGACGCGGCCAGCACACCGCCCAGCGCCATCACCAGGCATCCCATCCAGATCCAGCGGATGAATGGCTTGTGATACAGGCGCAGGCTCCAGGCGCCCTGATCTCCCAGCGGTTCGCCCAGTGCCACGAACAGGTCACGAGTGAATCCGGCATCGATACCAGCCTCGGTCATCGGCATCTGCTGCACACGATAGATACGTTTCTCCGCTACCAGTGTCGCCACCCGTTTGCCATCGAGACTGGCCGTCACGGTTCCCGCATCGGCGTGATAATTCGGTCCCTCGCTGCCCACCACGCCTTCGAAGCGGAAGTCATAACCGCCCAGGTTAACTGATTCACCCGGCGCCATGCGCACATCCTGTTCGATACTGTAAATACTGGTCAGGGTCACACCGACGATAAAGATCGCCACACCGAGGTGCGCCGTGGTCATGCCAAGCGCGCCCAGTGAACGCCGCTCCTTTAGCAGCGGGATTGCGGTCAACAGGATCCAGATCGCCAGTATCAAGCCGATCGCCGCGCCCAGCGAATAAAATGGCAACGCCAGCGGCAGCAACAACCCCAGCAGAATACTGATCACCAACGGCAATATGAGACCCGGCATAATGCGTTGCAGTTGATCCTGTTTCCAGCGCAATGCCACACCCAGACCAATCAACAGCGCCAGTGGCGCCATCAAGGGCACGAAGATCATATTAAAATACGGCGGTCCAACTGAAATCTTGCCCAGGTTAAAGGCATCCACGAACAGCGGGTACAGGGTTCCCAGTAACACGCTTGCCGCCGTCACCACCAACAACAGGTTATTAATCAGCAGTGCCATTTCACGCGACACAAGCTCCAGGCCGGATTGACTGCGGATCTGTGGCGCGCGCCAGGCATAAAGCGCCAGCGATCCGCCCACCACGACAGCCAGGAATATCAGGATGAACACACCACGCGTGGGATCGGTGGCGAACGCGTGTACCGAAGTCAGTACACCGGAACGCACCAGGAAGGTACCAAGCAGACTTAACGAAAACGCAAACACCGCCAGCAGCACGGTCCAGGCCTTGAACATGCCACGTTTCTCGGTCACCGCCAGTGAATGAATCAAGGCCGTACCCACCAGCCAGGGCATGAAGGACGCGTTTTCCACCGGGTCCCAGAACCACCAGCCTCCCCAGCCGAGTTCGTAATAAGCCCACCAGCTACCCAGCGCGATCCCCAGGGTCAGGAACACCCAGGCTGTAATAGTCCAGGGTCGCGACCAGCGCGCCCAGGCACTGTCCAGCCGCCCCGCCAGCAAGGCGGCGATCGCAAAGGCAAAGGCCACGGAAAATCCGACATAACCCATGTACAGCATGGGCGGATGAATCGCCAAACCCGGGTCTTGCAATAGCGGATTAAGATCCCGTCCCTGTAACGGCGCGGGCGACAGGCGCTCAAAGGGATTGGACGTAAACAGCATGAACATCAAAAACCCTACGCTGACAAAGCCCATCACCGCCAGCACGCGTGCCCGCATGGCCTCCGGTACGCTGCGGCTGAACCATGTCACGGCACCGGTCCACAATGCCAACACCAGCGCCCACAGTAACAATGAACCCTCATGCGAACCCCACACACCGGAGATGCGATACAACAGGGGTAAATCGGTGTTCGAGTTCTTCGCCACATAGGCAACGGAAAAGTCATGCACAATAAAACTGTAGGTCAGGCAGGCGTAAGCCAGCAGCATGAAAAACAGTTGCGCGCGCGCCGCCGGTACCGCGACCGCTACCCAGTTGGCTGCACCGCGATAAACGCCGACCAGCGGCACCACCACCTGCACCAGTGCAATACACAAGGCCAGGATTAATGCAAAGTGACCAAGTTCAGGAATCATGGCTTCGCACCAGGCTTCTGCATAATTTCCGCCACTTCCGGCGGCATGTAATTTTCATCATGCTTGGCCAGCACCTCATCGGCCACGAAAACGCCATCGGCATTCAAGCGGCCCTTGGCGACAATGCCCTGTCCCTCGCGGAAAAGGTCTGGCAGTATCCCGGTATAAGCGACATTCACCTGTTCTTTGTAATCGGTCAGGGCAAAGCGCACCGTCAACTCCTGGCCACGCTGCACACTGCCTTCCACCACCATGCCACCAAGACGAAACACGGCATTGTGTGGCGCCTTGCCTTCCACGACCTCGCTCGGCGAAATGAAGTACATCATGTTTTTCTGGAAGGCCGTCAGTGCCAGCGCAATCGCGGCCCCCACGCCCATCACCATCAACAGGATCAGGGCAAGACGTTTCTTGCGGGCGGGCGTCATGAACGCACCTCCTGACTGGCTTGTTCCAGCGCCTGTTGACGACGCAGCTTGTTAAGCTGCTGTCGGTGCTGCAGCCAGGGCATCAGCAAGTTAACAACCAGCACCAGCGCGGCAAGCGCATACGACGACCAGACATAAGGGGCATATCCGCCCATGTGAAAAAATTCCTGCCAGTTCATTTTGGCTCCATCATTTCCTTTACCCACTGACTCCGCGACTCACGTTCCAGTATATGGCTGCGAACGCGCAGCATCAGCGCCATGACGTAATAGACCTTGAACGCCAGCGCCATCAGCAACAACGGGATCAACATATCGATATGAATGGAAGGCTTATCAAGCTTGGTTACCGTCGGCCCCTGGTGCAGGGTGTTCCACCACTCGACCGAATAATGAATAATCGGGATATTCACTACACCGACCAGCGCCAGTATCGCCACCGCGCGACCGGCCGTACGTTTGTCTTCAATCGCGTTATACAGGGCAATCACGCCCAGATATAAAAACAGCAGGATCAGTTCCGAGGTCAGGCGCGCATCCCACACCCACCAGGCGCCCCACATCGGCTTGCCCCAGATCGCACCGGTCACCAGCGCCAGAAAAGTGAAAGCCGCGCCAATGGAAGCACTGCTGATCGCGACCAGCTCCGCCAGCTTGATGCGCCATATCAGCACGATGGCGCCCGCGATTGCCATCACCACATACACGAACATCGACATCCAGGCGCTTGGCACATGGATATACATGATGCGGAAACTGTCGCCCTGCTGATAATCCGCCGGCGCGGTGACCAGGCCGCCATAGAGACCGGTTAGCAACAACGAAACAAACAACAGCATCAGCCAGGGTAACCAGCGATTACAGAAGCGGTAAAACCAGGGCGGTGATGCCAGTTTATGAAACCATGTCCACATAATATTTAACTCAAACTTATCCGTAATGCGGCCGCCGTCGGCAACGGCGCCAGTACCAGCGCCAGCGCGAGAAACGCACCCAGCATATGCAACTGCCCTTCCAGCGGCAGCCCCTGCAACGCGGCATGCACGGCATGACTGGCGAAAATCAGCACCGGCACATACAACGGCAGGATCAGCAGCGACAACAACACCCCGCCACGTCTTACCGCCACCGTCAGCGCAACGCCGATAGCACCGACCAGACTCAGCACCGGCGTACCCAGCAACAGGGTTTGCATCAACACCAGGGTTGCATCCCCGCTCAGTCCCAGCAGCAATGCCAGCAGCGGCGAGATAATCAATAACGGCAACCCGGTCACCAGCCAGTGCGCGAACACCTTGGCCAATACCAGCACCGTCAAGGGATGCGCACTGATTACCATCAGCTCCAGCGTGCCATCTTCATAATCGGAGCGAAACATGCCGTCCAGCGACAACATCGCAGCCAGCAACGCCGCAACCCAGATCACACCCGCACCCATCGCCTGCAACATGGCCGGGTTGGCGTCGGTGCCCAGCGGGAACAGCGAAGTCACCAGGATGAAAAACAGGATGGGGTTGATCACCTCGCCGCGACGCCGGTAACTGAGTAACAGATCGCGCCTGATCAGACCTGAGACCGCACTCCACAAGGACAGTTCACTCATGCGGACAGGTTCACTCGCTGCACCTTGATTCCAGACAAGGCCAGATCGTGATGGGCGCTCATGATCACCATGCCACCGCTGGTCACATGCTCGACAAACAGCTGCTCCATTTGCTGAATACCCGCCCGATCCAGCGATGTGAAGGGCTCGTCCAGAATCCAGAGTCTGGCCTTCAGCAACAACAGTCTTGCCAACGCCAGACGCCGCCGCTGTCCGGCGGAAAACTGCGCAACAAGTGCATCCGCCAGGCCCGACAAGCCCACCAGTGAAAGCACCTCGGCAATCGATCGATCGCCCGTCTTGCCCATGGCCTGGTTAAAAGCCAGATTTTCCCAGGCCGTCAGATCGCGCTTAACGCCATCCTGATGGCCCAGATATGATAATTGTTCCAGGTAGTCGCCTTTGAGGGTCGAAATAGGTTGGTCACACCAGCTTACATTGCCTTCATCGGGTTGCCGGATGCCGGATAACACGCGTAATAATGTGGTTTTGCCACTGCCATTGGCGCCCTCCACCAGCAGCACCGCGCCCGCCATTAGAGTGAAACTTAAGTCCTGGAACAGGCAACGGTCGCCGCGAATGCAGCTGAGACGATCGACCTGAAGCACGGGCTGAGACTCTGACATGATGAGCGCTATTATTGGTGATGACGCCTAAAAATTGAACAACCAGTTTGCCGGATGTTGATTATTCTCAAGCAATGCGACCAGTCGCTTATTGCCCTGCGTGCGCGCCAGCATCAGTGCCGACGCACTGCCACCGGCCTTTTCGTTCGGATCCGCGCCTGCCGTCAGCAATTGCCGCAGAATGGTTTCATTGCCCGAGAGCACCACCAGGTGCAGAGGCGTTTGCGCTTGCCGATTGGCGCGATTGGGCGCCGCCCCGGCTGCCAGCAAGGCTTCAACCATGGCCTCATTTTCGCGATTGACGGCCATCAGCAACGGCGTATTTCCATCCGCGCTGGCAACGTCAACGCGCGCGTGTTGCGCCAATAGCAGCTTCGCCACCGCATCATGACCGTATCGCACCGCGGTCAACAACGGCGAATGACCCTGGTCATCCGTTCGGTTCGGATCCACGCCCCGTTGCAACAGTTCGCGCACCGGCTCAGTCAAACCCGCCTGGGCGCTATACCATAACAGGCTGCGACCCGATTGATCCTCGGCATTGATAGCGATATCGATCGCAAGCAATTGCAGCAAACATTCCGCCGAACCCCTGCGAGCGGCCTCCAGTGCAATCCTGTTGTCCAGGTCATTCGCCGCGCCATGCTGCAATAACATGGCCAGCACCTCGGGTCGATCATTGGCAACCGCATACCAGGCAGCACTATGGCCATCAGCGTCCTTGATCGCAATATCCGCGGCCGCGGTTAGCAGTATATTGACCGATTCGATGTGTCCCTCATGAACAGCCAGCCCCAGGGCGGTCTGGCCTCGCTGCGATTGATGGTTCACCGGCACGCCCGCAGCAATCAACGCCCTAACAATCGCGTCATGCCCCTGCCAGGCCGCGCGCTGCAAGGCAGTGTATCCTTCCGCATCGAGCGCCCGCGCATCGGCACCGCCCGCCAGCAGCGTTCCAACCATAGACTCCTGGCCTCGCCAGGCAGCAATCGACAGCGGCGGCCAGCCTTTATAGAGCGCGGCATCATCTTGCTGGGTTGCCGTCAAAGCATCCATATTCACGCCTGCGACCAGAGATGCCACTTGCGTGGGTTGTGCGCCCCGTTCGATCAAGACATTCATTAACCGCCGGTTGTCGGCCGCTTCCGCGTAGCGCAGGGCGCTCCAGCCCTTGTTGTTTGTTGCATTCACATCCGGCCGGTGTCGCAACAGCTCAGTCACCAGCGCGGCATCCTTGCTGATCACAGCCCGGATCAAAGGAGTGTTGCCCAGGGGGTCGCGTTGATTGATATCCGCGCCAGCGGCCAGCAGACGTGTAACCATGCGCGTATCGCGCTGCTGCAGGGCAATACTCAATGCGCTATCGCCGCTGGCATCGCGATGATTGACGCGCGACCCTTTATCCAGCAGCAGCTCTGCCGTTTTGCTTTCACCCGCAATCAGGGCCGTTATCAACGCATTCCGACCCTGCTGATCGACAGCGTTGATATCGACACCGGCATGCAACAGCTGCATCACCTGATCCATACGCCCCTTGCGGGCAGCGACAATCAGTTGTGCTGTCGAGTCCTCAATATTGACTGAATCCGACTGTTTGGAAAGCTGATCTAATTTTCTTGTCGCCAGTGATAACCCCTGGTCAGCAGCAAGCTGGAACCAGTGTTGCGCCTGCTGTTGATCATGTTGTACTCCCCAGCCGTTTTCATACATCACGCCGAGATGATATTGCGCCTCGGCATATCCCTGTTGCGCCGACTTTTGCAACCAGTGCACGGCCTGTTCGTGATTCTTGGCTACCCCGCGTCCGGCGCGATACATGCCCGCCAGTTGAAACTGCGCCTCGGCATCCCCCGTACTGGCCAGTTGTTCAAACAATGATGCCGCACGCGCATAGTCGCGTTGTCGCACGGCGGACTGGGCATCGTCCAGGGTGATTGCAAATGAGGGTGATGCAAACAGCAACCACATTAAAAACAAAAACCAAACGCCCCTGGATGATTCGCTTCGCTCACCCTTCGGGCCGCCCTGAGGGCGTTCAACGCTACCGCTTTTGTCCGGCCTACGCTGGAATGACGAAAATATAAACAGATGGCTAGGCCGTACCATGCTTGGTCTCCACGCTCACACCGATGGACTTGAGAAAACCGGTCGGCAGAATACCGCCCGCGGATATAATCACCGCGTCGTTGGCCAACTCGATTACCTTGCCTTCCTGGTCGAGTGTCACCTGGTGTTCCGTAATCTGCTTTACATTGGAATTAAATAGCACGGTCAGGCGCCCGGCAGCCTCGGCCGCCGCGATCCGCTGGCGGTTTTTTTCCTTGGCGCGACTAAAACCACCTGAACGATAAGAGAGTGTCACTGTTGTACCGGGTTGTTCCGCCACGCTGGCCGCCGCTTCCAGCGCACTGTCGCCACCGCCTACCACCAGTACCTGCTGACCACGATACTGTTCCGCGTCGATCAGGCGATACACGACCTTGTTTAATTCCTCGCCCGGCACGTCCAGTTTACGCGGCGTACCTCGTCGGCCGATCGCCAGTAACACCGCGCGGGTTCGATATGTTGCCTGCGGCGATGTCACGTTAAAACCGGTCGCGTTCGGCTCGATCTTGTCCACGCGTTCATTGAAATTGATTTCCAGCCCCGTTTCATCCACCACGCGAGTCCAGAAGTCGAGCAGTTGTTCCTTACTGATTTCGGTAAACTTAACTTTGCCCACCAGTGGCAAGGTTACGGGGCGGGTCATGACCAGCTTGCCGCGAGGGAAGTGCGCCACCGTGCCACCCAGTGTTTCCTGATCCAGTGTCCTGAAGCGCAGGCCCTTTTCCTTTGCCGCCAACGATGCGGATAATCCCGCCGGTCCGGCGCCGACGATCACCAGGTCGAGCAGGTCTTTCTCATTGGACTTGTCTCGTTTTGCTATGGCCTCGACCGCCTGCCTGCCCTGTTCCACCGCATTACCAATCAATCCCATGCCACCCAGTTCACCCGCGATAAACAGACCCGGCACATTGGTTTCGAAACGCTGGTCCACATGCGGGATGTCCACGCCGCGTTTTTCGGTGCCGAATACAAGCGTGATCGCCCCCATCGGACAGGCGAGTCGACAGGCGCCGTGCCCGATGCAGTGGGTTGGATTGATGAGGTGCGCCTTGCGATCGATCAGCCCCAGCACATTCCCTTCCGGGCAGGCGTTGACGCAACTGCCGCAACCCACGCATTTGGTCGGGTCGAGCAAGGGATGTAGCGATGCCGGTTCGGTCAGACCGGCCTCCACCGCTGCCTGTTTCTGCGCCAGCGCACGCCGGTTCGCAAGCATCTGAACGCTCACATACCATATAAATATCAATATGATAGGAATCGAATAGACCGCCAATTGCATGATTTCCTGTGCTCCAGATGACGCATTCATAATGGCTTAAAGAGAATGCCCGAAATGTGACCGGGTTCAATTATTGGGATTTTTTTCCCAATTATTGTTACGCTATCGACCGCGACGCCGCGGAGTCAAGCGTTCAACACAACACACGGGGTAATTGATGGAGGCCATAGCGTCACCGGCGTATGTTCGCCGTCCGGGTCCGGCGGATCCGGTACGTCTCAATCAGTTGATAAGAAATTACCAGCCGAGGGTGCTGCACCTGGGCGTGCTGCTGTCCTATTTCGGCATTGCCGCCCTGCTTGCCCTTGGCTGGTTGAATCGCGACCGGCAACCCTTTAACGCCGAAACCGGCGTGGGTTATTACCTTGGCATCATTGGTGGCAGCATGATGTTGCTGCTACTGGTGTATCCGCTGCGTAAACGCATCAAGGCGCTGCGTGTGCTGGGACCTATTGCCTGGTCATTCCGGCTGCACATGATGCTCGGTATTCTGGGACCGACATTAATCCTGTTTCATAGCGGTTTTAGCTGGGGCTCGACGAACAGCAACGTGGCACTGGTGTGTATGCTGGTTGTTGCCAGCAGTGGCCTGATCGGCCGGTATGTTTACAAGCGCATCCATCATGGCCTCTATGGCAGTAAAACCAGCCTGGCGGAACTCACCGCCCACTCAGCGATCCTCGCGGAATCCCTGACCGAACGACTCGCCCAGCTGCCCGCGTTGCTGCAACGGTTGCAGCAACTTGAAACCCATGTGCGCGAAGAACCGCGCCATCTGCTGCAGAGCCTGTGGCGGTATCTCAGTATCGGCCCGCGTAACTGGCTGACGCACATCCGGTTACGTCGCGATATCCAGCGCGCGGTTGCCAGCCTCCCGGGTGGCGAAGCACGTGAGCTGCAACACCAGTTACTGGCGCATGCCCGCGCATACCTGGAAAACAGCCGCAAGATCGCCGAATTCACTTTCTATGAACGGCTGTTCGCGCTCTGGCATCTGTTCCATCTGCCCCTCTTCATCATGCTGGTTATCTCCGGCTTCGTTCATGTCTTCGCCGTGCATGTTTACTAGGATCCTGCTCTCGATGACGCTCGCGCTCTGCTCCATGACGGCCTCGGCAAACCTGGAAACCCTGATCATGCCGGGCAAGGTGATCGAGGGTCATGCCGAATACGAAACTGAATGCACTCGCTGCCACACCCGTTTCGGCAAACAGACCCAGCGCCAGCTCTGCCTGGATTGCCACGATGACATCGCTGCCGACATTACTGCCAAGGAAGGTTTCCACAGCCATATCCCCGACAGCAACAACGTCGACTGTAAAACCTGTCATGGCGAACATCGCGGGCGCCAGGCGGACATTGTTCAGTTCAATCCCCTGACCTTCGATCATAACCAGACCGACTTCGAACTGCGTCATGCGCATCGGCAACAACCCTGCAGCGCCTGTCATGCACGCGATAAAAAATACCGGGAAGCCAGCGCTGATTGCTTTAGCTGCCATGAAAAAAAGGATGTCCACCGGGGAAAACTGGGCGAAGCCTGCGGCGATTGCCATGACAGCCAGGGCTGGAAAAACACCCGTTTCGATCACGACGATACCGACTTTCCGCTTGCCGGCCAGCACCGGGACGTCGCCTGCGCCAGTTGTCATATCAACAACCAGTACCAGGAGACGCCTGCCAGCTGTAACAGCTGCCATGCCATTAATGACGTGCATGCCGGTCGCTTCGGCAAACAATGCGACGATTGCCACAGTACAAATAAATGGACCGAGATTGATTTCGACCACGACCGGGAGACGGACTTTCCCTTGAAGAACGCCCATCGCAAACCCGGCTGCAATGCCTGCCACAGCATCGATGACAAACCCACCCGGCAGGTGCGTACCTGCTATAGCTGTCACCGCAATGAAGATGTGCACCTGGGACGCAACGGCAAGGAGTGCGACAGCTGTCACGGCACGCGTAAATGGTCAAACACATCCTTCGATCACAAAGACACTGATTTTCCGCTTCGCGGCGAACATGAGAGCCTGGCCTGCACCGCCTGCCATAGCGGTGATGTTTACCAGGACAAACTCGATAGCGCCTGTATCGGCTGCCACCGCGACGATGACACGCATAACAACCAGCTGGGCGACAACTGCCAGCGTTGTCACCGGGAAAGCGGCTGGGGTGAGCAGGTTGTTTTCGATCACGACCTGGCGCGACTGCCACTGATCGGCCTGCACGCAACCCTGTCCTGCGAATCCTGTCACCTGTCCGGTGAATTCCGCGATGCGCCACTGGCCTGCGTGGATTGTCATGAAGCCGATGACACACACAAACAGACGCTGGGCCCCAACTGCAACCAGTGCCACAACCCCAATGGCTGGAACTACTGGCGTTTCGACCATAACCAGCAGACTGATTTCGAGCTCAAGGGCAAGCATGACGGCCTGGCCTGCAAGAGCTGTCATCGCACACCGGTGAAAGACTCCATTGCACTACCCAATAACTGCAACGGCTGTCACCAGCAGGACGATGTCCATCGCGGCCGCTTTGGCCAGAACTGCCAGCGCTGCCATAACGAACGTAATTTCCGTGAAGTGAGGATGCCCCGATGAAACCGCATCGTTTAATTACCGGCATATTCCTGTTGCTGCTAAGCCTCACCCTGCCCGCGTCGGCGGCCGAGACCTTCGACCACTTCAGCAGCGGCTTCCCCTTGACCGGCGCGCACCGTTCCGCCGATTGTGAAAGCTGTCATGCCGGTGGCGTGTTCCAGGGTACGCCAACCGCCTGTCAGTCCTGTCACATCAGCGGCAGCCGCAGCAATGCCTCGCCCAAGTCCATTGACCACATCAGCAGCAGCGACAACTGCGAGTCCTGCCACACGGTTAATACCTGGTCGCAGGTAACACGTCTTGACCACTTTGAAGTACGCGGCAGCTGCGGCAGTTGCCACAATGGCACCCAGGCCACCGGGAAAACCGCCAGTCATGTGCAAAGCAGTAATCTGTGCAGCGACTGTCACAGCACCAACACCTGGTCCAACGCCCGCTTCGATCACAGCAGCATCAGCGGCAATTGCACCAGTTGTCACAACGGCAGTACCGCAAGCGGCAAACCCGCGCAACACATTGCCACCACCAACCAGTGCCAGGATTGCCATACCACGCAACAATGGAGCCGGGTCTCACGCGTGGATCACAGCGCGGTACAGGGCACTTGCGGCAGTTGTCATAACGGCCAGATGGCCAGTGGTAAACCGGCGCAACATATCGCCAGCGGAAACCAGTGCGACGACTGTCATACCACCCGCAACTGGTCCAGTGTCAACTTCGATCACAATAGCGTCACGGCAAATTGCGCTTCCTGTCATAACGGCACTTCCGCAACCGGTAAAAATGCGCGCCACATCAGCACCAGCAACCTGTGCGAAGATTGCCATCGCACCAACCGCTGGTCGCCCGTTTCACGCGTGGATCATGCCGCCGTTCGCGGCACCTGCGCCAGTTGTCATAACGGCACCACCGCCACCGGCAAACATATTGGCCATATGCCCAGTGGCAATACCTGTGACGATTGCCACACCACCAGCAGCTGGGCCAACGCGCGCTTCGATCACAATAGCCTGACCGCGAGTTGCGCCGCCTGCCACAACGGCACCACCGCAACTGGCAAGAACGCGCGCCATATCTCGACCAATAATCTCTGCGAAGACTGTCATCGCACCACCAGCTGGTCACCCGCATCGAAAGTCGATCACCTCGATGTCCTCGGCACCTGCTACAGCTGTCACAACAACAGCACCGCGCCGGGAAAACCCGTGTCGCATCTGCCCAGCGGCAATACCTGTGACGATTGCCACACCACCCGCGCCTGGTCGCCCGCGGTGTTCGATCACAACAACGTAGCACCCGGCAGCTGCAACCAGTGTCATAACGGTTCCACCGCCACCGGAAAACCCGGGTCGCACATCACGACCTCGGCGCAATGCGATGCCTGCCATTCAACCCGCGCCTGGACGCCCGCCAGCTTCGATCACAGCACGGTAAGCAGTGCCTGTTCTGCCTGTCACAATGGCACCACCGCGACCGGCAAGCCCGGCAATCATCCCTCGACCACCAACAACTGCGCGGCATGCCATCGCACCCGCAGCTGGACGTCGTTGCGCGACATCGATCACAACGAAGTGCTGGGTAACTGCGCTTCCTGTCACAACGGCACCGTTGCCGAGGGAAAACCGCGTGAACATCCACGCACTAACGAAGATTGCGGTGCCTGTCATAGCACCCGGACATGGGATCGCTAGCGATGGCCGTCAAAACCCAGCAGGGAAAATACTGGCTGTTTGTGCCGACGCTGTTGTTCATTTCAATCCTGACCTGGTGGCAGCTATCGGTTTCCCGCGCGGAACCGGTCCGCGACCGGGTGCTGGAGGACGTGCGCATTACCGAAATAGCCGGAAAGACCGCTGTCGCTATCCGTCTTCCCTGCCCGTTTCAAACACTGTCGCACTTTCCCCAAGCGCAAGGCCGCGAGTTACGCATACAGATTCAGCCCCTGGTGGCCTGTAACGCCGACCGGGATGCATTCAGGCAGCGCGAATCATTCCGTCCGAGGCACGCGGACGTTGTTTCGCTGACGGACGTCAGTTACGAAGGCGACCTGGCAACAGGCGCCTATATCACGCTTTCCTTTACCCGCACCATGCAGTGGCAACTGCAAACCCAGAACGATTTTCGTGGCCTGCTGGTGCTGGTTTCCCCGCTTGCCGACGGCAATGAACCCTAACCCCGTGAATGGATGACGTTGCATGAAATTCATTAAAGGTATTTTTGCTTTATTTACGCTGTTGCTGTCAGCCATGACTCATGCGCAGGAAATCGACAACATCACCGCCCTGACCGATCAGGGCAACCCGGCGATCCGCATCAGCTTCACGCGACCGCATCAATACCTTACCCATACGCCGACAGATCATGGCGATGAGATTCAGGTTGAATTGCGACCGCTGCAACCGCCCGATCCCGCCACTGAATTGAATGTTGTCGAACGCAAGAACTGGAAGGCCAGCAGCGAACGACCGTTACGTGAAATCAATTACGAGCGCCTGTCCGGGACGCAGGCACGATTGACATTGCGCCTGTCGGGCATGTCCGGGTTTACGATTAAAAGCGGCCCCGACCCACGCAGCCTGATTATTCAATTTCCACAAAGCCAGCAACCGGCGGGCGATTACGTTATCAACCTCACATCTTCGCTGGATCCGATCAAGCGTCCCACCATTCCGGATGCGCTCAGAAGCCGAAAACTTACCCTGTATCTCACCCGCGCGGAAATCGATGGCCGCCAATGGAACCGGCTGCGGCTGGGGTTCTTCACCAGCATGGAAGAAGCAGAAGCCGCCCTGCAACTCATCAATCAGCGCTATTCCCAGGCCTGGATAGATCGTGCCAGCCCGGAAGAGAAACAGACTGCACTGACCCAGGACACCTTCCTGGGCAGCGAACCCGGCAGACTGGCGGGTGAATTCACGCCCACCCAACCCCCGCTGGCGGAAGGGCGCGCCGACCAACTGATGGAAGATGCGCGCCAGGCCATGGCCAGCGAAGAATACGATCGCGCCATTCGCATCTATACCAAGCTGCTGGAACACAAAGGTCACGACTATCATCGCGATGCGCTGGAATTTCTCGGCCTGGCCCGCGAACGCAAGAACCAGCTCGCGCATGCCCGGGCCATTTATGAAGACTACCTGCACCGATATCCGGATGGCGAGGCGACCGATAGAGTACGCCAGCGTCTGGCGGTATTGACCACTGCCCAGGACGCGGCCCAGCCGGGTTTTGCCGAAGCCGAAGACGGCGATTATCCCTGGGATTTCTTTGGCGGCGTTTCGCAGTTCTACCGCCGCGACGTCAGTGTTACCGATATCGATGGCAACCAGGTTGACCAATCCATGCTGTCCAGCGATCTGGATTTTACGGCCCGTCAGCAAGGCGCCAACTGGAACTCCGAAGCACGCATCACCGGCGGTTACGATCATGATTACCTGGAAGACGCTGAACATCACAGCCGCCTGAGCAGTTTTTATTACGACATCAGCGACATCAACCAGGGCTTCGCCGCACGGCTGGGACGCCAGACCCGCAGTACCGGCGGCGTACTGGGCCGGTTCGATGGTGCATTACTCAGCTGGCAGAGTCTGCCCTGGCTGCGGCTCAACATGGTCAGCGGTCTGCCGGTCAATTCCACCCAGGACGGACTGGGGCCGGAACGCTATTTCTACGGTGTCAGCGCCGACATGGGCACCTTCGCCAATGCCTGGGATTTTGTCGCTTATATGATCGAGCAACGCACGGAAGACCTGATTGATCGCCGCGCCATCGGCGGCGAGGTCCGTTACTTCGACAGTAACAAGTCGCTGTTGTCGCTGATCGACTACGACATTCATTACAACCAGCTCAATACACTGCTGATGCTGGGCAACTGGACGCTGCCGTCCCGCACCACGCTGAACGCTACCGTCGACCTGCGGCAAAGCCCGATACTGACCTCCACCAATGCCCTGCAGGGACAACCGGTCAGCACCATCAAGGAACTGCAGGACAGTTTCAGCGACGACGAAATTTATGACCTGGCCGAAGACCGCACCGCTGACAGCGACACTTATTCGCTGGGATTTTCACACCCGTTAACGGCGCAGTACCAGGTTAATGCCGACGTGACTGTTACGGACTTTGGCAGCACGCCGACATCGGGTGGCGTGATCGGCACACCGGCCACCGGCAACGATTATTTCTATAACGTGCAATTGATCGGCAGCAGTCTCTTGAAGGAAGGCGACATCAGCATCCTGGGCCTGCGCTATGCCGACACTTCAACCTCGGACACCCTGTCACTCAGCCTGAATACACGTTATCCCTACAACAGTGCCTGGCGTCTGAACCCGCGCGCACGACTGGATTACCGCGACAATACCAATGACACCAGCCAGTGGATTTTCAGTACATCGCTGCGTTCCGAATACGTGATTCGTAAATTGATGCGGCTGGAACTGGAACTTGGCGGTGAATGGTCCACCGAAGAACTGATCACTGGCAGCGAGGATCGCTCCGCCTACTTTGCGGAACTGGGGTATCGCATTGATTTTTAATACCCGACAAAAATATACGGTTGAACAATCAACAGATTGGGAATATTTTCCCAGTCATGGGAAAGCTTTTGTATAATGCGTTTTACACAATTCTGCAGCCACTGGTGCGTATCCTCTATCGCAGGAATGTCTCCTATGGCGAAATGAGCCAGGTGGTAAAGCGCGTGTTTGTCGATGTCGTGGCTGACGAATTAGAGGCAGCGGGTGAAAAAGTCACCACCTCGCGTATTGCAATGGTGACCGGCCTGACGCGCAAGGATGTTGCGCAACTGCGCAAGGAAGACGCCGTCAGCTCGACACCTTCGCCGCGCTACAACCGAATCGTGAGGCTTATCAGCGGCTGGACCACGGATACGGACTTCAGCACGAAACGGGGAGCGCCAAAACCGCTACCCCTGCACGGGGAAAAACGCAGTTTCGAGGCGCTGGTCAGTCGTTTCAGCGGCGATATGACAGTCCGTTCCGCGCTGGATGAACTGCAGCGCATCGGCGTCGTGGAAGTTCAGGACGAGATGGTGTTTCTGATTGAAGATGCCTATGTCACCGGCCAGGATGAAGACGAGGGTCTGGCGATCCTCGGGACAGATGTCGCCCACCTGATCGCCACCATCGATCACAATCTCGGCCATGACAATGATGCACGCCACTTCCAGCGCAAGGTGAGTTATGACAACCTGCCCGAGGAAGCGATCCCCGAATTCAAGCGTCTGGCGACGCGTGAAAACCAGAAGCTGTTACTGAAACTCAATGACTGGCTGGCCAGGCATGACCGTGACAATAACCCGAATATCGAGGGTAATGGGCGGATGCAGGCTGGTGTGGGTATTTATTATTTTGAGGCTCCCGTGAAGGCGCCGGAGACGGAATCACATGAACAATAGCCTGAAGTGTTTGGCTGGCCTGTTTGCGCTGTTGCTTAGCAGTTGCGGTGGTGGTGGCGGTGGCTCCAGTCTCGGCGGCGGTTCGGTTGCCGAAGGCGGCATCGGCGGCACGGGTATCTCCTCCGGCCCTGTCACCGGGTTTGGCAGTATCTTCGTCAACGGCATCGAGTATGAAACCGATGACGCAATCCTGCTGCGCGATGGCGTAGTTGCCTCCACCCAGGGCGATTTCAGTATCGGCGAATATGTCACGGTCAGTGGCACGGTTAATCCAGACGGTAAAACCGGAACCGCTATCCAGGTTGAATTTGCCGATGTTCTCGAAGGTCCGGTTACAACGGTGTCGGCGGACGGCATTCGTATCGAGGTGATGGGCCAGACAGTTATCACCGACAGGCTCACCGTGTTGATTGGCTTCGATCTGCTGACTGATCTCGCCGATGGCAACATGCTGGAAATTTCCGGCACCCGTAACGCCAGTAATGAAATTATCGCGTCGGCTATCAAGCTGAAGAGCGCGGCTTTCGTTCCAGGTACTAGCGAACTCGAAATCACCGGCCCGATCGATAGCGTAAACAGTTCGGCGCGAACCTTTGTACTGGGCGGCCTGACCGTCGACTATGCCAGCGCCAGCTTCAACGACATGATCCCCGCTGACCTTTCCGCTGGACGCCATGTCGAGGTAAAAAGCAACCAGGCACTGTCAGGATCAACGCTGATCGCCAGTCGTGTCGAACCCGCATCGGCCTATCCAGAATACGATGAAGATACCGAGGTGGAAATCGAAGGCGTCATTACGCGCTTTGCCAGCAGCAGCGATTTCGATGTCAACGGACTGTCGGTCACGACCAACAACCGCACCGAGTTTGAAGATGGCGCGCCTGCCCTGCTGGCGCTGGATGTGCGCGTGGAAGTCGAAGGGGTGATCAATGCCACCGGCACGCTGGTCGCCGAGGAAGTGTCCATTCGCAACTCCGGCGACAGCATCGAACTGGAAGCAGCTATCGATTCCGTCAATGCCGCGACCGGCCGCATCACCCTGCTGGGCAACACCATTATCGTCAATAGCAGTACCATGCTGATCGATCACAGTGTCGCCGACATTGATCCTCTCACCCTGAACGATCTCAACCCCGGCGACCTGATCGAGGTGCGCGGCAACCTGCTAAATAATGGCGACATCATCGCCGTGCGCATCGACCGCGAAGATCCCAATGGCGGCTCTTCGCCCGATACCGAACTGGAAGGCAAGGTCAGCGCCAAGGATGAATCGTCCGGCACCCTGGTCGTGCTCGGCATTACCGTCGTCACGGATAACGCCACGCAGTTTGTCGATCACAGCGATAACCCGCTTACATCGGCGGAGTTCTTCGGCTTGATTGACGTGGGAGTGAGCAAGGTTCATGTACTGGGCAACACCAGTGGCTCAAGCCAGGTCACCGCGACCTGGATCAAGCTGGAAGATTAAGCCTCTATCCGCCACTTTTTTGGAATCTGCACAATCCGGGCGGTTTACCGCCCGCCGCTCTATTGCTACATATCCTGAAAATTCTCAATTAAACCATTCATTAATAGCCGTTTTTCTTTATTAGGAAAAAACTATCCTGTTGTTAGTGAGAACAAATTAGCCAACTCAGTGTCATCAATCTATAACTATTCCAATGACACACTGGCTATCAGCCATTCACAACAATCAAGGAGACCCTCATGTCTGAAAGCAAATGCCCGGTAATGCACGGTGGCGCCACGGAAAGCGGCATGTCGAACATGGAGTGGTGGCCCAAGTCTCTGAACCTCGACATCCTGCATCAGCACGACACCAAGACCAATCCGCTTGGAGAAGATTTCAACTATCGCGAAGCGGTCAGGACACTCGACTTTGCCGCGTTGAAGAAAGACCTGACGGCATTGATGACCGAGTCCCAGGACTGGTGGCCGGCCGACTGGGGACACTACGGCGGTCTGATGATTCGCATGTCCTGGCATGCCGCCGGTTCCTATCGAATCGCCGACGGCCGCGGGGGAGCCGGTACCGGCAACCAGCGCTTTGCGCCGCTGAACTCCTGGCCCGACAACGCCAACCTGGACAAGGCGCGTCGTCTGCTCTGGCCGATCAAAAAGAAATACGGCAACAAGCTCAGTTGGGCCGACCTGATTGCCTACGCGGGCACCATCGCCTATGAATCCATGGGCCTGAAAACTTTCGGCTTCGGTTTCGGCCGCGAGGATATATGGCATCCGGAAAAAGATACTTACTGGGGTTCCGAAAAGGAATGGCTGGCGCCAAGCGGCAGCGAAGGCAGTCGTTATTCCGGAGAACGCGACCTGGAAAATCCATTGGCTGCGGTGATGATGGGTTTGATTTATGTGAATCCCGAAGGTGTTGACGGCAAACCGGACCCATTAAAAACAGCTCAAGACGTGCGTGTCACCTTTGAGCGCATGGCGATGGATGACGAGGAAACCGTCGCTCTGACCGCGGGCGGTCACACCGTGGGTAAAACGCACGGTAACGGTGATGCCAAACTGCTGGGGCCAGAACCGGAAGGCGCTGGTATTGAGGAACAGGGTCTCGGCTGGAACAACCACAGCAAACGCGGCATCGGTCGTGACACGGTCACCAGTGGTATCGAAGGCGCCTGGACATCTAACCCGACGCTGTTCGACATGGGTTACTTCAACATGCTGCTCGATCACGAGTGGGAGTTGAAGAAAAGCCCGGCGGGCGCCTGGCAGTGGGAACCCGTCGACATCAAGGAAGCAGACATGCCGGTGGACGTGGAAGATCCTTCCATCCGCTGCAAGCCGATCATGACCGACGCCGACATGGCGATGAAGATGGACCCGACCTATCGCAAGATCATGGAGAAATTCCGTGCCGATCCCGCGTTATTCAAGGATGCCTTCGCGCGTGCCTGGTTCAAACTGACACACCGCGACATGGGTCCGAAGCCACGCTACATTGGTCCGGACGTACCGAAGGAAGACCTGATCTGGCAGGACCCGGTACCTGCGGGCAGCACCAAATACGATGTGGAAGCGGTGAAGAAAAAGATCGCCGCGAGTGGATTAAGCATCGGTGAGATGGTCAGTACTGCCTGGGATAGCGCGCGTACTTTCCGGGGTTCCGATAATCGTGGCGGTGCCAACGGCGCACGCATTCGGCTGGCGCCGATGAAGGACTGGGAAGGCAACGAGCCCGAACGTCTGCAAAAAGTGTTGTCTGTTCTGGAACCGATAGCCGCCGAGTCTGGCGCGAGTATCGCGGATGTGATCGTGCTGGCGGGTAATGTCGGTGTCGAACAGGCGGCCAAGGCAGCAGGCGTCAGCGTCACTGTACCCTTCTCACCAGGGCGTGGTGATGCCACGGATGAAATGACCGATGCCGCTTCCTTTGAGTACATGGAAACCGTCCATGATGGCTACCGTAACTGGCTGAAGAAAGACTATGTGGTAACAGCCGAAGAAATGATGCTCGATCGCACCCAACTTATGGGACTGACCGCGCCGGAGATGACGGTACTGGTCGGTGGCATGCGGGTCATGGGCACCAACCATGGCGGCACTCAGCATGGCGTGTTCACGGACAAGGTCGGCGCATTAACCAATGACTTTTTCGTTAATCTGACTGACATGGCCTACACCTGGAAACCGGCGGGCGACAACCTGTATGAAATACGGGATCGTAAAACCGACAAGCTCAAATGGACGGCAACGCGCGTGGACCTGGTATTCGGTTCCAACTCAATCCTGCGGGCTTATGCCGAAGTCTATGCCCAGGATGACAACAAGGAGAAGTTCGTAAAAGACTTTGTTGCCGCCTGGAGCAAGGTGATGAACGCAGACCGTTTTGATCTGCAGTAAAGCAAAAGCGGCGTTCCATTGCTGAACGCCGCTTTACTTATATGTTTTACTATTCCGCCTTTTGGCCTGCAGCAATCCAGGTCTCGCCTTTCATACACAAGCTGTCGCCCTGCTTCATGCTGTCTGCCATGTTGATGACTTTCTGGATGTATGCCGCCTGGGCCGCATCATCCAGTTGCCGGACAAGTGTCATGACCGGAGCCGCCAGATCGGACATGGTTTCCCAGTAGGCCCGGCCATCCGCCACTTCAATAAAGTCGATAGTCAGCGCTTCCAGCTCGATATTCTGAAATCCAGCGGCCACCAGCGACGTACGTATACGTTCCGGGTCGGCAAAGGAAAAAATACCCGGCGCGCCCGGCGGCGGTTTTGGTACTTCCATAAAATCGGAAAGGGTCTTTAGTAATACGCCCAGAAAGGGATTGTTTTCCGGGGGTGACCAGCAGGCCAGGCTAATGCACGCGCCGGGTTTAAGCGCTTTATGCACAGTGGTCAAACAATGCTCCGGTTCCGGCATGAACATCAGACCCCAGCGAATGGTTGCCGCATCGAATGTGTTGTCGCTTAGCTCAAGCGTTTCACCGTCATGACAGTAAAAATCAATATTGTTCAGCTTCGCCTCGGCTGCCAGATCGCGGGCCACCATTAACATTTCCTCGGCAATATCAGTGCCGAAAACCCTGCCATTAGCGCCCACAATCTCCGCGGCCGTCAGCGCCGGCTCACCCGTACCCGAGGCAATATCCAGCAGATGATGCCCTTCGGATAAGCCCGCCATGGCCAGCATACGCGCTGTTACAGGGGCGGCACCCTTGCGTAACAGATTATGACGGCGACGCCAGCCTTCGGCGGCGGAAGCCCAGGTATCATGTTCGCGTTGTTTTAATTCGGCTGTTGTAGGGCCAGTCATGGTAATCTGCCTTCGGTATTAATCGAGGCCGGAGAATAACACCTTAGTCGGTTATGATGTTGCCGCAAGACCCGTTTTACAGTAGCTTCAGCGGATCGGCATTCGCCAAGGAGAATAATATGAAACCTGTCGCAGCTTTGATCGCCCTGAACCTTGCCTGGCTTACCGGCTGCCAGACCATCCCGAATACCACCAGCGGGGCCGTGGACGTTGTCACCGATGAAGGCCGCATGCGCATCCTGTTCAGCGATGATGAACGACATATGATTCACCATTATTTCCGCGAACAGTATCAACATAAGAAAATGCCACCTGGGCTGGCGAAAAAAGACACCCTGCCACCGGGACTGCAGAAACAGATTGTGCGCAACGGCACCCTGCCACCGGGACTGGAAGGCCGCCACTTGCCCTATGACCTGGAGCGACGCCTGCGTCATCTACCGGATGAGTTTGTGCGGGTGATAGTAGGGACGGATGTGGTTTTGATGAATCGCCGGACAAGGGTGATCTTTGACGTGATTCAGGATGTGGCGTTCTAGTCATAGATTGCCATCAGCGATTCTCAGAAATCCCATTGGCGGACATCGAAGCCCTGCATGTGTGAACCATAATCCGTGGGTTAGAGGACTCAAAACGGCACAAAGCGGGAATCAAAAGTATCTCGTCATTGCGAGGAGCGTAGCGACGTGGCAATCCCTTTAAGGTGCTTGTGCTGTTGTTTGGCTCGTCATCCCGGCGAAGGCCGGGATCCAGGGGTGTTCGTTCGGTCACAACTGAAGTTTATTGTTAATTGCTCTATTTAAGATCAACGAAAACTTGGCCAAGTTTGAAATCAGGTGTTCTTAATTACTGGATTCCGGCTTTCGCCGGAATGACGATACTTTTTATTTGTTCGTCGTGTTTAGGGGATTGCCACGTCGCTACGCTCCTCGCAATGACGAGAAGTAAGAGTCCGCTTTCATTTAACCGCCTGACATCCTCTATAATCTCAACAGAGAACAGAGAACTTCATTCAACCACCAGGTGATCACAGTGACCGCAGAATCATTTTACTTGCTGGCCGCAGACATGATTCTTATCGTCCACGTTTCATTCGTATTGTTTGTCGTCGTCGGTGCAATGGCGATTTACGCTGGCCACTGGCTGTCATGGGAATGGGTGCGCCACTACTGGTTTCGCGTCTTGCACCTGGCCGCTATTCTTGTCGTAGTACTGCAATCCTGGGCAAGCCTGATATGCCCTCTTACGACCTGGGAAATGGAATTACGCGAAAAGGCTGGTGATGCAACCTACGAAGGTGCTTTCATACAACACTGGTTACACACACTGCTTTACTTCGAGGCACCCGGCTGGGTTTTTGCTGTAATTTACACACTGACTGGCGGCATCATAATCGCGAGCTGGTTTATTGTCCCACCGAAACGTCACAACTAGCCTTACTCAAGAATACGCATATCCTTACTGAGTTCCTTAACTTTCTTATCATCATCCTTGCGCACCACCTTAACCTCATCCGGTTGATGCCGCCGCAACCGCGCTTCCACCCGGATCGCGGTCATCAGCATTTCGTCATGTATATCCGGATACAGGGAAAAATACTCTTCGACTTCGAACACATGTTGCTTGGCCTCGATCTCCATGCGACCTCGTTCCTCCGAAGACAATCCCTGCAACATTAACAGGCGTGGCGCCATACGCGACAGGTAGCGCCGACATAATTCGTGGTCCGTCTCGCTCTGCCAGTCATCCCGCACCAGAAAACCCGGAAAACCATCCATCTCGCCATTGCGCTTGAACCAGGCCGCGCGTGGCCGTGCACCTGCCCGCTCCGCCACCAGGCGCTGAAAGCGATGGTTAATCGGTGCCTCGCCACGCGCCCTCTCTTCGGCGGTGTTTTCAATTTGCAGCTTCGAATGCGGCAGCGCGGTCCACTCGGTGTGCGTGGGGTATGTTGCCTTCTGGCTTTCTTCACAACAGGAATACATCAGTGCCAGCGGCGACTCGTCCGCGCCATCCAGCAACCAGTATTCATATACATCGGCGGGCGGGAACGGCAACTGCGCCGTGGACAGGAACGCGGATAATTCGCTGATACTCTCGGCAACGTCATCCGCATTCAGGCAGGAGGGCACGATATAGGGCGTCAGCTCGCCGTTCTGAATGTGCGCCACCCGAAAATAACCGCGATCCAGACCATAACCACGATCGCGTTGCTTGCGACTTCCCTGGTCATTACCCGATAGAAACTGGATTTCCCAGCGCACCCCATCGAAACTCTGCGCCCGTGCCCGCGCCGAATCCGCAATCAGCACCACGCCCGAATAAGGCGGCAGTATGCGTTGTGAATAGGCGCGAATCATTGCCGCACTATGCCGTAATTCTCATAAACCGTAACCCTGCAAGCTTTGGGTTTTTTGCCCCTTACCGATGTATTCCTGAATGCACCCCGCCCCCGCAAAACTGCAATTTCATGACAATAATATTCCTGCATTTTCAGCTTGAATTCAGCCACTTCTACTACAATTTACTGAGTACTTACATAAGGAGATCAGTAATGAAAAAAACCCTCGTTGCATCGATTATTTCGCTGGTACTCGCCGGTGGCGTCCAGGCCGCGGGTGGTTCCGGCGCTGGTAGCGGTGGCGGTGGTGGCGGCTATATGGATAACTATGGCCAGCAACGCTCCACTGAAGTGAAACAACAGGCCGAAGAACGCAAACAGGAGCAATTGCAGAAAAAAGACCAGTATCGTGAACACATGGATGATGATGGCAAGGCCAAGGAGAAAATGAAGCAGAAGGAAAAGGAATATCGCGACAATGACGATGGCGATAAAGACCGGGATCGAGACCGTGACATGGATCGCGATCAGGATAGAGTCAAGGATGGTTCTGGCGCCGGTGGCGGTTCTGGTGAAAAGCAGAAGCGCTGGTGGTGGCCCTTCGGTGACAAAGACTAAGCTGCGATGAATAACGGCGGGTCTACACCCGCCGTTTTATTACTGGCTACTTGGTTCCCGGCGCCAGCGCGGGATCGATAGCGCGCATGTCCGGCAGGGAGTGGGCGATACCCTTGTGGCAATCGATACAGGTCTTGCCTTCTTCCAGCCCGTGCGAATGCTGATCAACGGCACGGCGCCCCTGCAAAGTGAAGTCCATTGATTCATAGTTGTGGCAGTTACGACACTCGCGTGAGTCCGTGGCTTTCATGGCGCGCCAGACATTCTGCGCCAGCTGCAATCGCTTGGCCTCGAACTTTTCCGGCGTACTGATTGATCCCATGGCCTTGTGATAAAGCTCGTTGGTCGCCTTGATCTTGCGGACTACCTTGTGGGTCCATTCCTTAGGAACATGACAATCCGGGCAAGTTGCTCGTACACCGGTGCGGTTGGCGTAGTGAATCGTATTCTTGTACTCCTGGTAGACATTTTCCTCCATCTCGTGACAGGAGATACAAAACGCCTCGTTGTTGGTTGCCTCCATTGCGGTGTTAAAACCACCCCAGAAGATAATCCCCGCGACGAAGCCGACGATCAGCAAACCACCCAGCGACCAGGTTATCGCCGGACTGCGCAGCGCTGACCACAACCTGCACAGTAGCCCTTTACCATCGCAATTTGAGTTACTCATTTTTTTCGCCTTTTTTGCATGGGTTTAGTTGTTGCCGGTTATTGCCTGTATAGGCTGGAAAGTATTCTCAACCAGCGGCTTGGTCTGAGCCTGGGGCACATGACACTGGGTGCAGAAATAGCGTCGTGCCGAGACATTGGCCAGCACGTGCTTGTCACGATCCTCGAAGTGCGTCTGGCTTATCTTGGTTGCACCCGATTCCTTGTAGTTATTCCAGCTATGACAACTCAGACATTTATTGAACTTGGCGTTAATCTGATAGCCCTCTATCTTGTGCGGAATCAGCGGCGGCTGCTGGATATAATCGCGCGCGATCACCTCGCCGTCTTTCTGATACTGCTTCATTTCCGGTACGCTGGAAGCCTCGTCCAGTTGCTGCACGCCTCTGAGAGACTCAATTTCAGCCATGCCTGCCGAGCCATACCCGCTTAACGAGCACACCAGCCCCACGATCAACATCGACTTATTCATCGCATAACCTCCATCTTCTGTTTCAGCACACCGGGTGCCGACGTTTCAATCCGGTTCGAGAAACGGCTACTGAATGCAAATACGTCTTTGGAACAGACGTCGATACAGCGACCGCAGTTGGTACAGTTCGGGGACATAATCACCGGCCCCGTGCCCTGCGCCTCACCCTTTAACGAGGGACGAATAACCTGGGGTTCCGGGCACACGGCAAAACAATCCATGCAGTCATTGCATTGATTGCGTTGCACCGCGCTGACGCGCAATGGCGCAGTGACCGTCAGCAGGCTATAAAAGGCACCCATCGGGCATAAATGGCCGCACCAGGCGCGGCGACTGACAAACAGATCCAGCAAAAAGATCATCAGGATAATGAACCAGCCGAATCCCATGCCGAACACCAGACCGCGATGCAACATGGACACCGGATTAATCAGTTCCCAAGCCAGCACACCGAGCGAGAGCGACAACAACAGGGTCGCGAGCAACAACCAGTAACGCGCCTGCCGTGAAATATGCGAACCGCCGATAATGCCAAGCCGTTCACGCAGCCAGTGCGCGAGATCGGTCACCATGTTGACCGGGCAAACCCAGCTGCAATAAACGCGGCCGCCGACCAGCAGGTAAAAGCCCAGCACGATCAGCCCACCGGTAATAGCGGTCAATTCCGGCCAATGACCGGTCAACAGGACTTGCAGTAATAGATAGGGGTCGGTCAACGGCAGCGTGTCCAGTGTCAGGCTGGACGATAGATTGCCCGTGACGATCCAGATGCCTGCCCAGGGGCCAATCAGGAACAGCGCAAGAATGGACAACTGGCTCACGCGGCGCAGCAACAACCACTGGTGCGCCTTAACCCAGCCCTTGCTCTGAACGGCATCGTGCCCGGGATAAGCCGAGGCGCTCATGGCTGCCCTCCCGCACCTTTATTCAGGGTTTGCAAGGGATCATCGGCGAAAGGCACGCTATCCAGACTTTCATCCACGATCACCTGGCCGCTCTGATAATCGTAGGTCACGCCTTCCGGCAGATTGAAGCGGCGCTGTTCATCCGGCGACACCAGGCTTCCCCCGGCTTTCTGTTTTTCCTTCCAGCCCAGGCGGTAGTGATGTCCCAGCTCGCCTTTTGCCAGATGCAACGGCATCACCTTGATAGCCGCCTCTTCCAGAATGCAGGCCTGCTCACACTTGCCACAGCCGGTACAGGCATCGGAATGCACCTCGGGAAGAAACAGGGCGTGCTTGCCGGAACGTTCGTTATGCCGCAGCTCCAGGGTGATAGCTTCATTGCGTATCGGGCAAACATTGAAACAGACTTCGCAACGCAGTCCCTGGAAGGCAATACAGCTTTCCTGGTCGACTATCACCGCCAGCCCCATGCGTGCATCGTCAATATCGGTCAGCGCATGCTCCAGCGCACCGGTCGGACAGGCTTTCACACAGGGAATGTCCTCGCACATCTCGCAGGGGATTGTGCGGGCAACAAAATAAGGTGTTCCGGTTGCCACCTGATCACCCAACTCCGCCAGCTTCAATGTGTCATAGGGACAGTCACGCACACACAAACCACAGCGAATACAGGCGCCAAGAAATTCCGGTTCGGCCAGTGCGCCGGGTGGGCGAAGTGTATGCGCAGGCAAGGAAACACTCTGGCGGGAATAAAGCCCCACTCCCAGGCTCAACAACGCCACGCCACTCACTGTTCTGGCTGTATCGGTCAGAAAGCGGCGACGGGATTTGTTGGCTACTGAACTGGGCATTTCTCCGATTCTCTATACTGGTTAACCTGTAGGAGCGAGCTAGCTCGCGAACCGTTCGCGGCCAAGGCCGCTCCTACAATTGGCCTACGCTTTTACGACCTTCACTGCACACTTCTTGTAATCCGTTTCCTTTGAAAGCGGATCGGTGGCATCCAGTGTCACCTTGTTGATCAGGCGACTGGCATCGAACCAGGGCACGAAGATCAAACCTTCCGGCACCCGGTTGCGACCCCGGGTTTCCACCCGCGCCACAATTTCACCACGACGACTGATCACCTTGGCCGCAAGCCCCCGGCGCAGACCGCGTTTCTCGGCATCATTCGGATGCATGAAGATCACCGCATCCGGAAAGGCGCGATACAACTCCGGCACGCGGCGTGTCATGGAACCGGAATGCCAGTGCTCCAGTACGCGGCCGGTCGACAGCCACAAATCGTATTCGTCATCCGGACTC
The DNA here is from genome assembly GCA_041592335.1 of Thiohalobacteraceae bacterium. Lineage (GTDB taxonomy): Bacteria > Pseudomonadota > Gammaproteobacteria > Thiohalobacterales > Thiohalobacteraceae > JBFHQE01. The sequence continues at coordinate 12,896 of JBFHQE010000013.1, read as the reverse complement.
TCGGCGGGTGGCTCATAGGGCGCGGAAATGATATTGGCGCGACCATTGGCATTACCGTAGAACTGAACGTCGGCACCTGCCGCGACAAAGGGATCGTAGCCTTCGCGATAACGCCACAGGGTTTCCTTGCCATTCACGACCGGCCAACGCATGCCGCGCGCCTTGTGATAGGCATCGAACTCGGCCAGGTCATGTCCTTTCTTCGGTCCCTGGGTACCGAAAATCCGGTATTCCTCGAACAAGCCCTTCTGCACATAAAAACCGAAGTGATCCATTTCGTCGTTCTGATAGACATTCCCTTCGCTGTCCTTCACTTCCTGCACCGGGAACTTGTCTACCTGGCCATTGCGATACAGTACTTCGTAAAGACTCTTACCCCTGTACTCCGGTTTCTTCGCCAGCAGTTCTTCCGTCCATACATCTTCCATCTTGAAGCGCTTGGAAAATTCCATTAATTGCCAGAGATCGGACTTGGCTTCACCCGGTGCACCGACCTGCTGACGCCAGAACTGGGTGCGGCGCTCGGCATTACCATAGGCACCCTCCTTCTCCGTCCACATAGCGGTTGGCAATACCAGATCAGCCGCCATGGCGGTCACGGTCGGATAAGGATCGGATACCACGATGAAGTTCGCCGGGTTGCGATAGCCCGGATACCCCTCTTCGTTCATGTTGGGCGCGGCCTGCATATTGTTGTTACACATTACCCAGTAGGCATTGAGCTTGCCGTCTTTCAACATGCGGTTCTGCAATACGGCGTGATAGCCCGGCTTTTCCGGAATCGTGCCGTCCGGCAGCTTCCAGATTTTCTCGGCGAAGGCGCGATGTTCCGGCTTGTTGACCACCAGGTCGGCCGGCAGGCGATGTGCAAAGGTACCCACTTCACGCGCGGTACCGCAGGCGGAGGGTTGTCCGGTCAGCGAGAACGGGCTGTTGCCGGGTTCGGAAATTTTGCCCATCAACAGGTGCACGTTATACACAAGGCCGTTGACCCAGACGCCGCGGGTATGCTGGTTGAAACCCATGGTCCAGAAAGAGGTGACCTTCTTCTTCGGGTCCGCATACACCTTGGCCAGCCATTCCAGCTGCTCTTTCGGTACACCCGACAGCTTGGCGGTATATTCCAGGGTGTAAGGTTCAACCGACTTCGCATACTCTTCAAAGCTGATTGGATCGAATTTTCCGACGCCCGCATTCGCCGCCTTCTGTTCCAGCGGATGCTCGGGACGCAAGCCGTAACCGATGTCGGTGGTCGCCTGGTTGAAAGCGACATGCTTGTCGATGAAGTCCTGGTTATAGGCCTTGTTCTGAATAATGTAGTTGGCGATGTAGTTGAGAATCGCCAGGTCGGTCTGCGGCACGAAGGTCATGGCGTTATCGGCCAGTTCATAGCAACGATGCTCGAAGGTTGATAACACATGCACTTCACAACCGGGCTTGGTCAGGCGGGTATCCGTCAGACGGGACCAGAGGATCGGGTGCATCTCGGCCATGTTGGAACCCCACAGCACGAACACGTCCGCGTTTTCCAGGTCATCGTAACAACCCATCGGCTCATCCGAACCGAAACCGCGAATGAAGGCGCCCACGGCCGAGGCCATGCAATGCCGCGCATTGGGATCGATGTTATTGGAACGGAACCCGGCCTTGTAAAGTTTCGAGGCGGCATAGCCTTCCCACACGGTCCACTGACCGGAACCGAACATACCCACGGCGGTCGGGCCTTTCTCTTTCAAGGTCGTTTTGAATTTTTCCGCCATGACATCGAAGGCCTCGTCCCAGGAGACTTCTTCAAACTCGCCTTCCTTGTCGTATTTGCCATTCCTCTTGCGCAACATGGGTTTGGTAAGTCGGTCCTTGCCATACATGATCTTGGACAGGAAGTAACCCTTGATGCAGTTCAGTCCACGGTTCACCGGCGCATCCGGATCGCCCTGTGTCGCGACCACGCGTCCGTCCTTGGTGCCAACCAGCACACTGCAGCCGGTACCGCAAAATCGGCATGCCGCCTTGTCCCAGCGTATGGCATCTTTCTGTTGCGCCAGCGCCGCGCTCACACCCGGTAAGCTGATCCCGGCCGCCGCGGCGGTTGCCGCAACTGCATTGGTCTTTACAAAATCTCGCCTAGTCAGTTTCATCTCAGGCCTCCTGTTCCAAAACCTGGTCATCTTCAATCTGGTGGTAAACCATCGACGCCGCGATCACACCCGGCATATCCTGTAACCTGAACACGGTATCCGCGGTAGCACGATCGCTGGCCGCCTCCACCGTGACGATCAACCGTCCGTCTTCTGTCGTGGCATGCACTTCCACACCGGCATATGCTTCCAGCGCCTGTTGCACCACGGCGATGTTTTCCGGTCGAACGCGTACCAATACACCCGATATATTCATGCGACACTCTCCTCCTTGGCTGGTGGAGTACCCATGCGAATCGCCCCGGTAGGGCAAGGCGCCACACAGGCTCCACAGCCAGTACATAAATCCTTATCCAGAATGGGTACTTCGGCGCCGCCAATCACTGGGCGAAAACGAATGGCGCCAACTTCGCAACATTCGCCGCAAGTGCGACACAACACGCCCTGAAAGGTTAAACACTCAGACACGATTTCAGCGCGAATAGTCCAGGGCTCGTAGAGTCCGATACGCAGAGCGGAGGTTTCGCAAACCTCGACACAACGCTGGCAAAAAGTGCATTCGCCCAGGGAAAAGTTGATTTCGGGAAAGCCGCCACGACCCTTGATCAGAGTCTTTTCCGGACAGGCATGGATACAGGCATGACAGCGCGAACACTGCGCTATAAAACCGTCCTCTTCGACAGACCAGGGCGGCCGAATCACGGCCTGGCGACCGGAGAAATCTCCACGCAAAAATTGAAATCGATCGATCCTGCCTGCTGTCATTGTTTTGCGCCCTTCTGTTTCAGGCAGACTATGAGTTAGTCTAGTCAGGGACGGTTTGACTTTTATCAATTTACCGACAGCAACTGACAAGAACACGATCCAGATCAAATAACCGTCAACAGGCTTTCCGGCTTTTTTCTTTAACGAAAGTACCGGGGACGCAAATTGACCAGAAGCCGGTTTGATCGGTATCGTCAGGTTTTCAGGAACAATTTCTCGCCTTTTTCGTCTCTTAACGAAGGCATTGTCGCGAAAGGCATGAATATTGCGTCTCAATCACGGCTCCGCACTCGAAAAAAGGCAACAGGATTCAACTAAAACATGTCCATCGATTTCATCGCCATCATCGTTGCCTTTGCTTTTGGATTTCTTACCCGCCTGATCGGGCTGCCACCCATGGTCGGCTACCTCATTGCCGGTTTCGTGCTCTTTGCCAATGGCATGGAAGAAACCCAGTTTCTGAGCGAATTCGCCGATATCGGTGTCACCCTGCTGCTGTTTTCGATTGGACTCAAACTCAAGCTGAGCAGCCTGTCCGCCAAGGAAATCTGGGCCGTTTCGCTGCTGCACATGATGGGCATTGTGCTGCTGATGATGCTGGCCATCCTCGGCCTGGCCCTGATCAACACGCCCGTGCTGAAAGAGCTCAGTCTGGCGCAATCCGCCCTGATCGCCTTTGCACTGAGTTTTTCCAGCACGGTATTCGCGGTGAAGGTACTGGAAGAAAAAGGCGAAATGTCGGCTCGCTATGGCCAGATCGCCATCGGCATTCTGATCATGCAGGACATCGCCGCGGTTGTATTTCTCGCCATTTCCACCGGCAAGGTGCCGAACGCCTGGGCGCTGCTGCTACTGCTGCTGATTCCCGCGCGCCCGCTCATTCACCGAATGATGGAAAAATGTGGCCACGGCGAACTGCTGATTCTGTTCGGCCTGACGCTGGCACTTGGCGGGGCCAAGATCTTTGAAATGGTGGGCGTAAAAGGCGATCTCGGTGCGCTGATTCTTGGGTTATTGCTTTCCACGCACCCGCGCGCCTCGGAACTGGCACGCAGCCTGCTCGGTTTCAAGGACCTGTTCCTCGTGGGCTTCTTTCTCACCATCGGTCTATCCGGCGCCGTCAGTACCGAAGCCGTCCTGATCGCGCTGCTGCTGGGCTGTATCGTGCCGATCAAGACGTTTGGCTTCTTCTGGCTGCTGAGTCGATTCCGGTTACGCGCTCGCACGGCGTTTCTGACCTCGCTCAGCCTGTTCAATTTCAGCGAGTTCGGGTTGATCGTGGCCGCGCTGGCGATGAAGAACGGCTGGATCAGCCAGGAGTGGTTGATCATTGTTGCCATCAGTGTTGCGCTCTCCTTTATTATTTCCTCGCCCTTTAATACTTACGCCCATGAAATCTACCGGCATTTCCGCCACCAGCTGCTACGCTTCGAAAAACCGAACCTGCTATCTTACGAACAACCGATTATTCCGGGAGATGTTTCAGTGATTATTTTCGGTATGGGACGCGTGGGCTCCGGCGCCTATAACGCCATCCAGGAAAAATACGGGTCAAGACTGCTGGGGGTGGACTTCGACCGGGATACTGTCGCACTGCACAAGGCTGCGGGACGCAATGTGGTCAGCGGCTCGGTGACGGATCCGGACTTCTGGGAGCGTTTCCGCCTCAATCACGCCGCAATCAGCCTCATCATGCTGGCCGTACCCAGTTTCCAGGAAAACCTGTTCGCCGTGAAACAGCTGCGCAGGCTCGGCTACCAGGGCAAATTGACGGTTATCGCAAAGTACCCGGACGAGGAAAAGACCCTCAAGGAGGCCGGCGCGGACTCCGTGTTCAATCTTTATGCCGAGGCCGGTGCAGGCTTCGCTGAAGACTGCGCGGATATTCGTTAGCCAGGGATCGCATGCAGCAGCCTACCTGTCCAGATGACGAACCCCAACGAATAGAGGCGCTTTATAGCTGCTGCATACTCGACACTCCGGCAGAGGAACGTTTTGACCGGATTACCCGGCTTGCAAGAACTATTTTCAAAACTCGTATTGCCCTCATCTCCCTGGTCGACACCGACCGGCAATGGTTCAAGTCGCGCCAGGGCCTGGAGGTTGCCGAAACCTCGCGCGATATTTCCTTCTGTGGCCACGCCATTCTGAACAGGGACATCTTCGTTATACCGGACGCGCTTGAGGATGAGCGTTTTGTCGACAACCCGCTGGTAACGGGTGAGCCGAATATCCGCTTTTATGCCGGCGCCCCGATCACCAGCCGGGAAGGTTATCGCATTGGCACGCTCTGTATCATCGACGATCGGCCACGTCAGTTTAACGATGAAGAACTGGCCTCGCTGCGCGATCTCGCGGACTGCGTACAGGATGAACTGCTGCTACAACAGCAACAGCTACACCAGGATGCATTGCTCGTTCTGACCCGAATTATTTCCCTGCATGACGACGACACCCCAACTCAACTGCGGCGCGCCTTGGCCCTTGGCTGCGAATACCTGGGCATGCCCTTCGGCATAATCAGCCGCATCCAGGGCGACAGTTATGAAATCTGTTTCCAGCAATCCCCCGAGGGCACGTTACAGGATGGCCAGCGGTTTCCGCTGGGAGATACCTATTGCAATATTACGCTGCAGGCGGACGACGTTGTTGCATTCGCTCGAATAGACGATACCCCTCATGCAGGCCACCCTTGTTACAGCACAATTAAGCTGAAAAGCTATATTGGTATACCCCTTTATATCGAGAACCGGCGTTATGGCACTCTGAACTTTTCTTCGCCAGAACCGTTGAATCAATCCCGTTTCTCCGACACCGCCCTTGAGTTCATTCGCCTGCTGGGAGGCTGGGTGGAAAGTCGCCTGCAACGCTGGCAGCTGGATCAGTCGTTACGACGCAGCGAAGCACGGCTGCGTGGCCTGTTCGAGCTGTCCCCCATCGGCATCGCGCTGAATGATTTCGAGACCGGTGCGTTCATCGAAACAAACGATTCCCTCATCAGGCCGACCGGTTACACACGGGAGGAATTTGTCCAGCTCAGCTACTGGGATATCACGCCACGCCAATACGAACAAGAGGAAGCCGAACAACTCGAGAAACTGCGCACGACCGGACAATACGGCCCTTATGAAAAGGAATATATCCGCAAGGATGGCAGCCGCTACCCGGTGGTGTTGCGCGGCATTCTGCTGGATGACCCCTCGGGACGGAAACTCATCTGGTCCATCATAGAAGATGTTTCGGAAATGAAGCGCAAGGAAGACGAGTTGCGGGAAATCAACCAGCGCTTCCTGCTTGCGGCCGATGCCGCCCAGTTTGGCGTCTGGGACCTCGACCTAAACACCGATAATCTCAAATGGGACGACTGGATGTTCAGGATATATGGCATTCCACGCGACCAGTTTTCCAGCGCCTATGAAGCCTGGGAAAGCAGTGTGCATCCCGATGATCTCGAGCACGCCAAGCAGGAAGTCGAGCAGGCGATCAAGGGCGAGAAAGCGTTCGATACCGAGTTCCGCATTTGCCGCCCCGACGGGGATATCCGCGACATTAAGGCCAACGCAGTCATTGTTCGCAATGCCGAGGATCGGCCCACGCACATGGTCGGCATCAATTACGACATCACCGAGCACAAACGCGCGGAACGGCTTAAAAACGAATTCGTCTCCACGGTCAGTCATGAATTGCGCACGCCACTGACATCCATTTCAGGATCACTGGGCCTGCTGGTGGAAGGCACTGTCGGCGAATTGCCGCCACAGGCGCAGGAACTGGTTAACATCGCCTGCAATAACAGTAAACGGCTATCGTTACTGATTAACGATCTGCTGGACATGGAAAAACTGGCCGCCGGTAAAATCGAACTCGATTTACAGGCGCATGCCCTGCAGCCCCTGCTTAAACAGAGCATCGAGGCCAACCGGGCTTATGCTGCTCGCTTTGAAGTTGTCCTGGCGCTGACCGAAAGCCTGCCTCAGGTGTCGATTTGCGTCGACGAAAACCGGTTCATGCAGATCATGGCCAACCTGTTGTCCAATGCCGCCAAGTTTTCACCCGCCGGCAGCGTTGTGAAGATCGCAATGGAAATACAGGATCAGGATGTTCACATCTCGGTCACCGATCAGGGGCCGGGGATCCCGCCGGATTTTCAGTCACGCATCTTTCAGAAATTTGCCCAGGCCGATGCATCCAGTACGCGGCAGAAAGGTGGCACAGGACTGGGACTGGCCGTGACCCGCGAGCTGGTGGAACGCATGCACGGGACTATCCGGTTTGAGACTTCGACTTCGGGCACGACTTTCACCGTCGCCTTTCCGGTACAGCCAGAACCATAAACGCGTCCTTGCGTCGCCGACCTAGGTGTTGCCGCTGGCGGCTAACTGCTCCAGCCATTCATCCAGCACATCGGCTTCCTGGTGCAGGAATTCCTCGTCGTGATAGGCATGCGAAACGACAATCACGCCCTGCAAGTAAGCCAGCAGCCGCCGCGCATGATTGCGTGACTGCTCCTTGAAACCAAGCGCAAGAAACTGCTGTTCAAGCCAGTTGATGAAAACATCGAACATCACGCTGGGCTGCACATTATGAGTTCGTTCCTTGCCCAGCTCCGAGGTCAAGGTTCCAACCGGGCAACCGTATTGAATGGCACCCTGTTGCGAATTTCGGGCGATCTGGACAAATCTTTTTAGCCGGGTCAACGGTGTGGGAAACTCGGCCTGCCAGTCGTCCAGTTGACGCTGGATCATTTCCACGCGGCGATTGATGACCGCCTGCAGGATATCTTCCTTGGCCTTGAAATAGTGATAGAAGTTACCGCTTGGCACGCCCGCTTCGCGGGCAATACCGCGAAACGAAGTATGTTCGTAGCCTCTTTCGTAAAACAGCCGGTCGGCGGTATCGACGATCAGCTCCCGGGTTTCTTCCCCTTTGCGGTACATGTGATAACTCGATAAAACAACAGACATGGCAATTATACCGCATGGCCAAGCATGTGCGGAATTCAAACGACAACTGTCGGGTTTAGTTTTCCAACGGCCGCGCCATGCGCATCGGTCGCTGCTGCTTCACGGCCATCTCCGCCATCTGGGTGCGAATGGCCTGTTGCCAGCCGATGCGCGGCTGATATCCCAACAACCGCTGCGCCTTGCCGTTGCCGGGCATGGTTTCTTCCAGCAAGTGAATAATGCTGCGCGTCACCAATGGCTCCCAGGGCACCAGAGGGTCCAGCCATTCCATGGTGCGTGCGAAAGCGTAGGCCACCGGAAAGGGAACGCTGAAATGCGGCAAGGGCAGATCGTATTCCTGGTGCAGGAATGTCAGCACTTCCCGGGCAGTGGGAACTTCCGGGCCAACGACGAAGAGACTTTCATATTCAGGCAATTTTCCCGCGACGGCCGCCAGCGTAAAAGCATGGCCGATGTCCTCGCCAGCCACGATCGGCATACTGGTCCGGCCAGCCTTCACAAAGGGCACCAGGTGAGTTTTCAGTCGCGGGGTCAGCAGCGGCAGCAAACCAAGCCCGTAGCGTTGCCCGGCAAACAAGCCCACGCGCAGATTGAGCATGCCGGTACCCTGCCCGGCCAGTTTTTGCATCAGTTGTTCAATACGCACCACGTTGCGCAAATGCGGCCAAAGCTTAAGGCGTCGCTCATTGCCCATAGCCATCGGATCGCCAGCGCCCTGCGGTGCCGCGGCACTGGTCGTGATTAAGAAGATGAAACGTTTAACACCGGCATTGACTGCTTCATGCAACAGCCCCATGGTCGGCAAAAAAAACAACCGGTCTGATTCTTCGGCATGGTTCCAGACCGAGGTCCAGGCCGCCGCATGACAAACCACATCCACATTCTGCAGCACGTTTTTTCGATAAGCTGGATTACGCAGGTCACCCGCACGCACTTCGCCGTTAAAAGAAGGTATTAACGCATCAGGGCGGCGGCAGGCTGCAATAACATTCACATCATCGCGCGCCATCAACGCTTCCAGTATGTGTGAACCGACGAATCCGTTGGCGCCGGTGACCAGTACATTTTTCTTCTGCATATCCATTCCCTTCCTATTGTTCTCACACAGGGAGAGGGGAAATAATCAGCCCCTTATCAACGCTTCTCGATTAAAAACACAAAGCCGTCGCCATCGCTTGCCGATGACACGAGGCTGTTACCGGTCTGGGAACAGAAGGCTTCCATGTCCTTCACCGAGCCGGGGTCGGTGGCGATGATGCGAATAACCTCGCCGCTTGCCATGCCGTTAATCGCTTTCTTGGCTCGCAGAATGGGTAATGGACAATTCAGGCCGCGTGCATCCAGTTCGTGTTGGTAGTTCATCGGGTCTCTCCTTACGGTCGTTGCGCATCTACAATCAAAAAGACAGACATATGTCTGTTTAATAAACTAGGACGGTCGTATGTTTTTGTCAAGTAATTGCTGATATGCTGATAATCAACCTGTAAACCCAGGTTAACCAACTGATAATAATGAAATTGAAGGGAATGCTTATGAACGCGTATAGTGCGTCCATGATTCTGGGACTTACCATCGAACAAAGTTTTCTGGTCGCAATGATCTTCGTCTGGACCGGTTTCGTGCGCTCGGGCCTCGGCTTTGGCGGCGCCGCGCTGGGACTACCGCTGATGCTGTTCGTGCTACCCGACCCCCTGGTGTGGCTGCCGATTATCGGCTTCCATCTGCTGTTCTTCTCCGCCCTGACGCTGCGCACCCAGATCAACAATGTCGATTGGGCCTATCTCAAACATTCATCGATGTTCATTGTGCCGGCGGCACTGGTGGGTGTACTGGGATTGATCAATCTGCCCACCCAATGGCTGCTGATCTTTGTCTATTCCGTCAGCCTGTTTTATGCCTGCCTGTGGGTGTTGAACTGGGCCATCGAAAGCCATAACCCCTTAGTCGATAAACTTCTGCTAACGTTAGGCGGTTATGTCGCGGGGACTTCTCTGACCGGCGCGCCGCTGATGGTGGCGGTATTCATGCGCAATGTCAGCCGCACCCAATTGCGCAATACGCTGTTTGTTTTATGGTTCAGCCTGGTGGCAATCAAGATGACGGCGTTCGCGGCCTTGAGTGTTGAATTAAATTTCATTGCCTCAATGCTGCTATTACCCATCGCCGCAATCGGTCATGTCGTCGGCCTCAAGGTACACGACAGAATTATGGAAAATGATCAGGCCTTTAAGCGCTGGGTTGGCGGCGGCCTAATGATAGTCAGTTTGCTCGGCCTGATGAATTTGTGATTCAACCAGGGACTCCGGACGTTTCTGCAGGTCCTGCCGGTAACTCTTCATCAACATGGAAAACAAAACGCGATGCGAGATATCCGCATCCTGTTTGCAGGTATTGACGCCGTAGTAATCACAGAGTGAACTGAGTTCGCTGGCGCACTGGTCAAGACCGGCCTGATAGGCATCGAGATCATCGTTACCGGAATCCAGCGCATCCAGCCAGCCGAGATTGAGACAGTCTTCGTACAAATCATACAAAGGCTGGGAATTCCCCATTCGCTTGGCTTCCTTCAACGCAATCTGAATACGCTGCTGTTTGTAGTTGTTGTGTGCCTGCATGGAGCTGCAGCCGGCGAGAAATATCAAAATACTCAGCAGTGAAAGTAATTTCATGAGAGCCCTCTACTGTCGTTTTATTGTTATTTACAGAATAGAGCAAATCGACATTATTACTAGCGCCCGGGTGTAATTTCCGCGCACTCTTATTATTCACATTCTACCTAGCCAGTATTGCGGACGTCGGCGCTTATGAGCGACCGCCAACACCTGAACACTGTTATTTGACTCTCGAAATAATATGGTAAATGGGAATTTTTTCATCTTGATACGCCTAACATCTGGCTTCATTTCAACCGGATATCTATGCGGCGTTTCACAAACAATATTTATTATTTGTTCAAACTCTGCCAGATAAAGCGCACCAAGTCCCGGACGTTTCGACTCGTAATAAGCAAGCGACTCAAGATACTCAGACTCAGCGGCCGGATGGAAAAAATAGCTCATCTAAGAAGAGCCTGAGCCTTCTTTCTGACCTCTTCCGCGGAAACAGGTTGCACTGTGCCATCATCAAGTTCCTTGGCCCTTCGACGCGCTTCAACCAGCCAGGCCTCTTCGATTTCACCTTGAGTTGGCACTTCAAGACTCAAGAGAAGTTTTTGCGCCAGCTCTGCCCTTTCTTCTTCTGATAGATGGAGCGCTTCGTCTTCGATTTGCTTCAGGTTCATTTCCCAAACCTCGTTTTGGATTGTTAAACAGCACGCTAAACCAATAGATGCTTAACGACAAGAATTTAAGTCTTCTCATGGGGATTTCTACAGCAAGCCTGCGGAAGACCTGTAAGGAATAACACTATTAACCACAAACAACATCCGATTGAATTCTTAACCTATTGTTAATAAATGGTTTTATAGATTCAATTTAGACTGTTTCTATACTTGACTATTGTACTCAGGTATTAGAGTATACCTGACAGTTTTAGTCGGTTAATTCCCGTCAGCAGGATGAGCGCCCGGCACGCCCCGTTTGCCGGCCAGGAGCCAGATTAATGAGAACCAACAACCAGCAGGTCAAGGACTACATCGCCCGTGAATACGAACAGGGTTTCGTTACCAACATCGAGACCGAGATAGTACCGCCCGGCCTGGATGAAAACGTCATCCGCATGATCTCGGCAAAAAAACACGAACCGGAGTGGTTGCTGGAATGGCGACTGCAGGCGTTCGCGCACTGGCAAACGATGGAAGAGCCGGACTGGGCCACCGTTGAACACCCGCCGATCGATTACCAGGCAATCTCCTACTATGCCGCACCGAAAAAGAAGGACGGCCCGAAAAGCCTGGACGAAGTCGATCCCGAACTGATCGATACCTATAACAAGCTGGGTATTCCGTTGGAAGAACAGAAGGCGCTGGCCGGTATCGCGGTCGATGCCGTATTCGACAGCGTGTCGGTTGCCACCACCTTCCGCGAAAAACTGGCCGAAGCCGGTGTAATATTCATGTCGATTTCGGAAGCCGTACGCGAACACCCCGCACTGGTAAAACAATACCTCGGCTCAGTGGTGAATTATCGCGACAACTTCTTTGCCGCGTTGAATGCGGCGGTCTTCACGGATGGCACCTTCGTCTATATCCCCAAAGACGTGAAGTGCCCGATGGAACTTTCAACCTATTTTCGCATTAACGCCGCCAACACCGGGCAGTTCGAACGCACCCTGATAGTGGCTGACGAACGCAGTTACGTCAGTTACCTGGAAGGCTGCACCGCACCAATGCGCGACGAGAATCAGCTGCACGCGGCCGTCGTCGAACTGGTCGCGATGGAAGAGGCAAGGATCAAGTATTCCACGGTGCAGAACTGGTATCCGGGCGATGAACAGGGACGCGGCGGGATTTATAACTTCGTCACCAAGCGCGGCGAATGTCGCGGTGCCCGTTCCCACATTTCCTGGACCCAGGTGGAAACCGGCTCGGCCATCACCTGGAAATATCCGAGCTGCATCCTGCGCGGCGACGGTTCCATCGGCGAGTTTTATTCCGTGGCATTAACCCGTGGCAAGCAACAGGCCGACACCGGCACCAAGATGATCCACATGGGCAGGAACACCAGCAGCACCATTGTATCGAAAGGCATCTCGGCAGTTGACAGCACTAATGCCTATCGCGGCCTGGTGCGTATCGCTGCAAAAGCCGAGAACGCGCGCAATCATACCCAGTGCGATTCATTACTGATTGGCGACAAGAGCGCGGCTCACACTTTCCCCTACGTGGAAGTCCGTAACCCCACGGCAAAACTGGAACACGAGGCCACTACTTCGCGAATCAGCGATGACCAGCTGTTCTATTGCCGCCAGCGCGGCATGAGTGAAGAAGATGCGGTCTCCATGATCGTGAACGGCTTCTGCAAGGAAGTGTTCAAGGAACTGCCCATGGAGTTCGCCGCCGAGGCACAGAAATTATTGAGCGTCAGTCTGG
>JBFHQE010000012.1:0-94169 GCA_041592335.1 Thiohalobacteraceae bacterium | reverse complement strand
GACCTTGTAACCTCGATCAACAACCTGCTTGACGGCTTCAATCTTAAATTCTTCCGGGTAGCGTTTTCCGCTCATCTGTATGCACCTCTTTTTGCGTCATTGTAACGCTATCAGGTGTCTACAAATCTAGGGGCACACCACATGAATGCTCACGTGCGTATGTTTTTGCTAAAAGTGTTGACTTGTAAATGCTTTGTCTAGACGAAGTGAAATGAATGTGTATTACGTATTATCAACATGATATTACGTATTACATATTACACACCTCTGCCGCTGACAGTTTTTCCCAAGAGAGGCGTTTCACAACTATCAAAAGCATTATACCCCTTGAATTCCGTGGTCTGAGTTAGTGCAGCGATGGTTGAAAACTATAAATGTAAACACTTAATGTTATTTGTTTCGACCAATAAACTTGTTTACGTAAAGTGTTTTTTCTAATAAAGGTATCGTCCAATCTGCTATTTTTCGCTATTTATTAATGGAAATTTCATATTTAAACTGGCCCAATGCCAATAGAGTTATTTTGAAGATGAACATGACAGGGCAAACACATTTAAAACGGCTCGGGCCTCCTTTATGGAGGCAATATCATGTCCATCAAGAATGGCACTCAACTCAATAGTTCAAAGCGGCATAAATCTAAGACTAGAACAACAATTTGGATGAAACCCTCGGTAGGTTTCCCTGAGGTTAAAGAGGCAGTCAAGGCACTGATGCCTATTATTATGCAAAACCATAAAGGTGATAATGATGAAGAAGGACGATCAGAATGCAGTAATGTACCTAAGGTCTACAAAAGACCGGGGTGATGTTTCCATCTCTGCACAACGCAGAAAATTAACCGAATTAGCACACGACCAAGGGCTATCCATTGTTCATGAATACAAGGATGTCGTCGAATCTGCCAAATCAGAACATCGACCAGGTTTTCAGTCATTACTTAGAGAAATCGACTCACCATTACGAAGCTGGTCGAAACTCCTCATTCTCGACCACTCACGCCTCTCACGCGAGCAATATGTAGGCCCGATCTTCAGATATGAAGCAAACAGAAAGGGTATAGACGTTGTATTTGCCTCGTCTCCTCCTCTTGATCCTATTTCCGCAGTTATTATCGATGCAGTCTTGGATTCTATGGCTGTTGTACATAGCCTGATGTCAAAAGAAAAAGGTCTGGCTGGCATGGCAGAAAATATTCATCTTGGTTATCGAGCTGGTGGACGAGCGCCAAGAGGATATTCGCTTCGTCAAGTCGAAACGGGCGCCATCCGGGATGGCTTTCCAGTTACTAAGTCTGTCTTAGAACTTTCAGAAGATGCTCCCATAATAGCCAGGTATCTAAAACGGCGCGCTGCTGGCGAACCTAGAAGCAAAGTGATCCAGGATCTAGGGATCACCTGGAGCGCCTCAAGTATGATCGAACTCGAATGGAATGCGTTAACATATGCAGGATTCACTGTTTGGAATATGCGCAACGAGAAGGATCCAGCAGGTGGATATAAAGGCCGTACCAAGCGTAAACCACGTAGTAAATGGATGATTAAGGAAGACACTCATCCGGCTCTTATCAGCTCCGAAGAGGCGTACACAATTATTGAGGCATTAGAGAGCGGACTGCGCGGCAAAGCCGTCTCTGAGGCCAAATCTGGCAATTCAGCCTACTTGCTGACAGGCCTCCTGAAATCTCCCGATGGTCGCGATTGGATCGGAGACGGGAAACGTCATTATCGGCTAAAAGCAGTAGGTGACATCAAAGGAAGATGGCTGAAAATGCATGATGTAGATTTAGCCGTTACCGGCCGGCTGATTGATGATATTCATTCGGACGAGTTTATTCAGGCACTCACAAAAGAAGCTAGGCGTGCTAACGCTGTCGACGAGAGTCCAACCAAAGATCTTCGCCAGCAGCTGAATGCCATAAATTCGCAGATCAGTAAGGCAGGAGATCTTGCCCTCAAGTTGGAGGACCCAGCACCGATGCTGAGGAAAATTAACGAACTGGAAGCGAAACGAAAACTTCTCCAAGACGAACTATCACGGGTAAATCATGACCACCAGGCAAAGTTAATTTTGTCTCAAGTAAACGAAACTATGGTTCGCAAGGTATTGAAAACTCTTGCAAATAACTTTGAAGAATTACCAAAGGAAAAATGGAAGGGGCTTATCCGGGGTCTAGTCGAGAAAATCGAGCTAGACCCGGTAAGCTTAGGCTGCCAGATCCACTACCGGATAGCGGTAGAGGACAGGCTAAGTATGGCGTCCCGTAGGGGAGTCGAACCCCTGTACTCGCCGTGAAAGGGCGATATCCTAGGCCTCTAGATGAACGGGACAAAACTAACTAATTGTCACTGGAATCGCGGTGCAGTTGAGTGATAGTCACCCCGGTGAGCAACGCTGCAAACCCGAGCGGAACCAGCATCAGAAAATTCACTGCCATTCCATCAGCATCGACAAACATCGCAGTGAATCCTGCTATCAGGCCAATTGCCGTTAGCAGTATGCCGAGTATCACGGTCCAGCGACCTATGCGATGCATCATGCCTTGCCTTTCAGAGTCTGGTGGAGCTAGGCGGGATCGAACCGCCGACCTCTTGCATGCCATGCAAGCGCTCTCCCAGCTGAGCTATAGCCCCGAAAGGAAGCGCGAATATTACGTGTCCGTTTGCGTGCTGTCAACAAGGATTCTTCAGTTAGATCAGTGCCTTCAAAAAATCATTCCGCCACTGGCCCGGCGGGTTTTCCTTCGCCGGAAAAAGCCTGTCGTAACTGGGCCAATTCCAATAACTTAGCTTGCACCCGGCCATTGACCGAATCCTCCGGGTATATCCCCTTCTCGTCCGCTTCACCGACGGGCAGGCCGGTCAACAGCGCCATCGCCTCATCGACATGCTTCACCGGGTACACCGCAAACTGGCCATCCCGAACGGCGGCCCGCACCTCGGCAGAAAGCATAAGGTGCCCGGTATTCGTGGCCGGAATGGCCACCGCCTGCCCTCCAGTTAATCCAGCCTGGCGACATACCGCAAAAAAACCCTCGATTTTTTCATTCACGGCGCCAATAGCCTGTACGTTACCCAACTGATCCACGGACCCTGTTAACGCCATGCCCTGGTTAATGGGCATTTCCGCCAGCGAGGACAACAACGCGCATAATTCGGCCAGGGAAGCGCTGTCACCTTCCACTTCGGAATAGGATTGCTCAAAAGTCAGGCTGGCGGAAAGCGATAGCGGCTGTCGGCTTGCATAGCGTGCACCGAGAAACGCGGACAGAATGAATATGCCCTTGGAATGAATGGGGCCACCCATTTCCACTTCGCGCTCGATATCTACCACCTCGCCTTCACCCAACCGCGTACTTGCAGTAATCCGGACGGGAACCCCGAAAGCAAATTGACCCACTTCCAGCACGGACAGTCCATTCACCTGCCCAACCACCGCACCGCCGGTGGCAATGCTTACGATGCCCTTTTGAATATTTTCATACAGTCGATCGCGCACCCGGTCCTGGCGACTGATCTGCGCCTTGATTGCACGCTCAATATCTTCAGCGTCAATCAGGTCAGTAGCGCGCTGACTGGCCCAGTAATGGGCCTCTACCAGCAAGTCCTCAATAGTACACATCCGCGAGGAGAACTTTTCATCCTCGGCAGCCAACCGGGCGCTACGCTCAATAACAGCAGCTACTGCTCGCGCCGTCAGATGCTTCAACGACAGCTTACGCACCAGCATGGCCACAACCTGCCCAAGTAATTGAAGGTTCTCCGGCGAGCGATCAATCGTCTCATCGAAATCCGCCTCCACCTTGAACAATTCGGAAAACTCAGGATCAAACTCGGCCAGCATGTAATACAGCATGCGATCACCCATCAACACAATCTTGAGATTGACGGGTATCGGTTCCGGCTCGAGTGAAACGGTACTTATCAGGCTTAAAGTCTGGCCCAGCGATTCCATCTTGACTTCACGGGAATATAAAACCCGTTTCAATCCCTCCCAGGCAAACGGCTGGGTCAACAGTTTGTGCGCATCGAGCAAGAGATACCCGCCATTTGCGCGGTGCAATGCTCCCGGCTTCAACAAGGTGAAATTCGTAATGAGCGTCCCGTACTGGGCTTCATGTTCAATTCGCCCGAAGAGCGCCTGGAAGCTGGGCTTATCCTCGTACACAACCGGCGCCTGTTCAGTTTTGCTGTTATCGATAAACAGGTTCACCTGATAACGCTGGAACGCACCATCAAAATCCTTTTCATCGTCGCCTTCGAGACCGTTTTCTGCGGCCGCACGAAACACGGCGACGTGCTCGACAACATCCTGCTCCACCGCATCCAGATAGGCGATAACGGCATCATAATTCCGGTAGTGCTGTTTCAGCCCGTTGATAAAGTGGCCAACTGCGCGGGTGGTAAACTGCCGATTCAGTTGCATGATGCGATCCTGTCTTTCCCGCCGCCACTGGGGAATAGTGATCGTTAATATGGACTCCAGCTCAGCCTGAAGTGTGTCGCTCGTCTGTTCAATACGTTTGCGTTCTTCTTCGGGCAAGCGCTGAAATTCATTAATCTCGATGGTTTTCCCATCTTTTAATGGCGCGAAGGTGAATTGCCCCTTTCTTTGAATGAGACGGATACCCTGCTGTTCCGAACGCTGCGTTAAATCGGCGAGCGTATCTTCTTCCAGTTTCTCGTATTCCTCATCAATCTCCTGGACGCTATGCTGATAGCTCTCACCCTGGAAAGTATTAGGAATTGCCGAACGCAGGTCCTCAACGAGGTTTTTCATGTCCTCACAGAACGGGCCACCTTCGCCTTGCGCAAACTGCAGTAACCGCGGCCTGGTCTGGTCCTGAAAATTATTAACGTAACACCAGTCAAACAACTCATGCGTCGCATCCCCCATTTCTTCCAGCACATGACGAACGGCAGTCTCCTTTCCGACTCCCGGTCGTCCCAGCAGAAACAGGTTATAGCCAGGATGCGGTATTCCCATACCAAAGCGGATTGCATCCATGGCACGCGGCTGCCCAATAACGCCTTCGTACGGCGTTATGGACTGCGTGGTGTCAAAGCCAAGCGTCCGTGCATCACAAGTGTAACTCAGCGATTCAACCGGCAAGGCTTCGGGAGAGATCATAAATAACTGGTATCAATCAGCAGCACTGGTTGCTATATAACTCAATGCCAGGTCAATCCGGGCCAGGGTTTTCTCCCTGCCAATCAGGTAAACGGTCACATCAATTGGCGGCGACACCGACCCGCCAGAGACGGCTACGCGCAGTGGTTGCGCCACCTTGCCCAACTTCAGATCCAGCGCTTCAGCCACGTCCTGCACCACCTGGTGAATGGGTTCGGGAGACCAGTCCTCGAGCGTAGCAAAACGGTCTCGCATTGCCTGCAAGGGAGCCGCCGCCTCGGCCTTTAGATTTTTCCTGGCGGCCTTTTCCTCGAACTGCTCGAAGTCTTTATAAAAGAACACGCTGTTATCGGCCATCTCGACCAGGGTCTTGGCACGTTCGCGTTGCGCTTCAACTACCTGTTCCAGCACCGGACCCTCGGTCGGATCAATATCCTTCACGCTGAAATGATGGCTCAAATGACGCGCGACATGCTGCGGATCGCTCTCCTTGATGTAATGCTGGTTCAACCACAGCAACTTGTCCGGGTTAAAACTGGACGCAGACTTGTTGACATCGCCGACATCGAACAAGGCGATCATTTCTTCCAGCGAAAACACTTCCTGATCGCCATGCGACCAGCCGAGTCGCACCAGGTAATTGATCAGCGCCTCGGGCAGGAAACCTTCGTCACGGTATTGCATGACACTTACGGCGCCATGTCGCTTTGACAGGCGTTTGCCATCCGCGCCCAGGATCATCGGCACGTGGGCATACGTCGGTGGTTCCGCGCCCAGCGCGCGCAGAATATTGATCTGCCGGGGGGTGTTGTTCAGGTGGTCGTCGCCACGAATGACATGGGTGATATCCATGTCCGCGTCATCCACCACCACGGTCAGGTTGTAAGTAGGCGTTCCGTCGCTGCGCGCAATAATCAGATCGTCCAGCTCACTGTTCTGAACCACCACGCGGCCGCGAATCAGATCATCGACCAGCACCTCGCCTTCCTGCGGATTCTTGAAACGAATGACATAAGGCGCATCCGGCGTAGGGGGTGTGGCAGCATTACGGCAACAGCCGTCATAGCGCGGCTTCTGCTTGTTGGCCATCTGCTCTTCGCGCAGTTTTTCCAGCCGTTCCTTCGAGCAATAGCACTTGTAGGCATGCCCATCGTTCAGCAGCTGATCAATAATCACCTTGTACCGATCAAAGCGCTGGGTCTGGTAGAAAGGCCCTTCGTCGTATTCCAGTCCCAGCCAGGTCATGCCTTCCAGAATCGCGTTCACCGATTCCTGGGTGGATCGTTCCAGGTCGGTATCCTCGATGCGCAGAACGAAACTGCCACCATGTTTTCGGGCATAGAGCCAGGAGAATAATGCGGTGCGGGCGCCACCGATGTGTAGGTAGCCGGTCGGGCTGGGGGCAAAGCGGGTTCTTACGGTCATGGGCCTGAATACAGTTAAATGGAAAGGCGAGGATTGTAGCAAACGCCTGTCGATTTTGCTGATGTCAGGCCAGGTTGAATACTTTGCGCACCAACTCGCTCACCCGTGGCAAAGTCGCATCGCCAAGCTGGTACAGCGACATCCCCTCGCCCCGGATGCCCACCCCGATAATCGACACTGTCAGCCCGGGATTGAGGGAATCGGCAAGAGTCAGCGCATCCGGCACGGACAGGGCGTGACTGGAAAGCCGGGCGGAGCGGGACAGTTCGTCCGGGGGTATCAACTCAACCTTGCCCAGCGGCCAGTCCGCGGCATCGATCAGCACAGCCTGCCGCACGCCAGCCAGCTCGGCAGGCAGGATTGAAGGGTCGCGCACTACCACGCAGGTGACGCCCTGAAGTGCGGGACTGCTGACGAGACTTTCCACCAATTGCCAGCCAATCGCGTCCAGCGCCATCGGCGAACCCAGGCCAATCACTTTTAATAAGCTGTTTTTAATAATCTTTTCATGCACTTGTGTTTTTCGCCCGGGGTTTGATCGATGTCATGGCGACAACCGGCAGATTCCATAGAATTCCTGAGTTTATAGCAACAGCAAAGACCGTAGCATGCCGTTCGACACCAATGGAATGATGGAATGCCTAGCCCGCCCGGAGGCTTTTCCGCATCCCGTCCACAATCTGGAAGTCATTGAGACTCATATTTCGTATGTCATTTTGACAGGCGAGTTCGCCTACAAGATTCGTAAAGACGTCACCCTGGGATTTCTGGATTTCTCAACTCTCGCCTTGCGCCGCCAGGACTGTGAAGAAGAATTGCGCCTCAACCAGCGGCTGGCGCCCGACATTTATCTCGAGGTCGTTGCCATCACGGGCACGGTCCAGAACCCCAAAGTGAATGGCACGGGAGATGCCATCGAGTACGCGGTAAAAATGCGTCAGTTCGATCCTGCACAATGCCTGGATCATCTGGTCGCCAAAACCAGCCTGGCACCCCGTTACTTTGCCGAACTGGCCCACGCGATCGCCCGCTTCCACGCCAGGGCCAGCAAGGCCTCCCCGGAAAGCGATTATGGCATTGAGGCAGGTATCTGGCATTACACCCAGCAGAATTTCCAGCAGATTCGGGAATGCATCGCGGATGCCGGCATTCGGTCCAGGCTGGCGACCCTGGAAAACCGCTGCAAGTCGTTGCACCAGCAGCTCGGCGACGAGTTTATACAACGCCGCCGCGAGGGCTGGATACGGGAATGTCATGGCGACTTACACCTCGGCAACCTGGTCATGATCGAGGACACCATCACCCCTTTCGACTGTCTGGAGTTCGCGCCCGAATTACGCTGGATCGACACCATCAGCGAGCTGGCATTCCTCTACATGGACCTGATCGCGCGTCACCAACCCGTGCTGGCGCAAACCGTGCTGAATCATTACCTGTCCTACAGTGGCGATTACATGGGGCTGTCATTACTCCCTTACTATCTCGCCTATCGCGCCATGGTGCGCGCCAAGGTTGCCGCGATAAAGTATTCGCAACACCCGGACCAGTCCACCGATGAACGCCGGGAAGTCGACCGCTACCTGGATTTATGCGAGACCTTCCTTGATCAGAACCGCGCGCCACAAATCATTTTGATGCACGGCGTTTCCGGATCAGGTAAAACCTGGCTGGCGGAACAACTGGCAACGCATTCCAACGCCATTCACGTTCGATCCGATGTCGAACGAAAGCGGTTGCTCGGATTGAAACCTGATGAAGCCACCGATCAAAATGTACAAGGCGCCTACAGCGCCCAGTTGTCGCATCTCACCTACCAACGCCTTATGGCGTTGAGTTATGCCATCACCGATGCCAGGTTTACGGTTATTGTTGATGCCACATTCCTGAAACGCGACAACCGTTTTGCCTACGAACGCCTCGCCAATGTTGCCGGTATTAATCTGCATATCCTGTCATTAACCGCACCGGAAAGCCTGTTGAAAACGCGCATACAACAACGGCTGAAGGAATCGCGTGACGCGTCGGAGGCCACCATCGGGGTGTTAACCCAGCAACTGGCTGGCGAGCTTGCGCTAACCGAAAAAGAAACGGCATCCGCCATCGCCGTGGACACCTCGCAGGAAATCGAAATCCCGAACCTGGTCAATCAACTGGGTCTTGGCGGCTGGAGTTCGTGACGTTAAGTTTCAGGAAATGAGTAGCGCAGGAAATACAGGGATCATAATTACGTATTACCGTTTCGCCGAGTTTACGCAACACCTCCTCGGGCTGGGATAAACCCACGGCCGTCAGGCTGTTCGCCAGATCCTGCTCAATCCTGGCCTGGTTCTGGCTGGTCGGCGGCACGATCTTCGCCGTCGTCACGGCACCTTGTTCATTGACTGAATAGCGATGCCATAACAATCCTCGTGGCGCTTCCGTAGCCCAGCAGGCAGTTCCCGCGCGCGGTTGAACCGTAGCTGCGGCATGCTCCGGCAGAGCATACCCAGCAAGAATTCGCTGTGCTTCATCGATTACATAAAGTATTTCCACTGCCCGCGCCAGGGCACTGTGGAACATATTCTGACTGGGGAAACGTATGCCGGTTTTGGCAATCTCCTCCTGGATTTCACCGGGCAACTGGCTTGCATTGAGGTTTAACCTGGCCAGGGGGCCGACGAGATAAGGAGTCCCATTGTATAAACAATGCAGCGCGGTGGAATGCGGCACCTGCTGCTCCTGAAAAAACTCTTCAAAATCCTCAACCGCAATTTCGGAACCGTCGGAGACCCTGATATTACCTGCGTTAAACGGGTATTCAGTCGGATGCGACAATGCCACGGAAAGAAAGTCCTGCGTCTGCCGAGGCACATCCCAGCCCGCCACCCAGTGAAGCAGAGCAACCGCATCATTGCGCGCATCGACAAGACGCCGATGCATGGCTTGCACTGTTTCAATCGACGGCGCCTTGAAAAAACCACCGGGGCAGACGCCCACGGGATGCACGGAACGCCCGCCAAATAGCGCGATCAGGTCATTGCCCAATGTCTGCAGTCGCAGACCACGACGCACCTCGGCGGGATATTGTGCCGCCAGTTCGGCAACATTGCCGCAACCAAAAAAATCAGGCGCGGCCAGCAGGTGGACATGCAGCGAATGGCTTTGCAGCCATTCACCGCAATAAAACACGCGCCGCATATTACGCACCCAGTCCGTGATGCGAACATCGAATACCTGTTCAAGCGCATGCACGGCTGTCATCTGGTAAGCAACAGGACAGATGCCGCAGATACGCGCCACCATGTCGATTACCTGCTGGGGTTGCCGACCTTCCAGGAATTTTTCGAAATAACGCGGCGGCTCATAAATGCGTAGTTTGAGTTCCCGCAGTTCGCCCCCATCAATTCGCAGCTCAAGCGCACCCTCGCCTTCCACCCGGGCCAGTACCGGCACCTCAATGCTAATGCTTTGCTGATCACTCATGGTCTGTCTGTTCCCGAGCCAAGGATCGATAGGGTTCGATGTTATTGTAGATGCCGTTCAGGTTAGCTTTGAATGCCGTCGCACTGCTACCTGCCTGTGCCAGCGCAGCCAGAAAAATTTCCGGTTGGCTATTTTCCGCCGGGCCATAGCATCCGTAACACCCGCGTCCCACACCGGGACAAAGCGCGCCGCAGCCCTGGCGCGTAACCGGCCCCAGGCAGGGCTCGCCCTTGCTGACAACCACGCAACTGAACTGATGTTGCTTGCATTCCTGACATAGCTTGCTCTGATCCTCGCGTGGCCGCATACCGGCACTCAACGCAGCAATGGCAGAAAGCACCTGGCGGGAATCAACCGGACATCCCCAGATTTCCCAGTCCACTTTGACATGCTCTTTGATCGCACTTACCTTATCGAGTGAAGCAATGAATTCAGGTTTGGCATAAATCTGCCCGGACCAGGAATCGCCTGTTACCGCATTGCGCAATGCCTGCAAACCACCTGCCGTCGCACAGGCGCCGATTGTCACCAGATAATGACTGACTGAACGGATCGCCTGGATGCGCTCGACATCGGCGGGGGTCGACACGCTCCCTTCCACTAGCGCGATATCCACCGGTGCCAACTCGTTCAGAATACCGGCCTCGGCAAAATGCTGAATATCCAGCATCCCAACAACATCCAGCAAAGCCTCGCCAAGATTCAGAATCGACAGCTGACAACCGTCGCAGGAACTGAACTTATGCACCGCCACCCTGGGTTTTTGATGTGACATTTCAGTACCCCTTCACGCCAAGGCGATCCTGAATAGCAGGCAATGGGAACACGGGACCATCCTGACAGATAAAATCGGGGCCGTACTGGCAGTGGCCGCAATGTCCCGTGGCGCATTGCATGTTGCGCTCCATACTGAGCCAGATATGGTCAACAGGACAACCGAGTTGCTGCAGATGACTGGCGGAGGCAAGCATCATCGGCTCTGGCCCGCACATCATTACCAGGGCCTTATCCAGATCCATTCGGACCTGACCCAGCAGATCCGTGACCAGTCCAACATGCCAGCGCCATTGCTTACCGGCGACATCCGCCGCCAGCAGCACCTGCACATCCGGCAGTTGCGCCCATTCCGCATAATGATCGCGCCAGATCAGGTCATCCGCATGTTTTACACCTTGAATGATGGCGATTCGCCCAAATGTCTCGCGGCGCTTCATGGCGTAGTGAATAACCGACACCAGTGGCGCGCAACCCAGACCGCCGGTAATCAATAACAGATCATGCCCGGCAACCTGTTCCAGCGGCCAACCACGCCCGAAGGGACCGCGCACGCCGATCACCTCGCCCACATCCATTTTCGCCATGGCCTTGGTGACACGCCCTACCGCCCGGATGGTGTGACGCAGATGCGGATCGCGTGGGTCGGACACGATCGAAATCGGCACTTCACCGGCGCCGGGCAGATACAACATATTGAATTGCCCTGGTCTGAATGCATAGGAAGCCTGTACATCCGGATCGACAAATTCCAGCGTCCAGGTAAAGATGGTCGGCGATTCCTGCACCCGTTCGATAATCCGCGCCGTTTGAGGAATCTGGCTAATCAGCATTGGCTTGCTCCAGCACCTGCCTGACTGTTTCCGTGATATCGATGCCGACCGGACACCAGGTAATGCAACGCCCACAACCAACGCATCCGCTGCGACCATACTGCTCATGCCAGCTGCCCAGCTTGTGCGTCAACCACTGCCGATAGCGGGACTTTGTCTCCTTCCGAATCACAATGCCGTGAATATAACTGTGCTGCTCGTTGAAACAGCTGTCCCATTGCCGCACATGATCAAAGACGTCGGGATCAGCGGTAATCTGGTCATGCTGGCTGTGACAGAAACAGGTGGGACAAACCGCGGTGCAATTGCCACAACTCAGGCAACGCTTCGCGATTTCCTGCCAGGCCGCCGCATCCTGTCGGGTCCGCAACGCTTCATACAAACTGCCTTCCGGCAATTGTCGAGTTTGTTGCGCGATTGCCTGCTGCAACTGGCCATCACGCGCGTGCAACTGTTCATCCGTTACCGCCTGGGTTGGAAGTTGCTGCAAAATTTGCTGGCCCGGATCTGAACCTGCACAGATCAGAAAACCCTCCTCAAGTTCATGCAGCCATAGGTCGTAGCCATCATCGATGGCCGGTCCGTCTCCAGTGCTGTGACAAAAACAGGTATCCGCGGAAGACTGGCACTCCACCGCAACAATAAACAACGCCTCGGCGCGCTTGGAAAACCAGCGATCCTCCAGTGGCGCTTTCCCAAAGTGCTGCCGTTGCAAACTGAAAGCCGCCAGGTCGCAGGCGCGCGCACCAATAATCGCGGTGGGATTACCCTTTACCGGTTGTTCGGTAAATGTCAGACCACTATGACGGGAAGATTGCCAAAGCGTCTCCCTTGGCAGGAAGGTCAGGGGTTTAATAGCATCAGGGCCGTTACGCCAGTCAAAGTAACGATTTGAATCACCATGCTGAATTCGATAACGCCCGGGCCCCTGCTCATCACACAGGCCTTTTAATGGTTCAATCGAATCGACTTCCCGGTAGCGAATAACACCCTCGTCCAGGGCAGGCGCCAATACCCGGTAACCGGCTTCTGACAGCAGGGTAAATAATCGCGAAAAATCACTCTTGAGAAGAAATGCATCCATGAATCAACACTAATGGAAAATGGCACTACCGCACTTGATACGGCTCAACTAAGAGTTTAGAAAGAATCAGGAAAATAACCAGAAATAACCCAGATTGTAATAGGCATGCAATAGAATCGGGCTCAATAATCGACCGTGGCGGTCCCGGAAATAACCGAAAATCAGCGAGGGGATCACAACACTGGCGGCAGCCAGTGGCGGATGATAGAGAAAATGCGCGGCAGTAAAGACAAGGGATGTCAGAATATTGGCCAGGGAAAGACCGGCATACCGCCTCTCGCCCCAGGACCGCTTCAATAAATACCCCTGCAGATATCCTCGAAACAGCCATTCCTCCACGACGGGATACAGCAGGACCACTTGTATAAAAACCTGCCATTGCTGAATGGGCCAGCGTATATCCGGCGCGGGCGGCTGCCATACAGACAGGCCCAGCCAAAACACAATGGCCGCCAGAACGGCGGCCAGGAAGTGTTTGTCGGCGAAAACCTGCCTTGCGGGAGCTGAATCCATCAGACCTTGTAGTAATCCTTATACCATTCCACAAAATTCGCCACACCCTGCTCGATCGACATGTCCGGCTTGTAACCGACATCCGCCACTAGCGCATCGACATCCGCATAGGTCGCCACCACATCGCCCGGCTGCAACGGCAGCATATTCATCTCCGCTTTTTTGCCCAGGTTTTTCTCCAGCAACTCGATGAAATACATCAGTTCAACGGTATTGTTGTTGCCGATGTTATAGAGACGATAAGGCGCCCTGCTGGTTGCTGAATCCGGTTCGTCGCTCGACCAGTCCGGATTGGGCGTCGCCACCTTGTCCAGCACACGGATGACACCTTCCACGATGTCGTCGATATAAGTGAAATCGCGACGATGCTTGCCATAGTTATAAACATCGATTGGCTCTCCGGCCAGAATCGCCTTGGCAAACTTGATCGGCGCCATGTCCGGGCGACCCCAGGGTCCGTACACAGTGAAAAATCGCAGGCCGGTGGTCGGAATATTGTAGAGATGGCTGTAGGTGTGCGCCATCAACTCATTGGCTTTTTTACTTGCCGCATACAGACTGACCGGGTGATCAACATTGTCATGCACGGAGAACGGCATACGGGTATTGGCACCGTAAACCGAGCTGCTGGAGGCATACACCAGGTGCTCGACATCGTTATGGCGGCAACCTTCCAGGATATGCGCAAAACCGACCAGGTTGGTATCGACATACGCCAGCGGGTTCTCGATGGAATAACGTACCCCGGCCTGCGCAGCCAGGTTAACCACGCGCTGGGGTTTGTATTTCGCGAAGAGTTTCTTCATTCCCTCGCGATCTTCCAGGTCTATTTCTTCATTGATATAGCCTGGATGATTCAACGTCCGGGCAAGACGTGCACGCTTGAGAGAGGGATCATAATAATCATTAATGTTATCGATCCCGATGACTTCGTCACCCCGCTCCAGCAAGCGCAGCGCCAGCGCAGAACCAATAAACCCTGCTGCGCCAGTAACCAATACCTTCACTTAACAACTCCTCATACATCTAATACTACAAACGCCCGTCTACCTCGTCTTTACGGAACAGGTATTTGGCATCGTAAAGCACATGATTTTTCTTGCCTAATGCACGAACTCCCTCGCTACCCATTTCTTTAAACTGGTGATGCGCAACCGCGACAATGATCGCGTCATAGGTATTTTTCTCTGGCGCGTCTATCAATTCGATACCGTATTCATGACGGGCTTCATTCTTGTCGACCCAGGGATCATACACATCCACCTGGCCATGATACTCGTGCAACTGCTCGATGATATCCACAACACGCGTATTACGCAGATCCGGACAGTTTTCCTTGAAACTCAGGCCCAGTACCAGCACGCGTCCACCGACAATACTGATCCCTTTTTTCGCCATCAGGCGAATCGTGGTGTCGGCAACGTAATAGCCCATGCCATCATTCAATAACCGGGATGCCGGTATGATCATGGGCTGATAACCGGCTTCCTGCGCCTTGTGCACCAGGTAATAGGGGTCGACACCGATACAGTGCCCACCGACCAGACCGGGGCGGAACGGCAGGAAGTTCCACTTGGTGCCTGCCGCTTCCAGCACTTCCTGGGTATCAATGCCGATCTTGCCAAAAATCAGCGCCAGCTCATTGATCAAACCGATATTCACATCGCGCTGGGTGTTTTCGATAACCTTGGAGGCCTCGGCCACCTTGATGCTGCTGGCCTTGTGGGTACCGGCCTTGATCACTTTGCGGTAAATCGCATCGACCAGGTCGGCGACTTCCGGTGTCGAGCCGGAGGTGACTTTCAGAATATTGGTTACCCGGTGTTCCTTGTCGCCCGGATTGATACGCTCCGGACTGTAACCGACATAGAAATCCTGGTTTAATTTCAATCCGGACACTTCTTCCATGATCGGCACACAGACTTCTTCTGTCGCGCCGGGATACACGGTAGATTCAAAAATCGCGATATCGCCTTTCTTGAGCACCTTGCCGATGGTCTGGCTGGCGGAACGCAGCGGGCTCAGATCGGGACGCTTGGCGTTATCGATCGGCGTGGGCACTGTTGCAATGTAAACATTGCAATCCTCAATCGCGTCCATCTGATCCGAACAGGTTAGTTGCGTTGCTTCCCGCAGTTCCTCGTCCGACACTTCGAGTGTGCCGTCATGGCCCTTGTTCAGTTCGGCCACGCGCGCCTTGTTGACATCAAACCCAACCGTCGGCATTTGCTTGCCGAACTCAACGGCCAGCGGCAAACCGACATAACCCAGCCCAATTATCCCGATTCGGACATCTTTGATATCAAGCATTTCAGTTCCTAAAGAAGTTATAAATTGAGTGAAAAAGCGTATCCTGCTGTTAGCGACCCACTCTGCAAAAACTCAAACGGCCAGGCTCAGACGTTACGCCACAATGAGGGTACGCCGCTGTTTTTTTCAATATCGGACAAGTACCGCTCATGCTGCTCCAGTTCCTCGGCATTGGCCCTGACCACGCGCAGCGCGGGCCGATCTTCCGCCAGACGGCGAATACGACTGGCATCGCCGCTCGACTGCTGATCGGACTCCTTACCGGACTGGCTATCCAGTGTCAGGGCAACCTGCCCCCCTGTCATGGCGAGGTAGACATCCGCCAGAATCTCGGAGTCGAGCAACGCGCCATGCAGTTCACGATTGGAATTATCCACCATGTAACGTTTACAGAGCGCATCCAGGTTATTTCGCTGCCCCGGATGCAGGCTGCGCGCCAGCGCCAGCGTATCCAGCACGGTGCAATGATCCTCGATCCGCCCCCACTGCTTACCCAGCATGGCCAACTCGTGATTAATGAAGCCAACGTCAAACGACGCATTATGGATCACCAGTTCCGCGCCTTTGACAAAGTCCAGAAAGTCCTCGACCACGTCGGCAAAGCGGGGTTTGTCGGCCAGGTACTCATTGGTAATCCCATGCACCTCGATCGCGCCTTCATCGATCTCCCGATCCGGCTGCAGGTACTGATGGTAATTGCGTCGTGTTAAACGACGGTTAACCATCTCAACACAACCGATTTCGATAATGCGATGGCCCTGTTGCGGTTCAAGACCAGTGGTTTCCGTATCCAGAATGATTTGACGTGACATAAGTCTCCCTAACTCAGCTCATCAATGCCCTTGTTGGCCAGTTCATCGGCGCGTTCATTCTCAGGATGCCCCGCATGACCCTTGACCCAGTGCCATGACACCTCGTGTTGCGCTACCAGTTTATCCAGCGCCTGCCACAGGTCCTGGTTCTTGACCGGCCGTTTATTCGCCGTTTTCCAGTTGCGTTTCTTCCAGTTGGCCATCCATTCGGTAATCCCCTGCTGGACATATTTTGAATCCGTCGTCAGTGCGACCTTGCAGGGTCGCGACAGGGCCTTCAGCCCTTCAATAGCCGCGGTCAGCTCCATGCGGTTGTTGGTCGTCTCTTTCTCGCCGCCATACAACTCTTTCTCGTGTCCGTTAAACCGCAAGATTGCGCCCCAGCCTCCCGGTCCGGGGTTCCCACGGCAGGCGCCATCAGTAAATATTTCAACCAGTTTATTGCTCATAACTGACGATTCTGACTGCTTCTCTGACTGGGCTCGACCATGCCCGGCGACAAGATAGCACGCCGTGGCCGCCAGCGCGGTCGAATCGGCGTCATACCCATCACGCGCTTTTTGGCAACATAGATGTAACTTGCCGGCGGAATCGGCCAGCCGCGCACCGCCAGACGGTTAAACCATTCCATCCGCCGCAGTATCCCGGCGTGATTTACCGGTGGATTCACATACACAGGCACAAGCCGCACCGAGTCAAAACCGAGCAGGCTGAACCATTCGGCCAGTTTTCCCGAACTAAGAAAACGACCACACCAGGGGACGCGCCGCGACCAGCCGGTCAGCCAGTGACGCAGCCCCCAGAAACTCCAGGGACTGAATCCCACGATCACCACATGACCTTCGGGAATCAGGCAGCGATCGACTTCGCGCAAAATCTGGTGGGGGTTTTTCGAAAACTCCAGCACATGCGGTAACACCATGACGTCAATACTGTCCGTCTGGATGGGAAGCACATCAGGCAATGAATACATATCCGCGCGACCCGGCTGAACTGGACTTCCGATAACGACCTGGTGACGGATACGACAGCTTTCCATGGGTTCAACCGTCCAGGGAGTGTTCAACCAGATCAGGTGATAACCGAACAGATTGCTCAGCTCTTGTTCAAGCTCTTGTTTTTCATCTCTTAATAATCTCTGACCCAATGGACTTTGATACCAGTTCGCGAGGTGTCGCTCGACATCCGGCTCACACCACTGGCTTTGTAGTACACGCATCCATCGCTTCATAACCCGGCATCATACCCAAAATGAGAACCAATTGGTTGACCCGCCTGGCCAAGACTGTCAGGATGCCACCCAAACGGCCGATAAACCTCTTGTCATGACTAGATTTATTCGAAAATTCAATGTGCTAGCGGCGATTTTTAGCGTTTCCTGGATAATCGCGGGCTGCACACTGAGCGACAAACGGGATAACGCCGCCTCACTGGCTGACCCGCAGCCGACGGAACCCGCAGCTGCATTCGCACTGCACTCCCCCGAACTCGAGGCCGCAATCGATACCGCCTTTGTCGAACCCTCCCTGATTAACCAAGAACCCGAGGAAATATGGGAACCCCTCCGCGAAGGTTTCCAGCTGGTACAGGTCAAAAACCCTCGTATCGATACCCACGTGCGCTGGTTCCAGAACAATCCGGCGTACCTCGACCGCGTATTCAGCCGCGGTGAACCCTACCTTGCCTGGATTTACCAACAGGTCGCCGAACGTGACATGCCGACCGAGATTGCCCTGCTGCCGGTGGTGGAAAGCGGTTTCAATCCCTTCGCCTACTCGCATGGCCGGGCCGCCGGCCTGTGGCAATTTATTCCGGGCACCGGGCAGCATTTCGGACTGGAACAGAACTGGTGGTATGACGGACGGCGTGATGTCGTGGCTGCCACCGAGGCTGCACTGGATTACCTCGAACAGCTGCATCGGCGCTTCGATGGCGACTGGATGCTGGCACTGGCGGCCTACAATGCCGGCCAGGGAAATGTAAACAAGGCTGTACGCAGTAACGAGCGAAACGGTAAACCGGTCGACTTCTTCTCACTCAACCTGCCGCGTGAAACCCAGGAATACGTGCCGAAGCTGATCGCGCTCAGCAAGATCGTGAACAAGCCCGGCAAGTATGGTCTTTCCCTGCCCTCGATTTCGCCCGACATCCAGCTGGAAACCGTCGAAACCGGCGGACAGATCGATCTGGCACTGGCCGCCGACATGGCCGGTATTCCGCTGGATACGATGTATCGCTTTAATCCCGGCTTCAATCGCTGGGCCACGGCGCCGAACGGTCCGCATCACCTGGCGGTCCCCGTGGACGTCGCCGAAACGCTGCAAAGCGCACTGGATGAACTGCCCAATGAAGACCGGGTGCAATGGGTACGACACCAGGTCAAGCCAGGCCAGACGCTGACGCACATTGCACGCGACTATCACACCACCGTTGCCGTGCTGAAAGACGTCAATGATATTTCAAGCTCATCCATCCGGGCCGGGCAATACCTGTTGATTCCCAAGGCCAGTCGCGACCTGAGCGATTATTCCCTGAGCGCCGTGCAGCGTGAAAAGGAACGCCTTGCCTCCAGTAGCGGCAAGGGCGTCAAGGTGATGTATACCGTGCAGTCCGGCGACACACTCTGGGATATCGCCCGTGAGTACAAAGTGGGCGTACGCAGCCTGGCCAAATGGAACGGCATGGCGCCCGGAGACACCCTGACGCTGGGCAAACAGCTGGTGATCTGGAGCCAGACCACCAAGACCGCCAATCCCGGCCAGCAACTACAGAAAGTCTATTACACCGTGCGCCGGGGCGATTCGCTGGCGCGCATCTCGCAACGGTTCCGCGTCAGCCTGGATGACATCCGGCGTTGGAACAACGAGATCAACAACAAGAAATACCTGAAGCCTGGTGAATCTCTGACACTCTATGTCGATGTAACCCGGCAGTCGTCGTAACCCATCTCACCCAAGTCATTGCGAGAAGCGCTGTAAGCGCGACGTGACAATCTCCCAACAACGCCTGCACCTTTAAGGGATTGCCACGCTACGCTCGCAATGACAGGAAACTTTTCACTTCCAGTGGCATAATGCACCCCATGCAAACCGCCACCACCGACCAGACTCCATCGGACAGCTTCTCCCCTGAGGAGCTGGATTTCTTCCGTACCCAGGGCTACATCATCGTCCGTCAACTGGCCGATGCCGACACTGTCGCTGACCTGCAGGCCGTGGCGCAGGAACACCTCGACAAGCAGATCGAGCCGATTGAATACGAGGCCGACACCCATTATCCCGGCGCACCGGAATCGCGTGATGCCGAGGGTGGTCGCACCATCCGGCGTTTACTGAATGCCTATGACCGCAGCGACAGATTCCATAACTGGATCATGCAGCCGGGCTTGCGCAAGCGGATTCAGCAACTGTTGAATGCCCCGGTGGTGATGCCAAAGGCGCATCACAACTGCATCATGACCAAACAACCGCACTTCAGCTCGGACACCGGCTGGCATCAGGACATTCGTTACTGGAATTTCCAGCGCCCCGAACTGGTGAATGCCTGGCTGGCGCTGGGACCGGAAAAGGAAGAGAACGGTTGCATGCGGTTGATCCCCGGCACGCATCGCATGCAGTTCACGGCCGATCAGTTTGATAAGCAGTTATTCTTCCGGGATGACACTCCGCAGAATCAGGCGTTGATTGCGCAACAGGTCACGGCGATTCTGGAACCGGGTGATGTGCTGTTCTTTCATGTCCGCACCTTGCATGCGGCGACGCGCAACTATTCTGACCAGACCAAGTTCTCGGTCGTATTCAGCTTCCGGCCGTTTGATAACCTGCCTAAGGACGACACAAGGTCGACGAGTTTGCCTGAGCTGGAAATACCTAACGTTGACTAATACAAAAAAGGGTGCAGAAGCACCCTATTTTGTTTCCAGCAAGGGTTTATTTAATTACCGTAAACCTTCGTCGCAGCAGAAACCGCCACACCTGACGTAATCGGCGCTTTCATTTCACTCAACACCGCATCCAGCGCACCCAGGCAGAACAGCACGTTGGTCTTGTTGCTGGCATGACCCATCAGGCCAATACGCCACACCTTACCCGCCAGCGCACCCAGACCCGCACCGATTTCGAGGTTGTAGTCATTCAGCAAACGGGTACGTACTGCGGCTTCATCGACACCTTCCGGCACGGTCACCAGGTTCAATTGCGGCAGACGATCAGCCTCTTTCACCACAAAGTTGATCCCCATGGCTTCCAGGCCGGTTTTCAGCGCGTTGTGGTTCTTGCGATGACGCGCCCAGGAATTCTCGATACCTTCTTCTTTCAGGATCACCAGTGCTTCATGCAAGGCATACAGTGTGTTAACCGGCGCGGTATGGTGATAGGCGCGTTTACCACCGCCACCCCAGTAACCCAGCACCAGGTTCAGATCGAGGAACCAGCTCTGTACCTTGGTCTTGCGATTCTTGACCACTTCCAGCGCGCGATCGCTGAAGGTTATCGGCGACAGACCCGGCACACAGGACAGGCATTTCTGGGTACCGGAATACACCGCATCCAGTCCCCATTCAGTTACTTTCAATTCCGAACCGGCCAGTGACGTTACGGTGTCGGCTATAACAAGACAATCATGTTCATGCGCCAGCCTGGCAATGGTCTTTGCATCGGACATGGCGCCGGTTGAGGTTTCGGCATGCACAAAAGCCACAATCTTGGCATCGGGATTGGCCTTCAATGCCTCTTCGACCTTGTTCACATCAACCGCCGTACCCCACTCGTCCTGCACCATGATGGCTTCCGCGCCACAGCGCTCGACGTTTTCTTTCATACGCCCGCCGAACACGCCATTCTGGCAAACGATCACCTTGTCGCCCGGTTCAACCAGGTTTACAAAACAGGTTTCCATCCCGGCGGAGCCCGGTGCGGACACTGGCATGGTGAGCTGGTTATCGGTCTGGAAGGCATAGCGTAACAGCGTCTTCTGTTCGTCCATCATCTCCACAAACACCGGGTCCAGGTGGCCAATGATTGGACGCGCCATGGCCTGCAACACACGGGGATTGACATCAGAAGGGCCTGGGCCCATCAGGGTACGCTCGGGGGGATAAAAGGAACCGCTCATATGCCTGCCTTGTTTGAAAATTGTAAAGCCCCGGATTCTAGCACCCGCAATGCGGCTTAAACACCAGGATTTGATGTGGATACTGCTACGTATTTCAGGGGAATTTATTCAGCCTGCTCTTTGTCGTACAGCTGCCGCATGGCATCTTCCAGCTCATGCAGCCGCCGCATGTAATCCTTTTCCGCTTCCAGCATCTTCTTCTCGATCTCGCGTTCCTGCTCAAGCAATTGCTGGTAGGCCTCTTCCTCGGCTTTACGTTGCGCGGCTTCTTCTGCAAGCCGCTTCTGCTCTTCCCGCGACATGCATTCTTTCCAGCCTTTTGGCGGACACTCTTTACAGCCAAGAGGATCATAGGGATCGGGTTCGAGACAGGCACTACCGCAGGTCATAAGGGTTTTACCCTCGACATTGTCGAAGTAATATATCGGCCCTTCCTGTTTATAATCACAATCCAGGCGGATCATTTCATCGCAACGCTCGATGGACTCGCAATGCGTCTTTACGTAATTTCCGTCCAGGAATATCTGCAAATCCTCGTGAATGGGTGAAGGCGGTGGTGGCGGCTCGGGTTCTGATTCCGTTTCCGCTGGCTCGGCCTTATCTTCGGGTGGCGCTATCTGCATTACCGGCGGACGTTCCTTGAAGGGCGTCGGAAAGGGTTCGACCTGGACTTCGGAAGGCACAATCGTGCCGCGCATATCGATGATCTCGGCGCCCTCTTCATCCGGGGAATCCGTGACGAATTCATCCGCCATAACGAATGATGAAACCATCAGGATATTAAGGATTAATATTTGGCGGAACGACATCATTTCAGCTTACCCCGACAAATGACATTTCACCCAATGCCTGTCATCAAGCCGGGTTTTATCAGGGTATGATTGCTTGCATTGCGCCATCGCCTTCGGACAACGCGGGTGGAAATGACAACCCTGCGGCGGTGCTGACGGCGACGGTAGATCTCCCTCCAGCCGGATCACCTCGCGTTTGGTTGATTCATCCACCTGTGGCACGGCTGAAATAAGAGCCTCGGTATAAGGGTGTTGCGGATTGTTCAATACTTCTTCAACAGGGCCTTCCTCAACGACTCGACCGAGATACATCACCGCAACGCGATCAGCCAGATAACCGACAACTGAAAGGTTATGGGTAATGAATAAATAGGCCAGTCCCAGATCATGCTGAAGCTGCTTTAGAAGATTGAGGATCTGTGCCTGGACCGATACATCCAGCGCGCTGGTCGGCTCGTCGCAGACAATGAGTTTGGGTTGCACCGCCAACGCACGCGCCACGCAGATACGTTGCCGTTGCCCACCGGAGAATTCATGCGGGTAGCGCCGGATATGTTCGGGACGTAAACCAACCTTCTCCAGCATCTCGCTAATCAGGCGCTGGCGCTCCTGCGCATTTTCACCAACCCCCTGTGCCACCATGCCCTCTTCAATAATCTCGCCGACCCGCATGCGGGGATTCATGGAAGAGAACGGGTCCTGAAAGATTATCTGGAAATCGGAGCGACGTTGTCGCAACGCCTCGCCTTTCAGTTGCGTGAGTTCTGTCCCGGCAAAATCAACTCCACCCGAGGTCGGGCGCAGCAACTGCAATATCGCCTTACCCACCGTGGTCTTGCCACATCCAGACTCTCCCACCAGCGCCAGCGTCTCACCTTCCGCAATGGAAAGGTCCACATCATCGACGGCATAGACATAACCGGCAACGCGTCGGAACACGCCCTTGTGAATCGGGAAATGCATCTTTAGCGACTTCACGTTCAACAGCGTATCGCCGGTGTGCGATGCTGGAATGCGGGTGTTTGCGCGCTGTCCGGCATCCTTAACGGGTTTTTCGATGTCGTCCTGATGCAGAAAACAACGGACACCGCGCTCCTTATCCAGTTCAGTCCATGCCGGTATATGGTCACGACAATGTGCCCATGCAAAATCGCACCGTTCGGCAAAACGACAATGGCTGAATCGCTCGCTCAAGGGTGGCACTGTACCCGGAATCTGCGTCAGCGCCTGATCGCGCTTGTTCATATCCGGCAGGGACTGGAACAACTTCTGGCTGTAAGGGTGCTGGGGAGCAGCAAAAAAATCTTCGCGACAGGCGGTTTCGACAATCTCTCCGGCATACATGACACCGAGACGATCCACCATGTTGGCGACGACACCAAGGTCATGGGTGATCAGCAACATGGCCATGCCGGTGTCCTGCTGTAGTTTCTGCAACAGCTCCAGAACTTGTGCCTGGATGGTGACATCCAGTGCGGTGGTGGGTTCATCCGCTATCAGCAATTCCGGCTCGCCGGCCAGCGCCATGGCGATCATGACACGTTGCTTCATGCCACCCGATAGCTGATGCGGGTATTCATTCATCCGGCGTGCAGAATCCGGGATTCCCACCGCGTCCAGCAATTCACGAACACGATCAGTCAGCGCCTTGCCAGACAGGCCTTTGTGCAATTGCAGGGATTCGCCGATCTGGCGACCAACAGTCAGCACCGGGTTCAGTGAAGTCATCGGTTCCTGAAAGATCATGCCGATCTTGCCACCGCGTATACCGCGCATGGCCATTTCCGGCAGGTGCAACAAGTCCTGCCCCGCCAGCCTGATTTCGCCAGTCGTGATATTCCCAGCCGGTTTTGGCAACAGACGCATGATGGAAAGCGCCGTCATGGACTTGCCGCAACCGGACTCACCCAGCAGGGCGAAAGTCTCACCCTTGTGAATGGTGAAACTGACATTATCCACCGCACGCACGGCACCCGGACCTTCACCCAGTTCCGTGGTGAGATTTTTCACTTCCAGCAAGATGTCAGACATGCCCATTCACTCACGTGCGTTTGCGCAGGCGCGGATCAAAGGCATCACGCACTGCGTCGGAAAACAGGTTTGCCGCCAGCACCAGCGCAAACATAAAAATAAAGGCGCCCAGTAATGACCACCATACCATTGGATCGCGCGCCATCTCCAGGCGCGCCCGGTTGATCATGTTCCCCCAACTGTTCATGGAAGGATCGACGCCAACGCCAATATAGGACAACACAGCCTCGGCCAGCACCAGGCCGGAAAAATCGAGCACCACCGCGATTAATACAATATGCATCACGTTCGGCAGAATATGCCGCGTCATTATCAGTCTGTTGCTGACACCGAAAGCCTGCGCCGCCTGCACATAATCCAGCTCGCGCAGCTTGAAGGACTCTCCGCGCAACATGCGGCATAAACCCATCCAGCTGGCCACGCCCAGAATAATACAGAGGAACAGCAGCTTGATATCCGCGCGCTCCACCGAAGTCTCAAAAGCATCCGGGTTATTGGCGATATAAACATCCACCATCAACACAGCGGCCGCGATCAGCAATATGCCCGGAATGGAACTGAAGGTGGTGTAGATATACTGAATGACATCATCCACCAGCCCCTGAAAATAACCGGCCATGATGCCCAGCATGACGGCGAACGGCAGCATCACCAGCGTGGTCAGAGTGCCGATCATCAGGCCAGTGCGAATACTCTTGATTGCCTGGTACAACACATCCTGGCCGATCTTGTCGGTACCCAGAATATGATAAGCCGTCCCCAGGT
This sequence comes from Thiohalobacteraceae bacterium, assembly GCA_041592335.1. GTDB lineage: Bacteria > Pseudomonadota > Gammaproteobacteria > Thiohalobacterales > Thiohalobacteraceae > JBFHQE01. The sequence continues at coordinate 69,127 of JBFHQE010000012.1, read as the reverse complement.
TGTATACCGCCGCTATCAGAAACAGGATAACCGCCAGGGTGTAGAGCGCTACATGCCAGGGCAACTCGGTTTTGCCACGCCATATAGCCGAGTAACTGTATGAGGCATCATCCGGATGGCGCAACGACAGCCAGAGTTTCAACAACAGGCTGATCAGCAATACCAATACGACCGCCTGAACCAGTGCGAGCACTAGCCGGGACAGTATGTCGGATGAGGTTTCTGTCGCAGGATCGCTGAGATGAATGCCGCCGAATGCGAGCCGTGGATACTCCCGCGCCTGTCCGCCACCCGGTAATTCAATAGTCTCCTTGGTGAACAGATAGGCGGAAAACGGCGCCGAATAGGTCTTCTCGACATTGGTACGCATCTCGCCCAGCACTACATCCAGCACGCTCAGCACTTCCACGGAATAATGCTGCTCGCCCTCGATTTGTTGTTCGCTGGCGGGCAGCGCCTCGCGGAAATGCAGGGAATCCAGCAGCCCAACCGTAACGAAGGCCAGCAACACCACCAGCGAACCCATGCCCATCTTGCTGCGTAATACATCGCGCCAGGACTCGCGTATCTGGGGTTTGTTACGGGCATAAAGGGCGAAAGCCACGACGATACCGACCAGCAGGAAGATCAGAATATCAGTGGTGAGAAAGACCGGCTTCATGACAACCTCACCCGCGGATCAGCCAGGGTGTAGGAAATATCCGTCATGATCAAACCCAGGATATAAAGCGCCGACCCCAGGAACACCATGGAACGCACAATGGCGAAATCCTGGTTCTGGATTGCCTCAATGGTGTAACTGCCAAGACCGGGAATACCGAAGAAGGATTCCATCACCAGGCTTCCCATGAACAGCAGCGGCAATGCCGTCACCACATTCGTCAGGATGGGAATCATGGAATTGCGTAAAACGTGGCGCAGCATAACGAGGTTTTCAGCAACCCCCTTGGCGCGCGCGGTGCGCACATAATCACGGTTCATTTCTTCAAGAAAAATCGTGCGATAGAAACGGGAACTGCCGCCAATGGATCCGACCACGCCAATAATCACCGGCAAGGCCACGAACTTGAGCGCCGACCAGCCACTGTCATAGCCGGAAATTGGCACCAGATGCAAAATCTTGCCAACCAGGTACTGCCCACCGATGATGTAGAACAGCCCCGAGATCGACATCAGAATCACGCACAGGACAACGCCCGAAAGATCGAGATAGGTGCCCCGGAAGAAGGCCAGTATCCCCGAAAAAGTGATGTATACCAGCATGCCAATGATCAGCGTCGGTACCGCCAGCGCCAGGCTAGGGAACATGCGTTGCTTGATATCGGCCCCAATATCGCGACCACTGTCGGAACTGCCAAAATCAAACACGAACAGCTTGGCGGATTTTTCAAAAAAGATTGTCTGAGTCAGCGCATCCGATCCACTCGCCTCGGCGTTATACACCAGCGGCTTATCGTAGCCTCGTTCCTGCTTCCAGCTTTCGATCGCTTCCGGCGTGACACGTTTCATGCCCAACTGCATGCGTGCCATGTCATCTGGACTGTTGACGATAAAAAACAGCACGAAAGTAATCAGGTTAACACCCAGCAGAATCGGAAAGGCATACAGAATGCGCCGGATGATATAAGCCCACATCAGCTTTTCCCTCCATGCGCGCTGGCGCGTTCATGGCGTCGATAACCGGCCACCGCCGGCCAGACCAGTGCAATCAGCAACATCACAAAGGCAACGATCGGCCAGATCACCGGCTGGTTCCACAGATTACGCTTTTCGTTGCGCTCGACCGGTTCGATACGTTTGTATTTGAGGGTGTTGCGCGACATCAGGTTCGGTTTGGCATTCTTGTACCAGCTGTGATGCAGACTGAACGCCTTGGGATTGAAACCAAACAGCCAGGGACTGTCCTTGCGCAGCAATTCAATCATGTTGTCGATAAGCAGCTGACGATCTGGCCCGTTATCCATATTTTTCATACGCTCGAACAGGGCGTCGAATTCCGGGCTATGGTAATTGGCCGCATTTTCACCGCGATAATTCACCTTGCCATTGGGACCGTACAGCAAAAACATGAAATTTTCCGGATCAGGATAATCCGCGTTCCAGCCCCACTGGAACAGCTGTGCAGTGCCATTCAGCATTTTCTCCTGAAAACGGTTGTAATCTGTCGCCCGGATCACCAGTTGAATATCCAGTTTCTTGAACTGTTTCACCAGCCAGTCGCGTTGTGCCTTGCTGTCCGGCCCGGCGCCGGTGGTATCGAAATTCAACACCAGTGGTTTGCCCGTCGCCGCATCGCGACCACTCGGGTAACCGGCCTGCTCAAGCAAGGCCTTCGCTTCTTCAATAGACTTACGATGCGGCTTGCCATCGACCCAGTCATAGACATACGGATTGATACCTGACTCGCCTTCGCGGTAACCGAAAATCCCCGGCGGCAGGGGACTCTGTGCCGCCAGGCCACGGCCATTCAGGAAAATGGAAATGTATTCCTCGTAATCCACGGCGATAGCAATGGCGCGGCGCAACAGTCGCGCCTGCTCAGCGTCGCCACCGACCACGGGATCCAGCATATTAAATCCCATGTAAAACACGGATGGCGCCACCGCCGTCAGTAACTGGATACCTTTCTCCTGCATCTGTTCAGTTAACTGAACCTCGCCCCCGCTACCCACCTGGATAGCCTGATCAAAAGAATCCGAGGCAATCCCGGAAGTGTCGTAATAGCCCTGCAAAAATTTGTTCCAGTAGGGAATGGTTTCCTTTTCCAGTTTGAATACCACACGGTCGATGAAAGGCATGGTTTTACCGGCATCTTGCAGATAACCGGCCGCCTTATCCCCTGCCTCGCCCTCCTCCGGATAAGTTTCGCCCCGGAAGTTGGGATTTTTTTCCAGGATCATTTCCTTGTTCGGGTTATTCACCGTGAGCATGTAAGGACCGGTACCCACGGGATACCAGTTCATCACAATGTTTTTCTCCACCAGCCCCGGCTGAGCGTAAAACCGGTCTGCTTCCCAGGGAACCGCGGCGAAAAACGGCATCGCAAGCCAGTATTGAAACTGCGGATAAACACCCTTGATCTTCACCCGGTAATGGGTGTCGGATACTACTTCCACACCCTCGAGTTCAAATTCCCGCAGATCGAGAAACGCATCCGGGTTATCCCCTGTCCTGATTTGTTCCTGCGCTTCATGCAGTCTTTTGCCTAAATCATCGAGCCCGACAATGTATTCACTCATCAAGCCAAAGATGGGCGAATGAATACTCGGGTGCGCCAGGCGCTTTATCTGGTAAACATAATCGCTTGCCGACAACGGTCGAGAGTCCGTGACCTTAAAGTCGTCCAAAGCCTCAATTTCCTCCAGCTCGGCATCGCTTAGTTCATGGTAAAGAAACTCGCCTTGCGGATTTTTGGCGAATGCGGGATGCGGCTGATAAAGAATCCCCGGCTGAAGATGGATATCGTACAAACTGAACGCGACCTTTGAAGGGTCTACCTCATGCGGCAGTGGATTCCCCTCGGCATCGATGTATTGGGGTACCGGCACCGACGTTGCAGTACGCGAAATCAGTTCGTAGGGCCGTTTCAGAAAATGATATTGCAGCGGTGCTTCGTAGATCTGTTCGATAAAGGTCCATTCCACCGAGCTATATGATCGGGCCGGATCAAGGTGCTTGGGCCGTTCTTCAAACGACTGGTAAAGAATATTTTGCTGTTGCTCGGTCGCGGGATAGGGGCTGTTCCAGGGTTGTTCGGAACACCCGGTCAGTAGCAGCCAGGAAAGGATCAGGCCGATCAGAGTTGTTGTTTTTCCAGTTGTCGCCGCCCGGCGCCGGATCAGGTTCATGGCGTTTGATTATAGGGATATGCTCCTCAAAAGCCTATAGTTTCTGACACTTCCCCTTCACGTTTCCGGCCTTTTCCGGTACCTTACCCGGTTTCGACAGGATGCCATGCTGCGGCATGGCTCAACAGAGTCAAAGGACAACATTATGGGATTTCTCGCCGGTAAACGCGCCCTCATTGTAGGTCTTGCCAGTAATCGCTCAATTGCCTGGGGTATCGCACAGGCCATGCATCGTGAAGGGGCTGAACTGGCCTTCACCTATCAGAACGACAAGCTCAAGGATCGCGTCACCAAATTCGCCGCTGAACTGGGCTCGGAAATTACCCTGCCCTGCGACGTCAGCAGCGACGCGGAAATTCAGGCCGTGTTCGACGGACTGAAGCAGCACTGGGATGGCCTGGACATTATCGTCCACTCGGTTGCCTTCGCGCCGCAGGAAGCCCTCAAAGGCAGTTACATGGAAGGCGTCACGCGCGAGAACTTTGCCATGGCGCATGACATCAGTTCCTACAGCTTTACCGCGCTGGCCAAGGCCGGCGAAGACATGATGAAAGGCCGTAATGGCGCGCTGTTGACCCTGAGTTATCTCGGCGCAGTACGCGCTTTGCCTTCTTATAACGTGATGGGGGTTGCCAAGGCCAGCCTGGAAGCCAATGTACGTTACATGGCGTACAGTCTCGGGCCGGAAGGTACCCGAGTGAATGCCATCTCCGCCGGGCCCATTCGTACTCTGGCCGCTTCCGGTATCAGCAATTTCCGTAAACTGTTGAGCTATGCGGAACAGAATGCGCCGTTGCGCAAGAATGTAACGATTGAAGAAGTCGGCAACGTGGCCGCGTTTCTCTGTTCGGACCTGGCTTCCGGGATTACCGGCGAAATCACTTATGTGGATGCCGGCTATAACATGTGTGGTGGTTCGCCGGATATTGATTGATTGTCAGCTATGTTGATGAGTTTCGTCATTCCGGCCTTCGCCGGGGTGACGAAATGTTTTTAAGATTTAGATTCTTTAAGAATCCCTTCCTCGCCTTCCAGCTTGCCAATCACCACCGCGCCACAGGAATCGCTGAATACATTCACGCTGGTGCGGCACATATCAAGGATGCGATCCACCGCCAGGATCAGGCCAATTGCCTCGGCAGGCAGCCCAATGCTCGCCAGAATAATGGTGATCGCCACCAGGCTCGCGGCCGGAATACCGGCCACGCCAATCGAAGTTAACAAGGCGATCAATACAATCGTGAACTGTGTAGCGAAGCCCAGCTCAATCCCGTAAGCCTGCGCGATAAACATTGCCGCGACGCATTCATACAAGGCCGTACCGTCCATGTTCACGGTCGCACCGAGCGGCAACACAAAGCTGGTGGTGCGATTCGAAACCCCGGCATTCTTCTCCACGCATTCCATGGTGATCGGCAAGGTTGCCGAGGATGAAGCTGTGGAAAAGGAAGTCAATAATGCCGGCACCATGGCCTGGTAATGTCGCAGGGGGTTCACGCGTGCAACCAGCGACAGGATCAAAGGCATGGTGATCAGAAAATGGAACGCCAACGCAGCAAGCGTGGTCAGGAAGAACACCAGTAGCGGTTTGAAGGCTTCCAGCCCGGTGGTTGCCACCACCTTGGCGACCAGGGCGAACACCCCGATCGGCGCGAATCGCATCACCAGGTCGGTTATACGCATCATGATCTCGAACACACCCTGCCAGAAATTAAACTGTGGCTCGGCATATTCATCGGCGATGCGCGACATGAAATAACCATAGAGCAGACTGAAGAAAATCAGTCCCAGCATCTGCCCGTTGGCTGCGGCAGAGACCACATTTGGCGGAATCATACGCAGGAAAATCTCGACCACGTCGCCCGCGCCCCTGCCTTCCACTTTTGCCGTAACGGACTCTGTATCCGCGCTGAGACCGATCATATCCCTGGCAGGCTGACCATCCACTATGCCCGGCTGGAACAGGTTTACCATGAACAGGCCTACCAGGATCGCCAGCAGGCTGGTGCTCGCGTAATAAACGAGTGTCTTGCCCCCGAGACGCCCCACGGCGCTACCGCTGCCGACGCCCGCGATACCGGTAATAATGGAAGAGATGATGAGTGGAACTATGATCATCTTCAGTGCATTCATAAACAGGGCACCGAAGAATTCGTAGATCTGGTAGAAGGTGACGCCGAACAGACTGGCATCCTGACCGGTTACCGTGCCTGCAATCACTGCAAGCGCCAGTGCGACCAGGATCTGCCAGTGCAGTTTCAAATCAGGTGCCCCCTGTCAGGTGAAGTTACAACACCGCCTCAAGATTGAGATCGATCTCTGCCCTGGCCTTCAGGCTGGCCAGCAGCGCCTGCATCTCGGCTCGACCCAGCAATTGGGTCATGTTGCGGCGAAATGCCATTTTGTCTGCCTCGTTAAACCCATCCACCACGCCATCCTCGATACCGGACACAGCCATCACAATGTAATCTCCATTGCGCAGGGTGAAGCCGGTGACGCTTGGCTGGTTATCATTACGGCGTGGCGCACGGAAAGCTTCCGCCACCAGCATTCGGTCTTCCTTGGCATCGCTGCGGGTCAGGCTATCAACGGTTTTGACCTCCAGTTCCTTAGCCGCTGCCAGTGTCGCCAGATCCTTGCCGGATTCGAGCTCGGCCAGCATGGCCTCACCTTCCAGCTTGACTGTCTCGGCCGCCTTATCGCGCTGTAACTGGCTGCGAATCGGTTCACGAACATTATCCAGTGCAATTTGCTCTGCCGCCTTGTGTTCCTTCACCCGCACCACCACTACCCGCGTCGGGGACAGTTCCAGCATCTGGCTGTTGTTGCGTTCATCCAGCACATCTTCGCTGAAGGCCGCCGCCGTGACATTGGGGTAAGCCGCAATGCCGCTGCCACCGGTCTTGGGGAACCAGTCCGAGGTTTTGATTTCCAGCCCGGTTTGCTCCGCCGCTACCGACAGGGTATCCGGTGACTCGAAACTGTGCGTGCCCAACAATTCGGACAGTTCATAAAACTGGTCTTCTGCTGCCGTACGCTGCGCCTGTTTTTTCAGCTTATCCTTCACTTCGTCAAACGCCGGAATTTCACCGGCCTGAATGCCAGTCACCTGAATAACGTGCAGACCGAAGCTGGAGCGCACCGGCTCATCGGTGATCTCGTTTTCACCCATGGCAAACACGGCTTCTTCAAACTCCGGAACCATAACACCCCGGCCGAAAAAGCCCAGATCCCCGCCCTGACTGGCGGAACCCGGGTCATCCGACTCCTGTTTCGCCAGCTCGACAAAATCTGCCCCGGATTTGAGTTGATCAATCAGTTGCCTGGCCTTGGCTTCCGCGGCCAGTTGCGTCGATTCATCGGCATCCGCGTCCAGCTTGATCAGGATGTGGCGTGCCCGGCGCTGTTCATCGGAAACCAGGCTGGCCTTCTGTTGCTCATACAAGGCGCGCACTTCATCATCAGTCACCTCGACGGAGGTCGCAATGTCATCCAGATTCAGATCCAGGTAGGCCAGCTGAATCTGTTCAGGTTCAACGAAGCGGGATTTATTTTCTTCGTAGAAAGCGCCTATCTCTTCCTCCGTAACCGGGATCGAAGCTATCCGTGGCGCAACCGCCAGCGAGACATACTGCACGTCACGCGTCTGGCCCTGCAATCTCAATCCCTGGTCAATGGTCGGGTCGGTTACGATGGCTGTCCCGGAAACCGAACTGGCCAACTGGCTGACCAGTAACTGACGACGCATTTCGCGTTCAAACAGGGTGGCCGGAATTCCTTGGCTATCCAGTAATCGCTGGTATTTTTCCGGATCGAATTCGCCCTGCTCGTTCTGGAACTCTTTCATCCCGTGAATTTGCGCCCGCAGGAAACCATCGCTGATCACCATGCCGGCTTCGCCTGCGGCCTGCACCAGCACTTCCTGCTCAACCAGGCCGTTCAGGACGCCTTCCTTGAATTCAGCGGAATTGATCATGGAACGATCAAACTGCGAGCCGTACATCATTTGCAGGCGGTTGGCCTGCTGACGCAGCCCGAAGCGGAAATCCTGCACGGATATTTCGACGTCGTTCACTTTTGCCGCATAGATGGTGGTTTCGTTACGCAGGTACGACTCAATACCCCAGAGTGAAAACACGACCACCAGCAAGCCAATGATCAGCCAAGCGATGATACCGGTGGTTTTATCCCGAATTGCCTGCAGCATAGAAATTCCCTAAATCTTCTCAGGTGGATGGTTTATCGTTATACGGTTCAGGAAAACCGACTTTACAAACTAAAAAGGCGTCCTTCAAGAAGGACGCCTTAATAATAGTGGCGGAGCGGACGGGGCTCGAACCCGCGACCCCCGGCGTGACAGGCCGGTATTCTAACCAACTGAACTACCGCTCCGCGCGAACTGGTGGGTGCTGAGGGGATCGAACCCCCGACCCTCGCCTTGTAAGGGCGATGCTCTACCAGCTGAGCTAAGCACCCTGAAGAGGCGCGCTAGTTTACTGCATCCTTTAGGGCTTTGCCAGCTTTAAATGCAGGTGCGCGTGAAGCTTTGATTTCGATGGTTGCACCGGTCTGGGGATTACGGCCAGTGCGGGCTGCACGGTCACGCACTTCGAAAGTACCGAAGCCAACAACCGTTACAGGATCGCCATTCTTGAGAGTGTTCGTCACTGTATTGATGAATGCATCAACTGCACGACTCGCATCAGCTTTGCTCAGGTCAGCGGACTCTGCAATGGCATCAACCAATTCAGTCTTGTTCATAAAAGGCAACCCCTCGTAAAAATGGAAAAGAAAAATACATGCTTTTTTTGTATAGCGAAGTAAAGCTATCACAAAACAGGGGGAGGACTTTACCCACGCCCTATAGCAGTGTCAACAGGAAAACAAAAAAAATGCGCAACAAAGGTTGCGCATTTTCTAGAAATAACAGCTTAGCGAAACTTGTTAATGTGCAGTTACGCTGGACTTACCTTTACCCTTCGCTGATTTCTTTTTACTGGAGCTTTCCGCTTCCGCTGGTTTCTCGCCCGCTTCCTTGACACGCGGAGTTGGCATATGCGTCAGCGCCACTTCCAGCACCTGGTCAATCCACTTGACCGGACGGATATCCAGTTTTTCTTTAACATTATCCGGAATATCAGCCAGATCCTTGCGATTTTCATCCGGAATAAGCACCACTTCGATACCGCCACGGTGAGCCGCCAGCAGCTTCTCCTTCAAACCTCCGATCGGCAACACCTCGCCACGCAAGGTGATTTCACCCGTCATGGCGACATTCGCTTTAACCGGTATATTAGTCAAAGCAGATACGAGTGCGGTACACATACCGATACCGGCGGAAGGCCCATCCTTGGGTGTCGCCCCTTCAGGTACGTGAACATGGATGTCGTAGTTCTGGTAGAAATCCGGATCGATATCCAGCAATTCGGCACGACTGCGAACAACCGTGGTCGCGGCCTGAATGGATTCCTTCATAACGTCGCCCAGTTGCCCGGTATGTGTCCAGCGGCCCTTACCCGGCACAATAGCGGCTTCTATCGTTAGCAGTTCACCGCCAACCTCTGTCCAGGCCAGACCTGTTACCTGGCCGACCTGGTCGTTCTCTTCGGCAAGACCGTAGCGGAAGCGTTTCACACCCAGGTAGTCGTCCAAGTTTTCCGGCGTAACTTCGATTTTCTCAACATCGGATTCTTTCAATACCAGTTGCTTCACTACCTTGCGGCAGATCTTGGCCACTTCACGTTCCAGGTTACGCACGCCTGCTTCACGGGTATAGAAACGCACAACATCGCGCAGGGTTTCCTCCGAAACATCCAGTTCGCCTTCTTTCAGACCGTTAGCCTTGATCTGTTTGGGCAACAGGTAACGCTTCGCAATGTTGATCTTTTCATCCTCGGTATAACCGGGAATGCGGATTACTTCCATACGATCCAGCAACGGTGCCGGAATATTAAAGGAGTTGGACGTCGCCACGAACATGACGTCGGACAGGTCGAAATCCACTTCCAGATAGTGATCGGCGAAGGTGTGGTTCTGCTCCGGATCGAGCACCTCCAGCAGCGCCGAACTTGGATCGCCCCGGAAATCCATCGCCATCTTGTCGATCTCATCCAGCAGGTACAGCGGATTACGCACACCAACCTTACTCAGGTTCTGCACAATCTTGCCCGGCAGTGAACCTATGTAAGTACGACGGTGACCGCGTATCTCGGCTTCGTCTCGGACACCGCCCAACGCCATACGGACAAACTTGCGGTTGGTGGCACGCGCGATAGAACGACCAAGCGACGTCTTACCAACGCCGGGCGGTCCAACCAGGCACAGAATCGGCCCTTTCAGCTTGCGCACGCGCTGCTGCACCGCCAGGTATTCCAGGATACGTTCCTTAACTTTTTCCAGACCGTAGTGGTCTTCTTCCAGCACCTGCTCGGCCAGTGCCAGGTCATGACGAATCTTGGTGCGCTTTTTCCAGGGCACGCTGACCAGCCAGTCGATATAGTTACGCACCACGGTGGCTTCTGCCGACATGGGCGACATCATCTTCAGCTTGTTCAGTTCGGTCTGCGCCTTTTCCTGCGCTTCCTTGCTCATACCGGCCTTGTCGATTTTTTGTTGCAGCTCCTCGACTTCATTCGGCGCATCTTCAAGCTCACCCAGTTCCTTCTGGATCGCTTTCATCTGTTCGTTCAGATAATACTCACGCTGGCTTTTTTCCATCTGCTGCTTGACGCGGCCACGGATACGCTTTTCGATCTGGAGAATGTCGATCTCGCCTTCAATCAGGCCCATCAGGTGTTCGAGACGTCCACGAATGGAATCGATTTCCAGGATATGCTGTTTCTCTTCCAGCTTGAGTGACATGTGCGCGGCGATGGTATCCGCCAGGCGGCTGGGATCGTCAATACCCGACAGTGATGTCAGGATTTCCGGCGGCACCTTCTTGTTGAGTTTCACATACTGATCGAACAGGCTCATCAGGGAACGCATCAGCACTTCCAGCTCGCGCTCTTCCTCTGCCGAGGCACGCTCAATTTTTTCAACATCGGCCGAAAAATGTTCGTCCAGATCGACGAATTGCTTGATGCGGACACGCTCGGCGCCTTCCACCAATACCTTGACGGTCCCATCGGGCAGTTTCAGCAACTGCAGGATGCTGGATAGAGTGCCTATCTCATGAATATCATCCACGCCGGGGTCGTCGACATCGGCGCTTTTCTGGGCGACCAGCAGTATTTTCTTGTCAGCCTGCATTGCGATATCCAGCGCGCGAATGGATTTTTCACGGCCCACGAACAAGGGGATTACCATGTGCGGGTAGACCACCACATCGCGCAGGGGCAAAACGGGAATCGCTGCGTATTCGGTTTCGTTCATATCGTTATCCTGTTTCATTTCAGACTGACCTCACTCAGGGGGTAATCCTGTTACCAACTCTAGTCGACAGACAGGATATGTGGGCGCCAAGGAATCGTTTCAATGATTCTAATTGAAAGATGACGCAAATACCGCGCCAGAAATTGCAGGGGTTTTAAAAGTGAAATGGCCCGAAAAGTTCGGGCCATGAGAAGTGTCTTAATCGGATGCCGCGAGTTGTTCCGTTGAGTCGTAGACAATATAAGGTTTTGATTCACCGGTAATAACAGATTCATCGATTACAACCTTGCTGACATTTTCCATGGATGGCAGCTCGTACATCGTATCCAGCAACACATGCTCCAGAATGGTACGCAAGCCGCGTGCGCCGGTTTTACGTTCCATCGCCTTGCGCGCAACCGCCCGCAACGCATCTTCACGGAATTCCAGTTCGCAGCCTTCCATGTCGAAGAGCTTGCCGTATTGCTTGGTAATGGCATTTTTCGGCTCGGTCAGAATCCGAATCAATGCATCTTCATCCAGCTCAGCCAGGGTCGCAACAACCGGCAGTCGACCGACAAATTCCGGAATCAACCCGTAAGCGATTAAATCCTCCGGCTCGACTTCATAAAGTATCTCGCCAACGCTCTTGGTTTCTTCCTTGCTCTTCACCACCGCGGAGAAACCAATGCCGCCCTTTTCGGAACGGTTACGGATGATTTTTTCCAGGCCGGCAAATGCGCCGCCACAGATAAACAGAATGTTGCCAGTATCAACCTGCAGGAACTCCTGCTGGGGATGCTTGCGACCGCCCTGCGGGGGAACGGAAGCGACAGTGCCCTCGATCAATTTCAACAGTGCCTGCTGCACGCCTTCACCGGACACGTCACGCGTAATAGACGGGTTGTCCGCCTTGCGGGATATCTTGTCGATTTCGTCGATGTAGACGATACCGGTCTGTGCTTTTTCAACGTCGTAATCACATTTCTGCAGCAGCTTCTGAATGATATTTTCGACGTCTTCACCCACATAACCGGCCTCGGTCAGCGTCGTGGCATCGGCAATGGTGAAAGGCACGTTCAGTAATCTGGCCAAGGTTTCGGCCAGCAAGGTCTTGCCGGAACCGGTTGGACCGATCAGCAGGATGTTACTCTTGGAAAGTTCAACCTCTTCCTTGCGCTGACGTGCTTCAAGACGCTTGTAGTGGTTGTAGACAGCCACGGAAAGCACCTTCTTGGCACTGTCCTGACCGATAACGTATTCGTCGAGAACCTCGTTGATTTCCCGCGGCTTGGGCAGCTTGGCACCACTGGCACCGGTCTTTTCCTGCATTTCTTCACGAATGATGTCGTTACAGAGTTCGACACATTCATCGCAGATGAATACGGACGGCCCAGCGATCAGTTTACGTACTTCGTGCTGGCTTTTTCCGCAGAAGGAGCAGTAAAGCAGTTTTCCGTCATCGCTCTTGCCGTTTCGATCATTGCTCATAATTCAACTACCCTCATGTGTCCGGGGGAGACACCTTAAACACAATCCCAATTCAACTACGGTTCCATACAATTAACAAGCAATACCAGTGCCAGCGTACGGAAATACAACCACTTAGCGATGCTTTATTCGGGTTTTTGACGCTGATCCAGCACCGTATCGATCAATCCATAGCTTTTCGCCTGCTCGGCAGACATAAAATTGTCGCGATCAGTGTCTTTGGCAATCTGTTCCAGCGGCTGCCCGGTATGATCCGCCAGAATCTGGTTCAGGCGTTCGCGAACCAGCAGAATTTCGCGCGCATGAATATCAATGTCGGTCGCCTGACCCTGGAAGCCACCCAGTGGCTGGTGGATCATGACGCGGGAGTGCGGCAGACAGAAGCGCTTGCCCTTCTCACCCCCGGCCAGCAGCACGGCGCCCATGGACGCCGCCTGACCGATACACATAGTGCTGACGTGCGGCTTGATGAATTGCATGGTGTCGTAGATCGCCATCCCCGAGGTAACGGAGCCGCCCGGTGAGTTGATATAAAGATGAATATCCTTGTCAGGATTTTCCGATTCCAGGAACAACAGCTGCGCCACGATGACATTCGCCATGTAATCCTCTACTGGACCGACGCAGAACACCACTCGCTCTTTCAGCAGGCGTGAATAGATGTCGTAGGCTCGTTCCCCGCGCGCGGTCTGTTCAACCACCATGGGAACCAGGTTCAAAGCTTGCGTTTCCAGCGCACCACCGTTGTTTCTGTAACCAGTCATATTCTGCGTTATCCTTTAACCGTTGGCCGCCTGACGCAGCTCGATGATTTCATCAAAACTATAGTCTTTTTCCACCACATTGGCCTGTTCGATAATCCAGGCAACCACCTGCTCCTCCATCACCAGACTCTGGATACTGGCCATGGCCTCACGGTTCTGCATGTAATACTGCTTCACCTCGTCAGGGTTTTCATAGCTCTGTGCAATGCTGTCGATGGTTTCCGAGAATTTTTGCGGATCGAGTTGCAGGTTATTGCGGCGCATGATTTCGCCGATAATCAGACCCAGCACAACCCGACGCTCCGCCTTCTCCTTAAAGATATCGCGCGGAAGCTTGAGTCCTTGACTATTTCCACCCATTGACTGGTACATTTCGTTGGCCAGCCGATCCGACTCTTCGTCGACCATGGAAGAAGGCACGTCCACGGCATTTTTTTCCACCAGCAGGTCAAAAGCACGCTGTTTCAGGATCGCTTTCAGCGAATTATTCAGCTCGCGCTCCATGTTCTTGGTGACTTCGGCCCTGAGGGAGTCGATGGTGCCATCCTCAACGCCCATGGACTTAACGAAGGCTTCGTCGATTTCAGGCAGTTTGGACTGCGCAACGGCTTTCACCTTGACCTGGAACTGTACCGATTTTCCGGCCAAGTCTTCCTTGTGATAATCCGCCGGGAAGGTCAGATCGAGGTAGACGTCGCTACCGGCAGCCGCACCGATCAGACCGTCTTCAAACCCCGCTATCATGCGGCCGGAACCAATCTCAATTGGCATATCCTCGCCACTACCACCCTGAAATGCTTCGCCGTCGATCGTGCCAGTAAAGTCGATGGTTACCTGGTCACCCTTCTGGGCACCGCGCTCAACGGCTTCCCAGGTGGCGCGCTGCTGACGCAGTTTTTCCAGCATGGCGTCCACATCGGCATCCTGAATACTGCCATTGGGCTTTTCGATTTCGGCACCGCCAAGGTCAGCGGGTTCAAACTCCGGCATAACCTCAAAAGTGGCGGTGTACTCCATGCCCTGTCCCTGCTCGATTGGCTTGGGTTCAAACTGCGGAGTACCGGCAGGCGTCAGGTTTTCCTGGGTCAGTGCTTCCTGAAAACTGCTGTTAATCAGGTCATTCGCCACTTCCAGCGTCACCTGGTCACCATAACGTTGCTTGACCACTTTCAGAGGTACCTTGCCGGGACGGAAGCCGTCCATGCGGATGGAGCCAGCCAGCGACTGCAGGCGGCTAGAAATCGCCTGGTCCACTTTATCTGCCGGCAACTGAACCGTCATGCGACGCTCCAGACCATTGGTTGTTTCTACGGAAACTTGCATTGCTGTGATACCTCTAAAGTCCGCGCCACTTGCCCGGCAAGGGCGCCTCGGTTGTGAATCTAGAAAACCCCAAAATGGATAACTTATTGAATCTGGTGCGAAAGGAGAGACTCGAACTCTCACGGGATACCCCACTGGAACCTAAATCCAGCGCGTCTACCAATTCCGCCACTCTCGCCAATCGGATCATTATAGCGCGAGCAGTGAAGCTGACGTAACCCTCTGAAACGCGGGTTTAGAACGAAAATTGATCAGTCAGGGGGAAAAACAAAAAAGGCGCTCGAAAATGAGCGCCTTTTGAGATTGGTGGGCCGTGAGTGACTCGAACACTCGACCAAGAGATTAAGAGTCTCCTGCTCTACCAACTGAGCTAACGGCCCAAAATGGGGTGGCTGATGGGACTCGAACCCACGACGACCGGAATCACAATCCGGGGCTCTACCAACTGAGCTACAGCCACCATAACTTTGTTACATGGCGCGCCCGGCAGGATTCGAACCTGCGACCTACGGCTTAGAAGGCCGTTGCTCTATCCAGCTGAGCTACGGGCGCATGGTCGTGAATCCTACCACACACATATATAGTGGTCGGGGTAGAGAGATTCGAACTCCCGACATCCTGCTCCCAAAGCAGGCGCGCTACCAGACTGCGCTATACCCCGAAGGGCGGCAATAATACGTTTTGACCCGCATGGCGTCAATAAACCTTTCCACTCATTTTTTTCTCGCGCTTGTCGCCCGGTGTTTCGCCATGCGAGAATCCCCGGCCTGTTTCAGGGCCTACGAATATCCAGGACAAACAAGCTCATGGCTGCAAAAATCATCGACGGCAAGGCTGTCGCATCCGCGTTGCGCGGCGAAATCAAAACCCGAATTGAAACGCGTCTTCAGCAAGGCCTCAGGGCTCCGGGACTGGCCGTCATTCTGGTGGGCGAAGATCCCGCCTCTCAGGTGTATGTCCGTAACAAGCGCAAGGCCTGTGAAGAAGCAGGCGTCATCTCCCGCTCCCATGACCTGCCCGACGACACAACCGAACAGGCGTTGCTGGCACTGATCGATTCCCTGAACGAAGATCCGGCCATCGATGGCATCCTGGTACAGCTACCGCTGCCGGAACACATCGACACCACCAGCGTCGTGGAACGCATCCGCCCGGATAAGGATGTCGATGGTTTCCATCCTTACAATCTCGGCCGACTGGCCACCCGCATGCCGGTACTGCGCCCCTGCACCCCTTATGGCGTAATCACCCTGCTACGCTCGGTTAACGAAGAATTCTATGGCCGTGAAGCTGTCGTGGTAGGCGCCTCGAATCATGTTGGCCGCCCTATGGGACTGGAGTTACTGCTGGCCGGCTCGACCGTCACTACCTGCCACCGCTTTACCAAAGACTTGGCAGGCCACGTTGGCCGGGCCGATATCCTGGTCGTTGCCGCCGGCAAACCGGGGCTGGTCAAAGGCGAATGGGTGAAAACCGGCGCGACGGTCATTGATGTTGGTATCAATCGCGGCGCCGATGGCAAGCTGATAGGCGATGTGGAATTTGAACCGGCTGCGGAACGTGCCGCCTGGATCACGCCGGTGCCGGGTGGTGTAGGTCCGATGACAGTCGCCACCCTGCTGCAAAACACCCTGCAGGCAGCGGAACTGTTACACGCCTAGCAATTAACCAACCTTCTGGTCTGCAATAGCCACCGGGCCGCGCGCCAGCAGGTTCTCCAGCGGCTCGGGCTTGGCAATCGCATAACCCTGCGCGTAGTTCACACCCAGCGCCTGCAGCGCATGCAACACTTCATCGGTTTCAACAAATTCGGCAATGGTCTCCAGCTTCATCACCTGCCCCACCTTGTTGATCGCATCCACCATGGCATGATCGATGGGATCGGAAACCATGTCGCGCACAAAACTGCCATCGATTTTTAGATAATCAACCGGCAGGTTTTTCAAGTAGGCAAACGAGCTCAACCCACTACCAAAATCATCCAGTGCAAAACGACAACCCAGTGTTTTAAGTCGTTTCATAAAGCGTGTTGCCCGACGCAGGTTGGCAATCGCCGCTGTTTCGGTAATCTCAAAACACAGCTTGTCGCCCGACAGCGGCGATGCTTCGATCGCTTCCAGTAAAAACTCCAGCAACTCATCGTCACCAAGTGAACGCCCGGAAATATTGATCGTCCAAACTGTATTTTTAAACGCGGCCGGCAGGCTGTGCACCTGTTCCAGCACCCTGCTCACCACCCAGCGATCAATTTCCGGCATCAGGTTGTAACGTTCCGCGGCCGGAATAAACGCCATGGGCGGAATTAACTGGCCGTCGGAATCGCGAATGCGCAACAGGATTTCAAAATGATGCGGCAAATTGACATCGGAGACACTGATAATAGGCTGGCAGTAAAGAACGAAACGGTCTTCATCCAGCGCCTTGTGGATCCGGGATACCCAGCGCATTTCACCCTGGCGCGCCTTGAGTTCACTGTCATCCGGCTTGTAGATATGGATACGATTGCGACCGGCATCTTTCGCGGTGTAACAGGCAACGTCTGCCGCGCTGTAGATCTCCGTCATATTCTGAGTCTGGGCATTGACTTCCACGACACCGATACTGACGCCAATCTCGAAACTGTGTTCTTCGTAAACGAAGCGGAAATCACGCACCGTTCGGCGTAATTCCTCGGCGATGACACGCGCCTGGTCCAGACTGCAATAACGCAGCAGCACCCCGAATTCGTCACCCCCCAGGCGTGCAAGCACATCGGTATCGCGCACGCGCGTCATCAGCAGATGCGCCAGCTGCTGTAATAGCTCATCGCCGGCAATATGCCCACAGGTATCGTTAACGATTTTGAACTGGTCCAGGTCGAGATAACAGACCGCATGCTGATTGTGTTTTTCGCGCGCTTCCTCGATCGCTTCATTCAGGCGCAGCTCAAACTGGCGGCGATTGTACAGTCCGGTCAGGGCATCATGCTGCGCCTGGTAAGACAGTTGGCGCTGCAGCACACGCGCATGCCCGACATCGTGAAACACCATGACTGCACCGATAACGTCACCGCCACGGTCCCGAATCGGTGCAGCCGAGTCGGCTATCGCCACTTCTTCGCCATCTTCACGCAACAGCAAAGTGTGGTCGGCAAGCTCGACCACCTCGCCACTTTCCAGACACTGGTCGATCGGGTTTTGGACCCGCTTGCGAGTGTTCTCGTTCACCAGCTGCATGACATCCCGCAAGGGTTCGCCCTGCACCTGCTCCAGCGAATAGCCGGTCAGTCGCTCGGCAACGGGATTAAAGTATTCAATGCAACCGGAATCGTCGGTCGTGATCACCGCATCGCCGATGGAGTGCAACGTTACTTCGACCCGCTCTTTTTCAGAATAGAGCGCCGTTTCGGATTCCCGCACGCGCGTCAGGGCATCGCGTAATTCTTCCTGCTGAACCAGCAGATAATCCAGCGCCTTGTTGAAAAATTTTCCCAGGTAACCGAATTCATCCTGGCGCCGCTCATCGAAACGTGCCGCCAGATCCCCGCCGGCAAAACGCTGCGCTGTAAACACCATGCTGATAAAAGGCCGCGTAAGTACGCGTTGCAGAATCCATTGCAGGACAAAGCCGAAGGCCGAGAACATCAGCCCCATGTTGATCAGCAGGTTTTTCCGTTTATCCGCGATTTCACCCTTAAAATCGGAATAGTATGCCGTAACCGATTTGACCTGGTCCTTGAATTGCGGTTGATCCAGCGCCGTTAGCATAAACTCAATGGAAGTATGGCCTTCACCTGTATCGCCGAAAGCTATATGACTGTGAAAGGCATCGATAACAATCCCGGAAAATCCGTACGCACGATACAGGTCCGTAATGGCTTTTTCTTTCTCTAACAATACCGAATCGCTCGTAGCCTGGGACAGCATCACGCTTAATTCGTAGGCGAGATTTTCAGTGTTGAGCGTGTGTCGACGGGTGATTTCGTTCTCAAAATTCTTGAGTTGCATCAGCGTCAGGATGAGACCGACCAGCAAAGTACCCCAGAAAACAATACCGGTGATTTTGATGGGTAACTGGCTTTTAAGCACTTCCGGCGAAGGCTCGAGATTGTCCTTCTGACTGATCATCGGAAACCGGCAAACTTGAGTGAAATGAGTACCGGGCACACACCGCTGATACCCGCACCGAGAATGGCAAAGCCCATGAACCAGGGGAAAAACCACAGCAGATCATTGAAGAAATACAGGGTCAGCACCAGCATCGCGGCCACCACCAGCCGCCAGGCTCGTTCGGCATCGAATGAGAACCGATGGTCACGATCGTCGGTAAGGAGGATATGCGCCGAGTCATGAAACGAGGATGTATCCTGCTTTCTCAGGCGAGTGATGAGCAGGGGGATACGCCAGTTGCTGATAGCTTCCAAGACGAGAACCGCAATAATGGCCCGCATCAGGTGATCCATCCCGAAATACAGCGCGGCCAATAACAATGCGCCGATGATGAATCTGAAGGTCCGCTCGCTCAATGTTCTCTGCCTCTACTGAAACCAACCATAACTGGTAACAAACAATATGGATATCAAGGGGTTAAATTAATAACCCTAATATCGGCAATACATTGAAAAACTTGAAAATTCGCTACTATGGACAGGGTTTTCAGACGCGGCGCCAACTGGTACCACCGGCGCCATCTTCAATCAGCACACCCTGATCCTTCAGGTAGTCTCGAATCCGGTCGGATTCCGCCCAGTCCTTGTTGGCGCGGGCCGCCGCCCGCAGGGCAATCTGCTGCTCGATATCGGCCTCGCTCATACCGCCTTCGGTCGAGGCGCTACCCTGCAAGAATGCTTCGGGAGACTCCTGTGCCAGCCCCAGGACGGAGCCGATGCTTTTCAGTGTCGCCGCCAGGATTGCCGTCTGGGTCGGCTCGCTCTCCTTGGCCCGGTTCAGATCACGCGCCAATTCGAACAGCAGCGCCACCGCCTCGGGTGTGTTGAAATCATCGTCCATCTTGTCACGGAAACGACGCAGAATTTCCTGGTCCGGCTCGGCCGTGTCAGCTGGTGCACCGCGCAGCGCAGTGTAAATCCGCTCCAGACCGGCGCGCGCCTTGTCCAGATTGTCATCGGAGTAATTGAGCGGGCTGCGATAATGACTGTTGAGGATAAAGAAGCGTATCACTTCCGGCTGGTACTGTTTCAGAACTTCACGCACCGTGAAGAAGTTATTGAGCGACTTCGACATCTTTTCTTCATTGATCTGCACGAACCCGTTGTGAATCCAGTAATTCACAAAACAGCAGCCGGTCGCGCCTTCCGATTGGGCAATTTCGTTTTCGTGATGCGGAAATTTCAGGTCCATTCCGCCGCCATGGATATCGAATGTGTTCCCCAGCGCCTGGGTCGACATGGCGGAACACTCGATATGCCAGCCGGGACGGCCGTCACCCCAGGGCGAAGGCCAGGCTGGCTCGCCCGGCTTGGCCGCTTTCCATAAGACGAAATCAAGTGGATCGTCCTTGGCATCTTCCACCTCGATGCGTGCCCCGGCGCGCAGCTCATCCGGTTTTTCCCCGGACAGCTTGCCGTAATCCCCGAACTGGCTGACATCGTAATAGACATCGCCATTGGCCGCGGCATAGGCCATGCCCTTGTCGACCAGGGTCTGGATCATCGTCAGGATGGCATCGATGGAATCGGTCGCACGCGGCTCCAGGTCCGGCGGCAACACACCCAGGGCGGCACTATCCTCGTGCATGGCCTTGATGAAGCGATCGGTCAACGCCCGGAAGTCTTCGCCATTCTCGGCCGCCCGCTTGATGATCTTGTCGTCAATATCGGTAATGTTACGCACATAGGTCACATCATATCCGCTGGCCCGCAGGTAACGGGTGATGACATCAAACACCACCATGACCCGCGCATGCCCCAGGTGACACAGGTCATAAACAGTCATCCCGCACACGTACATTCGGATTTTGCCCGGTTCTATTGGCTTGAATTCTTCTTTCTGTTTGCTCTGACTGTTATAAATCTGCAGCATCTTGATCCCCGGTTATTCCTCACACAACGCTAATGCCTGTCGAATACGGCGCTCGATATGATCGTTCCCCAAAAGCGGCCAAAGCCGACCCAGCTCCGGTCCGTTTCTCCATACTCCACCCTGTTCCGGGTCGCGCAGTTCGCCGGTCAGGGCTGCGCGTAGCGGCATGAACAATTGTTTCCCCTTGACACCCGCGGTCTGGCCCACCGCCTTCGAGTAGGTCTTGAAACTGTCGTGTTGATCGGCTGAAACCGCTGCCGCTGAAGCAAAAAAATCCTTTCCGGCTTCCCGGATTACCTGCCGCGCGTCCGGATCGTACTGCTCAGTCTCGGCAAACAGGTTACCGGCCCAAATGTAGGCGTCCACCGGCATTTCGATGTTGTCGCGTATGGCCTGCACGAAAGCAATACGTTTATCTTCGGGCACCAGCGACTCGATGGAGCCGCCATCGGCAAAGGTACGCCCCGTTAGCCAAAGCCACAGGGATTCATCGTCGGCATGCACAATGGCTTCTTTCTGCCAGTGCAATAATTGCTGCGGATCGTGCCTCGCCGGGGCCTTGCCCAGCCGTGTCTCGCGAAACTCCGCTGCCAGCTGCGCATTGCTCATGAAACCCGGGTCATTTTCGTAAGTGTGGCCAAGACGCGACAAGTGATTCATCAAGGCCGTGGGCAGGTAACCCATTTCCCGTAACTCGCGCAGGCTCTTGCTGCCGTGGCGCTTGGACAAGGGCGCGCCGTTTTCGGCAACGATCAGCGAAATGTGGCCATAGGCAGGTACTCGCAGCCCCAGCGCGCGCAGCAGTTTTATTTGCCGTGGGGTATTGGTGAGGTGATCTTCGCCCCGCAGCACATGGGTCACCCCCATCAGGGCATCATCAATGGCATTGCAGAAAAAGAAGGCGGCCGTGCCGTCATGCCGACGAATAATAAAATCACCGATGTCGTCGGTTCGATACTGCTGTTTTCCCCGCACCAGATCGTCAAATTCGACCACCTCGCCGTCCGGGACTCGAAACCGCAGTGTCGGCTCACGCCCCTCGGCCGCACGGCTGGCACGCTGCTCCTCCGTCAGATGCGCACAGGTGCCGGGGTAACGGGGCGGCTTCCCGGACGCCATTTGCACCTTGCGCGCCACCGCCAGCTCCTGTTCGGAACAGTAGCAGGGATAGGCCTCGCCAGACGCCGTCAGCTGCTCGAAGTAATGCTCGTAAATAGCTGATCGCTCGGACTGAAAATAACTGTCAGCATCGCCGCCCACCCCCGGACCTTCCTGCCATTCCAGCCCCAGCCAGCGCAAATCCCGCTGCAGCGCCTCGACGTATTCCGGTTTACTGCGCGACTGGTCGGTATCTTCGATACGCAGCAAAAACCGCCCACCGGCCTGGCCGGCCAACAGTACATTGAACAGGGCCGTGCGCACATTGCCTAAATGGAGTTCGCCGGTCGGGCTGGGCGCGAATCGCGTCTTAATAATAGGTGTATTCATGCGGGTGGCATGTTAACGGAAAGCGGCCACAGGCAAAAGCATCACGACTTTCGTAATTTCATTAAACTCGCTATCATCCCCCTTCCGCCGGTTTCAACGACAAGGAAAGCGTAATTCATGGCACGCAAAATCAGTTTGGGGTTTATCCTCTTCTTCTTTTTCCGCACCCTTTTTGCGGAACCGACAACAGGAGCAGACACAGTGACTGTTCAAATGCAGACCAACCACGGCACAATCGTGCTGGAACTAGATGCCGATAAGGCACCCAAGACCGTTGCCAACTTTATCGAATACGCTAAGGCAGGCTTCTACGACGGCACCGTTTTCCATCGCGTGATCCGGGGCTTCATGATTCAGGGCGGCGGTTTTGAACCCGGCATGAGCCAGAAGACTACCCGCGAACCGGTTAAAAACGAGGCGGATAACGGACTGGCCAACGACGTTGGCACCATCGCCATGGCCCGCACCCCGGACCCGCACTCAGCGACAGCCCAGTTCTTCATCAATGTTAAGGACAACGACTTTCTGAATTTCACTTCGCCTACGCCGCAGGGCTGGGGCT
Source organism: Thiohalobacteraceae bacterium (assembly GCA_041592335.1). Lineage (GTDB taxonomy): Bacteria > Pseudomonadota > Gammaproteobacteria > Thiohalobacterales > Thiohalobacteraceae > JBFHQE01. The sequence continues at coordinate 46,278 of JBFHQE010000012.1, read as the reverse complement.
ACTGTGTGTTTGGCAAGGTTGTTGACGGCATGGATGTGGTACGCGCCATTGAAGGAGTTGCCACCGGTAATGCCTCCGGCCACCAGGATGTCCCGCTTGAGGATGTCGTGATCGAATCGGTTACGGTACAGGAATAAACCTGGCGCTGGTTTCAGTTAACCACTGAAACCAGCCTTACCACTCATGCCACACACCTGTTTCATCGCCGACCTTCATCTACATCCTTCCCGTCCCGCCATCATCCAGCTTTTTATACAGTTCCTTGAACAGATCGACAGGGACACAGAAGCACTCTACATACTGGGCGATCTGTTCGAAGCCTGGATTGGAGATGACGACGATGCACCCTGCTGGGTGCCGGTTATCGATGCGATAGCAGCAGTCAGCCAGCGCGGCATTCCTGTCTACCTGATGCATGGCAATCGTGATTTTTTGATGGGCGATACGCTGGCCTCACGCTGCAAGGCCACCCTGCTTCCCGAAGGTCATACCCTCGAACTCTACGGTAAAAAAACCGTGTTACTGCACGGCGACTCACTCTGCACTGACGATCATGCCTACCAGGCATTCCGCCAGGAGGTTCGTGATCCGGTCTGGCAGAAGGCTTTTCTCGGCAAATCGCTTGACGAACGTAAAACCATCGCTCGCCAGTTGCGCGAAACCAGCCAGCAGGCGAACCAGGAAAAAGCCGATGACATCATGGATGTGAACCAGGCCGCCGTGGAAAACTGCCTGCGCGAACATGGCACACTACAGATGATTCACGGCCACACTCACCGTCCCGCCATTCACCGTATCAACCTCGGTGGAAAAAGCGCCCTGCGCATGGTGGTCGGCGACTGGTATGAACAGGGCAGCTGCCTGGTGGTTGATGAACAGGGTGGAAAGTTACGCGTCCTGACACCACGCTAGTCAATCTGGAACATGCGATAGTCTTTCGGTAACCAGAACAGCTTCGCCTTCACTTCCTGAGACCGGTAATCCATCAGTACCCGCTTGCGGCCATTCTGAATATTCTCATGCACGGGAAAACCGAAATCATACTGGCTGCCATAGGCAAAGACCTGGTTGGCCAGATAACAGGGCGTGCGCAGATCGGCTGGCAAGGTGGCGAGACCCTGCATATTGCGCTTTTTAATCACGGCGTGATATTCCGCCAGCGCTTCCACCACATCCGGCAACAGGCCAGGTACTACCGCCGCTGTCATACAGGCTTTGCCATCGGCGCTAACGGTCAGCAACTTCACCGGCAACTCTTCAATTTTCGGCGCCTGGAGATCATCCTCGATCAGTTTATCGATAACCGGACTTTCCACACTGGGTAATGTCGCTTGTTTCGGCACTGTCAGCACGGTCAGAGTTTTGTTTTCATGCACCACGCTGCTCAGGCGCTGATTCAGGCGTTCGTACAACACATAATCGCTGTCGTTGTATCCGTCGTCAAAGCGCACATACTCAGCCGTAACCAGAATACGCACCGGATAGCTGTCCGTACCCGGCTCCTGCTCGGTATAAAGCACCAGCGATGCTGTCACTGTTTTCGCCTCGGCCATTAATACAGCCGGCTGCATAAACAGGAACACAATCAATACACGTAGAATGTTATTCACCATATCCTCCAAACGTTACCTCGGCACAGCGAGGGGTCGCATAGGGTTTAGCGATCGCCCGCCGCGGCATCCAGGTGTTCCAGCGTTGCCATTTCATTGTCACTGAAACCCGCCTGCACTCGTGCCTCGTAATAAAACGGACCCTTGATTCGCCCTTTCATATACTGCTTCAACAACGCCTCAAAGGTGGCATCCGGGTCTAGCCCGCGCTGCTCGCAACAATAGCGAAACCAGCGCGTACCAATCTCAACATGACCAATTTCGTCACGCAGTATGATCTTGAGTAATTCAATCGTCCGATGATCGCCAGCACGCTCCAGCTTCTGCATGATGCCGGGCGTCACATCCAGCCCACGCGCCTCCAGCACTCGCGGCACCAACGCCATCCGTATCAGCACATCGTGCCGGGTATCGAGCGCAGCTTCCCACAAGCCATTATGAGCCGGGTAGTCACCGTATTGATACCCTAGATTCCGCAACCGCTCAGCCAGCAGGCTGAAATGATACGCCTCTTCATCCGCCACGCGCGCCCAGTCACGGTAAAAGTTTTCAGGCATGTCGGCGAATCGGCACACCGCATCCCAGGCCAGATTAATGGCGTTGAATTCAATATGTGCAATTGAATGGATCAGGGCGGCCTGTCCCTCGGAAGTACTCAGCGAACGGCGCGGTAAATCACGGGGCTCAACCAGCACGGGTTTGTCGGGACGGCCGGGCTGGTCGAACGCCTTTCCTGCCACCGCTGGATCAATTGCCAGCTCACCCGCCTGCAGACGTCGGTAAGCATCGCGCGTGCGAGCCACTTTTTCCGAGGGTGATTGCAGCTGCAGACATGCCTGAGCGAGGGAAATAAGGTTCATCCTGTTCATCAGCCCAGTTTAAGCCCCAGTACCACATCCGTCACATTCGTCCCGGTCGGGCCGGTCACAATCAGATCACCGCTTTCGGCCAGACAGGGATAAGCGTCTGCCCCGGCCAATGCCATTCCGGCATCGAAACCTTCGGCGGCAGCGCGGCTTAGCGTACCGCCGTCTACCAGCGCACCCGCTGCATCGGTCGGTCCGTCCGTGCCGTCACTACCAACCGCCAGTAACAGACAATCATCATGCCCCGCCAACCGACAGGCAGCCGCAAGCGCCAGTTGCTGGCTTCGGCCTCCGCGTCCATGGACTTGCGGTAACCGCACTGTGGCCTCCCCTCCCCAGATCGTGAGTCCCGGCGGCCCCTGGAGAAGAGTTTCGGCCATGGTGTGCCCCAGTTGTTGCGCATCCCCGCTAAAGTGGTTTGGCTCGCGCCTTACCGGTATATCCGATTCGGCGGCGAACCGCGCCATGGCGTCCAGCATCCGATCCAGGTTGGCAAGAATACGATGCGGCGTGGAATGAACCACCTGTTCGGAAGTTTCCGTGGCAGTCGCCTTCATCCAGTCCCGAACCCAGTCAGGCAGCTCAATATCATCGGCCAGCGCGGTGGCACGATAAAACAGCCCTGAACCAATTACGGCCGGATCGTCGTCCGGCACATCGGAAATCGCCCAGACCTCGGCCTGCCCCTGCACAAGGTCATTTAACTTACCCCCTTTAATACAGGACACGCGTTGACGAATAGCGTTCATGCGGCAAATATCCATTCCACTGCCTAACAACCAGTCATTCAAGCGTTGCAATTGCGTCAGCGTATATCCATCGGGCAATACCTCAACCAGGCTGGACGCGCCACCGGATAACAGTATCAACCATCGATCACCCGGCTTGCCTGAACGCAATCGAGTCAGCAAATGTTCACCGGCGGTGAGACTTGCCTGATCGGGCAATGGATGACCGGCTTCGATCGCCGTGATGCGTTGATCATCCGGCAGAACATCGAGATGCCCCGCCTTACTGATAACCAGCGCATCGACGATGCGTTGTTCCGCTGCCTGCCAGGCACCTGCCACCATCGCCCCGGCCGCTTTACCGATTGCGATCAGACGAATTCTGTCAGCTTGAAAATTACGCATTTCCTGGGCTACACAATGCTTTCCATCGACCGTGGACAGCCCAGCGCGGAAGCACTCCAGCAACCAATACCTCGCCTGACTATTATCAATAAAAGCAGCCATTTAAATAATTTTTCAATAATTACTCTAAAGCCGGGGATGGCTATAACAGCACGATCTTTTTGACAGTGTCGCAAACACTAGGGCATGCTCGGAACCAACAGGCTGCCGGCAGTGGAGGAATCACCATGATTAACAATCATCATTACCTCGAAGTCTACGAACCCTATTCGTTTGAAGGCTGCAATCCGGCGCGTATTATCGGCAACGGTGTATTACGCGGCGGCAACGGCGCTTTCTACTACCTGGTTGAACTTGAAAAACCCTGCCACACCAGCGACATCATCATTCGGCAATTACTGTTATTACCGCGTTATCTTTCCGACACCATTTCTCAGGCCCAGAAAAGTGCCTGCACCGTGAACATCGAACGCGTGCTACCGGATGTTCACCTGGAACCCAACAAGGTGTTTTCCTATAACGACATTGAACACTGGGGGGTCGGCAAGATAACGCCCTGCCCTCAACACTAAAGCGCTGCGCGCTTACCCATTATCCAGGCCGGTTGCCAGATCGGCCTGGATATCACGAATATCCTCCAGCCCGACCGCCACGCGCAACAAACCATCCGCAATACCGGCCGCAGCCCGCTGCTCCACCGTCAGGCGACCATGCGTGGTGGTTGCCGGATGTGTGATCGTGGTCTTGGTGTCACCGAGGTTCGCGGTAATCGATAAGAGTTTGGTGCTATCGACTACCCGCCAGGCCGCTTCCTTCCCGCCTTTGACTTCAAAACTCACAATACCGCCAAAGCCTTTCTGCTGTTGCCTTGCCAGTTCATGCTGCGGGTGGGAGGACAGTCCGGGATAGTACACGCGCTCCACATTAGGATGCTGTTCCAGCCAGTTCGCCAGGGTTGCCGCGTTTTCACAATGCGCCTTCATACGCAGACTCAATGTCTCCAGCCCTTTAAGGAATACCCAGGCATTAAACGGACTCATGGTCGGCCCACAGGTACGCAGAAAACCATACACGCCTTCACCCACGTTGACCTTGTCGCCCACGACCGCGCCACCAATACAACGCCCCTGGCCATCGAGATATTTAGTCGCCGAATGAATGACTATATCCGCGCCCAGATCCAGCGGCCTTTGCAAAGCAGGTGTGCAGAAGCAATTATCCACGGCCAGCAGGCAACCGTGCTTATGCGCCAACGCCGCCAGCGCCCTGATATCGCCGAGTTCAGTTAATGGATTGGATGGACTTTCCAGGAATAGCAGTTTGGTATTGGGCTTGATCGCCGCTTCCCAGGAGGCCAAATCAGACAGGTCGGCATAACTGGTCTCAATCCCACAACGCGCCAGGTAGTTGTTGAACAACACGGTCGTGCTACCGAAGATTCCGCGTGAAGACACCAGGTGATCGCCCTGCTGCATCAATCCCAGACAGGTCGCAAGAATAGCTGACATACCGGAGGCCGTTGCCACGCACCGTTCGCCGCCTTCAAGCGCGGCCAGACGATCTTCAAAGGTTCTGACCGTGGGATTGGTGAAGCGTGAATAAATATTACCGGGTTGCTCACCCGCAAAACGGGCAGCCGCTTCCGCGGCACTGCCGAAAACATAACTCGAGGTCGGAAAAATCGCTTCCGAATGCTCGCCTTCCGGCGTCCGCACCTGCCCTGCCCGCACCGCCAGGGTCGCTAATTCGTAGTCATCATAATTCATGTTTTTCTCCCGAAAATTAGTGCGGAGGCATAAAAAAAACCCGCTTTACCAGTGGATCCCCGAAAACGGGACCCATTGCGAAAGCAGGTTCTGCCCTCGCTTTAGCTGCATTTGTTTAGCGCCCGCAAGCTGAGCTCAAATCGGCGCATGTCCAGAAAGTAGCAGATGTTTTTATGGCTGACAAGCCAACGCCATCAGGCCGTATTGTGCAGCTCGATAATCTCGTCATCGGCCGCACGGCGTTTCTCTTTCTCGCCATCGCTGCGTTTCTTCTGCAGTTCGTCCAGGTATTCCATGTTGACGTCGCCGGTCACGTATTCGCCGGTAAACACGGAAGTATCGAAGCGCTGCAAATCCGCATTCCGTTTATTGACGGTTTTGATCAGGTCATCCAGATCCTGGAAGATCAGTTTATCCGCACCGATCTCGGCGGCAATTTCTTCTACATTGCGGTCATGCGCAACCAGTTCGGTACGCGATGGCATATCGATTCCATACACGTTCTGGTAACGAATCGCGGGAGCGGCGGAAGCGAAATAGACCTTCTTGGCTCCGGAGTCCCTGGCCATCTGGATTATCTGTTTGGAAGTCGTGCCACGCACAATGGAATCATCCACCAGCAGCACATTCTTATCCTTGAATTCGAGCTCGATCGGATTAAGTTTCTGACGTACCGATTTCTTGCGTTGTTGCTGCCCGGGCATGATGAAGGTTCTGCCGATATAACGGTTCTTCATAAAGCCTTCGCGGAATTTTACGCCCAGCGAATTGGCCAGCTGCAGGGCGGACGTGCGGCTGGTATCGGGAATCGGGATGACGACATCAATGCCATGATCCTCGCCCCATTCACGCTCGATCTTTTCCGCAAGGCGTTCACCCATGCGCAAGCGAGCCTTATACACCAGCACGTCATCAATAATGGAGTCCGGCCGCGCCAGATACACATACTCGAAGATACAGGTGGAATACTGGGGGTTTTCCGCGCACTGCCGTGTATGCAGCTGACCGTCAATTGTCATGACAACCGCCTCGCCCGGCGCGACATCGCGAATCAGTTTAAAGCCCAGCACATCCAGCGCAACGCTTTCCGAGGCAATCATGTATTCCTTGCTGCCATCGGCTGCTTCACGCTCGCCAAACACTACCGGGCGAATGCCGAAGGGATCACGAAACGCCACCAGGCCATAGCCGGTAATCATGGCAACCGCGGCATAGGCGCCACGGCAACGGCGATGCACGTTGGCCACCGCCGTGAAAATATCAATGTGATCGCAAGTCATCTTGCCCTGGCGCTGCAATTCATGGGCAAACACATTCAGCAGCACTTCAGAATCGGAATTGGTATTGATGTGGCGCAGGTCTTCGCGAAACAGGTCGCGCTTCAGGTCTTCGGCATTAGTGAGATTGCCATTGTGCGCCAGGCTGATGCCATAAGGAGAATTCACATAGAAAGGCTGCGCCTCGGCACTGCTCTCGCAACCGGCGGTCGGGTAACGCACATGCCCGATACCCATGGTTCCGTGCAGCCGCAGCATGTGCTTGGTCTGGAACACATCGCGCACCAGCCCGTTATCCTTGCGCAGGTACAGGCGGTGATCTTCACAGGTCATGATGCCTGCCGCGTCCTGACCGCGATGCTGGAGTACCGTCAGGCCATCGTAGATCGCCTGATTTACCGTCTCACGAGAGACAATGCCCACTATTCCACACATAGCTTGCTCACCTTATCCGGACGCCCGGTTGTTCAATAGTGAATTTTGGCAGCGATGTCAGAGGGCAGAAAATCCGCCAGCCACAACGCCAGTTGTTCAAAATGCGGCATCAACTCGGATGCCTGCCACCAGGGATCCTGCGGTAGCAGGGTCATACCGCCGGCCAGCACCAGCACGGACACAATCAATGCCCCGCGCACGGCGCCGAACACCGTGCCCAGCATGCGATCCGTGCCCTGCAGGCCGGTTTTTTTCACCAGCTGCCCAATGAGGTAGTTGACGATGCCACCGATTATCAGCACCAGCAGAAACAGGATAGCCATCGCGACGGCCGAGCGCGCCGATGGCACATCAATCCAGTTCACGAGCAGCGCGGATAATTCCCGGGAAAACGCCAGTGCAACCCAGATCGCGGCAACCCAGGTTGCCAACGACAGAGCCTCTTTGAAAAAGCCGCGCCATAAACTGATCAGGGCTGAGATGGCAATGATTGCCAGAATAACGATATCAGCCCAATTCACACTGAAGGTTCCTGCTGCAAAAGAATCTGTCTTCGCTGATTAAAACGGCATTTTAGCAAAACACCGTCCATAAGGGAGCCTGCAAATCCACCTTCTCCCCTGGCCGGTTTCCCAGTTCCCCGCCAGAGGAAGGCAGACGCACACAAGATCACGGATAACTCTGAACAAGCCCCTTGAACTCGGTGGTTTTTTCCAGCTTCTCGCGCAACTTATCGGCATTTTCTCGCTTGATTTCTGGCCCGATGCGCACCCTGAACAAAACACCCTTGTCCGTCTGCACCCGCTCGACAAAACAACTGAAGCCCTGGCCACGCAAGCGATCGCGCAGGGCAAAGGCATTGCTCTCATTGCTCAGGCTCGCCACCTGCACCACAAAACCCTGTAAGGCAGGATCGACCGGCTTCGGCTTTTCAGCCACCGGCTCCGGTTCTGGTGCGGACTTAACCTCGGGACGCGCAGGCGAGGACTCTGGCTCAGCCTGGGCGGCCTCCGCAACTGCTGGTGCCGTGGGTGCCTCCGGTTCTGCCGGACCTAATTCCGGCACCACGGCCTGTTCCGGCATGCTCGGAGCTGGCGGCGGTAACACCACGGGCTCTGTCACCGTGGAACCGGAAAACGCGGGCGGAGGTGGAATATCGCTGCCCGGCTCTCCAAGATCGTGCGGCCCCTCAAGAATCATGGGCACAAAAATCACCCCCAGCGCCACAATCACCAACGCGCCAACGAGGCGTTGCTTAATCGCATTATCCATGCTCTACCTCTCGCAGTAGCTCACCTACCAGATAAAAACTGCCATACACAATAATACGGTCACCCGCACACGCCGCTTTCCGGGCCGCCTGCCAGGCAGAAGGCGCATCGTTATACAGCGCCGGAGACCAGCCCTCGCACTTCGCCGCAATATCCGCGGCGGATTGCCCGCGCGCGGCGCTGTTTCCCGTCACAAACCATCCAGCCACTTTCGGTAACAGTGGTTGCACCATACCGGGAATGTCTTTGTCTCTCAAAGCCGTGAACACCGCCCAGGTTTTACCGGTCACCGGCGTCGAGTCTAACTGACGCGCCAGGACCTGCACACCATCCGGGTTATGCGCCACATCAAAAATGATTTCGATCTCACCCGGCACGCGTTGAAAGCGCCCGTTCAGTTGCGCGTTTTTAAGGCCCTGTTCAACCGCAGCCCGGTCAATGGATAAAGACGGCAGCTGCCGTAGGGCAAGGATGGCACTGGCGGCGTTTCGCAGTTGATACGCGCCTTCCAGGCCAGGGGATGGTAAATGCTGCCACACACCATTGGTAAAACTCAGCGACCAGCCGTTCACCTCCGCTTCGGCCTGAAAATCACGACCTGAACAAAGCAACATAGCGCCAAGCCGGTCGGCCTGCGCCTGGATCGAGTCCGGCATATCTTCGCCCCCGAACACTGCGGGAATACCCGCACGCAGAATCCCGGCCTTCTCGAAGCCAATGGCCTCGCGAGTATCTCCCAGCCAGTCCATATGATCGAGGCCAATCGAGGTAATTACCGCACAGTCAGGGTCGATGATATTAACCGCATCCAGCCGACCGCCCAGCCCGACTTCCAGCAACCAGATATCCACCTCGGCCTGCTGAAAGATCTGCAGTGCCGCCAGTGTCGTGAACTCAAAATAGGTCAGGCTGACGTTCTGGCGCTGTGCCTCGACACTGGCCAGGGCATCGCAAATGACCTCATCGTCAACCGCCTTACCGTTGATACAGATACGTTCATTGAAGCGATACAGATGGGGTGATGTGTATCTGGCAACGCGATATCCGGCTGCCAGCAGAATTGCTTCCAGGAATGCCAGGGTTGAACCCTTGCCATTAGTTCCTGCAACGGTGATGACTTTGGCATTACCCGGCTGGATCGCCAGCCGGTCGGCCACCTGGCGGATACGCTCGAGTCCGAGATCTATTTCAGTGGGATGCAGTTGCTCTAGCCAGGACAGCCATTGTTCAAGGGTATTGAAATGCATTGTCGATAAAGTAACCGGTTCGCGGCCAGGACCGCTCCTACGGATTCAGCGTTAAACCGCGGCCTTGTGCAATAACACCGCCAGCAACCGCGCGACACGATCCCGCATTTCACGCCGGTCGACAATCATATCAATCGCACCATGCGATAACAGGAACTCGCTGCGCTGGAAACCTTCGGGCAGCGTTTCGCGCACGGTTTGCTCAATGACGCGTGGCCCGGCAAAACCGATCAACGCGTTGGGTTCGGCGATATGAATATCGCCCAGCATGGCGAAACTGGCGGAAACACCGCCCATAGTAGGATCGGTCAGCACTGAAATGAATGGCAGGCGCGCGGCTTTCATGCGACTCAATACCGCGCTGGTCTTGGCCATCTGCATCAGGGAAAACAGCGATTCCTGCATGCGCGCCCCACCACTGGCCGAGAAACAGACCAGCGGTAACTTGTGTTCAATGCACAGCGCCGCGGCACGCGCGAATCGTTCGCCAACGACCGATCCCATCGAGCCGCCCATGAAACTGAACTCAAAGGCACAGGCAACCAGGGGAATGGTTTTTAGCTGGCCACGCATTACGATCAGTGCATCAGACTCACTGGTGCTTTTCTGTGCCTGGCTCAGGCGATCCTTGTATTTCTTGCTGTCCTTGAATTTCAGGATATCGACCGGCTGAATGTCCGCGAACAGCTCTTCCCTTTCGTTCTGATCCAGAAAGCTTTCCAGGCGACGACGCGCGCCAATACGCATGTGATGATCGCATTTCGGGCAGACATCCAGGTTGCGCTCCAGCTCGGCCCGGTACAGCATGGCGCTACAGGCATTGCACTTCACCCATAGTCCCTCGGGTACTGTGCGCTTGTTGCCACCTTCTGTGCGTATACGTGAAGGCATCAATTTCTCAAACCAGCTCATAGACCTCTTTCCTCAACTGCGCCTGATTTCGCAGCCCTTTGCTCCTGATTATTATTCATTGCCGACTGCCGCCTGGGGTTGCGCATCCATCGCCTGGCGCATACCGGATAAAACCTCGCTGATTCTCGCAATTGCCGTATCCACATTTTCGGCGACCGCTATTTCCTTCACCAGCGCGCTACCAACCACCACGGCATCCGCAACCGCGGCCACGGCAGCCGCCGATGATGCATCGCGAATACCAAAACCGACACCCACCGGAATATCCGTGACCGCGCGGATGGCATCGACACTTTTTGCAACGGCATTGACGTCCAGACGATTCGCGCCTGTCACACCCTTAAAAGAAACATAGTACAAAAAGCCGTTTGCCTGCGAGGCAATGAGCCTGATGCGTTCCGGGGTGGAGGTTGGCGACAGCAGGAAAATGGTATCGATGGCCCTGGCCTTTAGTGCAGCCACCAGTTCATCCGCCTCTTCCGGTGGCATGTCCACGGTCAGCGCGCCGTCCACACCGGCCTCAGCCGCCGACTGCGCAAAGGCTGTGTAACCCATGACTTCTATCGGGTTGAGATAACCCATCAGGACCACCGGCGTTGTATCGTTGGTCTTGCGGAACTCGGCCACCATACCCAGCACGTCGTGCAGGGACACATGATGCACCAATGCTCGTTCACAGGCAGCCTGAATAACGGGGCCATCCGCCATCGGGTCCGAGAACGGCACGCCCAGTTCGATAATGTCCGCACCGGCATCCACCATGGCATGCATCAGCGGCACCGTCATAGCAGGATTGGAATCGCCTGCCGTGACATAGGGAATCAACGCCTTGCGACCGCTGGACTTAAGCGCCGAAAAACAGGCTGCAAAACGACTCATACCTTTATCCCTTCATGTGCTGCAACGGTGTGAATATCTTTATCGCCGCGTCCCGACAGGTTGACCAGAATGATCTGCTCCTTGTCCATCCGCGGCGCCAGCTTCATGGCATGCGCGACCGCATGACTTGATTCCAGTGCCGGGATAATGCCTTCAACACGCGTCAGCTTGTGGAATGCATCCAGCGCTTCGCTATCGGTAGCCGACACATAGTTGGCACGTCCGATATCTTTCAGCCAGGCGTGCTCCGGCCCGACACCGGGATAATCCAGGCCGGCCGAGATGCAATGCGTTTCGATGATCTGACCATCCTTGTCTTCCATCAGATAGGTACGGTTGCCGTGCAACACTCCCGGCGTACCAGCGCACAGAGGCGCGGCATGCCGGCCACTCTCGATGCCATCGCCACCCCCTTCCACACCATAGATCGCCACATCGTGATCATCGAGGAAAGGATAGAACAGGCCAATGGCATTGGAACCACCACCCACGCAGGCTACCAGCGCATCCGGGAGACGACCCGCCTGATCCTGAACCTGCTGGCGTGCCTCGCGGCCGATAACCGCCTGGAAATCACGCACCATCGCAGGGTAAGGATGAGGACCGGCCACCGTACCGATAATGTAGAAAGTATTATCAACGTTAGTGACCCAGTCGCGCATGGCTTCATTGAGTGCATCTTTGAGTGTCTTGGAACCGGATTCCACACTCACCACTTCGGCGCCGAGCAGGCGCATACGATAGACATTCAGCGCCTGACGCTTGATGTCCTCGGCACCCATGTAGATCACACACTCCATCCCCAGCCGCGCCGCGATCGTCGCCGTCGCCACGCCGTGCTGGCCTGCACCGGTTTCACCGATGACGCGTTGCTTGCCCATATGCCGTGCCAGCAGCGCCTGACCCACGGTGTTGTTGATCTTGTGCGCGCCGGTGTGATTCAGGTCTTCGCGCTTCAGGTAAATCTGCGCCCCACCCAGTTCACGGCTTAACCGTTCGGCGTGATACAGCGGTGAGGGACGACCGACATAATGCGCCAGATCGCGATCGAATTCGGCCTGGAACGCAGGGTCATTTTTGAGTTGCTCGTAAGCCTTGCGCAGTTCCTCGATGGGCTCCATCAGGGTCTCGGCGACAAACTTGCCACCATAGGGACCGAAATGGCCACGCGCATCCGGCATCTCGGAAAAACGGATACTGTCATCAATTGGCTTTGGTGTTGACACTCTCTACTCCTTGCATAAAGGCGCTGATCAGGTTCGCGTCTTTAATGCCTTTTGAAATTTCGACGCCGCTGCTCACATCCACCGCGTAAGGATGCGTCTGTTTAATCGCCTGCGCGACGTTCCGTGGCGTTAATCCGCCCGCCAGAACCAGCGGTCGTGGACGTTCCGCCGGAATGCGCTCCCAGTCGAACGTTTCGCCGCTACCGCCCGGCACGGCGGGATGCCAGGCATCGAGCAATAGACCACTTGCATCCGCATACTGCGCCAGGGTCTCGGCCACATTCATTTCCGGATGCATCGCCAGCGCTTTCATGTAAGGCAGGTTGAACTGACCGCAGAACGCCGGTGTTTCCTGGCCATGAAACTGCAACAGATCGATCTGCCCACTGGCCACCACCTGCTCCACTTCAGCCACATCGGGATTCACGAACAACGCCACCCGTGACACGAATGGTGGCAAGGCGCGACATATGCCGGTCATGGTCGCCACATCCACGGCCCTCGGGCTCCTGGCATAAAACACAAAACCGAGCGCATCGACCCCGGCCTCGGTTGCTGCAAGCGCATCTTCCGTGCGGGTGATACCACAGATTTTGACACGTGTGCGCACAAATACAGCCCCGGAAATTCAAAGGGCTATTGTACACGAGCTAGAACTGAAATTTGATCCTAAGCCCGGACATTTTCAGTAGAAAACAGGCAGAATCGGCACGTCCGGCAGATTGTACTGGACAGGGTATTGCACCCGGACAAAATACAGCCCGCCCGCGGGCGCGGTTATCCCGGCCAGGGCACGATCCCGCGCCGCCAGTACCTCGGCCACCCAATCAGGTGACGCTTCGCCCCTGCCGACCTTCATCAGCGTGCCCGCGATATTGCGCACCATGTGATGCAGGAAGGCATTGGCCTCGATATCGATATAAATGCAGTCGCCCTCGGCACTCACATCCAGTTTGCCGACGGTACGCACCGGGCTTTTGGCCTGGCATGCCAGCGCCCGGAATGCGCTGAAATCATGTTCGCCCTTGAGATGCTCGGCGGCCTGCTGCATGGCCGCCAGGTCGATCGGCCGGTGGTTCCAGCATACCCGGTCGCGCAACAGCGCAGGGCGCGTCTCCCGGTTCAGGATGACATACCGATACTGGCGCTGGGTGGCTCCGAATCGGGCATGAAAATCATCTTCCACGGGCTGCACCCAGGTAACAGCTATATCTTTTGGCAGGTTCGCATTGGCGCCCAGCGTCCAGCTACGGGTGTCGCGTTGCGCGTCCGTATCGAAGTGAATGACCTGCGCGGTTGCATGCACGCCAGTATCGGTGCGTCCAGCGCAAACGACTTCAACCGGGTGATTAGCGACTTTACTGAATGCCTGCTCGACGCATTCCTGCACGCTCGGCGCATGCGGTTGACGCTGCCAGCCACAGTAGGCGGTTCCGTCGTATTCGATTCCGGCTGCGAAACGCATTTAAACATCCAAACAGGTATCAACGAATTCGTCACCCCGGCCTTCGCCGGAATGACGATACTAATAACAATTTTGAAATTGTAACAATGATAAAAACAAAAACCCCGAGGCCATCGACCTCGGGGCTGTATCATACCAGCGTCAGCTGAGATGAATCCGTTTACAACTGGCTGATGAGTTCCTCGGCTTCCTTCTTCTGGCCCTCGCTACCTTCTTCCATCACTTCGTTGAGAATACTGCGAGCACCGTCAGGATCGCCCATTTCCATGTAGGCACGCGCCAGATCCAGCTTGGTCGCCACCTCGTCCAACGGTGTCAGGACGCCTTCGCCATCGTCGAGGTCGTCACCGAGACTGGGTTCCTCCACGATGGTTTCCATTTTAGGTTCGGTGAGATCGGAGTCCAGCGTATCTTCAGGTTTGGACTCTTCGTCGAATCCGGCCAGATCGAAGTCCAGGCTGTTGTCTTCATCCGGTGCGGCTTCACCCATATCACCCAGGTTGGGAGAATCATCTACTGTCTCAGGCTCAGCCGGAGAAGTATCCGCCAAAGTAGCGCCAGCGCCACCAAACAGCGGGAGCGTCGAATTCAGTTCGCCCGCCATCTGTTCGATGCGCGACCAGCTTTCATCTTCGGTGCCGCCTTCCGCCGCGAACGTCTGGGCAGTATCTTCAAACGAAGCCAGGTTGCGTGCCGCGTGATAGATCTCAAGCAACTTGACCTTCAAGTCAGGCCGATCCGGGGACTTATCAATCGCGGCCTTGACCAGTTCCTCGGCCTGCTGGAAACGGCCGTAGGCCAGATAGACATCGGCTTCCGCGACCGGGTCGGCCTCGGAGTCATCCTGCATGGCACCCATGTCGCTAACGGCAAAATCCGTAAACAGCGAGGAATCGGATTCAGGGCCCGAACTCGCCTTATCGGTCGGCGCAGATTCAGGCTCTGCCTGTACCGCTGCCTCGGATGCCTCGGCAATGGCCGCCGCGTCCGGCTCCGGCGCCACTGGTGCCGAAGTTGTTCGTTCAGCAAGAATGCTTTCCTGAAACTCTGAGCTGGCCATGCGACGCTTGCGGCCGAACAGCCACAAGAGTACGGCAACCAACAAGGCAACACCGGCCGCACCACCCAGCACAATGGGATTATTCAGCAGGTTTGTCAGGAAATCGCTTTCCTTCTTGTCAGGCGTAACGGTTTCATCCATTACCACCTCTTCATCCATGATGACTTCTTCATCGAGGATGATTTCTTCTTCCATGGCCGCAGGGGCTTCAGCTTCAACCTGCGCCACCTCATCCGTCATTGCGGCCGCGTCTTCGGTGGATTCAGCTTGCGGCAATACTGATTCATCAGTTTCGATCTGCTGCCCCTGAAGTGAGGCCAGCTCCTGATCTTTCAATTCAATCAGGCGATGCAGTTTCTGAATCTGTTCTTCCAGCAGGGAAAGACGCTCGGTCAGTTCCTGGTTCTGCTGACGCTGTGCTTCCACCGCTTCAACAGCAATATTCAGATCCTTGCGGACGCCCGCCAGGCCGGTTTCGCTGCCACCGGGTTGCGATGCCAGTACGCCAGGATCTTCTTCTGGCGCCACCAGCTGTAATTTTGGCTGTGCGGTTGACGCGGCCTTACCTGCGGCGGTTGTCGCGGTAGCGGTAGTCGTCTTGGGAGCCGTGGTTACAGGCTGTGGAGCAGCACTGGTTGCCGTGGCACGGCCCTCGCGCCATGCGCGATGCTGGCGATTCACTTCCGCCCGGGCTTCGTCGGCCGAAATTGTGGTCATTTCATCGCGTGACGGCACGCGCATCACGTAACCGGCCTTGAGGTTGTTGATGTTGTTCGCGATAAAGGCTTCCGGATTCGCTTCCAGCAAACCCAGCATGGTCTGTTCCATGGTCACGTCCTGATCAGGACGCACCTTCTCGGCCACTTTCCACAAAGAGTCGCCACGCTGCGAAGTGTATTCGCCGACACCCGCGCTGTAACTGCGGGTTGGAGCGGGTGCGGCAACAGGCGTACGCGCTGGCTTAGCGCTGGATGTTGAGGCTGCCGGTTGTGCAATCGGTGCCTGCGCTGCCGGCTTCGGCGCAGGCATTAGGACCGGGGGGTCGACGAGTACCGTATATTCCCTGACGACCTGGCCGTTGCTCCAGTTCGCCTGAATTAAAAAGTCCAGGAAGGGCTCGCGCACCGGTTCGCGGCTGCTGACCTTGATATACCCCTTGCCATCCTTGCCACTGACAATTTCAAATTTAAGCTTGGTGTGGAAATGCACCCTTTCCAGGCCGACGCGGTTGTAGGCCTCGACGGGGGCCAGCACCACATTGAGTTCGCTCAGCTCGCGGGGCGTGGCACCGACTACTTCGATATGGGCGTTGAGTGGCTGATTTAATGCCGATTTTAGATCTATGTTTCCAAGACCAAGCGCATAGGCCTGGCTGGCAAATGCTCCTAGCATGGCCGTGACGAGGGCCGTCTTCCTCAACATAGTGTGTCCTCTTTTATAGTGAGGGCGGCTACCATGCCGCCCCTACTTGTCGGTGAAACTGAACGATATCACGCAAGTAAGCGTTCTTTCTAAGAAAAACTTTAATTTTTTGAACTATAGCTCACAAATAATCGCGAACCAATAGTTCCGCGATCTGAATACTGTTCAGAGCCGCTCCCTTGCGCACATTGTCGGCTACCACCCACAGATCTAAACCGCGCGGGTGAGAGATATCCTCGCGGATGCGGCCCACGTAAACCGGGTCGTTATTCGCACCTTCGGTGACAGCGGTCGGATAGCCGCCATCCTTACGCTCGTCCAGCACCACCACGCCTTCGGCCCTGCTCAGAAGGTCGCGAGCCTGATCCGCCGTAATTTTGTCGCGGGTTTCAATATGCACGGCCTCGGAATGACCATAGAACACCGGCACGCGCACCGCGGTCGGATTCACCTGGATACTCTCATCGCCCATGATCTTGCGCGTTTCCCAGACCATTTTCATTTCTTCCTTGGTGTAGCCGTTGTCCTGGAACACGTCGATCTGCGGCAGACAGTTGAATGCAATCTGCTTGGGGTAGACTTCACACTCAATATCCTTTCCATTCAATAGCTTGGCAGTCTGGTTGGCCAGCTCTTCAATCGCTTCCTTGCCAGTACCGGACACCGCCTGGTAAGTGCAGACATTGATGCGCTCGATGCCGACGGCATCATGGATCGGTTTCAGCGCCACCAGCATCTGGATGGTGGAACAGTTCGGATTGGCGATAATGCCCCGGTTCTTGTAATCCGCGATGGCCTGCGGGTTCACTTCCGGCACCACCAGCGGGATGTCGTCGTCGTAGCGGAACTGGGAGGTGTTATCCACCACCACACAGCCAGCCTCGGCCGCCTTGGGGGCATAAACCGCGGACACCGAGGCACCCGGTGAAAACAGGCCAATCTGCACCTTGGAAAAATCGAACTCGGCCAGGTCCTGAACCGTCAGCTGCTTGTTGCCGAAGGCGACCTTCTTGCCTGCGGAACGACTGCTGGCCAGGGCATAAACTTCGCCGACCGGGAAATTACGCTGCGCCAGAATCTCCAGCATGGTCTCGCCGACCGCACCGGTTGCACCCACGACTGCTACATCAAATTTCTTGCTCATTGTTCTTACCTCGATATGAATTCTGTTAAGCCTTGAGCGCGGCAACCACCGCATCGCCCATCTCGGCGGTGCCGACTTCGCGCATGCCGTCCTGCATGATGTCCGGAGTGCGCAGCCCCTGATCCAGCACTTCGCCCACCGCCTTTTCAATACGGTCCGCGAGATCGCCCTGATCCAGGCTGTAACGCAGCATCATGGACACTGACAGGATGGTTGCCAGCGGATTGGCCACGCCCTTGCCGGCGATATCCGGCGCGGAACCGTGGATAGGCTCGTACATTCCCTGACCGGATTCATTCAAAGAAGCCGAGGGCAGCATGCCAATCGAACCAGTCAGCATCGCCGCTTCATCCGACAGAATGTCGCCGAACATGTTGGTGGTTACCATTACATCGAACTGCTTCGGCCAGCGCACCAGCTGCATGGATGCATTATCAACATACATATGGCTTAGCTCGATATCCGGATAATCTTTCGCCACCTCGATCATCACCTGGCGCCACAGCTCGGTGCACTCCAGCACATTCGCCTTGTCGATCGAGCACACCTTCTTGCCACGCTTGCCGGCAATCTCAAACGCGACCTTGCCGATACGGCGAATCTCGGACTCGCTGTAAACCAGCGTATTAAAACCCTGCTTCTCGCCATTATCCAGCTCACGCACACCGCGCGGCTGGCCGAAATAAATCCCGCCGGTCAGTTCGCGCACAATCATGATATCCAGCCCGGCCACCACATCCGGCTTCAACGATGAGGCATCCGCCAGTTGCGGATAGAGAATCGCCGGACGCAGATTGGCAAACAGGTTCAGGCCGGCGCGCAGCCCCAGCAAACCCTTCTCGGGACGCACCGCAATTTCCAGTGGTTCCCATTTGGGTCCACCGACCGCGCCCAACAAAATGGCATCTGCCGCTTTGGCTTTGGACAGCGTTTCTTCCGGTAACGGCGAACCGGTTTCATCGTAGGCAGCACCCCCGACCAGACCGTTTTCGGTTTCAATGTCGAGGCCACATTCCGCTTTAAGGTAATCCAGCACCTTGACGGCTTCTTCAACAATCTCGGGGCCGATACCGTCGCCGGGGAGAACCAGAATTTTCTTTGTCATGCTACTTCCTTTAATTCCTGTTTTTTTGTAGGAGCGGCCTTGGCCGCGAACAGTTCGCGAGCAAGCTCGCTCCTACAGATGAATCATTTAACTGAACAACCAGGGCGCCTCGTTACGACGGCGTTCTTCATACGCGCGAATATCATCCGCATGCTGCAAGGTCAGCCCGATATCATCCAGCCCTTCCAGCAAACAATGCTTGCGGAACGCATCCACTTCAAAGGAAATCGATTCACCGCCCGGTGTTGCAATGGTCTGCGCAGCGAGATCGACCGTCAGTTGATAGCCTTCACTCGCTTCAACCTCTTTAAATAATTTGTCCACCTGGCTGGCCGTCAAGGGAATCGGCAACACACCATTCTTGAAACAGTTATTAAAAAAGATATCCGCAAAGCTTGGTGCGATCACGACCCGGAAACCGAAATCCTCCAGCGCCCATACCGCATGTTCGCGCGATGAACCACAACCGAAGTTCTCCCGCCCCAGCAAAATACGCGCACCTTTATAACGCTCCTGGTTCAACACAAAATCCGGGTTAAGCGGGCGGCCGCTGTTATCCGCGTCCGGCTCGCCATGATCGAGATAACGCCATTCATCGAATAAGTTGGGACCAAAGCCGCTGCGCTTGATCGACTTCAGAAACTGCTTAGGGATAATCGCATCCGTATCCACGTTGGGACGATCCAGCGGGGCCACGATGGCGGTTAATGTTGTGAATTTTTCCATATCTCTTCCTACGTCTCGTCATTGCGAGCGAAGCGTGGCAATCTCCGAAAGATGCAGGACACGTTGGGAGATTGCCACGTCGCTAACGCTCCTCGCAAAGACAGTGTATTAACTTACATCTACAAAATGCCCCGCAATCGCAGCCGCAGCCGCCATCGCAGGACTCACCAGGTGAGTACGTCCGCCCTGCCCCTGGCGTCCTTCGAAATTACGATTGGACGTCGACGCACAACGTTCACCCGGCTCCAGCCGATCCGCATTCATGGCCAGACACATGGAGCATCCCGGTTCGCGCCATTCAAACCCGGCTTCGATAAAGAGCTTATCCAGCCCTTCCCGTTCAGCCTGTTGCTTTACCAGGCCAGAACCCGGCACCACCAATGCCTGTTTCACATTGCCAGCCACCTTGCCGCCCTTGATCACCGCTGCCGCCGCACGCAAATCTTCAATTCGTGAATTGGTGCAGGAGCCGATAAACACCTTGTCCACCGCGATATCGCTGATCGGAGTACCGGGTTCCAGCCCCATGTACTTCAGCGCCTTTTCCATACCGTTGCGCTTGACCGCATCTTGTTCGTCAGCGGGATTCGGTACCCTGGCATCGATACCGACCACCATTTCCGGCGAAGTTCCCCAGGTCACATTGGGCACCAGCGCGCTGCCATCGATCACCACCGTGGTATCGAACACAGCATCATCATCGGATTTCAGATCTCGCCATGCCGCAATGGCTTTTTCCAGAACATCGCCGGATGGACCGAATGGTCGGTTCTTCACGTATTCAATCGTTGTATCGTCGACGGCAACCATGCCCGCGCGCGCACCGGCCTCGATCGCCATGTTGCAGACCGTCATGCGGCCTTCCATGCTCAGGGAACGCATCACTTCGCCCCCGAACTCAATGGTATAACCGGTTCCGCCCGCCGTGCCGATCTTGCCGATAATGGCCAGCACGACATCTTTTGCCGTTACGCCCGGCTTCAACTGACCATCGACGCGCACCAGCATGTTTTTGGCTTTCTTTTGAATAAGGGTTTGTGTCGCCAGCACATGCTCGACTTCAGACGTACCGATACCGAATGCCAGCGCGCCGAAAGCGCCATGCGTCGAGGTATGCGAATCGCCACACACCACGGTCATACCCGGCAGGGTCGCGCCCTGCTCCGGCCCGATAACATGCACGATGCCCTGGCGGATATCGTTCATGGGAAATTCGGTAATGCCGAATTCCGCGCAGTTGTTGTCCAGCGTCTCGACCTGGGTGCGCGAGATAGGATCCTCGATACCCACCGAACGATCCGTGGTCGGTACGTTGTGATCCGGCACCGCCAACACGGAACTGGTACGCCAAGGCTTGCGCCCGGCCATCCGCAGCCCTTCAAACGCCTGCGGCGAGGTCACTTCGTGGACCAGGTGCCGATCGATATACAGCAGGCTGGTGCCATCCTCATCGGTACGCACTACGTGCGTGTCCCAGACCTTGTCGTAAAGCGTTTTTCCCGCCATGAATCACCTCAATTTTGCATATTGCAGGCGATTCTAAGTCCGCCCTATTAATAACTCAAATTCAATATTTTCATATTTACTATTCCATAGAGGAATGTTTTAATCGGCGCTATGGACACTGAAAACCTGAGAACCTTCATCGCGGTCGCCGAATACGATTCTTTCTCACTGGCCGCCGAACAACTGCATCTGACCCAGCCCGCCGTCAGTAAGCGCATTGCCGCACTGGAAGCCAATCTCAAGGCAAAACTCTTCGACCGGATTGGACGACACGCGCATCTCACCGAAGCCGGCAAGGCTTTGATGCCGCGCGCGCAACGTATCCTGAACGAACTGGAAGATAGTCGTCGCCTGCTGGATAACCTGACCGATCAGGTCAAAGGCAAGCTCAGTGTCGGTACCAGCCATCACATCGGCCTGCATCGATTACCGCCGGTGCTGCGCAACTTCGTGCAGCAATACCCGGAGGTCGAACTGGACTTGCAGTTCATGGATTCGGAAGCAGCCTGCGCCGCGGTGGAACATGGCGATCTGGAACTGGCTATCGTTACCCTGCCACCGACGCCATCGGACCATCTTGAATTAATCCCGATCTGGCCGGACCCGCTGTCGATTGTCATCGGCGTCGATCATCCACTGGCCAACAGGAAACAGGTGCGACTGGAGCAACTGGCCGACTTTCCCGCAATACTGCCTTCAACCGGCACCTACACGCGGCAACTCGCCGAGCAGGCGCTGGCGCCTTATGGCCTCAGCCTGCTTACCGGTTTATCGACAAACTACCTTGAGACCATCAAGATGATGGTGTCGGTGGGTCTGGGCTGGAGCATATTACCGCTCAGCATGGTCGATGAGCAGTTGCACGCACTTCGCGTTCCCGGTTTTAAAGTTGCCCGTACCCTGGGTGTCGTGCGCCATAACAACCGCACACTTTCCAATGCCGCCAATCAACTCATTGAGGCGCTGCAAACGTCGATTTAGCCAGGATGGCCCGCATGACGGGGAATAAAGTACCAGGCGATTATCGCGGCCACGGCACTCAAACCGGCCGCTACCAGAAAACTGGCCGAGGGATTGATGCCGGACCAGACATACCCCGCATATAAACTGCCCACCGCGCCACCCGCCCCAAAGCTCAGACTGCTATAGAGCGCCTGCCCCCTGCCCTGATGCTTGCCGACAAAGAAACGGTGGATCAGATGTATCGCCACGGCATGGTAAATACCAAAACTGGCGGCATGCAGCAGCTGGGCAAACAGCACCCAGACGATCTGCTCAGGCAATGAAGCTATCAACAGCCAGCGCAATGTCGTCAGGATCAGGCTGACAATTAACAACTGTCGCGCGCCAAAACGCGGCAACCAGCGGTGCATCACCAGGAACACGCCGATTTCGGCAATCACACCCAGCGCCCACAGTTGACCGATAGTGCTGCGAGTGAAGCCATAATCTTCCATGTACAGCGTATAGAAAGTGTAATAAGGGCCGTGACTGGCCTGCATCAGGAAGCAGACCACCAATAAAGCAATGACGGCTTTTTGCTTAAGCACGGTGTGGATCGATTGATGATGATTGGGATGAACCCGTGGACCCACATCCTGCACGATCAGGCTGGAAAACCAGATCAGCAGAAACAAGACCATCAGGATTTGCGGCAAAATGGTTACGCCGGTGTAATCCAGCAGCAGACCCAACCCCGCAACCGTGAGGATAAAACCAATCGACCCCCATAAGCGGATGGTGCTGTAGCGATGGGTATCGTCCTTCAGGTGCGACAGGGTTATGGCTTCGAATTGCGGCAGGGAGGCATTCCAGAAAAAGCTGAACCCGGCCATCACCGCTACCAGCCACCAGTAGGTATCCGACACAAACACACCGACAAAGACCAACAGCGACAGTAAAGAGGCGATACGGATGATGCGCATTCCCTGCCCGGTATGATCCGCGATCCATCCCCAGATGTTGGGCGCAACCAGTTTGGTCGCCATCAACACCGCCATCAATTCGCCGATTGCGGCCGCATCGAATCCCTTATCCTTGAGGTACAGCCCCCAATAAGGAACTAGCGCACCCAGCGACGCAAAGTACCAGAGATAAAAATTGGATAAACGCCAGTAAGGCGTTGTCTCAGCCATAGCGGAAAATCAGTATTGGAAATGAACGGGGATTATACGTTTAGCCGCTGGCTAAAACGAATCGGGTTCAATGGATCTAACCTTTCGCACTGCCGTCAGTTGTCTGGTGGATTTCGCTTAGAAGCTGCGCATAGCAAGTGTTCAATTCCACCTGTTCAGCCTCGGTGGCCGGACTGTGGTCATCGACAATGGATTGAAATCTGTGCTCCAGGGCCCTGGCGCGGCTGCTTAACTCATCGCAGCCGAAAGTCGCGCCCGCGCCGGAAAGGCTGTGCACCTCACGGTAAAAGGCTTTACAGGCATCCTGTGCCCATTCGGTATCGGCAAGGGCCCGCCAGGCATCGGCAATGCGCTGTTCACGCAAGGGTAACTCGGCAATGAAAGACGCGCGGATAGTCGCGAGCTGGGTTTCCAGTGCCTCCATATCAACCATGTTGCGACCAGATCTCCCTGACCTGCGTTGACAGCTGAATCGGGTCAAAGGGCTTGGGGATAACGCCAATAGCGCCCATGTCCATGTATTCGGCAACTTCCTGGGGCTGAACCTTGGCCGTCATAAAGATCACCGGTTTGACCCTGGCCTCGGTCTTTTGAAACTCCTTGAGCGTGGTCGGCCCGTCCATGCCGGGCATCATGACATCCAGCAACACCAGGTCGGGATCGAAGTCCATGATCGAGTCCAGTGCTTCCTGGCCGGAGCTGCAGATGTGCACGGTAAAGCCACCCACATTTTCCAGTGCCAGGCGAGCAACCGCCTGAATATCCGGCTCGTCCTCCACGTAGAGAATCTTTTGCAAATCACTCACCTGAATCGTCCCTCGCCAGTTGAAAGATATTGTATTTATTAACGGTCTGTTGTTCTTTGCCTTGAAAGCGAGCGCAGCAATGCCGCATCAGTCAGCAGACGCAGGAATGACCGGAGTTGCCACAGTGACATCCATATTCTGGGCCCGGTGACGCAACATGTGATCCATCAACACCATGGCCAGCATGGCCTCGGCAATCGGTGTTGCCCGAATCCCCACGCAGGGGTCGTGGCGACCGGTAGTAATGACATCCACCACTTCGCCATCGAGATTAATGGTCTTGCCCGGCAACCGCAGGCTGGAGGTTGGCTTCAACGCCATACTGACCAGGATATCCTGGCCGGACGAGATCCCCCCCAGGACACCACCCGCGTTGTTGCTGGTGAAACCGGCCGGAGTCATTTCATCGCGATGCTCGGTGCCCTTCTGTTCGACGCTGGCAAACCCGGCACCGATTTCCACGCCCTTGACGGCATTGATGCTCATGATGGCATGGGCGATATCGGCATCCAGCCGGTCGAAAATGGGCTCGCCCAGGCCAGGCGGCACCCCGGTGGCGACAACGTTCACCCGCGCACCCACCGAGTCCCCGGATTTGCGCAGGGCATCCATGTAAGCCTCAAGCTCGGGTACCTGCTCGGCGCAGGGCCAGAAGAAAGGATTGGTTTCCACCACCGACCAGTCGAAAGACCGGGGTTGATTCTCGCCAATCGCGGACAGATACCCCCGAATCTCGATACCGTAGCGGTCCTTAAGGTACTTCTTGGCGATCGAACCTGCGGCCACTCGCACCGCGGTTTCGCGCGCCGAGGAACGTCCGCCGCCGCGATAATCGCGGATACCGTACTTATGATGGTAGGTATAGTCCGCGTGGCCCGGACGGAAGCGATCCATGATGTCGCTGTAATCCTTGGAGCGCTGGTCGGTGTTATGAATGATAAGCCCGATAGGACAGCCCGTGGTCTTGCCCTCGAACACGCCCGACAGGATCTGCACCTTGTCGTCCTCGCGCCGCTGGGTGGTGTGACGGCTCTTGCCCGGCTTGCGCCGGTCCAGATCGATCTGAAGATCCTCTTCCGACAGGGCCAGACCGGGCGGGCAACCATCCACAATGGCACCCAACGCCGGCCCGTGACTCTCGCCAAAGGTCGTTACGACAAACAATTTTCCGAAGCTGTTTCCTGACATGCGCGCTATTGTAACCACTTCACGGTTTTTCGTCTAAAGCTTGGTAATCATGCGCCGTTAGCCCTTCTAAATGCCAGGGCATTTTACCTTTACTGCAATCGATCATTATGGAGACGAAGAAGTGAACTACCGAGACTCGCAGTTCGGCCCAAGAATTGGCAACTTCATGGGGAAACCGATCTTTCAGTCGATTGATGCGCCCGAAGGTCATTTCGTTTTCAGCCGCCTTGCCCAGTATGCCGATGATGGCTACCCGCTGGACCAGCTGAGCAGTAACGAAGTGATGTTTCCTGAAGGGGTGATTTATCACCGCGAGGGCTGAGCCCGCTTTCTATGGTGCATACCAGACTGAAAACCCGCCGACAGGCGGGTTTTTTATTGAAATACCAATAAAGATAAAACAGTTCGTCACCCCGGCCTTCGCCGGAATGACGGAAATAAACTTGACTATATGACTTTCGAAAACCGCTGCGATTTGGCCTCGCGCAAATAGCGATCGAACTGCATGCAGATATTCCGAATCAGCAGTCGCCCACGCGGCAGGACTTCGATCCGGCTGTCATCAAGCTCCACCAGCCCATCGTCAGCAAACCTGACCAGGTCCTTCAGCTCCCGGGCGAAATAGTCCGCAAACACAATCCCGAACTGCTGCTCAATGCGGCTAAAGTTGAGCTCGAAGTGACAGATTAACTGCGTGATTACCTCGCGTCGCAACACATCGTCGTCCGATAATTCAATACCCCGGAACACGGGCAAACGCCCTTCATCCAGCCGCGCATAATAGTCCTCAAGATCCTTGAGGTTCTGGCTGTAGGATCGACCGACCTTGCCAATCGAGGTTGCCCCCATCCCCACCAGATCACAATCGGCATGGGTCGAATAGCCCTGGAAATTGCGATAAAGAGTACCTTCGCGCTGCGCAATTGCCATCTCATCGTCCGGCCGCGCAAAGTGGTCCATACCAATATAAACATAGCCCGCCTCGGTAAGGCGATTGATCGAGTATTCCAGAATCGCCAACTTTACTTCCGGCGCGGGAATCTGCTCCGCCTTGATCTGCCGCTGGGTCTTGAACATCTCGGGCAGATGCGCGTAATTGAATACCGACAGACGATCCGGCGACATGGCAATAACCTTGTCCAGCGTGGTCGCAAAGGTCTCGACACTCTGCAGGGGCAGACCGTAAATCAGGTCCACACTGATAGACTTGAAGCCTTCCTTGCGCGCAGCATCCAGCACCAGCTGCGTTTGTTCTTCACTCTGGATACGATTGACCGCAACCTGTACTTCCGGATTAAAATCCTGCACCCCGAGGCTCAGGCGATTGAAGCCAAGCTGACGCAACAGGGCGATCTTGTTTTCGTCTGCCTCGCGCGGATCGATTTCGATAGAGTATTCACCACTGTCATCGTCGTGCAGAGTAAAATGCTGACGGGTTTTATCCATCAGCGCCTGCATCTGTTCCGGACTGATGAACGTTGGCGTACCGCCACCCCAATGCAGCTGATCAACCGTTCTGCTGGAATCGAACAGCTCGCCCTGACGTTCAATTTCGGTATGCAGATGGTCTAAATAGGGAGAAGCCCGTTTACGATTCTTGGTGATGATCTTGTTGCAGGCGCAATAAAAACACACGGTATCGCAGAACGGGATATGGAAATACAGCGACAGCGGCGTTGCCGTTGCATTGGTGCCTTCCGCCACGCGCTTGTAAGCGGCTTCATCAAACTGCTCGCTGAACTGTACCGCGGTTGGGTATGAGGTGTAGCGCGGCCCGCTGGTGTCGTAGCGGTTGATCAGTTCACTGTCGAATTCCAGTTGTTGCTGCATAGATATCTCCGAAGAAGGCTTGTGACTTTACTTGGCCTCCTCGCTATACGCGATGATTTTTATCAAGTATTCGCCTCTGCAAAGTCCGCGGCATATTCATCCAGCTGTTCCGCAGTCAGCAAAAACACGCCATGTCCACCGCGCTCGAAGTCCAGCCAGGTAAAGGGCACATCCGGATAGCGCTCCTCCAGGGCAGGCGCTGAATTCCCCACTTCGACAATGAGAATGCCATGATCGTTCAGGTGACTGCGCGCCTCGGCCAGCATCAGGGCCACCAGGTCCAGTCCGTCTTCACCACCGGTCAGCCCCAGTTCCGGTTCGTGGCAATACTCATCCGGCAGCGCGGCCATATCCGCCGCGTCCACGTAAGGCGGATTGCTCACGATCACATCATAGCTGCGTCCCTCCAGGGCACTGAACAGATTAGACTTCAACACATTAACCCTGTCATCGACATGGTGTTTTTCGGCGTTCTTGCGAGCCACATCCAGCGCGGCATCCGAAATATCCGCCAGATCGACCTGCGCCTCGTCCAGGTAGAGTGCGGTCGCGATGCCGATACAGCCACTACCGGTGCAGAGATCCAGCACCGATTCAATCTGGTCGGCCACCATCCAGGGCTCAAAGTGGTTCTCGATGAGTTCCGCAATCGGCGAACGCGGCACCAGCACGCGGTCATCGACATAAAAAGGTATTCCCGCAAACCAGGCCTCGCCGGTGAGATAGGGCGCTGGCAGGCGTTCACGAAACCGGCGCTGCAAAATCGCCATCACCGCCTCCCGCTCCCGCGTGGTCAGCCGGGTAGATAAATAAGTATCAGGCAACTGATACGGCAAATGCAGGGTATGCAGTACCAGCAGACGCGCTTCATCCAGCGCATTGTCAGTGCCATGCCCGAAACACAACTGGTGCTCGTTGAAGCGGCTCGCGCCCCAGCGGATGTAATCGGCAATGGTATGCAGTTCGGTGAGCTGGTCAGACATGGTTTCGGGCACGCTATGGAATCAGGCGCACATGATAGCCGAACTGGGCCGGACATGGGATAATGCCGCGCCATGGACCCCCGACATCAAACCGGTAAAGCACTCATTGTCTGGCTCGTCATTGCCCTGCTGCTGGCAGGCGGCATTATCGCCATGCAGCTGCAACAGCCCCCGCCGCCACCGCAACTGCAGCAATCAACCTGGCTACCGACGCCGCAACCGCTGACCGAGTTTTCGCTGATCGACCACAATGGCGCCCCCTTCGACCTTGCGCGGTTCAAGGGCCAGTGGAGCCTGGTCTTCTTCGGTTATACCCATTGCCCCGATATCTGCCCGACCACCATGAATGACCTGAACAGCATGATCAGGGTTCTCAATGCCGACTACCCGCAGGTAACATCACCCGTCGTGATCTTCGTTTCGGTAGACCCGGAACGCGACACGCCGGAGCGGCTGCACTCATACGCACCTTACTTTAATGAAGCCTTTCTTGGGGTCAGTGGCGAATCGCAGGCCGTCACCGACTTCAGCAAACAACTGCATGCTTACTTCCGTTATGTGAAGAATTCACCGGACAGTCAGGATTACATTGTCGATCATTCCGCCGGTATCAACCTGATCGATCCCGCTGGCCGGCTGCATGCTTTGTTCACACCGCCACTTAAACCCCGTGAAATCGCCCATGATTACGCGGCAATTATCGAATACTACGAGGCAAACCATTAATGCGACGCTTTTTCCTATCTCTTGTACTGAGCATTTTCTGTCTACCTGCCCTGTCTGAAAGCCTACTGACAATTGAAGAAGGCTGGGTGCGCGAAGGACCCCCAACCGCCAAAGTGCTGGCCGGTTTCATGGTCATGAAGAACAGCGGCGATGAACCTGTTGAATTAACGCATGCCGAAAGCGACGACTTTGAATCCGTCGAGATGCACCGCACGGTGATTGAGGATGGCGTTGCCAGCATGATCAAGCAGGACAGCTTCATAGTTCCCGCCAAGGGTGAACTGGTGCTGGAGCCGGGCAGCTATCATCTGATGCTGATCGGCGCCAAACGCAGTTTCAAGGCCGGTGACACTATCGACATCTCCCTGTCCGGAAAGGGCGACGATTGCATGAAGCTCAGCCTAACGGTGAAGAAAGGTGGCAATGATGACATGGCCGACCACGACCATCACCATCATCACCACTAACGATAACGGTCACCGCAAGGCAATTGTTTCAAACCATTCATGACTAACTTCGATAACACGCCAGCCAGCGAATCTGACTGGCTGAAAAGTCTGCCGCAGTATTTTCTGCCGCATCACGCCCTGTCGCGAATCGTACTCATGGCCACGCGCTGTGAATGGCCGGCGTGGAAGAATCTGCTGATTAATATCATTCGCAAGCATTTCGGCATCAGCCTGGATGAAGCCAAACTGCATTCGCTGGATGACTTTCCTTCGTTCAATCATTTTTTCACCCGCGAACTGCGCGCCGATGCGCGACCGCTGGCCGAGGATGCAGCGCTGATCTCACCGGTGGATGGCTGCATCAGTCAGATCGGCCCGATCACCGGCGGACGAGTATTCCAGGCCAAGGGGCAATCCTTTGATGTACTGGAACTGCTCGGTGGCGACAGCAAGACGGCTGAAGTATTTCAAGATGGCCAGTTCACCACACTGTACCTGTCGCCGCGCGACTATCACCGTATTCACATGCCGATCAGCGGCACCCTGAAACGCACAATATATATCCCGGGTCGGCTGTTCAGCGTGGCACCCCATACCGTGCGTACCGTGCCGCGCCTGTTTGCGCGCAACGAACGGCTCGCTTGCATTTTCGATACCGAGGCGGGCCCCATGGCAATGGTCGCCGTCGGTGCCCTGTTCGTCTCCTGCATCGAAACCGTCTGGAGCGGCGTGGAAACCCCGCCGCATGGCTACGGTGTACGGATACGCGATTACCCCAAATCCGGCAACGCGGCCGTGAAGTTAAAACGTGGCGAGGAAATGGGCCGTTTCAACATGGGCTCCACGGTGATCCTGCTGTTCGGCAAAGACCGGGTTGAATGGCTGGAATCACTGGCCGCCACCGATAGCGTCAAAATGGGACAGGCGCTCGCAAACTTGAAGTAAGCAGTCGAAGGGTGCTTTTTCGAGCGACTGTCCTTTACCGGAGCGAGAACAAAGCTAACCGAGACTGCGAATTGACCAGCAATAGTTGCCAAAAATCTGCTATCCTGCGCCCCCTCGAAAGATCAACCTAGACGAATGCCATGCACCCGATGCTCAACATTGCCCAGCGCGCGGCCCGCGCCGCCGGCAGAATCATTGTCCGCCAGCTGGACCGCCTCGACGAACTGACCGTCGACAACAAGGACCGCAATGACTACGTCTCCGAAGTCGATCGTAATGCCGAAAACGCCATCATCGAGGTACTGAACAAGGCCTATCCCGACCATGGCATCCTCGCGGAAGAAAGCGGCATTCAGGCAGGCAAGGATGATGAGTACCAGTGGGTCATCGATCCTCTCGACGGCACCACCAACTTCCTGCATGGCTTCCCGCAGTTTTCGGTTTCCATCGCCCTGCTGCACAAAAAACGCCTCGAAGTTGGGCTGGTCTACGATCCCTTGCGCGACGAGATGTTCTCGGCCAGCCGCGGCAATGGTGCATTTCTGAATAACCGCCGCCTGCGCGTCGCCCAGCGCAAGAGTCTGGAAGGCGCCTTGCTTGGCACCGGTTTTCCCTACAAGGATCACCACTACCTGGATGCCTACCTGGCCATGTTCCGTGACCTGCTGCTGGAAACCTCCGGTATCCGCCGCCCCGGTTCCGCCGCGCTGGACCTGGCCTACCTGGCCGCCGGGCGTATCGACGGTTTCTGGGAAATCGGCCTGAACAAGTGGGATATCGCCGCCGGCATCCTTCTGATCCAGGAAGCCGGGGGTATTGTCGGCGATCTCACCGGGGGCCATAAGTTCCTGGAATCCGGGAATATTGTGGCCGGTAATCCAAAGGTGTTTGCCGCCATGATCAAGAAGATCGGCCCCCACCTGAGCGACGAACTCAAGGGTTAAACGCATCAAGTCTCCCTTCTCCAGGCCGCTAAATTGGTCAGTCACCTGGAGAAGATCAGACTATGCGCGTCACACGCCGAACTGCGACAACCTTCGAACTCGAATTGACCATGCGCGATGTGCTCGGCAACCTCGAAGAGCTGACATTGCAGCAAGGTTTTGATTTTCCGTACGATTGCTTTGAACTCCTGGGTATCGAAAAAGCCCATCCGACGCCCCGCCCGGACGCCCCATCCGCAGAAATCCTCTATTTCCCCCACAGCGCCTAATATTCATATCTATTTTTTATACCCTTATTACTAGTTAGCGGTATACCCTGCATGGCACTTGTGCTAGAAACGCTGTAACGGAAATGCAATCTGGCGCAGACCAGAACCAGACACAGCGACAAGACGGAGATAGACAACGATGAACAGACTCTGGCTGACCCTCTTCATCCCTCCACTGGCTGCATGCAAATACGGGTGTAAAAGTTGTTGTGCGGCACCGATTGGCATCTTCTGGCTCGCGGGCATCGTTGCCCTGATATACGGTCCCTTTTTTGGCGGCCCCGCCGATGGCACCGGCATGCAGACCGGCCTGGTGGGCATCGGCCTCTGGGTGATCGCCAGCATCTGGGCCAATTTCGTCGTCAAGGGCGCCGACTCGGACCGTTGCCAGGAGAGTGGCAGCAGCTGGTGCAGCACCATCCTCCCCGATGAAGACGAAGTCGACCCCATGGATGAGATCCGCAAAGCGCGCTAATTTTCCCTGTTTTCCTGCAATCCAACCTTGCCCCGCCATGGGGCCACACCCCAACTTATTGAAATATTGAGATTCATCTCCCAGAGCGACCGTTTATCCCACTCTTCAGCCCACTAGTCGGCTTTTTGACACACTTGGCTTCAGCTTCCGGTATAACAGCCGTTAGGCCGAATGAGCCAAACCCATCAGACACAGGGAAAAGACACGGTCGACATGAAAACAATGTTCAAACAATCCGGTTTCACGCTGGTCGAGCTGATGATTGCGCTGGCTATCGCAGCCATCCTGTTGACCATCGGCGTTCCCAGCTTCGAGAACCAGATGCGGAACAGTCGCCTGACCGCAGCCGCCAACGATTTTGTAGCCTCCGTTCAGCTCGCGCGCAGCGCCGCAATTAAACATCGCCGCAATGCCCGGATAGTTAGCGCGAACGGTACGAACTGGGGCAACGGCTGGACAGTGTGGGTCGATAAAAATTCGAATAACGCGCAGGAAGGCGATGAAGTACTGCGTGTTTTTGACCCGGTCGATGCCTCCGGCAAAATTACTTTCTCCGCTGCCGCCCAGGGCAGTTTTATTTTCTCCGGGACCGGCATGGTGGACAACATGGGCAGCCTCACGCTGTGCGACACCCGCACCGGCGAAACCGGCCGAATCATCACTATTTCCGCCGCGGGCCGGGTGAATACATCCCCGTTTGCCTGCCCATAACGCTATCCAGGACATGAAGATGGTAAGTCAGTTGAACTCCGGAAAAACCAGCGCAGGATTCACCCTGATTGAAGTGCTGATCGCGGTCGTCGTGCTGTCGATCGGACTGCTCGGTCTGGCAAGCCTGCAATTGAACAGCATGCAACAAAACCGTGAAGCCTTCATGCGCACCCAGGCACTCATTCTCGCCTATGACATGGCCGATCGCATGCGCGCCAATATGGATGCTGTCGAGGATGGCGATTATGACCTGCCCGGCAGTGGCGCCAAAGTCGGCGCCTGCACCACCACCACTGGCTGTAATTCGGCGCAAATGGCCAGCAACGATGCCGCTGAATGGGAAGACATGCTGGAACTAAACCTGCCTTCCGGTGAAGGTGTTGTGTGCCGTGATGATAGCCCAAACGATGGAACCAGCGCTGCGGGCCATGAATGTGACGGTGGTGGCCCTTATGTCATCAAAGT
Organism: Thiohalobacteraceae bacterium; assembly: GCA_041592335.1. GTDB lineage: Bacteria > Pseudomonadota > Gammaproteobacteria > Thiohalobacterales > Thiohalobacteraceae > JBFHQE01. The sequence continues at coordinate 13,302 of JBFHQE010000012.1, read as the reverse complement.
CTGGTGGGATCGTGACCGCAATGGCGAACTCGACGCGGATCCTTTATTTGTGGCATTCGAACCTTAAGGGAAAACACACCATGATGATGAATCTGAAACATCAACAGGGTCTGTCCATCGTCGAACTGATGATTGGCATTCTGTTGAGCCTCATCCTGCTGACCGGTGTGGTCCAGCTTTATGTCTCCAACAGCACCAGTCAACGCGTATTGCACGCTGCTTCGCGCATGCAGGAAGCAGGACGTTTTTCCATCGATTTCGCCAGTCGGGAAATTCGCATGGCCGGGTTCACCGGCTGCGCCCGCATCGGTAACACCGGCATATCCTTCAACAATATTGCCGACGCCGGATTTGGTTATGATGCCGATGGTGATGGTGATACAGACGCAATGGGATTCATTGGCACCAACGCTGTTTCCGGATTCGATAATGTCACCAGTCCTCTGGATGATGAATTAACAGACATGGGCCTGAGCATCGGCGCTGGCGTGGGACAGGTGGTGGCCGGCACAGATGTCATTGTCATTAAAGGCAGCCGTTCCTGCCCCGGCGGCAACATCGTGCAGCAGATGAACTTAACTTCGGCCAACATCAAAATCAAGGATGCGGATTTGTGCAACATTACCCAGAACTCGCTGGTTCTGGTCAGCGACTGCAGTTCGGCTGATCTCTTTGTCGTATCCAACAACCCGAATTCAAACGGCGTCGATAAATCCACCCTGGCGCACGGTAACAACGTAAACCATGGCACTAAGTTAAGTAAATCCTATGGCCTGGATGCCGCCGTCTATCAGATGTACGTAACTGCGCTTTATATCGGCAATGGTGCAGCTGGCCAACCCGCCCTGTTCCAGACCACAACCACTGGCGGCGCCTTCACCACCCTGGAACTGGTGGATGGCGTCACGGACATGCAGATTGAATACGGCGAAGATACCGATGATGATTTTGCGGCGAACTATTATGTCACTGCCGATAATGTTACCAACATGGATAACGTCGTCAGCACCCATGTGTCATTCCTGGTGCGCAGTAACGATGACAATCTCTCGCCGGAACAGGTGCAGTACAGTTTCAACCGGGCGCTTACCACTGCGGGTGATAACCGCCTGTATCAGCCCTATACCGCAACCGTCACCCTGCGCAACCGAGTGAAATAGGCCAATCACCATGAAAAACGCATTACCTTGCAGACAAAAAGGCGCCGTACTGGCCATCAGCCTGATTATCCTGGTTCTCATGACTATCATTGGCGTGTCTTCTATCCAGACCACCATCATGGAAGAACGCATGACCGGGAACATGCGAGATCAGAATATTGCTTTCCAGTCAGCCGAGGCGGCCATTCGCGAAGCGGAAAATTATGTAGAAAACGACATCACCACAACAGGCGATTTCGGCACCCAGAACGGACTTTTCGATGACCCGGAAAATGAGCCGGAAGACCCCTGGGCTGCTGCCACCTGGACCACGGCAGCCAACTATCGCTCCGCAACAGCACCCGAGGGTAGCGCCTCCAGTAAATACTGGATCACGCTGACCGGTAAAATTGTCGGCACCACCGGCGCACTTAATGCCGGAAAATACGGCGACAACAAGGGCGCTGGCGATATTACGACATTTCGAATTTTAGCCCGAGGCACGGGCGCCACGGACGATGCTGGCGAGGTCATGATCCGCAGCCAGTATGGACGACGTTTCTAGAACAGGATTTGCTTTAACCCAACTATTGGGGAAATGACGATGAATAAACTGAATACACGTATTACCGCACTGACCGGCCTACTCTTCACCAGCCTGTCTGCACCCATTGTGCACGCCGCACCGGGAACACTGGCCGAAACACCGTTATTTCTCACTACAACTGTGCAACCCAATATACTCTGGCTGATCGATGATTCGGGCAGTATGGACTGGGAGGTTTTGCTATCCAACGGTGCACTTATCGCCCACGGCGGCAATCCCAATAGCGGAAACCTCGACTTCAGCCCTGACGATACAGCGGAACAGCTGGAACTCTGCGCCGGCTACAATGTGCTGGCCTACAATCCGAATGTCACCTACACCCCCTGGGCCGGCAAGGACAGCGGCGGCACCACTTACGCGAATCAGTCGGTTTCCGCCGCAAGAACCAACCCCTACAATACTTCTGGCACGCGCGATCTCAGAAACGATTTCTATTTCGCCTGGACAGACGATGGCGACGGCGTCTATGAATCCGGCGAATGCCCTACCAGCCCTGCTGTAAATGCGGAGGGCGATTGTCGCACCAACCAGGGCTGTTACCGCGTGGATCGACTGTCTGCAACCGAAGCGACCAACTACGCAAACTGGTACAGCTATTACCGCAAACGTGAATACGTGGCAAAACGTGCCGTATCCGAAGTCGTCAACAGCTCCACCGCGCGCATGGGACTGGCCACGCTGCACGACAATAACAGTGTCTTTACCGCAGTAAAGGATATAGACAATATTTCTACACCGGTTGATGCCACCGCACAGGCCAACAAGGATACATTGTTGAGTAACCTGTTCAACGTAAACTCCAGCGGCGGCACACCACTCCGCCAGACTCTGGAAAATGCTGGCAATTACTACTCCAAGACCATTGCAAGCAGCTGGGGGGCTTCTCCCATTCTGCCCGATAACCAGGGCGGTTTGTGTCAACAGAATTTCACCGTCATGATGTCCGACGGTTACTGGAATGGCGGCGATCCAAGCGTGGGAAATACCGATGAAGACGGCACCGGCGTATTCGATGGCGGTTCATTCGCGGACACCTATGAAAATACCCTGGCCGATGTCGCGATGCATTTCTACGAAACCGACCTGTCGGGCAACAATTACACCAACAACCAGGTACCCGTGCTGCAGGATGTCGACCCGGAAGCAACCCTGCTCAACAACAACAAAATGCATCCGCACATGAATACTTTCACGGTTGCATTTGGTATTAACGGATCGTTAAGCGACAACCCCGCCAACCAGACCGATGCCTTCAGCTGGCCGGAACCTTCAGCAAACACGTTAACGACAATTGATGACATGCGCCATGCAGCCTGGAATGGTCGCGGCGATTTCCTTAGCGCAGACGATCCTTCCGGACTGATCAGTAGTCTTGATGCCGCTCTCTCTGCGATTTCAGGTCGCACTGGTTCTGCATCCTCGGTAACCTTCAACACAGGTACGCTGAGCGCGAATTCACAGGTCTATCTTGCCCTGTTTAATAGTGAGCGCTGGAGTGGTGACATCGAGGCCTACAATCTTGATGCAACCACCGGCGAGGTAACCACGCAAAGCTGGCAAGCCGCGCCCAAGCTCGACAAACGCGACCTGGATACAGATTCTCGGGTTATATTGACCTGGAACGGGACTGATGGTGTACCCTTCCGATGGAGCAACCTGACTACTGCCCAGAAAAATGACCTGAAGCGTAACTCTTCAGGTGGCACCGACAACGATGCCACCGGCATGGCCCGCATGGGCTTTATCCGTGGTGACCGCGTTTGCGAGAGCAACTACCAGGGAACCAGCGCCACCATCGGCAAAAGCAGCGTAACAAACTGCAACTATAACGATGGCACTAACACCTATAACACGCTGGCCTTCCGTAACCGCAATAGTCGACTGGGCGATATCGTCCACTCCGGTCCTGTGTATGTTGGCGCTCCCGAACAAAGCTGGTCCGACAACATCACAACCACGCCCTACAGTGACTATGTTGAAAACAAGAAAAATCGCGCGGGCGTAATCTATGTCGGCGCCAACGACGGCATGCTGCATGCCTTTAGCGAAAGCGACGGTCGTGAAATCATGTCCTACGTACCCAGTATTGTTTACTCAACCAACGGCAGCGAGGGGCTGCATTACCTGACCCAGCCCAGCTACAGCCACAAATATTATGTTGACTTGACCCCCAGTGTCGGCGATGCCTATGTTAAAACCACCCCTGGCGGCGCAACCGGCTGGAAAACAGTCCTGGTCGGTGGACTGCGTGGCGGCGGCCGCGGCGTATTCGCGATCGACGTCACCACGCCCAGTTATACGGAAGATACCGCGTCCGTGACCACACCGACGCCTGCTGACGCTGTCATGTGGGAATTCAGTAGTGCCGACGATGCCGATCTTGGTTATACCTTCAGCCAGCCTTCCATCGTTCCGCTGGAAAACGGAAAATGGGCAGCAGTCTTTGGTAATGGTTATAACGACACGGGATCAGGTACTGCGCAACTATTCATATTGGATTTAGAAGGAGGGCTTGATGGCACATGGACTTATGGAAACTCTCTAGGCCCCAGTAAAGACTACACAAAAATAGATACTTCTGACGACAATGGTGGAACTGGCAATGGCTTAAGTACTCCTGCCTTAGTAGACACTGACGGGAACGGACTGGTCGATCGAGCCTATGCTGGTGATCTGGCGGGTAATCTTTGGGCTTTTGACTTGAGTAGCAATACAAAAATCAAGCTGTTCTCTGCCCCAGCCAATCAACAAATCACCGTAGAACCCGTTGTGGTACGTAACTCAGGCATCGCCACTACCAGCAGCACCGAACCGAATACGCTTGTGATGTTTGGAACAGGCCAGTATCTGACGGCAAACGACCCAAGCACCGCTTCAACACAGGCCTTCTATGGTATCTGGGATCATGGCAGCACTGCTCTTAGCCAAAGCGACCTGGTTGAACAAATCATCGCGGTAGATGGCACAACAGGGGCTCGTACTTTGACAGACAATGCAATCGACTACGAAACCACCACCAAACATGGCTGGTTTATAAACCTGCCAACTTCCGGAGAACGTGTCGTAGTCTCGGCAGCTATTCGTGGCGATCATGTTTTCTTCAACACCATGATCCCTGATACCGGACAATGCACCTACGGCGGTACCGGCTGGCTGATGGTTGCCAAGTGGCTCAACGGCGGGCGTCCAGATAGCGCGGTATTCGACCTCGACGGCGACCAGACCGTAGATTCAGATGACGAGATTGACGAAGCAGGCGCGGCTGGCAAGAAGATCTCTGGCCTGCCATCCGCCCCGGTGAATCTTGGTAACAAGCGCTATGTGTCCACTACCGAGACCGTTGACGGCAGCGGTATTGAAAGTGACGACCTGAAGGCGATAGCAGACAAAAATGCTGGCCGCCTATCCTGGGAAGAGCTGTTCCAGTAATCAATTTGGAGATGGTTATGATTAAACCCTTACTCTTTTCCACCCTGTTCGCACTGTCGTCACTGGCGCAGAGTGCGAATCTCTATACGGATGAAGTTGGACATGTAGACCGGGCCGATTTTGAAGCAAAGGAAATTGTCATTGATGATATGTTCTATCGGATCACCGAGGACTTTAAACTTCATTCCTCACGCCCGGGAATGGACGCCAACAAACTTCGTAAGGGAGACAAAGTCCGTTTTAACTACATCAGAGACGATAGTCGCAATCAGTTTCTCCTGGAAGCCTGGCTGCTCAAGAAATAGGAAAGGAATATGAAGCTCAACAAAAACTCAGGGTTTACCCTTATTGAACTGATGATTGTGGTGGCCATCGTGGCAATTCTGGCTGCCATCGCCTACCCGAATTACCAAAGTCAGGTACAAAAGTCCCGTCGCGGTGACGCCAAAGCAGTCATGCTGGAAAATGCCCAGTTCCTGGAACGCAATTACACCATGTCGGGAAGATTTGACACCTTGCCCGGTGGAGGCGCTGTGACTGACGCCAACCTGCCTTACCAGACAGCCCCTCGCGACGGCACTGCATTCTATGACATCTCTTTTTCCGCTGGCCCTGCCGCATCTAGCTATGAATTACAGGCAGTGCCAAGAGCCGGCCAGGATGACGACGGTTGCGGCACGTTGACTCTATCTCATTCAGGCGTTAAAACCGCTTCGGACGGGGACGTCGCCGACTGCTGGGCCCGATAACCAACCCACCCGGATGGCGCAGCCGCGCCATCCTTTTTCTACTGCAACTTAATCCCGCCCTCGTCTTTCGCTTCGCGGGATTCTAAAAACTTTCAGCCATCAGGTTGATTGATTCAATGTTAAGAACCCTTCTCCGCGCGGGCTAACCGATTCCGCCGCATTGGCATTAAAGGAAATAAACAGAAAAAACGAAACACACGCCAGTAGAAAAATAATACTTCTCATGATCCCCTCCCTGAAGACACATGAACGAAACAGCCCTCTCTTGAAGTGGATGAAGACCGGGAGGCATTTATTCCATTTGGCCAGATACCCCTTCAGAGATAGCGCCGTAATCCTGCGGCTACCCTAAGATGCGCCGTCTCCATCTGGTGGTTATTGCAAGCACTGCATGCGTCTCATATCGTTCGATCCTCTCCGAACCCTGTCCGTTCCGGGCGTACGACCCTGCAAACCCACCGACTGGTTCCGCCGTCGCGACGACATCCTCGCCGCGGACTGGTTACTGTTTCCTGAGTACTGGCAGGTCAACGCCCTGGTCTATGCCTGGAAGAAGCGCATATTTCCCAGCATCAGCAGTTACCATCTTGGCCATGACAAGATCGAGATGACGCGTGCTTTCGAGGCCTGTTGTCCCGCGAATGTACTGCAAACGCTTATCTTGCCCGCGACACCGGCAGGCATCGAGGAGGCGCTGGATACCTTTGACTGTCCGATGGTCGCCAAGGTGGTGCGCAGCTCCATGGGTCAAGGTGTGCAACTGATCGAATCGCGATCAGCTCTACAGGCGTTTGCGGCGAAGAATGACATTTTATATCTGCAGGAATACCTGCCAATTCGCCGTGACTTGCGCGTGGTGTGGGTTGGAGATCGGGTGGTCAGCGCGTACTGGCGCGAGGCGCCGGAAGGTGGTTTTCTCAACAATGTCGCACAGGGCGGGTCCGTCTCGTTCGAGAACATACCGGATACTGCGCTAACACTTGTACATAAGATTGCGTCATCGCTTGGGATCAATCACGCCGGTTTCGACATCGCCCTGCTGGATGGTCATTGTTACCTGCTGGAATTCAATCTGCGTTTCGGCACCCATGCGCTTAATCGACAGGGTATTCGGCTGGAACCCATTATTCATGAATACCTGGCAAACCGGACGGATCTAGCGCAGGAGCCAGACTTTACATTGCCGAGCGCAGGTTAGCCGGATCAGGGCTTTTCCTCGGCTTCGACGCCTTCTTTCTGCACCGGCATCAAATCCTGCTTGTTGACACCAAGATACAGGGCGACCGCGCTCGCGATGTAGATAGAGGAATAAGTACCCACAACGATACCGGCGATCAATGCGAAGGCAAAGGCATGAATCACTTCACCGCCCAGTATGTAAAGCGCCAACAGTACCAGCAGCGTTGTCACGCCGGTCATGATAGTGCGCGATAGCGTCTGGTTAATGGACGCGTTCATGACATCTTCGGGCGTGCCCTTGCGCATCTTGCGGAAGTTTTCGCGAATACGGTCAAACACCACGATGGTGTCGTTCAGGGAATAACCGATCACCGCCAGCAGCGCCGCCAGCACGGTCAGATCGAATTCCATCTGGATAATCGAAAACAGACCGAGCGTGATAATCACATCATGCACCAGGGCGGCGACCGAACCCAGCGAAAACTGCCACTGGAAGCGGAAATACACATAAATCAGGATGCCGATAATGGCATAAAGCAACGCCAGGCCGCCCTGCTCTGTCAGTTCCTCACCGACCTGCGGACCGACGAACTCAACCCGGCGCATTTCAACGTCGCCGGTCTGCTGAAGCTGCGTCAACACCCGGCTCGACAACGCCGCGCTGTTCTCGCCTTCGCGCGGTGCAATGCGGATCATGACATCTTTCGATGAACCGAAGTGCTGCACCTGGGCATCGGAAAAATCGCCAGCCAGGGCTTCGCGCACCTTCGACAGCTCGACCGATTCCGCATAACCCACCTCGATCAGGGTGCCACCGGTAAAGTCGATACCGAAATTCAAACCTTTCGTCACCAGCGCGCCAATGGAAATCGCCATGACTATCAGCGACAAAATGATCGCCGGTACCCGCTTGGACATGAAGTTGATGTTCGTTTTATCTGGAATCAGCTGCATTGTTTATAATCCCTTTAGATCGACAGCTTCTTGATGCGCTTGCCACCATAAACATAATTCACCAGCGCGCGCGTGCCCATGATGGCCGTGAACATGGAGGTCACAATCCCGATCGACAGCGTTACCGCAAAGCCCTTGACCGGACCGGTACCGAAACTGAACAGCACAATCGCGGCTATCAGGGTGGTGATATTCGCATCGGCAATAGTGGAAAACGCCTTTTCATAACCGGCATGAATACTGGCCTGCGGGCTGTTGCCGATACTGAGCTCCTCGCGGATACGTTCAAAGATCAGCACGTTCGCATCTACCGCCATGCCCACCGTGAGCACGATACCGGCGATACCCGGCATGGTCAGTGTCGCCTGCAACATCGACAGAATGGCGATCATCAACACCAGGTTCACGGTCAGGGCGATGTTGGCAAACAGACCGAAGGCCCGGTAGTAAACAGCCATAAAGATCAGTACCAGCGCAAAACCGATAATGACCGAGTTGAAACCCTGCTTGATATTTTCCGCACCCAGGCTCGGGCCGATGGTGCGTTCCTCGATTATTTCGACGGGCGCCGCCAACGCACCGGCTCGCAATAACAGCGCGAGATTGCGCGCCTCTTCCGACGAGTCCAGACCGGAAATCTGGAAGCGCTTGTGCAATTCTTCCCGGATGGTCGCGATGTTGATGACTTCCTGGGTCTGCTGTTTCACCTTTACCTGCTCGCCATTCACGAGCTGGGTATCGACGCGATTCTCGATAAACACGGTCGCCATCGGACGGCCGACATTTTCACGCGTGCCCGCGGTCATCTGCTTGGCACCCTGGCTGTCCAGCGTGATGTGTACCGCTGGCTGCCCGTTTTCATCGAAACCGGAAGCGGCATTGATAATGCGATCACCGCGCACAATTACCTTGCGCTCCAGCAGTACCGGCCGCTCGTTGCGGTCCTGGTACAGCTGCGTTCCCGGCGGGATACGGCCACTTTGTTTCGCATCGAATGGATCGTGCTTCTCGGCCACCATGCGGAATTCAAGCGTTGCCGTTGCACCCAGAATCTTCTTCGCCTGCACCGTATCCTGCACGCCCGGCAGCTGGACCACGATACGACCTGAACCCTGCTGCTGAATGACCGGCTCGGCTACACCCAGCTCATTGACACGATTACGCAGCGTGGTGATGTTCTGCTCCAGCGCGAATTTCTGAATCTCGCGTTGCAGCTGTTCCGGGATCACGGCTTCCACCAGGAACTGGTCGACTGTATCGCCGGTCGAGAATTGTAGCTCCGGCGCATCGTCTTCCAGCGCATCCAGGGCCGCCGCCTGATCCTGGGCATTTTTCAGAAACAGCGTAATCTTGCCAGCATCGCTGAACACCCGCTGATAGCGGATCGGCGGTTCCTGCTTACGCAACAGTTCGCGGAACTGGGTGACATAATTATCCTCGCGCTGCTTCAGCGCGGTTTCCATATCCACTTCCAGCAGGAAGTGAACGCCGCCGCGCAAATCGAGACCCAGGTACATGGGCTTGGAACCCATGTCACGCAACCAGCCGGGTTCGGCCGAGGCGAGATTGAGCGCAACAACATAACTATTGCCCAGCGTATCCTTGAGACGGTCGGCCGCGGCCAGCTGGGTCTCGGTACCGCTGAAGCGCACCAGCATCCGGCCATCGGTCAGTTCAACACTCTTGTACTCCAGCCGCGCATCCTTGAGCGCCTGCTCGACCGACTCCATCACGGTGGCGTCGATCGTCGCCATGCGGTTTGCCGAAATCTGAATGGCCGGATCTTCGCCATACAGATTCGGCAAGGCATAGATGGCGCCGAAAATCATAAACACGGCGATCAGCGCATACTTCCAGGCTGGATATTGATTGATCATAAGAGTGGAGACTTCTCTTTAATAATATGAGTATTGTTTTAACTTTCTTTCATGGTGCCCTTGGGCATTAGCGAACCAATCGCCGCGCGCTGCACCTTGATCTCAACATTGTCCGCGATCTTCACGGTCACGAAATTTTCACCCACATCGGTGATCTTGCCGAGCACGCCACCGTTGGTAACGACCTCATCTCCTTTCTTAAGAGACTCCGTCATCTGCTTGTGTTCTTTAACTTTTTTCTGCTGTGGTCGAATCAGGATGAAGTAGAAAACGACAAAGATCAGGATCAGCGGCAAAAAGCTCATCAGCGGATCCGGCTGGGCATCGGCAGCAAAGGCCGGCGAGATAAAGAAGTCTAGTAAGCTTTCCATGGTCTCTCTTCTAGTCTAGGGTGATTCGAGGCCGCGTATTATGACACAGCCGGGACGGCCTGGTCGCGCATCCGGTAAAACTCGTCCACATAAGCCTGCAGCCGCCCCTCAGCGATCGCCCCGCGCAGCCCCTGCATCAGGGTCTGGTAATAGGTCAGGTTGTGGATCGTATTCAGTCGCGCTCCCAGAATCTCGTTGCACTTATCCAGATGATGCAAATAGGCACGACTGTAATTGCGGCAGGTGTAACAGTCACACAGCGGGTCCACCGGGCCGGTTTCGGTCTTATTGGGGCTATTGCGGATTTTTACAATCCCCATATGAGTAAATAAGAATCCGTTACGCGCATTGCGGGTCGGCATGACGCAGTCGAACATATCCACGCCCCGACGCACCGCCTCGACAATGTCCTCCGGCCGCCCCACCCCCATCAGGTAACGCGGCTTGTCGGCGGGCATGGCGGGTGTCGTGCTGTCGAGGATTTTGATGCGCTCTTCCTCCGGTTCGCCGACCGACAGACCGCCGATGGCATAACCGTCAAAGCCGATCTCCGTGAGACCCTGTAGCGATACCGCCCGCAGCTCCGGATACATGCCGCCCTGCACGATACCGAATAACGCGGAAGGATTATCGCCGTGGGCGTCTTTCGAACGTTTTGCCCAGCGCAGGGATAATTCCATTGACTCCCTTGCTTCCTTTTCAGTGGCGGGATACGGCGTGCATTCATCGAAGATCATCACGATATCCGAACCCAGCTTGCGCTGGATCGCCATGGATTCCTCGGGTCCCATGAAAATTTTGTCGCCGTTCACCGGCGATTTGAAATGCACACCCTCTTCCGTGATCTTGCGCAGGTCGCCGAGACTGAACACCTGGAATCCGCCCGAGTCGGTAAGAATCGGCCCGGACCAGTTCATGAAATCATGCAGGTCGCCATGCAGGTTAATAATGTCAGTGCCGGGACGCAGGAACAAATGAAAGGTATTGCCTAATAGTATCTCGGCCCCGGTTGCACGCACTTCTTCCGGCGTCATCGCCTTGACCGTGCCATAGGTGCCGACCGGCATAAACGCCGGGGTTTCGACGCTACCGCGCGCGAAAATCAAACGGCCACGACGGGCCTTGTTGTCGGTATTCAGTAATTCAAATTTCATTGGGACTGCCGCGTAATAAACATTGCATCGCCATAACTGAAAAAGCGGTACTTCTCTGCGACCGCATGTCGATAGGCGCGCATCACATTGTCGTAACCGGCAAACGCCGACACCAGCATCAACAGCGTCGACTCCGGCAAATGAAAATTGGTCAGCATGGCATCAACAACCCTGAAGCGATAACCCGGCGTGATGAACAAACGCGTATCGCCGCTATAGGCCTTCAACTCACCGTCCGCCGCCGCGGATTCCAGGCTGCGTACCACCGTGGTACCGACCGCGATCACCCGGCCACCCTGCGCCCTGGTTTGCTTAATGGCATCCACTGTCACCTGCGGCACATCGATCCACTCGGCATGCATCTTGTGCTCAGCCAGATCATCCACCCGAACGGGCTGGAAAGTACCCGCACCAACGTGCAGCGTAACCTTCGCCGTTCTCACCCCCATGGCAGCAATGGCGTCCAGTAGCGCTTCATCAAAATGCAGGCCGGCCGTGGGCGCCGCAACCGCGCCCGGCTTCTCGCCATACAGGGTTTGGTAACGCTCGCGATCATCCTGCTCATCAGCACGTTCGATATAGGGTGGCAAGGGCATATGACCGTGCCGCTCCAGCAGTTCGACCACCGGTAGCTCTCCTTCAAAGCGAAGGATGAACAAATCCTCGTCCCGGCCTTCGACCACCGCTTTCAGGCTGTTTTCCAGTAACAGCGCTGTACCGGCTTTGGGCGATTTCGAGGCGCGCACATGCGCCAGCACCCGGTGCGTATCCAGCACCCTTTCCACCAGCACCTCGACCTTGCCACCGCTGGCCTTCTGGCCATGCAGGCGCGCCGGGATCACCCGGGTGTCGTTCAATACCAGCAAATCCTTCCCGTCCAGCTGCGCGGGGAGCGCCTGCACATTACTGTCAGACAATTGACCTGTGCTCCCGGACAGGATCAGGAGACGACTCGCCGAGCGTTGTTTCAGGGGATACTGCGCAATCAGTTCTGCCGGAAGATCGTAATAAAAATCACTGCGTTGCATGGCGCGGGATGGTACCACAAGGGCCCCGCGGGACGCTTGCTCTTATGCAGTAAAAACGTATACTAGGCGCCTTTCGTTATGCCTACAGGCCGGGGTGGCGGAATTGGTAGACGCAGGGGATTCAAAATCCCCCGCTGGTAACAGTGTGAGAGTTCGAGTCTCTCCCTCGGCACCAACTATACTCTCGATAGTCAAAACAATAAGTTAATGACTTGAGATTTCTGGATGTACCTCACGGAGTGTACACCACAAACCTAGCTCAACTAAAGGTTTGTGTTACACGTACTACTTGGCTGCTTGACTTAACTTGCGAGCCCTTCGAGCAAGGTGCAGATAACGATCCTCTATCTGCGCCGCTGCATTACACTTACCCGCAAGAGATCGTAGCTCTTCCTGCGACAATCTCCCGACTTTCTGGAACCCCTCATATATGCTCTTCATCAGTTTATTTGGGACTTTCATACCATCACCCTTAACGATTACACCGGTGACTAACTTGGCGTCTTCCTTATCGTAGGACATTTCCTTGTGATAGCTTAGGCCATTTCTGTGAATGATCTTTTTTACCTCGTAAAGAAACTGCTTACTAAGCGCAGCACCTGAGAAAGTAATATCATCCACATAACAAGTCATAGAGATGCCAGATGACTTAGCTAGAACATATATCTCATCAAATATATGCTTGTTGGCATAGAAGTGGTGTGCCCCTAGATTTGTAGACACCTGATAGCGTTACAATGACGCAAAAAGAGGTGCATACAGATGAGCGGAAAACGCTACCCGGAAGAATTTAAGATTGAAGCCGTCAAGCAGGT
>JBFHQE010000011.1:0-95808 GCA_041592335.1 Thiohalobacteraceae bacterium | reverse complement strand
CTGGTCGGAGCGGGCTGGCCCGCGAACTGACAGGAGTGCCCAAATCCTTCGCGGGCAAGCCCGCTCCTACAGGCTGTGTCTCACAATCCCCAGGCAATTCCACCCGTGACGCTGAAGTATATCAAGACTTGATAGCCGATATAGCCACCGAGCAATACCGTGCCCTCGATCCGCGTGATGCGTCCCCTGTGTCCCCGAAAGCCGTAAGCCATCGCCAGCAAGGCAATCGTGAGTATCACCATGACGGGGTAATCACGCGTCAGAACGTCGTTATCGATCGCCAGCGGTTGAATCACGGCCGGGATGCCCATGACGCCCAGCAGGTTGAACATGTTGGAGCCGATCACATTGCCAATCGCGATATCGTGTTCATTCTTGAGCGCGCTGACGACGGCGGCGGCCAGTTCCGGCAGCGAAGTGCCCAGCGCGACAATGGTAAGCCCGATGACCAGGTCGGATACGCCAAAGGCCTGGGCGATACCGACCGCGCCCCAGACCAGTATCCGCGAGCTGATCAGCAGCACGATAAGACCGAGCGCCAGCCAGCCGAGCGCGGCGGGCATGCTGAGATCGGTGGGTATTTCGTCGCTGAATTCGTCTTCCAGTGCGTCATGCTTCTGTGAACGCGATGACAGCCCGAGCCAGGTCATCCAGATCATCAGCAGGGCCAGGCCCGACAGGAAAATCACGCCATCAAGCAGGCCCAGGTAGCCATCCACCAACAGGAAGAACCCCAGGGCCATAATGCCGAGCAGGATTGGCATTTCGCGCTTGAGAATCTGCGAGGACACGGCCAGCGGCGTGACCAGCGCGGTAGCGCCGAGAATGAGGGCGATGTTGGTGATGTTGGAGCCAATGGCATTCCCCACCGCGAGGCCGGGGTTGCCCTGCCAGGCGGCGACACCCGACACCAGCATTTCCGGCGCGGAGGTACCGAAGCCGACAATGGTCAGACCGATAATAATGGTTGGCACGCCCAGGTTGCGCGCGGTGGCGGCGGCGCCGATGACAAACCGGTCCGCGCCCCAGACGAGCAGGGCGAAGCCAACGATGATGGCGAGTACTTCATATAACATGGCGGTTTATTTTGCCTCAGTGCGGGTGGCGCCGCAGCGGCTGCAGCGATAGCGGGTGACGAGTCGACCGCTTTTTACATCGAACGGGGTGCCCGGTTCGGCCTCCCATTTGTGGAACCCGCGCTTGCAGAGCATTTTGCCTTTGTGTTTGTCGCTTGCCTTGGGGCGTTTGAAAGGAACGATATTGGTCACACGGGATTCCAGCTTGTTTCCGAGGGCTCATGATACCGGTTCCTGCGAATGGGCAGTAGACCGCGAGCGAAAAGGAACAATTTTTTCGCCGTCTTTCAGTGAGCTAATGGGTCTACAATGCGCGCAACAGTTGACGGTTGCGTCAGGCTTGGCATGATGTCGGCAATGGAACAGACTCTTTCTCATAATCCCGATACCCTGGTGAAGGTGCGCGGTCTGCGTTTTGCGCAGGGCGATCGCTGGATTTTCGATGGCATCGATCTCGATATTCCGCGCGGCAAGGTGACGGCCATCATGGGGCCGAGCGGCACCGGTAAAACCACGCTGCTGCGCCTCATCGGCGGGCAGATCAAACCGCATGCCGGCAGCATTCAGGTCGATGGCCAGGAAGTGTCCCGGCTGTCGCGCAGGGAGCTGTTTGCGCTGCGCAAAAAAATGGGCATGCTGTTTCAGAGCGGTGCCCTGTTGACCGACCTGTCGGTGTTCGACAACGTCGCTTTCCCCTTGCGCGAACATACCCGGTTGTCGGAATCCATGATTCGCGACCTGGTACTGATGAAGCTGCAGTCGGTTGGCTTGCGTGGCGCGCGTGACCTGATGCCGTCGCAACTGTCCGGCGGTATGGCGCGGCGGGTCGCGCTGGCGCGTTCGATCGCGCTGGATCCGACGATGATAATGTATGACGAACCCTTCACCGGTCAGGATCCTATTTCCATGGGGGCGCTGGTACAGCTGATTCGCCTGCTCAATGATGCGCTCGGGCTGACCAGTATTATCGTCTCGCACGACGTGAAGGAGACGGCCGCGATTGCGGATTACATTTATGTGCTCAGTGGCGGCAAGGTCATGGATCAGGGCACGCCGGAAGAATTGAACCGCTCGGACTCGCAGTGGGTCTTACAGTTTATGCATGGTTTGCCGGATGGGCCGGTGCCGTTCCATTACAAGGCAAGGCCTTATTTCGCCGATCTCATGGAGGGTAAATGAGCGATCGCTTGCAGGCGCTGGGCCGTTCGGGCTTGCAGGTGTTTGAGCGCCTGGGTCGTGGCCACCTGTTTCTGTTGCATGTGCTGAGTGGGTTTGCCCATCTCATCCCGCGGCCGCAGCTGTTGATTCAGCAGGTATTTGCCGTCGGGGTGCTGTCGCTGTTGATCATCCTGATTTCCGGCCTGTTTGTCGGTATGGTGCTGGGTCTGCAGGGCTACAATACGCTGGTGGATTTCGGCGCCGAGGAGTCGCTGGGGGTGATGGTGGCCCTGTCCCTGGTGCGTGAGCTGGGCCCGGTTGTTGCGGCGCTGTTATACGCGGGGCGCGCCGGTTCGGCATTGACGGCGGAAATCGGTCTGATGAAGGCAACTGAGCAGCTGTCCAGCATGGAAATGATGGCCGTCGATCCGGTAAAGCGGGTGATTGCGCCGCGCTTCTTTGCCGGGTTTATTTCCATGCCGTTGCTGGCGGCGATTTTCAGTGCCGTCGGGATTTTCGGCGGATTCCTGGTTGGCGTGGGGCTGCTGGGCGTGGATGAGGGCGCCTTCTGGTCGCAGATGCAGGCCAAGGTGGATGTGTACGACGATATTCAGAATGGTGTGATCAAGAGCCTGGTATTTGGCCTGGTGGTGACCTGGATCGCCCTGTTCGAAGGCTACGACGCCACGCCGACCTCGGCCGGTGTCAGCCGCGCTACCACCCGCACGGTGGTTCACTCGGCCTTTGCGGTACTGGGGCTCGACTTTTTGCTAACCGCGTTGATGTTTGGAGAAGTGTGATGGATCGCACCCGTGTAATCGAAATCTGGGTCGGGGTGTTTATTGCGGCCGGTATTGCGGCACTGGTGATGCTGGCCTTCAAGGTCAGTAATCTCGGCAGCTATGCCAACGAGGAATCGGTTTATCATGTGCAGGCCCGTTTCGATAATGTCGGCGGTCTGAAGGCGCGCTCCGCCGTGTCGGTTGGCGGTGTGCGCGTTGGCCGGGTGGAAACGATCGAGTTCGACAACCAGACGTTTCAGGCCGTGGTGACACTGGCCATCGCGACCCGCTATAACCAGTTTCCGGTGGACACTTCCGCGCAGATCTTTACCGCCGGGTTGCTCGGCGAGCAGTATGTCGCGCTGGAACCTGGCGGCGATATCGATGTCCTTAAGGATGGCGATGAACTGATGCTGACCCAGTCGGCGCTGGTGCTGGAACAGATTATCGGTCAATTCCTGTATAGCAAGGCAGAGGAATAAATTAATGTTCACTTTCATGAGATCACTGTTGCTGCTGTTCTGTGCCGGCCTGTTGCCGGTGATGGCAACGGCTGAATCGATGCCGGAACCGCAACGGCTGGTGCAGGATACGTCGGAGAAGATGATTACCGTGCTGCAGGCGGAGCATGCGGTAATTGAAGCGCAGCCCGAGCGCCTCTACGAGCTGGTTGCCGATATTGTGTTGCCGCATTTCGATTTCGAGCGCATGGCCCGCTGGGTGCTGGGTAAATACTGGCGGCAGGCGACTCCCGAGCAGCAGCAACAGTTCACCATGGAGTTTCGCACCCTGCTGGTGAGAACCTATGGCACCGCACTGTTCGATTACAACGACCAGACGATCAACTATCTGCCGGTGCACATGGCGGATGACACTGACAAGGTCAACGTGCGCACCGAGGTGCTGCAACCGGCGGGTCCGGCGATCCCGATCACTTATAGTCTGTATCTGAATGAGGGCGCCTGGAAGGTATATGACGTGGCAGTCGATGGCGTTAGCCTGGTCACCAACTACCGTTCCAGTTTTGCCGCGACCATCAACCGTAGCAGTATTGGTGCATTGATCGATGATCTTGTCGCGCGCAACAAATCCGTCGCCGGAGCAAAGGCTGACGGATGAGTGCCCGGCTGGAAGAGATGGAAGACAGCTGGTTTCGTCTCAGTGGTGAATTGAACTTTGACACCGTGCCGGATCTGCTCAGGACGTCCACGGCGATGTTCCGCGACGCCGAACGCATCGATATCGATCTTTCCGCCGTGGCGCGTTCCGACAGTGCCGGTCTGGCGCTGCTGGTGGAATGGATGCGCCGCGCGGAAAAAATGCACAAGCCGATCCAGTTTCTGAATATTCCGTTGCAGATGATGGCGATCGTGCGGGTATCGGGCCTGGACCAGGTTTGCCCCATTTCGCGGGCGACCAACCCCACGCTGTAGTTCCTTTTTACTTATCGATCTTTCCGTTATCATGGCCCACTTTGTTGGCGGCGCCAGGCCGCGCTACGGGACCTCGAAACAATGCAGGCAGAAGAGATTAAGCTACTGATTGAAAACGCGATTCAGGGAGCGGAGGTAATCGTCCAGGGTGACGGCGATCATTTTGAAGCGACCGTGGTCAGCGAGCAATTCACCGAGTTGAACCTGGTCAAGCAGCATCAGATGGTCTATCGGGCGCTGGGGGATCGGTTCCAGAACGAACTGCACGCCCTGGCCCTGCACACCTATACCCCCGCGCAATGGGCGCGTCGCATACAGTAAGGCGTACGCGTGGACAAACTTATTATTAGCGGCGGGCAACCCCTCGCCGGCGAAATTCGTATTTCCGGCGCCAAGAACGCCGTACTTCCGATCCTGGCCGCGACCCTGCTGGCGGACAGCACGGTTATCGTGCGCAACGTGCCGCATCTGCAGGATGTCACCACGACCATGGGATTGCTGGGCCGCATGGGTGTGGATCTGGTGGTCGGCGAGAAGATGAGCATCGAGGCCGATCCGCGCACCATCAATTCCTTCGAGGCGCCTTATGAACTGGTGAAAACCATGCGTGCGTCCATCCTGGTGCTGGGCCCCTTGCTGGCCCGCTATGGCAGCGCGGATGTGTCACTGCCCGGCGGTTGCGCGATTGGCTCGCGACCGGTCAATCTTCACCTGAAAGGGCTGGAGGCGATGGGTGCGGACATCAGCGTGGAAAACGGTTACATCCGTGCGCGTGCCGAACGGTTGCAGGGTGCGCGACTGGTGATGGATCTGGTGACCGTGACCGGTACCGAAAACCTGATGATGGCGGCCGCGCTGGCCAAGGGCGAGAGCGTAATTGAAAATGCCGCGCGCGAACCCGAGGTCACGGACCTGGCCAATTGCCTGATTTCCATGGGTGCAAAAATCGAAGGTGCCGGTACGGACACCATTCGTATCCAGGGCGTCGATAATTTATCCGGCACGGATTACACCGTTCTGCCGGATCGTATCGAAACCGGCACCTACCTTGTTGCCGCTGCCATTACCGGTGGCAAGGTGAAGGTGAAAGATACGCGGCCTGATACGCTGGATGCCGTGTTGCAGGTATTGAAAGAAGCAGGCGCCAAACTTGAGGTCGGTGAAGACTGGATATCGCTCGATATGGAAGGGCGCAAACCGAAGGCAGTCAATGTGCGCACTGCACCTTATCCCGCGTTTCCAACAGATATGCAGGCGCAGTTCACCGCACTCAACGCGATTGCGGAAGGCACGGGCACCGTGACGGAAACCGTGTTTGAAAATCGCTTCATGCATATCCAGGAAATGCAGCGCATGGGCGCGGATGTGCAGATCGAAGGTAATACAGTGATCACGCGCGGCGTGGAAAAACTAACCGGTGCGCCGGTGATGGCGACCGACCTGCGCGCCTCCGCCAGCCTGGTGCTGGCTGGCCTGGTCGCGGAGGGCGACACCATAGTGGATCGTATTTATCACATCGACCGCGGCTATGAATGTATCGAAGAGAAGTTGCAACAAATGGGCGCGACCATTCGTCGTGTGCCGGCCTAGAGGTTTGAATCAATGACCGACACTTTGACCATAGCCGTATCCAAAGGCCGTATTCTCAAGGACGCCATGCCATTGCTGAAGCATGCGGGTGTCGAACTGGTCGATGACCCAGCGACCAGCCGCAAGCTGATCCTGGATACCACGCTCGATCATGTGAAAATCGTGTTGATTCGCGCAACCGATGTACCGACCTTTGTGCAGTATGGTGCGGCGGACATGGGTATCGTCGGCAAGGACACTTTGCTGGAACATGGCGGCGAAGGTTTGTACGAACCGCTGGATTTAAAGATCGCGCCGTGCAAACTGATGGTGGCGGGCAAGCCGGAAATGGCGAACCCACCCGGACGTCTGCGAATCGCCACCAAGTATGTTGAAAGCGCGAAACAATATTATGCCGCGCAGGGTCGTCAGGTTGAGATCATCAAGCTGTACGGTTCAATGGAACTGGCGCCGCTGGTCGGGCTGGCCGATCTGATCGTGGATCTGGTGGATACCGGCAACACCTTGAAAGCGAATGGCCTGGTACCCATGGAACATATTGTCGATATCAGTTCGCGCCTGATCGTAAACAAGGCGTCGATGAAGATGAAGCATAAGGCGATCACGCAGTTTGTTGATCAGATGGCTGAGGCCGTGGCGCTGCAGAATAGTTAATTAATCCTTCAATGGTTTAGTATTTCCGTCATTCCGGCGAAAGCCGGAATCCAGGAAGCCAGCAAAAGCACTGGACCCCGGCTTGCGCCGGGGTGACGAATCTTGAAACTTTGTTAGTTGGTAAAGACGATGGTCGCAGTAACAAGACTCTCAACACAGGATGCTGATTTCTGGACTCAGCTCGACGCCTTGCTGGCGTGGGAGGGCGTGTCCGATGAGCAGGTTAACCAGACTGTTAAGGATATCCTGCATCAGGTCAAAACGCGCGGCGATGCGGCCGTTGTCGAATTCACCAACCGCTTCGACCGTATGAGTGTTGCTGCCATGGCCGAGCTGGAAATTTCTCCGGCTACCATGCAGGAAGCATTAAATCGTATCCCGGCTGAACAACGTTCGGCGCTGGAACAGGCTGCCGAACGCGTACGTTCCTATCATGAACATCAGAAGCAGGATTCCTGGAGTTATACCGAAACAGACGGCACCTTGCTTGGCCAGAAAATAACACCGCTGGATCGTGTTGGCTTATACGTGCCCGGTGGGAAAGCCGCTTATCCATCGTCAGTGCTTATGAATGCTATACCGGCAAAAGTTGCTGGTGTTGAAGAATTGATCATGGTGGTGCCAACGCCAGGTGGTGAAACCAATGATCTGGTGTTTGCGGCGGCGGCGATTGCGGGTGTGGATCGCGTGTTTGCGATTGGTGGAGCGCAGGCCGTAGCTGCGCTGGCCTACGGCACCGAGACCGTGCCACAGGTCGACAAGATCGTCGGCCCGGGCAACATTTATGTCGCTACGGCAAAAAGCATGGTATTCGGCACGGTGGGTATCGACATGATTGCCGGACCGTCCGAGATTCTCGTTATCTGTGACGGTCTGACCGATCCGGACTGGATTGCGATGGATCTGTTCTCACAGGCTGAACATGATGAAGATGCGCAGCCGATCCTGGTCACGCCGGATGCGGCCTTTATTGACAAAGTTCAGGCCAGTATCGATAAGCTGTTGCCGACCATGGAACGCAAGGACATTATTGCCGTATCCTTGAAAGAACGTGCAGCGATGATACTGGTGAAAGACCTGGAAGAAGCCGCGCAGGTCTCCAATCACGTCGCGCCGGAACATCTGGAGTTATCGGTTGAAGACCCGAATGCGCTGGTGGAAAAGATCAAGCATGCCGGTGCGATCTTCATGGGGCGTTACACGGCTGAGGCAGTGGGTGACTACTGTGCCGGTCCGAACCACGTATTGCCGACTTCGCGCACCGCGCGTTTCTCTTCGCCGCTCGGTGTTTATGACTTCCAGAAAAAATCGAGCCTGATTTACGGTTCGCCTGAAGGTGCATCCGAGCTGGGCAAGATTGCGTCGGTATTGGCGCGCGGTGAAGGGCTGACCGCGCACGCGCGGTCGGCGGAATACCGTATTAAAGACTAGTTCACGCCACATTAATTACTCGACAGCTTGTAGGAGCGGCCTTGGCCGCGATGGTTCGCGAGCAAGCTCGCTCCTACGGGTTCCACTTTTGGTCTCCAGGCATGAATGAAAGCAATAACAAAGTCCAGCAACTGATCCGTCCCGAAATCCAGGCGCTGTCCGCCTACCATGTGCCGAACCCTGGTAACGCCATCAAGCTCGATGCCATGGAAAATCCTTACCAGTGGCCAGAGCCCATTGTTAACCAATGGCTGGAGCGTCTGCGTGATGTCAGTCTAAATCGCTATCCTGATCCAGGTGCGCAACGCGTAAAAGACCGTCTGCGGATGGCGATGCAGGTACCCGATGGCATGGATATTCTGCTGGGTAATGGTTCGGATGAACTGATCCAGATGATTGCCATGGCGGTCGCCAAACCCGGTAGAACCATCCTGTCGCCAGAACCTTCCTTCGTGATGTACCGCATGATTGCCGAGTTTGTCTGCATGGATTATGTGGCCGTACCGCTGGCGGAGGATTTCTCGCTCGATATGAATGCCATGCTGTCTGCGATTGAACAGCATCAACCGGCAGTGGTGTTTCTCGCCTATCCTAATAATCCGACCGGTAACCTGTTTGCCGTCGATGATGTCAGGAAAATTATTGCAGCCGCGCCGGGGTTGGTGATTGTCGATGAAGCCTATGCGGCCTTTGCCAGCGATACTTTCATGCAGGCACTGGGTGAGTATGACAACCTGCTGGTCATGCGCACGGTTTCGAAGATGGGTCTGGCGGGATTGCGTTTGGGTTTATTGGCAGGGCCAAAAGAATGGCTGGGTGAAATTGATAAAGTGCGGTTGCCTTATAACATCAATGTGCTGACGCAGGTGAGTGCCGAGTTTGCGTTGGATAATCAGGATGTGCTGGATAGCCAGACGGCTGATATTCGACGTGATCGCGCGATTATGTTCGATGCGTTGTCGGCGATTGATGGCATTACGTCTTATCCCTCCGAAGCAAATTTTATTCTATTCAAAACCCCGGCAGGGAAAGCGGACGCAATCTTTGAAGGACTCAAGGCACGCAATGTGCTGATCAAGAATCTCAACAAAGCGGGTGGGGCGTTGACTGATTGCCTGCGTGTGACGGTTGGTGCGCCTGATGAGAATATTGCGTTTATTGAGGCGCTGAAAGAAAGCTTGTAATCCCGTCACCCCGGCGAAGGCCGGGGTCCAGGGGTGTTAGTTGGTCTGGTCTTGGCTTTGGGCTGCGAAGCGGACGTAACAGAAATCCGCAGTCAGGTCTCAGAACGGAACAAAGCGAAAGTGAAAAATATCACGTCATTGCGAGGAGCGTAGCGACGTGGCAATCTCCAAAATTCAATGCAAAGATTAAATAGGCCGTCATTCCGGCGAAAGCCGGAATCCAGGAATTAAGAACTTATCATTTCAATATTAGCCACGTTATCGCTGTTCTCTAACAGTAGAAATAAAAATAAGCTTTATTTGCAACTGAACGAACACCTCTGGATCCCGGCCTTCGCCGGGATGACGAACCAAACAACAGCACATACACCTTCAAGGGATTGCCACGTCGCTACGCTCCTCGCAATGACGAGAAGTTAGAGGCTGCTATTGGCACTTTCCGGCGGTCATCACCAATTTAAATGACTTCCGCTTTCCGGATTCCCGCCTACGCGGAAAGGACGAAACTACATGCTCTCAATATATTTCCGCCACCCGCCTAAATCGGTTATCTCCTTCGCATAACCTATCGCATGACTCTCGCAGATAAACCCCGGTAGCCAGCGTCCATCAGCGGTTTCCACCTTGCCAATGCCAAGTGGTGCCGGTATCTGCGCGACAAAGCTGCCGAACTGTTCTTTCGGTACCGACCAGATTTCGATTTCAATCGCTGCGCCGTTGGCGTCATCGCGGATCATGCCGGGACGGTAGGGTGGTCCGCCCGCTAACGCGTACAGGCGATAGTTCGGTGACGAGGTGGTTGCCTCAAGCAATGTTGCACCGCGCTCGGTGAGTTGCCAGTTTAGTGCCAGTCCACTCAGGTGAGCGCCGCAGACAATAACGGGGATGCTGTCATTCAAAAGATTGCTCGGCTTCGAATCTGACTCGAATGGATAACCGACTTTGCCTTGTGCAAGACAAAGATGCTGTTGCCAGCGTTTTGCATAACTCAATAACTTGTTGTCGCTGAAGGCAGAGCTGACAAGAGTGATCCCCCAGGGCAGGCCGTTATCCAGAAATCCGGCGGGTACGGCAACCGAGGCACAATCCAGCAGGTTCATGTAATTGGTGTAATACCCCAGGTTGCTGTTCAGTTGAATCGGGTCGGCATTCACTTCATCGATGGTATAAATCGTTCCGGCAGTCGGCGTTACCAGGAAATCCACTTCCGCAAGGATATCCGCGGTGATCTTGCGATAATGCTGCAT
Organism: Thiohalobacteraceae bacterium; assembly: GCA_041592335.1. Taxonomy (GTDB): domain Bacteria; phylum Pseudomonadota; class Gammaproteobacteria; order Thiohalobacterales; family Thiohalobacteraceae; genus JBFHQE01. The sequence continues at coordinate 85,253 of JBFHQE010000011.1, read as the reverse complement.
CCGGTATTCGGCCTTGAAGGCATCGCTGGCGCGTAAGGGTTCGGCGCCACCGATGATGGTGTTGATGACGGGTAACAATGCAGTCGGTTGTTGCTTGATGAAGCCTTCGATGGCGGCATAGCGTTCAGCCACCCATGGACCCTGGTAGAGGAGTTTTGCCGCGCTGATAAAAGGTTCAAAGTCGATTTCTTTTGCAATGCCGCCCATGGCCTTCAGTTCTTCCACGGCATCCGTGAACAAGTGTCTGGCAGAATGGTTGCCAAAAAATTCAAGTTGATCTCCTGCAGGAACACCGAAGGTGAACGGGCCTTTGGGTGTGCCGTAGTGCCGCGGCAGGTTGTCGAAAGGGTTATGACGTGCATAGTCGTCGCCTTCATCATAGCTTGCCGCGACGGCCATAACCTGGTTGGCATCGTCGGGGTTAAAGGCAAAGATGGTCACGCAATCCAGCGTGCGGCAGGCGGGAACTACACCGCGTGCGCTGAGTAATCCACGAGAAGGTTTTACGCCGATTAGATTATTGAATGCGGCCGGTACCCGGCCGGAACCGGCAGTGTCCGTGCCGAGTGAAAATGATACTAACCCCAGCGAGACAGCGACGGCCGAACCGGAACTGGAACCCCCTGAAATATAATCAGAGTTGAAAGCATTATGACAAGGCCCCCACGGCTCGGGTGAACGCGTGCCGACCAGGCCAGTGGCAAACTGATCCATGTTGGTTTTGCCGATCGGGATGGCGCCGGCATCGATCAGCTGCTGTACGACGAAGGCCGATTCGTTTGGCGTGTAGGTATACTCCACGCAGGCAGCCGTTGTCGGAATGCCCGCGAGGTCGATGTTGTCCTTGATGGCAAAGGGAATTCCATAGAGCGGAAGTTCGTTGGGTGAGCTGGCTTCCAGCCGGTCAAGATAGGGCTGCAGTTCATCGAGTGTAAGGCGATGAATCCAGATGTTGTGCGCATCGTATTGACTGGACTGCTGGTGAATGTAGTCAACGACCGCCCTGGGCGTCACTGAACCCTCTCGATAGGCGGCTAGTAATTTGCTGATGGTCAGATTCATGCTTAGCCTTCTTCAAGGATTAACAGGGGCTGGCCCGCGGCGACCTGGCTGCCTTCGGCGCGGTTGATCGCATACACGGTGCCGGATGCGGGCGCCGTGACATCGATTTCCATTTTCATGGATTCCAGTATCACCAATGTCTGGCCTTCCTCAACCCTGTCGCCGGGTTTAACGGGGATTTGCCATACATTGCCGGCGACCGGGCTGTCGATGGCGACGCAATTTTCGGGCAATGCTTCTTCTTCGCCAGTGCCAGTGCCAGAGGCGAGGTCCTGATCGGCTTCAAAGTTGATCTGGCCGGAGGCAATCCAGCGCTGCAGTTCTTCCTCGAATGCCTGGTCGCGTTTTGCGGTGAAGGCCTTGATGCTGTCGGCATTGGCGGACAGGAATTCCTGGTAGTCGCCTAAACGAAAACGTGTCTCTTCAATTCGGACTGGATACTGGCCTTTGGGAAAGTCCCGGCGAATCTCCAGCAATTCATCCGCCGACACTTCATAGAACTTGATCTGATCGAAAAAGCGGAGCAGCCAGGGTTTTTCGAACGCCGAAGTTTGGCGATAACGATTCCACATCTGCAGTGTGCGCCCGACGAACTGATAGCCGCCGGGGCCTTCCATGCCATAAACGCAGAGATAGGAGCCGCCGATACCGACCGAGTTTTCGGCCGTCCAGGTGCGGGCGGGGTTGTACTTGGTGGTGACCAGTCGATGACGCGGGTCGAGCGGCGTGGCAACGGGTGCGCCAAGATAGACATCGCCAAGTCCCATCACCACGTAATTGGCATCGAATACAATGCGCTTGACGTCCTCGATGCTATCGAGGCCATTGATACGTCGGATGAATTCGATGTTGCTGGGGCACCAGGGTGCATCCTTACGCACCGATTGCATGTATTTATCGATGGCTTTGCGGCAGGCATTGTCGTCCCAGCTCAGGGGGAGATGCACGATACGCGCAGGCAGATCGAGTTCTTCAATATTCTGCAGTTCAGACTCGGCGCGTTCCAGAATTGACAATAAATCCTGCAGCGGCAAATTCAGGCTATCGTAATGGACCTGTAATGAACGAATACCGGGCGTGAGTTCCAGGATACCCTCGGCCTGGTGATCCTGTAACCACAGCATCAGGGCGTGCACGCGAAAGCGCAATGCAATATCCAGCGCCAGGGGGCCGTATTCAATCAGCAGATAGTTGTCACCTGAAGGCCGGTAGACAACCTGAATGCCATTCTCTTCGGCGCTGATCGTTTTCAGAACCGGGGTGTCTGGAAGGTATTCAGGTGCATGAACTGTTTGCTGGGTCAGGCTGGCGATAGCGTCGCGCTGTGCTCCGGCCAGTGTTACCGCATCCTCGATACTGACGGGTGTAAAACGCACCTTGTCGCCTGCTTTCAATTGACCCAGTTTCCAGAGATCGGCGGCGATTACGGTGGCCGGGCAGACAAAGCCACCCAGCGACGGACCATCCGGGCCCAGGATGACCGGCATGTCGCCGGTGAAGTCGACGGTGCCGATGGCATAGGCATTGTCGTGGATATTGGACGGATGCATGCCGGCTTCGCCGCCGTCGCTGCGCGCCCACTCGGGTTTGGGGCCGATCAAGCGAATACCGGTGCGACTGGAGTTGTAATGGATTTCCCATTCGGCTTCGAAGAAACGGGCGATATCGGTCTCGGTGAAAAAGTCGGGTGCGCCATGTGGGCCGTATATCACACGCAGTGTCCACTGCTGTTCGATAACAGGTTTAAGCGACTCGGGTAAGGCAATGGTATCCGCGGGATGCTGGAGCGGGAGGATATGCAGGACGTCGCCGGTGCGCAGAGCGCGACCGGCATGACCGCCGAACTGGCCCAGTGTGAAGGTCGATCTTGCTCCAAGGTAATCAGGGCATTGCAGGCCGCCCTTGATGCAGAGATAAGCACGCGCACCACTTCCCGTGACCTTGCCGATCTTGAGCGTCTGCCCGGCAGTCACGCTAATGACTTCATAAAAATCAACAGTCGCGCCATCCAGTTCGGCATGCATGTCGGCGCCGGTCAATACGAATTGCGTTGCCTGGTTGAATTTCAGTGTCGGGCCATTGAGAGTGATTTCCAGACCCGCGGCATCTTCAGGATTATTCAGCAAGCGATTGCCGAGCTGAAAAGAATAACTGTCGAACGGACCGGAAGGCGGCACGCCCACATCCCAGAAACCGACACGCCCGGGATGATCCTGGATCGTGCTCATGGTGCCGGGACTGATGACATCGATTGTGGCGGGGTGATAGTCGAAACTGTTCAGATAGCGGGTATAAATGTTCCCTTGTTGAAAGATTTCGCTGGCCAGGATTTCCTGGACATAGGCGATATTGGTCTCTATGCCGTAAATGCTGGTTTCCGCGAGCGCCTTATCCAGGGTGGTAAGCGCGTTCTGGCGGTTATCCGCAGTCACAATGACCTTGGCCAGCATGGGGTCGAAGAAGGGCGAAACCTCGATACCGCTTTCGATCCAGTGATCAATGCGCAGATTGTCAGCCTCGGGAAATGCGACATGACTTAACAGGCCAGCCGATGGCTGAAAGTTTTTATTCGGATCTTCGGCATAAACCCGCGCCTGGATGGCATGACCGGTCGGTTTGATATCTTGCGGCAACTCAGTAAGGTCACCGGCTGCAAGGCGCACCATCCACTCAACCAGGTCGACGCCGAACAATTGTTCGGTCACGCCATGTTCCACCTGCAGGCGGGTATTCACTTCCAGAAAGTAAAACCGGTCGGCATTCTGGTCATAAACAAACTCAACCGTGCCCGCATTGCGATAATGAACAGCTTTCGCCAGCCTGACTGCGGTTTCGTGCAGCTGTTCACGCACGGCAGCAGGGATGTTGGGCGCGGGTGTTTCCTCGATCACTTTCTGGTTGCGGCGCTGGGTAGAGCAGTCGCGCTCGCCCAGCGCGATGGCGTCACCCTGGCCGTCGCCGAAAATCTGCACCTCAATGTGACGGGCATACTCAATGAATTTCTCGATGAAGACGCCGCTGTTGGCAAAATTGTTGGCGCTTAAACGCCGAACACTGTCATAGGCTGCCTTCAGTTCGTCGGCTGAATAACAGAGTTGCATGCCGATGCCGCCACCCCCGGCCGTGCTCTTGAGCATGATCGGGTAGCCAATGGCATCAGCCGCAGAGATCGCCTCGTCAAGCGTTTCCAGCAAATCCGTGCCGGGTAACAGGGGAACATGATTTTGCTGGGCCAGTTCACGCGCGGTGTGCTTGAGGCCAAAGGCATTCATCTGTTCGGTGGTGGGGCCAATGAAGCCGATGCCTTCGCTTTCGCAGCGATTGACGAACTCCGGATTTTCGCTCAGAAAGCCATAGCCGGGATGAACGGCCTGCGCGCCGCTCAGTTTGATAATCTCGAACAGCTTGTCCTGATTCAGATAGGTGTCGGCGGCAGGGCCGGGTCCCAGTGGATAGGCCTCGTCGGCCTGGGTGACGTGCAGCGAATCGGCATCGGCATCCGCGTAGACGCACACGGACTGCACGCCCATGTTGCGCAGAGTGCGGATAATGCGGGTGGCGATAGCGCCGCGGTTAGCGATTAAAACTTTCGTGAACATGGCCTGTTCTTTTCGACGCTGGCAGGCCGTCCTGCCGTTTTACATGTTCCAACGAGTCGTCCCGTTGAATGATGTCTGTTTCTTCGCGGCCAAGGCCGCTCTTGCACTAATCCCAAATAAGTACCTCTACCGGCGTCGGATTATACCCGTTGCAGGGGTTGTTAAGCTGCGGACAGTTGGAAATCAGCACGATGACATCCATTTTGGCCTGTAGCTCGACATACTTGCCCGGTGCCGAAATACCATCCTCGAAGGTCAGGCCGCCGTCCGCCGTGATCGGCACATTCATGAAGAAATTGATGTTGTGCGTAATGTCGCGCTTGCTCATGCCGAACTGTTCATTCTCGGCCACGGCCAGCATCCAGCTGTCGCGACAGGCGTGCATGCACTTTTTCTCCAGCGCATAGCGAACCGTGTTGCTTTCGGTCGCGCAGGCTCCACCCAGGGTGTCATGGCGGCCACAGGTGTCGGCGACGATCTCCAGCATGGGGTTGCATTCGTTAGTCATCAGCATGGTGCCGGCAGACAGGTAAACATTGCCCTGTTCGCGAATGGTGTCCATGGCGCTATAGCGTTCGCTGGGATCATTGGCATTATAGAACAGGGTATCGGCGGCCTGGTTGCCGCCCAGGTCGAGAATGCGAACGGTCTGGCCCGACTTGACGACTTTCATGAAGTAATCGCCCGCGGGCACCACTTCACGATAGATGGCCTGGGATGGATTCAGGGAGCTTTCCTTGATCATGCGCAGCAACCTCCAGCGTGTTCAATGCCCAGGTGGAACAGTTCGTTGTTCTTGAAGCCGCGCTGGTTCTCGGGGCGGAAGTTTTTGCAGAAATCATCTTCCGTGACCGGTGCCGCCTGGCGAATCTGATATTGAACTGGCTTGCGTGGATATTCCTCGGCGGGGTTCAGCGGGTGCGGGCAGGTATGCAACAGCACCAGCGTATCCATTTCAAAGCGCAGTTCGATGTAGTCGCCAGCCTTGCTGTTGCCAGGTGAAAATTGCAGATTACCCTGGTCATCGACTTCCACTTTGCTGAACAGGTTGAGATTGGACGCCATGTCCTTTTTGCCCAAACCGTACTTGGCCAGCTCCACCAGGAAGCTGGTATAGCCATTCTGGTGCCACTCGTTACGGTAATCCTGGTAGCTGTGCTCGCCCCATTTTTTGTTCACAATCGCCCGGGTGGTATTGCCGCACACGGTTTCATGCCAGCCGACCGTATCTTCCACGATGGAACAGAAAATGCGTCCCATATCGGAATAGAGGCAATTGCCCCTGGTAAGCTTGAAGGTGTGCTGGCACTTGAGTGTGTCGGGTGCGTTGTAACGTTCCAGCAGGTTGCTGGGGTTGTATAACAGCATGCCGACATTGGCGCCGCCTTCAGGGTCGATAATGCGCAGGCTGGTGCCGCGACGCATGGTCAGTGACCAGTGGCAGGCACCGGCAAGTTGGTCTTCATAAAGCAGTTCGCTGTCGCTCATGGTTTTCTCCTGAATTATTTATATGATCAGGTTGATGCTACTGATAATAAAGTGTCTTCCGCGTTGTCGGGTAAAGGGTGCAGAGGTGGAATCAGGGCCGTGGTCAGTTGCAGCTTGCCCAAACGCACACCACGGCAGGTCACCAGTTTATCCGCTATTGCTTTCAGTCGGGATACCGGGCCCTGCACCAGTATCACTTCCATGGTATGCGCATTGGTCAGATAAACATGTAATGAGCTGATGACTTCATCCACATATTCGTATTGCACCCGGGCCAGCAGCGACTGCAGGCCCGGCGTGGAATGGTCATACACCAGGGTGATGGTGCCCGCCATGATCTCATTATCCTGCTGTTGCAGATGGTCCGCGACCTGGTGGCTGATCATTTCCGCAATGGCCTGCGAGCGGCTTTCAAAGCCACGCTGTTCAACCATGGCGTCAAGCTGCATCAGCAGCGTTTCCGGAAGGGACACGCTGATGCGGCTGACGGGTGTGCGGACTGGATGGCTCATAATCAGAATAAATGACTGTAACGTTCAATTTCCCAGGCGGAAATGGTCTGGTGATAGGCTACCCATTCCGCGCGTTTATACTTGATGAATTCATCGCGTAACCCCTGACCCAGTGTTTCGGTAACGAAGGGATCGGCCTCGAAGGCATCGATCGCTTCCGACAGGTTCTTGGGCAGGAATTCGATGCCGCGTCCGGCGCGTTGTTCATCGCTCAGTTCATACAGGTTGTCTTCCTGGGGCAGACCGGGATCGAGCTTTTCACGGATACCTTCGAGTCCGGCCGCCAGCGCCAGGGTTGCGGCAAGATAGGGGTTGACGGCGCCATCGGCGTTGCGCGATTCGCATCGGCCTCCACCCATCGGCACGCGAATCGAGTTGGTGCGGTTATTGGAGCCGAAAGAGTTGAATACCGGCGCCCAGGTAAAGTAGGGCATGTCACCCTGCCGCACCAGGCGCTTGTAACTGTTGACCGTCGGTGCAAAGGTCGCGCACAGCGCCTTGCCGTGTTTAATGATGCCGCCGATGAAGTAATAGCCGAGTTCGGTCAGGCCCAGGCCGCGCGGATCGTCTTTCGGATCGCAGGCGAACAGGTTCTTGCCGGTTTCAAGATCGTACAGCGACATGTTGAAATGCGCGCCATTGCCGGTCTTGTCGGCGAACGGTTTGGGCATGAAGGTTGCGATCAGGCCCTCCTGCTTGGCGTATTCCTTGGCCATCATTCGCAGGAAGATGAAGCGGTCGCAGGTGGTGACGGCATCGGCATACATGAAGTCGAATTCATATTGGCCGTTGGCATCTTCATGGTCGAAGGAGTAGAGATCCCAGCCGAGTTCGTTGATGCTTGTCGCCATCTTGTCGAGCCAGCCAAACTGATCGAGGAAGCCGCGCGCGTCGTAGCAGGGCTTGGTCAGCTTGTCATCCGGATTGGGCACGGCGAGTGCGCCGTCTTCGGTTTGCTTGAGCACAAACACTTCGGCCTCGATACCCAGGTTGAAACCGAAACCCATCTCGGCGGCTTTTTCCAGCACGGATTTGAGAGCTACGCGGGTATTGAGCGGGTAGGGCTTGTTATACAGCGTGTTGTCCGCCGGCATCCAGGCAACTTCCGGTTGCCAGGGTAACTGGATGATGTGATCGAGATCAGGCACCGAGGCAATCTCGTCATCATTGGGCGCCTGGCCCAGGCCATCCAGCGCATAGCCGGTATAGAGTTCGGAACCGTGCGCCATGTGTTCCAGGTGATCGATCGGTACGACTTTACCCTTGGGTATGCCGTGGATATCCACATAGGTTCCCATGCAGTATTTAACGCCCCTGGCGCGCAGGGATTGTTGTATGGCAATAATCTCTTCAGTTGATTTCATAGTCAGTCTTTAACAGCTCACGAGTTGACGGATTCAAAATACGAATGGGGTAAAGGCGGTTCTTCCTGCATGCCTTTCTGTATCAGTGCGCAGAGGTCCTCGACCATCCATTGATAAAGTGCTTCACCAGCCTCCCTGGAGGCCTGGGTTGGATAACCGGTCACGCCATTCTTGCTGGTGCGGTTAACTGGATGGGCGAATACGCTGTCGATGGTTCGATCCTGGTCATCGGCCATTGGCAGTTTGTTTTCCCGCACCATGTGCGGCGCAATCGCCATCATTAAAGCCGTTTCCGCGGCATTGGCATGCCAGTCCTCGGCATCGGCGTAATGTTGTTTACGCACGCGGTTACTGATTTCCGGGGTGTTAACCAGTGCAATCATCAGGTCGTCGTGTTCGGCACGCAGCATTTCCAGTGCGCAACGCAAGGGGGCAGCATTGGTCACGTGCCCGTTCACCAGGAACAGGCGCCGGAAACCGGAGGCATACACCCAGTCACCGATATCCTTCACCACATCAATGAGCGTTTTGGGTGACAGTGCCAGTGTGCCGGGCCAGCGTTTTGAGTGACCGATGGAGCATCCGTAGGGCAGGGTAGGCAACAGAATTGCGCCAGTGATGCTGGCGACGTGTCGGCATAAACGACCGGCGATCTCCGCGTCCATGCCGCATCCCATGTGCGGGCCGTGCTGTTCGGTTGCGCCGACCGGCAATATGGCGGTGTTCATGCCATCCTTGGGGAGTCGCCCGATTTCCTCCCAGGTCATCTGGTACCAGTCATTCATGTTAAAAGACACTCTCGACTTCATCGTCAACCGACACCATCCTGACCATGTTGAGATGATCTTCGTTAAGGCCTTCATCCGCTTCCGGCGGGTGAATGAGTTCTTCCAGGCGCTTTTTGGTGGCAAGAAATTCTGGCGACAGCAGTTGATCGGGGTTGCGCGGTTGCGGCACCGGCACTTCGATCAGTTCCTGCACTTCACCCGGATGGGCCTTTAGCACCAGGATACGATCAGCAAGATAGATCGCCTCATCCAGATCGTGGGTGATGAACAGGATAGTGATGTCGATGTTCTTCCAGATTTCCAGCAGGTAACTTTGCATCTTGGCGCGTGTCTGGGCATCCAGCGCGCCAAAGGGTTCGTCCATCAGCAGAATGCGCGGCTGGTTGGCGAGCGCGCGTGCGATAGCCACGCGCTGCTTCATGCCGCCGGACAGCTGGTGCGGGTAAGAGTTGGCGAACTTGGAAAGGCCGACAAGATCAATCCATTGCAACGCTTCTTCTTCCGCGGGCAGTTTGCCGCGCCCCGCCATTTCCAGTCCGAACATGACGTTCTTTTTCACCGTCAGCCAGGGGAACAGCGTATAGCCCTGGAACACCATGCCGCGATCGGGGCCAGGTCCATGGACTTCCTTGCCATCGAGCAGCATCTGGCCGCTGGTCGGTGTTTCCAGTCCGGCAAGGATACGAATCAGCGTTGATTTGCCGCATCCCGATGGACCGATCACGCAAACGAATTCGCGTTTGTGGGTTTTGAAATTGATGTTCTTCAGGGCGGTCACTTCGCCCGCGCGCGAATCAAAGGTTTTATTCAGGTCCTTGACTTCCAGTACGACCGGACGCTGCTTCAGCCGGTCAAAGCGATCCCTGACCTCGGGCGCCTGTTCAAGATAACTGGGGAGTTCGAGATGATGCATGAAGTTTCCTCAAGCCGTTGCCGCGGCACGTTGCCAGGGGAAGATACGTTTGCCGAGCCAGGCCAGCAGCAGGTCGGTTGTCAGGCCGATGATGCCGATAATCATGATGGCAGCGAAAACGTTATCGAAATTTTTGTAGCGCGCCTGCTGGGTGATGAACCAGGTGATGCCGGAACTGGTGCCGATCAGTTCGGCGACGATCAGGTAGGTCCAGGCCCAGCCGAGCAGGATGCGCATGTCCTTGTATAAGTCAGTGATGATGCCCGGGATTACGACCCGGAACAGCATGGACAGATTTTTTGCGCCCAATGTCTGGGCGGCTTCCAGTAACGCCGGGTCCAGTTTGCGGGTTGTGTTCGAGACCACCAGGATCTGCTGGAAGAAGGTGCCGATAAAAATAATCGCGATCTTGGGCGCGGCATGGATACCGAGAATGGCTACCGCCAGGGCACCGAAGGCGGGCGCGGGCAGATAGCGGAAGAATTCAACAAAGGGTTCAAACAGGCGTGAGAACACGTCATAAGTGCCGCACAGAATGCCAATGGGAACGCCGATAATGGAAGAGATAAAGAAGCCCCAGAAGATAACCTGGATGCTGCTCCAGAGACTTTCATGCAGCCAGTTTTCGTTGCGGCGCTGCGGTTCGGTCGTGAAAGCGGTGTAAAAAGCGACAGCGACTTCATGCGGTGCCGGCAGGTATACCGGGTTGGCGCGGTCGCCCTGTGGCAGGGCTTTGTCGGCCTGCTGCATGTTCAGTACTTCCTGGTCGAAGACCGTGCGTTCGACTAATGTGCCGACCTTGAAGTAACTGACATCGCCAGGTTCTGTGACGGACATCATGGGATGCCACAGCCAGGGGATGTAGCTGACAGCGGACCAGATCAGCAAAGGCAGGACAAAGCTCAGTATGGCCATCATGGTGCGCGGGCGCGATTTGAGCTCCTTGCGTACTGCGAACCATTGATTTGCCATTGAACCTGTCCTGCCTCGCCGTGGTTTAAATTACATGCCCAGGGTGATTGAGCCGTCGATATAGCTCTGCACATCTTCCGCTGTGCCATAGACTTCGTTGTCGACATTAAACTTGTCGGAGATCAGCGAAGAGCCATACAGCGACTTGAAACCTTCGGTCATGTCGTAAAAGCCCTTGGCTTCTTCGAGTGTCAGGATCTTGGTGCCTTCGACGAAACCGCTGTATTCCTCGGCTGAAATGCCGACGCGGGATGCCATGATCTTGATGGCGTCGTCACGTGTTGCCGGGTCATAGAGATAATCCACTACGCGGTACCAGACCTTCACGACCTTGCTCCACTCTTCCTTGTTGGCCGCCAGGCTCGAAGGAGAGACGGCCAGCACGTCATAGATCAGGCCAGGCTGATCGGCGGAGGTATGAATGGGGCTGGATCCGGGCACCAGTGTCAGCGCCATGCCGGAGTTGGGTTGCCATGCCACGATGGCATCGACTTCACCCGAGGCCAGAACCTGCGGTGTTTCATTGGTGGGTACGTTGACCAGTTCCACGTCGGTTTCAGTCATGCCGTTCTGTTCCAGTGCATCGAGTAACAGCAGGTGACCGACAAAACCGATTTCAACGCCGACCTTTTTCCCTTTCAGATCCTTGATGGACTTGATACCCGGCGCGGCGACGACCATGTCGTTACCGTTGGAATAATCGTTGATCAGGATCATCACGCTCTTGGCGCCAGTTGATCCGGTGACCAGAGCATCGCCGTTGGTCATGGCGACGGCATCCAGCTGGCCTGCGGCGAAGGCGTCCATGGAGGCGACATAGTCGAACCATTCGAACTGCACATCGACACCTTCTTCCTTAAACCACTGCTTCTCGATGGCCACTTCCCAGGCGACCCAGCCGGGCCAGTCGCTGTAACCAATCTTGAGGGGTTCGGCGTTGGCGAGTGCCGATGCCGCGGTGAGGGCAACACCGGCGAGCAGGCCGGCCAGTTTGCGTAGAGATGTTTTCATGGAGGGACTCCCGTGAGTAATACAAAAAGAACTTTTCGTAATACTGCAGAGCAAGCGGTATGCCAGTGAAAAAACCAGGCATGAAAGTTAATCTAATTATCTGTTATTTATGGCTAAAAATTCCGATGACCACCGGGGGGCGGCAATCCAGAGGCGCACCATTCTGGTGCCAATGGAAAGAGATAGATGCAAATAGGTGCATCGATTGTTAGTGAGATTCACGATTTTCCTGATTTGGTCGTTACCCATCTATAAGGTACTAATCAAAATGTCTATCCGGGTAGAACGTCATGAAACAGTTGCTTGTCACTTCCATTTTCTGTCTCGCCATTTCGCAAAGTCACGCTATCCCCATCTCGCTTGATGGCATGGGTCTGGCCTCTCGCTGGACGGATTGCGAAGTGACCGAGGGCGAAATGCCGGTTGATGCCTGGGGTATCAGTAACGATGTTGCCGCCGACCGTATTGGTGTCTTTGTGGAATTCGATAACGGTCTGATTTCATGGGCGGTGTATTCAGGCTTGTCAGTCCAGGACTGGGGCGTTTGTTGCACGCTTGGCGGAAGCTACAGTGGCATACAGCCCGACCAGGCAGAGGGTTTTTTGTCGGGCGTGGGTATGCACGGACTGGATCAGAATAATTTCGTCATTGCCTGGAACGGCGCAGCCAATCCCTTTGCCGAAAACTTTGACCTGACTTACACAGAGAAAAACAAATCGAATTTTCGTGCATCCAAACCAGGTTGGGAAAGCGTGGAGATCGGACTTTATTCGAGCGCCTACGCCACGATTCCGGAACCAGGCATGTTGACGCTGCTCGCAGCAGGGCTAGCAGGAATTGGCGTTCGACGGTTTCTAAAGTAGGGAGCCGCAAGCTGGATGCAGAAAGCCCCGCAGTGCGGGGCTTTTTAATTTTGGTTGGATGTCAGCCTAGGTATTTACCAGCGCTTTGTAACTATGCCAGGTAGCATACCCCAGCAATGGAAAGATAAATGCCAAGCCAATAAACGCGGTTGCCATGCCGAGGAATGTCAGTCCGGCAATTAAGGCAGCCCACACGATCATCGGGCCAGGCTGTTCGATGACAGCTTTAAAGCTGGTCATGATGGCAGGCACCAATTCAGCTTTATCATCAACAATCAATGGCAGAGTGAGTGCGCTTGCGGCAAAAACAATAAGTGCAAATAACCCTCCACTGGCGAACAGTACACTCAGGAATGCGATACCTTCCGCGCTGCTCAGGGCATTGGTGAACGCCTCTATGCCGGGCGACATCTGTCCAAAGAAAAGCGCTACCATTAATGTCGAAAATCGAATCCATGCCACCATGATCAGCAACATAAGTACAATGAATATGCCAATTTGCATTTTGTGATTGAGTAGTGTTTTTGTCGCCAGGCTCAAGGTAACAACCTGGTGTTGCTCACGGAGTTGTGCGATTCGGTACAAACCCACGGCTAGAAAAGGACCAACAAGAAGGAATCCGGTCCAGAATGTCAGGGTGAATTGCGGCTGACTGATACTGGCAAGGCTGATGCCGAGGCCAATTAATGCGAATACCAGACCATAACAGAGGCTCATCCATGGTGCTTTGGCAAAATCCCGTGCGCCGTCCTTCAGCCACTGGAATGCGGCGGTGATGGGTACCTTGTTAATTTTCAGTGTTGGAATGGGATCATATGTTACCGGCTTAACTGAATGCGTGTTTTGCATGTCCAAAACCTCCGTTGCCATATGCATGTAACCACTAGTATAGACAAGGGTGTTCCACAAAGTTCTGTAAAGTGACATAAAAAACAATGTTTTCAGCTGAAAAATCAAAGCATGCTTTGGTATAAAATTCCTTGATCGATTAATGGTTCAAGTGTTGTTAACTCATAGGACATATTTATGACTTTCATGGGGAGTGTGCGAGTTCGCTTGCGGTCATCAGGTATTATCATTCTGGGTGTCTTGACGATACTTCTGGCCGCTTGTTCCGAGCCGCCTTACAACAATATCAATAATGGCGAGTTACAGGTGTTGCTGGAACAGGGGTACACCCTGATTGATATACGCCGACCGGATGAATGGCGGCAGACCGGCGTGGTGGAAGGCAGTCGACTGATGACCTTTGTGGATGGCGGAGGCCGGGTGACCCCCGGTTTTCTCGACAAGTTGCAAACCGAATACAGCGCGGATACTCCGCTGATCCTGATCTGTCGTACAGGCAATCGCACCAGTACACTGGCAACTTACATGGTCGAAAAGCTGGGCTTTACCCAGGTGTACAATGTGCGCAATGGCATCACGGACTGGATTCGAGAAGACCGGCCTGTCGTGCGTCAATTCTAGGACTTACGGCCATCAACTTCATTGGCCAATGCCTGCGCCATGGCGTTGACCGTTTTCTCTACCAGTAATTTTCCTTTTTCCGCCGAGGCGCTGCCCGCCGGTGCCAGCACTCCAGTGGGCGGAACATACCGCCCGTCCTGGGGATAGGCATCGTAGGCTGGAAACTCGGCCAATTTATCATTGGGGATTTTGTCCTGCTGCACCAGTTCCGGATGCAGGTAAAGCATCATGGAAGTCTCAATGAGTGCCGCATGCTCCAGGTCCACGCCGGGAAATTTGCCGGGGAAAATTTCGTCATATACCTGCTGCGGCGTGAAATCCCAGTATTCGGTACGAATCACCTTCATGGCAACATGGCTATAGCTGAATTCGCGTTGCGCCAGTTCAATCGCTTCGGTAAGAAACCACTGGTTTTCGAAATGGCCGTTTACGATGACGCATTGAGTGACACCATGGCGCCCCAGTTCGCGCAGAATATCAAGCACTGTCCTGGTCAGGGTTTCGCCATCCAGGCTGATAGTGCCCGTAAAAGTCTGGCCGCCACCCGAGCGCGCCTGCGATTTGTAGCCAAAGCGTACGACCGGGATGACGATGCCATTCAATCGTTCGGCAACACGTTCCGCCATGCTTTGCGCAAAGATGGCATCGGTGGCCATGGGTAAATGCGGGCCATGTTGTTCGTGCGCGCCAACCGGCAGGAAGACGACGGCACCTTCTTTAATACGTTGCCGGTATTTCGGCCAGCTCATGAACTCTGCGTTGAGGTTATTCATCGCATCAATGAACCTCCATTCGGACTCAGGATGTCGCCACAGTAAAAACGCGCATAATCCGAGGCCAGGAACACGGCCGAGCTGGCGATCTCTTCCGGTTCGGCAATGCGTTGCAAGGGGATATCCATTTCCTTTTGCAGATCCTGCTCCGTTTTCAGCTCGCCCCGTAGCAGATCCGTCATTACCGGGCCTGGAGCAATGCCATTGACCCGGATGCCGGGCGCAAACTCGCGCGCCAGTGAACGCGTCAGTGAAATCAGGCCACCCTTGGACGCGGTGTAGGCCGCAAACTGTTCGCGTCCGAGATAACCCAGCTCGGAGACAATATTGATAATCACCCCGTCGCCTTTATTCAGCATGCCGGGAATAACGGCCTGGCTGCATAACATGGCGCCCTTGAGATTGACGTTCAGCGTGCGATCCCAGTGTTCCTCGGTTATTTCCAGGAAAGGGGTTGGCTGGCTGATGCCGGCGTTGTTGACCAGAACGTCGATGCAGCCGTATTTGTCCTCAATAGTCCCGACCATGTTGAGAACGGCTTTTCTGTTGCTGACATCGGCATTATAAGCCTCGCTGATTGAACATGTGGCAAGCAGCTCTGCGGCAGGCTGGTCCTGGTCCAGATGGTTTATAAAAACATTGGCGCCTGCATCGGCAAAGGCCATCGCAATTGCACGGCCAATGCCTGTGGCAGCGCCCGTGACCAGTACATTTTTATGCGCAAGCGAGATTTGCATGACTAGACAATGCTGATAAACGACACGCCGTGAGCGCCGACAAAGCTGTCGGCGCGGTGCGGTCCCGTGGTGACGTCGCCGTAATCCTCGACAAACACCCGTTTTACCCTGTTTCGATGAATTGTTTTCAGCAGTTCGGCATAGGGGAGTACCTGTTTGTGCTGGCCGTCTCCGTATAGTTCGCGATGAAATGCGGGCAGGTCATGCCAGGCAACGCTGGCCTTTTCATGATGCGCGGTGTGATATCCAAAGTTCAGGTTAAGCAAGTTCAATAACGGCCAGCGCTGCGAGACCAGGTTGGAATAGGTGTGCTCGATGTCGTATTCGCGATCGCGACCTTCTTTCGGAACCGGCTCGTCGGCGCGTTGCACAAAAAAGGCCTCGTAGGTGTGGGCAAAGGCATCGGCAAGAAACAGAGCCTGCAACATCATCCAGTAGGCCAGGGCGTAAGCCAGCAGCGCCCAGGGCGAAACCGAGAACAGCAGTGCAAAGAAGAAGAGTCGCGACAGACCGACCAGTATCACCCGGCGCCGGTAGGGCTTGAGATGTTCATCGATGAAGGGGCGCACCATGACCTGCGCATGCATGATCAGCTCGATGGCGGGGATGTAGGCCCATTCCAGCGCGACCACCAGCTTCTGCAGCCAGACGGGTTGCCGTTTGAGATAGGCCTGGTAATCGAAACAGCTGACGTCGGCACGGTCCTGGTGATGGCGCAGATGCATGTGGCGCACGCGCGCGAACGAGGCATAACCCGCCCCGACAATCCACAACAGGATGTTGCCGACCAGCTCGTTGTGACGGCGTGCCTTAAATAAGGTCATGTGCGCGGCCTCGTGCACCAGATAGGCGCATATGATCAGCGTGTGGCCGGTGAGCAGAATGCCAAGCACAAGCGGCAGTACCTGTGTTTGCAGTAGCAGGTATATGCCCAGGGCATGGCCTAAGATGCCGTAACTCAAGGCAATCGTATTGGGTATTGCTCCGTGATCCTCGCGCCATAGCGATTGGAATGCGACCGAATTGGTCATCAATGTCGACTCCTGCCGTGTTTGCCTGGAATAGCTTCTGCATGATGGATGCCAGTCATTACTACAGGCAGCAAAGATGCAGTTACACATATTCAAAACACTGTGGGGTCACCGGGGCAGTCACGCCGAGGCTATCGTGCAGGCCATCGATGCCGGATTTCAGGGTGTTGAGGGACCGGCGCCGGAGTCAGCAACGCAGCTGACAGAATTTAAACAACGACTGGCTGATACTGCGCTTCATTACATTGCCGAAATCACCACGGCCGGGAGTTATGTGCCGGAGCGGCATGCAACGCTGGATGAGCATCTGGATTCATTTGAGCGCAAGCTCGAGATGAGTCTCCAACTTGAACCGTTGTTCATCACCTGCCTGGCAGGTTGCGATGCCTGGCCGGAAGGGCAGAGCATTGAATTCTTTGGCCGCGCCATGGCGATGGCCAGTCAAGCAAACGTGGAGGTCAGCTTTGAAACCCACCGCAGCCGCTCGCTGTTCAATCCCTGGGTGACGGAACGTATTCTGGATGCCTTGCCCGATATGCAGATTACCTGCGATTTCAGTCACTGGTGCGTGGTGTGCGAACGGCTGATGGATGTTGAAATGGATACGATTGAAAAGATTGCACCAAGGGCAAGACACATCCATGCGCGAGTCGGGTACGACCAGGGCCCGCAGGTGCCTCATCCCGGTGCGCCCGAGTATGAGATGGCGCTGAGATCGCATCAACGTTGCTGGGAGCAGTTGTGGCGTGCACAAAAACAGCGCGGATTTGCGGTGACGACCATGACACCCGAGTTCGGTCCGGATGGTTATCTGCATGAAGCGCCTTTCTCTCGGGAACCGGTTGCCGATCTTTGGGATTTGAACCAGTGGATGGCGCGTGAAGAGCGCCGCCATTTTAATGAATGGCTGTGACATGTATCAAAACCAGGCGTTAAATTCGGTCTATACTTCAAGCAGATTTTGCGCTTTTCAGTGAGCAAGGGGAAAGGTGAACAGGATGCGTAATTCATTGGCTTTTGAGCGGCATGGCGACAAGGAAAACTCGCAGTTCTTTGAGCATTTCCTGACGGGTCTGCTGGAAGAACGGGATCGTGTCGGCTTGACCGATATGATTCATCAGGTTGAGGCCATTATGATCACGGTAGATCCCGGCCACTCGATTCGTTATGTCGGCGAGTTGTCATTGATGACGCCGTATCATTACCTGGTTACGCTCGAAAGCGAACATCACTGGACGCATGTGTTGCGCGTGGACATGAATTCGCCGGACTTCCTGGTGCGGGAAGTCAAAGATCCAAACATTCAGGGTATCTTCCGCAGTCTTAACGAGGTTTACCCTATTGGTGCATGTAAACCGAACAGCCGCTACATGGGCGAGATTTTGCGTGTGGACAATCTGCACAGCGTGGTCTCGCTGCAGGAAGAACGCGAGTTCCGGTTTTTTACCCAGAACGAAACCCGCAAGCTGGAACTGCCGGGTAATGTCGCGATCAGCAAGCCTTCTCCCTATACCCATAACATCGTGGGTTACATGGAACGGCCCGAGAGCGAACTCCGTGTCTATTCACTCGGCATGAGCACTATCCGGGAGGATGTGCAGCAGGTATACGAACGCGCCAAGCAGCTACAGCACGAACTCAAGATCGATGACCTGATTCTGCCCATCGATCACCTGGCGACGCGCGTTTATAGCCAGAATCGCGAGGTGGCGATACTGGAATGGCTATCCCTGTCGAGCTACTACTACTGGGGCTCGTATGACATCAAGGATCAGAATTCTTCCACCAACGTGACCAAGAGCGTGCATTTCAACCAGGAGTTGCGCAGTCCGGCCAAGGTATTTACCGCCAACAACACGCCGTACTTCGTGAATCACCTGCAAAGACTGCCGTCGCCAACGGAAACCTTCGTGCGAAACTACGGCCCGCGCCTGCATCACATTGCGCTGGCTGTGCTCGATGGCGAACGCGCGGGTATGGAGAATATCGAACACGTGGTGAAGCAGATTGCGTCCCAGGGACGCGGCTTCCTGCTGGATGTGATCGGTTCCAAGGAAGAAGGCCTGAAACAGATTTTCTCCAGTGCCTCGGAGCATTCGTCACTGATTATTGAATACGTGCAACGCTTCGGTGATTTCCAGGGTTTCTTCACCAAGGAGAACGTGGCCGAGCTGACGCATGCGGCCGGCGTGGAAGAGGAGTTGCTGGAACTGCAGGCAAGAGCGCGGTCGAGCGACTTCAAGCATTAAACTTACTGCTGTGGCCGCTGCGCGATGGTGGCTTCCAGTTCAATCGGTTTGCCCTGGCGCATTGCCTGGATGGCAAGCGCGGTTCCGGGCGGTTGTTGCGCGATACGATTCATGGCGTCACGCGCGTTATTCACGTTGACGCCATCAATCGCGAGCAACACGTCACCCGGTTCTATACCGGCGTCATCCGCGGGACCGTTACGCAATACACCCGCGATTAATACCCCCCGGGTTGTTTCCAGTCCGAACGATTGCGCGAGTGATGGCGTTAAATCCTGTGCCTCGATGCCGAGCCAGCCGCGTACCACGGTGCCTTTTTCGACAATCTGTTTGGTGATACCCGTCGCCAGGCTCATGGGAATAGCGAAGCCGATTCCCTGAGATCCACCCGATTTACTGAAGATAGCAGTGTTAATGCCAACCAGTTCGCCGCGGGCGTTGATCAGGGCGCCACCGGAGTTGCCTGGGTTAATCGCTGCATCTGTCTGGATGAAGTTCTCGTAGGTGCTGATCCCGAGTGAGTTACGCCCGGTTGCGCTGACAATTCCCAATGTCACGGTCTGGCCGACGCCGAACGGATTACCGATTGCGAGCACAACGTCGCCGACGCGAAGGTTGTCGGATTGCCCGACCACGACGGAGGGTAAATCATCCGCATCGATTTTGAGTACGGCC
Organism: Thiohalobacteraceae bacterium; assembly: GCA_041592335.1. Lineage (GTDB taxonomy): Bacteria > Pseudomonadota > Gammaproteobacteria > Thiohalobacterales > Thiohalobacteraceae > JBFHQE01. Next base: position 65,746 of record JBFHQE010000011.1, on the reverse strand, counting down.
AGATCCGAATCCGGATCGGCACCCACCAGCCCGGCGCTGTAGCTGCGGCCATCCAGCATCATGACCTGAATTTCTTCGGCGCCCTGTACCACGTGATTATTCGTCAACAGAAATCCCTGGTCGCTGATGATGACCCCGGAGCCGAGGCTGGTTTGCAGTCGCTCGCGCTGTTGCTGGAAACGGTCACCGAAGAAGTAGCGAAACAGCGGGTCATTAAAGAGTGAGCTGGTTTGCTCCTGCACACGCTTGGCGGTGTAGACGTTCACCACGGCCGGTGCCGCCATCTCCACCGCATCGGCGTAGGAGACCGGACCGTTGCCGAGGCCGGGTGGCGTTGCAATGGTGGTATTCCCGGCGCTCTCGCGGATGGTCAGCGTGTCGCTGTCTGATTGGAATAATTCGGGTTTGAAGGCATAGAGTAATGCCGCGGCCAGCAGGCCAACAAAGATGGACTGGAACAGAAAGCCGAGAATTTTTGAGGAACGCATCTGGGTACCTGAATGAGCCCGTCATTGCGAGGAGCGGAGCGACGTGGCAATCTCCATAAGGTTCATGTTGCGCTAGGAGATTGCCACGCTTCGCTCGCAATGACAAACCCGGGAGTTACGCTTTGGTCGCTTTATCAGAATTAGTCAGCTACACAGATGAATTACTCGCAATTCACGACTTCCAGGATTACTGCCCGAACGGCCTGCAGGTCGAGGGTAAGCCGGAAGTAAAAAAGATTGTCAGCGGGGTAACGGCCAGCCAGGCGTTGCTGGATGCGGCGGTTGCGACGGGCGCCGATCTGATCCTGGTGCATCATGGTTATTTCTGGAAGGGAGAGAACCCCTGCGTTACGGGCATTCGGCGCAAGCGGCTTGGCACGCTCATCAATAACGACATCAGTCTGCTGGGTTATCACTTGCCACTCGATGCCCATGCGGAGCTGGGTAACAATGCGCAACTGGGGCAACTGTTGGGGATCGCCATGGCAGGCCAGTTCGGCATGGGACGCGCGCCGGATTTGGGTGTATGGGGCAGGTTGCCGGAACCCGCCGATCCCGGGATATTTGCCCATCGTATCGAAACCGCTCTGGCGCGGGTGCCGCTGCACTTGCCGGGTGGGCCGGATACGATTCGTACAGTTGGCTGGTGCACCGGTGCAGCGCAGTCTTATATAGAAGCAGCGGCCGACCAGGGGCTGGATGCTTTTATCAGCGGCGAGGTCTCGGAACAGACGGCTCATATCGCCGCAGAGCGTGGGATTCATTATTTCGCGGCCGGTCATCATGCGACCGAGCGCTACGGGGTTCAGACGCTGGGGCGGCACCTGGCAGAAAAATTCCGGCTTGTGCATGAATTCATCGACCTGCCCAACCCGGTATAGATTTTCGTCAAGAATCAGTCCAATACGTTCAATTTATTCCCGCTTTTGGCCCTTTTGTCATTGACCAATTGGGTGCGGAACTGGATAATTCCCCCCCTTTAAAGGGCCCTTGGCGCGCAGGCGCGCCTGACTAATAACAGTCATTCCCGGAGATCCTGGATCTCCTGAGCCTAAGAATTCGAAACCTGAGATAAACCTGGAGATCCTGTTGATGAGTAATGGCGTAGATCAAGGCAAACGCCGTTTCCTCACTGCCGCGACCGCTGTCGTCGGTGCTGTGGGGGCCGGATTCACATTGGTTCCCTTCGTCAAGTCCATGCTGCCGAGCGAAAAAGCCCAGGCCGCGGGTGCGCCTGTCGAAGTGGATATCAGCAAGCTTGAGCCTGGACAGAAAGTGAATGTCGAATGGCGTGGCAAGCCGGTCTGGGTGGTGCGACGCACCGAAGACATGCTGGCCAAACTGCCAATGCTGGATGACAAAATGCTTGATCCGGCCTCGGATGCACCGCAACAGCCGGAATACGCGAAAAATGCCTACCGCTCCATCAAGGAAGAAATCCTGGTGCTGGTCGGTATCTGTACTCATCTCGGGTGTTCACCTACCTATATACCCAAGGCCGAGCCGCAACCCTACGACCCGGAATGGAAGGGCGGTTTCTTCTGTCCCTGCCACGGTTCCCGATTCGACCTCGCGGGTCGTGTATTCAAGGGTGTTCCTGCACCGAAGAACCTGGAGGTTCCGCCGCACCGCTACATCGGCAAGTCGGTTATCCTCGTTGGCGAAGATGAAGGAGCTGCATAATGGCTGGTTCTAATCAAGACAAATGGCAGGGTGGTATCCTCGGTTGGGTGGATTCGCGGTTCCCGCTGAGTTCACTATGGAATGAACACCTGGCCAAGTACTACGCACCGAAGAACTTCAACTTCTGGTACTTCTTCGGCTCGCTGGCATTGCTGGTGCTGGTTATCCAGATCGTATCCGGCATCTTCCTCACCATGAACTTCAAGCCGGATGGCGAGCGCGCCTTTGCTGCGGTCGAATACATCATGCGCGATGTCGAATGGGGCTGGCTGATCCGCTATATCCATTCCACCGGCGCTTCCGCGTTCTTCGTGGTGGTCTATCTGCATATGTTCCGCGCGCTGCTGTACGGTTCATACCGCCAACCGCGTGAGCTGATCTGGATCTTCGGTATGCTGATCTACCTGTGCCTGATGGCCGAGGCTTTCTTCGGTTATCTGCTGCCCTGGGGTCAGATGTCCTACTGGGGCGCGCAGGTCATCATCAACCTGTTCGCGGCGGTGCCGATTATCGGTGACGACCTGTCGCTGTGGATTCGTGGTGACTTTGTTGTCGCGGATGCCACGCTGAACCGCTTCTTCGCTTTCCACGTTATCGCGGTACCGCTGGTGCTGGTTGGCCTGGTGGCGGCGCATATCATGGCGCTGCACGAAGTCGGTTCCAACAACCCGGACGGCGTCGAGATCAAGAAGAACAAGGATGAAAACGGCATTCCACGCGATGGCATTCCATTCCACCCTTACTACACCGTGAAGGATATCGTGGGCGTGGTCGTGTTCCTGATGATCTTCTCCTACGTGGTGTTCTTCAATCCGGAGATGGGCGGTTACTTCCTGGAGCCACCGAACTTTGAACCGGCGAACCCGCTGAAGACCCCGGATCACATTGCACCGGTCTGGTACTTCACCCCGTTCTACGCAATCCTGCGTGCGGTTCCGTCGATTGCCGGTTCCGCGTTCCCGGGTGTTGCAGCAATGGGTCTTGCAGTAGTGATCCTGTTCTTCCTGCCCTGGCTGGATCGCAGCCCGGTGAAGTCGATTCGCTACAAGGGCCCGATCTTCAAGATCGCACTGGCACTGTTCGTAATCTGTTTCGTTGTGCTGGGTTGGCTGGGTACCAAGCCGGCGGAAGGCCTGTACACATTGATGGCGCAGATTGGCACCGTCTACTACTTCGCCTTCTTCCTGCTGATGCCTATCTACACCAAGTTGGATAAGACCAAGCCAGTTCCAGAGAGGGTCACGCACTGATGAAAAAGACACTACTTGCTTTCGTTTTTGCCCTGTTACCCGGCCTGACGCTGGCGGCGGGCGGTAATATCCATCTTGATAAGGCGGACGTCGATCTGAGCAACCAGCAATCGCTGCAACGTGGCGCCAAGCTGTTCGTGAATTACTGCCTGAGTTGTCACTCGGCGCAGTTTCAGCGTTACAACCGCATGGCGCGCGATATCGGTCTGACCGATGCCCAGGTCATCGATAACATGATGTTTGCTTCCGACAAGGTCGGTGAGACCATGACCATTGCCATGAAGCCGACCGATGCGGCCAACTGGTTCGGCGCGCCGCCTCCTGACTTGTCACTGACGGCCCGTTCCCGTGGCGAAGACTGGTTGTACACCTATCTGCGCACTTTCTATCAAGATGAGTCGCGTCCCTTTGGCGTGAACAACGTGGTATTCGACAAGGTCGGTATGCCGAACGTACTGTGGGAACTGCAGGGTATCCAGAAGCCGGTTTACAAGACCGTGGTCGGTGAAGACGGCCATGAACATGAAGTGATGGATGGTCTGGAGCTGGTGCAGGAAGGCAAGCTGACGCCTGCCGAGTTTGACCAGGCTATACGTGATCTGGTCACTTTCATGTCTTATGTAAGTGAGCCTATCCAGCTGGAGCGCAAGCGTCTGGGCTGGTGGGTGCTGGGCTTCCTGGCAATTCTGTTTGTCTTCGCCTACTTCCTGAAGAAGGAATACTGGAAAGATATTCACTAACAACAGGCTTGTGGCCGACGTGTGCCATCCTGGCACCGTCGGCTTTGCTGTTTAGTGATAGAATAATCAACTCTGTCTAATCAGGAGAGGTATATGGCCGTGGTTGCCAATCGCCGATCAGTAATGACCCTCTTTTCCGCAGCGACCTGTCCCTACAGTCATCGCTCCCGCATCGTACTGGCGGAGAAGGGAATCACCGTTGAGATTGTAAACGTCGATCTCGATCATATGCCGGAAGACCTGATTGATCTGAATCCCTATCAAACAGTACCGACGCTGGTGGACCGTGAGCTGGTGCTGTATGACTCGCATGTCATCATGGAATACTTGGATGAGCGTTTCCCGCATCCTCCCCTGATGCCGGTTGACCCTGTTTCTCGCGCCAAGGCGCGCCTGGCGATGTACCGCATCGACAAGGATTGGTACAGCCTGCTGCACGATATCGATACCAAGGGTGAAAAGGCTGCCGCCAAGGCTCGCAAGATGCTGCGTGACAGCATTGCCGCCAGCGCGGAAGTATTTGCCGCCATGCCGTATTTTTTGAGCGAAGAGTTCAGCCTGGTGGATTGCTATATCGCACCGCTGATCTGGCGTCTGCCGCATTACCGAATTGACCTGCCGAAACAGGCCAAGCCGGTATTTGATTATGCAGAGCGTATCTTTGCGCGTGCCTCTTTCCAGGAAAGCCTCACCGAAGCCGAACGCGAAATGCGTGCCTGACGGGGTACCGATGACCCCGAGCCGCCCGTATCTGCTTCGCGCTATCAACGAATGGATACTCGATAACGATCTGACGCCCTTTATCCTGGTCGATGCCGAACAGGATGGCGTAATCGTGCCAGGGCAGTTCGTCGAGAACGGCAAGATCGTGCTCAACATCAATCCCCAGGCCATCCAGGGCCTGACTATATCCAATAACGCCGTGAACTTCAGCGCCCGCTTCCAGGGAACGCCCTGGGATATTCATATTCCCATCCAGGCGGTTCTGGCGATCTATACCAAGGAAAACGGCCGCGGCATGATGTTCACCGAGGAAGACGGGGGAGGCGATGAGCCACCAACCGATTCACCGGATAGCGACAACAAGTCACGTCCGACACTGAAAGTGGTGAAATAAAAAATTTTCAAATATCTATTCGCAGCAGAATAACAATAGGGGGAGTAGATGATAAAAACAACACTCAAATCGATTGTCTTGCTGGTTATCTTGTTCTCGGTTTTTATTGCTTACAAGGTATTGCGTAATAATCAGCAACTAGAACCTGTCCAGATGTCCGATTTGCAGCAGAGCTACGAGGATGCTGTAGCGTGGCTTCTGAATCATGAGCGGGATATCCTCGAACAAGATAACGCCATGCTGTGGTCTATGATCCAGCGTAGTGCAGCGATTTCCGGAGATGAGCGCCTTATAGGGTTATTTTCCAGGTTCAAAGCAAGGCATGTGAGTAGTAATGCTGTATGGCGTGGTTTGTTCGAGTCGCATGTATGGGTGCCAGTCAAGTTTGAGCAATTGCAGCATTTCCCTGATTACAATCAATACTTTATTTACGCTTTGTATTGCGATTCGGATTTCGCAGGCCAAGCAATAATACAACAGCAGAATAATGTTGGATTTTGTGGTGCCTTGCATATGCTGAGGCCTGCGTGTGTAACCCATCAGCTTATGGGAATTCGGATCAGGGTTGCCAATAAATGTGGGGAAACAGCCTGGCTCGATCAAGTGTCACAGGAATTGCTGGAAAAAGTTGAAACACAGTTGGTATGGGACTTCCGGGTTGTGGATGTCTATCTGCAACGGGTATTGATGCTATTGGAATCGGGGCAGGCTGATAGGATTAAACCAATATGGGTGCGTAATATCATTGACGCTCAGCAGGATGATGGTGGCTGGGGTAATATCTATCCAATATTTAGAATAGGCAGCAAAGTTATTGGATTAAAAAATCTAACACCCCATCTAGGTCAACAACAGTCTACCTATCATGCCACTGCCCAAGGGATTTTTCTTAACACGCTGTTATTGCATCACGAGAAGCATGATCCAGCCAAGGGCTGGATGCCCTAGATAAAAATAAGCTGATATGTTTCACGATTAAAGATGGTTGCCTTATTGGGGTTTACTCCGTGTGGCCGCGGGTTAGCCACAGAAAGACGCCCAGCGAGACGAGCAGGACGCTGCCTCCGATCAGGATTCCCACCGGGTAAAACAGGTTTCCGGCAAGTTCAAGCTGGCTGTACTTGATGATCATGATCAGAGATTCGAGTACGAGCGCGATACAGACTGTCCCTACAAAGCGGGTGATTGTACGGCGAAAATTAAAAAATATATTTTCTTGCCCGGCCTTGTTCGCATATTCCTTGCTTACACCCATGCCAAGTTCAAACATGGCCAGTGAAATGATCAGTGTGTTGATGGATTTAATCGATGCGCTGATGAGTTCGTTGTCCGGGTGGAATAAGGTGCCGAGAAATTGTTGCAGCGCGACAAAGATAAGAATGATCGACAGCGAATGGAACAGGGATGAGAAAACCAGCACCATAAGCTTTTTATAGCTTTTCAGCGCATACGATTCAGGGTTTTCATCCGAAAAAGAATTGTTCGGTGCGATTGCCGCTTGCGGGGTGGTATCCATGCAGTGCTTCCTTATGACGTCCTGATACAACAATTAAGACGGTTGTCACGAAAGGAGGTTCAAGCGGGTTATGTGACGCAATACGCAGTTTTGCTTATTCGGGGGGTAGGGTGAGTAACCCTGAAAGGGTGGATCAGTACCCTCGAATTTCAAGGGTACTGACTCCTTAAGGGTTGTTAATCGTAATATTCGAACAGCTTCACCACGCGCTGTACGCCGCCAATGTTGCGCGCCTGCTCCGCTGCGGCATCGCCTTCGGCGCGTGTCACCAGTCCCATCAAATAGACATTGCCGCGTTCGGTCACGACTTTGACGCGAGTGGGGTCAAAGCCTTCCAGCTTTACGCCGAACAGACTGGTTTTGACCTTGGTGGTGATCACCGTATCACTGGAGCGGCTCATTAAGGAACTGGGTGCGGCAACGCTGAGTTCGTTGTGTACCCGGCGTACGCGATCGATGCGGCTGACGACATCCTGCGCCTCGTAACGATAGGCTTCAGTCGGCGTTTCGCCGGTCAGCAGGACGATCAGATTGTAGCTGGTGACATTAATATGCGACTGTTTCTTGAGGTCGCCAGCGTCTCCAAGTGCGCTATAGGCCTTCAGTTCAATTGACTGGTCTTCGATGAATGTACCGGTTGTGCGCCGGTCATGGGCCACGTTGGCACCTGCTGCAGCGCCACCCACTACGACGGGGGCGCAGCCATTAAGGGTGCCGATGGCGAGCGTGGAAATCAGGGCGGTGATGAGTAACCGATTCATTGTCATGACTCCTGTCCTAAAAGTTGTAAGTCGATAAGATCGCACAGGCAATGAATAATCAGCCCATGCACTTCCTGAATGCGTGCGGTGGTAATTGCCGGGACGCGGATTTCCACATCCCTGTCAATGAGGCAACCCGCCAGGCTCCCGCCGTCGCGACCGGTCAGGGCAACCACTGTCATCTGTCGGTCATGCGCGGCATAACAGGCTTCCAGTACGTTGGGAGAATTGCCGCTGGTGGATATGGCGAGTAACACGTCGCCTGGCTGGCCCAGGGCGCGCACCTGCTTGGCAAAGATGTCGTTGAAATTGTAATCGTTGGCGATCGAGGTAATGGTCGAGCTGTCCGTGGTCAGGGCAATGGCCGGAAGCCCTGGACGTTCGCGTTCGAAACGGTTTAGCAGTTCCGAGGAAAAATGCTGGGCATCGGCCGCCGAACCGCCATTGCCGCAACAGAGCAGCTTGTTGTCGGAGATAAGGGCCTGATGCATGATTTCCGCCGCATGGGCAATGCCGGGCGATACCGCATCCAGCGATTGTTGCAGTGTGCTTATACTGTCGTTAAACTGTAGTGCAATTCGATCTGTTAAATTCATAAACCGTTACTGGTTATCACTTAATTAGTCTGAAAGGCATTTTGTATCCAGTCGCACGCCGGTGGCGAAGCCTGCAGATTGACGCAAATCACATCCAGCCGCATGGCGCGGTGTTGTTCCCGAGGGTTTTTCATCAGGAACACTTCGGCGCAACGGATGATACGTTGTTGCTTGCGCCGATCCACCGATGCCAGTGCGCCGCCATAATCATCACTGGTGCGATATCGTACCTCAACAAAGACCAGGGTGTCGCCCTGGTGCATGATCAGATCGATCTCACCCTGCCGGCAGCGATAATTCCGCTCGACGACCTTGAGACCCTGTTCGATTAAAAACGTTCGCGCAAGGGTTTCAGCTTGCTGGCCCAGTTTGTGCGGTCGGTAATGGCTGTTGCCAAACATGCGGTTCATCCTTGAGAGTTGGCGCAAGGCCGGGCTGTCTGTTATCCATAACAGGTGCCAGCAAGCGGGGTTGACCACGCCGGAATTCGGCCCACGGCAGGTCGCGTTCGATCCATTGTTGCGCATTCACGGTCAGCAGGCCGGTGACGCCGCTAAAGGCCTGCCGTTGACCGCTGTATAGATCATTCAGGTAGGGAAGGATGTCATACGCATCCACGCCAAAAGCCTGCAACCGTGGCAGGCTGGCGGCCTGTGCGGGCCAGGCGCTGGTCAGGCTGTTGCGCAGACGCTGGGTGCGCTCGTCACTATCCAGTAGCCAGGGCATATCGCAGAACATCAGGCCATTCATATCCGCGTCATTCAGATTGAACTGTCCCTGATAGACATGCGACGTGGCGTATACCGGCAAATCGCTGGCCAGATGAAAACGAAACAGCGGGCGGGTAAGGCGCGCGTCTTCCGGTTGGGCAAACAACACGATGGCATCGGCATCCTGGCGACGACGGGGCTCGTATTCACTGCGGCTACCCAGCAATCGGGTCAGGCGATTCTGCCGGTCTTCGCTGAGATCGATATTCATCAGCGATTTTACCTGGTTGGAGCGGTCGCGGGTTTGATCGCTATAACGTTGTACTTCCAGCAGCTCTCCACCCAGTTGTGCAAGACGTAGCTGGAATTCGGCTGTCAGCCGTTCACCCCAGGGGTTCGCCGGTGTCAGTAGCAGTACCCGTTGATGGCCACGAATTTTGAGTTCTTCCGCCACCTCGCGGGCCTCATCCTCGGGTGCCAGGGCGAATTGAAACAGGCCATACGGATTGGTTTCCAGAGGATCGGCACGATTCAGAGCCAGTACCGGGACAGTTAATATCCCCGCGCGTGCGATTTCGGTGACTTCCGGCTTGGTCAGTGGACCGATTACTGCCTGCGCACCTGCGGCAACGGCTTCCTGGTACAGCGTCCAGGTGCGGTTGGGGTCCGCGCCCGTGTCGTAGAAACGCAGTTCGGATGTTGCACCGGGTTGTGCATAGTGGGCGGTGAGGATGCCGTTACGAATTGCTTCGCCGGCTGAACGGTAACTGCCGCTAAGCGGCAATAACACGGCGATATGTTCGGGGTGCGGTGTGATCCGCAGGGTCTGATTGAAGAAGGTCTGCAGTACGGCCAGGTCCGCCGGGTGGTTGTGATACTGGCCACGCCAGTCCTGCAGCGCCAGCTGCAAGGCTTCCGGGTCCTGCGCCTTGCCGCGGGTAATTAGCACCAGTTCCATCCAGCCGCTGAGCACGTCCGGTGCGGGTTGGGTGCGAAGCTGAATCAGGGCCGTGGAAGACAGACGGTTCAGTGATTGCCAGATGGCACGCTGATTGTCCGCAATCGCTGCAGTGTCCGTGATAAAGGCTTCCAGCCAGATGCGTTCGCGTGCGGCTTCCAGGTGATGTCCGGTTTGCGCATAACTCTCGGCGCGCAGGCGGTGAAAACGCAGCAACGAATCCAGCGGTAGTTCCATGGTGAGTGTATTGAGTTTTTCCCGTGCCAGGATAGGCTGATTTTCGGAGAGTAGCAGGGCTGCTTCCGTGAGAACGGCCCGCGGGGCGAGCGATGGTGGCAAGGTCAGGTTCGGCAGCTGACTGAACGCCTGTCGGGCAAGTTCCGGGTTGTCGGACTCGAGATAGGCATCCGTCGCCTGCAGAATCAGGCGCGCATTTTCGGGAAACGGGGCGCGGCGAGCCTCCAATAACCATAGCTCGGCCTGTTGCGACGTATCCACAGCCGAGATTTCCGGTGCCACAGGTTCGCTGACAGTGACCATGCGCGGAGGCTTTGCGGCGCAACCCGTCAGGATCAATGAGGCCAGTATCAGCAGGAATGGGGTCAGTTGTCGGCGGTTGCTCGGGATCACGTCATCTTATGTTTTGGCAATGAAAGCAGTATTGTAACCCCTTTCCCAGTGATTGCAGCGGTTCATTTCGACATTATGAGTAACGAAGATCAAGGCGTGCTGTACGTGGTGGCGACACCCATCGGTAATCTCGGCGATATCAGCCAGCGGGCATTGGACACCCTGGCGTCAGTGGACCGCATTGCGGCCGAGGATACCCGTCACAGCGGTCGCTTGCTGAGTCATTTCGGTATTCAAAAACCCCTGCTGGCGCTGCATGAGCATAATGAAACGGCGCGACTGGAGCAGTTGCTGTCCCTGTTGCAGGCGGGGGAATCGCTGGCATTGATTTCCGATGCGGGTACGCCGCTTATCAGCGACCCGGGATTCAAGCTGGTGCGCGCGCTGCGGGAGCAGGGGATTCGGGTGATACCGATTCCCGGGGCAAGCGCGTTGATTGCCGCCTTGAGTGTGTCCGGCCTGCCGACCGATCGGTTTGTGTTCGAGGGGTTTCTGTCGGCAAAAACCAAGGCGCGCCAGGATCAGTTGCACGCGCTGGTGAATGAACAGCGCACGCTGATTTTCTACGAGTCCAGTCACCGAATCGGCGATTTGTTGCGCGACCTGGGCTTGGTATTTGGTCCTGCCCGTCCGGCGGTAATTGCCCGCGAGCTGACCAAGCTCTACGAACAAGTCGTGGATGGCTCGCTGGCCGATCTGGCGCAATGGCTGGAACAACGGGCCGAGCACCAGAAGGGTGAGTTTGTGGTGATTGTTCAGGGCGCCGAACCTGTCACGACAGGGGATATCAGTCCGGAGGATCAGAAACTGCTCAGATTGCTGGCAAATGAACTGCCGCCCAGGAAGGCGGCGGCGATTGTGGCCGATTTCACCGGCAAGAAGAAAAAACCTTTCTATGAATGGCTGGTAGCGCAGTCCTGAAAATATTTTTCAGGAAATGTGATCCTGGTAGCAGAAAATCCGTAAATCGCGTCTATGCTTCCTGCTACGAACGCAATGTTCGTAATGGAATAAATCGAAGAACGGAGGCTACACCCATGAAAAATCACCTGTTAATTATCACCTCAATCGCGGCATTTTCGGGCGCGGCTGTTGCCGGTCAGCAGACCAGTTTCGAGGGTCTGGATGCGGATACCAATGGCTATATTTCCCAGCAGGAAGCAATGGCCAATGACGCGCTGACTACCCAGTGGGGCGCGCTGGATGCCAATAGCGACAATCAATTGGATCAGTCAGAGTTCAGTGCGTTTGAAATCGAAAACCCGGCTGGGTCAATGGAGAGTCCGGAAGCGGTTGAATAAACCGCAGTCACTTCGTATCGCGGCGGCCAGTGACTTAGCTGTTTGCGTCGCTGGCTGCGGCGAGCTTTTCCGCTTGTCCGCAACTCAACACCAGCTCGGCCGGGTCGGTTGAGAAAATGAAGGGCGCGGTACGCGTCAGCACACTCAGACCGAGGATTTGCCGTGTAGTACCCGGGAATACGGCTGCCTCAACATCACGAATAACGCATTCCCCGCCGATTGCAAGATGGCTAATGGTATAAACGGGCACTACCATGCGTTCGCCATTGGCAAGAATACCGGCAAGATCCTTGCGGTATTCCGCCTGCTTGTTTGCTATCAGCGCATCCAGTGTCTTCTGGTTGATGGTCATATAGCCGGAACCGGTATCGACCATGAATTCGGTATCGCCCTGACCCGCAATGTTTACATCAATGTAAAATGTTGCCGCCTGCTTTTCCTGCATCGGGACGCGGGTATCGAAATTCTGGCCGAAGGCAATCGAGTGGCTCATAAGCATCGTCAGCACGGCGCCGAGCGATAACAATTTTTGCAAGTTCATACAGGTGTTTACCCCGCAAATTGATTCGGTGTGCGCTGCCGCGGCAACGCGGGTGTCATAACCGGCATAGCGGCGGACGACGCGCAGGCTTGAAATTGCCGGACCTGCCGTGTTGCATGTGCTGGCCGCGAATCTTGCTACGCTATATCGCACTTAGCCTGTTGCAGCCCGCCCGAGTGCCCAGTCAATATGTTCTTTGACCATCTCATTCACCTGGTCACGTTTGGCCGCAAGTGCCGAGATGGCATCGGCGTTCATGCCTGAGTTGCCGAGCGCTACGGCAATGTTACGCAGCCAGCGCGCATATCCGATACGCCGAATGGCGCTGCCTTCGGTGTTTTTCAAAAAAGTCGTTTCATCCCAGTTAAACAATTCAATCAAGGTAGCGGTGTCCAAGGCATTTCGCGGCTGAAAATCCCCCTGCGCAGTGATGGTGGCGAAACGGTTCCAGGGGCAGGCCTGCTGGCAATCATCACAGCCGTAGATACGGTTGCCGATCATGGCGCGAAACTCTTCCGGGATGGCACCATGCAATTCGATGGTGAGGTATGAAATACAACGTCGCGCATCGACCTGATAAGGCGCGACAATGGCCCGGGTCGGGCAGATATCGATACAGGCAGAACAGGTGCCGCAATGCGCGCTGGCCGGGGTGTCGATGGGCAAGGGCAGGTTGATGAAAAGTTCGCCGAGAAAAAACCAGGAGCCGGTGTGTTCCGCCAGCAGGTTGGAATGCTTGCCGATCCAGCCCAGTCCGGCTTTTTCGGCCAGCGCCTTTTCCAGTACGGGGGCGCTGTCGGTGAAGGCGCGAAAAGCGAACTCTCCCGTCTCCTGTTGTATCCGTTCGGCGAGTTTCTGTATTCGATTGCGTAACAGCTTGTGATAATCGCGGCCCAACGCATAGCGGGAAACAAAGGCGCGTGCCGGGTCGTTTAAATTCTCGTCAATAGCCGCCGCGTCCGGCCAGTAATTCATGCGTACCGAAATCACACGCAAGGTGCCGGGTTCCAGTTCCCGTGGACGACTGCGTTTGGTGCCATGGCGTTGCATGTAATCCATCTCGCCATGAAAGCCCTTGTCCAGCCAGTTCAGTAAGTGCGTTTCGTGTTCGGTGAGATCCGTGTCCGTGATGCCTATGGCATCAAAACCCAGTTCAAGTCCCCAGGTTTTTATTTTCTGTGCAAGTGCAGGGTAATCGATAGCGCTGTTGTTGATTGGCGAGGGCATGCGGCAAGTGTAACCTACGCTTATGGATACCACAGCAACCACTCATAAGCTGCTCGCGCTCTACAGCTCTGCGCAGGTGCGTGCGTTCGATCGCCGCGCGATAGAAGAGCAGGGTCTGGCAGGCTACGAAGCCCTGATGGTGCCGGCAGGTCGAGCGGCCTTTACCTGGCTGCAGAAACAATGGCCCTGGGTGCGGAAGCTGTTGGTGGTGTGTGGCGGTGGCAACAATGCCGGAGACGGTTATGTGCTTGCACGTCTGGCCAAGCAGGCGGGGTTAACAGTAACCGTGGCGTATCTCATCGAGCCGCAGCGATTGAAGGGGGATGCCAGTCAGGCCTGGCAGGATGCCACCGATGCGGGTGTGGCCTGCGTTCCCTTTGAAGCGCAACAGCTGGCTGGCCATGAACTGGTGGTCGATGCCCTGCTGGGAACCGGACTCGAGCGTCCCCTGGAAGATGCGTGGCACGATGCCGTTACGGCGATTAATGCTGCAAAGTTACCGGTGCTGGCGATAGATATACCGTCGGGGCTGCATGCCGATACCGGCAGTGTTCTGGGTGCTGCGGTAGAGGCGAACATGACGGTTACCTTCATTGCGCACAAGATCGGCCTGTATACCGGTGAGGCGGCGCAACATGTGGGGCAAATTCGCTTTGATGATCTGCGCGTGCCGGAACAGGTTTTCAGCGACACCACGCCGGTGGCGCATTTGCTGGATCAGCTCTGGGTGCGGCAATGGTTGCCGCAACGCTCGCGTACTGCGCATAAAGGTCACTTCGGCTATGTGCTGGTGATTGGCGGACAGGAAGGAATGGCGGGTGCTGTGCGGCTGGCGGGTGAGGCGGCGGCGCGTGCCGGTGCCGGGCTGGTGAGTATTGCGACGGACCCTTCCCATGCCGCCACGATCAGTGCCGCGCGGCCGGAATTGATGGCGAAGGGCATCAGTGACCCCGCCGCGTTGAACACCTTATCCCGGCATGCTTCCGTGATTTCGCTCGGACCCGGCCTGGGTCAGGGTGCTTGGGGCGAGGCCCTGTTTGCGCATGCACTGCCCTTGGAAATACCGCTGGTACTGGATGCCGATGGCCTCAATCTGCTGGCGAAATTTCCTGAGCGGCGTGATGACTGGATTCTAACGCCGCACCCTGGCGAGGCCGCGCGCCTGCTCCGCTGCACAACGCAGGATATTCAGGCTGACCGGCTGGCGGCCGCGCGCGCTTTGCAGGAGAAGTACGGCGGCGTTGTGGTGCTAAAAGGCGCGGGCACATTGATTGACGATGGCAACAGTACGCTGGTCTCGGATACCGGTAATCCGGGCATGGCCAGCGGTGGGATGGGCGATGTATTGACGGGAGTTATTGCAGGACTACTGGCACAGGGGCTGCCTCCACTGGCAGCCGCGGCGGCGGGCGTGTATTTGCACGGAGCAGCCGCGGATCGCGCGGCGCGCAATGGCGGCGAGCGTGGATTACTGGCCAGCGATCTGTTGGCCGAATTACGCAGCGGGATGAATCCTCGCCATGACTGAGCGGCAGTTTCATATCCAGGGCGAGGAGGCAATGACGGCGTTCGGCGAGCGTCTGGCCAGGCTGTTTCAGGGCGGGGAGCGCTGCTATTTGCAGGGCGATCTGGGCGCGGGCAAGACCACGCTGGTGCGGGGCATCCTGCAGGGGCGCGGACACCGGGGTGCCGTGAAGAGCCCTACCTATACCCTGATCGAGCCCTACGAATTGGGTGAGCATGTTTTTTATCACCTTGATTTATATAGGCTCGGGGACCCCGAAGAGCTGGAATGGATTGGTATCCGCGACCTCTTTTCCGATCAGGCAGTCAGCCTCATTGAATGGCCTGAGCGTGGCGCCGGGATTCTTCCAACCCCTGATCTTGCGGTGCGGATTATGCATGCAGGTGATGCGCGTGATGTTTTTTTGACTGCCCAGTCCGAACAGGGCGAGCGGATTGTGAATCAGCTGGCTGAAGCCTGAAATTCATCTATTTCGTAGGAATACGATCTATCCATCAGAAAAACATCATTTTTTGTTGAAAATTGCCCACTGGTTTGTCTAGACTAGCCATTAGGACATCCCAGGAGGGAATGGTGTTTGTCATGCTGAAACGCTTTCTGCTGCTATTGACGTTGAGCCTGCTGAGCCCATGGGCATGGGCGGAGGCAGTCAAGGTCGAGGGCGTTCGGTTGTGGGCCGCGCCCGACAATACACGCGTAGTGCTGGATGTATCGGCACCGGTCGATCACCGGGTATTTACCCTGGCCGGTCCGGATCGCGTGGTCATCGATCTCAGCAAATCCCAGTATCGCGCCGCGGCTGTTTCCATTCCGGAAAACAGTCTGGTTACCCGTGTACGCAATGGTGCACGCGATAACGGCGATCTGCGCCTGGTACTGGATCTGCGTTCTTCCACCACGCCAAAAAGTTTCCTGTTACCTCCCAATGAACAATACGGTCATCGACTGGTAATCGATCTGGCTGATCAACAGCAGGCGAAGGCCCAGCAACCGGTTAAAACCGTTCAACAGGTAGCGGGTAAGGCGCGTAACGTCGTGATCGCTATCGATGCGGGTCATGGCGGTGAAGATCCGGGCGCCAATGGCAAGTTCGGTACCCGCGAAAAAAATGTCACCCTGGCGATAGCGCGCGAGCTGAAAAAACTGCTGGATGCCGAGCCGGGCATGAGCGGCTACCTGGTACGTGACGGTGATTATTATGTCAGCCTGCGGGATCGTATCAAGCGAGCTCATCAGGCCAATGCGGACCTGTTCGTTTCCATCCACGCGGATGCGTTCCAGGATCGCCGGGTGCACGGTTCCTCGGTTTATGTATTGTCGCGTCGCGGCGCCAGTTCGGAAATGGCGCGCATACTGGCCCAGAGTGAAAACGCCTCGGACCTGGTTGGCGGTGTCAGCCTGAATGACAAGGATCCCCTGTTGCAATCGGTGCTGCTGGATTTGTCGCAGAACGCGAGCATTGAAGCCAGTACGGTTGTCGCTGAAAACGTCCTCAATCAGTTGAAAGGCATTGGCAAGGTGCACAAGAAAGAGGTGCAGCGTGCCGGTTTCGTGGTGCTCAAGTCGCCCGATATTCCTTCCATCCTGGTCGAGACGGCTTTTATCTCCAACCCGGATGAAGAGCGCCGCCTGCAAAACAGGTCGCATCAGCAGAAACTGGCGAGTTCCTTGTTGACCGGCATTCGCGGTTATTTCCGATCCAATCCGCCGCCAGGCACCTTAATGGCGCAGATGTCGCCCACGCGTCCTATGCAGCATGTGATTCAACGCGGCGACACGCTGACCAAGATTGCCCAGCGTTACGAAGTCAGCCTGAATGCCCTGAAAAACGCCAATGGATTGCGTAGCGACCGGGTGATGGTTGGCGATGTGTTGCGTATTCCGAGCGCGGATTCTTAAATATTTGCTACCATGCGCGTATGTCCATACGCCAGCTCCCCCCTCAGCTTGTTAACCAGATTGCCGCCGGTGAAGTCGTCGAGCGTCCGGCATCAGTCGTCAAGGAATTGCTCGAAAACAGCCTGGATGCCGGGGCGCATGAACTGGATATCGCCCTGGAACAGGGTGGCAAGCGCCTGATCCGCATTCGGGATGACGGTTGCGGGATTAGCAGGGAGGAGTTACCGCTTGCCCTGTCGCGGCATGCCACCAGCAAGATCGCCAATCTCGAAGATCTGGAGCATGTCGCCAGTCTCGGCTTTCGTGGCGAGGCCCTGCCGAGTATCGCCTCCGTTTCCCGGCTAAGCCTGACCTCGAGAACAGCCGAGGATGACACCGGCTGGCAGGTGCAGGGTGATGGCAGCGATCATGTGGCACCCGCCACGCCGGTCGCGCATGCGCATGGTACGACGGTCGAGATTCAGGATCTGTTTTACAATACGCCCGCACGGCGCAAATTCCTGCGCGCCGATAATACCGAATACAAGCACATCGAAGACGTGGTGCGACGCATTGCCTTAAGCCGCTTTAACACCGGCCTGCAGTTGAGTCATAACCGCAAACCGATCTGGCGTCTGCCCATCGCGCGTTCGCAGGGCGACAAGGATCAACGTGTTGCCAGGCTGTGCGGTCAGCCATTTGTGGATCAGAGCATCTACATCGAGCATGAATCGAGCGATCTGCGTTTGTATGGCTGGATGGGCTTGCCGACCTTTTCCCGTAGCCAGAATGACCTGCAGTATTTTTTCGTCAATGGCCGCGTGGTGCGCGACAAGGTAATCAGTCATGCGGTGAAACAGGCCTATCAGGACGTGATGTTTCATGGCAGGTTTCCAGCCTTTGTGCTGTTCCTGGATATGGATCCGGCGGCGGTGGATGTGAATGTGCATCCCGCCAAGCATGAAGTCAGATTTCGCGATAGCCGCCTGGTACATGGTTTTCTGCATAACCGACTGAAACAGGCGATCGCGGATGTGAGGCCGGGGACAGTGACGCCCGTCGCTGTAACACCCGTAGCAACAACTCCAGGTTCTTCGCCCATGCCGATTCATCAATCGCGCATGCCGCTGGCGGTGAAAGAAGAGATGAATCTGTACGCGGCCCTGCATGAAAGCAGGGATTCGCACGTCGAAAGCTCGCCGATGCCACAACCCGTGTTGGCTGATGAGGCTGGCGAGCATCCGCTCGGTTATGCCGTGGCGCAGCTGCATGGCATTTATATCCTGGCGCAGAATGCACGGGGCATGGTCGTGGTGGATATTCATGCCGCGCATGAACGAATTACCTATGAGCGGCTCAAGCAGTCTTATCAGGGCGATGGCATTAAGGCGCAACCGTTGTTGGTACCCGTTACTCTTGCCGTCAGCGAGCGGGAAGCGGATGTTGCCGAACAGCACCCGGAGGTGTTTTCGACGCTGGGTTTCGAGATTGATCGTATCGGGCCTGATCAACTTGCCGTGCGGCAGATTCCCAATCTGTTACAGCAGGCGGATGCGGCATCGCTGGTGCGCGATGTGCTGGCCGACCTGATTGCGCATGGCATCAGTTCGCGTCTCCAGGAAGCGCAAAACGAAGTGCTCTCGACCATGGCCTGTCATGGTTCGGTACGCGCCAATCGCCAGCTGACCATAGCCGAGATGAATGCGCTGTTACGCGACATGGAAAAGACCGAGCGTAGCGGGCAGTGTAATCACGGCCGTCCGACCTGGGTGCAATACAGTCTGCAGGAACTGGATAGCCGTTTTCTTAGAGGCCAATAATGTTTTACCCGTCATTCCCGCGTAGGCGGGAATCCAGGGGTGTTAATTTTTTCCATGAATGAGTTTTCCAAACCCCTCATCTGCATTATGGGTCCGACCGCCTCGGGTAAGACCGCGCTGGCGGTGGAGCTGGTGCAGCGCTTTCCGTTTGAGATCATCAGTGTCGATTCCGCCATGATCTATCGGGATATGGACATTGGCACTGCCAAACCCGACGCGGCCACGCTGGCAATGGCCCCGCATGCCCTGATCGATTTTCTCGACCCTGCCGAATCCTATTCCGCGGCGCGTTTTGTGAAAGACGCTGAGCGCGAGATTGCCCGTATCGAAGCGGCCGGGCGCTGGCCGTTGTTGGTAGGTGGTACAGGATTGTATTTTCGTGCCCTTGGCGAGGGGCTGGCGCGTATGCCGGATGCCGATGAAGAGGTACGCGCCCGGCTGACGGACTGGATGGCGGCGGAGGGGTTGGCTGCCTTGCATGCCCGGTTGACCGAGGTTGATCCCCAGGCGGGTGCGCGGATCCACCCCAATGACCCGCAACGGATTCTGCGTGCGCTGGAGGTGTATGAACTGACCGGCGAACCAATCAGTCGTATCCAGGCAAAGGAAATGAGCGAGCCGCGCCGACCGCTGCTCAAGCTGGTGGTGGCGCCGGAGGATCGGGCCGTTCTGCATGAGCGGATTGCGCTTCGCTTCCATCAGATGATGGAACAGGGATTATTGGCCGAAGTCGAGCGTCTCTATCAGAGAGCGGATCTGCATCCCAACCTCCCGTCGGTGCGTGCCGTGGGGTATCGTCAGTTATGGCAGTATCTGTCGGGTGAAGGGGCGCTGGACGAGGCGGTTGAGCGTGGCATTATTGCCACGCGGCAATACGCCAAGCGGCAATTCACCTGGCTGCGGAAGGAATCATCGGCCCAGTGGCTGGGCGGAGAACCGGGGTCTGTCATGCAAAATGCCCTGGCGGTATTGGGATCTGCGGAATTTTTACAATAGCAGGATTACACGCTATGCTATTGTCAGTTCGTTGTCAGAATTGGTTATGAAGCGGCGGGCTGTTTGGCGATCTGGAAATTTATTGAATTTAATTATTAATCCAATATAACTAACGCATCTTCATCGAGCACCTTTTATACTTCGAGACGAGACTACCCCCACTCCCATTCTGCTGGTTTATTACTAGCCAACTGGGGTAATGGTCCAAAGTCGGGTTTAGATGAACAGGCTATAGTTTATAGTGAGCCGGCCTTGATGGCTCATACACAACAAAAAGGAGCAACAAATGGCCCGTGGACAGTCATTACAAGAACCTTTCCTGAATACCTTGCGTAAGGAACGAGTGCCGGTTTCGATTTACCTGGTAAATGGAATCAAGCTGCAGGGGCAAATCGAATCTTTCGATCAATTTGTGGTGCTGTTGAAAAACAGTGTCAGCCAGATGGTATACAAGCATGCTATCTCTACGGTGGTGCCTGCCCGTAATGTCAAGATGCAACACAACAATGGTGACGATGCCCCCGAACCCGGTAATGTCTAACCCCTCCATTTGCCTGGGGACGCGCCTTGTTTGAACGTCCCCAGGCGGGTGAACGCGCACTCCTCGTACACGTCTTTCTTAACGACGAGAAAGACGCCGAAGATCTCCAGGAATTTACTGAACTTGCCCGCTCCGCTGGCGCGGAGATAGTGGGTCAGGTCACGTCCACGCGAAAGCATCCCGACCCCCGTTATTTCATCGGTGCCGGCAAGGCCGAAGAGCTGCAACAACGCATCGCCGATGATGAAGTGGCTTTGGTGTTGTTCAATCATTCCTTGAGTCCAAGCCAGGAACGTAATCTCGAGCGCCTGTTGCAATGCCGGGTACTGGATCGCACCGGTTTGATCCTGGATATTTTTGCCCAGCGCGCCCGTTCGTTCGAAGGGAAGCTGCAGGTTGAACTCGCGCAGCTGAAGCACCTGTCAACGCGGCTGGTGCGTGGCTGGACGCATCTGGAGCGGCAAAAGGGCGGTATTGGCCTGCGTGGTCCTGGCGAAACCCAGCTTGAAACCGACCGGCGTTTGCTGGCCGCGCGCATTAAGCAGTTGCACAAACGGCTGGAAAAAGTACAGCGCCAGCGCGAGCAGGGACGACGCGCCCGGCAGCGGGCGGAAGTGCCGACGGTGTCCCTGGTGGGTTATACCAATGCCGGCAAATCCACGCTCTTTAATCGTCTCACCGAGGCCGAGGTCTACGCGGCTGACCAGCTGTTTGCCACCCTGGATCCGACCTTGCGGCGGGTATTGGTCCCGGAAATCGGTCCCGTTGTACTGGCGGATACGGTAGGGTTCATTAAGCATCTGCCGCATGACCTGGTCGCGGCTTTCCGCTCCACGCTGGAAGAAACCCGCAATGCCGATTTACTGCTGCACGTGGTGGATGTCAGTGATGCCGATCGCCAGGAGCGGATTGGTCACGTGAACCAGGTATTGAAAGAAATCGAGGCCGAGGACCTGCCGCAGCTGCTGGTCTATAACAAGATCGATCTCGCCGATGAGGCGCCACGGGTGGAAAGCGATGCCGAGGGGCGCCCCCAGCGGGTATGGGTTTCCGCCGTGACCGGCGCCGGTCTGGATGAGCTGATGGCGGCGATTGCACGCTGCCTGGGCGGTGCCATGGCGCGTGGCTGGCTGTGCCTCCCGCCGGGGCAGGGCCGCTGGCGTGCGGAATTTTATGCGGCTGGCGCGGTCCAGGAAGAGCAGGTCGACGAGCAGGGCAATTGCTGGCTGAAGCTGGCGTTGCCGCAGGCAGAATTTGCCCGTTTTTGCGCGAAGGCCAAGATCACGCCTGAACTGCAGGCTTTTAGGGATCCTCCGCGCCTTGCGGCCGGGGATTCATCTCTCTAGAATCAGCGCTTTGTGCGCCAATCCGTTAGGAGTAGTCGATGGCCTGGAATGAGCCGGGTGGAAATAATCAGGATCCCTGGGGGGGTCGCGGTGGAGATCAGGGACCTCCCGATCTCGATGAAGTTGTACGCAAGATGCAGGACAAGTTTTCTGGCCTGTTCGGTGGCCGCAAGGGTGGCCGTTCGTCCGGTGGCGGAAATGCCGGGACCTTTGGCATAAGCCTGATTGTCGCGATTGCCCTGCTGGTCTGGCTGGCATCCGGGGTGTACATCATCGATCCCGCCGAGCGTGGCGTGGTGTTGCGCTTCGGTAAAAACTACACCACCGTGGGTGAAGGTCCGCACTGGCATATTCCTTATCCAGTCGAACAGGTCTTGACGGTGAACGTTGACCAGCTGCGTCCCGCGCAACATCGGGCACAGATGCTGACCGCCGATGAAAACCTGATCCAGATTGCGCTTTCCGTGCAATACCAGGTTAAGAATGCCGAAGACTATCTGTTTAACGTCAAAGAACCGGACGTTACCTTGAAAGAGGCCACCGAGAGCGCGCTGCGCGAAGTGGTCGGTTCCAAGAAACTGGACGACATCCTGTCCGAAACCGGCGGTCGTGAAGTGCTGGTAAACGAAACCGCAGCCAACATTCAGGATCTGCTGGATCGTTACAAAACCGGCCTGCGCGTCAGCAAGGTCAACCTGGAAAGCGCGCAGCCCCCGCAGGAAGTGCAGGCGGCGTTTGACGATGCCATCAAGGCGCGCGAGGACGAAGACCGCTTCAAGAAACAGGCGGAAGCCTACGAGCGCGACATCATCCCGAAGGCTGAAGGTGATGCCGAACGCCTGATCCAGGAGTCCGAGGCCTACAAACAACAGGTAACCGAAAAAGCACTGGGTGAAACCAGCCGCTTCCTGCAGACGCTGGCGGAATACAAGAAGGCGCCCGCGGTCACGCGTAAGCGCATCTACCTGGACACAATGGAAGATGTGCTGAGTTCAACCAGTAAAGTAATGATCAAAATGGATCAGGGTAACAGCATCATGTATTTGCCACTGGATCAGTTCCTGGGTAACAAGAACCGTTCAGTCACTGGTTCTTCCACGTCTTCACGACCGGAAGATTTCAACGTTGGCGGCGGCGCCACTACCAGCCGTCAGCAGGCCGATGCTTTGCGCCTGCGGGAGGGTCGTTGATGAACGCGTTAAAAATGCCCTTGCTGATTGTTGTTGCATTATTGGCCTTTCTCGGCTGGAACAGTGTATTTGTTGTAGACGAGCGCCAGCTGGCGATCAAGTTCCAGTTGGGTGAAATCGTCCGTTCGGAGTTTGAACCGGGTTTCTATTTCAAGTTTCCCTTCGTCAACAACGTGCAGAAATTCGATCGCCGCGTGCTGACTCTGGACTCGCAGCCGGAACAGATTCTGACGGGTGAAAAGAAAAATGTGCTGGTCGATTATTTCGTCAAATGGCGCATATCCAATATCGAAAGTTTCTACCGCGCGTTTGGCGGTCGTGAAATGGATGCTGCTTCACGATTGGCGCAAACCATCAAGGACGGCCTCCAGGCTGAGTTGGGTAACCGCACCATCAAGGAAGTGGTCTCGGGCGACCGGGTCCAGATCATGGCGAATGTCACCAATAACGTCGACAGCAAGATGGGACAGTTCGGTATCCAGGTTGTCGATGTGCGTATCAAGCAGATCGAGCTGCCGGCCAACGTAGCCAGCTCGGTGTTCGAACGTATGCGTGCCGAACGTGAACGAATCGCCAAGGAGCATCGCGCCAAGGGTGAGAAGGAAGCCCGTATCATTCGTGCGCGCGCCGATCGTGAACGGACCGAGATCCTGGCGGGTGCGCGTCGTAAGGCCGAGGAAATTCGCGGTGCGGGTGATGCCAAGGCAACCGAGACTTATGCCAAGGCCTATGGTTCGGACGCGGATTTCTACGAGTTCTACCGCTCCATGGAGGCCTATCGAAATACCTTTGACAGCAAGGACGATGTGCTGGTGCTCGAGCCGGATTCGGAGTTTTTTGAATATTTCGTTAATGCCGGGGGTTCGCGTTGACCCCGGTCTGTCTCTATTCTGTATCCAACCGGGCGTGAGCCCGGTTTTTTCTGGATAGACTGTTGTGTGGAATGATCTGCTTGCGGCACTGGCACTGGTCATGATCATCGAGGGTATAATCCCGTTTTTGAGTCCGCGGGGATTCAAGGAATCCATGCAGAAGATTCTGCAGATGGATGACCGGGCCCTGCGGATAATGGGATTACTGAGTATGGTGGCGGGACTCGTCCTGCTGTATTGGGTGCGTTAAATGTCAGCAAAAGATCATTGGTTATTGCCGGAAGGCATTCAGGAAATGCTGCCGGAACCGGCCTGGCGGGCGGAGGTGCTGCGTCGCCGGTTGCTCGACATGTTCCGCAGCTGGGGCTATGAACTGATCATCCCGCCCATGATTGAATTCCTGGAGTCGCTGTCGGCCGGTTCGGGGCGCGATCTCGATTTATCCACGTTCAAGCTGATCGACCAGCTGACCGGGCGTATGATGGGGCTGCGCGCGGACATGACGCCGCAGATGGCGCGCATCGATGCGCACGCCATAAAGAGCAACGACCCGACCCGGCTGTGCTATCTGGGCACCGTGTTACATACGCGTCCCGATGGCTTCGCCGGTTCACGCAGTCCGCTGCAGGTTGGTGCCGAGTTATTCGGGCATGCGGGCATGGAAGCAGACCTGGAAATCATTAACCTGTGTTTGGAGACGCTGAAACTGACCGGGTTGAACGACGTACATATGGATCTTGGTCATGTTGGTATTTTCCGTGGACTGGCCGAGCAGGCAGGTCTTGGGGATGAAGCGGAAGCGGATTTGTTCGACGTGTTGCAGCGCAAGGCGTTACCCGAGATCAATCAGTTGCTCGCGACGATGGATATCGGCAGCGATGACCGGACAAGGCTGAGTGCGCTGGCCACGCTGCACGGTGATCGCCAGGTGCTGGACAAGGCGAGGCAGCAGCTTTCAGGTTGTTCAGCAGACGTAACAGAGGCCATGGATACCTTGCAGGCGATCGGCGATCGGGTGGCGCGGCAGTGGCCGACAGTGCCCTTGAATTTCGATCTGGCTGAATTGCGCGGTTACGGTTATAAAACAGGAATTGTGTTTGCGGCATTTGTGCCGGGTTCGGGGCAGGAGGTTGCGCGTGGCGGCCGTTACGACAATATCGGCGAGATATTCGGTCGCAAGCGTGCCGCAACCGGCTTCAGTACCGATCTGAAAACGCTGATCGCGCTGGGTAATGTTGCAACTGAATCGCATGCCATGATCTTCGCGCCCGCGGATGATGACGTGGCATTGCAGGAAAAGATGCGTGAATTACGTGCTACAGGGGAACGCGTGGTGCAGTTGATGCCGGGTCAGTCCGTGCCGACTGGTGGCCTGCGTCTGGTCAAACAGCAGAATGGTTGGAATGTGCAGGCCTGAGTCGCCTCGTTGTTACTAAGAGAGAAAATCAATGGGAAGAAATGTAGTTGTTATCGGTACCCAATGGGGCGATGAAGGTAAGGGCAAGGTTGTTGATCTGTTAACCGATCAGGCCGCGGCGGTGGTGCGTTTCCAGGGCGGGCATAATGCCGGCCATACGCTGGTTATCGACGGCAAGAAAACCGTCCTGCACCTGATCCCTTCCGGCATCCTGCGCGAAAAGGTGAAATGTTTCATCGGCAACGGTGTGGTGCTGTCGCCGGAAGCGCTGTTGAAAGAAATGGAAATGCTAAACGAAAGCGGTGTGGACGTTGCCGCCCGTTTGAATATCAGCGAGGCCTGCACACTGATTCTGCCGTACCACGTTGCGCTGGACCAGGCGCGCGAGCTGGCGCGTGGCAAGAAGGCCATCGGCACTACCGGGCGCGGCATCGGTCCGGCTTATGAAGACAAGATTTCGCGTCGCGGCCTGAAGGTTGGCGACATGCTGCACCGCGAACGTTTTGCGGCGCGTCTCGGCGAAGTGCTGGATTATCACAACTTCGCGCTAAAGAATTATTTCAAGACGGATACCGTGGATTTCCAGCAGGTGCTGGATCAGGGCCTGGAAATGGCCGAGCGGATTCGTCCGATGGTGGCCGATGTCACGGGTGAGCTGCACAAGATCCGCGCGGCCGGTGGTCACATCATGTTTGAAGGCGCGCAGGGTACCTTGCTGGATATCGATCACGGTACATATCCCTATGTCACTTCATCGAATCCGACCGCGGGCGGCGCCTGTACCGGGACCGGTGTGGGCCCGCGCGATCTGGATTACATCCTGGGTATCACCAAGGCTTATACCACGCGCGTGGGTGCGGGTCCGTTCCCAACGGAACTGTATGACGGTGTTGGCCTGAATGATCCGATTGGCGCGCACATGGCAAAGCTGGGTCATGAATTCGGTTCCACGACCGGCCGTCCACGTCGTTGTGGCTGGCTGGATGCGGTAAGTCTGCGCCGTTCGGCCCAGATCAACAGTCTGACCGGCATTTGCCTGACCAAGATGGACGTGCTGGATGGTCTGGAAACGCTGCGCATTGCGACCGGTTATCAGTGCGATGGCAAGACAGTCGATGCGCCTCCGATCGGTGCGGATGCCTATGAGCAATGCATGCCGGAATACATTGAAGTACCGGGCTGGTCGGAAAGTACCGTGGGTGTGCGTGAATACGACGAGCTGCCGGCGAATGCCAAGGCCTATATCAAGAAGATCGAGGAAGTTGTCGGTGTGCCGGTGGACATTATTTCAACCGGTCCCGATCGGGCCGATACCATCGTGCTGCGCGATCCGTTTGCAATTTAAATAAAAGGGTACAAAACAAAAGGGGGCAGAATTGAATTCTGTCCCCTTTTTTAATTGCTGCTGTATTTAACTACTGGCAACCTTGTACTGGTTGCGTCCGCCTTCCTTGGATTGATACAGGGCCTTGTCGGCGGCCTCGATCCACTGGGTATGATCGTTCATGTTGTCAGACAAGGGTGCAATCCCGAGACTGATAGTGAATTTAATTTCCCTGCCGTCATGGGTTACCGGGGTTTGTTCGATGCGCTTGCGCAGGCGCTCGGCGAAAAACACCGAACCTTCCTCATCGGTGCTGATCAGAATAACCCCGAACTCTTCGCCGCCATAACGACCGGCGATATCCGTGGTGCGCATCGAGTTGCGTAGTATTCTCGAAACGGTGCGAATGACTTCGTCGCCAGCCTGGTGTCCGTACGTGTCATTCACTTTTTTAAAGTGGTCGATATCGAACATCACGAGCGCGGTCTGCTGTTGGGTACGGCGAAAGCGCTGTTGTTCGCGTACCAGGCATTCTTCCCAGTAGCCGCGATTGTACAGTTCGGTCAGCCGGTCGGTACGGCTCAGGCGAGTAAGTTCGCTGTTCGCGGACTGAAGTTCGACTTTATTGACCGCATGATCCGTTACATCGTAAATCACAATGCCAACATGACTCACCGAGCCGCTCGCATCCGTTAGCGGTAGCAGCGTGACGTTCTGGTACATGAATTCAGCGGAACCGGTGATCGGGCGATTGTTCTTGAATTTGAACAGGTAAGGACGTTGTTCGTGAATGGTGAACGATCGGTTATTTAACAGGAAAACCGATTCGACTTTCTGGGTAAACCAGTCCCGGGAGAGTTCCGGGAAAACATCAAAGATCGATTTGGCCTGCACATCGGAGGGTTCCAGGCCGCTGTGGCTTGACATGAAGCGGTTCCAGACCTCGATGGTGAAGCTGTGGTTGATTACGACCAGGCCGACATCGATGCCGTCCAGCATGCCCATCAGCCAGTGGAAGTCCTTGAATTGAGTATCCGCTGTCATGTCAGGTAATCGAGTTTGTTGTTTAAGACTTCAATTGAATCTTCGGTGAAGAGTAGCAACAGGTCGCATTTGATGTTGTGGTTTTCGATCGTGTAATGCACCTCGATGGCGAGCGTGCGTTTCCAGCGGGTGCTGCCGGTTTTAATCAAATTCGATATCGGCATGTGGCGGCCAAGTACCACCGGGTGGCTCTGGCCGAATTCCACGTCCAGCTGTTCCGCAATTCCCTTGAGGCAGGCGCCATTGAGTACGCTGGTGATGTCCATCAGCAATTCCAGCTGTGCCGCATCGTTGATCTCGCCACGGAACTTCATCAGTTTGGCGATATCCTCGATGCTGGACTCGTGGAACAGCAGTAGCGATTCACCGGAAATGCCGGAGCCGGTAAACCCCTGGCAGATCGCGGAATACATGTCGTCGTCATCGGCCGATTCCAGCGCCATTTGCAATTCACCCGGATCCAGCATGTTGACCTGCGGGATCGGCATGATGATGAATACGTCCAGCAGTCGCGCCAGCAGGTCAGCCGCGCGGCCGATCGCGATGTTGGTGATTTCCTGGTAAGCGTCGCGCATTTCGACCTTAAGGTCGGCGGTGGCTTGCTGGGTGGTGGCGCCGCTGGCAGTGGATGCGCTGTCATAACCGCCATTTTCCCTGAGCAGGGCGGTGAGTTGTTCCGTGTCCACCGGCTTCCTGATAAAAGCAATGGCACCCAGTTCCATAACCCGGCGGTGAGCTTCCGGCTGAATGTCGCCGGACACGACAATTACCTTGCATTCAATTCCCTGGTCGAGCATTGCCTGCAGGGTTTCGTAGCCATCCATGACGGGCATATTGAGGTCGAGAAACAGATATTCCGCTGGTGCCTGATTCAGCGCGGCAATTGCCTGTTCGCCATTGCTGGCAAAACGGATGTCTACGTCCCAGTCCTTGGGCAGGGCACGCAAAAGCATCTTTTGCGCCATGCTGGAATCGTCGCAGATTATGACAGGCTGTTTCATTAAATTCAGATTGAGTGCAGGGACTTCTTAAACGTTATTGGTGTCGATTGTGCGCGCAAGTGCATAAGAGCGCAAATCAATAAGGTTATTTTTATTCTGGGGTTGAGACTGTTGCTTTGTTAGAATGGTGCCGAGGAGAGGACTTGAACCTCCACGGGGTTACCCCCACTAGCACCTGAAGCTAGCGCGTCTACCAATTCCGCCACCTCGGCAATGCCAGAAGTACTGCCGGTCAGCAGCACTGAGAGCCGCGCACTTTACCGCCAGGATTTACAGTTGTCAACGGACAATAACGTTGACCGAGGGACTTGTCCCTCTAACGGATTAATACATGACAAAGAAACAGCAGCGACGTACCACACGAAACCGATGGGTCGGCAAGGACCCGCACGCCAAACGCGAAGCCAGTAATTACGAACGTCCCATTCCCAGCCGGGAATTTCTGATGGATCTGATTGCCAAGGCCGGCGTTCCCCTGGACATGGAAGCCATTGCCACCGCCGCGGGTTTGCGCGAGCCGGATGAGCTGGAGGCGCTACGGCGGCGCCTGCGGGCCATGGAGCGGGATGCGCAGGTGCATCGCAACCGACGCGGGGGTTATGGGCTTATCGACAAGCTGGAGCTGATCCAGGGGCGCATCATCGCGCATCCTGACGGGTTCGGCTTTCTGGTGCCGGATGACGGTTCGGACGACCTGTTTCTTTCCGCCCGGGAAATGCGCTCGCTGTTTCACGGCGATCGCGTGGTCGGGCGCGTGGTGGGCGAAGACCGGCGCGGTCGGCGTGAAGGGTCGCTGGTCGAGGTTACAGTGCGCAATACGCAGCGCGTGGTGGGTCGCTTCTTTTCCGAAGCCGGGGTCGACCATGTTGTCGCCGACAATAAGCGCATCACGCACGATATCCGCATCCCTCCCGGTGAAAGTGGTGGCGCTGAACCCGGTCAGATAGTCGAAGTCGAGATCATCGAACAGCCGACCTTCCGCCGACCGCCGGTCGGTCGGGTGGCGGAAGTGCTGGGTGAGCACATGGCGCCCGGCATGGAAATCGATATTTCGATCCGCTCCCATAACCTGCCGCTGGAATGGCCAGAGGATGTGGAGCAGGAGATTGCCGGACTGAAGCCAACGGTTTCTCCCGCCGCCAAGCGCGGCCGCGAAGACTTGCGGGCGTTGCCACTGGTGACAATCGATGGTGCGGATTCGCGGGATTTCGATGATGCCGTGTACTGCGAACGCAAGGCCAAGGGCTGGCGGCTGATTGTCGCCATCGCCGACGTGTCGCATTACGTCCATCCGGGCAGCGCGCTCGACCAGGAGGCGGAAAAACGCGGTAACTCGGTCTACTTCCCGGAGCGAGTGATTCCGATGCTGCCGGAGATTCTCTCCAATGGTCTCTGCTCGATAAATCCGAAGGTCGACCGCCTGTGCATGGCCTGCGAAATGTATATCACGGATGACGGCAAGATCTTGCGCAGCCGCTTTATGGAAGGGGTGATGAAATCCCATGCGCGCCTGACTTATGACGAAGTCGGCGCCATGGTGATGCAGCAGGATGAAAAACTGCGCGGCAAGTATGCCGCGCTCACGCCGCATCTGGACGAATTGCATCGTCTGTATCTGGTGATGCGCCAGCAGCGGGAATCGCGAGGCGCGATCGATTTCGATACCACCGAAACTCGCATTGTGTTTGGCGCGGACCGCAAGATCGAACGCATCCAGCCGGTGGTGCGTAATGACGCGCACAAGATGATTGAAGAGGCGATGATTGCCGCGAATGTGGCCTCGGCCCGCTTCCTCGAACGGCATAAAATGCCGACTTTGTATCGCGTGCACGAGGTGCCCAGTAATGAGAAATTAACCCAGCTGCGCGAGTTTCTGGGAGAACTGGGTTTGCAGCTATCGGGGGGTGATGAGCCGGAAGCCCAGGATTACGCGAAACTGCTGTCACAGGTACAGGGCAGGCCGGATGCGCACCTGATCCAGACGGTGATGCTGCGCTCCCTGATGCAGGCACAGTATTCGCCAAAAAATGTCGGCCATTTTGGTCTGGCATTGCCCCAGTACCTGCATTTCACCTCGCCGATCCGGCGTTATCCCGATCTGCTGGTGCATCGCGCCATTCGCCATGTGTTGCGTAACAAGGATCGCAAGCGCAAGCAGAAATTCAATTACACCGAACAGGATATGGTGCGCTTTGGCGAGCAGTGTTCGACCACCGAGCGCCGCGCGGATGAAGCGACCCGGGATGCGACCGACTGGCTGAAATGCGAATACATGATGGACAAGGTCGGGAATGTCTATCCGGGAATTATCACCAGTGTGACCTCGTTCGGGATTTTTATCGAACTTGAAGATATCTTTGTCGAGGGCCTGGTGCATGTTACCGCCCTGCATAACGACTATTATCATTTCGATGCCACGCATCACCGCCTGGTCGGAGAGCGCACGGGTGCCGTGTTCCGGCTGGGCGACCGTGTCGAAGTCAGGGTGGCGCGCGTCAGCCTGGATGACCGCAAGATTGATTTCGACCTGGTGACTGGCGGGGGCGGGAAAAAGTCGTCGTCCAGCGAGGCGCGTTCAGAAAAGGTTCAGCGAAGATCTGATAAAAAGGACAAGGGTAAATCCGGGCCAAAGAGCAAGCGTGGAGGCCGAAAAAATAAACAGGACTCCAGGAAAGAGAGTAAATCGCGTTCACGACGCAGAAGGAGAAGTTAAGGATGAAATTCAAGAGAACATTACTGGTTACTTCGATTGCCATGTTGCTGACGGCCTGTGCGGCCGACGATCCGAACCGTCGTGCCAAAACGGGTGCCGCAGTAGGCGCAGTACTGGGGGCCGTTCTGGGTCATCAGCTGGACGATGATTCTGGTCGCTTTGTCGGTGCCGCCGTGGGCGCTGTTGCCGGTGGCATGGTGGGTAATTACATGGACAAGCAGCAGCAGGAAATGGAAGCGGCGCTGGCGGAAGAGCAACGTCGCAATGCAATCGAGATCCAGCGCCTGCAAGATGAGACCCTGAAAATCGACATTGCCAGTGAAGTGTCTTTCGACTTTGGCAGCGCGGCGATCAAACCGACCTTCCGTCCCACCCTGGACAAGGTTGCGGGTATTCTCCAGCGCTATCCAAAAACAGTGGTGCATGTTGTGGGTCATACCGATAGCGTGGGCTCGGAAGCCTATAATCAGGGACTTTCCGAACGACGCGCCAGCAGTGTCATGAATTACTTCATCTCTCAGGGTGTCGATGGCGCACGCTTGCGCGCGGAAGGGCGCGGTGAACTTGAGCCACGTGCCACCAATGACACCGAGGCGGGCCGTCAGTTGAATCGCCGCGTCGAGTTGTTTGTTAAGCCGATCGTGGAAGGGCAGGAGCAAAGAGCTTACGAACCACCGCCCACTCAACCAGCCAGCTGGAACTAATAACAGGACGTCACCCCGGCGAAGGCCGGGGTCCAGGAGCATATGATTTCCTGGATTCCGGCTTTTGCCGGAATGACGAATTGTTTTGGCCTTTTTATAAATTTATACAATGTCCTCTCCTGAATACGTATTCGGCTTGCATGCCGTAAAGAGTTTGCTGCGTGGCGGAAGCGCGGGTATTTCCGTGTTGTGGTTGCAGGCCGGGCGCGAAGACGAGCGCATGGCCGAGATCCGCGATCGCGCCGCGGACCTGGGAATCGCCATTGAATATCGTCCGCGCGGCGAGCTGGACAAGCTGGTCAAGGGCAAGCATCAGGGTGTGGTCGCATTGGTCGAGGCCGGTAGCCTGCGCGGCGAGAAGGCCCTGGCCGCTTATCTCGATGAACTGGATCATCCTCCCTTTCTGCTGGTGCTGGACGGGGTGCAGGATCCGCACAACCTGGGCGCCTGCCTGCGCAGCGCCGATGCCGCTGGGGTGGACGCCGTCATCCTGCCGAAGGACAAGTCCGTCGGTATTACGCCCACCGTACGCAAGGTGGCCTGCGGGGCGGCCGAGACCCTGGCGCTGTTTGCCGTGACCAACCTGGCGCGCACCCTGCAGCAATTGCGGGAGCGCGGTATCTGGCTTTATGGCGCGGCCGGTGAGGAATCCAAGTCACTGTATGATATGGGTTTATCGGGCGCGATCGGGCTGGTGATGGGTAGCGAGGGCAAGGGCTTGCGGCGCCTGACCCGCGAACAGTGCGACGGGCTTTTTGCCATACCTATGGCCGGAACGGTCGAGAGCCTGAATGTTTCGGTGGCGACCGGCATCTGCCTGTTCGAGGCTTTGCGCCAGCGTAAATCGTTGAAACCCGGTAATTGACTGGCTATAATGCGCGCCTTTCTGGCCCTGGCCCGATTTCGATCGACCAGCGCCATCTCCTTGCTACACCGCACTGGGCGGGTAGCTTAAATCCATAGGGAGTCACAATGCGACACTATGAAATCGTGTTCCTGGTTCACCCGGACCAGAGCGAACAAGTTCCTGCTATGGTTGAACGTTACCGTTCTTCCATCGAATCAACTGGCGGCAAGATCCATCGTTTAGAGGATTGGGGCCGTCGTCAACTCGCTTATCCCATTCAGAAAGTGCACAAGGCGCATTATGTGCTGATGAACATCGAATGCGATCAGGCAACCCTGGATGAACTGACCAGTGCGTTCCGTTTCAACGATGCCGTGCTGCGTAATATGGTCATCAACATGAAGGGCCCGGTTACCGACACTTCGTTGCTGGCCAAGAAGGACGATGACAAGAGCGACACGCGCGATGAGCGTGACGACAGTTATGACTCCGATGACAGCAGCGATGACGATGATTCGGAGGATGCTGCTTAATCCTGATCGAGGCGTTGCCGCGTGAGTAATCGATTCCGAGTGACAGGCACTGTTGCCCGGCCATCGCAAACCCGGCGCAGCCCAGCAGGAATCGTCATTAGTCGATTTGTGCTGGCGCACCACTCGCAGCAACAGGAAGCCGGTTTGGCGCGGGAAGCGCAATTTCACATCGAGGTGGTGTGTACCGGCGATCCACTGGCCAGTCAGGCAGCCGCATTGACCCAGGATCAACAGGTCCGAATTGAAGGTTTTATTACGCGTGAGAATTACCGCGATGCCGATCGTAAGCTCGCACTGCACGCACAATTGATTGAACTGATGAGCGAATAAGCCCGCTCTGATTGTATAGAGGAAGACGTTATGTCCCGTTATTTCCGCCGCCGTAAGTTCTGCCGTTTTTCAGCAGAAGGTGTTGAAGAGATCGATTACAAGGATCTTGGTACGCTGAAGAACTACATTACCGAAACTGGCAAGATTGTACCGAGTCGTATTACAGGTACCAGCGCCAAGTATCAGCGTCAGCTGTCTTCGGCGATCAAGCGTGCGCGTTACCTGGCCCTGTTGCCGTACTGCGACGCGCATTAATTTTTATTTGTTCTGACGGAGTCGGAAGACGATGCGCGAATTGATGCGTCGTTTAGCGACTTATGTCATGGGAGGTTATCTCCCGGCGATTGGCATGGTGGCATTTGCCTCGCTGATCGCATTGCTGCTGCCGCCGTTGACCATGATGTTTGCCTATGTCAGTGGTGCCGCACTGGCCCTGGTGACCCTGCGCAAGGGTTGGCAGAACGGGCTGGTCGTGATGACCGGCGCGGTGGCGCTGGTAGCGTTGCTCACGGGCCTGTTATTCGGCAACGCGCTGCCACTGGCGATCGCAAACCTGGTCTACTGGTTGCCCGTTTGGCTGGTGGCGCTGGTATTGCGGGCCACGGTACGGCTCGATCAGGCGCTGCATGCGGCGCTGATGCTGGGGCTGACCATCGTGGTGGCTGTTTATGCCGCCATCGGTGATCCGGCAGCCTGGTGGCAGAGCCACCTGAGTGAGCTGTTCCAGATGATATCTGAACAGGGCGGCGCGGACTTTACCGATCAGGCGGTAATACTGGCGCCCTGGATGACGGGTCTGGCCATTGCGGGTCTGGTCGTCGGCATACTGATTGCGCTGCTGTTAGGGCGCTGGTGGCAGGCGATTCTGTATAACCCGGGCGGTTTTGGCGGCGAATTCCGTCAACTGCGACTGGGCCAACAGACGGTACTGCTGGCAGGGATACTCATAGCAATGAGCTTCGGTTTGCCGGGACTCGGCGGATCGATGGCAGGTGACGGACTTATCATCGTCACCGTGGGTTTGCTGATGCAGGGACTGGCGGTCGTGCATGCCATGGCGCATCAGCGTAAGCGGCATGTGGGCTGGCTGGTTGGTCTGTATATATTGCTGTTGTTGGCGACTTTTCAGGTCGCGCCGTTGATCGCCCTGTTGGGAGCGGCGGATAATTGGTTCAGGTTTCGAGAGCGTGCTGCAAGTTAGTCAGCCGTTCATTGGTTTACGAGAAAGAGGTAACACGGTATGGAAGTTATCCTGTTAGAAAAGGTTGCGAATCTGGGTAGCCTGGGTGACAAGGTCAAGGTTAAGCCTGGTTTTGGCCGCAATTTCCTGCTTCCGCAGGGCAAGGCGACAGCGGCAACGGAAGAAAATATTGCCGCGTTTGAAGCGCGTCGCGCCGAACTGGAAAAGGCTGCCGCGGAAGCGCTGGCTGCCGCCGAAAAGCGTGCCGAAAGCCTGAATGGCCTGCAGGTTACAATTGCGGCCCGCGCTGGCGATGAAGGCAAGTTGTTCGGTTCCATCGGTACTGGCGACATTGCCAAGGCAGTGACAGACGCCGGTCAGGAAATCGAACGCAACGAAGTGCGTCTGCCGGAAGGTCCTTTCCGCATGCTGGGTGAATTTGAAGTGCAAATTCATTTACATAGCGATGTGGATGCGACCATTACGCTGACCATCGAAGCTGAATAATCCAGCTGCATGAGTGTTCACTGACGCCCGAGAGGGACCCTCTCGGGCGTTTTGTTATGGTATTCTCCAGCAATGCCAGATTATCTACCCGCCACTGATTTTCCCGTCGATACTTCTCCTTCCGAAGTGTTGAAAATGCCCCCGCATTCCCTGTCCGCCGAGCAGGCGGTGCTGGGCGGTCTGATGCTCGACAACGAGGCCTGGGACAAGGTCGCCGACCGGGTTTCCGAGGCAGATTTCTATCGCCGCGATCATCGTCTGATCTTTCGCGCCCTGCGTGATCTCGCCGCGGAAAACAAACCAATCGACGTCGTGACCGTATCGCAGGCGCTGCAAAACAGTCAGCAACTCGATGAAGCCGGAGGCATGGCCTATCTGGGTGAGCTGGCGCGCAATACGCCGAGCGCGGCGAATATCCAGGCCTACTCGGATATCGTGCGCGAACATTCGGTGCTGCGGCAGATGGTGCGCGTGGGCACGGATATCGCCAACGCCGCTTATCAGCCCGAGGGTCGCAAGGCGAATGAGTTACTAGACTATGCCGAGCAGCAGGTATTTCGCATTGCCGAGCAGGGCCGTGACGGGCGCCAGGGATTTACGCCCATCAAGGATCTGTTGACCCGGGCGGTCGACCGCATCGATCACCTGTTCCAGCTGGATGATCCCATTACCGGTATACCCTCCGGCTTTCATGATTTTGATGACAAGACCGCTGGTCTGCAGCCCTCCGACCTAGTCATCATTGCCGGCCGTCCTTCCATGGGGAAGACCACCTTTGCAATGAACCTGGCCGAACACGCCGCGATCAAGAACCGTTCGCCGGTGGCCGTTTTCAGTATGGAAATGCCGGGCGAGCAGCTAGCAATGCGTATGATGTCTTCGCTGGGACGTATCGATCAGCACAAGGTGCGTACCGGCAAGCTGGACGATGACGATTGGCCTCGCTTAACGTCCGCTGTGAGTATTCTCGCGGAAGCCCCTTTGTTTATCGATGACACGCCCGCGCTCACGCCGACGGAAGTGCGTGCCCGTGCACGCCGCATCAAGCGTGAGCATGGTCTGGGTATGATTGTTCTTGATTATCTCCAACTGATGCAGTCGCCCGGCGCCGGTGATAACCGCGCGCAGGAAATCTCGGATATCTCGCGTTCACTGAAAGCGCTGGCAAAGGAGCTGCATGTGCCGGTCATCGCGTTGTCACAGTTGAACCGTAGTCTTGAACAACGTCCCAACAAACGGCCGGTTATGTCCGACCTGCGTGAATCGGGCGCGATCGAACAGGACGCCGATATGATCGTGTTCATTTATCGCGATGAGGTCTATAACGAGGACAGTCCTGACAAGGGCACGGCGGAAATCATTATCGGCAAGCAGCGTAACGGTCCGATTGGCACCTGCCGACTGACCTTCCTCGGCAAGTACACCCGGTTTGAAAACTTTATGCCTGAGTCATTCAGCAATGACTTTGGTGGCGGAGAGGCTTTCTAATGGCTCGACCAACTCGTGCGGAAATCGATTTCGATGCGCTGCGGCACAACCTGGCCGTCGCGCGTCAGGCAGCGCCAAACAGTCGCATCATGGCGGTGGTCAAGGCCAATGCCTATGGGCATGGCCTGGAACGTGTGGTGCAGAGTCTGACCGATGCCGATGGCTTTGGTGTCGCCTGTCTCGAAGAGGCACTGGTGATTCGCGAAGCGGGCGTGGACAAACCCGTCACCCTGCTGGAAGGTTTTTTCGAGCCGGATGAGCTGCTCACCATCAGCCAGGAACAATTGACGCTGACCTTGCATCATCCCTGGCAGATTGAAGCACTCGCCAAAAGCGAATTGCCGCAGCCGGTCGATGTCTGGTTGAAAATTGATACCGGCATGCATCGCCTAGGCTTCCAGCTTGATGAGGCCGCTGAATGGCAGAAGAAACTGGAACAGCTGCCGCAGGTGGCATCGGTCGGCCTGATGTCGCATCTGGCCTGTGCGGATTCGCGTGAGGATATACACACGGCCAATCAGCTGGCCTTGTTCCAACAGCAAACGGCGGCATCGTCGCTGGATAAAACTCTGGCCAACTCGGGTGGTCTGCTCGGCTGGCAGGAAACCCATCTCAACTGGGTACGCCCCGGTTTGATGTTGTACGGAATCTCGCCTTTCCCGGAAACGACCGGTGAACAGCTGGGCCTGAAACCGGCCATGACCTTGCGCACCAAGTTGATCTCGGTGCGCGACCTGCCGGCCGGTTCCGAGATCGGTTATGGCGCAACCTGGACCTGTCCGGAGCCGATGCGCGTTGGCGTGGCGGCCGTGGGTTATGGCGATGGTTATCCGCGTCACGCGGAAACCGGTACGCCGGTGCTGGTCAACGGTCATCGCGCGCAACTCATTGGCCGGGTGTCCATGGATATGATTTCACTCGACCTGCGCGGCGTGCCGGATGCCGTGATCGGTGACGAGGTCGTGTTGTGGGGCAAGGGGCTGCCAGTTGAAGAAGTGGCGCGCCATGCCACTACTATCCCCTATGAACTGGTGTGTAGCGTGGCACCGCGGGTACGCATTCAGACCCACGGCGAAGTCGTATTACCGCCCGACACTGTCGGCACGGTTAACGTCGGCTGCTAAGCCAGATTTCACTTATCTTTTGCATGCCAAGCGGTTCATTTCACGCCGGTTGTGAGTGGCCCGATGAATTGATCATCAGGATGCACTCGTCAGCCATGTTTACACAGCGCTTGTGATGTCATTACAAGCCCCTGTTTTTATTAGCTGCTGAATTCTGGTACGGGCATTGCTGCTCAATTGCTGAACCCATACTGCGCAAGCAGGAGGTTGGCGTGAAAATCGAACCCTTGACGGCACCGGAAATCATAAGCCTGGTTGTATTGATAACCATCTTTCTCCTCTCCGGCATCGAAACCACGGTATTCTGAATTTCATCCACACAGCGCGCGCAAGCGCGCTGTTCCTTTCGTTATAATGGCGCGCTCTACCTATTCGTTAACCGTCGAGACACGCCATTGGCCAAAGCAAAAATTCTTTACGCCTGCAGTCATTGCGGCAGCCAGCACCCCAAGTGGAGCGGCCAGTGCGGTGATTGCGGTGCCTGGAACACCCTGGTCGAATCCATCGCGGCTTCGACT
This sequence comes from Thiohalobacteraceae bacterium, assembly GCA_041592335.1. Classification (GTDB taxonomy): domain Bacteria; phylum Pseudomonadota; class Gammaproteobacteria; order Thiohalobacterales; family Thiohalobacteraceae; genus JBFHQE01. The sequence goes on along the minus strand of JBFHQE010000011.1, from coordinate 27,330 downwards.
TCGCCGAAAAACCCGCGCTTCAGCGGTTATGCCGGGGAAGTGGAAACCCAGGTACGTGCCCTGCGCGATATCACGCCCGAAAGCGCGGTGCGTTCATCAACTGGCATTGGCGAGCTGGACCGCGTACTGGGTGGCGGTCTGGTCGATGGCGGGGTAGTGCTGATCGGGGGCGATCCCGGTATCGGCAAATCGACCCTGCTGCTACAGGCCATGGCGAGTTTGTCGAGTGAGCGCAAAACCCTGTACGTCACAGGCGAAGAGTCGCCCGAGCAGGTTTCGCTACGTGCGCAACGCCTGGGCTTTGCCGATGCGAATATGGAATTACTGGCGGAAACCGGGGTAGAGCCGATTCTTGCCATGGCGCAGCAACTCAAACCAGAGGTGCTGGTGGTCGATTCGATTCAGACGCTCTACACCGAGGTGCTGCAATCGGCGCCGGGTTCGGTGGCGCAGGTGCGCGAGAGCGCCGCGCAGCTGGTGCGGTTTGCCAAGCAGACCGGCACGGCGCTGTTCCTGGTCGGGCATGTCACCAAGGAAGGCACACTGGCGGGCCCACGCGTGCTGGAGCATATGGTCGATACCGTGCTCTATTTCGAGGGCGATCCCGGTGGACGCTATCGTGTCATTCGCGCCATCAAGAATCGCTTTGGCGCGATCAACGAGCTGGGTGTGTTTGCCATGGATGATCGCGGCCTGAAGGAAGTGACCAATCCCTCGGCAATATTCCTTTCACGCCACGATGAACCGGTTACCGGCAGTGTGATCATGGTGACACGCGAAGGTACGCGTCCCATGCTGGTCGAGGTGCAGGCACTGGTCGCGGACAGTCATTTGTCCAATCCACGCCGGGTGACACTGGGACTGGAACAGAACCGGCTGTCGATGCTGCTGGCGGTGCTGCATCGCCATGGTGGTATCGCGGTGGGTGACCAGGATGTGTTTGTGAATGTCGTCGGTGGTGTGCGCGTCAGCGAGACTGCGGCGGATCTGTCCGTGATACTCGCGGTGTTATCGAGTTTTCGTGACAAGGTATTGCCTACTGACCTGATTGCTTTTGGCGAGGTTGGGCTGGCGGGTGAAATCCGGCCGGTGCCGAACGGCCAGGAGCGTCTGAAAGAAGCGGCCAAGCATGGTTTCAAGCAGGCAATCGTGCCGTTTTCGAATGCGCCGAAAAGCGGTGAGATTGAGGGTATGAAGATTATTGCGGCGAAGAGGTTGAGTGACGTAATAGACGTGTACTAATACTAACAAGGATCAGTCTTGGTTAGTTTTTATCTCGCTCCAAAAGACTTTGAGTCGCTCGAAAAAACACCCTTCGACTGATCGGGTGCGGGTTAAGTCAACCTAACTGCGCCAGTTCACGTTCCAGCAATTGCGCATCACCCAGATTGAGTTCCACCAGCCGACGCAGATGCGTAATGCTGTCGACATCGATATCCTTGCAGTTCAACCCGATCTGCTCCTGTCCGACATGGGCGATGGTGACATCCATGGCGATGGCAACCTCGTTATCCAGTTTCAGTGACAGCACATATTCCTGATCCGGATCCGCATCCCAGTTTTCAGGGCGCTTGATCAATGCGCCCTTGAGCGATAAATCGATCAGGTCGCTTTCCCAACTGGCTTGTTCGCTGCGCAGGGTGACTTGAGCCTCGAAGGGAATGCGGGTAAAGCGGCGTTGCGCCTTTTCCTCGCTAGGCACAGGCTCGGGCGCACCGGCGCTTTCGGCCGAATCCAGGAAGAAATGCAGAATCAGACCCTGGATATCAATCTGGTCGCCATCTTTCATAAGCGCACTGCTTTCACCGATGGATTGCTTGTTCAGTTTCGGCGGGGTGTCGCCTTCCAGATGGGAAATGTAATAACCGTTGTCGCGCCGCGCGATCACGGCACTGGCCTTGCCCGACTTGCCGACGCGGGTCATGCTGCGGTCCAGGCGGATGGTGCGGCCGAGGTGGGAGCCACTCATGATTTGCAGCCAGCCAGTCGCCTGGCGCGGCCGCACGGCGATGCCACTGGTGGACTCGTGCAGGGCATTATCCGCGTCAAACAGCAGGGTGTGCTTGCCGACCTGAATGTGATCGCCATCTTCAAGCAGGTGTTCATTGGTCGCCTGATGATTAATCGTCAGTGATTCAATCGGGGCCGTTGGTGTAATCCGAAACCCCTGCTCATGCGGTTCGATGGTTGCATGATGCTCTTCGACCGCCAGGCTGTCGATGCGGATTTCACAGTCCTCGGCGCGGCCAATGCGCATGGGACGATTTTCCAGAGCAAACAGCTTCAGCTTTCTGTCCTTGAATGAGAGCGTCAGTTTTGCCATCAGGGCTCCTTTTGGGTGGCGCTGTCTGGTGCCAGTATAGAGTCCGCGCCGGGGTTGTCGTAATTCTCAGTGCATAGCGGCGATTGTTGGTGGAATCTTAAATCTTTTAACGTCTTAGCGCGACTTTTGGGAGAAATTATCAGCAATCCGGTCTGGTTGCCAGTATTAAGTCGTCACAATCACCCGGACGGCGTCCAGACGTGGATTGGTTGCCGCCAGCGCCTGATCGAGTGCCGCCAGCTGGGTGGTGAAGTAGGCGATTTCTTCATCGCGAACGTTGGCGTTGATTCGGCTCAGGGCCTGAAGGCGATGGATTTCCTGTTGCAGTAAGCGGGTGGACTTGTCCCGTGCGGTTTGCAGCAGGGCAGGGGTTTGCTGCTGGGCCAGCTCGTCACTGAGCTTGAGCATGCGGCGCAACTCGTCGCCATAGCCCTGGATCACTTTTTTCGCCACGTCTTTTTCGATTTTCTGCCGGGCTCGGGAGAGGGCTTCATGGGGCAATGCGTCGGCAAAATTATTGCCCTTCTGGTCGATCAGCAGGCGGATTGTCACGGGTGGCAGGTAGCGTAGGGTCTGCAGATGCTCGCTGGCAACACTTTCCAGTACATATAAACACTCAAGCATCAGGCTGCCGGGTTTGATATTAGCCGCCTTGATCATCACCATCGAAGTGTTGCCCTGTTCGTGGCTGGTCACCATCTCCATGGCGCCCCGTACCAGCGGGTGTTCCCAGGTCAGGAAGTGCATGTCTTCATTCGACAGCGCGGTCGCGCGATCGCAGGTGATGGTCATACCGCCTTCCAGCAACCCCGGAAAGCCGCCGCTGTGCATATGATCGCCCGGGCGGATGATGTGACTCTGTTCAGCGTGTATTTCGCTTTCGATGCCGTAACAGTCAAACAGGGTTTCCAGGTAGGGCCAGAGGCTGGATGTTTCATCGTCGGCCTGTGCCTGTTGCCGTAGCTGTTCCGCGACCTGGGTGCGGCAGGAGTTGTATTCCAGTAACCGGTCGCGGCCACGCTGCAGCGATTCGGTCAATGCCTTGTGCTGTTGCTGCGCATCGTCGACCAGGGCGGCAATGTCTTCGCGCGAAGCTTTACCTGTTAACGCGGATTCAAGGCGTTCCCGCAGCGTACTGAAAACGGTATGACCGGTTGGGCAGGTGTGTTCAAAGGCGCTTAAGCCCTGGTGATACCACTGCAGCAGGGTTTCCTGGGCGCTGCCCTCGAGATAGGGCACATGTATCTGTATGGTGTCGGTCTGGCCAATACGATCGAGGCGACCGATTCGCTGCTCCAGCAGGTCGGGATTGAATGGCAGATCAAAAAATACCAGGTGATGCGCAAACTGGAAGTTGCGACCTTCGCTGCCGATTTCGGAACAAACCAGTGCCTGGCTGCCGAACTCCCGGTCGGCGAAATAGGCCGCGGCGCGATCGCGTTCAACCAGGGAAAGGTGTTCGTGGAACAGTGCCGCATGGATACCGGCTTTAGTACGCAACTCTTCCGCGATATCAATGGCCGTATCCGCACGATTGGCGATGACCAGCACTTTCTCGGGTTTGAGACTTTTAAGTTGATTTATAAGCCAGTCGATACGGGGGTCAAATTTAATCCAGTCCAGACGTTGCGTCTTCCGCTCGTAAAGAACCTCGGGTGTTAGCAGGGTCGACGGATCCTGATCGTCGAGGTCTGCGTATTGATCCGGTTGAGGGAGTGCATAGGCATGCAGCTGACGAGACGGAAACCCCTGGATGGCGGCGCGCGTGTTGCGGAACAGCACGCGTCCGGTGCCATGACGATCGAGCAAGTGATCGATGAGACGTTGTCTTGCCCGGGTTTTCGTTTCGGCTGATGTCTGTGGGTCAGAGAGTGTATCCAGGTAAGCCTGGTTATCGCCTTCCTCCAGCGTGGAGCGCAATAAATTGCAGTCAGCCTCATTCAGATCCTTGCCATTGAACAGGTCTTCGACGGCATTGGCGATAGGTTCATAAGCCTGCTCCTCGGCGACAAACTGGTCGAAATCCGGAAAACGATCCGGGTCCAGCAAGCGCAGGCGGGCAAAATGACTCGCCTTGCCCAGTTGCTCGGGCGTGGCGGTAAGCAGCAACACGCCCTTGGTCTCGGCGGCAAGCAGCTCAATCAATTCGTATTCAAGGCTGGCGCCCTCGGGCGACCATTGCAGGTGATGCGCTTCATCAACCACGAGCAGGTCCCAGTCGCCGACCAGCGCCTGCTTGAAACGTTCCGGGTGCGTGCTGATGAATTCCAGGCTGCAGAGCACCAGTTGTTCAGAGTAAAATGGGTTTTCCTCGCTGCTTTCCGCCAGCGATGCACAACGTTCCTCGTCGAAGATGCTGAACTGCAGGTTGAAGCGGCGCAGCATTTCCACCAGCCACTGATGCACCAGGCTTTCCGGGACAATAATCAGCACGCGCTGCGCGCGTTCCGTCAGCAATTGCTGATGCAGGATCAATCCCGCTTCAATGGTTTTTCCAAGCCCGACTTCATCGGCAAGCAATACTCGAGGCGCATAACGGTTGGCGACTTCATGGGCGATGTAGAGCTGGTGAGGAATCAGACTGGTGCGCACGCCGGTGAGCCCCTGCAGTTCGAATTGTGCGCACTGGCTTTGGTGTTGCAGGGTCTGGTAGCGCAGCTCAAACCATTTGGGATGATCGATCTGCGCGGTAAACAGGCGTTCTGCCGGACGGTTGAGGGTAAGTTGACTGTCAAGATCGCCTTCGGCAAGGGTGACTGAATTGCCGTCCGGATCGATGCCCCGGTAGACCAGTAGTCCTGCTTCGTCCTGCACCGATTCGACGGTTACCGAGAGCCCTTCGAGACTCCGGATGTTGTCGCCGGGCGAAAAGGTGACGCGGGTTAAGGGTGCGCTTTGCTTGGCGTATGTCCGGATGTCGCCGGTAGCCAGGAATAGCAGGGTGACAGTCCTGAAATCGACCTGTTTGACGGTGCCCAAGCCAAGTTGTAAATCGGCCACGCTGATCCAGCGCTGGCCGGGAATAAAATCTGTCACGGAGTTCTCTTACCTTTTTCGGAGGGTGCGTATGGTAGAGAAATTGTTAAGGCTTTGAAAGAAACAAGCTCGGATCAATCCGTGCATCGTTCAAGCTGACGCCCCAGTGCAGATGCGGACCCGTCACGCGACCCGTCATCCCGACAGTGCCAATTGGCGTTCCCGAATCCACTCTGTCTCCGGGTTTCACATCAATGCTGTTCATGTGGCAGTACATGGTCACCAGTCCCTGGCCGTGATCGATGAACACGGTATTGCCATTGAAGAAATAATCGCCGGTTTCGATGATGGTGCCCGCGGCAGGCGCGACGATGGGCGTGCCGGTGGGCGCGGCAATATCCAGGCCGCTATGCGGTTTACGCGGCAGTTGATTGAAAAAACGGCGCAGGCCGAAGGGGCTGCTGGTCGGACCCTCGACGGGATATCGGAACACCAGCGGTACTTCGCGCTCGCTACTGAATGTGCGCAATGCCAGTGCAATTTCCGTGGATTCTTTCTGAATGCGCTCCAGATCCTGCGCATAAGGATTCACCTTGCGGTCATCCTTGATGGTGATGTACTGGGATTCGTATTCCTTGCTGGTTATGTCGAAGCTGATTTGCTGCTTGTTCGCGTTGCCGGGTTTGATGTCGAGCGATTGCGTACCGGCTGTTACGCCAAGCGGAATGCCAACCAGTGCAATCCACTGTGCGTCCTGCTGGATAGTCAGCACCGGTTTACCGTTGTAGTGCACCTCGGGGCGAGTGGCGTATTCACCCAGCGGCACGATTGCCAGACCGCCGGGTACACGCGCTTCCCGGGGCAATGTGTCGGCAACGGTGCTGATGGAAAACAGGCTGGCCGCCAGTGTTAACACCATGACGGTTAATGCTTTCATTTCTTCTCCTCGATAATGTCATCCACGCGGCACAGCAATTCGCCATTACTAAGCCGTGTGCGTAACTGTTGGCCAATGGCCGTATCCTGTACTTGGCGCACAATCTGTCCGTTTTGCGCATCGCTGACAATGGCATAACCGCGATCCAGCGTTGCAAGCGGGCTCACGGTGTCAAGCGTGCGTGCCAGCGCGGACAGTTGTTGCTGCGCGGTTTTGAGTTTCATCCTGAACGCCGTGCGTAAACGCTGGCGCAGGTTGTCATGACGCGACGCTATACGCGCCAACTGCTGTCCCGGATGATGCCGGTACAGCTGGGCGGTCAGGGTTTCGCTCCGGGCCATGCCCTGCCGTATTCTGCCGAGAATGGCGCGTTGCAGGCGTTGTTGCAGTTCCAGCTGACGCTGGTGCTTCAGTTTCAACTGCTGGCCGGGGTGTCGTTGCTGCAGTCGCCGGTACAGCCAGTCGAGGCGCTGTGCCAGTTGCTGCTGTTGCCGGGTTAGCAGAAAGCGCAGGCGTTGTTCATGCGCGCGGAACTGGTTCAGCATGTCGAGCTGGTTCGGCGACACCATTTCGGCCGCCACCGACGGCGTGGGGGCGCGTTGATCGGCGACGAAATCCGCGATACTGAAATCGATTTCGTGACCGACGCCGGCCACGATGGGCAATTCACAGGCGGCCACGGCGCGGGCCACGACTTCCTCGTTGAATGACCAGAGATCTTCCAGCGAGCCACCGCCCCGCGCCAGGATCAGCACGTCGCAGTCCTTGCGCGTATCGGCCAGCGCGATGGCCGCGGCAATCTGTTCCGCGGCGCCTTCGCCCTGTACCGGCACCGGATAGATCAGCACCGGAATGGCCGGGAAGCGGCGCTTGAGTACGCTCAGGATATCGCGGATCGCGGCGCCGCTTGGCGAGGTGATGACCCCAATCCGTTTTGGCAGGCCGGGGAGGGCTATCTTGCGGGCATCGTCAAACAGCCCCTCGGCGGCGAGCTTATTCTTCAGGGCCTCGAACTGTGCCCGCAGCGCCCCTTCGCCTGCGGCCTCCATGTGCTCCACGATCAGCTGGTAGTCGCCGCGCGGTTCGTACAGGGAGACAGTGGCTCGCACCAGCACCTGCATGCCATTTTCCGGTTTGACCAGAAGCCCCCGGTTACGGCCCTTGAACATGGCGCAACGCACCTGGGCGCGGGCATCCTTGAGGCTGAAATAGAGGTGGCCCGAGGCCGGGCGGGCCAGGTTCGATATCTCGCCCTCCAGCCAGATCAGCGGAAAATGGGCGGCGAGCAGGTCGCGCGCTTCCATGTTGAGGCGGCTGACGCTGTAGATGTCCCGCGTATTGTCGGAGGGATTGGGGCTATCCATGGCCTGCAAGTATCGCATACTCGGCTTGTGAGCTGAAAACAGCGCCTCAAACCCTCAGCTGGCGGTTTACCCGGCGCCCGGCAAAACCTATAATTGCGCGCTTAATTGCATAGCCGATCGGACCCGCCCCATGCTAAGAATTCAAGAAGATGCCCTGACCTTTGACGACGTACTGCTGCTGCCCGATTACTCCAACATCCTGCCGCGCGACGTCGATCTCAGAACCCAGCTCACCCGCAGTATTACCCTCAACATCCCGCTGCTGTCGGCGGCGATGGACACGGTCACCGAGGGGCGGTTGGCGATTGCACTGGCGCAGGAAGGCGGCATCGGCATCATCCACAAGAACATGACCATTGCCCAGCAGGCAGCTGAAGTGGTCAAGGTCAAAAAATACGAAAGCGGCATGATCACCGACCCTTTGACGGTGAATCCAACCCAGACCATTCGCGAAGTGCTGGCGGTGACCCGTGCCAACAATATCTCTGGCCTCCCGGTCGTCGACGGTGATGACCTGGTGGGTATCGTCACCAATCGCGACGTGCGCTTCGAAACCAATCTCGATAACCCGGTCTCCACCGTCATGACGCCGAAAGACAAGCTGATCACGGTGAAAGAGGGCGCGAGCTCGAAAGAAATTCTGGGTCTGATGCACCAGTACCGCATCGAGAAGGTTCTGGTCGTCGACGATAACTTCAAACTGCGTGGTCTGGTGACAGTCAAGGACATCCAGAAGGCCGAAGACAAGCCCAATGCCTGCAAGGATTCGCATGGCCGCTTACGTTGCGGCGCGGCAGTCGGCGTCGGTGCCGGTACCGATGAGCGTATCGATGCGTTGGTGAAAGCCGGTGTCGATGTGATCGTGGTAGATACCGCGCACGGTCATTCGCAGGGCGTGCTGGACCGCGTTGCCTGGGCGAAGAAGACTTATCCTGATCTGCAGGTGATCGGCGGTAACATCGCCACCGCGGAAGCGGCGCTGGCGCTGGTGAAAGCCGGTGCGGATGCGGTCAAGGTCGGGATCGGTCCGGGTTCCATCTGTACCACCCGTATCGTGGCGGGCGTGGGTGTACCGCAGATCTCCGCGGTATCCAATGTCGCTGCGGCGCTGAAAGAAAGCGGTGTGCCGCTGATTGCGGATGGCGGTATCCGTTACTCCGGCGATATGTCCAAGGCGATTGTGGCCGGTGCCTATTCCATCATGGTCGGCAGTATGTTTGCTGGCACCGAGGAAGCACCTGGTGAAGTCGAACTCTTCCAGGGTCGTTCGTACAAGTCCTATCGCGGCATGGGCTCGCTGGGCGCCATGGCCGGTCAGCAAGGTTCCAGCGACCGTTACTTCCAGGAAGGTAACGAGGCCGAAAAACTGGTGCCGGAAGGCATTGAAGGCCGCGTGCCGTTCAAGGGACCGTTGCAGCCAGTGATTCATCAGCTGCTCGGTGGTCTGCGTTCCAGCATGGGTTATACCGGCTGCAAGACGGTTGAAGAAATGCGCAGCAAGCCGAAGTTTGTACGCGTGACCAATGCCGGTATGGCGGAGTCGCATGTGCATGACGTGCAGATCACGAAGGAAGCGCCGAACTATAGAGTTTAGATCTACTGTCATTTATTTCTTTGTAGGAGCGGGCTTGCCCGCGAATGGCTGAAATGTTCGCGGCCAAGGCCGCTCCTACAATCGCCTTCAGGACACCAACTTGACCACCAACACCGACATTCATGCCGACCGAATTCTGATTCTCGATTTCGGTTCTCAATACACGCAACTGATTGCCCGCCGTATTCGCGAGGCCGGGGTGTACTGCGAGCTGTGGGCCTGGGATGTCAGTGAAGCAGATATCCGGGCATTCAACCCCAGCGGTATCATTTTGTCCGGTGGGCCCGAGACGGTCACGGCGGAAGCAGCGCCGATTGCGCCGCAGTATGTATTTGAAGCCGGTGTGCCGGTGCTGGGTATCTGTTACGGCATGCAGACCATGGCTCAGCAGCTGGGTGGCAAGGTCGAGAACGCCGATCATCATGAATACGGTTATGCGCAGGTGCGTGCGCGTGGCCATACCCAGTTGTTAAAGGACATCGAGGACCACACCAGCGAAGAGGGTTATGGTCTGCTGGATGTGTGGATGTCGCACGGCGACCGCGTCATGCAGATGCCTGACGGTTTTATCCTGATGGCTTCAACCGATTCCGCGCCGATTGCCGGCATGGCGAATGAAGAGAAGCATTTTTACGGCGTGCAGTTCCATCCGGAAGTGACCCACACCAACCAGGGTCAGCGCATCATCGAGCGTTTTGTTCATACCATCTGCGGCTGCGGCAATCTCTGGACGCCGGGCAACATTATCGATGACCTGGTGCAGTCGCTACGCGAGCAGATTGGCGATGAAGAAGTTGTGCTGGGTCTGTCGGGTGGCGTGGATTCCTCCGTGGTGGCGGCGTTGTTGCATAAGGCGATTGGCGACAAGCTGACTTGCGTGTTTGTCGATAACGGGCTGTTGCGCTACCAGGAAGGCGATCAGGTCATGTCGACCTTTGCCGAACATATGGGTGTGAAGGTGATTCGGGTTGATGCGGAGGCGCGTTTCCTGAAAGCGCTGGCAGGCAAGAACGACCCGGAAGACAAGCGGAAGATTATCGGCAACCTGTTCGTCGATATTTTCGAGGAAGAATCCAACAAGCTCAGTAATGCCAAGTGGCTTGCGCAGGGGACGATCTATCCCGACGTGATTGAGTCCGCCGGTGCCAAGACCGGCAAGGCGCATCTGATCAAGTCGCACCACAATGTCGGTGGTCTGCCGGATTACATGAAATTGAAACTCTGCGAGCCCTTGCGCGAGTTGTTCAAGGATGAAGTGCGCAAGCTGGGTGTCGAACTCGGGTTGCCATATGACATGGTGTACCGTCATCCTTTCCCGGGGCCGGGTCTGGGTGTGCGCATTCTGGGTGAAGTGAAGAAAGAATATGCCGACATACTGCGGCTGGCCGATCATATCTTTATCCAGGAACTGCTAAAACACGATCTTTATCACGGCGTGTCGCAGGCATTCAGTGTGTTCCTGCCGGTCAAGTCGGTCGGTGTCACTGGTGATGGTCGTCGCTATCAATATGTCGTCGCGCTGCGTGCCGTTGAAACTATCGACTTTATGACCGCGCGCTGGGCGCACCTTCCCTACGATTTTCTCGACAACGTCTGCCGCCGCATCGTCAATGAAGTGAATGGCATCTCGCGCGTGGTCTACGACATCACAGGCAAGCCGCCGGGCACGATTGAGTGGGAGTAGGCCCGTTCGACCATTTATCACGTATATTGGTAAGGAAAAGCTATGAACTGTACACACTTTATCCTCTGGAGCGACTTCCGCAACGCCTGTATCGTCTCACGCGAAAGAGTAGGGGGCACGACCAAACCCGCTTTCACCCGCAAGTCCGTCGCCACGGTGGTTTGGCTGGCACTGAGCCCGCTGGTGGCTACACCAGCACTGGCGGGCACTGGCAGTTGCCCGACCGCTAGCACCACGATCAGTAGCAATGTGACCACGACATGTACCCTAAACAACAACGACAGCGTCACCATCGACAGCGGTGTCAGCCTGTCGGTGACGGTCTTCGGTGGATTTGCTGCCGGAATATACGGCATCGATGCGGGAGCCTCGACCGGCGTTACCATTACCAACAACGGAACAATTGACGTTACCAATACCGGCGATCCCAGTGCTTTCGCGTATAGCATAAGAGTGGGCAGCGGTGGGACAATTGCTTCGCTGAACAACAGCGGAACCATTACGGCTACGAATTCGTCCTCCAGAGAAAGCGGGGTTTATGTCAATCGCAATGGCACGATAACCGGGCTCACCAATTCGGGCAGCATTTCCAAAATAAATGTCGATGCCAATGCCACGATAACCGAGCTCACCAATTCGGGCAGCATCTCCCAAATAAGCATATCCGGCGCGGATACCTGGATGGGGGATACCCCTGGCACCATCACCACCCTGAATAACAGCGGCACCATCACCACGCTGGATATTGCTGCCGCGGATGCCATGATGGGTAGAGAAGCCGGCATAGTCACCACGCTGAACAACAGCGGTACCATTTCCAGCGCCGTCGCCATGGACGCGGGTACGCTGAACCTGACCGGCACCAGCGGTAGCATCAGCGGGGCGGTGACCGGCACAGGCGCCGTCAATGTCGTGGGCAGTTTCACCACCGCCAACACCTTCAGCAGCGGTACCTTCAACATCAATAGCAGCGGCGCGTTCACCCAGGGTCACGCGGTGACCACCAGCGGCGGCTTCAGCAATGCCGGTATCCATGTTGTCACCGCCGGCACCACCGCCAACGTCACCGGCGACTACACCCAGACCGCCAACGGCACCCTGCGCATCGGCGTGGGTGACGACACCACCTATGGCAAGCTAGTAGTCTCGGGCACGGCCACCCTGCCGAGCAACGCCAAGGTTGATGTCAACGTTACCGATACCAATTTCAGTTTTTCCGCCACCAGCATGGCCGACATCATCAGTGCGGGAACCCTGGCCTCGGACGGCACCTTCTCTGTGACCGACAACTCCGCGCTGTTCGACTTCAGCGCGGTGAAGGACGGCAACACCGTGGACCTCACCCTCGCTGCGGCTTCCAATGGCATCAGCGTCGAAACCGCGGTGAGCGACAGCGGCAACGTCGGGGCCAGAGGCGTCGCCACCGTGCTGCAAAGCCAGGTGACCGCGTTTACCAACAACGGCACCACCGGCGACAGCGGCATGGACGCGGTGGTGAGCGCCTTGGGTAGCCTAGGCACCAGCCAGCAGGTGGCGGATGCCGCCAGCCAGACCGTGCCACTGCTGACCGGCGGCTCGGCCCAGGCGGCCGATAGCGCCCTGTCGGGGATCAACCGGGTGGTACAGGCGCGCATTGAGGGCAACCGGGGGCTATCGTCCGGTGACCGTTTCTACGGTGACCGGCACGTCTGGCTCAAGCCGTTCGGCTCCTGGGCGGACCAGGACGACCGGGGCGGCGTATCCGGTTTCGATGCCGACACCTGGGGGCTGGCCCTGGGCGTGGACGGCACCCTTTCGGCCGCCACCCGCCTCGGCGCGGCATTCGCCTATGCCCAGGCCGATGTCGACGGCAACTCCACGGTGGCACCGCAGAGTGCAGAAGTCGACGTCTACCAGCTCATCGCCTACGGCAGCCACAGCCTGGATGCGAACACCGACCTCGACTTCCAGCTGGGCATCGGCAAGAACAGCAACAGCGGTCGTCGCCAGATCGCTTTCATGAGTAGCGTGGCCACCTCCAGTTACGACAGCACCACCGCCCACGTCGGCATCGGTGTGTCACGGGCCCTGCAGTGGAATGAGCGCACTAGCTTCATCCCTTCGCTGCGCGCCGACTACACTTGGATTGAGGACGAGAATTACACCGAGAGCGGCGCCGGGGCGCTGAATCTCAGTGTGGCGAGTCGTAGCACGGAGCAGCTGATCCTGGCCCTCGACGGCAATCTGGCGCATGCCGTGAATGATCGGGCCACGCTGACGGCGAACCTGGGCGTGGGCTACGACACGGTGGGTGAGCGCGCCTCGATCACCGCCGCCTTCGCCGGCGCACCAAACGCCGCTTTCGTGACCCAGGGCATTAAGCCTGAGCGCTGGCTGGGCCGCGGCGGTCTCGGGGTGGTCTACCAGCTGAAGGACGGCCTGGAGGTCAACGCCCGCTACGATGCGGAGGTGCGCGAGGACTTCAGCAACCAGACCGCCTCGGTGAATCTCAGGATGCCGTTCTGAGTTCGGCGCAGCGTTGCACTAGAGAACGCCCGGCATCGCCGGGCGTTCTTTTTATGGTTAGTCTTGCCGATTGCTGCACGTTCTGATGGGGAGAAAACGCACGGTGAGAGGGTTTGCGCTGTCCGTTGCGGCGGTTCTGCTGCTTACGGCCTGTGTCGGCGTGCCGACAGTACCGGAGCGGCGGGCGACGGCCGATGCCCTGGCCGCGGCACAGGGATGGCAGGCGGTTACGTTGCCGGTCGGCCGCTTCGATCTCGTTGCCTACCTGCCCACCCCCATCCAACAGGCCGATAAGCTTACTGTCTACATTGAAGGTGATGGCCTCGCCTGGCTCACCCCATCGACACCCTCATCCAACCCGACACCAGTTGATCCGATCGGTCTCAAACTGGCACTGGCCCAGCCTGAGGGAAATGCCGCCTATCTGGCCCGCCCGTGTCAGTACCTGGGTGCGTCAGCCGATACCTGCCCGAGACGTTACTGGACCGGGGCACGCTTCGCCCCGGAGGTGATCGACGCATCGAACGGGGCGCTAGACCGTCTCAAGGCCCGCTTCGGCGCCAGCCGTCTCATCCTGGTGGGTTACTCGGGCGGCGGAGCAGTGGCCGCGCTGCTGGCCGGGCAGCGAGATGACGTTGAGCACCTAATCACGGTGGCCGGCAATCTCGACCCGCGGGCCTGGACCGCCTTCCACCGTATCACGCCGCTGGACGGCTCACTGAACCCGCTCGATGGGGTGCAACGGCTGGCCGCGATTCGACAGACCCATTTTGTTGGTGAAAGGGACCGTGTGATCCCGCCGGCGTTGGCTGAGCATTATCCGGAGGCGATTCGCGGGAAGGGAGGGCGCAACCTGTACCTCGTCCCGGGGTTCGATCACCACTGCTGCTGGGTCAGAGAGTGGCCGCGGCTTTATCGTTGAAATGGTGACAGGCAATGGCGACAGGTCGCTACGGGAAATTGCTCCATTTATTGCAGAAGCAGGAGGGTATCCATCCGGAAGCCAAGGCCCGGGAGGTCGCCTGGGGTGCTGTTTGTCAGCGTTCAAGCGGCATTTTTTGGAGCATTTTGGAGAAGTTTCTGAGCATGGTATTTTTCATGGTATTACCGTTTAGCAGGAAAAAAGCTATATGAATGTAAAAGATAAAAATGGCTTGTTTGCAATCGAGAGGGAGTAGTTAATGCTTGTAACACTCGTACAAAAACATGAGGTCGAGGGTACCCGTGAATTCAGGCTTGTCGAGGATGAGCTTCAATACACGATTCAGACGCCGTTAAAAACGGATTCCCTGAGTGTTGTTTTATCTGCGCTGGATTCAGAGCCGGTTATATCCGCTTCAACGCTGGCATTTGTAAGCCGGGTTAACAGGGAGCCGCTGGTTGAATTGTTTCGCGATATGCCGGACAGGGAAACCTTTGATCGATTTGTTAAAACAATGCAACGACGTATTTCTGAAGAGGATTTCAGTCGGCTTCGTGTCGGGAATAAGGGTGTGGCTGTAGATGCAGGCCGGTTAGAAGAGTCTATTGGTATGTTGCAGACATATATAAACTCACCCGAAATTGATGGATTGTTATCAGCGTTGATAGCGTTAAGTGCCAGGCCTGATGACGTAGAATGTCTGGTTGGTGTAGCTGGTGCATTTAATGAACTGGGTTTTGTCCAGGGACAGGTGATTACCTATGCGCCGTATATCAACTTTCTGTTATCCAATGTTAATGAACAGGATGACCAGGCAGATATTGATCGGTAACCGATGCGTTTCAGAGGGAAGTGGCGATGGCGGCAAAAGTAGAAGTTTATGGCACGACCAGTTGCCAGAAATGCGTGAATGTCCGGGAGATGTTCGATCGCAATAATATTGAGTACGTTGATTATCTGATAGACCTGATGCCGTTGGAGAAAGATGAAATGATTCGGCGTACCGGGCTGAAATATTATCCTCAGATATTTATCAACGATGAGTATATTGGCGGCGAAGCAGAACTGTTCAAACTTGAAGCCAGCGGCGAGCTTCACAAGTTGTTGGGTTTGAAAACAGGGGCTGAATGAATTCCAGATCAACTGAATTCAGCAACTGCATGAGCGCGATCTGTTCTTCACGTGATTAATCCAGAAGTTATTACAAAAAAACTCAAAGTTCCGCCAACCATCCTGGTCCTAATTGTTCCATCTGCTGCCTAATTACCCATGAACGGTTGGCGACATACTGGCTCGGGTTCGACGCCGAGAGTTGTTTAGGGTTAGGTAAAACGGCTGCAAGCAGCGCGGCTTGGTGGCGGTTGAGCTGGTTTGCAGAGATCCCGAAATGGTGTCTTGCTGCCGCTTCGGCACCGTAAACACCGGGCGCAAATTCAGCAATATTGAGATAGATTTCTAATATGCGACGTTTGGGTAAGAGGTACTCGATTTGCGTGGTGATCCAGGCCTCGATTGCCTTTCGTAACCAGCCGCCCGGCCAAAGGTACAGGTTCTTGGCAACTTGCTGACTAATGGTTGATGCTCCACGCAAACGGCCCGATTTCCGCTCATTCCAGGCGCTCTCTATCGCTTTAATATCAAACCCATTGTGGCTGGGAAATCGTTGATCTTCACTGGCTACGATTGCTAATCGAAGGTGAGTGGGTAGTTGTTCCCAGCCCACCCAGTTAAATCGTACCGGTGCAACTTCCGATTGAAGCATAAAGCTGCTTGTTAACGGCGGGATCCAGCGTAACGGTAGAATGAATAGCAGTCCGGGTAATACTACAATGCCAACGCTGCTCATCACGAGTCTCTTCCAGCGATGTGACAGCCTTGATTTTCGTTTAGTTTTCCGTTTTCGCGTTGGCATGTTTATTGGGTTTAATTAATTTTTACCGATAGTTAAAAAATAGAAATCATACCCGAACAGGCGTCTAGCACTGAAGAAAAGATTGTGTGAGTTTGAGCGCATGGTAACTTAGCGGCGGACTGGCTAAGCTTTATCTACCGACCGATTTTGGCAGTGTATTTATGACTCTCGAACAATCAGACCGGCTTCCGCAGCTCGACGTGCTACGCGGGTTTGCCGTGCTTGGTATTTACTGGATCGGTGTTGCGGCCTTCGGATTGCCCTATGGCGCCAACGCCTTGCCGACCTTGCTCGGCAGTGCCAGTAATTTCGATCTTGGACTCTGGGCCTCGACGGAAATTTTCGCCGAAGGGGCGATGCGCGGTCTGTTTTCCATGTTGTTTGGTGCCAGTGCCCTGTTGTTTCTCGACGATTCCCGGCTGAACACCTCGGGTATCGAACTGGTCGAGCGCTTCTATCGACGTAATTTGCTGCTGATCCTGTTTGGTCTTATCCATGCCTACCTGTTGCTCTGGCCCCACGACGTGCTTTATGCCTATGGGCTGCTCGGGCTGTTCATCTTCCCGTTGCGTAAAATGCCGGCGTTGATGCTGTTCATATTTGGCTTCCTGCTCCAGGCCTTTGCCCATGTCGAGCTTGACTGGCCGGCCGTGGTCAGCTTCCTGGAAAACCTGCTGTCCGATGGCGACAGCGCCGCCATGGGCAGGGCTTTGCTGGAATCCGCTGGAGGTTCCGTCGATGGCGAGCGTTTTCAATCCTGGTTGCGGATGCAGATGGACCAGGACATGAATATTTACCGATCCGGCTACTGGGATATATTTCTTGCCCAGACATCCGAAGTGGCCGGGCAGCAATCGGTGATGATGTACAAAAGCCATGTCTTCGAGATCGGCGGGATGATGCTGATCGGCATGGCGCTTTATCGATGGGGTGTGTTGTCGGGACAACGTTCGACCCGTTTCTACTTGCTGCTGGCGCTGGCGGGCCTTGTCGTGGGAGGCTGGATGCGCGGGGAAGATGTTTTCCATGCCTTCGCGCATGGCTTCGATCCCCGGATACTGTCAAAGGTCGAGGAGATCGACTACGACCTCGGTCGTCTTCCTGTTGCCCTGGGTCATATCGGACTGATCGGACTGCTGTGTAAATGGCACTGGGCCAGTCGACTGACCCATTGGTTGGCCGCCACCGGTCGACTCGCACTGACCAACTACATCGGTCAAACGATTTTCTCTATTACCTTGTTTTACGGTTTTGGCTTTGGCTTGTTTGGTTCCATGAACCGTTGGGAATTGGCGATACTCTGTGTCGGTGTCTGGGTTTTCCAGATGATTTTCAGCGTGCTCTGGCTGACGCGTTTCCGATTTGGGCCACTGGAGTGGGTGTGGCGATCATTAACCATTGGGCAGTGGCAACCGTTACGCCTGGCGCGATAAAGGGCAACCAAAACGAGGCAATTGTAAATTAAATTAACAATTGCTGATTTGATGCAAACATCATTTTTTTCAATGGGTTAATCCGAAAGCTGCTGGCGGTGCTGTCAAGGGCTTTTACATTTATATGCTGGCATAAATATGACGCATGTATTTTTTCTCCTCTAAAACAGTGTCCTAGGTAATCTTCGCAATCTGGGCACGAATCCTGCCTTTCTCCTGAAAAAAGAATCGGGAGTCTTCCATGCCTAACACATCGCTCGCCCTTGCCGTCGGGGTCAGTCTTTCGGCTATAACTTTACATGCCTCTGCCGTAGAGGTTTCCTTTCAGTTCACTGCTAATTTGGACTATGTTGGCGGGACGGAGTTTTCGGAATTTGCGAACCAATTCTCTGCTGGAAATTCACTGAGTGGCAGTTTGACCTACGACACTGCGGTATTGCCATCCGACCAGTATACAGATGCATTCGGGACCTATTCCTATTTCGATTTTCTGTTTCCTCTGTCCGCGAGCAGTACTCTGACCGTTGATAATCTCTCGCACACCTTTCAGTTAGAAGGTGCCAATCTCAGCATTTATTCCGGTGGTGATAGCGAAATTAGTTTTTACTCGGTCGGTGAAAATGTTACCTCGTTGCTGGGTGAACAACTCAGTGCCTCGATTTACCTCTACGATTCTGATGAAAACATGTTGAGTACGACCAATACGCTACCAACGGATATCGATTTTAGCCTGGCTGATTATGGCGAGCTTTATTTTTACGGCAGCGAAACAGATGCCTATGCCAATATTACTTCCTTCTTCCTGGATATCGGAAACGATCAGGAGCCGACTATTGATGGTGAGGGCAACCTGATTCTGGGTGCGACCCAGTCTGATCTGTTTACGCTGGAGACGGGTGAGGCGATTGTAACCAATAAAACAACCGTAGGCCTGTTTGAAGTCAGTACCTTTGTTCACGAGGATGGCAGCCATACCACCAGTGAGTTGCTTGTGGGCGGTGATTCGAATGAATTCGTAACTGGTCAAGGTACTTATCTCCTCCAGGATGGCACATTAAATTCCGGTAATGCCCAGATTGGCCCTTACGGGGAAGGTGATTTTGTTCAATCCGGTGGTACGCATAATGCGAATTGGCTCATCATCGGCAACGTCGGCCAGGAAAGCAGCTTCAGTGGTCCAATCGCCGTCGGTATTGGCGCTTATACCCTGACCAACGGTGACCTGAATGTGGGCCTGAACGGCATGATCGTTGGTGCGTCCGGCCAGGGTGCGTTTAATCAAAGTGGCGGTAATGTTGTCATCGGCTCTTCTTCAATCTTAAGTTCTTCAGCGGGACAACTTCGTATCGGGACGGGTACGTCTCAAAATAATCCGGATGATTACTCCATCGATCCTGCAATTCAGCGCTATGGTGCCTATACAATCGGTAACGGGACGTTAACCGTGTACGGTAAGGCGACACTGGGTGGTGGCACTGATTACAGTGGACATCTGTATGGCGGTCGTGGTGAATTTAACCAGACCGGTGGCACCGTGTATATCCGAAATGGCCTCGTGGTGGGTGAAGCCAAGTCTTCCGCTTCCGGTTCCGGTCAGTACATCATCAGCGGTGGGAGCCTGACCGTCGACAATAATGTCCAGGTGGCAGATAACTCGGCGGGTGGCGTAGCGGCAGAAGGTCTGTTCCTGCAGACTGGCGGTACGGTTACTGTCAATGGCGATATCATTATTGGCGAAAGCGACACGGTAGTGCCTAACGCCTATCGCATCCAAGCGGGCACCACGATTGCCAACCTGGTTGAGGTCGGTCTTGCCGGGGCTGCATCGGGGCAGGCACTACTGGAGGTTTCCAGCGGTGGTCTTTTAGATAGTGATGTGTTGGTAAACGGCAACGGTGTGCTCAAGGGTGATGGCGGCACGATTGACGGTAATGTCACCTTGAATGGCGGTATGCTTGCGCCCGGTAACTCACCGGGCACCATGACTATCCTCGGCAATCTTGTACTTATCGAGGGTACCGTGGAAATCGAAATTGGACCAAGCCTGTTCGACAAGATCGTCGTAGGAGGTAATGTCCAGTTTGGCCAGAATGTTCTATTCGACGTGAACTTCGACTCCGATCCGTTGGCGACTACATTTAATCTAACGGACATGTTCGATATCACGGGCACAGTGTCATTTGATAACGGCTTCAGTCTTGCCAACAGTCTGAATATCACCGGAATCGAAGCAGGCTCCTCTCTGCTGGTCAGCCTTTTCGATCAGCAATACACTTACACGGCTTCAGCGGTGCCGGTTCCCGCTGCCGCATGGTTGTTCGCCAGTGGTTTGATAGGTCTGGTCGGTGTTGGACGCCGGGCTGGAGCGAGCAAAGCCAGAATGGCGTAAATAACTGTCAGTCTGCCCCTGAATCAGGCCGAGGTCGGTAAAATGACCTCGGCTTTTTTGTGGCCCACATTATTTCGCCATCGCATTGCGAATCACTGTTTTCCCTGCTAGCTTCATTTCCCTTCCCAGAATGGCATTGTTCACCTGAGGCTTGCGCATGCTCCTTTATCGTCATCGTGACCCGCGAATAGAAAGCTCGTTGCGCCACTCGGTGCGTGACGGGGTTGCCTATTCGGTCATGACCGGTGCGGGGGAAACCTACCTCTCGGCGTTTGCGTTGTTTCTTCGGGCAAGCACGCAGGAGATTGCCCTGCTGGCGGCTTTGCCGCCTCTTATCGGTTCCTGGATGCAGTTGATTTCTGCCTGGTTGAGTGCGGGGCGTGCGCGCTGGCGCAAACCCATGATCGTCGGCGGCGCTTTCGTCCAGGGACTGGTCTGGTTACCGCTGATGATATTGCCCTTATGGTTTCCGCAATGGAGTGTGGCATTGCTCATTTCATGTGTGGTCCTGTATCACATTGCATCGCATTCGGTTTCGCCGCAATGGGGTTGCCTGATGGGCGAACTGGTGCCGGAAGGGCGGCGTGGCCGCTATTTTGGGCACCGTTCCCGGTTGGCGACCATGACGTCCTTTATTGCCTTGCTTGCGGCCGGTGGTGTACTGCATGTGGCAACCGGTTCGGATATGACGCTGCAGGGTTACCTGCTGATCTTTGCCGTGGCAATGCTGGCGCGATTTGTTTCGGTCTATCACCTGGGGCGCATGTACGATCCTCGCGAGGATGCACCCGAACAGCGAAGTCGGCTGACCTTGCGCGACTGGATGAATGAGCTGAAAGGAACGCCATTCCTGCGCTTCGCCTCGTTTGTGGCGGCGATGCAGGGCGCGGTGGCGATCTCCGGGCCTTTTTTCACCGTTCACATGCTGCGTAATCTCGAATTCAGTTATCTGCAATTTACGGCCATTACGGCAACATCGGTGGTTATGCAGTTTTTAACGCTGGCGGCCTGGGGCAGGATTGCGGATGCTTTCGGTAATCGGCTTATCCTGGTTGTCACCGGATCTATTATTCCTTTTCTGCCTGCGTTATGGCTGTTTTCGGAAAACTTCTGGTATTTTCTCGGGCTGCAATGCCTGGCGGGTATGGCCTGGGGTGGGTTCACCTTGAGTTGTGGCAACTATCTCTATGAACTCCTGCCCGGTAAGCGCATGGCGCCCTATATGGCAGTCAACGCAGTGTTAACCGCGCTGGGTGTGTTTACCGGTTCGATGCTGGGTGGCGCGCTGGCCTATGTATGGCCAGAGAGTACAACGCTGTTTGGATTTACAATTCACTGGACTTATGCGCTTTTCGGTGTATTCCTGGTTTCATCGCTGATGCGCTTAGCTGTTGCCGCAGTCGCACTGCCACGTCTCAAGGAATTACGCCGGGTTCGGCCGCTAACCGCGCGCGGATTATTTTTCCGCGCCACTCGCCTATATCCTTCCTCCGGCTTTATTTTTGATCCGATTGCCACCTTCCGCCGCGAGAAAAGGCTGCCATGAACCCTGCTGCATTTGAGTTGTCAGGCCAGCATTGACGATAGTTGAAAAAATCTCGTCGCCAAGGTCAGTTTGTTCATCTTCAGGCACCTGCAGTAAATGGGTGCTGTGGCGTAACATGTCAAGGAAGGCTGCGCCCAGTTCAGGGTCGCGCCAGCCGTTCGCGATCTCATCTTCCAGAATGCTGATCACCTGCTCGTGCGGGAATGGTTCCTTGTAGGGGCGCTTAGACACCAGGGCGTCATATATATCCACAAACTGGAAGACTCTGGCGAGGTAGGGCGTTTCCTCACCCATTAAACCATGCGGGTAACCCGTGCCGTCCCAGCGCTCATGATGATAAAGAATGATGGGTAACACTTTCGACATGCTACGCAGGTTTTGACAAAGTTTAACGCCGATTACAGTATGCTGTCGCATCAGATCCCATTCATCTTTATCGAGCGTGTCTTTCTTTATTAGAATGCTATCCGGGATTGCCAGTTTACCGATATCGTGCAAGACGCCGCCGCGACGCAATGCCAGTAAATCACTTTCCGCGAGTCCCAGTTCCTTGCCGAAGGCGACAGCCATATGGGCAAGACGATTACAATGGTCGCCTGTTCCCTCGTCTTTTGCCTCGACCATTCTGGCCAAGGCGAATAACAGTGATTCAGCTGAATCGAGTTGATCCGTCAGCCGCTTTGAATTTGCAGCTGACTGGACCCGTGCAATAAGTTCAGCGCCACTATAGGGCTTGCGAATATAATCATTGGCGCCAAGGCTAAGGCAGCGGGACATGTCATCCATGGAATGGCTTCCACTTACCATAAGAATGGGTAAAAAAGGGATGCCGAGTTCATTGCGTATCCGCCAGACAATTTCGCTGCCGTCCATGCCGGGCATGCGCTTGTCAATCAAGGCAACATCGAACTCGTGGTGCCTGATAAGTTCCAGTGCTTCATTCCCATTGGAAGCCTCTGTTACAACAATGTCATTGCTGGAGAGAATGTCTCTTTCCAGCTGACGTTGCATATTGTCATCATCTACTACCAGAACCTGAATGGGTTCCTGGCTATCGTCATCGCCAATTAATTCTGGCAATAAGACTGACTTCATCCTGATACTCCATTCCTGTCTGATGTGCTTGTGTTAGCTATGTTCACTGCTATCAAATGTCAGTTGCGCATTTCCTGTGCAGATATTAGTCAATGTGTCGCTGGGTGGCAGAGGTTTACGATAATTGGCAGACAATGGCAAAATATTATTTTTCAAGCCGTTAAATAAATAATCAGAATATATGCAAAAAATTTACAATTGAAGCCGCATAATATTATCGGTTTGACGCACTATGTCATGCTGCAATGACATCGCCATCAACACGGAAGCCATATTCCATGGCTGGATTACTGCGGAGAAAAACTGTACCGGAATGAATAACGACAACTACTGGATGCAACAGGCTGTCGCCCAGGCGCGACTGGCCGCCGAGCAGGGTGAGGTGCCGGTCGGTGCCGTACTGGTCAGGGATAACCAACTCATCGCGGCCGGTTATAACCAGCCGATTCTCTCGCACGATCCTTCCGCGCATGCGGAGATTGTGGCTTTGCGCGCGGCGGGCGAGGTGTTGGAAAACTATCGCATGCTCGATACCACGCTGTACGTCACGCTGGAGCCCTGCATCATGTGTTGTGGCGCCATGGTTCATGCGCGGGTCGGGCGCTTGGTGTTCGGTGCTTACGATACGCGTCGCGGGGTGGCGGGCAGCCAGTTTGATGGCTTCAATCTACCCTGGCTGAATCACCGGGTCGAGGTTGAAGGTGGCGTGCTGGAGGCGGAGTGCAGTGCGCTGTTACAGGATTTTTTTCGGAGTAGGCGTTAATTCTCTGCATGGCAAATCAATCTTGGGTTAGTTTTTTCTCACTCCAAAATCCTTCGAGTCGTTCAAAAAAACACCCCAATCTGATTTGCTTCGGTGACCCACAGTGTCGGCTTACAACGCCGAAAACTCGCTGCCCAGGTATTCAGGTGGGTCCAGGTTGGGTTCCTGATCGCGTTCGGTATACCAGCGCAGGATATCGTAATAACTGCGAATGTTTGACACATAGCGTAACGGTTCACGCCCGCGTGCATAACCATAACGCGTCTGCTTATACCATTTTTTCTGACTCAACAGTGGCAGCGCTTTCTTGACATCCACCCAGCGATCCGGATTGCCGCCGTTCATCTCGGCCAGCCGCCTTGCATCTTCCAGGTGGCCGTAGCCGATGTTGTAAGCAGCAAGCGCCATCCAGGTTCTGTCCGGTTCCTGTATGCGATCCGGTATTTTGTTGATCATCATTTCAACAAAACGTGCCCCGCCGAAAATACTCTGTTCGGGATCGAGCCGGTTTTCCAGCCCAAGGAAACGCATGGTGTCCAGTGTCAGCATCATGATGCCGCGCACGCCGGTAGGGGAGCGCGCATTCGGTACCCAATGCGATTCCTGGTAACCAATGGCGGCCAAAAGTCGCCAGTCAATATCCACTTTCTCGGCCGCGTCCTGGAAGAGCGGCTGGAACTCCGGCAGACGCTGCTGAATATGGCGAAGGTATCTGCGGGTGCCGACATAATCGAAGCGCTGGACATGGCCGTAATGACGGTCGATCAGCTGCTCCAGCGTGCCATCGCTGCTAATGCGGTTGAAAAATTCACGCGCCTTGTTGAACAGGCTGTTGTCCTCGCCATGTGGGAATGCCCAGCCCAGCTGTTCCGGCGATGAAACATCGAACGCTATGCGCAGTTCCGGGTAATAGCGCTGGTTTAGCTTGATTTCGTTCGAGTCGGCAATGGTGTAATCGATGACCTGCTCCCAGACCAGGTGCAGCAGTTCTTCGCTTTCCATGGTGCCGTTCGCCTTCCAGTTCAGATCGGGATATTGCTCGGTAAGCTGTATCAGGGTTTCTTCATGGCTGCTGCCGGAAACAATTTCGAGGATGCCATCCAGCTCAGTCATGCTGTTGGGCTTGGGCGTGCCCACGCGATAAACCAGCTGGGGCGTGATGGCCTGGTAGGAGGGACCGAATCGCACCAGTTTTTTCCTGTCCTCGGTGATGGTGAGTCCGGCCGCCGCAAGGTGGGCATCACCTCGCACCACGCTGGGGATGATCTCGCTGAAACTGTCCGGGGTGATGATGCGCAGTTTTACGCCAAGAGAATCGGCAAACTGCTGCACCATTTCATATTCAAAACCGGTCGGGCCGTGCGCGCCCTGGTAATAGGTTGTCGGGCTGTTGCGTGTAATAACCACCAGCTCGTTGTTGGCCTTGATTTCCTCTAGCAAGGTATCCGGTTTGGAACAGCCGGAAATCAGCAGGGGAATCAGCAGAATAATAAAGAGTCGGTACAACATGCCATGCCGGGGTTCCGGATAATAATCACTATAGATAGGTATCGGAATCTGAGGTTCATTGTTTTAGTGAGTTGCAGTTGCCTGCAGCTTACCCCAAAAGACATGATGAGCAAATGTTATTGAAATTTAACGTATATCTTTTGGGGTACGGATTTTTTTCGAGAATTGGTAGGAGACTGTTGCGTGCCGGTTTAACGGGGAAAGGGTGCAGGGGGAGAGTACATTCGACACTGGATATCAGACGGTTTCTGATTTATTGCATGCTGTCCCCATCTAGTTTAGTCTACGCGCTTCGTTTTTGACGCCCCTTCATTTTCCTGTGATGCGCGGTTGAAAAAATATCAGGAGAAGTGTCCGAGTGGTTGAAGGAGCACGCCTGGAAAGTGTGTATACGTTAATAGCGTATCAAGGGTTCGAATCCCTTCTTCTCCGCCAGATCCCGTATCAAGCAACCGCCGTTTCGGCGGTTTTTCTTTTTCTCTATTCCATAACTTATTGAAAGTGAAAAGCTGTTTGCAAGCCCTTGAAATATCAGGTAGCCTTGCCGCTCCTCCGACTCGGGAGGCATCTATGGTGGCTTGTGCCGGTCCCTCCGCGACGATAAGCTGTGAACCCCGTCAGGCCCGGAAGGGAGCAGCGGCAGCAGTGGACTCGGGCGCCGGAGTGTGGCTGGTGCAAGTCGCCACCCTAATTCTCACGGCCACACATTATATAAACAGACGATCCTACACAGCCTTGATCAAATGAGTTACCAGGTTCTCGCGCGTAAATGGCGCCCTCGCAGTTTCCACGAAATGGTCGGGCAGGAGCACGTCCTGCGGGCACTGGTCAACGCGCTGGATAACGAACGCCTGCATCATGCCTACCTGTTCACGGGAACCCGTGGTGTCGGCAAGACCACGATCGCGCGTATCTTTGCCAAGTCGCTTAACTGCGAGCAGGGCGTCGGTTCCAAACCCTGTGGTCAGTGTTCCGCCTGCACCGAGATCGATGAAGGCCGCTTTGTCGACCTGATCGAAGTGGATGCGGCCTCGCGCACCAAGGTCGATGAAACCCGCGAGCTGCTGGAAAACGTACAGTACGCGCCGACCCGTGGCCGTTACAAGGTGTACCTCATTGACGAGGTACACATGTTCTCCAATCACAGCTTCAATGCGCTGCTGAAAACGCTGGAAGAGCCGCCGCCGCATGTGAAGTTCCTGCTGGCGACCACCGATCCGCAAAAACTGCCGGTCACCATCCTGTCGCGTTGCCTGCAGTTCAACCTGAAACGTCTTGCGCCCAACCTGATCAATGATCATTTGATCGATGTGCTGGGACGCGAATCCATCCAGTTTGAAACACCTGCTATTCGTGAACTGGCCCGGGCGGCGGATGGCAGCATGCGTGATGCGCTAAGCCTGCTGGACCAGGCGATTGCCTTCGGCGCGGGCGATATCAAGGAAGACGAAGTGCGCGCCATGCTGGGCACCATTGAGCGTGGCCAGGTGGTGGAGCTGGTGCGCTCGCTGGCAAGCCAGGATGCCGCGGCGATACTGCAATGCATCGATCAGGCCGCGGAACAGTCGCCGGACTTTGCCGCCATGCTGGCCGAACTGCTGTCTCTGCTACAGCGGATTGCGGTAGCGCAGGCAGTACCGGACGCCATCGATGACAGTGAAGGCGATCGTGAGGTGGTGCTGGAACTGGCAAATCAACTGGCGCGTGAAGACGTGCAACTCTTTTACCAGATTGGCCTGATCGGACGACGTGATCTGCACCTGGCGCCCGATCCACGCGGTGGCTTCGAGATGGTGCTGCTGCGCATGCTCGCGTTCCAGCCGGGCGCGGCGGCGGAGCTGCCCGCCTCGCGAGGACCCGCCTCCGTTGCCCGTCCGGCAACATCCGGGGCGCCCGCCGCAGTTGAATCCGCGCCAGCAACCCCCACTGTTACTCCAGCAGTCGATGGTTGGGGTGCGATGATTGATGCCATGCGCCTGAAAGGCATGGTTCGGCAGCTGGCGGTGAATTGCAGCCTGGTGTCGCAATCGCCGGATAAAACACTGTTACAACTGGACCCGGCGCACGGCCAATTGCTGAGCCCGGGCCTGCAGGACAAGTTGCAGCAGGCTTTGCAACAGGCAGGTTATCCCGGCACGTTGGTAATCGATACCGAGTCGGCTGGAAAGGGCGACGTTGAAACTCCCGCGCAACAGCTGGCGCGCGAGACACAGGCGCGCCAGTCGGCGGCCGAGCAGGCGATTGCCAGCGATGAAACCCTGCATGCCTTTGAAGAGATTTTCGATGCCCGGGTGCAGGAAGGGTCGATTAAACCTTTAAACTAATTCAACATGTTGTCATCCCCGCGAAGGCGGGGATCCATGTTTACTATTTCTCCT
>JBFHQE010000010.1:0-111668 GCA_041592335.1 Thiohalobacteraceae bacterium | reverse complement strand
GAATACTTACTCTTATCTTTTTGGCGGTCGAGGAGAAGATACGCTGACCGCAGGTCCAGGCGACTCTGAGCTGCGGGGTGGTGCTGACAATGACCTCCTCGTGGGCGGTGCCGGTAATGACATTATGGATGGTGGCACTGGTACTGACTCAATGAGTGGTAGCGCGGGTGATGACACCTATTATGTCGAAGATGCGGGTGATGTAGTCACTGAGCTTGCCGATGAAGGCTCAGATACCGTTTATGCCTCAATCAGTTATACGCTGACGGATAATGTAGATAATCTAACCTTGCAGGGTGTCGCTACGGATAACAAGAGTGCAACAGGTAACATCTTGGCGAATGTGATTCACGGCGATTCGGGGAATAACACCATTTTGGGTCAGGGTGGTGACGATCGTCTATACGGTAATGCGGGCACGGATACGCTGCGCGGCGGTGATGGCGATGATTACCTGGAAGCGGGAGCGGGTGTGGTTGGTGCCTGGGAGTATCTCTATGGTGATGCCGGCAATGACACGCTGGTCGGCAGTACTACTGCAGGCGCTTACTCAGTTCTATGGGGTGGTGATGGCGATGATGACCTGACCGGTGGTATTGGCGAGAGCTATTTATTCGGAGATGGTGGTAACGATTTGTTGACGGCCGGTGATGGATATACCTTCATGGCGGGCGGAGATGGAGAAGACACGTTGATTGGCGGATCGGCCGGAGACTGGTTAAACGGTGGTCTTGGTGCTGACATCATGAGTGGTGGTGAGGGCAATGATACTTACTATGTCGGTGATATTGGTGATGTGGTCACTGAGCTGGCAGGCGAGGGTATTGACACCGTCAGCAGCACAATTACCTATACGCTGACGGATAATGTAGAGAACCTGACGCTGACAGGTGTCGCCGCGAATAACCTGAATGGCTCCGGTAACGAACTGGATAACGTGATCCGTGGCAATGCAGGGAGTAACCAGTTAATCGGTTTAGGTGGTGACGATACTTTCGACTCTGGTGCTGGTAATGATTACTTGTTTGGTGGGCAAGGTAACGATAGTTATCAAATGGGTAGAGGGGACGGTCAGGACTTAATCTACGATTATTCTACTGATATTGCTGAAACCGATTCCGTGATTTTTCATTCAAATGTTGCTCATGATCAGCTTTGGTTCTCAAGAGACAATAACGATCTGGTTGTTTCGATTATAGGAACTGAAGATAGCTTGCGTGTATTCAGTCATTTCGCTTCTGATCAAACTGCAGTAGAAGAGTTTGTATCCGGTGATGGCTACATATTATTGAATAGCCAGATAGATCAATTGATTGATGCCATGGCGGCATTCTCTCCACCCGCCGCAGGCGAGTTAGATCTCTCACCTGAACTTCAGGAAGCGTTGGCGCCTACGCTTACAACTTCCTGGCAAGCGGCCTAGAAATCTATAAAGACTATTAAAATAAAAACGGCCTTCGGGCCGTTTTCTTTTTTGGCGTGAGAGCGTCTTTATATAAATACGTTTTACCGTATATATTGACATAATACGGATTAGCGTATATAAAAAGTTTATACGACTAACCGTGTATTTGGTGAAATATGGCTAGAATAATCAGGAATAACAGTGATCTAGGTGCTGCAATACGTAATGCGCGCAAAAAAAAGGCCTTGCGACAAGTGGATGTGGCCCAGAAAGCTGTAATTCGCCAGGCGCTTGTTTCTGACCTGGAAAATGGTGCGACTTCGGCGAGGTTGGATACCCTGATACGGGTGCTCGCTGCATTGGATCTGGACCTGTCCATCGTCCAGCGTCGTAAAGATGAATTCGACCCCATGGATTACTGAACATGGGGCGTAAACGTCTGGCGCGCGCACTGGATGTATATATCGGCTCAAGCAAAGTGGGCCGCTATGTCCGTGCGCCGGATGGGGCGAGTTCCTTCCGTTATGATCCAGACTGGCTCGTATCAGAGCGGTCATTTCCGATCTCGGTCGCCATGCCGTTGTCCGATCGTATCTGGTCGGGTGATGAAGCCAATAGTTATTTCGACGGGCTGTTACCGGATGCCCAATCGGTGCGCGACAAGATTGCGGCCCGCGAGCAGGCTGAAAGTGCCGGTGTCTTTGACCTATTGAGTGTCATTGGGCGCGATTGCATGGGGGCGCTACGGTTTGTACGGGAAGGAGAAGATCCCGGAGATCCCGCGAAAATGGTCTACCGGCCTGTATCGGATGAAGAGATCGCGACACGGTTGGCCGCACTGGCTAATAATCCATTGGGCATGACAGCGGAAGAAGATGATTTTCGCATCTCACTCGCCGGGATGCAGGAGAAGACAGCGTTTCTCAGAGTTGATGATCGATGGCAGCTGCCGTTGGGACCAACACCGACATCCCATATTTTCAAACCCGTAATGAAGGAGGGGCCAAACGGGGCGGACTTTTCCGATACGCCCTGGAATGAATGGTTTTGTTTACAGCTTTGTCGGGCCCTGGGGTTAGAGACGACCAAGGCAGATGTCATGCACTTTGATGGCAAGCCCGTTATTGTCGTAGAAAGATTTGACCGCAGCTGGCGAGAAGATGTGTTGTATCGCCTGCCGCAGGAGGATCTTTGCCAGGCATTAGGTACGCCTTCGCACAGAAAATATGAGAGTGACGGTGGCCCCGGCATTCTTGATGTAATGGCCTTTTTGAATGGGGCAGTCGATCCATTCAAGGACCGCCTTGCCTTTATGAAGGCCCAGATCGTATTCTGGCTATTGGCCGCTATTGATGGCCATGCCAAAAATTTCTCGATATTTATTTCGCCCGGTGGCTACCGGCTGACGCCGCTCTATGATGTCATGTCGATATCGCCTTATTCGCAGCTTCCGTTACAGAAAAGCAAGATGGCGATATCTATTGGAGACAAACGTTATTACCGCATGAATCAAATCCAGGTCAGGCATTTTTTCCAGACGGGTAAGAAAGCCGGACTGGCAAAACAGGATATGGATAGTCTGTTCTCTGATTTAATGAGTCGAATTGATCTGGTAATCGAGGAAGTGGTTGCGATAGCTGCCAGGACAGAAATGCCTGAAAGAACATTTATGGCAGTAATAGAAGGTATTCGATCGCGAATGGCCATGGTTCAGTAAGAAAGGCGAACCTGCTTGGTCTCCTTAAAATAAAATGCCCCGGAGCTCCGGGGCATCAATTTGGTGGAGGCGGCGGGAATCGAACCCGCGTCCGCAAGCCCTCTGCCGTTGGTACTACATGCTTATCCAGTCTATTTATTTAACCCCTGGCTACCCGACGGGCAGGGAAAACCAGAAGCGATTTCGGTTAGGTTTTAACGGATCTACCCCGAACAAGCGTCACCGCGATCCTATGAGAATCGACGCCTCTAACCTGAACGCATAGGCACGGCTTCAGTGAGACGGCACCCTACTGGGTTTTAAGCAGCGAGTGCGTAGTTGTCGTCGTTGGCAACTATAGATTTGCAGCTGATTTACGAGTTTCTGCCACTCGGCATGCACCTCAGGTTTTGCAACCCACGTCGAAGCCAGGTCGCCCCCAAGTACTCCTTAGAGTGGGGGTATTATAGAGAAGTTCAAGGGTTTATTCACGAAGTCTAAATAAATCGTCATTCCCGCGAAGGCGGGAATCTATTTTTACGAACACCCCTGGATACCGGCGTTCGCCGGTATGACGGTTTAGATTGATAGTTCTAGCCATGTTTCAGAATCCGTGCCTTTTCCCGCGCCCAATCCCGGTCTTTCTCGGCTGCGCGTTTGTCGTGGGCTTTCTTGCCCTTGGCCAGACCGATTTCCAGCTTGGCCTTGCCGCGGCTCCAGTACATGGCGGTCGGCACTAGGGTGTAGCCTTTGCGCTCGACGGCGCCGATCAATTTGTCGATCTGGTCGCGGTGCAGCAGCAGTTTACGCACCCGGGTCGGTTCGGGGTTGATGTGGGTAGAGGCAGTCTGCAGCGGGGTGATCAGTAGATTTGATACGTATACTTCACCGTTTTTGACGAACACGTAGCTATCCACGATCTGCACCTTGCCGGCACGCAGACTCTTCACTTCCCAGCCTTCCAGCACCATGCCGCATTCGAATTTATCCTCGATGGAAAATTCGTGGCGCGCCTTCTTGTTGAGGGCGATGGTGCTACTGCTGGACTTGGTTTTGGCGGTTTTCTTTCCCATGGCGGCGCATTATACGCAATGTGGCCCAAGGTGTTGAGTATCCGTGCTTTTTTGTCGACAATGGCAACATTCCAGAAAAAAGCACGGGGAGCCTCACATGACAACGCGTCGAAAATCGATTCATGGCGAATGGTCGTCCCGGCTGGCCTTTATTCTGGCGGCGACCGGTTCGGCGGTTGGACTGGGTAATATCTGGAAGTTTCCCTACATCACTGGCGAGAACGGTGGCGGGGCCTTTGTCATTGTATATCTGGGTTGTATCGCGCTGATCGGTATCCCGGTCATGATTGCCGAGATCATGCTGGGTCGGCGCGGCCGTCAGAGCCCGATCAACACCATGCGCAGCCTGGCGGAAGAAGAGGGCAAGAGCAAGCTCTGGCAGTTGCTGGGCTGGGCGGGGATGGTCGCCGGCTTCATTATCCTTTCTTATTACAGTGTCATCGCAGGGTGGGCACTGGCCTATGTATTCCGGGTCGGTTCCGGGGCATTCCAGGGGGCCACCAGCGACGGGGTGCAACATATTTTTGTCAGTCTGGTCAGTGACCCGGAACGTATTCTGGCCTGGCATACCATCTTTATGGTGATGACCATCGTGGTGGTCGCGCGCGGTGTGCAAAGTGGGTTGGAAAAGGCGGTGCGGTTCCTTATGCCGACTTTGTTCATCCTGTTATTAATGATGCTCGGCTATGCGATGAATACCGGCTCCTTTGAGCAGGGCCTGCACTTTATGTTCGATGTCGACTTCAAGGCGTTGTTCTACCCGGATTGCACGCCCGAACGGTGCGAGTTCAGCGCCGGGGGGGTATTGACTGCCCTTGGGCATGCCTTCTTCACTCTGAGTCTCGGCATGGGCGCCATCATGGTGTATGGCTCCTATCTCTCGCATACCGCATCGATCGCCAAGATGTCGTTTGCCGTGGCGATTATGGACACGGTGGTTGCGCTGATTGCCGGTCTGGCGATTTTCCCAATTGTGTTTGCCAATGGTCTGGCGCCCGGGGCAGGGCCGGGGCTGATCTTCCAGACGTTGCCGCTGGCCTTCGGGCATATGCCGCTTGGCACACTATTCGGTACTTTGTTCTTCGTCCTGCTGGTGTTTGCCGCCTGGAGTTCGGCGATTTCCCTGATCGAACCGGCCGTGGCCTGGCTGGTGGAAAATCATGGTATGCGGCGAACCCGGGCAACGACCCTGGTTGGTTTGCTGATATGGTTACTCGGCATTATCACCGTGCTGTCGTTTAACAAATGGTCATTCAGTTTTGAATTCCTGGGGCAGAAAAAGTCAGATGGCCTGTTTGATGTGTTCGATATCCTGACCGCAAACTTTATGTTGCCGCTGGGTGGGCTGTTTATCTCTATCTTTGCCGTATGGGTAATGTCGAAGGAATCCAGTCGTGCCGAACTGGCGATCAAGTATGAATGGCTCTATGGTCTGTGGCGGTTCATCATGCGTTACATTACGCCGGTCGCTATTATTGCGGTATTTTTAAACGTTACGGGTTTACTTGGTTATATTGCATGACAGCGATCAATACTTCAGCCCTGGTGATGTACAGCCCGGCGGAGATGTTTGCCCTGGTGACGGATATTGATGCCTATGCGGATTTTCTACCCTGGTGCAGTCAGTCCCGGGTGCTGGAACGTGGCCAGGATGAAATGAAGGGGATGATTGAAATTAAAAAGGGAAGCTTGCACAAGGCATTCACAACTCACAATCGTCACCAGAAAGACAAGATGATCGAGATTCGGTTGCTGGATGGGCCGTTCAAGCACCTGGAAGGGTTCTGGCGATTCGAATCGCTGGGCGATGGTAATGCCTGCAAGGTGTTACTGGATCTGGAGTTTGAATTCTCGAACCGGATGTTGAGCATGATGGTCGGCCCGATTTTCAGCCAGATCGCCAATACCCTGGTGGATGCCTTTCACGAACGCGCGAGGGAAGTCTATGGCAAACGTTAAGGCAATCCCGGTAGAAGTGGCCTATGCCTTGCCCGACGACCAGCTTATTCTCAAGCTGGAGGTGCCTGAAGGCAGTACCGCCGAGCTGGCGATCAGGGAATCCGGTATTCTCGAACGTTATCCGGATATCGATCTGGCGCAACAGAAGATCGGCATCTTCGGCAAGTTAAAGAAATTGAATGAAGTGCTGCGTTCCGGTGACCGGGTGGAAATTTACCGGCCACTGATTGCCGACCCCAAGGAGGTGCGCAAACAGCGCGCCGCCGAGGGGAAAAAGATGAAAAAAGGTGGCGGCTCCCTGGATGAGTAGCCGAGTGTCCGGACGGACACTCGTTATCTTAAAACTCTTCTTTCTTCTTGAAGGTAATCCAGCGCCACAGGCGACTCAGGTAACCTTCGGGCTCACGTTCCTGGTAGGGCACCACAACGGTTTTGCTGTCCTGGGTGGTTTCCTGTTTGGGGTTATCCTCGGGGCGAACGGTGCCGCGAATCTCGGTTAATTTGTCATCGCTGAAAAACAGGCTGAGTTGCTGCACCTCGGTTTTACCGGCGCCCGGCTCCATTCGATACAGGTAATCCCAGCGATCCTCATTGAATGTATCAATGATCAGCGGGCTGCCGAGGGCATACTGGACCTCGCGGCGGGACATTCCCGGGCGTAACTGGTTGACTTCGTTCTGCTCCAGCACGTTGCCCTGTTGCACATCGATGCGATACACAAACGGAATTTTCTTATCGAAATCAAGGTTGGCGCAGCCGGAAACACTTGCCAAAATGGTGAAGATAGTGAGAAGCTTTCGCATATTAATTTCTAAGTAGCTTGTGGTTTTGCCTGTCGGGCATGATAGCGCAAGCGTCTGCCAAATTCACTCAACATGAAGGTGAAACTGTGGAATCAGCGGATTTACGCAAAGCGGGCCTGAAGGTCACCCTGCCGCGCATGAAGATTCTCGAGATTCTTGAGAGTAATGAAACCGAGCGTCATCTGAGCGCGGAAGATGTCTACAAGACCTTGCTGGAGGCGGGCGAAGATATCGGCCTGGCGACGGTCTATCGCGTGTTGACCCAGTTTGAGGGCGCGGGCCTGGTGCACCGGCACCATTTCGAGAGCGGCCATTCGGTGTTTGAGCTGAGCCAGGGTGAGCACCATGACCACATCGTCTGTAACCAGTGCGGCAAGGTCTTCGAGTTTCATAATGAAACCATCGAGAAATGCCAGGATGAAGTCGCTAAAAAGGCCGGCTTCACTATTCGCGATCATTCGCTGATTCTCTACGGCGACTGCAACAAAAAGAACTGTGAAAACGCCAGGTAACCGTGGCCGTACTGTTTTCCCTGATTGAATCTCCCACCCATCCGAATTTTTCCGCGCTCTATCAACGCCTGGGTTTCGAGCATGTGCCACTGACGTCATCGCGCAAGGCGATGGCGCAGTTAAAAAAGCAGGTGCCGGACGTGGTGGTGGGCGAATTCTTTTATGGCTACGGTAACAACTATGCCGGGGCCAATGTCAGTAACCTGGATGTCTTTTTGCGCAGCCTGCAGAAATATTCGCGCGACGCGAAGATGATCGTGCTGGTCGACAAGGGCGAGGCGCAGTATGTCGAGAAGTTACAGGCCCTGTTTCCGATTCATGCCGTGTTGATTCAGCCGGTAAGCGAAAAAGATATGGCGGATGCTTTAACCTTGTAGGAGCGAGCTTGCTCGCGAACTGTTCGCGGCCAAGGCCGCTCCTACTTTTTGCCGCGTTTATTGCCTGATTTCTTCATCGGCCCTTCCACCATCTCCCTGGCGTGCGCCAGCGTGGTCTCGGTAATCTCGGTGCCACCCAGCATGCGCGCGATTTCCTCTACTCGTTCCTGCGGGCTCAGGGTGCGAATCTGCGAATAAGTAATCTCGTCGCCATGCAGCTTGCTGACCTGCAGGTGGTGGTGCGCCTGCGCGGCGACCTGGGGCAGGTGCGTGACGCACAATACCTGGTGATGTTCACCCAGCGTGCGCAGTTTCTGTCCGACCACTTCGGCAATGCCGCCGCCGATACCGGTATCGACTTCATCGAAGATCATGGTGGGCGAGGTGTTGAGCTGGCTGGTGATGACCTGGATGGCCAGGCTGATACGCGACAGTTCGCCGCCGGAGGCGACTTTCGTCAATGGCGCCAGTGGTTGGCCGGGGTTGGCGCTGACACAGAATTCGACCTGATCCAGTCCGTGGCGGGTAAAGACTTCGTCCTTGCTGGGGGTGACCCGGGCCTCGAACTTGCCACCGGTCATGCCAAGCGTTTGCATGGCGTCGGTGATGGCCTTGTTTAATGCCTTGGCGGCCTTGCTGCGGGCCAGGTGAATCTTGTTGGCCTGTGCGCGGTAACTGGCGGCGCTGCTTGCAATGGCTTTTTCCAGTTTATCGAGATGCTGGTCGGCGTTGTCCAGCTGATCGAGTTCCTGCTGGGCCTGGGCCAGTACCGCGGGCAGTTCCTGCGGTTTTACGCGATGTTTGCGCGCCAGTTGCTGCACGCTGGCAATGCGCTGCTCCAGGTATTGCAGGCGTTGCGGATCAACATAAAGGTCCTCGCTGCGGCGGCGCAGTTCATCGGTCGCTTCCTGTAACTGGATGCGTGCCGAATCCAGCAGGTCGCAGATATCGGTTAGCGAGGAGTCGGTCTTGATGAGTTCCTGCAATTGATGCAATTGCTGGCTAATCAGGTAGTGGGCGGACTGGTCCGCGTCATACAGTACTTCGCAGGCGGCCTGGCACTGGCTGATCAGATCGCCGGCATTGGCCAGGCGATTGTAGTCCTCATCCAGCGTTTCAAGTTCATCCGGCTCAAGTTGCAGCGCTTCCAGTTCCTGTGCATGAAAACGCAGCAGATCGATACGGTCACTGCGCTCCCGGCTGGCCTGGCGTAGCGTATCGTACTGCTGTTGTTGTTCGCGCCAGTTTTCGTACTGGGTTTCGAGCGCAGCCACGTCTGATTCAATACTGGCGTATTCATCCAGAATGCGACGTTGCTGGTCGCGCTGCATCAGCGACTGGTGCTCATGCTGGCCATGGATATCGACCAGTTGTTCGCCGAGTGCCTTGAGTTGTTGCAGGGTAGTGGGTCGACCGTTGATGTAGGCGCGGGAACGGCCTTCGCGGCTGATAATACGCCGCACCAGGCATTCCTGATCCTCGGCCAGGTCCTGTTGAACCAGCCACTCATGGATCGCTGGCTGATGGTCAAGATTGAATCCCACGGTGATTTCGGTTTGTTCGGCGCCGTGACGAATGACGTCCTGATCCGCGCGATCGCCGAGTGCCAGCCCCAGTGCATCGATCAGGATGGACTTGCCGGCACCGGTTTCGCCGGTGAGCGCGGTCATGCCGTTCTGGAACTCGAGTTCCAGTTCGGCCACGATAACAAAGTTATTTAGATGTATATAACTGAGCATTCAGGAATGCACACCCCAGTTAAACTTGGCCCGAAGAATTGCGAAGTAATCATGGTCGCTCGGATGAATAAATTGCAAGCGCTTCGCCTTGGTACTGATGCGGATAATATCACCCGGCATTAAACCGAAATTCACCTGTCCGTCGCAGGTAATTTGTGCCTGCGTATAGGCGCCATTGCACAGCTTGATCTCGATATCGGATTTATCGCTGATGACGATCGGGCGATTGTTCAGGCTATGTGGACAGATGGGAACCAGTTCGATGGCCTGCAGCGTCGGGTGCAGCATCGGTCCGCCACCGGACAGCGCATAGGCGGTCGAACCCGTAGGGGTCGATACGATCAGCCCATCCGAGCGTTGCGAATTCAGAAGCCGACCGTCGATACGCACCTCCAGCTCGATCATGCGGGCGATGTCCCACTTGTGTACGACCACGTCATTCAGGGCATCGGCCTCACTCACGCTCTGGCCGTTGCGCAGCACACTGGCATGTAGCAGGGTGCGTTCCTCGGCGCGGTAATTGCCGTTCAGGATTTCACCCAGGTCCTCGGTCAGGTCTTCGGGCGAAACGTCCGCCAGGAAGCCCAGGCGTCCGAGGTTGATACCGACCAGGGGAACATCCGCATCGCACAGGCTGCGCGCGGCGTTGAGTATGGTGCCGTCGCCGCCCACCACAATGACCAGATCGCTCTCGCTGGCGAGTTCTCCACGGTCGAGGATGGGGAGCTGAGAGTTCGGCAGGCGCTCGGCGGCACTGGAGTCCAGCAGGGCCTCCCGTTGTTGGGTCTTGAGAAACTCAATCAGGTTGTTCAGCGCCGGCTCCACGCCGGGGTCGCCGTATTTACTGATGATGCCGATTTTATGAAATGTCCGCGCCATGTCCGCTCCCGTAATCTCGCCAGAAAGTAGCATGATTAATCTTCCGGCGGCAATGAGCTTAAAGCTGGAAGTGATTAAGATTGCAATATTTTTTTCCAGGGTTTCAGGGGGCTTGACCCTCCCGGAAGGCAACGGTAGCCTTTCGATTGGCACTCTAATCCAGGGAGTGCCAGCAGGCGGAACCGGTGCAGGTGTTATGAATCATCCGATGGACAAAATGCTCAATGAACGCGCTCAGCAATTGCTGCGGGTGCTGATTGATCGTTATGTGCGCGACGGGGAACCGGTCGGCTCGAGGGTGCTGGCGCGGGATTCCGGTTTGAAGCTCAGCCCGGCGACGATTCGCAATGTCATGTCGGATCTCGAGGAACTGGGTTTTGTCGCCTCGCCGCATACTTCGGCCGGGCGGGTGCCGACGGTGCAGGGCTACCGTTTCTTTATAGACAGTCTGTTGCAGGTTCAGCCGCTGATGTCGCCACAGATCGATAGCCTGCGCAAAAAACTGCGTCTGGATGCGAATCCCCAGGAACTGGTAGCCAGCGCTTCCTCGCTGCTGTCGGGTCTGACGCGAATGGCGGGCGTGGTGACGTTGCCGCGCCGCGAGCAGAAGGCGTTACGGCATATAGAATTTCTGTCGCTGTCGACCAATCGCGTGCTGGTCATCCTGGTGATCAATGAACAGGATGTGCAAAACCGGATTATTCATACCGAGCGGGATTACAGCGCCGCCGAACTGCAACAGGCTTCAAATTTCCTCACCAGCCTGCTGGCCGGTAAGAACATCGACCAGGTGCGGCGCGAACTGATCGAGGAAATGCAGCGCGCCCGCGAGGACATGAACAGCATGATGTCGGATGCCGTCAGCATGGCCGGTCAAATATTCAATACGGATGATGACAGTCAGGCCAGGGAAGACATGGTGCTGGTGGGCGAGACCAACCTGATGCAGTTCCGTGAACTGTGTGATGTGGAGCGCCTGCGCAGCTTGTTCGAAACCTTTAACCAGAAACGCGACATCCTGCATCTGCTGGATCAATCGATGTGCGCCCAGGGCGTGCAGATTTTTATCGGCGAGGAATCCGGTTACCAGGCACTGGATAATTGCAGCGTGGTCGCGGCTCCCTACAGTGTCGACGGCGACGCGATCGGCGTGCTGGGCGTGATCGGTCCGACGCGCATGGCCTACGACCGCGTGATTCCCATCGTCGATGCCACCGCGCGAATTCTCGGCGCGGCCTTGAATCCCAAAAACTGATCCCCATATCCCACTGCGGTTTTGGTTGGTGCGAGCCGCGTCATTGCGAGCGTAGCGTGGCAATCTCCTGAAGGTGCAGGAGTCTTTGGGGGATTGCCACGTCGCTTGCGCTCCTCGCAATGACGAGAAACCATTAATGTTATTTATCTTAAATATCTTGTAACTAATTGTATTTGAGGGATTTATGTCTGATAACGAAAAGGTTGCAGAGGCGCAGGCGCAGCCGTCGGAGAACCCGGAGTCAGAAATCACGACTGAAAACGTTGTGGAAGAAATGCCGGGTGAGCACCTGGAAGGTCTGCTGGAAGACGCCCGCACCAAGGCGGACGAGCACTGGAATCAGTGTCTCCGGCTGCAGGCCGAGCTGGACAACCTGCGCAAGCGGGCCGAACGCGACGTGGCCAACGCGCATAAATTCGGTCTGGAAAAAATCATTTCCGAGCTGCTGCCAGTGAAGGACAGCCTGGAAATGGGCATTGCAGCCGCCGCCGAAGGTGGCTCGATCGACCCGGCCAAGCTGATGGAGGGCTCCGAGCTGACCCTGAAAATGCTGGGCGACACGCTGGGTAAATTCAGCGTGGTGGAAGTGAATCCGCAGGGCGAGAAGTTCAATCCCGAGTTCCACCAGGCCATGTCCATGCAGCCGCGCGAAGACGTTGAGCCCAATACCGTCGTTGCGGTGGTGCAGAAGGGTTATCTGCTGAACGATCGCCTGATCCGGCCGGCGATGGTGATGGTGGCCAAGGCCCCTTGAAACTGGATGAATCGCCTACATTTAGTGAGGCAGCTAAGTCATTTTGAACCTGAGAATTTTTGGAGAGAAACATCATGGGAAAGATCATCGGCATTGATTTGGGTACGACCAACTCCTGCGTTGCCGTCATGGAGGGGGGTACACCGCGTGTGATCGAGAACAGCGAAGGCGACCGCACCACGCCATCGATCGTCGCCTTTGCCGACGATGACGAAGTGCTGGTAGGCCAGGCGGCCAAGCGCCAGGCGGTCACCAATCCGGCTAACACCCTGTTCGCGGTCAAGCGTCTCATCGGCCGTCGTTTCCAGGACGCCGAAGTACAGAAAGACATCAAGCTGGTGCCTTACAAGATCGTGAAGGCCGACAACGGCGATGCCTGGGTGGAAGCCAAGGGCAAGAAAATGGCCGCGCCGGAAATCTCTGCGCGTGTGCTGCAGAAGATGAAGAAGACGGCGGAAGATTATCTGGGTGAGCCGGTGACCGAAGCGGTTATTACGGTACCGGCTTACTTTAACGATTCGCAGCGCCAAGCAACCAAGGACGCGGGCAAGATCGCGGGTCTGGACGTCAAGCGCATTATTAACGAGCCAACCGCGGCCGCGCTTGCGTTCGGTATGGACAAGAAGGCGGGTGACCGCAAGATCGCCGTCTACGATCTGGGTGGCGGTACTTTCGATATTTCCATCATTGAAATCGCGGACGTGGATGGCGAACACCAGTTCGAAGTGCTGTCGACCAACGGTGATACCTTCCTGGGTGGTGAAGACTTCGACATGCGCGTCATCGATTACCTGGCCGATCAGTTCAAGAAAGACCAGGGTATCGACCTGCGCGGTGATCCGCTGGCGATGCAGCGCCTGAAGGAAGCGGCGGAAAAGGCCAAGATCGAGCTGTCCTCCAGCTCTCAGACCGATGTGAATCTGCCGTACATTACGGCCGACGCTTCCGGTCCGAAGCACCTGAACATCAAGATGACTCGCGCCAAGCTGGAATCACTGGTGGAAGAGCTGATTCAGCGCACCATTGAGCCTTGCAAGGTCGCAATGAAAGACGCTGGCGTGTCCGCCAGCGAAATCGACGATGTCATTCTGGTCGGCGGTATGAGCCGTATGCCCAAGGTGCAGGCGGAAGTGCAGGCATTCTTCGGCAAGGAACCGCGTCGCGATGTGAACCCGGATGAGGCAGTGGCAATCGGTGCCGCGATTCAGGGTGGTGTACTGGGCGGTGAAGTGAAAGATGTGCTGCTGCTTGACGTAACTCCGCTG
This sequence comes from Thiohalobacteraceae bacterium, assembly GCA_041592335.1. Taxonomy (GTDB): domain Bacteria; phylum Pseudomonadota; class Gammaproteobacteria; order Thiohalobacterales; family Thiohalobacteraceae; genus JBFHQE01. The sequence goes on along the minus strand of JBFHQE010000010.1, from coordinate 97,951 downwards.
TCACTGGGTATCGAAACCCTGGGTGGCGTCATGACCAAGCTGATCGACAAGAACACCACGATTCCTACCAAGGCGTCACAGGTGTTCTCGACTGCCGATGACAACCAGAGTGCGGTAACCGTGCATGTATTGCAGGGTGAGCGTGACCAGGCGTCCGCCAACAAGTCGCTGGGTCGTTTCGATCTGGCGGATATTCCACCGGCGCCACGTGGCGTGCCGCAGATCGAAGTCACCTTCGATATCGATGCCAACGGTATCCTGAATGTGTCCGCGAAAGACAAGGGCACTGGCAAGGAACAGAACATCGTCATCAAGGCATCCAGTGGTCTGTCGGATGATGAAGTGGATCGCATGGTGAAGGATGCCGAGGCGCATGCGGATGAAGACCGCAAGTTCCACGAACTGGCCGATGCACGCAACCAGGCGGATAACATGGTTCATGCAACCCGCAAGTCACTCAAGGATCTGGGCGACAAGGTGACCGACGATGAAAAGACGGAGATCGAAGCGGCTATCAAGGAAGTGGAAGACGTTCTGAAATCGGATGACAAGGAAGAAATCGAAGCCAAGACGCAGAAGCTGGCTGAAGTGTCCGGCAAGCTGGCGCAGCGTGTGTATGAACAGCAGGCACAGAAAGAAGGTGCCGCTGGTGCGACTGAAGAAGCGGCTGGTTCGGATAGCGGTTCTTCCCAGTCTGGTGACGATGTGGTTGATGCCGAGTTTGAGGAAGTGAAGGAAGACAAGTAAGCGACTTCCATTAACCAACGTAACTGTTGATCGGGCGGTCGCTGGGGTACACTCAGCGACCGCTCTCGTATCAGGCAACTGAATAAACTATGTCAAAACGCGATTACTACGAAGTTCTGGGTGTACAGAAAAACGTCAGTCAGGCGGATCTGAAGAAAGCCTACCGGCGCATGGCCCAGAAATACCATCCGGATCGTAATCCGGATGACAAAGAGGCCGAAAACAAATTCAAGGAAGTGAAGGAAGCCTACGAGGTGCTCAGCGATGAGCAGAAGCGCGCGGCTTACGACCAGTTCGGTCATGCCGGTGTCGATCCTTCCATGGGCGGTGGCGCCGGCTTTGGCGGCGGCGCGGGTGGTGCCAGCTTCAGTGACATCTTCGGCGATGTCTTTGGCGACATTTTTGGTGGTGGCCGCGGTGGTGGCGGGGGCGGTCCGCGCGTCTATCGTGGTGCGGACCTGCGTTACAACCTCGAGCTAAATCTCGAAGAAGCCGTTGCCGGTACCACGGTCAAGATCAAGGTGCCGACCATGGTCAAGTGCTCCACCTGCGGTGGCAGTGGCGCCAAGGCCGGCAGCAAGCCAGAACCCTGTCAGACCTGCGGCGGTGTCGGCCAGGTGCGAATGCAGCAGGGCTTCTTCTCCGTACAGCAGACCTGTCCACGCTGCCATGGCCAGGGCCATGTGATCTCGGATCCCTGCGGCACCTGTCATGGCCAGGGCCGGGTACAGGAAACCAAGACTTTATCTGTAAAAGTCCCGGCGGGCGTGGATACCGGTGACCGTATTCGCCTCGCGGGCGAAGGTGAAGCGGGTGAGAACGGCGGTCCGGCGGGTGATCTGTATGTGCAGATTCGCGTTAAAGAGCATTCCATTTTCAAGCGCGACGATGCCAATCTCTATGCCGAGGTACCGATTCCGTTTGTGACAGCGGCGCTGGGCGGTGAACTGGAAGTGCCGACGCTGGATGGCAAGGTGGTGTTGAAAATTCCAGCGGAAACGCAGTCCGGCAAGCTGTTCCGCCTGCGCGGCAAGGGTGTGAAGCCGGTGCGCGGCGGTCCAGTGGGCGATCTCATGTGTCGCGTGATGGTGGAAACGCCGGTGAACCTGAGCGCGCGACAGCAGGAATTGTTGCGTGAATTTGAAAAGACGCTGCATGAAAAAGGCGGCGGTCACCACAATCCCCAGTCGCAGGGTTGGCTGGATGGCGTGAAGAAGTTTTTTGAAGGGATGAAACTTTAACCATGACAACACGCGTAGCGATCAGCGGTGCTGCGGGCCGCATGGGACGAGCCTTAATCGAGGCCGCGACACAGGCGGATGCAGTCCGGGCCACGGCGGCATTCGAACACCAGGGCAATGCTGCCTTGGGTAGCGACGCGGGTGTGCTGGCCGGATTGAGCGCCAACAATATTGTCATCAGCGATGACATTGCCGCGGCAACGGATCAGTTCGATGTGTTAATTGATTTCACGCTTCCCGAAGCGACCATGCACAACCTGGCGGTTTGCCGCGCGGCGGGCAAGGGGATCGTTATCGGGACGACCGGCATGACCGATGAGCAGAAGGCGGCGATTAACGATGCGGCCAGGGATATTCCGGTTGTGTTCGCGCCCAACATGAGCGTGGGTGTGAATCTCTGTTTCAAGCTGCTCGATCTGGCTGCGCGCATCATGGGCGACGGCGTCGATATTGAGATCATCGAGGCACATCATCGTCACAAGATCGATGCACCGTCGGGTACGGCATTGGGCATGGGCGAGGTGATCGCCAAGGCGCTCGGTCGCGACCTCAAGGAATGCGCGGTGTACGGACGCGAGGGCCGCACCGGCGAGCGCGATCGCACCACGATTGGCTTCGAGACCATTCGTGCCGGAGACATTGTCGGCGAGCACACCGTGATGTTCGCGGATATCGGCGAGCGCATTGAAATTACGCACAAGGCTTCCAGCCGCATGACCTTTGCCAAGGGAGCGGTGCGGGCCGCCAGCTGGCTCAGCCAGCAATCGCCGGGATGTTATGACATGCAGGATGTGCTGGGTCTTGCGGCCATGGACAGCAAGGGTCCAATCGCGTAGAATCGCTTCTCGGTCATACGTCTTGTTTGACCACTCAATCTGATCAAATTTTCCAAGCGGGATGACTATCTGGTAGTCCTCCCGCTTTCCGTATGCGAGCTGGAGGCATCCTTGAGGAAACCCGCGGTTCTTGTTCTCGAAGACGGTAGCGCCTTTCACGGCGAGTCCATCGGCATTGACGGCGAAACGACCGGTGAAGTGGTGTTCAATACCGCCCTGACCGGTTATCAGGAAATCCTCACTGATCCTTCCTACGCTCGGCAGATCGTCACCCTGACTTATCCGCACATCGGCAACGTTGGCGTCAATGAAGACGATGAAGAGTCATCGCACGTTCATTGTGCCGGGCTGGTCGTGCGCGACGTTCCGCAGCTGTACAGCAACTGGCGTGGCACCGAGTCGCTGGAAGCCTATCTCAAGCGCCACAACATTGTGGGTATCTGCGATATCGATACTCGCCGCTTGACGCGCATTCTGCGCGAGAAGGGCGCGCTCAGCGGCTGCATCATGGCGGGAGAGGCTGTTGATGTTGACAAGGCGTTGACTGCCGCCAAGGCATTTCCTGGTTTGAAGGGCATGGATCTCGCCAAAGAGGTGACCACGCATCAGCCGTACGAATGGGCGCAGGGCACCTGGTCGCTGGAAGGCGGAATGCCGGAAGCGCCACACCCGATTGAAGAAAAGCTGCCTTATCACGTGGTGGCATACGATTTTGGCGTCAAGCGCAACATCCTGCGCATGCTGGTCGATCGCGGTTGCCGCCTGACGGTCGTGCCCGCGCAGACACCGATAGAGAAAGTCCTCGAAATGCAGCCGGATGGCGTGTTCCTGTCGAATGGACCGGGCGACCCCGAGCCGTGCGATTACGCGATACGCAATATCAAGTCACTGCTGGAAACCGATACGCCGGTGTTCGGAATCTGTCTCGGTCACCAGCTGCTGTCGCTGGCGAGTGGCGCCAGGACCATGAAGATGAAATTCGGCCACCATGGCGCCAATCACCCGGTGCAGGATCTGGAAGGCAAGCAGGTGATGATTACCAGTCAGAACCATGGCTTTGCCGTGGATGACGCGACATTGCCCGATAACCTGAAAGCCACGCACCGCTCGCTGTTCGATCAGAGTTTGCAGGGCGTGCACCGCACCGATAAGCCGGCGTTCAGTTTTCAGGGTCACCCTGAAGCCAGTCCCGGGCCGCATGACGTAGCACCGTTGTTCGATCATTTCATTGATCTGATCCGTGCGCGAGCCTCGTAATTCTTTTATTAACGCAACGTTGCCAGTTGTTCCTGATGCCTGGCGGTTATAGAGAAGATGCCAAAAAGAACTGACATTGAAAGCATTCTGATACTGGGCGCGGGTCCGATCGTGATCGGACAGGCGTGCGAATTCGACTATTCCGGCGCACAGGCCTGCAAGGCGCTGAAGGAAGAGGGCTACCGTGTCATCCTGGTGAACTCCAATCCGGCCACCATCATGACGGACCCGGAAATGGCCGATTCTACCTACATCGAGCCGATCGACTGGGAGACGGTGGCGCGGATTATCGAGAAAGAAAAGCCGGATGCATTGCTGCCGACCATGGGCGGCCAGACCTCCCTGAACTGTGCGCTTGATCTTGCGCGCGAGGGTGTGCTGGAAAAATTCGGCGTGGAAATGATTGGCGCGACCCGCGACGCTATCGACAAGGCCGAGGATCGTGACCGTTTCCGCAAGGCAATGGTGAAGATCGGGCTGGACATGCCGCGCTCATCGGTGGCGCACAGCATGGAAGAAGCATTGCAGGTACAGGCTTCCATCGGTTTCCCGGCGATTATTCGCCCATCGTTCACCATGGGTGGCAGCGGTGGCGGTATTGCCTATAACAAGGAAGAGTTTGTCGATATCTGCGAGCGCGGACTTGATCTGTCGCCGACCAACGAGCTGTTGATTGAAGAATCCGCGTTGGGCTGGAAAGAATATGAAATGGAAGTGGTGCGTGACCGCAAGGACAACTGCATCATTATCTGTTCCATCGAAAACTTTGACCCGATGGGTGTGCATACCGGCGATTCGATCACGGTAGCGCCCGCACAGACACTGACGGACAAGGAATACCAGATCATGCGCGATGCGTCGCTTGCGGTGCTGCGCGAGATCGGCGTCGATACCGGGGGATCGAACGTGCAGTTCGCCATTAACCCGGAAGATGGCCGCATGATCATTATCGAAATGAATCCACGTGTGTCGCGTTCTTCCGCGCTGGCTTCCAAGGCAACCGGCTTCCCGATCGCCAAGGTCGCGGCCAAGCTCGCGGTTGGCTACACGCTGGATGAACTTAAGAACGATATTACCGGTGGTGCAACCCCGGCCTCGTTCGAGCCTTCGATCGATTATGTCGTCACCAAGATACCGCGTTTCACCTTCGAGAAATTCCCCCAGGCCGAAGCCACGCTGACCACGCAGATGAAATCGGTGGGCGAGGTAATGGCGATTGGCCGTACCTTCCAGGAGTCTTTGCAAAAAGCGCTGCGCGGTCTGGAAACCGGTATTGACGGTCTGAATGAACGTATCGAAGACCTGGCGGCGGAAGACACCAAGAGCAAGTTGCGGCGGGAACTCAAAACGCCGGGGCCGGAACGCATTCTGTATCTCGCGGACGCCTTCCGTTTCGGTATGACGCTGCAGGAAGTGCATGAACTGTCACAGATCGATCCCTGGTTCCTGGTGCAGCTCGAAGAGCTGGTGCGCCTGGAAATGTCGCTCAGGGAACAGGGTATCGATGAGCTGGACGAATCCTTCATGCGCACACTGAAGCGCAAGGGTTTTTCCGATCGGCGTATCGCGCAACTGTTAGGCGAAGGCGAACGCGCCGTGCGTCGTCTGCGACACCTGTTGAACGTACGACCGGTGTATAAGCGCGTGGATACCTGTGCGGCGGAGTTTGCTACCAGTACGGCCTACCTCTATTCAACATATGAAGAAGAGTGCGAAGCCGAACCGACCGGCAAGGACAAGATTGTGGTGCTGGGTGGCGGCCCCAACCGTATCGGCCAGGGTATCGAGTTCGATTACTGCTGCGTGCACGCCGCTTTGGCCATGCGCGAAGACGGTTATGAAACCATTATGGTGAATTGCAATCCGGAAACTGTATCCACGGATTACGACACCTCCGATCGACTCTATTTCGAGCCGCTGACGCTGGAAGATGTGCTGGAAATAATCGACAAGGAAAAACCCAAGGGCGTCATCGTGCAGTATGGCGGCCAGACGCCGTTGAAGCTGGCGCGCGATCTGGAAGCGGCCGGCGCGCCGATTATCGGTACCAGCCCGGATTCCATCGACCTGGCGGAAGACCGCGAGCGCTTCCAGAAAATGATTGATGAACTGGGTCTGTTGCAGCCGCCGAACCGTACCGCGCGCAATGAAACCGAGGCACTGACCCTGGCGGCGGAAATCGGTTATCCGCTTGTTGTCAGGCCGTCCTATGTGCTGGGTGGTCGCGCGATGGAAATCGTGTACAACTCGGAAGACCTGGAACGTTACATGCGCGAAGCGGTGAAGGTCTCCAATGATTCACCGGTATTGCTGGACCGGTTCCTGAATTCCGCGGTTGAAGTGGATGTCGATGCGATCTGCGACGGCAAGGAAGTCCTGATCGGCGGCATCATGGAACACATCGAAGAAGCGGGCGTGCACTCCGGTGACTCGGCCTGTTCGATTCCGCCTTACACGCTCAGCAAGGAAGTGCAGGATGAGCTGCGTGAACAGGTCAGGGCGATGGCGAAGAAGCTGAACGTTATCGGCTTGATGAACACCCAGTTCGCGATTCAGGGCGAGCAGATTTACGTGCTGGAAGTGAATCCGCGCGCATCGCGCACCGTGCCTTTTGTTTCCAAGGTCAGCGGTCGTCCGCTGGCCAAGATCGCGGCGCGTTGCATGGCGGGTCAGTCACTGAAATCGCAGGGCGCGACTGAAGAAGTCATACCGAAATATTATTCGGTCAAGGAAGCGGTTTTCCCTTTCATCAAGTTCCCGGGCGTGGATCCGCTGCTTGGACCCGAGATGAAGTCCACGGGCGAGGTCATGGGTGTCGGGCGAACGTTCGGTGCGGCCTTCGGTCGTGCGCAACGTGGCACTGGCGCACTGCTGCCTGGCAGCGGCAAGATCTTCATCAGCGTGAAGGATTCCGATAAACCCGCGGCAGTCGCGCTGGCGCGTGATTTTGTCGAACGCGGATACAAGATTGTCGCGACCAGCGGTACCGCGCGGGAAATCGAGGCGGCCGGAATTCCCTGCGAGCGCGTGAACAAGGTTATTGAAGGGCGTCCGCATATTGTGGACATGATCAAGAATGAACAGATCAACTTTATTGTGAATACCACGGAAGGCAAGGAAGCAATCGCGGACTCTTACACAATTCGTCGCAGTGCCTTGCAGCACAAGGTGTTTGTCAGCACCACGGTTTCGCATGGCAAGGCGGTTTGCATGGCGATTGATAACCTCGATAATGTGGAAGTCAATCGACTCCAGGACTTGCACGGAGAATTACACGCATGAACCGAGTGCCGTTAACCAAGCGGGGTGCGGATAAATTGCAGGCTGAGCTGAAGCAACTGAAAACCGTGGAACGCCCCAAGGTGATCCAGGCCATTGCCGAAGCGCGTGCGCACGGCGACCTCAAGGAGAACGCCGAATATCACGCAGCTCGCGAACAGCAGAGTTTTATCGAAGGCCGGATCAAGGATATCGAAGGCAAGCTGAGCCATGCCCAGATCATTGACGTTACCGCAATGGAAAACACCGGCAAGGTGATTTTTGGCGCGACGGTCGATCTGGCCGACGAAGACACCGGCGATGAAGTGACTTACCAGATCGTCGGCGAAGACGAAGCCGATATTAAATCCGGACTGATTTCCGTCAGTTCACCCATTGCCCGTGCGCTGATCGGCAAGCAGGAAGGCGACGTCGCCGTGGTCCAGGCGCCCGGCGGGGAAAAGAATTTCGAGATTGTCGAAGTCCGCTACCTGTAATGTCCCCCAACATTCTAGCCCTTGAGCGCGTTCTGCTGTCCCTGTGGGTCGGCGCTCTTTGGGCGATTGGCTATCTTGCCGCGCCAGTGCTTTTCAGTGTGCTCGATGATCGCACGCTGGCAGGTAATCTCGCTGGTGAAATGTTCCACTGGCTGAACTATATCGGACTCGTCATCGGCACCCTGTTGCTGATCAGTAACAGGGTGCGTTGCGATGTGGGTATCGATCGGCGTGCCGTGGCACTGATCCTGATGCTGTCAATTATTCTTCTGAGCGAATTTGGTATTTCGCCCATGATGGCGGACATGAAAGCCGGTGGACTACCCGAAGGTTCGGAGGACGCGGCAAAGTTCGCGCGCCTGCACGGTATTGCCTCTTTCTTTTATCTGGTTAATTCACTGATCGGGATTGGCCTGATAGTGTTTGGGATACACAGGCCGGAATTTCTTAAAGAGCGGCGGTCAGCTCCTCGGAAATAATTGTAGGAGCGGCCTTGGCCGCGAACAGTTCGCGAGCAAGCTCGCTCCTGCATATCGCTCCTCGTAATGAGGTGGATGTATTTAGTCTTTCCGCGCCAGCTTCAGATCAATCTTCGGCTTGTTGGAATTACGACGAAAGATCAGCGCCATGTTGCCGATGCGCTGAATAAGCCTGGCGCGGGTTTTATCGCATAGCTCGGCAATGATCTGGTCGCGCAGTTCCCGGTCGCCGACGCTGATACGTACCTTGATCAGCTCATGGTATTCGATGGTCTGGTCGGTTTCCTGAATCACGCCATCGGTAAGGCCATTTGCGCCAACCATGACGAGTGGCTTGAGTTTATGCCCCAAGCTGCGAAGATAACGAATTTGAGCGCTGGTCAATTGCATGTCGACGACCCCGTGCAGGAAGGCCGCGCAGTATAACGGGAACGGATTGAGATGGCACGCAGCAAAAGCAGCGGTCGCTGGTTAAAAGAACATTTTAACGATGAATACGTGCAGCGCGCCCAGCGCGAGGGCTGGCGCTCGCGCGCGGTTTACAAGCTGGAAGAACTTGACCAGAAATACCAGTTGTTCAAGCCGGGCATGACGGTAGTGGATCTCGGCGCGGCCCCGGGCGGCTGGTCGCAATATGCCATGAAGGCGCTGGGCGAGCGCGGCCGGTTGATTGCGCTGGATATCCTGGATATGGATGTGATCGCCGGGGTGGAGTTCCTGCAGGGCGATTTCCGGGAAGAGTCTGTGTTTAACCGTTTCATGGAAATGGTCGGAAATCAGCCGGTTGATCTTGTAATGTCGGACATGGCCCCCAATATGTCAGGGGTAGAGGCCGTCGATGTGCCTCGTGGGATGTATCTGGTTGAGTTGGCGGTGGATTTTGCTAACCAGGCTTTGGCAGAAGGTGGCAGTTTTATCGCCAAGGTGTTTCAGGGCGAGGGTTTTGATGAACTGGTCCGGCAATTGCGTGGTCAATATGACCGCGTCGTGGTACGCAAGCCAAGAGCCTCAAGACCCAGATCCCGTGAGGTTTACCTGCTGGCGAGTGGCAAAAAACTGTAGTAAGGTCAATTTATATCATTGAGCTGATTGCTATAACTCCGGGTAATTGCTGGGGTTTAGAGGTGAAACGTTTTGAATGACATGGCAAAAAATTTAATCCTGTGGGTGGTGATCGCGATCGTATTGATGGCGGTATTCAACAACTTCGGGCCACCCCAGCAACGCGCCAACACCATTGGCTATTCCGATTTCATCCAGCAGGTGAAATCCGGCCAGGTAACCCAGGTTACCATCCAGGACAAGACTATCCGCGGCACCAAGGTGGGCGGCGAACAGTTTTCCACTTATGCGCCTGACGATCCCAAGATGGTCGATGACCTGCTGGCGAATAATGTCCAGGTGGTCGCCAAGCCGCGCGAAGAACAGGGCCTGCTGACTCAGATTTTCATTTCCTGGTTCCCGATGCTGCTGTTGATTGGTGTGTGGATTTTCTTCATGCGCCAGATGCAGGGCGGGGCCGGTGGACGCGGAGCCATGTCTTTCGGCAAGAGCCGCGCGCGTATGCTGGGCGAAGACCAGGTCAAGGTCACTTTCGCTGATGTCGCCGGTGTGGAAGAAGCCAAGGAAGAAGTCTCCGAGCTGGTAGAGTTCCTGCGCGACCCCGGCAAGTTCCAGAAGCTGGGCGGTAAGATTCCGCGCGGCGTGTTGATGGTGGGTTCACCCGGTACGGGTAAAACCCTGCTGGCGAAAGCCATTGCGGGCGAGGCCAAGGTACCTTTCTTCACCATTTCCGGTTCCGATTTTGTGGAAATGTTCGTCGGCGTGGGCGCCTCCCGCGTGCGCGACATGTTCGAACAGGCTAAGAAACACTCACCCTGCATTATCTTCATCGACGAAATCGACGCCGTCGGCCGTCACCGTGGTGCCGGTCTGGGCGGTGGGCACGATGAACGCGAACAGACGCTCAACCAGCTGCTGGTAGAGATGGACGGTTTCGAGGGCAACGAAGGCGTTATTGTTATCGCTGCAACCAACCGTCCCGACGTGCTTGATCCAGCACTGCTGCGCCCGGGCCGTTTTGACCGCCAGGTTGTGGTGCCGTTGCCGGATGTGCGTGGTCGTGAGCAGATTCTGAAAGTACATATGCGCAAGGTGCCGACGGCGGATAACGTCGATGCACGCATCATCGCGCGCGGTACCCCGGGCTTCTCCGGTGCTGATCTCGCCAACCTGGTGAACGAGGCTTCCCTGTTCGCGGCGCGCGCCAACAAGCGCCTGGTCGAGATGGAAGAATTCGAGAAGGCCAAGGACAAGATCATGATGGGCGCGGAACGCCGCTCCATGGTGATGAGCGACGACGAGAAGAAGCTGACTGCCTACCACGAAGCGGGTCACGCGATTGTGGGTCGCCTGGTGCCGGAGCACGATCCGGTGCACAAGGTCAGTATCATCCCGCGCGGCCGTGCGCTGGGTGTCACCCTGTTCCTGCCGGAAGACGATCGTTACAGCTTCACCAAGCAGCGCCTGGAAAGCCAGATCTCCAGCCTGTTTGGTGGCCGTATTGCGGAAGAGATGATCTTCGGTAACGAACGTGTCACGACCGGCGCATCAAATGACATTCAACGCGCGACCGAACTGGCCCGTAACATGGTGACGCGCTGGGGCTTGTCCGATCGCATGGGACCATTGGCTTATGGCGAGGAAGAAGGCGAAGTGTTCCTGGGGCATTCTGTTACCCAGCACAAGAACATTTCGGATGAAACCGCGCATGCCATCGATGAAGAGGTGCGTTCTTTCATTGATCGTAATTACCAGCGAGCCAACACCATTCTTGAGGAAAACAAGGATATCCTGCACAGCATGGCGCAGGCGTTGATCAAGTATGAAACCATCGACGCCCACCAGATTGATGAGCTGATGGCACGCAAGCCGGTGAGTCCACCGCGCGACTGGTCGGATACGCATCCGCCGTCTGATAGTGGTACTGCTGTTACCGGTGATGATGCCAAGGGAACATCGGGTGATTCGACCATTGGTGGACCGGCTGGTCAGCACTGATTTGATTTACAAACTGAGTTGAAGTCAGGTAGGGGCAATTCATGACTTGCCCCTACTTGCGTTTTCTGCATGATACTTGACTGTAATAACCGTTCACTCGATCTCTCCCGCATTGCCATTATGGGCATACTGAATGTCACGCCGGATTCGTTTTCCGATGGTGGCAAATTCGTGGGCAAGGATGCGGCGATTCGCCACGCGGTCTCCATGGCCGAGGCCGGTGCGGCGATCATTGACGTGGGCGGGGAATCCACCCGGCCGGGTGCGCAACCAGTATCCGAAGAGAATGAGATTGCACGCGTGGTGCCGGTGATTGAGGCCATTATGGCGGAGATCGATGTGCCGGTATCGATCGATACCAGCAAGCCGGGCGTGATGAAAGCCGCTGTTGCGGCCGGTGCCGGGCTAATCAACGACGTGCGGGCCCTGCGCGAAGAAGGGGCGCTGGCAATGGCGGCGAGCCTGGGCGTACCTGTTTGCTTGATGCATATGCAGGGCGAGCCGCGCAACATGCAAGCGGCACCGCACTACGAAGATGTCGTGATCGAGGTGCGTGATTTTCTGCTGGCAAGGGCGGCGGCATGCGAAGCAGCCGGAATCGACCGGAGTCGGGTGCTTCTGGATCCGGGTTTTGGATTTGGTAAAACGCTGGCGCATAATCTCGCGCTGCTTAAACATCTGCCGGTACTGTCCGATACGGGCTATAACATTCTTGTGGGGCTGTCACGCAAGTCGATGATCGAGAAGCTGCTCGGTCTACCCGTTGGCGAGCGGTTACACGCGAGTATTGCACTGGCGGTATTGGCAGCCAGTAAAGGTGCACAAATTATTCGGGTGCATGATGTCATGGAAACGGTACAGGCGATTCGCATGACGGAAGCTGTCATGGCAGCAGACTGAATTCAGGGAGAACAGGTTTGGGTAGACAATATTTCGGTACAGACGGGATTCGTGGTCGCGTAGGCTCGGAACCCATCACGGCGGACTTTATGCTGAAACTCGGCTGGGCCGCGGGTCGCGTGTTGGGCGAGGGCAAGTGCGACAAAATCCTGATCGGCAAGGATACGCGCATTTCCGGCTATATGTTTGAATCCGTGCTGGAGGCCGGCCTGACAGCGGCGGGCATGGATGTGATGCTGCTCGGCCCAATGCCGACGCCGGGCATCGCCTACCTGACGCGTACGTTGCATTGCTGCGCGGGTATCGTGATCAGTGCTTCTCACAATCCTTATTACGATAACGGCGTGAAGTTCTTTTCCGCCGAGGGCACCAAGTTGCCGGATGAAATCGAGGAACGTATCGAGGCCGAAATCGGCAAACCGATGACCACGGTGGAATCGAACATGCTCGGCAAGGCGGAACGGGTACGCGATGCGGCGGGCCGCTATATCGAGTTCTGTAAAAGTACGGTGCCGATGCACATGAATCTGCATGGCATGAAGATCGTGGTGGACTGCGCGCACGGCGCGACTTATCACATTGCGCCATCGGTGCTGGATGAACTGGGCGCCGAGGTTATTCCGATTGGCGTGAACCCCAATGGCCTCAATATCAACGAGAACATCGGTTCCACCAAGCCAGAAAAACTGCGCGAGAAAGTGCTGGAAGAGAAAGCCGATCTGGGTATTGGCTTTGATGGTGATGGCGATCGTTTAATCATGATCGACCATACCGGCGATATCGTGGATGGCGATGAACTTCTGTTCATCATTGCCCGTTCGCGTCAGCGCGCCAATAAACTGCAGGGTGGCGTTGTTGGGACGCTGATGACAAACCTTGGTCTGGAGCATGCGCTGCAACGCTTCGATGTGCCTTTGTTGCGTGCGAACGTGGGTGACCGCTATGTGCTGGAGCTGCTCAAGCAGAATGACTGGTTGATCGGTGGCGAATCTTCCGGCCACATCATCTGTCTGGATCGGACCAGTACCGGCGACGGTATCGTGTCTGCGTTACAGGTCCTGTTCGAAATTTATGATCGGGGTGAGTCGCTGGCGGATTTACGTAAGGAAGTCACCAAGTATCCGCAGCACATGATCAATGTGGCTGTCGAGAACAAGGCGGCATTGAATAACTCCGAGGAAGTGGCGCAGGCGGTGACGGCCATGGAAAAACGCCTGGCAGGCCGTGGCCGCGTTCTGCTGAGACCTTCCGGCACTGAACCGGTAGTGCGGGTGATGGTGGAAGGCGAGGATGCGGACCTGGTGGTTTCTACCTGCGATGAGCTGGCGGGGATTGTGCAGAAGGCGCTGGCGAGTCAGTAATTTCCTGCTGAGAATCATATTCGATAGTCGGCTCGGAAGGCTAAGCGACGTGTGTTTTTTCGAGCGCCTGAGAGCCTGCGACCCGAAGCGAGAAAAAACTAAACGAGATTAGCCTCCAACTTATTGATTATCGGTTTAGAACTCTTGTTTTTCATTGATTTTTTAAGACCTTCCCGCTACTCTAGCGGGCCTTTTAAGGCAGCTAGATAACGGGAGAGGATGAAGATGCGCCAGCCTTTAGTCGCAGGTAACTGGAAAATGAATGGCTCACTCGCCAGCATCAAGTCGCTGGTAGATGGCATCAAGGCTGGATTGTCTGATGTAAAGAGCGCTGAAGTCGCTGTTTGCCCCCCGTTTGTTTACCTGGCGACGGTTGCCGACATGCTGTCCGGCTCAGGCGTGGCCGTGGGCTCCCAGGACGTGAGCGATAAGGACTCGGGTGCTTTTACCGGGGAAGTCGCGGGCGACATGATTAAGGAAGTGGGCTGCAAGTACGCGATTGTCGGCCACTCCGAACGCCGTAGCCTGTATGGCGAGAGCGATGAATTTACCGCGCAGAAATTCGCGGCCGCGCAAAAGCACGGCCTGGTGCCGATTCTGTGCGTGGGCGAGCTGCTGGAAGAGCGCGAGCAGGGTATCACCGAGGAAGTGGTGGGCCGTCAGCTGGATGCGGTCATCAACCTGGTGGGTATCGGCGCGCTGGCAAACAGCGTGATTGCCTATGAACCCGTGTGGGCGATTGGCACCGGCAAGACAGCCACGCCGGAGCAGGCCCAGGACGTTCATGCCTTTATTCGTCGGAAGCTGGCGGGCATGGATGCGGGCGTGGCGGAAAACATGCAAATTCTTTACGGCGGCAGCATGAAGCCTGACAATGCCGTCGAGTTGATCAAGCAGCCGGATATCGATGGCGGCCTGATTGGTGGCGCATCCCTGGTGGCGGCCGATTTTCTGGCTATTTGTCGCGCTCCGGATGCCTGAACATAGATTGACTGTTAACTGAGTATTTCAATGGCGTTAAGTATTTTTCTAGTGATCCAGGTAGTGCTGGGGTTGTCCCTGGTTGCCCTGGTGCTGTTGCAGCAAGGCAAGGGTGCCGACATGGGCGCCGCTTTTGGTAGCGGAGCTTCCGGCACTGTGTTCGGTTCGCAGGGCTCGGGTAATTTCATGACCCGGAGCACGGCGGTGGTTGCGACCCTGTTCATGGTCAACAGCCTGCTGTTATCGACAGGCTGGATTCTGGGCAGTCGTGAAGCTGGCAGTGTGACTGAAATTCCTGGCTCGGTGATGACTCAACCCGCAACCGACCTGGACGTGCCGGAAGCACCCGTCGAGGAAGCGGCCGATCTCCCGGCGATGGGTGAATCGTTGCAAGCCGTACCCGATGAGCCGCCAGCGGATTTACCTGAGTAAACGTTCTTTAGCCGAAGTGGTGAAATTGGTAGACACGCTATCTTGAGGGGGTAGTGGCGCAAGCCGTGCCGGTTCGAGTCCGGCCTTCGGCACCATTTTTTCAAAGCCTGCAATCGCAGGCTTTATTTTTGCCTGTTTACTGACAGGCATCATGGCACTGCTTCCCATCTGTTCTAGACTGTTTGCATCGAGTTGCGTTGCACAGGAGAGCCGCCATGATGAAACATTCCTTGATTGCCCTGTTGCTGACGAGCGTTATCGCTGTTCCCGCCTGTACAACTTACCAGGGACAAAACGAGCAGGCCGGGATGGTGATTGGCGGCGTGCTGGGCGGCGTGCTGGGATCCCAGGTTGGCGGTGGGCGAGGCCGTACCGCTGCTATCATTGCCGGTACCCTGGCAGGCGCGGCGATTGGCGGTAATGTCGGCCGCACCATGGATGAAGTGGACCGGATGAAAACGGCGCAAACCCTGGAAACAGTGCGCACCGGCGTACCCGCGACCTGGAATAACCCGGATACCGGAAACCAGTATACCGTTGTGCCGACACGCACTTACGAAACCCAGGCAGGTCCCTGTCGCGAATACACCATTGATGCTGTCATCGGCGGGCAACCCGAGAAAGTCTATGGCACCGCCTGCCGTCAGGCTGACGGCAGTTGGCAAGTCATGAACTGATCCGGCTATTGCCGCTGGTTTGTCAGCAGCGGATAGACGAAATAATCCAGCATCCAGATCACGGCGCTGTAAATCAGGCCGCCGATCGCCAGGGTGTTGAGTAACGCTTCCATGGATTTTCGTTCCGCCAGACTGGCGTATTCGCCCGTGACGATGAAGTATGTCATGACGGCAAACAGCAGCAGTCCGCCGATCACGTTGAGGAGAAGCAGATGATGAAAACGCCTTGCAGTACGGTTTGACATGGTATTGACCTCGTAACGCTTGTTGAAGGTGATGAGTCAATTATTAATGTTTTCTAATATAGAAATAATTGACCTTTATCAATTCGCCGGGGTTATCAATTTTTATCCATGCACAAGTTCAATTTTTGAAGTTAACTTCCTGTATATAAAATAAAAAACTCACCTTGGTCGGCTTGACATGTTGTTGCTAAGTAACCTAGACTGCCGAGCAATCGAACCCGATTGTCATTCCTTATAATAAATTACGACTCCGCGAGGAATGCCAGGGATAAAGGGTTACCCGGAGGCGTCGGAAACGGGAATATGCTGGAGAATTACTTACCCATTTTTATCTTTATCGCGATCGGCGTATTCGTCGGCGTGGCCGCGATCGCGGTGGGTTTTGTCGCCGGGCCTAGCCGTCCAGACGCGGAAAAACTCTCTCCCTACGAGTGTGGCTTTGAGGCGTTTGAAGACTCGCGCATGAAATTCGATGTGCGTTACTACCTGGTCGCCATCCTGTTCATCATCTTCGATCTGGAAATTGCGTTCCTGTTCCCCTGGGCGATCGTGCTCGATGAGCTCGGGATGTTCGGTTTTGTTGCGATGGTGGTCTTCCTCGGCATCCTGGTGGTGGGCTTCATCTACGAATGGATGAAAGGCGCTCTCGAATGGGAGTAAAGAGCTTATGAGTATCGAAGGCATTCTTGAAGAGGGTGTAATAACCACCACCGCGGACAAGCTCATCAACTGGGCACGGACCGGTTCATTGTGGCCGATGACCTTTGGGCTGGCCTGTTGCGCGGTGGAAATGATGCAGGCAGGCGCCTCGCGCTACGACCTTGACCGGTTTGGCGTCGTGTTTCGTCCCAGTCCGCGTCAGTCCGATGTGATGATTGTCGCCGGAACACTGGTCAACAAGATGGCGCCCGCCCTGCGCAAGGTTTATGACCAGATGGCCGAACCGCGTTGGGTGATCTCCATGGGTTCCTGCGCCAACGGTGGCGGTTATTACCACTATTCCTATGCTGTCGTGCGCGGCTGTGACCGCATCGTGCCCGTCGATATTTATATTCCGGGCTGTCCGCCGACGGCGGAAGCCCTGTTGTACGGCATTATCCAGCTACAGAACAAGATCAAACGTACCAATACCATCGCTCGCTAGGAAATCAGTCAATGCCATCCATGACCGCACTGAAAAATACTGTCGAATCGCGCTTTGGCGATCAGTTGGTATCCGCGGTTGTCGATGTGAATGAACTCACGGTTGTCGTTGCTCCCGAGCATTTGCTGGAAGTCTGTACCGCGCTACGCGATGAAGAGGACTTTCAGTTCGAGGTGCTGATCGATGTCAGCGGGGTGGATTATCTCGGCTATGGCATTGACGAGTGGGAAACCACCGAAACGACGGGCAGTGGTTTCAGTCGCGGCGTTGATTCGGCCACGGCCGGCCGGTTGCGCAGCCTGGAACGGGATCTCTCGGTTGAAACCCCCTCGGTAGGGCAGCGTTTCGCCGCAGTCTATCACCTGTTATCGATTGCCAATAACCAGCGCATGCGCGTCCGTTGTTATGCGCCCGACGATGAACTGCCAGTGATCCCATCCGTGTTGAATATCTGGAACAGTGCCAACTGGTACGAGCGCGAAGCGTTCGACCTGTATGGCATCATTTTCGAGGGGCACCCGGATCTGCGTCGCCTGTTGACCGACTACGGGTTCCTCGGGCATCCGTTCCGCAAGGATTTTCCGCTGAGCGGTAACGTGGAAATGCGTTATGACCCGGAACGCCAGCGCGTGGTGTACGAGCCGGTGTCGATCGAGCCTCGCGTGCTGGTGCCGCGCGTCATCCGTCCTGTTGAGAGGCCAAAGGCTGCAGAAGAAACCGATACTGAAGACGCGTCTGCCGAGGCGGAAAACGAATAAGAGCTGACCGATGCCAGAAATACGAAATTACACATTGAACTTTGGTCCGCAGCATCCGGCGGCGCACGGTGTATTGCGTCTGGTGCTGGAGATGGACGGCGAAGTTATTCAGCGTGCCGATCCTCATGTCGGCCTGCTGCACCGCGCCACCGAGAAGCTGGCGGAGAGCAAGCCCTATAACCAGAGTATCGGCTACATGGACCGTCTCGATTACGTCTCCATGATGTGTAACGAACACGGCTACGTCATGGCAGTCGAAAAACTGCTGGGCATTGAAGTGCCGGAACGCGGACAGTACATCCGCGTCATGTTCGACGAGATTACCCGCATCCTTAACCACCTGTTATGGATTGGGGCGCATGCGCTGGACGTGGGTGCGATGACCATGTTCCTGTACGCCTTCCGCGAGCGTGAAGACCTGATGGACTGCTACGAGGCAGTCTCCGGCGCGCGTCTGCATGCCACTTATTACCGCGTGGGCGGTGTTTATCGTGACCTGCCCGACCGTATGCCCCAGTATGAAGCTTCCAAGTGGCACAGCGCGGAAGAAGTCAAAAAGATGAACGAGAACCGCCAGGGTTCCCTGCTGGACTTCCTGGACGATTTTGTCAGTCGCTTCCCGAAATGCGTGGATGAATACGAGACGCTGTTAACCGACAACCGTATCTGGAAACAGCGTACAGTCGGAATTGGCGTGGTGACGCCCGAGCGTGCGAAACAGCTGGGCTTTTCCGGTCCCATGGTGCGCGGTTCCGGTATCGCCTGGGATTTGCGCAAGAAGCAGCCCTACGAAGTTTATGACCGCATGGATTTCGACATCCCGATCGGCACCAACGGCGATTGCTACGATCGTTACCTGGTGCGTATCGAAGAGATGCGTCAGTCCAACCGCATCATCAAGCAATGTATCGACTGGTTACGCAAGAATCCGGGTGACGTCATTCTGCAGGATCACAAGATTACGCCGCCCACGCGTGAAGAGATGAAGGATGACATGGAATCCCTGATCCATCATTTCAAGCTCTTTACCGAAGGTTATTGCGTGCCGGCCGGTGAAGCCTATGCGGCAATCGAGCACCCCAAGGGTGAGTTCGGTGTGTACATGATTTCCGATGGGGCGAACAAACCTTTCCGGGTGAAGATCCGCGCGCCGGGTTATGCGCACCTGGCGGGGCTGGATGAAATGACACGCGGTCACATGCTGGCCGACGTGGTCGCGGTAATCGGAACGCAGGATATCGTGTTCGGCGAGATAGACAGATAAAGATGAGTGAACAAGTGACAACAGCCTATCAGCTTTCGGAAGCGGTCAAGACCGAGATTGATCACTGGCTGAAGAAATACCCGGATGAGCAGAAGCAGTCGGCCGTGCTGCCGGCGTTGCACGCGGTGCAGCATGAAGATCTGTATGTTTCGACAGACGCGATGAATGCCGTGGCCAGCTACCTGGGTATGCCGCCGGTATCCGTGTATGAAGTCGCTTCGTTCTACTCGATGATCGAAACCAAACCGGTGGCGCGCAACACGATTGCGCTTTGTACCAATATTTCCTGCATGCTGGTGGGCGCGGAAACCCTGCTGGAACATCTGGAGAACAAGCTGGGTATCAAACTGGGCCAGTCGACGCCGGATGGCAAGTTTTACCTGAAGCGCGAGGAAGAATGCCTGGCGGCCTGCGCGGGTGGTCCGATGATGGCAGTGAATGGTCATTATCATGAAAAGTTAACCCCCGAAAAGATTGATGCGATTCTGGACGGGCTGGAGTAATCATGGTTAATCAGGTCTGTTTTACAACGCTGCAATACGAAAACCCCTGGACACTTGAGAACTATCTCAAGACCGGTGGCTATGAAGCGTTGAAAAAAATCCTGAATGAAAAGATGTCGCAGGAAGCCGTCATCGAAGAGGTCAAGGCGTCGGGGCTGCGTGGCCGTGGCGGCGCGGGTTTCCCAACCGGTCTGAAATGGAGCTTCATGCCACGCAATGCGCCGGGTCAAAAATACATTGTCTGCAACTCGGATGAATCCGAGCCAGGCACCTGCAAGGATCGCGATATCCTGCGCTTTAATCCGCATGCACTGGTCGAAGGCATGATCATTGCCGGATACGCCATCGGCGCGAGTGTGGGTTACAACTACATGCGCGGCGAATTTCATCACGAGCCGTTTGAGCGTTTCGAGGCCGCCTTGAAAGAAGCCTATGAAGCCGGTTATCTCGGCAAGAATATTCTGGGCTCGGGTTTCGATTTCGATCTTTACAGCCACCTCGGTGCCGGCGCCTATATCTGCGGTGAGGAAACCGCGTTGCTGAATTCGCTGGAAGGTAAGAAAGGTCAGCCGCGTTACAAGCCGCCGTTCCCGGCCAATTTTGGTTTGTACGGTAAGCCGACCACCATCAATAACACCGAAAGCCTGGCGTCCGTTCCCGCGATCATTCGCAATGGCGGTGAGTGGTTTGCGGATCTGGGTATACCCAACAACGGTGGCGAAAAACTCTTTTCCGTGTCCGGTCATGTGAATAAACCGGGCAATTATGAAATCCCCCTGGGTACGCCCTTCAAGGATCTGCTGGAAATGGCGGGTGGCGTGCGCACCGGTTATGAACTAAAAGCCGTGATTCCCGGTGGTTCGTCCATGCCGGTCATGCCGGCCGATGTCATTATGGGTTGCACCATGGATTACGATTCGCTGTCCAAGGCCGGATCGGCGCTGGGTTCCGGCGGCATGATCGTGATGGACAGCTCAACCTGTATGGTGAAGGCCATTCTGCGTATCTCGCAATTCTACTGGGCGGAGTCCTGCGGTCAGTGCACGCCCTGCCGTGAAGGCACCGGCTGGATGCATCGTGTGATCAAACGTATTCACGACGGCAAGGGTCGCCCGGAAGATCTGGAATTGCTGGCAAGTGCCGCGGGACAGATTGAAGGTCGTACTATCTGTGCCTTTGGCGATGCGGCGGCCTGGCCCGTGCAAAGTTTCCTCAAGCATTATCGCCACGAATTTGAATACATGATCGAGCACAAACGCTCCATGGTCGATGGCACGAAAGCAGGGGAGGCGGCATGAGCGCAAAGCCGGAAATCCCTGCGGAAGACCAGATCACGATCGAGATCAACGATCGTCCTTATACCGCGCGCAAGAATCAGATGATCATCGAAATCACCGATGAGCATCACATTACGGTGCCGCGCTTCTGTTATCACAGCAAGTTGCCCATCGCGGCTAACTGCCGCATGTGCTTGGTGCAGGTCGAGATGGGGGGCCGCATGGCACCCAAACCATTGCCGGCCTGCGCAACGCCGGTTGCCGATGGCATGAAGGTATGGACCGATTCCGAGTATGCGAAAGATGCGCAGAAATCGGTGATGGAATTCCTGCTGATCAATCACCCGCTGGATTGTCCGATCTGCGACCAGGGCGGTGAATGCGAGCTGCAGGACGTCGCACTCGGTTACGGTCGCGATGTATCGCGTTTTGTCGAAAAGAAACGCGTCGTCAAAGACAAGAACCTGGGTTCGTTAATCGCGACCGACATGACGCGTTGTATTCATTGCACGCGCTGCGTACGTTTCCTGGAAAATATCGCCGGCTTTAAGGAGCTGGGTGGTATGGGGCGTGGCGAGAATGTCGAGATCGGCACATATGTTGAAAATGCCATTGGCTCCGAGATGTCCGGCAATGTTATCGACGTCTGTCCGGTAGGCGCCTTAACCTCCAAGCCTTATCGCTTCACGGCGCGTGCCTGGGAGCTGACCCAGCATGCAGTAATCTCCGCGCATGACTGCGTGGGTTCCAATATTTATCTGCACAGTCGTCGCGGCAAGGTGATGCGCGCTGTGCCGAAAGACAATGAAGCCATCAACGAAGTCTGGTTGGCGGACCGTGACCGTTATGCCTACCAGGGTTTGAATGCGTCTGGGCGTTTGCTCGAGCCACAGGTCAAGGTGAAAGACAAGTGGCACGACATCGAGTGGGGAGATGTCCTCAATGAACTCAAGGCCCAGTTAACCGACAAGGTCAAGGGGCAGGGTGATCAGCTGGGTATTCTGGTTTCGCCAAACGCGACACTGGAAGAAATGGCCCTGCTGAATCGTTTTGCCGAAGCAGTAGGCTGTCACAATATCGACTATCGACTGCGTCAGACGGATTTTGCCGACCAGGACGCGTTGCCCGCCTATCCTTACCTGGGGCGCAGCATCGAATCACTGGAAACCACGGATACCGTTCTGCTGATCGGCAGTAACGTCCGCAAGGAACAACCGATCCTGGGTCACCGCATTCGCAAGGCTTCATTAAAAGGCGCGAAGATCATGGCGATCAATATGGTCGACTATGATTTCCACTTTGCGCTATCCGACCGGATCATCCGGAAGCCCTCGTTACTGACGGCTGAGTTGGCCGCCGTTGCCAGGATGGTTGCGGAAAAAACAGGTAAAACCCTGCCGGACGACCTGGCTTCGCTCGCGCTCGCTGCCACGGATGTGCATAAGTCCATGGCCGATAAACTGGTGGCCGCCGAGCAGGGCGCGATCCTGGTGGGCCTGAGTGCCAGCATGCATCCGCAAGCCAGTGCCTTGCGTAACATTGCCGCCTGGCTGGCGGATAACACCCGGTGCACAGTGGGCTATCTGTCCGATGGCGCCAATGCTGCCGGCGCCTGTCTTGCCGGTGTGCAGCCGCATCGCGGAATTGGTGGAGCACCACGAGACAAGGCTGGCCTGACCGTGACGGATATGCTTGCCGCGCCACGCAAGGTTTATATTCTGTTCGGTTGCGAACCGGATATGGATTTTGCCAATGCCGGTTGGGTGCAGAATCAACTTAATCAGGCGGATCTGGTGATTGCCTGCAACGCTTACGACTCTCCTGCCTTGCGTGAAGTGGCGGATATCCTGTTGCCGATCACTCCCTACAGCGAAACATCCGGTACCTTTGTGAACATCGAAGGGGTGCGCCAGTGTTTTAACGGCTCGGTGAATCCGCTGGGCGATGCCCGTCCAGGCTGGAAGCTGGTGCGCGTGATGGCGAACCTGCTGGCACTGGACGATTTCGATGACGACAGTTCCGAGGAAGTGCGTAATGATCTGCGCACCCAGGTCGAAGAGGTGACCGCGCAGAATAGCTGGAAAGCCGCTACTGTCAGCAGTTTCTCTGTCGGTGAAGGCCTGGAGCGAATCGCGGATATACCTGCCTACCGCGTCGATGCGGTGGTGCGGCATGCCGAGGCGCTACAACACGCCGCAGATGGTGGAGACGCCGTCATTCGTGTTAATCCGGCGGATCTGCAACGCTTGAATGTTGCCCAGGCAACGCAACTCAAAATTACGCAGGGCAGTGTGGACGTGAAATTACCCTTTGTGGCTGATGAAGCCATTCCGGAAGGCGCGATCTGGATTCCGGCTGGTTTTGCCGAAACGGCGGAACTGACCGAGAGCTTCGGTAGTGTCAAAGTGAGCTGGGTGTAGCGCGCTATGGAAATGATCCTCGACATCATGTTCATCCTGTTGAAGATCACGGCGATCGTAATGCCCGTGATGATAGCAGTGGCTTATTTTACGTACGCCGAACGCAAGATTATCGGCTTTATGCAAAACCGTATCGGGCCGAATCGCGTTGGCTTCTTTGGTTATAGTCTTTGGGGACTGGGTCAGCCGATCGCGGATGCGTTGAAGCTGGTAATGAAAGAAATCATTATCCCGACCAATGCCAGCCGCTTCCTGTTTGTTATTGCCCCTATTCTTTCCATCGGTCCGGCGCTCGCGGCCTGGGCCGTCATCCCGTTTGATGATGGCATGGTGCTGGCCGACATCGACGCCGGACTTCTGTACATCCTGGCGCTGACTTCGCTGGGCGTCTACGGGGTCATCATGGCCGGCTGGGCATCGAACTCCAAGTACGCCTTCCTCGGCGCCATGCGTTCCGCGGCACAGATTGTCGCTTATGAAATTGCCATGGGTTTTGCGCTGGTGG
This sequence comes from Thiohalobacteraceae bacterium, assembly GCA_041592335.1. GTDB lineage: Bacteria > Pseudomonadota > Gammaproteobacteria > Thiohalobacterales > Thiohalobacteraceae > JBFHQE01. The sequence goes on along the minus strand of JBFHQE010000010.1, from coordinate 74,109 downwards.
GGGTGTTGATGGCCGGCGGCAGTCTGAACCTGAACGATATCGTACTGGCGCAGTCCGGCAGTATCATTCACTGGTTCCTGATCCCGTTATTTCCCCTGTTCCTGGTGTATTTCATCTCGGGAGTGGCTGAAACCAACCGGGCGCCGTTCGACGTGGCGGAGGGTGAGTCCGAAATCGTCGCCGGTTTCCACGTGGACTATTCCGGCATGACCTTCGCCGTGTTCTTCCTGGCGGAATACGCCAACATGATCCTGATTTCGGCATTGACGGCGTTGTTCTTCCTGGGTGGCTGGCTGTCGCCTTTCCAGGGCATCCCCTTTATCGATTCAATACCCTTGCTTGGCGAAATGCTGGTCGCGCCAAGCATCATCTGGTTCCTGGCCAAGACGTCGATTTTCATGTTCTGTTTCCTGTGGTTCCGGGCAACCTTCCCGCGTTATCGCTATGACCAGATTATGCGTCTGGGCTGGAAGGTATTTATCCCGATTACCATTATCTGGTTACTGGTTGTGGGCCTGGCCATTGTGTGCGAAGTCGGCCCCTGGTTTGACTGAGGTGCGACAGCGAGAGGCGAACGATGATTAAAACGCTGAGACACTATGTAAAAAGTCTGCTGCTCTGGGAGCTGATCCAGGGCTTGCGGCTGACCGGTCGATACCTGTTTGCACGCAAGATCACGGTGCAATACCCGGAAGAGAAGACGCCTCAATCGCCACGTTTCCGTGGCCTGCATGCGCTGCGTCGTTATCCGAACGGTGAAGAGCGCTGCATTGCCTGCAAGCTGTGCGAGGCGGTTTGTCCGGCGCTGGCGATCACGATTGAAGCGGCGCCGCGCGACGATGGTACCCGGCGTACCACGCGTTACGATATTGACTTGTTCAAATGCATTTTCTGCGGCTTCTGCGAGGAATCCTGTCCGGTGGATTCCATCGTTGAGACGCGCATTTTTGAATACCATTTTGAAAACCGGGGCGAGCAGATTATGACCAAGGACAAGCTGCTGGCGATCGGGGATAAATACGAACAACAGATTGCGGCGGATCGCGCGGCAGATGCGAGATACCGATAATGAGTTTTGAAAAGGCCATATTTTATTTCTTCTCCATCATGCTGGTATTTGCCGCATTTCGGGTAATCACCGTGCGCAACCCGGTGCATGCGGCCTTTAACCTGGTCTGGGCGTTCTTTACCTCGGCGGCGATCTGGATGTTGATGGAAGCCGAGTTTCTGGCCATAACGCTGGTGCTTGTCTACGTCGGCGCGGTCATGGTGCTGTTCCTGTTCGTCGTCATGATGCTCGATCTCAACCTGGCGCCGGTCAAGGAAGGCTTCGCGCAGTATTTACCGGTGGCATTACCGATTGCGGGTTTGATGGTGTTCGAGATGATGCTGGTCGTACTCGATCAGCACTTCAAATCGGTTGCGGCACCCGAACGTCATGGCGCGGATTACAGCAATACCCATGAGCTGGGTCGCGTGCTGTATACCGAGTATGTCTACGCGTTTGAAATTGCGTCGGTGATTCTGCTGGTGGCCATTATTGCCGCGATTGCGCTGACCATGCGCAAACGTCCTGAAACACGTCACCAGAATCCGGCGGAGCAGGTCAAAGTGAAGCGCAATGACCGTCTGAAGGTGATAAAGATGGATGCTGAATCATGATCACATTAGCCGAATATCTTGCGCTGGGCGCGGTGCTGTTCAGCCTGGGTGTGGCCGGAATCTTCCTTAACCGGAAGAACGTCATCATTTTGCTGATGGCGATCGAACTGATGCTGCTGGCGGTCAATATGAACTTCGTGGCGTTTTCGCATTTCCTGAACGATCTCGCGGGGCAGGTGTTCGTGTTCTTTATCCTGACGGTGGCCGCGGCCGAAGCCGCCATCGGGCTGGCGATACTGGTGGTGCTGTTCCGTAATCTGCAGACCATCAATGTCGAAGATCTCAAGAGCATGAAGGGGTAGGGCGCATGGAATACATCTATCTTGCTATCCCTCTTGCACCATTGCTCGGCGCCATTATCGCCGGCCTGTTCAGCGGTGCCATTGGCCGCAAGGGCGCGCACACAGTCACGATTCTCGGCGTGGCGACGGCATTCGCGCTGTCGCTGGTCTGCCTGAAGCATCACATCATCGATGGCGCGGCAGCCTATAACGACACCGTTTATACCTGGATGGTATCCGACGGCATTCGTTTCGAAGTCGGGTTCCTGGTCGATAAGCTGACCGTCCTGATGATGAACGTGGTGACGTTTGTCTCCTTGATGGTACATATCTACACCATCGGTTACATGGCGGATGATGCGCATAACTGGCCGAAGGAAAGCCTGGCCGGTAAGAACAGCTACCAGCGCTTCTTCAGCTATATTGCATTATTCACTTTCGCCATGCTGATGCTGGTCATGTCCAATAACTTCCTGCAGCTGTTCTTTGGCTGGGAAGCGGTAGGCCTGGTTTCATACCTGTTGATTGGTTTCTGGTCTGTTCGCCCGACGGCAATCTTTGCCAACATGAAGGCTTTCCTGGTCAACCGTGTTGGTGACTTCGGTTTCCTGCTTGGTATCGCCGCCATCGTGGCTTATTTCAACAGCCTGGATTACTGGGATGTGTTTGCGGCTGCGCCAGCCATGTCCGATCTGCAGATCAGCATTCTGGGTGACAGCAGCTGGTCGCTGATGACGGTTATTTGTATTCTGCTGTTCATTGGCGCCATGGGTAAATCGGCACAGGTGCCATTGCATGTGTGGTTGCCGGATTCCATGGAAGGCCCGACACCGATCTCGGCCCTGATCCATGCCGCGACCATGGTGACTGCAGGTATTTTCATGGTGGCCCGTATGTCGCCGCTGTTTGAGCTGTCCACCACCGCGCTCAGTTTCGTATTGATCATCGGCGCCATTACCGCGCTGTTCATGGGCTTCCTCGGCCTGGTGCAACACGACATCAAGCGCGTGGTTGCCTATTCGACCCTGTCGCAACTCGGTTACATGACGGTTGCGCTCGGTGCTTCCGCCTATGCAGCTGGTATTTTCCATTTAATGACGCATGCCTTCTTCAAGGCGCTGCTGTTCCTGGGTGCGGGTTCGGTGATCATCGCCATGCATCACGATCAGGACATGCGTAACATGGGTGGCCTGCGCAAATACATGCCGATCACCTGGCTCACTTCGCTGATCGGTTCGCTGGCACTGATTGGTACACCCTTCTTCTCCGGTTTCTTCTCCAAGGACACCATCATCGAGGCGGTGAAGCATTCGCAGACGCCGGGTGCCGGATTTGCCTATATAGCCGTGCTGCTGGGTGTATTCATCACGGCGCTATACAGCTTCCGCATGTACTTCCTGGTGTTCCACGGCAAACCGCGCATGGATGAGCACACGCGCGAGCACTTGCACGAAACGCCCTGGGTGGTCTGGGTGCCGCTGGTGTTGCTGGCGATTCCATCAATCTTTGCCGGTTACTGGATCGATCCCGTAGTCTTCGGCGATTACTTCAAGGACATTATTTATGTCGCGCCTGCGAATGATTCGCTCGCTACACTGAGCGCCAACTATCATGGTGCCGTAGGGTTCGTTACCCATGCCTTCCATGGTCCGGCTGTTTACCTTGCCGCAGCGGGAGTATTCGCCGCCTGGTTGATCTATATGAAGAACCCGCACTGGGCGGATAAGGCGCAGCAGAAGGCCGGTTTTATCTACAGAATTCTGGTCAACAAGTATTACGCGGATGATTTCAATAATGCCGTGTTTGGCGGCGGTACGCGTGGCCTTGGCTTTGCGCTGTGGCAGCTGGGCGATCGTCTGTTGATCGACGGGATAATCGTGAATGGTTCGGCCAGGGTTGTGGGCTGGTGGGCGGCAATCCTGCGTCATATCCAGACCGGTTATCTGTATCACTATGCCTTTGCGATGATTGTGGGATTGTTGGCGCTGGTCTCCTGGACCGTGTTTTTACGCTAATGGTTCGGGGATGATTAGGGAAAATAAATGCTAGACCTGCCCTTGTTAAGTTTACTGATCTGGGTGCCTATCCTTGGCGGGATAGCGGCACTGATTGTGGGTGATCGAGAACCCTGGGGTGCGCGCACCATTGCGCTGATTTTCTCTGTCATTACCTTCCTGCTGAGTCTCCCCTTGTGGGGCTGGTTTGACAGTTCGACGGCAGCGATGCAGTTCCAGGAGCTGCAGCCCTGGATTACCGCATTCAATATTAATTATCACCTGGGTGTCGATGGTATCTCGATGCCGCTGATTATCCTGACCACTTTCACCACGGTGCTGGTAGTGATTGCGGGCTGGGAAGTGATCAAGTTCAAGGCGCACCAGTACATGGCGGCCTTCCTGATCATGGAAGGGCTGATGATCGGTGTGTTCTCCGCGCTGGACGCGATTCTGTTCTATGTATTCTGGGAAGGCATGCTGATCCCGATGTTCCTGATCATCGGCGTCTGGGGCGGGCCACGGCGCGTCTATGCGACCATCAAGTTCTTCCTCTATACCTTCCTCGGCTCGGTCTTCATGCTGATCGCACTGGTCTATATGTATCTCCAGGGCGATAGCATGGCGATCCTGGATTACCACACCCTGCAACTGGGGATGACCGAACAGATCCTGATTTTCCTCGCCTTCCTGCTGGCGTTTGCGGTGAAGGTACCCATGTTCCCGGTGCATACCTGGTTGCCGGACGCGCACGTGGAAGCGCCAACCGGCGGTTCCGTGATCCTGGCGGCCATCATGCTGAAGATCGGCGGTTATGGTTTTCTGCGCTTCAGTCTGCCGATCACGCCGGATGCCGCCATGGAACTGGACTGGCTGGTCATAACCCTGTCGTTGATCGCGGTGGTCTATATCGGTTTCGTGGCTATTGTTCAGCAGGACATGAAGAAGCTGATTGCCTATTCGTCCATCGCTCACATGGGCTTCGTGACGCTGGGTTTCTTCCTCATCTTTAGCATCATCCAGAACAACGGCGGCACGCAGGGTGCTGTGCTGGGTCTTGAAGGCGGCATGGTGCAGATGATCTCGCACGGCTTTATTTCCGGAGCGCTATTCCTCTGTGTCGGTGTGTTGTATGACCGGATGCACAGCCGCCAGATTGCGGACTACGGCGGCGTGATCAACACCATGCCAGTCTTTGGTGGCTTCATGGTGCTGTTTGCCATGGCGAACTCCGGCCTGCCGGGAACGTCCGGTTTTATTGGCGAGTTCATGGTGGTACTGGCCAGTTTCAAGGCGGACTTCTGGTATGCCTTCCTGGCGGCAACGACTCTGATCCTCGGCGCGGCCTACAGCCTGTGGCTGGTCAAGCGGGTGGTGTTTGGCGAAGTCGCCAATGACAATGTTGCCAAGCTGCAGGATGTGAACGGCCGCGAGTTTTTTGTGCTCGGAACACTGGCGGTGGCTGTGCTGGTGCTGGGGTTATGGCCCGCGCCGTTACTGGATGTGATGCATGCGACGATTGAAAATCTACTGGCGCATGTCACGGTATCTAAATTGTAGAGAATCGACTTGATGAATATCGTAATGCCGGATTTACAACCATTATTGGCCGAGATCTTCGTGCTGAGCATGGCCTGTGTAGTGCTTATCCTGGATCTGTTCATCAAGCAACGCGATCGCGTTGTGAGTTATGCGCTGTCGCTCTTCACCCTGTTCGGTGGTCTGGCGCTGACCTATATCACGGCAACGGATCAGCCCGTAATTACCATGTTCGGCAGTTATGTTCAGGACCCGATGTCGACATTGGCCAAGTCGTTTGTGTTTATCGTGGTCATCGCGGTGTTCATGTATTCACGGCCTTATTTGACGGAACGCGATCTGTTCAAGGGCGAGTATTACGTGCTGGGCCTGTTTGGCGTGCTGGGCATGATGATCATGATCTCCGCGCATAGCCTGTTGTCGCTGTATTTGGGTCTGGAGCTGCTGTCCTTGTCGCTGTATGCCATGGTGGCTTTCAACCGGGATTCGGCCGTCGCATCCGAAGCGGCCATGAAATATTTTGTACTGGGCGCGCTGGCGTCGGGCATGTTGCTCTACGGTATTTCGATGATATACGGCACCACCGGCTCGCTGGATATCGATGCAGTTGCCGCCTCGATCAATAACAAGGAAGAATTCGAGATTGGCCTGATCTTCGGCCTGTCATTCATTGTTATCGGGCTGGGCTTCAAGTTCGGTGCCGTGCCATTCCATATGTGGATTCCGGACGTCTATCACGGCGCGCCGACCAGCGTCACACTGTATATCGCCACCGCGCCCAAGATCGCGGCATTCGTGATGGCGATGCGTTTGCTGGCGGAATCGTTGGGTGGGGTTCAGGCCGACTGGTCCGGGATGCTGATTATCCTGGCCGTGCTTTCCATTGCATTGGGTAATGTTGTGGCCATTGCTCAGACCAACCTCAAGCGCATGCTGGCTTATTCAACTATTTCCCATGTCGGTTTCATTCTGCTTGGCATCATTCCGGGTACGGCGGAAGGTTATTCTTCGGCAATGTTTTATGCGCTGACTTATGCTGTGATGGCGGCAGGCAGTTTCGGTACCATCATTCTGCTGAGTCGCAAGGGGTTCGAGGCGGATACGCTGGATGATTTAAAGGGCCTGAACCAGCGCAGTCCCTGGTTTGCCTTCATGATGCTGCTGGTGATGTTCTCGCTGGCGGGCGTGCCACCGATGGTGGGGTTCTATGCCAAGCTGGCCGTGCTCAAGGCTGTCATTGATGTGAACCTGGTCTGGCTGGCCATTGTTGCCGTGGTGTTCTCGGTCATTGGCGCCTTCTACTATCTGCGAGTCATCAAGCTGATGTACTTCGATGAGCCGGCCGACGAAACAGCGTTGAGCTGTCGTACCGATATGCAGATTGCACTGAGCATCAATGGACTGGCGATGCTGGTTCTGGGGTTGTTCCCTGGCATGCTCATGACTGCCTGTATGAATGCCATTACCCTGTAACCACTACTCTAATTTATCCTGTAGACTGTCGCCATGAGCCTGACGACTGCTTCCATTATTCTTATTATTGTGGCCTTTATTGCCGCCAATCTTCCCTGGATTAATGAACGCTTCCTGTTCTTCATTCGTCTGGAAGAGGGCGCGAAATCAGCCTGGCATTGCCTGTTCGAATGGCTGATTCTGTATTTCATTATGGGCGGTGTTGCGCTCGGACTGGAACAGAAAGCGATGGGGCAGCTGCATGCCCAGGACTGGGAGTTCTATGCCGTGACTGTCAGCCTGTTCATGGTGTTCGCGCTGCCCGGTTTTGTGTATCGCTTCGATCTCAAGGGGCACCTGAAAAAAGCCCGGTTGCGCCACAGCCGGGGACACTGAATCTGCCTTTAAGATAATAACGAAATTTTCGCTTTAAAAGCTATTATCGATTGCTAATGCGCTGATATATCAGACAGTTTCCATTTGCAGGAGATTTAGCGATAAAATAGCAGGGTAACTTTTGGGAGCGAAATAATGAGCGGATCAACTGCTGATGAGTTGATGACCCCGGCGGAAGTCGCCAAGCAATTTGGCGTTTCTCCTGTCACTGTGAGGACCTGGGTCAATAAGGGTTGGCTGAAGTCGACCTTGACACCCGGTGGGCACCGCCGATTTTCCAAGGATGACGTGGAACAATTGCTGTCGGAGCGTAATAAGCGCCATTCCGGCGAATCGCCTATGGTTCGCATTCTGGTCGTCGATGACGAGACTGCATTCCGTAAATTCATGGTTGAGGCCATTGAAAGCCTGCTGTCGGATTGCGAGATACTGGAGGCCGCGGACGGCTTTCAGGCAGGGCTCGCGGTGGAGAAATACCACCCAGAGCTGGTGTTTCTGGATTACGCCATGCCGGGCATGAACGGCGCCGATGTCTGCCGTTTCATCAAGAAAGAAGAAGGCTATACCGCCACCAAAATCATTGCCATAACCGGTCATGCCGATGATTTTATTAAGAGATCCCTGCTGGATGCGGGAGCCGACGACGTCCTCTACAAGCCAATTTCCATCGATACCATTCAGACCACCCTGGCCCAGTTCCAGGTTCTCAAGTCCGCCTGATGCCGGGTTACTCTGGTTAAATGGCAGGATTTTTCCGGATTTTGGTCTTTTTCACTATTATCTTCCGGGTTGATTCTATAAAATAGCGTTGTTGCGATTATTTCGATTTCGATCGAAATTTCCTCATTTGAATAATTAAATAACAGGTATACAGGATGTTTTCCTGAAGACATCGCATGCGAAAACTGACTTCGTTCACTCTCGCTATTTTGCTCGCTTCGACCGGGTCTGGTCCGACTGCGGCGGACAGGATGTCCAGCGAAGTTGAAATCAAGGCAGCATTTTTATATCAAATTTCCCAGTTCACCCGCTGGTCTGTTGACGCCAGTTCACCCGCTATCCCTGTGCTGACCATTTGCGTGGCGAATAATCCATCCATCTTTTCGGCACTGAAGCCGTTGGAGAAAAGAGAGAGGTTGGAAAGAAAAATTCACATCATGCCGTTGAGTGCGGATACAGCCCGGCAATGCGATATCGCTTATCTGGAGAAAGCCGTTCCGACAGAACTACAGGAATCGGTTTTTCGGCAGCATCGCCCGGGCATGCTGACTGTCAGCAGTGAACATGGTTTTGCCCGCAAGGGAGGCATGATTGAACTGGCGCACCGGGATGGCAAAATCCACATGTTAATCAACCGTCAGTCAGCCGAGTCGGCGGGTATTTCCTTTAGCGCCAAGCTACTGGAAGCTTCTACCCTGGTACAGGCGACATCAGCTGGCGATAAGCAATGATACGGTTTCATTCGTTAAAAATCCGGCAAAAACTCACCCTTATTATTACCAGTATTGTTTTTGTCATTGTCCTGTTATTCGGCCTGGTGGATTTATTCTGGCAACGAGATTTTCAGCACAAGAAATTGCTCGACGAACTACAGGCGCTTGCCGAGTTGATCGGTAGTCGAAGTGATGCCGCGCTTGCCTTCAATGATCAGCAACTTGCGATGGATAATCTTGTCTCACTCAAGGCAATTCAGCATATTTCGCATGCCTGTTTGTACCGAGTCGATGGAACCCTGTTAGGTGAATTCTTTGTGGATGAAAATTTTGCGCATTGCCAGAGCAAAGTGCTCGAGCCTGGCATTGTGTACGATGATCATGGAGTTCACCTCTTGCAGGAGGTTCTGCACCAGGAAAACGTCCTGGGGTGGGTTCAGATCGGTTCGGATCTTTCAACGGTTAACCGGCAGGTAAAACAACAGGCATTGTTTGTAATGGGCGCACTGTTGATAGCTGTAGCCCTGGGAGTGCTGATGGCGGGTCGGTTACAGCGAATTATCTCCGGTCCGCTGGAAAGGATTACCCGCACGGCGCATTTGATCGAATCCGAAGTCGGGAACAAGCTTCGCGTATCGGTAGAGGCAAATGATGAAGTTGGCCAGCTGGCGCAATCGTTCAATACCATGCTGGATGCGCTTGAGCATAACAAGGAGCAGTTGATTGCTGCCAAGGACGAGCAACTTGCTGCTTTTTCTCTTTACCGCAACCTGATCGAATCCACATCCGCGATACCCTGGGAGATGGATCCGCAGACCTGGGCTTTTACCTTTATCGGTCATCAGGCAGAAGATATCTTCGGTTTTCCGCTGGACGAATGGTTTAAACCGGGATTCCTTGAGCAGCATATTCATCGGGCGGATGTGGCCCAGCTTGATGCCTTGCATGCGGCGGCCAGCAGTAAAGACAGCCATGCCATGGAATTCAGGATTGTGAGTCGCCAGGGTAAAGTGGTGTGGGTTCGCAATGAACTCAAGGTAATTTTCAAGCGGGGTTTCCCGGTGCGGATGCAGGGCTTTATGCTGGATATCAGCGAAAGCCGCGAGCATGAAGAAGCACTGAAAAATATCGCGGCGGGTGTTTCAGCCGGTACGGGCGAATACTTTTTCGAGCAGCTGGCCGTGAAGCTGGCGGAATTATTTTCGGTTGAATATACCTATGTTGCCGTTCCTCATGCGGAAAAGCCGGGCTGGGTAAGGTCGCTGGCTTTTTGTCATTATGGGGAAATCAGCAAGGCGATTGAATATCCGCTAGAGGGCTCGCCCTGCGTGGAGGTGGCGGCGGGTGAGGTATGCATACATGAAAGCAATGTGCAGACCCTGTTCCCGGAAAGCGATTATCTGAAGCACATGAATGTGGAAAGTTATGCCGGCGTGCCGTTGATCGACGCTGGCGGCAATGTGCTTGGGTTGATTGTGTTACTGGATAGCAAGCCCTTTACCCAGCGCGCCAAGGCGACGGAGATCCTGACGATTTTTGCATCCCGTGCCAAGGCGGAGCTTGAACGGGTGTCATCGGATCGCAGGCTCCGAGAAAAAGAGTATGAACAGCGCCAGGTACTGGATTCCATGGTGGATTCGGTTGTTTCCATCGATGAAACGGGCGTGATTCTCACCTTTAATAAAGCCGCGGAAAAAATGTTCGGCTACGCCAATATCGAGATCATTGGGCAGGATGTAAAGAAACTCATGCCGGATGAATTCGCGCGGCATCATGACCAGTACCTGGATCATTACCTCACCACAGGGCAGGCGAAGCTGATCGGACTTGGTCGTAATGTGGAGGGTAAGCGCAAGAACGGCGAACTATTCCCCATGCGCCTTTCAATAGCGGAGCTACCCAGGGCAAGCAATGGTAAACGGCGGTTTGTCGGCTCCTGCATGGATATGACCCTTATCAAGAACCAGGAAGAGATGTTGCGCCGCACCCAGAAAATGGACGCCCTCGGCAAGCTTACCGGCGGTGTGGCACACGACTTTAACAATATTCTGGGGATCATTCTTGGCTATTCGGATTTGCTCGGCAATATGCTCAATGAAAATCCAAAACTGCAGAACTATGCCACGGAGATCAAAAATGCCGGGGAACGCGGCGCCAAGCTGACCAAAAAATTACTGTCATTCTCGCGGGCATCCTCGCCGGACTCGTCGGTTGTGGATATCAATGAGTTGCTAATGGATCAGCAACACATGCTGGAGAAAACCCTCACCGCGCGCATTGACCTGGTGTTTGACCTGGAGGAGAGGCTGTGGTCAGTTGAACTGGACCGGCATGATTTCGATGACGCCGCGTTGAATATGTCGATCAACGCTATGCACTCGATTGATGGTTCTGGCTATATTAAATTTAAAACCCGGAATGTGGTATTGGATACCGCGCAAGCGCGGCAATTGAATCTTTCGCCCGGCGATTACGTGTCCTTTTCTATTATCGACACGGGTTGCGGGATGGACGAAGCCACCCGTGAGCATATCTTCGATCCATTCTATTCAACCAAGGGCGAGGGTGGCACCGGCCTTGGTCTTACCCAGGTTTATGGGTTCGTGCAACGTAGTCACGGTGCTATCAAAGTATCTTCCGATAGCGGCGCCGGTTCGGATTTTACCCTGTATTTCCCGCGTTCCAGAGACAATGAGGCCGAGTCCGACTCTCCGGCCACGGATGTCCCACCTGCCACCGCCACTGCGCAGGGCAGTATTCTGGTGGTGGATGACGAACCCGCTTTACTCGCGCTCGCAGAAGAATTGCTGGAAGACGAGGGTTATCGGGTGGTAACCGCCGGTGATGCACGGCAGGCGATTGAGCGCCTGAAAGAGCAATCATTTGATCTGGTTATTTCGGACGTCATCATGCCGGAAATGAACGGCTTCGAGCTGGCCAGTTATATCTCCAGTCATTATCCAGACATCAAGATTCAGCTGGTCAGCGGCTTTACTGACGATAAGCAGTTGCAGGAGACTGACACTGATTTGCGCAAGGCAATTTTGCGTAAACCGGTTAAGTCCGCAACGCTGGTTCAGCGCGTCAGGGAATTGCTTGATTGAATCAGACTGAACGTTTTTACCGTATTATCCAGCTGCTCGAAAACCGGCGTTCCGTTACACGCGATCAGTTTCTTGAAGATCTGGAAATTTCACTGGCTACCTTCAAGCGCGACCTGGAATATCTGCGTGACCGCTTTCATGCGCCAATCGAATATGATCCCGCCAGTGGCGGTTATCGTCTGAACAACGCGGATGAACAATTCGCTCTGCCTGGTCTATGGTTCAACGCAAGCGAGGTTTATGCCTTGCTGACCACCGAGCACCTTCTGGAAAATCTTCAACCCGGTCTGCTTTCGCCCCATATCGAACCGCTGAAAAACAGGGTCAGGGAGTTACTGGCCCAGACAGGGGAGTCCACGGCGGACGAAGTTAAGCAGCGTATCCGTATCCTCGATGCCGGTGCGCGCGCCATTGAGCCGGCCTGCTTTACTGCGGTTACCCAGGCCCTGTTGCGCCGTTGCCGTTTGACGATCACCCACTATAACCGTGGCCGTGATGAAACCACGCAACGCGAGGTATCACCGCAACGCCTGGTGTATTACCGCAATAACTGGTACCTGGATAGCTGGTGCCATTTGCGCAAGGCAATTCGCAGCTTCAGCCTGGATAGTATTGCGCAGGCGGATGTAACTGAAACGCCGGCGCAAGCGGTGAGTGATGAACAGCTGGATAAGGCAGTTGCTGCCGGTTATGGCATCTTTGCCGGTGCCGGCACGCAAACCGCCTGCCTGCGTTTCAGCGCTGAACGCGCGCGCTGGGTAGCGGCTGAAACCTGGCATCCGCAACAACAAGCCGAATTTCTGCCGGATGGCCGCTATCAACTGACTTTTCCCTACAGCGATGACCGCGAGTTGATCATGGATATTCTGCGCCATGGCGAACATGTTGAAGTCATCAAGCCGGAATCATTGAGACAACGGCTCAAACAGTCGCTGCGGGCCGCGCTGGAAATCTATCGCTGATTTTCAGGTGGCTCATCCTGTGAGCCACCCGGGTGTTTATCCTTTCTGTCAATCAAACAGGAGGGATTCATCATGAATAATCGCGTTTATCTGTCTATTCCCATAGCCGTTTCCCTGGTCGCAACCTTGCTGGCTATGTCTGCATTGATCCGGCTTGCCTCAGCCCCGCAGCAGGAATTTCAAACGCACGTTGCCGGTATCAGCCAGCGCCTCGGTTATGACCTGCACTGGGTCGATCGACTGCAACCCGGCCAATCCCTGACGCTGGTAAAAGACCAACGCATGATTTCCGGGCACGAGCGGGTCTGGGTCGCACTTGACGGAGAAATGCTGGGTTTTCTGCCGGAATTTGCGGGAGGGCAGCAGGTGCGCGAGGCCTGGCGGCTGGGGTTGCAGGCGCGTGCGGAGATCGTTGAAATTGATCCGCTGGATCCCGCGCGCGGAGTGGTCACGCGGGTGAGAATTTCCGGTTGACGCCCGGCCGTGGCAGAGCAGGGGGCAGATATGAAAGAATGACGGCTTTTGAACCGACAGAAGCCTGCGCATGCGAAATTTGTGGAATGAAACCGAAGCCAGTCAGTATCCCGGCGATCTTCAACAGCGGGTCTAGAGCTCCCGCCTGCTTGGACGCGATGCATCACTGGTGTTGCATGGCGGTGGCAATACCTCGGTCAAGATTCAGGAAACCTCCATCCTGGGTGAGCCGGAAGATATTCTGTATGTCAAAGGCAGCGGCTGGGACCTGATCGATATCGAAGCGCCGGGGTTTGCACCGGTGCGAATGAATCACCTGGTGCGCCTGGCGGGACTGGAACGATTGTCCGATCCGGAAATGGTCAATGAATTGCGTACCCATATGACCAATGCGCAGGCGCCAACACCTTCCGTTGAAGCGATTCTGCATGCCATATTGCCGTACAAATATGTCGACCATACTCATGCCGATGCGGTAGTGACCATTACCAATACGGCGAATGGCGCGGAGCGTATCCGCGAAATCTACGGCGATACGGTGGTCCTGATTCCCTATGTGATGCCGGGCTTTGATCTGGCCCGCGTCTGCCATGAAATGTTCCAGCGCGAAGCAGGGCCTCGGACGCTCGGCATGGTGCTGATGAATCATGGCATCTTTTCCTTCGGTGGTACGGCAAAAGAATCCTACGACCGGATGATTGCCCTGGTCAGCCAGGCTGAAGATTACCTCAAGGCCAAAAATGCCTGGGAGCTTACCTGTCCGGCCGCCGAGGCAGCGCCCATCGATCGACTAAAAGTTGCTCGCGCGCGTCATTCACTGTCGACACTGGCCGAGCAGGCCATGCTGCTACAGGTAACGCGCGATGCGCAGGCGTTGTCGTTCTGTACACGGCAAGACCTGGATACGATTGCCCGGCAGGGACCGGCCACGCCCGATCATGTGATTCGTACCAAGCGAGTCCCCTGTCTGGGACAGGATTTCAATCAATATACGAAGGATTACCAGGCGTATTTTGAAACGCACAGCCAGCAATCCGGGAAAAAATTTACCATGCTGGATCCCGTACCCCGCGTGATACTGGATGCCGAGCTTGGTTTGATCACTGCAGGCAAGACCATCAAAGATGCCAGCATCGTCCGGGATATCTATCAGCACACCATGGATATCATTCTTCGCAGCGAGATGCTGGGCGGTTACCAGGCCCTGCCGGCGAAGGATATTTTCGATGTTGAATACTGGGACCTGGAACAGGCCAAGTTACGCAAGAGTGGCAGCAAGCCGATGTTCACGGGTGAGGTTGTACTGGTCACCGGGGCGGCGTCCGGAATCGGCAAAGCCTGTGTTGAGGCTTTCCTGTCCCGCGGCGCGGCAGTCGTGGGTCTGGATATCAATCCCGCGATTAAGCGGTTATTTAACCGTGCCGCTTTTCTTGGTATTGAATGCGATGTCAGCGACAGAACGGCACTGGAACAGGCACTGGATCAAACAGTCTGTGCCTTTGGCGGTCTGGATATGCTGGTGCTGAATGCCGGGATGTTTCCGGGCGGTTGTCGTATCGATGCGCTGGATAGCGCGCTTTGGCGACAGGTGATGCAGGTGAACCTGGATGCGAATCTGCTGTTGATGCAACTGGCCTATCCCTTGTTACAGCTGGCACCGAACAAGGGACGGGCAGTGGTGATTGGTTCCAAAAATGTTGTCGCGCCAGGCCCCGGCGCTGCAGCCTATTCCGCGTCCAAGGCGGCGCTGACTCAGTTGATGCGTATTGCCGCGCTGGAGTGGGGCGAAGAGGGGATGCGGATTAATGCCCTGCATCCGGATGCAGTGTTCGATACCGGCATCTGGACGGACGAGGTGCTGCAGGCGCGCGCCAGTCATTATGGAATGAGCGTGACTGAATACAAAACCCGCAACCTGTTGAAGCAGGAAGTCACCAGCCGGGACGTGGCGGAACTTGCCGCTGAGTTATGCGGTCCATTGTTTAACAACACCACGGCCGCGCAAATACCGGTAGACGGTGGAAACGAACGCGTAATCTGATGTCCCGACGATGAAAATAACCTATCAAACACCGGATGAAGTCGAAGCGGTTTTCTATGAAGCCTTCGGCTTCTGCGATGCCGAGGTGATGGCCGCGTTATGGGCGGATGGCGATGTCGTTTGCGTGCATCCGGGTTCCGGCGCGGTAGTAGGGCATACCGAGGTAAGCCGTAGCTGGGCGCATATTTTTGCCAACGCGCAGCGCCCGCAAATTCGTTTCAAGGTTGCCAAGCGCAGTCATTCCACGGAGCTGGCAGTGCATATCGTCACGGAAGAAATTTATAGCGGTGATGAATTAGCGGCCGTGGTGCTGGCAACCAACGTTTATCAGAAGTTTGCCAGCGGCTGGTTGATGGTGGAGCATCATGCCTCGCTGGTGCAGTCCGGACGAAAGCGGGAAACGTTGCAGTGACTCATAACGTTGCAGTGACTCATGAATAAAGGGTTGATTGTGACCAAGACAAGGCAGGCTTGCAAAGCGCTGGCCGCCTCTATAGAATGCCCAACCTCTGATGCGGGGTGGAGCAGTCTGGCAGCTCGTCGGGCTCATAACCCGAAGGTCGTAGGTTCAAATCCTACCCCCGCTACCAAATTTTCCTGTCGCCACCTGCTCCTGGCGATAAGGTCCGAAAGCCCCGCTTAGCGGGGCTTTTTCATTCCTTACGATTTTCCCATCGCTAGAACCGTCTTCAGGATGATTCCCTGATTTGAGGCTTGCCGGAAAATTAGACATCCGACGAACTTTACACGCGCATTCGTGCTAGAATGTCCGGCTCAGGCAGCGCCTGTCTGCCTGTTCCCATCCGTAAATTCGTCTATTCAGGAGTAGGTTGCCCTATGCCGCATCGGCTTGATTCTAATATTTGGCTTCGTTTCTTGCCCTTTTTGGCCTGGCTGCCGCAAACAAATTCCCGAGATTTCAAAGCTGACCTGATCGCAGGTCTGACCGGCGCCGTTGTGGTGCTGCCTCAGGGCGTGGCGTTTGCCACCATTGCCGGCATGCCTCCCGAGTATGGTTTATACGCGGGCATGATCCCGGCAATCATTGCCGCCCTGTTCGGGTCCTCGCGGCACCTGGTATCCGGCCCGACCACGGCGGCTTCCATCGTCATGCTGTCTTCCCTGAGCGTATATGCCGAGCCTGCTTCCTCGCACTATGTCGTGCTGGCATTAACACTGACGTTCATGGTCGGGATTATCCAGTTGGTGATGGGTCTGGCGCGCATGGGCGCACTGGTTAATTTTATTTCCCATTCAGTGGTCGTTGGATTCACCGCCGGTGCGGCCTTGCTGATCGGCGCCAAGCAGTTGAAACATTTTTTTGGAGTCGAAATCGAACGCGGCGGTCACCTGACGGATATTCTGGTGCAGTTTTCCCAGCAGATCGGGGATATCAATGGCTTTGTGCTGGCGGTAGGTATGGCCACGCTGGTCAGCGGGATATTGGTGAAACGGTTTGTTCCGGCTATCCCGCACCTGATCGCGGCCATGCTGGTGGGAAGTTTGCTGGCCTATGGACTGAACCGTATGTTCGGTCAGGATGTCACCGGTATCGTCACGATCGGTGCGTTGCCGGCATCGCTGCCACCGCTTTCATCGCCCGATTTCACAGCCAATACGATCAAGGATCTGAGTACCGCGGCCTTCGCGCTAAGCCTGTTTGCCCTGACAGAGGCGATCTCGATTGCTCGCTCCATCGGCTCGCGGAGCGGACAGCGCATCGACGGAAACCAGGAATTCATCGGCCAGGGTTTGTCCAATATCTTCGGCTCGTTCTTTTCCGGCTACGTGGCAACCGGTTCCTTCAATCGTTCCGCGCTGAACTTCCAGGCCGGTGCAAAAACGCCACTGGCCGCCGTGCTTGCCGGGTTATTGCTGATGATACTGGTGGTGCTGGTTGCGCCGCTGGCGGCGTATCTGCCCAATGCCGCGATGGCCGGGATACTCTTCATGGTGGCCTGGGGGCTGATCGACTTCAAAGAGATCAAGCATATTCTGAAGAGCAGCCACCGCGAAACCATGGTGCTGGGTATTACCTTCTTCGGTGCCCTGTTCCTGGAACTCGAACTGGCGATATTCGCGGGCGTCATCATGTCCCTGTTGTTGTACCTTGAGAAGGTATCCAAGCCGGCGATAATAGGGCGTGTGCCGGATCCGCGCTTGCCTAAACGTTCTTTCAATACAGACCCGGACTTGCCGGAATGTCCACAGCTGAAGATTTTGCGTATCGACGGCAATATATTCTTCGGCTCGGTCAATCATGTTGAACAGACATTCGACCGGTTGCGAATGCTGTCACCGGAACAGAAGCATCTGGCGGTGGTCGCGCAGGGTATCAACTTCGTGGATATGCAGGGTGCGGATGCATTGGCCACGGAAGCGAAAAAACGCCGCGATAACGGTGGCGGCATGTACCTGATCAATGTGAAACAGGGTTTGTGGGATGCGCTGGAGCGTTATGGTTGCCTGGAAGCGACCGGCGGCCGCAACATTTTCCAAACCAAGGGTGCGGCCTTGCGCGGTATTTACCAGAAGCTGGATAAGAATATCTGCAACAAGTGTCCTTATCGCATCTTCATTGAATGCCAGCAGGATTCGCGTCTGGCGCCGAGGCCACCCAAAGACGTTTGATCAGGCGGATAGGGCGGCCTTGCGTTTACGTACGCCGCCACTCCACCAGATGCGGCAGGCGCCTTCATCGGACACCATGCAGGGCCCGATTGGATTGCGCGGTGTGCAGCCAGTGCCAAACAGCCTGCATTCATCGGGATAAATCTTGCCCAGAACCACGCGTGCGCAGTCACAGCCGGGCGGCATTTCGCCGCTGCGGCGGCGCGCGGGATCGGCATAATCTTTAAACTGTTTGCGGGCATCCTGTCCGGCGAAGGCCGGTCTTAGTTGGTATCCTGATTGAGGGATGCTGCCGATACCGCGCCAGTTGGCGTCGGTGATTTCCAGTACCTGTTCCATTAATGCCCTGGCAGCGCGATTGCCACCGGGACGAACCACTTCGGCATAACAGTTATCGAGGAAACGCCGGTTTTCCTGTTGTTGCTTGAGCACTGAATAAAAGGCTGCCAGCAGGGATTCCGGCGTAAAGCCCGCCACGGCCGCGGGCAGCTGATGTTGCTCGATCACGAATTCCCATTCTTCCGGCCCCATCACGGTACTGACATGACCCGGCGCAACCAGCGCATCGAAACCGGGTGTTTCGGCATTGAGCAGCATGGCGACCGCGGGCCAGGTAAGTCGGCCCGATAACAGGATAAACAGGTTGTCGGGCACGCCTTCCGCCAGCAGCGCGGCAACGGGTGCCGTGGTGGTTTCAAAACCGGCGGCAAAAAACACCACTGGCTTGTCCTGTTGTTCGGCAATGTGGCGCGCTTCAACCGGCGACGCGATGGGTTTGATGTCGGCGCCGGCGGCTTTGGCCTGTTCCAGGGAACGAAGCTCGCCCTTGGGTACATTGACGGGTACTCGCAGCATGTCGCCGAAGGCCACCAGTGTGATGTCTTCATGCACCGCCAGTTGTATCGCCTGGTAGATATCTTCCTCGGGACAGATACAGACCGGGCAGCCGGGGCCCGGAATCAATTCAATATTATCCGGTAACGCGCCCCGCAACCCGGCATGGGTAATGGAGCGTTCATGTCCACCGCAGACATTCATAATGCGAATGGGCTGTTCGGGCGCGATGGCTCGAATCTGTTTCAACCAGTCTTTGGCGTTCAGACTCATCAGGAAGTCGAATGATGATGCAAGGCGGCGCCTTCCGGCTGAATGGCAGGGCGCAGGGTCTTGAAAGCGGCGCAGCGTTGCTTGTGCCGGGTGACTTCGCTGGTTAACCAGTCCAGCCAGTCCTGCATCCCCTGGCCGTTGCTGGCGGAGAGGATGAAACTGGGTGCTGGGTTGGCGAGTTCGGATAAATGCGTGATGGCCTTGTCGGGTGAAAAGTCATCCAGTACGGCCAGCAGATCGGCCTTGCTGATCACCATCACATCCGCAGCGCGAAACATCACCGGGTACTTGGCGGGTTTGTCGTCACCTTCGGTGACGGACAGCAGGGTGACATTGCAATGGTGACCGAGGTCGAAGCTCGCCGGACAAACCAGGTTGCCGACGTTCTCGATGAACAGGATATCGATGTTGTGCAAGTCCAGCTGGTGCAGGGCCTTGTGAACCATGTGGGCGTCGAGATGGCAGGCGGTTCCCGTGGTGATCTGGATCGCGGGTACCCCCTGGGCGCGGATACGCGCGGCGTCGTTCTCGGTTTCCAGGTCGCCCTCGATGACGGCAATGTTGAGCTGGTCTTTCAGCGCGGCGATTGTTGCTTCGAGTAACGCGGTTTTACCGGAACCGGGGGATGACATCAGGTTGATGGCAAGGACCCGGTGGCGATCGAAATGCGCGCGGTTATGTTCCGCCGTGTGATCGTTTTCCGCCAGCAGGTTTTTCAGCACTTCCACGCTTTCGTGACCGTCGCGGGTATGACTGAGCTTGCCGCCAGCTTCGACCAGGTGCTGGTTGCCGGGCGTGATATTGCAACCGCAGGTGTCACACATGGCTGCCTCCTCCTTAATGGAAAGTGGTTTCGGGTGGCGTTTGAGTTTCCTCTGCGCCGGTGATGAGTTCCACCCGCGCCAGCATCAATTCGTCGCCGCTGATTAACTGGGTGTTATTACTGCCGCACGCCGGGCAGAGCAGGTTATTGGTTTGTGTTTCCGATTCCTTGTCGCATTCAAGACAGCGTACGCGCAAGGCCGAATGCTCCAGGATCAGTTCTGCCTGTTCGGCGACGGTTCCGGCACTGGCGATGGGGAAAGCCTGGGCCAGCAGTGCCGGTTCGATACCGGATAATGGACCTATCTGCACAATGATTTTCGAGACCTGCCGGGCGTCGCGTTCGCGTGCGATATCGCGTACCTGGTCCAGCATGCTGAGACAGACCGAGAGCTCATGCATCGAGCGCGTTCTCCATCCGTTCAAACATTTCGTCATACAGTTCCCAGGCGCTGCGAGCTTCCTGTTCTGTCATTTTCTGAATGGCATAACCCACATGCACCATGACGTAGTCACCCGGATTTA
Source organism: Thiohalobacteraceae bacterium (assembly GCA_041592335.1). GTDB lineage: Bacteria > Pseudomonadota > Gammaproteobacteria > Thiohalobacterales > Thiohalobacteraceae > JBFHQE01. The sequence goes on along the minus strand of JBFHQE010000010.1, from coordinate 53,686 downwards.
AAGGCTCGCCCTGCATCATGAACAGATTTACGTCACGTTCGATGCCTTTTGCGGAACAGTGCGCAATAAATCCATCGATGGACTGTATTTCCATGGGTATACCCAGACACATATGCCTTTCCCGTCGTAGCCACTGCAAGTCAGTATATAAAAAACAGAGGGTTCGTCTACACAGATCGACGAATGGGATTGATTTGTATCAAGAGGTATTGATGCGATGACTTTGTCATTATTAAAAGTAGGGGAATAGCTCACCGCTTTCACATCGGACGCGGAATTGACAAAGATCAATTCGATAATATTGCATTTTGTGCAAGGGGGTTAATAATTGAGTGCAGAGTGAAATGCATAAGAAGCCGCAATCAATGAAGACTCGGGTTTTAGGTTTGGGTAATACCTTGCTACAGGATGAAGGCATTGGTGTTTATGTCATTCAAGCGCTGCAGTCAGGCAATTCAGCCGATCAATATGAACTGATCGACGGCGGTACGCTGAGTTTCACTCTTGCCCATTACATCGAAGATGCGGATCAACTCATCATTGTCGATGCCACTGAACTGAAACAACCGCCTGGTACAGTAGCCTGCTTTGAAAACGATGCCATGGATGCATTTGTGCTGGGTAATCGCAAGCGCAGCGTGCATGAAGTCGGCCTGATGGACCTGATGGCGATTGCGCGATTGAACGAACGCTGGCCGAGTCGACGCGCGCTGGTGGCAATTCAACCGGACAGCCTTGACTGGGGCGATGAGCCGACGGCGGCGGTGAAGGAAGCGATTCCTACAGCCTGTCAGCACATCGAACGGTTGGTGGCAGAGTGGACGGCATGAGTGGCCTGGCGGATATCGCGATTGTGACAGCCGATGCGCTTGCTGGCGCAACCCCGGCAATCGATGCCTTGCTAACCGAGCTTATACAGCATGTCGAACGGCTGAAGAAAACGGGTGAGTCCACCAGTATCGATCTCCGCGCCCTGTTAAGCCAACCGGAAATTGAACATCTCAAAGCAACACTGGGGCAGGGTGAAATACAGGCCAGCCTGCAGGCATTCGGCCCCAGTTCGATTAACGAAACGCGTGTACCGGGTGTCTGGTTTGTGGAACATCGCAATGCCGAATACCAGACGATTGCGGAATTGCTGATGGTGACGCTGTGTCCCGACATTCTGTTCACGCCCGTTGAAAACCTGAGCGAAAGTCGTTCCCTGCTAGCCGGGCTGATCACCAACAATGAGGGTGAATGATGGCCAAGAACATTACCTTGTATGAAGCATTGGCGAGTCGCGGCATAACCCGCCGTGGATTTATGAAATTCTGCGCGGCCACGGCCTCGATGATGGCCCTGCCACCCGGTGCCGCCGCCGCGATAGCCGAAACCCTGGGCAAGACCCTGCGGCCGTCGGTGATCTGGTTGTCATTCCAGGAATGCACTGGCTGTACCGAATCTTTGACCCGCGCCGATTCGCCCAGCGTGGAGCAGCTTATTTTTGATTTTATCTCGCTGGATTATCACCACACTCTGCAGGCGGCGGCCGGACACGCGGCCGAGGAAGCGCGCGAACATGCGATGACCATGGGCGGGCATCTGGTGCTGGTGGATGGTTCCATTCCCACGCTGGCCGGTGGTCTGCATTCCACCATTGCCGGTATTACCAATTTGCAGATGTTGCAGGAAACGGTCGAAAACGCCTCGGCCGTGGTGTCGATTGGTACCTGCGCGGCGTTTGGCGGATTACCGGCGGCCAAGCCGAACCCCACCCAGGCAAAGAGCGTTCAGGAGCTGATGGACGAGGGACTGATCGCGCGCAAACCGCTGATCAATGTGCCGGGCTGTCCGCCAATCCCTTCAGTCATCGCCGGGGTGCTGGCGCATTACCTGACCTTTGGCGTGCCCGAGCTCGACAAACTCGGCCGACCGAAGGTGTTCTTTGGCGATTCCATTCATGACCGTTGCTATCGCCGTCCCTTCTATGACCAGGGCAAGTTCGCCAAGACTTTCGATGATGAAGGCGCGCGTAAGGGCTGGTGTCTGTTCGAGCTGGGTTGCAAGGGACCAACGACCTTTAATGCCTGCGCCACGACCAAGTGGAACCAGGGCACCAGTTTCCCCATTGAAGCCGGCCACGGTTGCATCGGTTGTTCCGAACCTTCTTTCTGGGATGCGGGCAGTTTCTATAAGGCGTTGTCGCAGCCGACCGAGCCACTCGACCTGGCGGCCGGTGCAGTTGTAGCGGGAGCCGCGATCGGTGTCGGTGCTTCCATTGCGAATCGGGCAAAGAAAAACGCGGCCAAGTCGCAACACGAAACCGCGACACTGAAAGATCTGGAGAAATGACATGAACGAGATAGCACTGCTCAATTGGGCACGAGGTCCCGGCCTCGATATCGCCGTCGCCGTTTTCCTGCTGGGAACGCTCTGGCGTTTGATCGAGATCATCAGCCTCGGACGCAAAAAGGATCTTTCCGCGCCACGCCACAAGCCCGGTGCTTCCGGCTGGCATACGATTGCGCGTCGCTCCGTGGCACCTCCAGGCATGCTGAAACGTTCCCCCATCAGTTATATCGGTGGCTATGTGTTTCATGTGGGACTCGCGCTGATTGTGTTTTTCTACGCGCAACACATCAAGCTGATTGAAAGCCTGATCGGCCTGTCATGGCCGGCCTTGCCCTCGCAGCTTATTGACCTGGTGACAGTGATTACGCTGGCGGCGATGGTGCTGGTGCTGGTCGACCGGATTAACAAGCCGGTCAAGCGTTACCTGTCCACTTTCGAGGATTACTTCACCTGGGCCGTGACCTTTCTGCCGATATTGACCGGTTACCTGGCCGTGAAACACTTGCTGCTGCCTTATACCACCATGCTGGCGTTGCACATTCTCAGCGTGGAGCTGTTGCTGGTGGTGTTGCCCTTTACCAAGCTGTTCCACGTATTCACGGCATTCATGTCGCGCTGGTACAACGGCAATGCCAATGCACATAAAGGAGTGTCCGTATGAGCGCTTCACTGGACAAGGGCGTCAATGTTCTGAAGGAAATGATTGATGCGCCCATTGCAAGTTATTTCAACAGCTGCGTGCATTGCGGACTATGCGCGGAAGCCTGTCTGTTTTATACCGAAACCGGCGACCCGAAATACACGCCGATTCACAAGCTGGAGCCCCTGCGGCGGATTTACACCCAGGAATATACGCTGCTGGGCAAGTTGGCGAAGATGGTGGGTTTATCCAAGCCGGTGACCGACGACGAACTGGAGGAGTGGCAGGAACTGGTCTACAACAGTTGCACACTGTGCGCCCGCTGTTCCCTGGTATGCCCGGTGGGTAACGACCTCGTCTATATGATTCGAAAATTCCGTGAGGGCATGGCCGTGTCCGGGCATGCGCCGGAAGGTTTGATCGGCGCGACCACGCGCGCGGTTGAAATCGGTAGCCCCATGGGTATCCGTTTGCCCGCGGTGCAGGCGCAGATGAAACACGTGCAGGAAGACACCGGGATCGAGATCCCGCTGGACAGGGAAGGCGCTGAATACATGGTGCTGCTGTCCTCCATGGAAATTATCAACTTCCCGGAATACCTGGGTGCGATTGCGAAGATCATGAAGCAGGCGGGCAAGACCTGGACCCTCTGTTCGACTGCCTTTGAAGCCACTAATTCAGGTATTCAGATTGGTGTTGGCGATATCGCCAAGGTGCTCGTAAACCGCATCGTGGAAGGCGCGGAACGACTCAAGGTCAAGACCGTCATCAGTCCCGAGTGTGGTCATGCCTATACCGCGCTGCGCTGGGATGGCGCCAACCTGGTCGGGCGGCCGTTTAGCTTCGAGGTGTTGCACATCCTGGAAGTGCTGGACGGTTTTCGTGAACAGGGGCTGTTGAAGACCGAGGGCTTCGAGGAAGCCCGGGTAACCTTCCACGATCCCTGCCAGCTGGTTCGCCGGGGTGGCGTGATGGAGCAGCCACGCAGCTTGCTCAACATGGTGGCAAAGGATTTTGTCGAAATGGATGATCCGGCCAAGTACAACTGGTGCTGTGGCGGTGGTGGTGGCGTCAGCGCCAACGAAGATGCCGAGGAACTGCGTCTGCAGGCCTTCCAGGTCAAGAAACGCCAGCTGGAAAAGACCGGCGCTGAAACCCTGGTGACCGCCTGTGCCAACTGTCGCATCGTCATGGAAGAAGGACTGGAGCATTACCAGCTGGATATACCTGTCGTTGGACTGACGGAGACGCTTGCCGAGCATCTTGTGGAAGCGGAGGATTAGGGGATGGCCATCCAGAATGATGTAGATTTCAAGAATGCATTGAATGCATTGTCCGTCGATCAGCAACGCGCGCTCGCGGTGAGTTTTACCGACAGTGTGATTGCCTTGTGCGATGACGCGCGTGTCGCGGGCGCGGTGAGCGCGGCCAGGCGCCCCGATATATCGGATATCGAACTGGCGGCCCTGTACCAGGCGGCCAGAACCGCCAGCGTGGAAAGCTATACCCAGTGTGGCAAGGAAACGGACTGGGCAATACAGGCGGGTCACTTTGTCGCCAATGCGGCCATGGCCTGCGTGGCGCCCGCGTCCAAACAGGCCAACCTGGCCTGGGATGCGGCCATGCAGGCGCGAATGGCGCGCACCTGCGAAACGATTTCGAGCGGTGAGGGTACGACCAATCGTGAAGTCGATCATCAGTACCGTCTCCTGGAACAGTATCAGAACCAGTAAGGAACATGACCATGAGTACCACTCAACGCGTCGTCGTCGATCCTATCACCCGCATCGAGGGGCATTTGCGCATCGAGGCCGAAACTGACGTTAACGGTGTAATCCAACGCGCTTCCAGTTCCGGCACCATGGTGCGCGGCATCGAGATTATCCTGCGCGATCGCGACCCGCGCGATGCCTGGGCATTCGCGCAGCGTATCTGTGGCGTTTGCACGCTGGTACACGGTCTCGCTTCGGTGCGTTCGGTCGAGGATGCCTTGAATTACAAGATCCCGCCCAATGCACAGCTTATTCGCAACCTGATGATCGGTGCGCAATATGTCCACGATCATGTCATGCATTTTTACCATCTGCATGCGCTGGACTGGGTTGATGTGGTATCTGCGCTGAGTGCCGACCCCAAGGCGACCTCGGAGCTAGCGCAATCCATCAGTGGTTATGCCAAGTCATCGCCGGGCTATTTTTCCGATGTGAAGAAAAAGCTGAAAGGCTTTGTCGATAACGGCCAGCTGGGTATTTTTGCCAATGGCTACTGGGGACACCCGGCCTACAAGCTGCCGCCGGAAGCGAACCTGATGGCGGTTGCGCATTACCTGGAAGCCTTGCAATGGCAGCGAGAAGTCGCGCGGCTGCATACGATTTTCGGCGGCAAAAATCCACACCCGAACTTCCTGGTCGGCGGCGTGCCCTGTGCCATCAGTGTCGATCCGGAACATCCGGGCAAGGGCAAAGGTCCGCAGTATCGCGGCGGTGCCAGCGCCACTTCCGTCAACATGGTGAACCTGCAGAAGGTCAGCAACATCATTGATGAAATGGCGGCCTTTGTGAACCAGGTTTACCTGCCGGATACGTTGGCAATTGCGGGCTTTTACAAGGACTGGGCGTTCCAGGGCGAAGGTGTCGGCAATTTCATGACCTATGGCGACTTCCCGGCCAGCGGTCTGGATGATCTGGATTCCAACCTGGTGCCCGCGGGCGCCATTCTGAACCGCGACCTGTCGCATATCGAACCGGTCGATCTCAACGACGCCGAACAGATTGAAGAGTACGTGGCGCATTCCTGGTACAAGTACCAGGACGGCAACGAGAAGGGCCTGCATCCGTACGACGGCGAAACCGAGTTCGATTACACCGGTCCGACACCACCCTACGATTACCTCGATGTCGACGGCGCCTATTCCTGGCTGAAATCGCCGCGCTGGCGTGGCAAGCCGATGGAAGTCGGGCCACTGGCGCGCGTGTTGATGATGTACGCAAATGGTCATGAGCAGACCAAGGACCTGGTGCATCTGACCCTGAACAAGCTGGAGCTGCCGGTGGAGGGCTTGTTCTCGACACTGGGCCGAACAGCGGCGCGCACCCTGGAAACCAAGATCATTGTCGATGCTATGCGCGACTGGTATAACGCCTTGCTGGCCAACATCCAGGCCGGTGACGTGAAGACCTTCAATGAAACCCTGTGGGAGCCATCTTCATGGCCGAAGCGTGCCCAGGGCGTGGGTTACATGGAAGCTCCGCGCGGTGCGCTGGCGCACTGGATCGTGATCGAGAACGAGAAGATTGCCAACTACCAGGCAGTGGTGCCCAGCACCTGGAATGCGGGTCCGCGCGATGGCAAGGGGCAGGACGGACCTTACGAAGCGGCATTGGCCGGTCATAATCTGTATGATCCAAAACAGCCGATTGAAATTCTGCGCACCATCCACAGTTTCGATCCCTGTATTGCCTGTGCGGTACATGTTACCGATCCGGAAGGCGAAGAATTGATCAAGGTGAAGGTGAGATAGGCTTATGTAGGAGCGAGCTTGCTCGCGAACAATTCGCGGCCAAGGCCGCTCCTACAGTCAATTATTATTAAGGTAAAGTGAAATGTTAAAGCTTAAACAGATCATCATCTCTGGCACATTATTGACTCTGTCCGGCCTGGTTCAGGCACATGGTACACACGCCATCGAGCAGGCTGCGCCGGTGTCGAATGGCGAGCATTTATTTCTCCATCTGGGCGAATGGGCGCTGATAATCATTGCGGGTTTGTTGATCTCACGATTTGCAATTCGAATCCTTAAATCGCGCCTTGATTAGCGGTGGCGCGATGAAAGTGGTCACAACCACCATGATGACCACGGCCGAAAACATCATATCGTCGATCACGCCCAGTGATCGACCGATCGACGCAAAGATCAGACCGACTTCACCGCGGGGCAGCATGCCCATCCCGATCGAGAGGTAATGATAGCCACGACCGGCAAAATAGCCGGCCGCGATTTTGCCAATGATAGCGGCAATAATAAGTCCCACGGCCAGAACCAGCGCTTCGACATTGAGCAGAGTTTCCAGCTTTACCTGTAACCCCATCAGCACGAAGAAAATAGGCACCAGGATAACTTCCAGCGGCATGATCAGGTCCTTGATGGAATAGGCCTTGCCGTTGGTCTGGGTGTGCCACTGCTTGAAGTAGGCATCACTGATAATCACGCCCGCAGTGAATGCACCGATGATGGTGGCCATGCCGACCAGGTTGGCGAACCAGGCCAGCACCATGACAAACATATACGACAGAAACATTTTGGCCTCGATAACATCAAGGCGGGAAATCAGTTTTACGCTCTGGCGCAGGAAATGCGGGCCAATCCAGAAAGATACGCCGATAAAGGCCAGTGCCAGCAGAATGGTCATACCGATATCGGGTAGATCGATGCTGCCTGAGACCACAATACCCGTGACGATCGCCAGCAGGATCAGGCCGAGAATGTCATCGATGACAGCAGCGCCAAGCACCACCTTGGCTTCGCGACATTGTTGCTTGCCCATCTCGCGCAATACCTGGGCCGTGATGCCGATACTGGTGGCCGCCAGGGTGGCGGCGATGAACAGCTCGGAATTCAGATCCTGTTCGTCCATGAGTAATTCGACGGCCACGATACCGAGCATAAAGGGAAGAATGGCGCCGGCAAAGGCAACGCGAAACGAGGCGGGGCCGACGGCGCGCATTTCACCGATGGAGGTGTCGAGCCCCACCAGGAACAGCAAAAAGATTACGCCATAGCGGGAAAAGACATCCACGGTATGGGCAACCTGTAACACCTCGGCGCCGGCCGGGCCTTCCAGTATCTCGAGAATACGCGGGTTCTGCAGGCCCATCGCGGTATAGGCTTCGTGCAGGGTGACACCGGAAATACTGTATTCCAGCATGTCGAAAATCGTGGAGCCCTCGCGCAGCACCGTAATCAGATCGAGACTGAAATAATAGGCGAGATTGCCAAGCAATACGCCCATCAGCAGTTCGCCCAGTACCGAGGGCATGCCGAACTTGCGGGCGGTAAAACGGCCGATCAGGGCAAAGAAAAGAATACCGGTGACGCCCAGGATAACGGGCGCAATAGGATCACCGTGATTGATGGCATCACCTAACATATACGGGGTAGTGGATCATCTTCCAGCTCTTCCAGCAAGCGTTCGCCGCCCAGTTCGGTCGTCAGGATGACCCGTGCTTCGGTATCCACTACCGTGCCAATGTCGGCCGCCAGTTCACCCTGGGGTAAAGCCTGCCAGCAGGAAAGCGCCTTGCCTGCATCGCTGGCAGCTACCACGGCGACCACCCGACCTTCACAGGCGAGGTAATAAGGATCATATCCCAGCATATCGCATACAGACGCGACCGGGTCGCGCACCGGGATATCCTGTTCGCGCAACTGCATCGCGTGCCCGGTCGCTTGCGCAAGTTCGTGGCAGACGCTCACCAGTCCACCGCGAGTGGGATCGCGCATGAAGCGCAGCCCGTCCAGTTCGCGAATGGCACGCGTCAGGGGTAACACGCTGGCCGCATCGGAGCGCAGGTCGCCGCGCAAGCCGAATTCTTCGCGCGCGAGCATTACGGCAATACCGTGGTCGCCAATCGGACCGCTCACCAGGATGTGATCGCCCGGCTGAATCTTGTCCATGCCAAGTGCGGGGCCGGGCAGGGGAATGCCAATGCCGGTAGTGGCAAAATAAACTCCGCCACCTTCGCCACGGCGCAATACCTTGGTGTCACCGGCAATAATCGATACGTCTATTTCGCGCGCTGCGCTTGCCATACTGGCGATGATGCGATCGAGCTGCGCTGTTTCCAGGCCCTCTTCGATAAAGGCGTTCAGGCTGAGATATTGAGGCAGGGCTCCCGCGACGGCGAGATCGTTGGTGGTTCCATGGATGGCGAGAGAGCCGATATCGCCACCGGGAAATTCCAGTGGCTGTACCGTGAAACCGTCTGTTGTGATAACGCAGTCAGTGTGGTTCAGGGCAAAGCGGACTGCGTCGGCCTTGATATCCAGCAGCGGGTTGCCAAGATGTCGTGCAAACAGTTCGCTTATCAGTTCACGCATGAAGCGTCCGCCGTTACCGTGCGCGAGCGAGATGTATTTATCCAGCGGCATTGCCTGTTCCTTTTTGTCGATAACCGAATTCCATGACCTGTCCAAAGCTGATGGCTGCATCATTGCAGGGAAGTTGTTCCGGGATCAAGACGCTAAAACCCGCTTTTTCCAGCAGCCGGGCGGCCTGTTCCAGCAATAACCGGTTCTGGAATACGCCACCGCAGAGTCCCACAGCCTGGAAATCGTGTGTTATGCGCAGTCGCTGGGTCAGCTGGAGAATGGCCTGTGCCAGCGTGGAATGAAAATCGGCGGCACGTTCGCCTGGTGTTCGGGTGTGGCTCATCAAAGGCTGCAGCCAGGGTTGCCAGTCCAGCAACAGCCTGTCAGCGCCATCCTGTATATCAACATCCCAGTGTTGTCCCTGATCCCGGTTTGCAGCAGCCTCCAGTAGCATCGGTGCCTGTCCGTCAAAACTGCTCTCGCTGCATAGACCGGTTAATGCGCTGGCGGCATCGAACAGTCGACCGACCGAGCTGCTTTCGATGGTGTTCAGTTGTTGTTGCCAGGCTTTCTGCAGGAGCTCGCTATCCCGTTTTTCAATATTAAAGTCCGGCGCGTCAATACCGGCTTCCCAGCATAAAGCGGCGGCGCTTTGCCAGGGGCGCCGGGCAGCCTTGTCTCCGCCAGTCAATTGAAACGGGCGCAGCGATGCAACCCGTTGCCACTGTCCTGGTAGGCCATAAAAGGTTTCGCCTCCCCACAGGGCGTTATCCGTACCCAGTCCGGTGCCATCCCAGGCGAATGCCAGGATGTTTTCCCTGCAGGCGAATTCGCCATACAGCGCGCTGGCGTGCGCATGGTGATGGGCGACGGGTGTAATGGGCAGGGATTGTTTACGCGTCCAGCGGCTGGTGTTGTAGTGGGGGTGTAGATCACGGATCAGGTGTTTTGCCTGTACCTGGTACAGCTGTTGTAAATCCTCGATGACCTGCTCAAAGACCTGTTGTGAACGCAGCGAATGCATGTCGCCAATATGCGGCGAAACGACAATACGATCTTCCCAGGCCAGTGCGACAGTCAGTTTCATATGCGCACCGACGGCCAGCACCGGTTCTTTAAGATTGAATGGCAACGGCAACTCAAGTGGTGCTATGCCGCGTCCCAGGCGGAGTGGTCGCACGGCGCCGTGACTGTAACGCATGACACTGTCATCGGCCGGGCGCACGATGGGCCGGTTATGGCACAGGATATGTGGCGTGATGTGGTTAAGCCTCTGGCTGGCATCTTCACTCTTGGTCATTACCGGTTCACCGCTGATATTGCCGGAGGTGGCAACCAGTGGCCGCTCGATATCCTTTATCAGTAGATGATGTAACGGGCTGTAGGGGAGAAATGCACCGATTTCGTTCAAACCCGGTGCGAGAACCTCAGGCAAAGAACAGCGGTTGTTGCGTTGTAACAGTATGATCGGTCGCTCGGGTGAACGCAGACTGTTGGTTTCGGCGGGCATGATCTCGCAGCTGCTTGTCAGCCAGTTGTGCTGATCCTGCTCTGGGTCGGGAAACATGACCGCCAGCGGTTTTTCAGGGCGCGGTTTCCTTTGCCGTAATTGCGCGATCGCCGCGGGGTTGGTGGCATCGCAGCATAAATGAAATCCGCCCACTCCCTGAATCGCCACAATTTCACCCTGGCGTAACAGGGCGACGGCCTGTTGCAAGGCATCCTCACCCATCAGCCGGTTGCCCTGGAAATCGATAAACAGTGCGGGGCCGCAGGCCGGGCAGGCTATCGGCTCAGCGTGAAAGCGTCGGTTGCCGGGATCCTGGTATTCCGCCCGGCAGTCAGTACACAGGGGAAAGTCTGCCATACTGGTATTGGGCCGGTCGTAGGGAAGGCTGTTGATCAGGGTGTAACGAGGGCCACACTGGGTGCAGTTGGTGAAGGGATAACGGAATCGCCGGTTGCCGGGATCATTGATTTCCTCGAGACATTCCCTGCAACAGAAATAATCCGGCGGGACATGGATTGCCGTCCTGGTCTGTGCCGCACTCGGCAAAATGCGAAATCCGGTATGGTTTGTGCTTTCAGTTAAGTCGCGACTGACGAAATATGGCCTTGCGATGGCGGGTGCCTGGGCCAGTAATGCCTGTTCGAAGTCAGCCAGGGCCCGGGCCGATCCCTGGGCGACGATTTCAACCGTGCCTACCCGGTTTTGCACCGAACCGGTGATGCCCAGCTGTTGAGCCAGTCGGTACACGAACGGGCGAAAGCCGACTCCCTGTACTCGGCCCTGGACTAACAACCTTTTTGTGAGTATGTGTTTGCTGTTGTGCATGCTTCGCCGGGACAAAGGGAAGTTGTTAAATATCTGTTAATTAGGATGCCACAGTTGAATGAATATGCCTTGAGTTTCGTCATTAGTTTACACTTGCGCCGGAACGGACTACTCAGCTAATGCGCCCCAACGCCGATAGGAACGGCATGAAACAATTGCTTCAAAGCCTGGTTATTCTCTTCATTCTGGCGTCGCCATTGCGCGCCGAGGTTGTCGAGCAGGAACCGCTGACTTTTGGCGTGTTGCCAATCATGAGCCCGGTTACCTTGCTCAAGCGTTTTACGCCCCTGAGTCAATATCTTTCCGAACGCTTGCCGCGAACCGTGATTATACAGTCGGCACGCGATTTCCCGACGTTTGTTAAACGCGTCAACGAGCGCGGCTTCGATCTGGTGTATACCGCGCCGCACTTTGTGGATCTGGCGATGGAAGGCGGCCGTTATGAGTTACTGGTGACGCCGGGCAGCCAACTGGCGGCCAGTGTTGTGGTTCGCAGGCAATCCGCTTACCAGTCGCTGGATGACCTGCGTGGCAGGCTGATTGCGCATGCGCCAGAGCAGGCATTTATCCCAATTGTGGGAAAAGCGCTGTTTGAAGATGCCGGGATTGGCGAGGCAGCAGGTACCCGGTTTGTTGTCATGCGTTCGCACAATGCGGCCTATGAAGCCGTCGAGGGTGGAGAGGCCGATGCGGCGATTATCAGTAGTTACATTGCAACCCGTCAGCTGCCGGCTGACCAGTGGCGAGAAATTAGCCGCACGGATCTCTACCCCGGTGTCGCAATTCTGGTGGCATCCGATCTTGATCCGGAATTGAAAACCCGCATGAGATCGGTACTGCTGTCCATGGGTGAAGATACGCTTGGCCAGTCATCGTTGAAACAAACATTATTCGCGGGTTTTGCGCTGGCAGATGCCGCGGATTACCAGCGCTTGCGCCGGTTTCTGAAATTTGCGCCTGGCATGCAGGCATATCTGGAAGATCATCAATGAAGGTACGCAATCTTGCCATTCGCCTGATGCTGGGTGTGCTGGCGATTGAAATCATCATGCTGTCGTTGCTGGTGGCAAACAGTGTGCGTGTTATCAGCACCAGCCATGCGCATCGTTTTGAAGAGATGATGAAAGATGAATTGCGCCTGCTCGAAAGCGCGGTTTCCAGCGGCTTGATATACAACGACCGGGCGATGCTCAGCGATACGCTTTCATTGCTTGCCGATAAAGGCGATCTCATTTATGCCGCGGTGTATAACCCGGCCGGTGAAGTGCTGGCGAACCTGGGCGACTTGTCCCGCAAGCGGCCTGTGGACAGCTCTTACCAATCGGCCCTGGAAGACAATGTGTTTGATGCCGTCTCAACCGTGTCGGTAGAGGGGCAGATTCTGGGGCGGGTTGCACTGGGTGTTTCTATCGAAGAAATACGGGCCTATGCCTTCGATCTTCAGTTGCAAAGCACCCTGATCGCGGCGGCCGAGCTGATACTGTCCATGTTACTAACCGTGATGGTGGGCTTGCGCGTCGCCCGGCGCGTCGATGCCTTGCAGTACGGTGCAACCCAGTTGCGGTATGGGCACCTGAAATATCGCATTCCGGTCGAGGGCGATGATGAGCTTTCACAACTGGGCACAACGCTGAATCAGCTTGCCACCCATCTCGAAACCACGCGCTCCGCGCTTGAGACGGAACATCTGGCGCTGGAAACCGAAACCGAACGACTCCATACGCTGGTGAACAGTGTCAATGCCGTGTTGTTCGAGGCTTCCGCCAACACCATGGATTTCAGTTTTGTCAGTCAGGAGGCTGAGACCCTGCTGGGGTATGCCGAGTCAGACTGGTACCGGCAAGGATTCTGGAACCGCATTATTCATCAGGAAGACCGGGTTGGTTTCTGGTCAACCATGGGTGCCATTCACGATCTGCCGGAGCAGGTGGAACTGGACTACCGGGTGTTCGATCACATCGGCAAGGTCGTCTGGGTGCGCTTCTGCGCCACCATTGAAGCCAACAAGAAAGGGCAGCGGGTCGCGCGCGGCTTTCTGCTCAATATAACCGATGAACGTCGTGCCCAGGAACGCGTCAGTTTCTTTGCGGAACATGATGCGCTGACGGCGTTGTTTAACCGGCGTCGATTCAAGGAAGAACTGGAACGCTCACTGGTGTTTGCCAAACGGTATAAACGTGCCGGTGCGGTGCTGTTTATCGATATCGATCAGTTCAAGTATGTCAATGACACACTGGGTCACCAGGCGGGGGATCAATACCTGATCCAGGTTTCGAATTGCCTGAAAGAATCGCTGCGGGAAAGCGATGTACTGGCACGGCTGGGGGGCGACGAGTTCGGTGTCATCCTGCCGGAAAGCGATGCGGAGCTTGCCGAGCGGGTGGCCCAGCAGTTGCTGGAAAAGCTTAACCAGACCGAGCTGACTTACCTTGGCGCCAAAATACAGGTGTCGGCCAGTATCGGGATTGCGCTTTACCCGCAGCACGGCACGATCTCGGATGAACTGCTGGCGCGGGCGGATACTGCCATGTACATCGCCAAGAACGATGGGCGCAATCGATGTCATCTTTACAGTGATGACGACAGCGACCTGCAATCCATGGCCGATACCGTTCACTGGGACAATGAAATACGCGATGCGCTCAAGACCGAGCGTTTTCAGCTCTATTTCCAGCCTGTGGTCAATTTGCGCCAGAACGAAGTCATGCATTACGAGGTGCTGCTGCGCATGAGCGACCAGGAAGGGAATATCGTGCTGCCTTCCCTGTTCATGGATACTGCCGAACGCTTTGGACTGATCCGCGATATCGATAGCTGGGTGGTGCACAGCGCCCTGGAATATCTTGCCTCCTGGCCATTCACGGTGCCGGTCAAGCCGCTGGCGATTAACCTGTCGGGACGCTATTTCGGTTCGGAAGCCTATCTGACGATGATCAAGCAGGCGCTGGAAGAGACGGGTGTCGATCCGGCCATGGTGCTGTTCGAGGTGACGGAAACCGCGGCGATTGAAAATATTGCTGCCGCCCAGCGGTTTATTCATGAACTGAAGGGGCTTGGCTGCCGCTTCGCACTGGATGATTTCGGGGTCGGCTTTGCCTCATTCCAATACCTGAAACACCTCGAGCTGGATTATGTGAAAGTCGATGGCAGCTTCATTCGTAACCTGCACGAAGACCGTCAGGACCGGGCGTTTGTGCGGGCCATTTTTGACATGGCCGAGGGTCTGGGTATCAAGGTGATCGCTGAATTCGTGGAAAATCAGGAGGTTGTGCTTGAGCTCGACAAGATTGGGGTTGGTCTTGGGCAGGGCTTCTATCTGGGCAGGCCCGCGCCGCAACCCCAGAAAATAAAAGTCTCCGCAGTTTCCTGACTCGCCCCCCGCATATTGCAAGTCATTGGCCGCACGGCTATAATTTCCGCCGGTTGGTTGATCGACATGATCTTCCAGCGGCCCCGATCAACGGGGTTTTTTGTTATGCGCTGCTGGCCATTTGTCCGCAGTGTATTCAGCATGATGGGCCATAGGCCCATTTTTTGTTTGCGGCGGCGGGATGCGAAAAGACCCCTACAACCTGACAGCATTGCTTGGACCGGCGGTAACCGCCCTGGGATGCGAACTGGTGGGGATCGAGTATCTGCCCAGTGGCAAACACAGTGTGTTGCGCATATACATTGACAGGGAAGGCGGTGTCACACTCGATGATTGTCAATCAGTCAGTCATCAGGTGAGCGGTATTCTGGATGTTGAAGACCCCATTCCGGGGCAGTTCACACTGGAAGTCTCGTCGCCGGGACTGGATCGCTTGCTGTTTGATGCGAAGGATTTCGAGCGTTTCGCGGGACATCGCGTGACGATTCGCAATCGGCTAGCCATCGATGGGCAACGTAAGTTCACCGGCGTGTTGCTGGGGCTTGAAGATGATGCTGTGGTGATCCGTATCGATGACGATACGGAAGTGCTTTTGCCGTTAGACCAGGTGGATCAGGCGCGACTGGTGCCCGAGATATAGGTCATTTTCGGAGACGGAAGGAAATGAACAAAGAAATCCTGATGGTGGTTGACGTGGTTTCCAACGAGAAGGGCGTCGACAAAGAAGTTATCTTTGGCGCGATTGAAGCCGCTCTGGCCTCCGCGACCAAAAAGCGTCATGGCGGCGAGATCGACGCACGCGTGGCGATTGACCGCGAGAGTGGCGACTACGAGACATTCCGCCGCTGGCTGGTTGTTGACGATGAAGATGAAAACTTCGAATCGCCCGACCGTCAGGTGCTGCACGCCCGTGCCCAGCAATTGAAGCCCGGTATTGAAGTCGGCGATTACATTGAAGAGCCGATCGAGTCGGAAGAATTTGGTCGTATTGCTGCGCAGACCGCCAAGCAGGTTATTGTGCAGAAGGTGCGCGAGGCGGAACGCCAGCAGGTTGTGGAAGCCTATAAAAACCGCGAAGGCGAGTTGATCAACGGTATCGTCAAGCGCGTGGAACGCGGCAATGTTTACCTGGATCTGGGTGAGAATGTCGAAGCTTTCGTCCCGCGTGAAGACATGATTCCCCGCGAATCCGTGCGTCCGGGCGACCGTCTGCGCGGTTATCTCAAGTCCGTGCGCTCCGAGCCGCGCGGGCCGCAGCTGTTTGTCAGCCGCGTTGCGCCTGAGTTCCTGATTGAACTATTCAAGCTGGAAGTGCCGGAAGTCGGTCAGGAGTTGATCGAGATTCTCGGTGGCGCACGCGACCCGGGACAACGCGCCAAGATTGCGGTGAAGAGCCTCGATCCGCGCATCGATCCAGTGGGCGCCTGTGTGGGCATGCGCGGTTCGCGTGTGCAGACCGTGTCCAACGAACTCGGTGGCGAACGCATCGACATCATTCTGCACGATGACAACCCGGCGCAATTCGTGATCAATGCCATGTCGCCGGCGGAAGTCGTGTCTATCGTGGTGGATGAAGATTCGCACTCCATGGATATCGCGGTTGAAGAAGAGCAGCTGTCGCAGGCGATTGGCCGTGGCGGTCAGAACGTACGACTGGCGAGTGATTTGACCGGCTGGACATTGAATGTAATGACCGTGGCCGACGCCGAGCAGAAGAGCGAGCAGGAAGGCCGTCAGCTGCAGGAAATGTTCATGACCCAGCTGGATGTCGATGAGGAAGTGGCGGCCATTCTGGTGCAGGAAGGATTTTCCAGCGTTGAAGAAATTGCCTATGTGCCGGCGCAGGAACTCACTGACATCGAAGAGTTCGATGAAGACATTGTTGAGGAATTGCGTGGCCGTGCCCGTGATTACCTGCTGACGCGTGCGATCCAGAGCGAAGAGAAGATTGGCGACGATCAGCCGGCGGAAGATCTGCTGAACCTGGAAGGCATGGACCGCGATCTCGCCTTTACCCTGGCGGGCCGCGGTGTTGTCACCCAGGAAGATCTGGCGGAGCTTGCGGTAGATGAATTGATGGATATTGAAGGCATGGAAGAAGAGCGTGCCGCGCAGCTGATTATGGCGGCGCGTGCCCCCTGGTTTGCGGAAGAAGGCCAGGGCTGAAAGCAGGATAAGGTTAGAAGTTAAGGCTTCGGGAGAGTAGAGACGTAATGTCAGAAGTGACGGTTAGACAATTTGCTGAAGTGGTTGGTATACCCGTGGACCGGTTGCTTACGCAGCTGGAAGGAGCTGGTATCAGTGTGTCCGGTGAAGACGCAACCATCTCAGACGAAGAGAAAATGGAACTGCTGACCTATCTCCGTAAAAGTCATGGCAAAGAAGCCTCGACTTCTTCCGGTGGCGGCAAGAAGATCACGCTGAAGCGCAAAACCCACAGTGAGCTGAAAGTCAGTGGTTCCGGCGGTGGGCGTGCGGCGACAGGCGCTAAAACAGTTTCCGTTGAAGTGCGCAAGAAACGCACTTACGTAAAACGCTCGGATATCGCCAAGGAAGAAAACCTGCGCAAAGAGGAAGAAGAAGCGCTGCGCGTGGCTGAAGAACAGGCGCAGGAAGAAGCCCGTGCGGCGGCTGCCGAAGAGCGCAAGGCGAAGGAAGAGGCGCAGCGTCAGGAACAGGAACGCCTGGCCAAGGAAAAAGCGGAAGAAGAACAGCGTCGTGCCAGCGAGCTGGAAAAACGTCTGGCCGAGGAAAAGCAGCGTCTCAAGGAAGAAGAGGCCGAACGCCGCAAGCAGGAGCAGCTGGCAACCCCTGATAAAGACAAGGCAGCGAAACGCGGCAAGGATAAAAGCCGTCGTGGCGGACGCGATGAAGACTTCGATCGTGGTCGCCAGGAATTGCATGTCGCGGAAGGCAAGAGCGGCCGTCGCAAGCGCAAGAAGGCCAAGCCGGAACTGGCGGTCAACATCAAGTCGTCGGAAAAACACGCGTTTGAAAAACCCACCGCGCCGGTTATTCGTGAAGTCGCCATTCCGGAAAGTATTTCTGTCGCCGATCTGGCGCAGCGCATGTCCGTCAAGGCCGCCGAGGTAATCAAGACGCTGATGAAGATGGGCGTGATGGCGACCATCAACGAAGTGCTGGACCAGGAAACGGCGCAGCTCGTGGTTGAGGAGATGGGGCATACCTTCAAGCTGCTCAACGAAAACGAGATTGAAGAAGAGATCATTACCACCGAAGTGGAAGGCGAGACTATGCCGCGTCCGCCGGTGGTGACCATCATGGGTCACGTCGACCACGGCAAGACCTCTTTGCTGGATTACATTCGCGCCACCAAGGTGGCCGCTGGCGAAGCGGGTGGTATTACCCAGCATATCGGCGCTTACCATGTCGACACCGACAAAGGCACTATCAGTTTCCTCGATACGCCGGGCCACGCGGCCTTTACCGCCATGCGTGCGCGTGGTGCCCAGGTAACGGATATCGTTATCCTCGTGGTCGCTGCCGATGACGGCGTGATGCCGCAAACCCAGGAAGCGATTCAGCATGCCAAGGCCGGTAATGTGCCCTTGATCGTGGCGATCAACAAAATCGATAAGGAAGACGCCGATCCGGATCGCGTTAAAAACGAACTGGCGCAGTATGAAGTTATCCCCGAAGACTGGGGCGGCGACACCATGATGGTTCACGTTTCAGCCAAAACCGGTGAAGGTATCGATAACCTGCTGGATGCCATTCTGTTGCAGGCCGAGGTTCTCGAACTGACCGCAGTGAAAGACTGCCCGGCGACCGGTGTGGTCATCGAGTCCAGTCTTGATCGCGGCCGTGGCCCGGTGGCCACCGTGCTGGTACGCAATGGCTACCTCAGGCAGGGTGACATCATTCTGTCCGGTACCGAGTATGGCCGCGTGCGCGCCATGTTCGACGAAAGCGGTACCGCCATCAAGGAAGCGGGACCCGCGATGCCCGCCGTGGTGCTGGGCCTGTCCGGTACCCCGAATGCCGGCGATGAAGTTGCCGTTGTCAAAGACGAGCGCAAGGCGCGTGAAGTTGCCATGTTCCGCCAGGGCAAATTCCGCGATCATCGCCTGGCGCGCCAGAAGCAGGCGAAGCTCGACGAAGTCTTCTCGCGCATGGGCGAAGGCGAAGTGCATGACGTCAACCTGGTTATCAAGGCCGATGTGCAGGGTAGTCTGGAAGCGTTGCGTGACTCGCTGACCAAGCTCAGTAATGAAGAAGTGCGCGTAAAAGTCGTTGCCGGTGGTGTCGGTGGTATTAATGAATCCGATGCGACGCTGGCCATGGCTTCACAGGCCATCCTGATAGGCTTCAACGTGCGTGCCGATGCGGCTGCTCGTCGGGTCATCGAGGAAAGTGGTCTCGACCTGCATTATTACAGCGTTATCTACGATGCTATCGATGAAGTGAAGAAGGCGATCAGCGGTCTGCTGTCACCCGAGATCAGGGAAGAAATCATCGGTCTGGCCGAGGTGCGCGACGTATTCCGCTCCTCCAAGTTCGGCGCTATTGCCGGCTGTATGGTGGTGGATGGCGTGGTCAAGCGCAGTGCGCCGATTCGCGTTCTGCGTGACAACGTGGTGATTTACGAAGGCGAGCTGGAATCGTTGCGGCGTGTGAAGGATGACGTTGCCGAAGTCCGTGCAGGTACCGAGTGCGGTATCGGGGTCAAGGACTACAATGACGTTAAATCCGGTGATCAGATCGAAGTCTTCGAACGGACCGAAGTCGCGCGCACCGTAGAATAGAGGTATTCCCTATGCCGCGAGATTTTTCGCGCACACGCCGGGTCGGTGAGCAGATGCAACGCGAGCTGGCGAACCTGATTCGTACCCAGGTCAAGGATCCGCGCCTGGGGATGGTCACTCTGTCCGGTGTGGAAGTATCCCGCGACCTGGGGCATGCCAAGGTATTCTTCACGGTACTTGGTGATGACGAAGCCAAGGCGCAATCACTGCAGGTGCTGACGCATGCCGCCGGTTTCCTGCGCAAGGAACTGGGACGCGAGATGAAACTCCGCTCGGTTCCAGAGCTCCACTTTCATTACGACACTACACTGGACCAGGGCATGAAACTCGACGCCCTGATCACCAGGGCCGTGGCGGAAGACAACGCCAAGCACGGCAAAGATCAGCAAGATTAATCACACAGGTACAGCTCATGGGGCGACGTCGTTACAAAGGCCGTAACATCAACGGTATTCTTCTTTTTGATAAGCCCGTGGGCGTTACCTCGAATGCCGCGTTGCAACAGGTCAAGGATCTCTATCGCGCCAGCAAGGCCGGCCATACCGGCAGCCTGGACCCGCTGGCCAGCGGGCTGCTGCCGATCTGTCTGGGCGAAGCGACCAAGGTTTCCGGTTTCCTGCTGGATGCCGACAAATCCTACCGGGTGCGTTGCCGCCTGGGCGAGCGTACCGCTTCGGGTGATGCGGAAGGCGAGGTCATCGAGACCCGCCCGGTCACGACCACGCAGGACGAGCTGGAAGCCGTGCTGGAACGCTTTCGCGGGCCGATCATGCAGATTCCGCCAATGTATTCCGCGGTGAAGCATGAAGGCCAGCGACTCTACAAACTGGCACGCAAAGGGCTGGAAGTCGAGCGAGAGCCACGCGAAGTCATCATTCACGAGCTGACCTTGCTGGACTTCGCCAGCCCTGAGTTCGAGCTGGACGTGCGTTGTACCAAGGGCACTTATGTGCGGACCCTGGCCGAGGATATCGGCGAGGCGCTGGGTTGCGGCGCGCATGTGGTGGCGCTGCGACGTCTGGGTGTTGGTCCCTACGACGCTGAAAATATGTCGACGATAGAAGAGCTTGAAGCGTTGCCGCATGACCATTTCCAGTCACTGGACAGTCGCCTGTTGCCGATCGAGACCGCGTTGACCCAGTGGCCGGATGTGCAGCTGAACAACGACTCGGCCTTTTACGTGCGCCAGGGCCAGGCGGTGCTAGTGCCGAATGCCCCGACTTCCGGCTGGGTGCGTATGTACGAAGGCCGCGACCGCTTCCTCGGCATGGGCCAGATTCTGGACGATGGCCGGGTCGCGCCGAAACGGCTCATGAGCGCAAATTAATCGTAATTTTGGGGAGATTTCAGCGACGTCAAGCTTGTTCCAATTAGGGCGCGCCGCTAGAATACCCCGTTTCCAAAACCCGCCTGGAGGTTCCGCTGGGCGGGTTTCATCAACCTGGAGTATCGAAACCATGTCATTGACTGCAGAACAGAAAAGCCAAATCGTTAAGGATTACCAGACTGCCCCTGGCGATACCGGCTCCCCCGAAGTACAGGTAGCCCTGTTGTCCGCCCGTATTTCCGATTTAACCGAACACTTTGCCAGCCACAAGCAGGATCACCATTCACGTCGTGGTCTGCTGCGCATGGTTAACCAGCGTCGCAAGCTGCTGGATTACCTGAAAGGCAAAGACGTCAAACGTTACACCGATCTGATCGGTCGCCTGGGTCTGCGCCGCTAAGCGACACGGACTATAGTTGAAACAAAACCACCGAAAGGTTCTGGAAGGGAAGGTATAGAGTGAGTGCAATCAAGAAGTCGTTTCAGTACGGTGCCCACACCGTAACCATTGAAACCGGTGAAATCGCCCGGCAGGCGACCGGCGCAGTGCTGGTCAACATGGATGACACAGTGGTACTTGTTACCGTAGTGGGTATGAAGAAAGGTGCTGAAGGTCGCGACTTCTTCCCCCTGACGGTTGATTACCAGGAACGTACTTATGCAGCGGGCAAGATTCCCGGTGGTTTTTTCCGCCGTGAAGGCCGTCCAAGCGAAAACGAAACACTGGTATCGCGTCTGATCGACCGTCCGTTGCGTCCGCTGTTCCCGAAAGGTTTCACCAACGAAGTACAGGTGATCTGTACGGTGAAATCCCTGAACCCGGAAGTGGATCCGGATATCCCGTCTCTGATCGGTGCCTCCGCGGCGCTGTCTATTTCGGGATTGCCGTTTAATGGTCCGGTAGGTGCGGCCCGCGTGGGTTACATCGATGGAAATTATGTCCTGAACCCGACCATGAGCCAGTTGAAAGAATCGCAACTGGACCTGGTGATTGCCGGTACCGAAAGCGCTGTGTTGATGGTTGAGTCAGAAGCCAAGGAGCTTTCTGAAGAAGTCATGCTTGGCGCGGTTATGCACGGTCATGAACAGTTCCAGGCAGTGATCAAGGCGATCAATGAACTCAAGGCGGAAGCCGGTAAAGAGTCATGGGACTGGACAGCGCCAGAACCCGATACCTCAATCGCGGATGCGGTTAAGGCAGAGGCCGAAGCTGCTTTCATCGAGGCTTACCAGATTGCAGACAAGCAGGATCGCTACAACCGTCTGACCGAAATTCGCGACGCTACCCTGGAGAAACTGGCAGGCGCAGCGGCCGGTGAAAATGCACTGGATGCGGAAGCCGTTGGCGGCGCCATCGGCAAACTGGAAAAAACCATCGTTCGCGGCCGAATCCTGGCCGGTGAGAAGCGTATTGACGGTCGTGACACCAAGACTGTTCGTCCAATCACCGTGCGTACCGGGGTACTTCCTCGCGTCCATGGTTCAGCGTTGTTCACTCGTGGTGAAACCCAGGCGCTGGTAGTCACGACTTTGGGTACCACGCGCGACTCACAGATTATTGATGCGCTGCAGGGCGAAAAGCGTGAGCCTTTCATGCTGCATTACAATTTCCCGCCATTCAGCGTGGGCGAGACCGGTCGTGTCGGCAGTCCGAAGCGTCGTGAAATTGGACATGGCAAGCTGGCCAAGCGTGGTGTACAGGCAGTGATGCCCGATCCGGAAAGCTTCCCTTACAGTATTCGCGTGGTTTCGGAAATTACCGAGTCCAACGGTTCCAGTTCCATGGCGTCTGTCTGTGGTTCGAGTCTTGCCATGATGGATGCGGGCGTGCCGCTTTCTTCGCCGGTAGCCGGTGTGGCCATGGGCCTGATCAAGGAAGGCGAGCAGTTTGCAGTTCTGACCGATATCCTGGGTGATGAAGATCACCTCGGCGATATGGACTTCAAGGTGGCCGGTACCTCCAATGGTGTGACCGCGCTGCAGATGGATATCAAGATTCAGGGTATCACCCGTGAGATCATGGATGTTGCGCTGAAACAGGCGCATGACGGTCGTCTGCATATTCTGGGCGAGATGAACAAGGTGATTTCTGCGCCACGCCAGGATATGTCCGAATACGCACCGCGCTACACCACCATGAAGATCAACCCGGACAAGATCCGCGATGTTATTGGTAAAGGTGGTGCAACTATTCGCGCTATCACCGAAGAGACCGGTGCCAGCGTGGACATCGATGACTCGGGTAACGTGAAGATTGCATCAGTCGATGCCGCTGGTGGTGAGGAAGCACGCCGTCGTATCGAACAGCTGACAGCCGATGTTGAAGTTGGCAAGATCTACGATGGCAAGGTGGTCAAGTTGATGGACTTCGGTGCCTTCGTTACCATCCTGCCGGGCAAGGACGGACTGGTACACATCTCGCAGATCAGCGAGGAACGCGTACAAAAAGTCAGCGACAAGCTATCTGAAGGCGACCAGATCAAGGTTAAGGTTCTGGAAGTCGACAAGCAGGGCCGTATCCGCCTGAGTATGAAAGCGGTCAACGAATAATCGCTGTTGAAGTGATGAGTGAAAGGGGCCGTTTGGCCCCTTTTGTTTTTTCAGGTCGTCACCCCGGCGCAGGCCGGGGTCCATGTTTATTATTTCTCCTGGATTCCGGCCTGCGCCGGAATGACAAAAATAAAGTAATTATTTGGGCTGAATATATTGTTCCCCATTGAACTATTAGTCGGAATAGCCTGTGCGGTAGTGATGCTGTTGGTGTCGTTCACCTTGAATCGGCTACTTGCGCGGCAACCGCTGGAAACCCGTCTATATCCGGTAATGCTGTACGGCTCCGCCGTGTTCTGCCTCGCGATCATTATGGAAGTGATCGTAAATACGACCTACAGCTATTTTGTCGGAGAGAAACTCTGGGAATACCGCGTTTATCCCCGGCATGATCAGAATGTTTCATTGCTCGCGCCGATCATCTGGTTTGCCTATGGCATACATATCTACTTTGCCGACCAGACGATGAATCTGCGTCTGCCGAAAGGGCGCAAGGGCGATGTGACACGTTCGATCATCACGGGTGTGGATGCGCCATTGATTTTCGAGGTGACGGGCAATCTCGTGTTTCTGGCGTTAATCGATGAGTATTATGCTTATTATCTGCCGGGTGAGTTGTGGCATTTGACCTCGGTGAGAGTGATACCGCTCTACATGCTCGGTATCTTCATCGGACTTAGAGTGCTGCGCTGGTTTGCCGCACAACCTGAGCAGTGGCGTATACCTCTGGGCTTTTATGGCGCGGGCCTGCTGTTTCTGTTTTTGGGATAAAAAAAGGGGCCATTCATAAATGGCCCCTGCGGTTTATCGTTTCTGACTCTGGCGTTATTCGCCCAAGGAAGCGTAATTGCCATCGGTTGAAGGCAGCTTGACGTGAATCAGCTTGCGATCCAGTTCATCGCGCTTGAAGCCGACGTTACGCTGTTCCCATACCAGGTTACCGGATGCGGAATCGAATACCTTGATCAGGCCCCCGGCACAGGCGACGGCCACGCGACGGCTGTCCGGTGAGATGTCTGTCACGCAACGCTTGCCCTCGGTACGGGAATCGGTGAGTGCCAGTTCTTTTTCAGTGCCAGTCTTGGTATCTACCAGGAATACGCGGTCGGCCTTGCCATAAGCGCGCGGCAGACCGTCGTCACCGAAAGTGATCAGGGACTGCTTCGGTTTTACCAGTACGAAATAGCTCAGGTCCGGCGCCACCTCTACACCCGATGTACGGCCCTTGGTGACAGCCGATTTTTCCGGCCAGTTCAGGGTTTCTTCCTTGCCGGTTTCGATGTCATAGATGTAGTGCAGGGAAACCAGCTTGCTAGCGGATTCGTTGAAATACAGCGTGCTGAACTGGCGTGGAATCTGGTAGACCGAATCCTTGTAGGTTTCGATCACCCGTTTGTCGCCGCTGGCAACATCCAGCACAGCGAAGTTGTCACGGCCTACATAGGCAATGCGCTCGCCGTTATTGGAGATACCGATTGCATACAGGCCTGAGTCCAGCTCCGAGTAGGTCTTGGTGATCTGTTGAGTCGACAGGTCAACGACATGTAATGTGGAATCATATTGGGCAATCGGCATGCGTGGATCGTGATCCTGCTTGCAGGTATTCACGACAACGGCTGCATAGCGGCCATTATCGGAGGCGGTAATCGGGCCGACAAATTCATAGGTGCCCGAATTGCCGCACTCCTTGGAAGCGGTTGTGGGCGCCGACAAGGTCATGCGCTTGGTTTCGGCGGACTTGAGGTCAACGTAGCCGCCAAAGAAATCCGGAAGTTCCATGCCCGCGGATTCGATTTTGCCGAGCGACGAGGGCAGCAGGTAAATCTTACCGTCCGGGAAGTTACCGTTGATGACGATATCCTTGAAGCTCTGGATGCCCCATTTACGGTTACCGACGCGGCCGTAGTCGTCGCCAAAGATATTCTGTATGTGGACCTGCTGTCCGAGCGCGCGGACGAGCTTGCCGCTGTTCACGTCCCAGAGCTTGATGCCGCCACTGAAATTCTCATCGTACTGTGAACTGATGCCACCAGAACCACCAGTCACCAGATGTTTACCGTCTTCGGAAAACTGCACCGCGTAGATATCTTCAACGCCTGCGTTGGCCAAAGTGCAGGAAAAACCCAGAAGGCTCGCAAGGGCCAGGTTTTTTAACTTAAACATAGTGTGTGTCTCTTGTTGTGGTACTGGCTGATGAATCTTCCATTTCTTATTGCGACGATTTTCTGTCCTTATTACCGTTGCTCTGGAAGAGGCTAGTGCGCGCCATATCCTTGACATCCGCAGTTAATTCTTGTATCGGAAAAGGGGCGGGAAAGCTTGAGTAAATGGTGGGGAGAGATTTCCGAGGACAACTTCTTTGCGACCGATAACTAATTAAAACAATATATTACAAATAAAACCTTATGTTATTAATAGGACTTATAGGGCGCAGGGATTGCGGCTGGTGCATGGCCGTCGAGTGAAGCTGGTAAAAGGAATTTGGCCGCTGAAAAGAAGCGAAAAATCGACGTTACGGAAAAATGACGCGGAAAAGGCCTATGCGGGCAGGGTCAATTGAGGACCTTCTCGATTACTGAGCGCAGGGTATCGACGTTGAAGGGTTTGTCGAACACCGCCGAGACGCCGCTCTGCTGCATGGCCGTGATGCGCTGGTCGTCCGCCTGCGAGGTCACCATGAGCACCGGAACGCCCGGTTGCGAGCTTTCCTGACGGATGTAATCGAGTAGTTCCTGCCCGTCCATTTCGGGCATGTTGTAGTCGGTGATGATCAGGTCGAAATATTGCTCGTCGATCAGCCCCTGGGCTTCCTTGCCATTGGCGGCTTCGGCGATGCTTTCTATCCCCATGCGCTCCAGCAGCTGGCGCATGAATTTTCGGGCAGTTCCCAGGTCGTCCACCAGCAGGATACGTAACTCTTCGGCACTGTAATGCGTGGTTTCCAGGGAACCCGGTTCAATGAAATCGATAGTCGCGGACAGACAGGTGCTGAGCTGATGCCGGGTGAAAGGCTTGGGCAATATGGCGATAACACCGGCCTGGCGCAAGGGTTCGAGGTACTGGATGCTGGTTTCGCTTGAAATCAGGATAAAACCTGTTTCCTGCAAGTTATCGCTTTCCCGCATCCGTTGAACAAGCTCGGTACCAGTGAGATCCGGCAGGTGCATGGCGCTGATCACCAGGTCCGGCACATGATTGGACATGGCGTCGAGCGCGTCGCGCGCGCTCTGTACCCATTGCACATGTTCAACGCCAAGCTCTGTCAGCCAGTCGTTGATAATGCGGTGCTGGGTCGAAGAGGGCTCGACCAGCAGTATGTCCAGTTGATCCAGCTGCATTAATAAACCTGTTTTCTATTGATGATGCCGGTTTGCCACCAGGTCATCGACCACGCTGGGATCCGCCAGGGTTGATGTATCGCCCAGACTATCGGTTTCATTCGTCGCAATTTTGCGCAGGATGCGCCGCATGATCTTGCCGGAGCGCGTCTTGGGCAGTCCTGGCGCCCATTGAATGACATCGGGCGTGGCGATCGGACCGATTTCCTTGCGTACCTGCTGTACCAGTTCCTTGCGTAGTTCGTCGCTTTCCTCGATTCCTTTAACCAGTGTGACGTAACAATAAATACCCTGGCCCTTGATGTCGTGCGGGAAGCCGACCACCGCTGCTTCGGCCACGGCGTCATGCAGTACCAGCGCCGATTCGACTTCCGCGGTGCCCATGCGGTGACCGGATACGTTGAGGACGTCGTCCATACGGCCGGTGATCCAGTAGAAACCGTCCTTGTCGCGGCGCGCGCCATCGCCCGAGAAGTAATAACCGGGATAATCCTGGAAATAGGTTTTGACAAAGCGTTCGTGGTCGCCATACACGGTGCGCATCTGCGCTGGCCAGGGACGCTGTATGACCAGTGCGCCCTCGGCTTCCGTTGCTTCGATGAGCTTGCCGGTTTGCGGATCGACCAGGCCCGGCAGAATGCCGAGGAAGGGACGGGTGGCAGAACCGGGTTTGAGCGGTGTCGCACCCGGCAGCGGGGTCAGCAGATGACCGCCGGTCTCGGTCTGCCACCAGGTATCCACAATCGGGCAGCGTTCGTCGCCGACCACGCGGTAATACCACTCCCAGGCTTCGGGATTGATCGGTTCGCCCACGGTGCCGAGCAGCCTTAACGTTTTACGCGAGGTTTTCTTGACCGGTTCATCGCCGTCTCGCATTAAGGCGCGAATCGCGGTCGGCGCGGTATAAAAAACGGTGATGGCATGTTTATCGACTACCTGCCAGAAGCGGGAAGTATCGGGATAGTTGGGCACGCCTTCGAAAAAGACGGTGGTGCAGCCATTGGCCAGCGGGCCATACAGTAAATAACTGTGACCGGTAATCCAGCCCACGTCAGCAGTACACCAGTAGATATCACCTTCGTGGAGATCAAAGGTCAGCTTGGTGGTCATGGCGGTATAGAGCAGGTAGCCACCGGTGGTGTGCAATACGCCCTTGGGCTTGCCGGTTGAGCCGGATGTATAGAGGATGAACAGCGGATCTTCCGCATCCATTTCTTCGCAGGGGCAGTCTGCGGAAGCCTCGGCCATGGCCTCGTGATACCAGACATCGTGTTTGTCATTCCACTGCACCTTGCCCTTGGTGTGTTGCACGACCAGCACGGTGTGAACATTCGGGCACTTGGCCACGGCCTGGTCGGTATTGCTTTTCAGGGCAACACTCTTGCCGCCGCGTACGCCTTCGTCCGCGGTGATGACAACCCGGCAATCGGAATCCAGGATGCGGTCTTTCAGCGATTCGGGCGAAAAGCCGCCGAATACCACGGAGTGGATGGCGCCAATACGCGCACAGGCCAGCATGGCATAACCGGCTTCGGGAATCATCGGCATGTAGATACAGACGCGATCACCTTTCTTCACGCCGCGCGCTTTCAATACATTGGCTAACTTGCTGACCTGCTCATGCAATTCCCTGAAGGTGATTTTCTTGTCGACCTCGGGATTGTCACCTTCCCAGATGATGGCAACCTGATCGCCGCGCGTGTTCAGGTGGCGGTCGATGCAGTTATAGGCGACATTCAGTTTTGCGCCTTCAAACCACTTGATGTGCAAATCGTCAGCGGCGTAACTCCAGTCCAGGACCTTGTCCCATTTTTTGTACCAACTGATGTAGTCGTCAGCCTGCTCTGCCCAGAAGCCTTCCGGGTCATCGATAGAGCGCTGGTAAAGTTCCAGGTATTGGCTTTCGTTGATGTTGGCCTGTGCCGCGAAATCGGAAGGGATCGGATAGGTTTTGTCAGACATGGAGTGGACTCCTGTTCACTGATGGTTATTCGATAGCGTAGCTTGCCTGTGCCTCATTCTAACGGGGTTGTGGCGTGAAGGGGAGCGGCTATTTTAAGTTGTTGCGGAATTGCCTCGGGATGCCAGTTGGCGATGGCAAATTCCAGGATTTCATCTGATCGGCTATTTGCCAGATCGTCAGGAAATGGCTGATTGAGAAATGCCAGAGCAGCTCTTAAAAGCCTGCCTGGTTGTTCAAGGGTGATTGCGGGTGCATGAGTCTGTTTACTGAGTTTTTCCTGCCGGGCATTCACCGCGACCGGTATATGCGCATACGTCGGTGTTGCCAGGCCCAGCAGCTGTTGCAGGTAAATCTGACGCGCGGTCGACAACAGCAAGTCTGTTCCGCGTAATACATGCGTGATCCGTTGTTCCGCGTCGTCCACCACAACCGCCAGCTGGTAGGCGAATAACTGGTCGGCGCGGCGAATCACGAAA
The DNA here is from genome assembly GCA_041592335.1 of Thiohalobacteraceae bacterium. Classification (GTDB taxonomy): domain Bacteria; phylum Pseudomonadota; class Gammaproteobacteria; order Thiohalobacterales; family Thiohalobacteraceae; genus JBFHQE01. The sequence continues at coordinate 24,499 of JBFHQE010000010.1, read as the reverse complement.
TCACCGATGTCCAGCGCCAGGTTTTGCTGCTGTGGACCCTGGATCAGGTCGTTGAAGGAAATCAGCCTGTCAGGCGCCAGCACCCGCCAGGCACGCGCCTTTTTCCCTGCCGCGAGACCCTTGCGGCAGGTGCCGGGGTAGATAGGGCCTTCAAGGCCAATACGTGCAACCTGGATGATGTCCGAGCGGGTGCAACTGCAGGGATAGGCGACTTCATTTCGGATCAAGCTGTCCAGCGAAGCCTGGTAGGCTTCATCGCGCTGGCTTTGATAAATAACTTCTTCATCCCAGTGCAGGCCGAAGGCATCAAGAGTTCGCAGAATGGTGTCGGCTGCGCCCGGCATTTCGCGCGGGCGATCCAGGTCTTCCATCCTGACAAGCCAGGCGCCCTGGTTGGCGCGGGCGTCCAGATAACTGGCCAGCGCGGCAATCAGTGAACCGAAGTGAAGCTGGCCGGTGGGAGAAGGGGCAAAGCGGCCACGGTAAGATTGCTGAGTCATGGGAGGGGATTACAAACTAAAAAGGGGACAGATTTAACATCTGTCCCCTTTATGACGGTTGCTTGCAAGTGTTACTTGCCCAGCTGACGCTCGCGAATTTCGTCGAGCGTTTTACAGTCGATGCACTGGGTTGCTGTCGGACGTGCTTCCAGACGACGTACGCCGATTTCCACGCCGCAGGTGTTGCACCAGCCATATTCGTCTTCATCGATCTTCAACAGGGATTCGTCGATCTTCTTGATGAGTTTGCGTTCACGATCGCGGGCACGCAGTTCCAGGCTGAACTCGGATTCCTGCGTGGCACGGTCGTTGGGGTCCGGGAAGTTAGCCGCCTCGTCCTGCATGTGGTGCACGGTACGATCAACTTCTTCCATCAGCTCGCGTTTCCAGGCCAGCAGGATTTCGCGGAAATGCTCCAGCTGGTTTTCGTTCATGTATTCTTCGCCATCGATCAGCTTGTAGGGCTCGATACCTTCGACCACAGTGTGGGTAACGATACCCTCGGGGGTGGCGGCGGGTGCGGAGGTTTTTTTCCGGGTCGCGGCCTTCTTGGCTGCAGGCGTTTTCTTGGCAACGGTTTTCTTCGTCGCCGGTTTTTTCGGCGCGGCTTTCTTCACCGGCGCTTTTTTTGCGGCGGCTTTCTTGGCTACTGTTTTCTTGGCCGTTTTCTTGGTCGCTGTTTTCTTAGTGGCTGCCTTCTTCGCTACTGCCTTCTTTGCCGCCTTTTTAGTGGCTGCCTTCTTTTTGCTCGCCATCCAGCGCTCTCCTGAACCTTTGTTGGTAGCTGGTTATCTGGAAAACCAGCGGGTTACGGGGCCATCCCCAAATTTTTAAGCGGCTAAGTTTCTTCTCTCAGTGCGGCAGAGTCAAGACCGTTAGCCCGATAATCCGCATAAAAATAAGCGTAGGCATCACAAGTCGGCCTTCGGTAAGCTTGCGGCCACTGAAATTGAGGAGAATTCACTGTGTCTGAACTGAAAGCGCTACTTTTTGATGTCGACGGAACATTGGCGGAAACCGAGGAAGTGCATCGCGAAAGTTTCAACGGTGCCTTTGCCGGGGCTGGCCTCGACTGGCACTGGAGCCAGGAAATGTATCGCGAATTATTGGCGGTAACCGGTGGCAAGGAGCGCATCAAGCATTTTCTCGCGACCCATAAACCGGAGTTCGCGGCACCGGGCGATCTCGACGCGTTTGTGGCCGGGCTGCACGCGGCCAAGACCCAGATCTACACCGATACAGTTGCGGGCGGCAGAGTGCCCCTGAGACCCGGTGTCGAGCGCCTGATTCAGGAAGCGCGCGCGGCCGGATTGCGGCTGGCGATCGCCACCACGACAACCCCGGCGAACGTGACGGCCCTGCTGCAGGCCTCGCTCGCGGAAGATGCCGAGGACTGGTTTGAAGTGATTGCGGCGGGCAGTATGGTGCCGAAGAAAAAGCCAGCGCCGGATATTTATTTCTACACCCTGGAAAAAATGAATCTGAAGCCCTCCGAATGCCTGGCGTTCGAGGATTCCGAGAATGGCCTGAAAGCGGCCATGCAGGCCGATCTGCCCACCTTGCTCACCGAGAGCTTTTATACCGAAGGTCAGGACTTCAGCGGCGCGGCGATCCGCATGGATCATCTGGGCGAGCCGGACATGCCATGCACCATTCTGGAAGGCGATAGCGCTATCGGTAGTTACGTGACCGTGGATTTCCTCAAACAGCTGCACCGTTCTGTCCTGAGCAATGCTGCCTGAACTGGCAAGGCGCATGCAGTCAATTCGGCCATTCGAGGTAATGGCCCTGTTGGCGCGTGCGCGGGCACTGGAAGCGCAGGGACGCGATATCGTCCACATGGAAATCGGTGAACCCGATTTTCAAACCGCGCAACCCATCATTGAGGCCGGGCGTGTTGCGTTGGCCTCGGGGAAAACACATTACACCCCGGCGACCGGCTTGTCCGAATTGCGCGAGGCTATCGCTAGGCATTACAAGGTGCAGCATCAGCTCGAGATTTCACCGCACCGTATTGTCATTACGCCCGGCGCCTCCGGCGCGCTGCAACTGGTGCTCGGTGTTCTGATCGATCCGGGGCAGTCGGTGATGATGACCGACCCCGGTTATCCCTGTAACCGTAATTTCGTCACGCTCTATGGCGGCGAATCGCAGCTCATACCCGTGACTGCCGACTCGCATTATCAACTCACTGCCGCGTTGGCGGCGGAACACTGGCGTGACAGTACGCGGGCCATCCTGGTGGCGTCACCCGCGAACCCGTCGGGCACCCTGCTGAGCAAAACCGAGCTGGAGGCATTAGCCCGGCTGGCGAGAAACAGGCAGACCCATCTGATCGTCGATGAGATTTATCATGGCCTGACATACGACGGCGCAGCGGCTTCCGTACTGGAAGTGACACAGGACGCATTCGTCATCAACAGCTTTTCAAAATTCTTTGGCATGACCGGGTGGCGCCTGGGCTGGATCGTTGCCCCGGAAGGGTATGTCGATGCGCTCGATACCCTGGCTCAGAATCTGTTTCTGGCAGCACCGACACCGGCGCAATGGGCGGCGCTGGCGGCTTTTCAGGCGGATACCATGGGTATTTTTGAAGAGCGGAGAAAAGAATTTCAACGACGGCGTGATTTTCTGTTGCCCGCGTTACGAGAACTTGGATTCAAGATACCCGTTGAGCCGCAGGGTGCGTTTTATCTTTATGCCGATTGCAGTGCGTTTACCGATGACAGTTATGTCTTTGTCGAGCGTCTGCTGGAAGAGGCGGGCGTGGCGATCACGCCGGGCAAGGATTTCGGTCATTATCGCGCTGAGCAACATGTGCGCTTTGCCTACACCACCAGTCTTGAACGGCTGGAAGAGGGTGTTAAGAGAATCGGTAAATTCCTGAATAAATAATCAATGATTTCGTCATTCCGGCGAAAGCCGGAATCCAGGGGTGTTTGCAATTTGATCAACTTAGCTTAGTTTTTTCTCGTTCCGGTAAAAGACAGTCACTCGAAAAAACACCCTAAGCTGATCATGATTACCGTTATTCCTTCAAATCCCTGACCCACGCCGAGGTCGCACCAGCTACCGCAGCCGGCATGGCAATAAAATTCACGACCGGGATCATTGTCAACAGTGTAACTGTGCCACCAAAACCAAGCCCCAGCAGTCTTCTGGCTTTCAAACGCTGGCGTTGATCTTTGAAAAGTAGCCGATGGTTGGCCATGGGATAATCCATGTATTCCAGCGCCAGCATCCAGGCGCTGAACAGCATCCAGAGAAAGGTGCCGATGATATTGATGCCGGGAATGACCAGCAGGATCAGCAGGGGAATGGCCCGGATAATAAAGTAACTCAGCTTGACCAGTTCGGCTTTCAGGCTTGGCCAGAGATCCTTCAATGCCGTTCTCCAGTCACCGACATCATCCAGCGACTGACCGGTTAAATGTTTTTCCACGGCTTCCGCCAGCAATCCATTAAAGGGTGCGGCGATCAGGTTCGCCACCAGGGCAAAGGTGTAAAACACCAGCACCAGCACGGTGACGGCGAAGATCGGCCAGAGTAAAACTTCAAGAAAGCTTAACCAGCCAGGCAGGAAGCTCAGCAGATACTGAATAAGTTCGTTGAACCAGTAACCCATCAAGCCAATCAACGCGAGAAACAGCAGGACGTTGACCATGAGTGGCACCATCACGAAACGTCGCAGGCGTGGTTGCATAATCAGCCCCAGTCCCTTGAGCATGTGATTTATGCCTTTGAAAAAATCTTTCATGCGCTCACGCCTTTCATTGCCAATAATGCACTGCCATATGCCGCTTCCTGGTGTGTCGCTATTCTAACGGGAACCCCGAGTGATTGCTGGCGAATCTCGCACCAGGCGGCATTTTGTGCACCGCCGCCTGCGGTGAACACTTCGTCAGGATAAGGCGCTCCCAGTGCATGCAATTGCTCGTAACCCTGTTTTTCAATGCGCGCTATCGATTCGAGCATGCCCTGAAAAAACTGAATATCGTTGTCGGGACGCGGTGACAGGCGTGGCGCAAGTTCAGGATCATTGATCGGGAAGCGTTTGCCCTTGCCCGGCAGCGGGTAATAATCCAGTCCGGTGACTTGATCGGGATTGAGCTGCGGCGTCATGGCATCCAGTTGTTGCTGCGAGAAGTATTGTTTCAGTACCGCGCCGCCGGTATTGGATGCGCCACCGACCAGCCGTTGATCGCCAAGACGATGGCTGTAAATGCCAAAGCGTGAGTCTTCCACCGGTTTATCTGCAAGCACTTTAAGGACCATGGTGCTGCCGAGCACGGTGACTGCCTGACCGATGACGTGAACACCGGTCGCGATTACGGATGCAGTGCTGTCCGTGGTGCCCGTGACTATCTGCATATCCGGTGGAAATCGCCAGCGCTGTGCCAGGCGGTCCGTTATTGTTCCGATCGCGGTCCCGGCGGGATATACCTTCGGCAGGTATTCGGGATTGACCAGCGTTTGAATCCATTCCGGCCAAAGACGCTGACGCGGGTCATAGCCGAGTTTGAGTGCATTGTTTTCATCGCTGATGCCAAAGTTGCCGGACAGTTTGCCCAGTATCCAGTCGCTCTGATGCAGGCAATGCGCGATTGGCGCATCATTGAATTCAGTCTGCAGTGCGAGGGCTTTTGCCAGTGATGAGGTGGCTGAGATACAAATATGTCCTTCGGGTGCCTGTGCGCGAATCTTGTCAATGCAACTCGCTGCGCTGCTATCGTGGTACATCATCGCGTCACATAATGGATTGCCCAGACTGTCGGTGAGCAGCAGGGTACCGGCCGTTCCATCAACGGCAATGGCGCGCAGATGTCGGCTGGCCGGATGTCGGCTCACCTTGTCGAGCAGGTCTTCCAGAGCTTGCCACCAGAGCGCGGGTTGTTGTGTTATACGGTTCGAATGACGTTCAGGTTCTGGCAGTGGCAGTCGCTGGTCGGTGATGACCTGGCGCTGGGTGTCAATCAGACAGGCGCGCACGCCCGAGGTGCCGAAGTCGATGCCGAGGTAGCTACTCGTATCCATGTTGATAAAGTTTATGTAGGAGCGAGCTTGCTCGCGAACCTTTTGCAGCCAAGCTTGCTCCTACAAAGAGGTTGAGGCGAGCAGCTAGGGCAGTTCAACTTTCTGTTTCGGTTTCCAGCCGTCCTGATGATGCTCGGCCACGACGGTGGTGTACACGCCGCCACGTACGTTGAAGATGCCGGTCAGGCGCATGAAGCGCGGCTGGGTGGCGGCCACCAGGTCATCGAGGATCTTGTTGGTCACGGCCTCGTGGAAGGCGCCCTCGTCGCGATAGGACCAGACATAAAGCTTCCAGGACTTGAGTTCCACGCACTTCCGGTCCGGCACGTATTCAATCTCGAGCGTAGCGAAATCCGGCTGGCCGGTCTTGGGGCACAGGCAGGTGAATTCCGGTGTGCTGATGCGAATGGTGTAGTCGCGCTCAGGGTGCGGATTGTCGAAGGTCTCAAGGCTTTTGCTGGGCTGGGTACTCATGCCGCGCACCTTACCGTCAGACGTCTGGGGAAGCAATAGCCAATGAGGGAAATGAGTGACTTAGACGCTGTTGTTGTTACCCCGTCTCAATGTCGACGTTAGCAACCCAAAATCGCTTTGCATGTCAATCTTGTCTAAGTGCGTGGCACTCTGTATCTTCAGCGCCCATGCGTCTAACAAAGATAAAATTAGCGGGTTTCAAATCGTTTGTAGACCCCACCACCATCCCAATCCCAAGCAACCTGGTCGGCATCGTCGGCCCCAACGGCTGTGGTAAATCCAATACCATCGATGCCGTGCGCTGGGTGATGGGGGAATCCTCGGCGAAGCACCTGCGCGGTGATTCCATGGCCGACGTTATTTTCAACGGCTCCAACTCACGCAAGCCGGTCGGACATGCCAGTGTTGAACTGCTGTTCGACAACAGCGAGGGGAAGGTCACCGGCCAGTACGCGCACTACAACGAGATTTCCGTCAAGCGCCAGGTCAGCCGCGATGGCACTTCAAAATATTTTCTGAACGGCACGGCCTGCCGTCGCCGTGACATCACCGACATTTTCCTCGGCACCGGGCTCGGTCCGCGCAGTTATTCCATCATCGAGCAGGGCATGATCTCGCGCCTGATCGAGGCCAAGCCGGAAGATCTGCGCGTATTCCTGGAAGAGGCTGCGGGTATCTCCAAGTACAAGGAGCGTCGCCGCGAGACCGAAAATCGCATTAGGCACACCAATGAAAACCTTGATCGTCTCAATGACTTACGAGATGAAATTGAGAAACAGCTTGAGAAGCTGCAGCGTCAGGCCAGGACTGCCGAACGCTACAAGGAACTGAAGACCCAGGAAAGAAAGGTCAAATCCGAATTGCTGGCGTTGCGTTACCAGGGGATGCGCGGCGATATCGACAGCCGCGAACAGGCGCTGAAGGAAAAGGAAACCCAGCTGGAATCCATCGTCGCCCAGCAGCGCGCGCTCGAATCCGAGATCGAAAAATCGCGCGAAGCACAGGTTGATTCCAACGATGCCTTCAACGAAGTGCAGGGGCGTTACTACGGGGTCGGCGGCGAAATCGCGCGCGTTGAACAGAGCATCCAGCACGCCAGGGAAAACCGACAGCGCCTGCAGGAAGAGCTCGACAAGGCGAACAAGGCCTGGCATGAAGTCGAGGCGCACATTTCGGTCGATACCAAGCGGCTCGCGGAACTGCGTACCGAGCTGGAAACCAAGGAACCCGTGCTGGTCGAACTGCGCAGCAAGGCCGATGCCTCCGGCGCAGTCCTGACCGAGGCCGAACAGGCCATGCAGACCTGGCAGTCCGAGTGGGACGAGTTTAACCGCCGAGCCGCGGAACCCAGCCAGACCGCCCAGGTCGAGCGTACCCGCATCGATCATCTCGAACGCCAGTTCGATCAGCTCGATCAACGGCTGGCGCGCATCGAGGACGAGAAAGGGCGCCTCAATAGCGATGAGCTGGTGGAAGAGATTGAACAACTGACGGCCCAGGAAGCGGAGCGTCAGGCAGCCAGGGAAAAACTCGAAGCCGAATTGCAGCAAGTGCGTGAACAGATCGGCAACTTGCGCGAGACGGTGCAGCAGCAGTCCCGGCAACTGGATACCGACCGCAGTGAACTGCAACAGATGAAAGGTCGCCAGGCCTCGCTGGAAGCCTTGCAGAAAGCGGCCCTGGGCAAGGACAACAGTGCCGTGGTGCAGTGGTTGTCCGCGCGCGGTATCGCGGATGCGCCGCGCCTGGCGCAACAGCTGACCGTTGAGAAGGGCTGGGAACGTGCCGTGGAAACAGTCCTCGGCGATACCCTGGAAGCGGTCTGCGTGGATGGTTTCGAAGGTTTAACGGATACGCTGGCTGAACTGGGCCAGGGCGAAGTGACCTTGCTGGATATCCGTGCCGCCGGTACAGCCGCTGGCGATAAAGCTACCCGGCTGGCCGACAAGGTCAAGTCAGATGTAGCCGTCGGCAGTCTGCTGAGCGGCATTTATGTCGCGGATAATCTTCCCGTGGCACTGTCGCTGCGCGGTAATCTTGCCGGTAACGAGTCCGTGATTACGCCGGAGGGTCTGTGGCTGGGAGCCAACTGGCTGCGTGTAGCCCAGGCCGCCACTGAAAAATCCGGTGTACTGGAACGCGAGAAAACCATTGCTGAACTGGTCGCGCAAATCGAGACAAAGACGCACGCCTTGAGCGAACTTGAAGCGGCGTTGCAACAAAGCCGTGAAGCCTTGCAGGCGCAGGAACAGCGTCGCGACGAAGCGCAGAAGCAGGTTAACGATGCACACCGCGCGCAGAGTGACGTGCGTGCCCAGCTGGGCGGCCGCAAGGCGCGCCTGGAACAGATTCGTTCCCGCGTGGAAGCGGTCACCCAGGAAGCGGATGAACTGCGGAACCAGAAAGTGCACGATCAGGAAGAACACGAGCAGGCACGTTCGCGCCTGCATACCGCGCTGGCCCTGATGGATCAGCTGGCGCGTGAACGCGAGACTCGCGAGGGGCAGCGCGTTACGACCCGGACCAGGCTCGATGATGCGCGCAAACAGGCGCAGGCGGATCGCGAGGAAGCGCATGCGCTGAACGTCCAGGTCGAATCCATGCGTACCGCGCGCGACAGTACCGAGCAGAACCTGGAACGCATGCAGGGCCAGCAGGGACACCTGCGGCAACGCCGTGAAGAATTATCCAGTTCCCTGGCGGCCAGTGATCAGCCATTGAAAGACGCGGAAACCGATCTGGCCAGCTTGCTAGAACGCCGTTCCGAAGTCGAAAAAGAACTGCAGGAATCCCGGCAGAAATTGCAGGCCATCGAGCACGATCTGCGCGAGCAGGAAAAATCCCGTCACCTGCGTGAGCAGGAAGCGCAGCAACAGCGCGATCGGATCAACCAGGACCGCATGTCCTGGCAGGAAGTGAAAACGCGTGCCCAGACCCTGCTGGAACAGCTGAGCGATTCCGGTCATACCCTGGATGAAGTGGTGGCGTCGTTGCCGGAAGAGGCCAATGAAAAAGAATGGGCCGAACAGGCCGAAGAGCTGGAACGCAAGATTCAGCGCCTGGGCCCGATCAACCTGGCTGCGATCGAAGAATATGAAGAGGAATCACGGCGCAAGGTCTACCTGGACGAGCAGTTTGCCGACCTGACCGAGGCACTGGATACGCTGCAGAATGCGATTCAGAAAATCGACCGCGAAACGCGTACCCGTTTCAAGGAAACCTTCGACAAGGTCAACAGCGGCTTGCAGCGCATGTTCCCGCGCCTGTTCGGCGGCGGTCATGCATACCTGGAACTGACTGGCGAAGACCTGCTGGATACCGGTGTGGCCGTTATGGCGCGTCCGCCCGGCAAGCGCAACAGCACCATTCACCTGCTGTCCGGTGGCGAGAAAGCGCTCACGGCGGTGGCACTGGTGTTTGCCATCTTCGAATTGAATCCGTCGCCATTCTGTATGCTGGACGAAGTGGATGCGCCGCTGGATGACGCCAACGTCGGCCGTTTCTGTGACATGGTGCGCGAGATGTCGGAACGCGTGCAGTTTATCTTCATCACCCACAACAAGATCACCATGGAACTGTCCAACCAGCTGACCGGTGTTACCATGCATGAACCCGGCGTTTCTCGCCTGGTTGCCGTGGATATTGATGAGGCTGCCAAACTGGCCGCGATGTAAGGAAATAGCATGGAAAGCCTGCGCTGGATCTTGTTAGCGATTGGGGTTGTTATTGTTGTTGGCGTGTATGCCTGGTCACGCCAGCGTTCTCGTGACGGGTTCGGATCGCGTTTTTCCCGTGAAGATTACGAAGAACAGCCCCTGTCCGATGAAGAGGACTGGGACATCCGCCCGGTGGAAAAAAAGCCGTTTCGCGAACCGGTACAGGAAGCCTTGTTCGACGAGGTCGAGGATGCGTTTTCGATCACGGCCGATGCCGAGCCCCTGGAAATCGATCCGGGTCTCGAGGCGCAGTTAAGAGGGCTGGAACAGGTACTCGCTGGGGACCGGAAAGTGGATTCTCCAGCGGCGTCAGCATCCCCCCAGGTTGAGGAAAAGATCATTGCCTTTTACCTGGTCGCACCCAAGGGTCAGCCGTTCTCCGGCAGTGATGTCTCCCATGCCTTTGCCAAACAGAAACTGCAATTTGGCGAGATGAACATTTACCATCGCCTGCCGGATAACGCGGATACCCCCGTGTTTAGTATTGCCAACCTCGTGGAACCCGGCACATTCGATCCCGATAAGATGGCGGCTACCAGCACGCCGGGGCTGAGCCTGTTCATGCGCCTGCCTGGACCGAACGAACCGATGCGTGCGTTTGATGATCTGGCCAATACCGCCAGGGCCCTGGCCAGCCAGTTGAAAGGCGAGCTGCGCGACAACAGGCGTTCACTGGTGACCACGCAGACACTCGATTCGATCCGTGCCGATGTGGCGGAGTACGAACGCCGTTTGCATATTCCCAATCCTTCATGAGCAAACCGTCCGCGGTGCAACAGATAGAGAAACTGCGCGAGCAAATCAACCGTCATAACCACCTCTACTATGTGCTCGATGCGCCCGAGGTCCCGGACGCCGAGTATGACCGGATGTTGCGTGAACTACAGGCGCTGGAACAGCAGCATCCCGACCTGATCACCCGCGATTCTCCCACCCAGCGCGTCGGCGCGGAGCCTTTAAAGGCCTTTGGCCAGGTTAAACACGAAGTGCCAATGCTGTCGCTGGATAATGCTTTTTCCGACGATGAAGTCGCGGACTTTGAAAAACGCATCAAGGACCGTCTCAAAGACAAGGCAGATATTCTCTATACCGCTGAACCCAAGCTGGATGGTCTGGCGGTAAGCCTGTTGTATGAGGATGGTGTACTGGTGCGAGGTGCCACGCGCGGCGATGGCAGTACGGGTGAAGACATCACGCATAATGTGCGTACCATTGAAGCCATACCCCTGCGACTGATGGGCAAGGGTTACCCCGGGCGACTGGAAGTACGTGGTGAAGTCTTCATGTCGCACAAAGGGTTTCGCGCACTCAACCAGCGCGCGGAGCAGGAAGGTACCAAGCCCTTCGTCAATCCGCGCAACGCGGCCGCGGGTTCGCTGCGGCAACTCGATCCCCGTATAACGGCGCAACGTCCGCTGGATTTTTACTGTTACGGTGTCGGTCTGGTGGAAGGCGGCAAGCTGCCCGATAACCATTATGAAACCCTGCAGCAGCTGAAAACCTGGGGTCACAGGGTCTTCAAAGGGATTGAAACGGTTAAAGGCAAGGCCGGTTGTCAGGATTATTACGACCGCATGGCCAAACAGCGCGCCGACCTGCCATTCGATATCGATGGCGTGGTGTTCAAGGTCAATGATTATGGCCTGCAGAAACAACTGGGTTTTGTCGCGCGCGCGCCGCGCTGGGCGATAGCCCGTAAATTCCCCGCCCAGGAAGAAATGACGGTAGTTAATGATATCGAGGTACAGGTAGGTCGCACCGGTGCCATTACGCCCGTCGCGCGCCTGGAACCGGTGTTTGTCGGCGGTGTTACGGTGACCAATGCCACGCTGCATAACGAGGATGAAGTGCGGCGTAAGGATGTGCGTATCGGCGATACGGTGATTGTGCGCCGGGCGGGCGATGTCATTCCGGAAGTGGTGGGCGTTATCCTGGAACGGCGCAAGAAGAACGCCCGACAGTTTGTCATGCCGACTGAGTGCCCCGTATGCGGTTCGAAAATTGAACGTGCCGAGGGCGAGGCTGTCGCGCGTTGCAGTGGTGGTCTGTATTGTTCGGCACAGCGCAAGGAAGCGATCAAGCATTTTGCCTCGCGCAAGGCGCTGGATATTGATGGGCTGGGCGATAAGCTGGTGGATCAGCTGGTCGAGGCCGGGTTGATCGATGATATCGCCGATCTTTATTCATTGCGCGTGGATCAGGTCGCCGGACTGGAGCGCATGGGTAACAAGTCGGCCGAGAATTTAATAAACGCTTTGGAAAAAAGTCGTCGGCCATCTTTTGCGCGCTTTCTCTTTGCCCTGGGTATTCGCGAGGTGGGCGAGGCCACGGCCGCGACGCTGGCGGCGAACTTTGATTCCATCGAGACTCTGGAGCAGGCGGATAGCGAGGCCCTGCAGCAATTGCCGGATATCGGGCCTGTCGTTGCGCAACATATCGAAACCTTTTTTAAGCAGCCGCACAACCTCGAAGTGCTGGACAAGTTGCTCAACCAGGCGGGTATAGCCTACCAGGTAGAGGCAAAACCCACCGAACAGCCATTGTCTGGATTGACCTATGTACTGACCGGCACGCTGGAATCCATGAGCCGTGATGAAGCCAAGGCAAAATTGCAGGCGCTGGGCGCCAGGGTCAGTGGCAGTGTCTCGAAGAATACCGATTATGTTGTGGCGGGCAGTGCGGCTGGTTCCAAGCTCACCAAGGCGGAGCAGTTGGGTGTACCGGTGATGGATGAGGCGGCATTGATCAAATTACTAAATAAGCACTAGTCTTTTCTCGTCATTGCGAGCGAAGCGTGGCAATCCCATAGAGATGCAGGAGTCTTTCGGGGATTGCCACGTCACTACGTTCCTCGCAATGACGGTTAATTTTTATACAAGGTGAAAAAATGCTAAACGTAAATGAATATTTCGACGGCAAGGTCAAATCCATCGGCTTTAAAACCGAAACCCTGCCTGCCACCGTGGGTGTGATGGCGCCGGGCGATTATGAGTTCGGTACCAGCCAGCATGAGACCATGACGGTTGTGAGTGGTGCCCTGACGGTTAAATTGCCGGGCAATGAAGACTGGCAGACCTTTAATGCCGGCGACACTTTTACCGTGGATGCCAATCAGAAGTTCCAACTCAAGGTTTCCGTCGATACGGCCTATCTTTGTCTCTACGGCTAATTCCCTCCGATGTCTGATTCGATTATCTCGGCGCACAATCTCGTCAAGCAATTTGACGGCTATTGCGCGGTGGATGGTATCGATTTCAGTGTGCAACGGGGTATGTGCTTTGGTTTTCTTGGACCCAATGGCGCGGGCAAGACCACAACATTGCGCATGATTCTCGGGCTAACGCCCGTGACGCAGGGGACGCTGTCCGTGTTCGGCCTGTCGATTAACGATCATGCCTGCGAGGTCAGGGCCAGAACGGGCGTGGTGCCGCAGGCCGATAATCTTGATCCGGATTTCAGCATTGAAGAAAACCTGGCCATGTATGCCCGTTATTACGGCATCAATTCGGCGGATATACCCGGCAGGGTAGATCGGTTGCTTGATTTTGCCTCGTTGCGGGATCGGCGCAAGGCGAAAACGGAAACGCTTTCCGGTGGGATGCAGCGTCGTCTCACCATAGCACGTGCGCTGGTCAATGATCCGGAGATGGTGGTGCTGGATGAGCCGACCACGGGACTGGATCCGCAGGCACGGCATGTGATCTGGGCGCGGCTGGCGGAACTCAAGGAGCGGGGCACGACACTGTTGCTGACGACGCATTACATGGAAGAGGCCGAGCGTCTGTGTGATGAGCTGGTGATCATGGATAAAGGTAAGATACTGGATCGCGGCTCGCCCGAGGAGTTAATCAAGCGACACGTGGAACCGGAAGTCATTGAGTTGCGCGGTGCCGATAGCGAAGTGGTCTCGACACTGGAAGCCACGCGTCAATGCCGTATTGAGCCGATGGGCACCAGTCATTATTGCTACACGCACGATGCCACGAAAACGCTGGCCTGTATTCAGACTTTCCACCAACTACGCTATATGCATCGTCCGTCCGGGCTTGAAGATGTTTTCCTGCGGCTCACCGGCAAGGAACTGCGCGACTGATGAATTTCTATCGACTGCCACGAATTCGCAGGGGAGCACTGGCGGTATGGCATCGTAATATTCGCGTATGGCGCAAATTGCTGGGCCCGGCTATTTTGATGAACTTCGGCGAACCGACGCTTTACCTGGTGGGGCTGGGTTTCGGTCTTGGGCATTTCGTGGGTGAAATGTCCGGGATGAGTTATCTCGCTTTTCTGGCTTCGGGTGTGATCGCCTCGGCGGCAATGACGACGGCAAGCTTTGAGGGCATGTATTCCGTGTACACGCGCATGGTGCCGCAACGTACTTACGAGGCACTGCTCGCCACGCCGCTGGAAGTCGATGACGTGATAGCGGGGGAGATGATCTGGTGTGGCACCAAGGCGCTGTTTAGCGGCGTGGCCATCCTGGTGGTCGCATTTCTGCTTGGCGTGGTGAACGGCTGGCAGGCCCTGCTGACGATCCCCGTCGTGTTCCTGATCGGGGCCTGTTTTGCGGGCCCCGCCATGATCATGAGCGCGCTGGCTTCCGGTTATGATTTCTTTAATTACTACTTTGTGCTGGTGATCACGCCGATGTTTATCATCAGTGGCGTGTTTTATCCCGTCGATACGCTGCCGGAGAAGATGCAGTTCGTGGTAGAGCTGCTGCCCCTGGCACATGCCGTGGCATTGACTCGCCCGCTGATTACCGGGACGGAACTGACTCAACCCCTGTTGCACCTGGGGGTACTGTTCGCCTATGCCCTGGTGAGTTATTACGTTGCTGTTGTGCTGGTACGGAAAAAACTGATGGTCTAGAACAATACCGGGAATTCGATCCAGAAGGTTGAGCCTTTGCCTTCTTCCGAGTCGAAACCGATATGGCCATGCATGCGTTCGGTAAATTCCTTTGAAATGGCGAGACCCAGGCCGGTTCCCCCTTTTTGCCGGGAGTCAGAAGAGTCCGCCTGTGAAAATTTTTCGAATAAGCGCGCCTGAAACGCGCCGGGAATGCCCTGGCCATGATCGATGATCGATATCCTGACGCGATCGCTTGTGAGTTGAGTGTCGATCTCTATAGATTCACCCGGCGTGGAGAATTTGGCCGCATTGGATAACAGGTTGGAAAGTATCTGTTGCAGTCGCTGTGAATCGATATTGATTTTAATCTCGTCAAGTCGATTCACTATTTTAAAACGTACATCATGCTTTTCGGCATAACCCTGGTTGGATGCCACTGCCTGTTCAATCTGTGGCATCAATGCTTCCGGTTGTAACCTAAACTCCATTTTTCCGGCCGTGATCTTCTCCATATCCAGCAGGTCGTTAATCAGTTTCGACAGGCGTTGACTGTTACTGTTCGCAATACTGACTAGCTGGCGGTTTTGCTCTGATAGTTCATTCATGGAAGTGCCGGCAATCAACCCCAGCGATCCGCAGATTGAGGTTAGCGGGGTGCGCAGTTCATGACTGACTGTCGATACAAATTCATTTTTCAACTTCTCGACGCGTTTGCGTTCCGTGATGTCGCGAACGATTGCGACGAACCGTGCCCGCTCGCCCTTGGGTGCGATGTATTGCAGGAATACCTCGGCTGGAATGTTGTGGCCGTCCTTGTGCTGTTGCAGGGTTTCGAATGTTTCCGAGGCATATTCTCCGCTAATCATGGGCCGGATGAAGTTCCTGAATTCATCGCGGGTAAATTCAGGTTTGATGTCATAAGGATGCATTTCCATCAGCTCCGACTCTGTGTAGCCAACCTGCTTGATGGCGCCCTGGTTGACGTAATAGAACTTCAGGGTGCTGGCATCGAACATGAAGACGCAGTCGAGGGTCTGGTCCAGGGTATTCTTGAACTGACGAATCTCTTCCTGGGATTTTTTCTGTTCGGTGATGTCATGCAGAACGCCAAGATAGCCGCTAATGTCATTGTTATCCGACCGGATAGCAGTCACCACCAGGTGCACTGATTTATAATTTCCATCACGGGTGACGATAGTCCACTCGCCTTGTTCTGAACCTTCCTGCTCGGGGATTTCAACAAATACGCGGAAACCTTCCACCTTGTGTCCCAGCTGTCGGGTCAGTTCCTGGCCTCGCTTCTCAACTTCAGACTTGATGTGCCAGAGTGCGGGCGTCTGTTTGTCGATCAAGTCATCGGCCTTGTAGCCAAGCATTTTTTCCGCGCCCTGGTTGAATACTTTGACGATACCCTGCGTGTCAGTCGAGATGATAGCAACTTCGGACGAGGCATCGAGAACACCGGCAAGTAATTTGGATGTTTCCGTTATTTTTTGCTCGTAATCCTTGCGTTCAGTGATATCCGTTTCGATCAAAATGAAACCCTGGTGGGCGCCATCCTGATCATGAAGAGGCGAGCAATTGATGTCTATCCAGTAGGGGGTTCCATCCTTGCGGTAATTAATCATTTCCATCTGGAATGGCTGCATCCCGGCAAGCGCATTACGCATGATCAGCAAGTCACTGCTGGAAGTTTTGTCACCCTTGAGTAATTCTTCCGGTTTTTTCCCTACGATCTCTTTGAAATCGTAACCGCAGATGGTCATGAACGCTTCGTTGGCCCATTCGATTTCACCCGCGGTATTGGTGATAACAACCCCATTGCTGGTTTGCCTTGCCACCAGGGAAAGCCGCTCTATGGTTGCCTGTATTTCCTTTTGGCGGCGTTTGAGATTGAGTGCTTCCACCAGTTGGGCCGAGGTTCCCAGCATGGGTTTCAGAAAGTCGATCAGTTCCGTGTTATAACCCGCTGGGCGGTTGGCGAGCCCGACCATGGCAATCAGCTTGTTGCCACTTTTAATGGGTATTCCGAGAAAGGCGTTTAGATCAGGATGACCGTGCGGCAATCCGCCGCTGCGCGGGTCTTTTCCTGGGTTGTTGGCGATGACAACTTCCTGGTGTTGTATGACGTGTCCGAACAGGGTATTGAGGTTAAAGAACTCCATGCCTTGAGGTGCATGTTCGGCATAGAATTTTCGTGTTTCATCATTCCAGGCAATATTGGTGATGGCATAGGTCTTGAGGTAAGGCGTTCCGTCTGGCTGATGCAGCACTTCGCCAATAAATCCGTACTCGCTGTTCGTTAAGGCCAGCAACCGATTGAGTAACAGGTCGAAAGCCTTGTTCGGATTTTCCTCGGAAATAAAAGCTGCCTGCGAATCCACAATGGCTCTGCCGAGATTTTGCTGACCCTCCAGTTCCTTTTGAGCCTTGATGCGTTCCTGAATATCAAGAAGTCGTTGAGAGCGCGCTGCAGTGCTTACCAGGAATGCCAGGTACAGCGCGAGCATCAGGCTGATATAGAAGTGATGGGGTTCGGTAGACACCAGGAATCGAACCAGCAGCGGTAATATGGCGGGAACGATGAACAGCAGTGCCGAGTTTCGGTCTATTGCGAGCGAGGTGGATGCCGCGGCGGATATTCCCGCCAGCGAGAAGCAGAGGATCAGGTGATGGATGGGTTCGCCGGGAACAAATAGCAGCAGGCTTGCAAGCCCCCAACCACAACCCGCGGCTAATGCGCCCATCCTGAAATAATGCAGCCATGGCTGCAGGTCAATGCCGCCACCGGGCAATCGGGCGTGCTGGTAATTTCTATACAAAACATGTCGCGATCCGTTTATCAACAGCAACAGAACAAACCAGGATATGGTTGATAACGCGGGCAAGGCATTGCTCTGAAACCAGGCCAGAATTGCGGCCACCAGCAAAGAAGTGCCCATTGATACCGGCAGGGCTTCATAGAGCAATTGTATTTGTTCTTGCTGTAACGACTTCCTTGGCAAGGCTCTCACCCGGGATCGGATTCAGTACATGGTCATGTTAACAGCGATCAAAAGAAAATGACCGCTCGGCAGCGGTCATTGGGCATGTCATAAATTCTCGTTATCAGTCGGCGCTGATGACACGGTTTCTACCAGACCGCTTGGCAGTGTAGAGGGCGGAGTCGGCGCGATCAAAAAGCCTCTCCGCGCTATCCTGCGGGGCCAGTGAGCTGACGCCGACGCTGATTGTCATCTGGATGCGTTCATCGTCGGCAATGCAGATTAATTTTTCGACCTTGGCACGGATGCGGTCCGCCAACAGGTGGGCTCCGATCTTGTCGGTATTGCGCAGCAGGATGACAAACTCCTCGCCACCATAGCGGTACAGGGAGTCGGTGCTGCGCGCGCATTCCTTGGCGGCATTGACGACTTCCTTGATGGCAAGATCGCCATGGCTGTGGCCATAGGTGTCATTAATCTGCTTAAAATGATCGATATCCAGCACGATCATCGAAAAATCATGTCCGTGGCGCAGGGCCAGGTTCACTTCATGATGAATCGCCTCGTTAAACGCGGAGCGGTTACCAATGCCGGTCAGGGGGTCTTTCTGGGCCATGGCCAGGGCATCGCGATACAGCAGCGCATTGCGCAGCGGATAGAGCAGGCAGCACAGCAGCGATTCCAGTTCCTGAGCGTCCTCCGCGCTGAACTTGGCGCGACGGCGAAAAATAATGTTTCCGAGGAATTCGTCGGTCAGCGTCAGGCGATAACTGAGCGTGTTGCGGGCGCGTTCACCCACGCGGTGCAACAGCTCGCCCTCGGCGTCGTAATATTCGAGCCCGGTAATGGGAATAAGGCTGGTCGCTTCCGTGTAGAAGGTATCGACCAGCGGTCCAAGGTGCAGGGTTGCCTGCAGCGCCTGGGAAATCTGGAACAAGGCATCAGTGCGTGCAGGGTATTGCCCCTGGCGGTATGCACTGATGGTGTTTGCGATCGCTGTCTTTGCCATTTTGTCTGTCAGGTCTTGCATAAGGGTTGCCATACCTGAGCCCCCGTTGGTTTTTTAAGCAAGGAATACACTGCGAATTGCGTGCCAGTACAGCCCGAATAATAAATCCTATTTAAATACAATAAGATAAAATCGCAATTTTATTCACGTCAAAATATCGACGTGATTTTGGCGGCAAATTCCCGTACTTCGGATCACTGATTGCCGTCGTAAGCGGCAAATTTCCGACGTTTATGGCATTCAACCTTAAATCTTTTTGTTATCTCTTTGAATGAGAAAGGGAGTAAACAGGGTGTTTCAGGAGTCTAGTTGGTAACAAGCGGTCGAATCGGCCATAGTTTGTGTACCGGCTGGCAAGGAGAGGAAAAAGGCAATGAAAAAGTATTTCACTGGGTTTGTCGCTGCGCTGATGTGTATTCCGACGCTGCTTAGCGCGGAGTCGAATGAGGGAGAGGCGGTGCTGGCGCCCGGTATGGTCAACCCGGGATATCACGAGCAGCCTGGCTGGTTCAAACATTCATTTCTCGATCTTCACGAGGATGTGGCCGAGGCAGCCGCCGCGAATAAACGCGTGCTGCTCTATTTCTACCAGGATGGCTGCCCTTATTGCGCCAAGTTGCTGGAAACGAATTTCTCCCAGCAGGCAATTGTCAGCAAGACGCGTGACAATTTCGATGTCATTGCCCTGAATATGTGGGGCGATCGGGAGGTCACAGACCTGAATGGCCAGATCACAACAGAGAAAAAAATCGCCGAACAGTTGCAGGTGATGTATACCCCGACGCTGGTTTTTCTCGATGAGCAAGGTAAGAACGTATTACGGCTGAACGGCTATTATCCGCCGGATAAATTTAGTGTCGCGCTGGATTATGTCGCCGGGAAGCATGAACAGCAGGGCAGTATCCGTGACTACGCGGCGAAGGTGAATCCCGTCAAGGCCACCGGCAAACTGCATCAGCAGCCTTCTTTCCTGCAGCCACCCTATGATCTGAGTAAGCCAATGGACAAGCCGCTGCTGGTGTTGTTTGAACAGCAATCCTGTCCGGCCTGCGATGAACTGCATCTGGATATCCTGAAACGCCCGGAATCCATCGAGCAGCTGGCACGCTTCAATGTGGTGTTGCTAGATATGTGGTCGGAAACGCCATTGACGACACCCGGTGGCCAGTCGCTGACCGCGCGTGCCTGGGCAAAACAGCTAAATGTGCAATATGCGCCGAGCCTGGTGTTTATCGACGAAGGCCAGGAGGTGTTTCGTGCCGAGGCCTATCTGCGCAGTTTCCACATCCAGTCCATCATGGATTATGTCGCTTCGGGCGACTATAAAACCCAACCCAATTTCCAGCGTTATATCGGCGCGCGTGCCGATGCGCTGGAAGCGCAGGGAATACATATTGATTTGATGGATTAGCGAAATCTAGTAAGGCAGATGCTCGGGATCAAACCGCTGGCCGCTAATGTTCTGCGACTCGGCACCCAGTAAATACAGGCAGGGTGGAACGGCTGTTTCCGGTAGCGGCAGTAACTCGCTGTCTTCGCCGGGGTAGGCGAGGCGGCGCAGCCGGGTGCGCAGTGGACCGGGATCAAAGGCATTGGTGCGCACGCTGGTATTGGTTTCCATTTCATCGGCCAGCATCTGCATCAGGTTCTCAAGTCCGGCCTTGGCAACCCCGTAGGCTCCCCAGTAGGCCTTGCCCCGTGGCGCAACCTTGTCGGACATGAAGAGCACCGACGCGTCGCTGGATTTCATCAATAGCGACAGGCAGGCCTGGGTTAACAGGAAAGGCGCCGACAGGTTCACCTGCAAGGTTCTGAACCAAAGTTCCGCATCGAGATGCGCCAGCGGTGTCAGGGTGGCGAGCTCGGCGGCATTATGCACCAGGCCATCGAGGCGACCGAATTCATTTTCCAGCGTAGCCGCGAGATCGGTGTAATCCTTGGGCGTGGCGCCTTCCAGATTCATCGGGTAAATCGCGGCTTGTGGTCCACCCGCGGCTTCGATCTCATCGTAGACGCTTTCCAGCGCGGCGATGGTTTTGTCCAGCAGAATAACGGTGGCACCCTGTTTGGCGCAGGCAATAGCCAGGGCGCGGCCAAGGCCATCTCCCGCGCCGGTGATAAGAATGATGCGTTCGGCAAGTGAATCCGCGGCGGGCGTCCAGTGGGTCATGGATGTTCCGGTTAGTGGCTCATAAAAGCGGGGGATTATACGGCTTCGCCGCGCAGCTTGCCTAGGCAGAGGGCATGAATCGCCTCGGCGCAGCGCTGACCGTTGCGGACCGCGCCTTCCAGCGTGGCCGGTAAACCATTGTTGACGATATCGCCGGCAAGCCACAGCCCGGGAATGGACGTTATATGCGGGGGGCGTTGTTGATTCACGCCGACCCCGGCATGGAAGGTCGCGCGTTTTTCCCGCACAACCAGTGTTTTTTCCGGATAGGGCCAGTCCTGAAAATGAGTTTGCAGCTCGTCGATGACCCGTCGGGTAAGGTGCTCGTTGTCGAGAGCCATGTGTTCACCCTGGCCACTGATCACCACCGCCATCAGCCCCGGCTGGCCACACAGACGGCGGTCAAACACCCATTGTGAAATATGGTCGACAAAACCCAGGACCGGACGGGGTAACCGGACCTCGCTGGGGAATTGCAGATAAAGGGTGCAGATCGGTTCTTCCGGCAAGTTTTGTGGGAACGCAATCGCGGGATCGAGTGTGGCGAGCATGCGCTGGCTGATGGTGGGTGAAGTCGCGAGGATGACATGATCGAACATGGCCTCGCCTTTTTCCCACTGCAGGCGCAGGCGCTGATCCTGCATGACTTTGATCGAATCAATGCGTCGGCTGAGATGCACATCGCCTTTATGCCGTTCGATAAAGTCCATCGCGGGCTGCGGAATGACGCTGCCAAGATCCGTGACGGGAATCAGGAAATCGCTGTCTTCCACCGTGCCGGTAAAGGCCTCGCGCAATACGTTCAGAAAAATTCCGGCGGAGGCTTCCTGAATGCGGGTGTTGAGCGTGGCAAGACATAAAGGCTCCCACAGGCTGTGTATCAGGCGCGAAGTCTGTTTTTCCGCGATCAACAGCGCCTGTACGCTGATATCGCGATCAAGCAGTATCTTGCCACGTGCCAGGCGCGCGGAAAAACGTAACAAGCTGGCGCGATCGACCAGGTTGAATCCACGCGCACGAATCACGCCCAGCAACAGGTGCAAGGGCGCGGGTAGCGGGTAGGCGCGAAGACGGAATTGGCGCTTGTGCTGATTCCACAGCTGCATATCCATCGGCTGGCGCTTGAAAACGCGCTCTTCCCTGATGCCGAGGATGTCAATCAGCTGCAACATGGCGTGGTAGGCGCCAATCATCAGGTGCTGGCCGTTATCGACGCGCAATGAATCGAAGGGGACGCAGCGCGCGCGGCCACCCAGCTGGCGTGCCGATTCAAACAGGGTAACAGGGTAACGGTTTTGCGCGAGATGGACGGCAGCGGCCAGGCCGGACCAGCCCCCACCAATAACGGCAATTTTAGGTGGCGAGGACATGCTCAGGTGGTCGCAATACCCAGCTGGCGGGCATGACGTTTTTCGCGTTGCGCCGTACGCCAGGCGATCCAGAGTTTGCGTATCGGCGTTAATGACACACGGTGCGCCAGTACATTGTAATTATCGCGTTCAATCTCATCGAGCGTGGTGCGATAGATCGCGGACATGATCAGGCCGCTGCGTTGCGCATAGCGGTCTTCATCCGGGAGCTGTTGCATGGCCTTGTCATAAAACTGTTGCGCACGCTGCGCCTGGAAACGCATTAATGCCGTGAAGCGATCAGTCTGCTGATAAGACAGAATCTCCTGGGGGCTGACATTGAATTTCTGCAAGTCTTCCTGCGGTAAATAAATGCGGCCACGCGAAGCATCTTCGCGCACATCGCGGATGATATTGGTCAGCTGGAAAGCCATGCCAAGGTCATGCGCGTATTTCAGCGTCTGACGATTGGTGTAGCCGAAGATCTCGGCCGCGAGCAGGCCGACCACCGAGGCGGCACGGTAGCAATACAGGGACAATTCACTGAAAGTGGCATAGTGATGCTGATCCAGATCCATCGCCATGCCGTCGATGATTTCCTGGAAATACTCCTCGGGCAGACTGAAGCGGTCGAGCAGGGCGGCGAGCGCCTGGGTGACCGGATGTTTTGCCTCGCCGCGGAATGTTTGCGTGATCTCGTGGCGCCACCAGTCCAGTTTCTGGCGTGCGATCGACTCATCGGAACACTCGTCGACAACATCATCGACCTCGCGGCAAAAAGCATACAGCGCCGTGATGGCACGGCGCTGATCCGGGGGTAGAAACCGGAAACTGTAATAGAAGCTGGAGCCGCTGGACGCGGCCTTGCTCTGGCAATACTCGTCGGGAGTCATAAGTCGGAGAAGGATAGCATAAGAAATAGAGGGGATGGACCTGCGTAGCAGCTCCGCCCCCTTTATTTCGTTCTTCGTCACCCCGGCGAAGGCCGGGGTCCAGTGGTTTTGATGTTCATTTTTTCGACTCGAAAAATGACTTGTATCGATCGCTTTTGTTTGGCAATCTCCCTGTAGCCGGGTCAGAGCATGGGATTCGTTCTGGCGTAATAATGACCAGCCTCTCCAGAAAAATAACGAGGCTATAAAAATACACAGGGAGTCCACTCATGCGAGTCATCGTCGCTGCGTGTCTGTTTTTTGTTTCCACCCTTTCTCATGCCCTCGTTGGTTCCATTCCGGGTCAGTTCTCAGTCTCCCCGACGGGTGCGGCAACCTACAGTATCCCAATCGAAGTCCCACCCGGAATTGGCGGCATGCAGCCCGAGCTTTCGCTTGAATATAACTCGCAGTCAGGCAATGGACTATTGGGTGTAGGTTGGTCACTGGGTGGATTATCGGCAATCACGCGGTGTCCTAAGACTCTGGCGCAGGATGGTGAGATTCATGGAGTGGGTTTCACATCTGAAGACCGGTTTTGTTTGGATGGCCAGCGCCTAATCGCGGTGAGTGGTGCGTACGGATCAAACGGGACTCAATATCGCACAGAAATTGATGGGTACTCAAAGATTGTCTCATATGGACAGCAAGGTAATGGGCCAGAGTACTTTGAGATTCACACTAAGGCAGGTTTAGTCGCTTACTATGGGGTTACTGAAAACTCTCGGATAGAAGCTGAAGGTCGTTCTGATGTTTTGATCTGGGCAAATAATCAGACCGTGGATTCCTTTGGTAATTATGTTGAAATTATTTATATGGAAGCAGCAAATAGCCTTCAATATTATCCTTCAACTATTAAATACACTGGAAATACCCAGACGGGTAGGGCAACTTTTGCTGAAGTTGATTTTACATATGATAATCGTATCGATACAGCACCTGCTTTCATTAATGGTTCTAAGTTGCAGTTAACTAAGCGACTTTCACTGATTTCCACAAAACTATCCCACACTGCTTCTGTAATACGCGAATATAAACTCTCTTACCGATACGATGACAATACCTCTTTCTCTCAACTAGAAAATATCGAGCTCTGCGCTGATTCTTTATGTATCAATAAAACCGAATTCACTTGGGCGGGAAAAGATTCATCCTGGGATAAAAATTATACTGCAAACCTCTCTCAAGGTTATGACTCCGGTCGAGCGTGGGTTGATTTTAATGGTGATGGTAGAGCGGATTTTTGCAGAATTATCGGAGGCGAGGTATCTGGATATTATCTTGCCTGTACGGTTTCGACAGGCGAAGCTTTCGGAGAAACATATACCAAAAGCCGTGGTGTGCCCCTAGTTTCCTAGACAGTTGATAGCTTCTCGTAATACCGTTTTTCGTACTCCATCGGCGACAGGCCATCGTTGTTGCCATGCCGCCGGGTTGGATTGTAGAAAAGCTCGATGTAATTGAAAATCTCCGCTCT
>JBFHQE010000009.1:0-116253 GCA_041592335.1 Thiohalobacteraceae bacterium | reverse complement strand
CGCGAATGGTTTCAAATGTAGCCAGTTCGCGGCCAAGGCCGCTCCTACAGAAGGCATTAATCAATTCCGTGGCAGCGCCAACCCCAAAGATTTTACGTTTTAGCCTTGCACTTTACTGGCTAGACTCCATAATCACTTTCCCGGTCTCTGGCCGGGCCAATTGACCGAATCCGGGAGTTTCAAGATGGATGTAATGGATCGAATTCAACAGGCGGTGGACAGCCACCCCATCGTCATTTTCATGAAAGGTACACCGCAGATGCCGCAATGTGGGTATTCCAGCCGCGCCGCGCAGGCCCTGCAGGGTTGTGGCGAAGAGTTTGCCTATGTGAACGTGCTGGCCGATCCGGAGATTTTCCAGAACCTGCCGCGTTTCCAGAACTGGCCGACTTTCCCGCAGATTTATATCAACGGCGAACTGATCGGCGGTTGCGATATTACCGTTGAACTGTTCCAGAAGGGTGAGTTGCAGAACATGGTGAAGGAAGCCATGGACAACAAGCGCGAGGCCGATTCGCCAAACTAAATTACGTATTTAAAAGCCCCGCATAGCGGGGCTTTTTGTTTTAGTGTGTCTCGAGCCGTTTCAGCTCGGCCAGAATATCCAGCACCAGTTTTTCCGTCTTTTCGTTTAACTTCTCGCACAGCTTGTTTGGATCGCGTTCACCCAGCACCAGCGGACGAATGAGCGCGGCAACGCGCGCCATGTCGCCACCAGCCTGCATCATTTGCTGCGCCATGTTGGCGATGAGCTGCAGGGCGTCGGTATTGCCGGTGCGTGCCGCATGCACGATGGAGGCAATGCCGGGCGCGGCCATGCTGGCATCGATCTCGGCGTTGAGGTCCGGCAGTGTGCTGGGATCCTGAATTCCCATCAGGATGGAGCGGATGATAATGCTGTCTTCTTCATCCAGGTTACGAAAGGCGTTGGGCTGGCGTTCGCCTTTCATGATCTTGCGGATCGCACCCACTAATTGCACCCATTCGTTTTCTTCCGCCTGTTTGAGAATCTTTTCCAGATCGGGCACGGGTTCGCTGCTGGTGCAGGCTTTCACCACGCGATGAATCAGGCCGACGTGCATGGTCAGGATTTGTTGTTCCTTATCGTAAGGATTATTCATCGGTTTCCCCCTCGCATTGCAGAAACGCGCCCTGGGTTGCGTCCTGCCACTGGTTAACGATGGTGCAGAAAAGATCGGCGGTGCGTTCCGCGTCGTACACGGCCGAATGCGCCTCCTGATCATTCCAGTCGAAGCCCGCCGCGCGTACCGCGCGCGCCAGTACTGTCTGGCCATAGGCCAGCCCACCAAGTGTCGCGGTATCGAAGGTGCTGAACTGGTGAAAGGGGTTGCGCTTGATGCCGGTGCGCATGACCGCCGCCTTGAGAAACGCCAGGTCGAAACCCGGGTTGTGGCCGACCAGGATGGCGCGGGTGCACTGGCTCTTTTTGATCAGGTGACGAATGGGTTTGAATACCTCATCCAGTGCATCCTTTTCACTTTTGGCGAAACGGAAGGGGTGAAACGGATCGATACCCAGAAACTCGATGGATTTCTGATCCAGGTTGGCGCCTTCGAAAGGTTCGACGTGCGCGGCATGGGTTTCCAGGCGCGACAGTATGCCGCTGTCATCCATTTGTAATGTCACGGCGGCGATTTCGAGCAGGGCGTCGCGCTTGGGATTGAACCCGGCCGTTTCCACGTCCACGACAACGGGCAGAAAACCGCGGAAGCGGTTGGCCATACTGGGGATTGTAGGGGTTTCATTCATGGCGCCAGCATACCGGAAGCAGGGGCGCATTGCAGCCCGACTTGGCGTCGGTGTATGGTGGCTGTAACCAAGGAGGAGAGGTTATGCGAACAATAATCAAGATGAGCTGGGCGCTGCTGGCCTGGCTGCTGATCGTGGTGCCGGTAGCGGCGGAGCTGGCAACGGCGCCCGATATCGAACAGGGACGTCTGTGGCGTATCACCAAGGGTGAACAGGCCTCCTATCTGATGGGCACCATGCATTCAGAGCATGCGGATGTGGTGACCCTGCCGTTGATTATGCGTACGCATTTCGATAGCGCGCAAACGCTGGTGCTGGAGATGGTGATGGACAGGCAAACCATCACCCAGGTTGCCGAGGCGCAGATTATCACCAGGGGTCCATTGCTGCCCGAGTTGCTGGGCAAGTCGCTGTATACGCGCACCGTCGAGGCCATGAGTGGCTATGGCTTGCCGGAACATGCGCTTAGAAATATGAAGCCCTGGTTTGTGATGTCGGTGTTGATGATGCCGAAATCCAAGACGGGGTTGTTTCTGGATCTGCAGCTGTATTACGAAGCCCTGGCGCAGGGCAAGCAGCTCGTCGGTCTTGAAACGGCGCAAGAACAGATTGCCGTGTTCGATACTATACCTTTGGCGGATCAGGTGGCGATGCTGGAAGATACGCTGGATAACCTGGGCGAGATGGAAAATTATTTCGCGACCATGCGCGAGATTTATCTGTCGGGTGACCTGGATAAGCTTGAGCAGTACAGCAATGACATGATGGCGAGTGATGACCCGGAGCTGGTGCAGCGGTTTAATCAGCGCTTTATTGTTGACCGTAATGTCAAAATGGTTGAGCGGATGATGCCGCAGCTGGATGAAGGCGGTGCCTTTATTGCTGTCGGTGCGTTGCACTTGCCGGGTGATAGCGGAATTCTCAGGCTGTTGCAGGAGAAGGGTTATCAGGTCAGTGTGGAGTATTGAGGGCTGCAAGTAGCCATTAGCGGAAGTTGGTGGTAACGCGTCATTGCGAGGAGCGAAGCGACGTGGCAATCTCCTAAAGTAATAGCTGAATTTTCTACGTCAAGGATGACGGAATGAAAAAACAAGCAGCAGTTTATTTGCTATGCAATAGACCAGAAGGTGTTTTGTATATTGGTGTGACCAGTAATTTACAGAAGCGAGTCTGGGAGCATAAAAACAAAGTCGTTAAAGGCTTTACAGCCAAATACAATGTCACCCAATTAGTGTATTTTGAGCTTTTTCAAAGCATCGATTTGGCTATAGAAAGGGAGAAGCAACTTAAGGCCGGACCTAGAAAAACCAAGGTTTCTCTGATAGAAAATGCTAATCCACTATGGCGAGATCTTTCCGATGAGGTCTGCTTCTGAAAAAGATTGCCACGTCGCTTCGCTCCTCGCAATGACGAGGTGTTAGTGACTGCTTCAGGGTGTTAACAGCTTCATAGCATCCGTGCGTTCTTGAGATCGTCCAATCTGATAGCCTGTTCAATACTCAACGTTTCTTTTTACTGGTTTTGCGTGGTTTTGTTTTAGCCTGTTTCGTGGGCTGGCTATGCGTTGACCATAAGCCATCAAAAAAATGTCTCGCGTTGGTGCCCAGTGTTCGTGTGCGATAACCGCCTTCCTGTACCACTAGCGTCGGCAGTCGTAATTCACCAATCATGGCGCCATTCTTGAAAAAATCGTTGGCAGCAAACTGCCAGGTGCCGGTGGGGTCGGCCTTGGCGGTA
Source organism: Thiohalobacteraceae bacterium (assembly GCA_041592335.1). Lineage (GTDB taxonomy): Bacteria > Pseudomonadota > Gammaproteobacteria > Thiohalobacterales > Thiohalobacteraceae > JBFHQE01. The sequence goes on along the minus strand of JBFHQE010000009.1, from coordinate 112,746 downwards.
TCAAGCCCAAGGCAAAGAACAAAATATGTCGGATTAAACTGCCGTATTTGCTTCAGCGCCTTTTGCAAGGTGCGCTGATAACGCTCCACGCTGGTTTTTTCCGGTAATGGATAGTTGATGTTGAAACCTTTTCCCTCGCCTTCACCCGTTTCGTCGGTGAAGCCCGCGAAATGCGGGTAGGCAAAATGCGGGTCGCCGTGAATCGAAATGGTGAGCACGTCGTTGCGCGAGTAAAAAATATCCTGGGTGCCGTTGCCGTGATGAAAGTCGACATCAAGTATGGCGATACGTCCAAAGCTGCTCAGATAATTCGCGGCGACAGCGGCTGAATTGAAATAACAGAACCCGCCAAAAGCTCTGCGCTCGGCATGGTGGCCGGGTGGTCTTACCAGTGCATACGCAATATGAAAACCGTTCAGCAGGGCCTCTGCGCCCGCCATTGCACAGTCCACCGCGCCGCGTGCTGCAAGGTAGGCATTGTGATTCAGTGGCGTAAAGGTATCCATGCAGTAATAGCCAACCTGCAGCTCAAGATCATGCGGTGGGCGCGCTATGTTTCGTACTGGAAAGATGATGGGATAAATGGATTTACCCAGTGGCACATGGGAGCAGGCTTTGTGCAGGTAGTTCACATAATTCACATCATGAACTGCCTTGATATGTTTCTCGGCGGTGCGGCGCGGACGAATCTTCTCGAACAGATGTGATTTATTCAGGTGATGCAGTATCACGGACAGGCGTACGGGAGCCTCAACATAACCATGATCCTTGACATGGTGAATGTCATGTCCCTCATTCACAACGAGTGCAATGCCTCGAACGGGGGGTGGTTTTGAAAGTCGGGCGGTTTTCTTAAGATAGCGTGGTTCGCGCAGAACGACAGGATCGTCTGTGAAGGATCTGACAACTTCACTGATCTGTTTTTTGCTGATGATGTCGCTGTATTTGCGTTCAAGAATGGCGCGAACGGACTTTCGTATGGTGCTTCGATCAACAATGACGCCCTGATTTAGATCATCGTATACCAGGTAATACAGGTCTGTGTCGCCCGGTTTCACCGGTGTATGGTACTCGTTGTTGACGATGGGGCGCGCACCGTAGCGCTCATAAAATTTTAATCTAGCCCTGTTCTGTTTGATCAGCTCGGGATCTTTTATAAGCTCGGCATCGTCAACGCTGCACTCGAAGAATATGCCATATACATTCAGGGCAAGCGCCTCTTCGCGTACGCGTTCGTATAGCGCGCTGCCTACGCCGCCTCCGGTTGTCCCGGGCGCGGCGGAAACCAGTTCGAGGTAGACGATTTCGATGTCCGGCAGATGAAGGAACATTGCAAAGCCTTTGACATTGGCCATGCCATCCTCGGCGACGAGTAAAACAGAACGATATTTGTATTTAACCGGGTCAATCAGCTGGTTTGGCAGTTTCTCGAACTCGATCGGGCGAGCGTTTGGAAACTGGATGCGTAATATATCCAGAACCTGCTGAATGGCGTGCTTGTTATGGGGGGATTTGTCGTCCGAGACCTGGCGAATTCGAAACATGCTGTTTGATGGCCATGTGAGGAAATATAGTGTGAGGATAATGTAAACCCGGATTTCTGTATATCACCAGGCGAAGCCGTTTTTTCTTTTGTTGCTAATAAGTTACATTCTCTGACTCAACTTTCTCATCCTCTGCCCGATCTAGTGCTCAATGCCCTCGAATGTATCAATGTTGCCCAACAAGGCCGCCACCGTCATCGCCGTCACTTCGGGGAAGGGTGGCGTTGGGAAATCCAATATAACGGTCAATCTGGCCATTGCGCTCTCGCAGCTAGGCAATAAAACCACCGTCCTTGATATGGATCTGGGATTGGCGAATATCGATGTCCTGCTGAACCTGAAACCGAAAGCCAATATGACCGACCTGATTGCCGGTCGTTGTTCTATTGAGGATATCGTCGTGCAAGGACCGGCGGGTATTAACATCGTGCCCGGCGGCTCGGGTGATGAGACGTTGGCAAATCTCGGAGAGAAAGGGATCGACCGATTGACGAGCAGCCTGAAAGGGCTTTGCTCCAGTTCCGATTTTCTGATTATCGATACGGCGGCCGGGTTATCCCAGAATACGGTGAGTTTTACCTATCTCGCTGATCTCATTGTGGTGGTGTCAACGCCGGAACCTACCGCAATGCTGGATGCCTATGCCATGGTCAAGACAATTCATAAAAATGCACCCAACAGCAAATTGAACCTGCTGTTCAATATGGCCCGTTCCGATGTGGATGCGCGTATTGCCATTAATAAATTCACCACGGTAGCGAAAGGCTTTCTCGACTTCTCGGCGCAAAACGCGGAATATCTGCTGTACGATACCGCGATTGGCGATGCCGTGCGTAAGCGCCGACCTTTCATTATCGGTTCACCCGATATTCAGGCCAGTAAAGCGATACAGGCGTTCGCCAAAAAACTCGTCAAGGCAAAGCCGGATAAAACCGCCTGTGGACAGAATCAGAGCAATTTCCTGAACAGAATGTTCAAGATGCTGAAAATTGCCTGAGTTTTTTGCGGGGATGAGGCTCTCGAATGTAAGGCGAGGGGGTGTGTCAGACCAGTTTCCAGCCAATCTTCTCGCCCGCGCGTAACGGCACAACCCTATTTCCACCCAGGGGATATTCCGCCGGCACTTCCCATTCTTCTTTCTTCAGCGTGATCGTGTCCGTATTGCGCGGCAGGCCATAAAAGTCTGGGCCATGGAAACTCGCAAAGGCTTCCAGCTTGTCGAGTGCGCCTGCTGATTCAAAGGCTTCTGCATACAACTCAATCGCCGCGTGGGCGGTATACAAACCGGCGCAACCACAGGCGGATTCCTTGGCGCCTTTGGCATGCGGGGCACTGTCGGTGCCTAAAAAGAATTTCGGCGAGCCGCTGATGGCGGCCTCGACCAGGGCTTCACGGTGTCTCTCGCGTTTCAGAATCGGCAGGCAGTAATAATGCGGACGGATGCCGCCGGCCAGCATGGCATTGCGGTTATACAGCAGGTGATGCACGGTCAGCGTGCCGCCGATGTTGTCACCGCTGCTTTTGACGAAGGCGATGCCGTCCGAGGTGGTGATGTGTTCCAGTACGATTTTCAGGTTCGGAAAGCGTTGAGTGAGCGGTATTAAATGACGCTCGATAAACACGGCTTCACGATCAAAGATATCAATATCCGATGAAGTAACTTCGCCATGCACCAGCAAGGGCATGCCCTGTTCTTCCATGGCTTCCAGTGTTGAATAGCAATTCGCCAGGTCGGTCACGCCGGAATCTGAATTGGTGGTGGCGCCAGCCGGATAGAGTTTGACGGCATACACATGGCCGCTTTGCTTTGCCTTGATGATCTCGTCTGGCGGCAGTTTGTCGGTCAGATACAGCGTCATCAGGGGCGTGAAGTTGACGCCGTTGGGTACGGCCGCCAGGACACGCTCGCGATAGGCCAGCGCCTGTTCCGTGGTGATCACGGGCGGCTTGAGGTTCGGCATGATGATGGCGCGCCCGAATTGCGCGGCGGTATGGGGAACGACGTCTGTTAATACGTCGCCGTCGCGAACATGCAGGTGCCAGTCATCGGGGCGGGTCAGGGTAATTTGCATCGCTTGCGCAGGGTGGTGTCGCCAAAGAGGCAATTATCATAGCAGAAAGCGCGGCGCTCATGTTCAGGTTGAAATCACAGGGATTGGTATTCGCGAAACTCGGCGCGACCAGCCAGCATGGTGCCGATGTCATCCGGCGGTAACGCCCTGGCGTAGTAATGCCCCTGCGCTTCGTCGCAACCCTGCGCATACAGAAAGCGGCTCTGGTTTTCTTTTTCGACCCCGACAGCAGCGGTGGTCAGGCCAACGCTGTGCGCCAGGGAAATCAGGGCCGCGACGCAGCCGGGGCCGTAGCTTTTTTCGCCCAGCTCATCGATAAAATGTTTATCGAGTTTCAGACTGTTGACCGGCAGCTCATGCAGCTGGCTGATAATCGATTGACCTTCGCCGAACCGGTCCAGGCATATCTGAACGCCGATTGTTTTCAGATGCTGCAGGCTGTTTAGGGTCTCGGCAGTCGCGGACAGCAGGGTTGCCTCGGAAATTTCGAGAACCAGCCACTTCGGATCAATGTGATTGCTGGCCAGTTGTTCCGTGATGTTTTTTACCAGCTGGTCATTGAGTAACTGTCGACTGGACAGGTTGATGCTGACCCGAAGCGGTGGGAGTCCCTCGTCTATCCAGCGACGCATCTGTTGAATGACAGACTTGATGGCCCAGTCACCGACGGGATTGATCAGCCCGGTTTCCTCCAGGATTGGAATAAAATCGGCGGGAGGAATGTTTTCCTGTTCACCGGTCGGCAAGCGCAGCAGCGCTTCTATACCGCACATGATGTGGTTGTAGAGCTGATAGATCGGCTGGTAATGAATTTCAAATTGTTGGTTCTCGGCCGCCTGGCGGACCTGGTTGATCAGGTCGACCCGGCGGGCGATTGAGCTGTTGATTTCATCGTCGAAAAACTGGTAGTTGGCCCGTCCCTTGTTCTTGGCCTCGTAAAGGGCCAGGTCGGCATGTTTCAGCAACAGGGTTTCATCCTTGCCGGTTTCCGGAAAGACGGCGATACCAACGCTGGCCGAGATATAGATTTCATGGCCGTAAAGATCAAAGCTGTGCTGCATTATTTCGCAGATCTTTTCCGCCACCAGCGCGGCATCCTGGCGATTGGGGATGTCTTCCAGCAGGATAGTGAATTCATCGCCCCCGATTCTGGCTACCGTGTCGTCCTGGCGCACCGTGCTGGACAGCCGACTGGCCACCTGGGTCAGCAATAAATCGCCGGCATCGTGGCCCAGCGTATCGTTGACTTCCTTGAAGCGATCCAGGTCCAGCAGCATGAGCGCCAGCTGCTTACCGGTACGGCGACACCGTTGCAGCGCATGCTGGATGCGTTCACGAAACAGGTTGCGGTTCGGCAGATGTGTCAGCACATCATACTGGGCCAGTTGCGTGAGCTTGGTTTCGGTGGTTTTGCGATGGGCGGCATAAAAAATGGAGCGCGACAACAGTTCGCCGCTCACTTGTCCCTTGATAAGGTAATCCTGGGCGCCTTTTTCCACCGCCTGCAAGGCGATATTCTCATCCGCCATGCCACTTAGAACAATGATGGCAACATTCGTGTGCTGGTTCAGCACTGCCCAGAGGCCTTCCAGTCCGGCTGCATCCGGCAGGCTGAGATCCAGCAGGACGATATCGATATCGTTGTCAGCAAGCACTCGAAGCGCATCCTGCAACCTGTCTGCATGCATGAGATCGAACTGGTCGCGGCGGGAATGGAGTAGTTCCTTGACCAGGCGAACATCGGCTGGATTGTCTTCGACCATCAGTACTTTTAGTGGCAGTTGCATGCTCGGATACCTCGCGGTGATATTCGCCCTGTAATCAGCTCAGTGCTTCGGCAGCTTGACGACCGAAAGCCAGAAGTCCTCGATGCTGCGAATGATGATGCCGAACTGGTTGTAGTCGACCGGCTTGGTGACATAACAGTTGGCGTGCAGGTTATAGGTGCGAAGAATGTCCTCGTCGGCACTGGATGTTGTGAGCACGACAACGGGGATGGTTTGCAGCTGGGTGTCGCCCTTGATGTTCTCCAGTACATCGCGGCCGTCCTTTCCGGGCAGGTTCAGGTCAAGCAGGATCAGGTCCGGCCTGGGCGCATCGTTGTACTGGCCTTCCCTGTGCAGGAAAGCCAGGGCCGACAGGCCATCGCCGACCTTGTGCAGATTGTGATGAACCTTCGCGTCCTTGAGGGCTTCCTCTGTCAGTCGGACATCGGCCGGGTTGTCCTCGACCAGAAGAATGTCAAAAGCCTGTTGTGTGGCAGCGTCTAACATGGTGTGTCCTCCGCGGTTGCATGGGCTTTGGGCAGGGTGAAGTGAAACTGGGTGCCGGTTGGCTGGTTGGGTTCAATCCAGATCCGGCCGCCGTGGCGCTCGATGATTTTCTTGCAGACCGCCAGGCCGATGCCGGTGCCGCTGTAATCGCCCCGGCCATGCAGGCGTTGAAAGATTTTGAAAATGCGCTCGCCGAACTGGGGGTCGATGCCAATCCCGTTATCGCTGATGACGAACGTGACTGTGTCGCCTTTATCCTGTGCCGAGATATGAACTACCGGTGTGTTTTCAGCGCAGAACTTGATTGCATTGGCGATCAGGTTCTGAAATACCTGTGTCAGTTGTGAGCTGTCACCCACAACGTCGGGTGCCTGTTCAACCGTGACCGTTGCGTTCTTGTCCTGGATCGCGAAACGCAGATTGTCCAGTGCCAGCTTGATCGCGGCATCGGTGTCGATGGTCGTGAATTCCTGGGCGCGGGTGCTGATGCGGGAAAACAGCAGCAGGTCGTTGATCAAGTCCTGCATGCGTTTGGCGCCATCGACTATGTAATGAATGAACTCGTCGGCTTCCTCGCCAAGTTGCGATTGGTAGCGGCTGTGCAGCAGTTGTGCAAAGCTGCCGATGATGCGCAAGGGTTCCTGCAGGTCATGCGAAGCGATGTAGGCAAACTGTTCCAGTTCCTGGTTGGAGCGTTCCAGCGCTTCCGCGCGCTGCTGAAGATTGTTTTCGAGCTTCTTGCGTTCGGTGATGTCACGTACCGCGCTGGTGATAAGCAGGCCATCCTCGTATTTCATCGGACCAAGGCTGATCTCGGCGGGGAACTCGCTGCCATCCTTGCGCCGTGCAAAAAGTTCGTTGCCTTCGCCCATGTAACGGGCAGAGGGATGATTGTTGTACTGGTGACGTAGCTGGTCGTGATGATGGCGAAACCGGTCGGGAACCAGCATATCGATGCTTTGACCGATCAATTCCTCGCAGCTATAGCCAAAGGATTTTTCGGCGGCCCGGTTGGCGCGCACGATAGTGCCGGTTTCATCGGAAATGAGCGTTGGGTCCGGTGCCGTGTTGAGCAGTTCGCTGAACGCCTGTTCCAGTTTTATCTGCTTGGTCCGGTCGCGAATGACGGTAATGAACAGGGTTTGGTCGGCGCTGCTGATGGGGCCAAGACGAATTTCCACCGGGAATTCGCTGCCGTCCCGGCGTTTCCCGATCAGTTGCATTTCTGGGCCCATGTCACGGATGCTGGGGTTCTTGCTGAAGGCTTCGCGGTGCCGTGCGTGTACTTTGCCGAACCGGTCGGGAATCAGTGTTTCTACCGTCTGGCCAAGTAACTGCTCCCGGGTGTAGCCGAACAGTTCCGTCAGCTGGCGGTTTACGCGCAGTATCTGGCCTTTTATGTCCGCGATAAGAACGCCGTCGGGTACGGCATCGAATATCACATCGGAGCTGTTAAGAATGTCATGCGGCATGCCACATTACCTCGGTGGCTGGGCAACGCTCTGTAGTGATGTACTAGGCAGATGTCGCGGGTTAATCCCGGAGGCCATGCTGGGCGTCGGGAAATGTCATGCCGACATCCTAGAGTGAAAAATACGAGATGTCTGTGAGATTTCTATACATCTCGTTTACATTCTCCTGACAATTAAGGCCGGGCGGTCCCATCAGGGGTTTTGCAGCAGGAAATGCAGGGTGAAGCGCACGCCAAAGCCGGTGATGTTGCTGCTGATATGCGCCAGTCCGCCCTTGACGTTATGGGCCGAAAGATCGATGTGAATCCAGTCGCATTTTTCCGGCACGAAGTTTTGCAGAAAACGCGCGGCCAGTATGTGGTCCGCTTCGGAATCCGTCGTGCATTGCAGCAGGTCGGCGGTCTCGCTTTTCAGGGCGTCATCGAAATCGGCATCCATGGGAAACGGCCAGACGCGCTCGCCACTGCTTTTTCCAGCGGCAATCAACCTGTCGTGCAGTTTTTCATTGTTGGTGAAAACGCCGCTGTAACGCGACGATAATGAATAGACGCAGGCCCCGGTCAGTGTGGCGTAGTCGATGATGACAGCCGGTTTCTTTTCGCCAGCGATAAACAGCGTATCCGCCAGTACCATGCGCCCCTCGGCATCGGTGTGCACGATCTCGATGGTCTTGCCATTGGCGGCGGTAACAACGTCATTGGGTTTGTAGGCATCGGGGCCGATGTGATTTTCAGCGAGCGCCAGCCAGCAGTCGACGGGCTGCTTGTAGCCCTGCCGGGTCAGTGCCAGCAGCGTGCCGAGCGCGACCGCGCTGCCGGTCATGTCTTCGTGCATGCCGTGCATATAGCGCGCGGTCTTGAGATTCACGCCGCCGGTATCGAAACAGATGCCCTTGCCGACCAGAGCAAGGGCGGATTTCTTTGTATTGCCCTTGGGCTTGTAACTCAAATGCAGGATGCCGGCCTCGCGGTGCGGGCTGCCCTGGGTCACGGCCAGGAAGGCGCCAGCCCCTTTCTTCTTTAATGCAGCCTCGGTCAGGAATTCGAGTTTCCAGCCTTCTTCCCTGGCGATGGGCTCGATCAGGCCGCGGTAGAGTTTGGGGTTCAGACTATTGCCGGGCAGGGCGGCGAGCCAGCGGGTCAGGTGGTTGCCTTGCGCCTCGGCGCGGATCGCCTCCAGGTTCAGCTTCTGCTTCAGGCCGGTGATCCGGACCTGGCGCAGAATGGAATCCCGGCTTTTGGCGCTCTTGAGGCTGGGCATCGGACAGGCCAGCGCCAATGCGCTGATCAGGCTGGCTTCGGCTACGGTGGCCCGATCCGCTTCGGGCAGGCAGGAGACATCGATCAGCAGGTGGCCGGTGTTGTCATTCAGCAGCGCTTTCATCTGCTTGCGCGCCAGGGTCAGCCGTTCGAAGGCGGCGGATTCCCTGGTTTCGGTCAGCCGTACCCGCGTCCCCTTGCTGTTGGCCAGTTCGGTTTCGACCGGGCCGGGCTGGCGCTGTTGCCAGCGGCTGGCGAGCAGCTCGCTTTCCGGCAGGGCGTCGAAATGGGGTCTGTCGGCCTTTTCCGGCAGCCAGATCAGCGCCGCGTTCGCATCCGCCAGCTGGCTCAGGGTTGGGGGCTTTACAGACTGATTTAACTTGATTTTTTCCAGAAACCGGTAAGGGATTTTCATGCCTTTTTCCTTGACCTGTTGCGGCAAAACGCCGATCATAGCGCGCTTATTCTTTCACGGGTACTGGTCTGGCGGTTTCGCCGCTGAGCCTGTTATTGTTGGGGATGCCTTGCTAAGTGATTGATATCACATTGATTTGGCATTTTCGGCCCCGGTACCCCCAGTTACTGTTTAGGGAGTTCCATGAACGCCGCAGACAAAAAACGGCTGTTGCGCGAAATGCTCTTCGCGCGCCGCTTCGAAGAGCGCTGCTATGAAGCCTACGTTGAGCGCAAAATTGGTGGGTTCCTCCATCTCTATCCGGGCCAGGAAGCCTGCGCCTTTGGTGTGCTGGAGGCCGCGCGCCCCGGTCGCGATTATGTGATCACCGGTTACCGCGACCACGTCCACGCCATCAAGTGCGGCGCCGACCCCAAGGCGGTCATGGCCGAACTGTTCGCCAAGGAGACCGGCGTGAGCAAGGGCCGTGGCGGCTCCATGCACATTTTCGATGTCGAGCACCGCTTCATGGGCGGTTACGCGCTGGTCGGCGGGCCTTTCCCGCTGGCGGCCGGTATGGCCAAGGCCATCAAGATGAAGGGTGACGACGATATCGCCATCTGCTTCCTCGGCGATGCGGCCAACAACCAGGGCACTTTCCACGAGTCATTGAACATGGCCAAGGTCTGGGGTCTGCCCGTGCTGTATGTGTGCGAAAACAACCTCTACGGTATCGGTACGCGTATCGATCGTTCCACTGCGGTTATCGATCAGTACAAGCGTGTCAGCGGTTATAACATTCCGGCTAAGCAGGTTGACGGCCAGGACATTGAAGTGGTGCATGAAGCCGCGAAGGAAGCCGTCGATCACGTGCGTTCCGGCAAGGGCCCGTACTTCCTTGAACTGATGACCTACCGCTATCGCGGTCACTCCATGTCGGATTCCAATGCCTACCGTTCCAAGAAGGAAGAGCGTATGTGGTCCGAGCGCGATCCCATCATCATGCTGCGCGATCGCCTGATCGACGCCGGTGAGATCACCAAGCAGGATTACAAGAACATGGATACCGAAATCCTGGATGAGATTGAGAACGAGATTATTGCCTTCTCTGAATCTTCGCCCGAGCCAAAAGTTGAAGAGCTGGAGAAATATGTCTTTGCAGACAATGATCCCTATGTCATGGGAGGCGCGAAGTAATGGCTGAGATGATGTACTGGGAAGCGATTCGCCGCGCCCACGATGAAGAAATGACCCACGATCCTTTGGTGATCTGCATGGGTGAAGATATCGGTGTTGCCGGTGGTACCTACAAGGCAACCAATGGTCTGTTTGATAAATACGGCCCCGAGCGCGTGATCGATACACCGATTTCTGAAAACGGCTACACCGGTCTGGGTATCGGCGCCTCGTTCCTTGGCGTGCGCCCGATTATCGAAATCATGTCGGTGAACTTTGCCTGGCTGGCGATGGACCAGATTTTCAACAGTGCCGCGAAAGTGCGTTACATGTCCGGTGGCCAGCTAACCGCGCCGGTCGTGATTCGCTCCCCGGGCGGTACCGCGCACCAGCTGGGCGCGCAGCACTCCGCTCGTATGGAAAAGGTATTCATGGGTATCGCTGGTCTGCGCGTGGTCACACCGTCCAACCCGAAGCAGGCTTATGGTCTGTTGAAGTCCGCCGTGCGCTGTAACGACCCGGTGTTCATTAACGAGCACGAACTCATGTACAACATGAAGGGCGAAGTGCCGGACGAAGAATACTTCATGCCGCTGGAAGGCTCCGAAGTTACCCGCGAAGGTGCTGACGTTACCCTGTTCGGCTACAACATTTCGGTGCACTGGTGTCTGCAGGCAGCGGACATCCTGGCCAAGCAGTATGGCGTGAACGCCGAAGTCATTGACCTCTATTCGCTGGCGCCGCTGGATCGTGCCGGTATCAAGCGTTCCGTGAGCAAGACACACCGCGCGGTGATCGTCGAGGAAGCCGAAGCGCCGGTTGGCGTGGGTTCCGAAGTGATGGCGATCATCAACGAGGAATGCTTCTACGAGCTGGATGCTCCGCCAGTGCGCGTATCGGCCGTGAATGTGCCGATCCCGTATAACCACACGCTGGAAAAAGCCACTATTCCGAATGCGAATGACGTGGTGAATGCCGTGCGGAAGATGCTCGGTTTGTAAGCTGTTTATAGCTCCTCGTCATTGCGAGGAGCGTTAGCGACGTGGCAATCTCCTAACGCTGCACCTTCAAGAGATTGCCACGCTACGCTCGCAATGACGGTTAACTTTTTCACTTTAATAACAGGCCGGATGACCACCCTTCATCCGGCTTCGTACTGATAAGGGTGATCCCCTTATTACAAAACAAAATCAGGAAACGTTATGGCTGACCCCTACGTAATCAAGATGCCCCAGCTCTCCGACACCATGACCGAAGGTGTCATTGTCAGCTGGGAAAAAAATATCGGTGATGAAATCAAGCGCGGTGACATTGTTGCCACCGTGGAAACCGACAAGGCCATCATGGATGTGGAAGTGTTCCGCGATGGTTTTCTGTCTGGTCCAATTGCACCCGTTGATGCAACCATTGAAGTCGGTGGTGCGATTGCCTACCTGGTGGCCAGCAAGGATGAAGTGCAGCAGGGCGAAGCGGATGTCAGCGCGCCGGTAGCAGAAGCAGCTGCGGAAGAAGCACCCGCAGCGAGTTCAGCCGTAGAAACACACGCCGAGGCGGCTGCGCCCGCCGCAGCTGACCAGTCGCCGGATGGCGCTTTGCATACCATCATCATGCCGCAGCTGTCCGACACCATGACTGAAGGGGTGGTGGTGTCCTGGGAGAAGAAACCCGGCGACAAGATCACGCGCGGCACCGTGGTGGCTCAGGTTGAGACCGACAAGGCGATCATGGATGTGGAAGTCTTCAAGGAAGGTTTTCTGTCCGGCCCGATTGCGCCAGTCGATAGCACTGTTCCCGTCGGCGGCGCCATGGCCTACCTGGTGGCGGAAGAATCGCAAGTGGTGACGGATGAAGCGGCACCTGTAGCAGCAGCTCCCAAAGCTGAAACTACCCACGCGCCAGCGGCCCCCGCTGCGAAAAAGGCTGCTCCTTCCGCGCCTAAATCTGTTTCCGGTGGTACACCGGCGGCGCGTCCCGAAGGCCGCAAGGCAACGCCTTTTGCCCGCAAGATTGCCGGGCAGCGCGGCATTGATCTGAACACCGTGGTGGGCACTGGGCCGGACGGCGTCATCGTCGCGGTCGATGTTGACCGGGTGCAGCCACAGGCCGCAGCGTCTGCTGGCTTCCCGCAGGTAATGGTGCCGGGCGACGGTCGACCCATGACCAAGCTGGAAGCAGCCATCAGCAAGGGCATGACCGAGTCGCTGACCATTCCCGATTTCCGTGTTACCGCCAACATCAAGCTGGAAGCGCTAATCAAGGCTTCCAAGGCCAAGGGTGTGTCCGTGACCGTGACTATCGCCAAGGCCTGCGCACTGGCCATGGCCAAGTTCCCGAAGATGAACTGGTGCTATCAGCCGGAAGACAAGATTGTTGAACGCAGCAATGTCGATGTCGGCATGGCCGTAGCCGTCGATGGCGGTGGTCTGGTCACGCCGGTGCTGCGCAATTGCGAATCGCGCGAGCTGGAAGAACTGAATGAAGACTGGAAAGACCTGGTTGATCGTGCGCGCAAGCGTCGCCTGAAACCGGACGAGTACACAGGCTCAACCTTCCAGGTGTCGAACATGGGCATGTTCGGCGTGTCGCATTTCGATGCCATCGTGACGCCGGGTATTGCCGGTATCCTCGCGATCTCCGCCAATACCGAACAGGGCAGTCCTTTTACTATCACCGGCGATCATCGCGTGGTGAATGGCGCGGACGTTGCGCTGTACCTGGGTGAACTCAAGGGTCTCATCGAACAACCGGATGCCTGGATGGGTCCGAGCGGTCCGGCGATTCCGGAAGGCGATTGGGATTACGATGTGGTTGTGATCGGTGGCGGTCCGGGCGGTGAAGACTGCGCCCGTGATCTGGCCGGTCATGGTTTGAAAGTGGCGATGATCAACGATTCGCCGTTCCCGGGTGGCGAATGTCTGTGGCGTGGTTGTATCCCGTCCAAGGCATGGCGCGCGGCGGCCGATCGTATTCGCGATCGTGCGCATGACAGTGACATCGGTATCGATGGCACCGACAAGGCCAAGCTGAACTGGGAAGTGCTGGAAGCGCATCGCCGCAACGTGCTGGAAACGCGCGGTGGCATGGCGCTCAAGACTGACCAGGGTGTGAAGATCAAGGTAATCCAGGGTTACGGTCGCTTTGTGGATGATCACCATGTATTCATCGATACTGGCGGTAACCAGCAAGATCCGCATACCCGCGCGATTCCCGGTGACGGCAAGACGGGTGAAACCATCAGCTTCGGTTGTGCCGTGGTTGCCACCGGTGCGCCGCCGTTTGTGCCGCCGATCGAAGGTGCGCGCGAAGGGGTTGAAACTGGTTCCGTGCTGACATCCGATACCGTCTGGGGCCTGAACACACCGCCGAAGAAACTGGTGGTTGTCGGTGGCGGCGCCATCGGCGTGGAAATGGCGCAGATCTTCCAGGACTTCGGTGCACAGGTCACACTGCTGGAAGCACAGGAACGTATCCTGGCTGAAGTGGAGCCGGAAATTGCCAAACACTTAACAGCGGTACTGAATGACGACCCGCGTCTGACCGTGCTGACCAGCGTGAAGCTGGACAAGATTACGGGCAAGCCGGGTGCGGTAACCTGCAAGTACTCCGATAGCGAAGGCAAGTCGCACCAGATCAAGGCGGACTACGTGATCATGGCGACCGGCAAGCGGCCGGTGACCGATGGCCTGGGTCTGGACAAGGCCGGTGTTGCATTGGATGGTCCGGTGATCAAGGCTGACGCCCGTTGCCGTACTAACATCGGACATATCTTTGCCATTGGCGATGTGATTGGCGGACTGATGCTGGCGCATACCGCCGCGCAACAGGGCCGTGTTGCCGCCATGACGATTCTTGGCGAAGACATGAAATACGATCAGGACAAGGATTGCGGCGTGATCTTCACCCGCCCGGAAGCCGGTTTTGTCGGTCTGTCCGTAGACCAGGCCAAGGCGAAAGGTATCGACGCGGTTGAAGCCAAGGTGCCGATGAATATCGACGCCAAGGCGATGATCAACAAGGAAGAGCACGGCATGATCAAGATCGTGGCCGACAAGAAGACGCAACGCGTCATCGGTGTGCACTTCCTGGCGGATCATACCGATACCCTGATCGGCGAAGCCGTGATGATGGTGTCCGGCAACATGACGCTGGAGCAGGTCGGTAACGCGATTCATCCGCACCCGACCCAGACCGAGCTGTTTGGGGAGCTGGCGCGCCGCCTGGGTTCGCGCCTGCGTCGTTCGGCGAAGATGAAGAAGTAGTCGGATATCCCTATTATTTGGTGGATGTTACCCCTTGTAGGAGCGAGCTTGCTCGCGAACAGTTCGCGGCCAAGGCCGCTCCTACAAAAGTATTGTTCTAATTTGTAATCTCAATTTCCCGGCGTTCTTGGCGCCTTGGCGGTTAAGGATTTTATCTATGTCTAACGTCAAAAAAGTTGTACTGGCTTATTCCGGTGGTCTGGATACCTCGATCATTTTGAAATGGTTGCAGGATACCTACGGTTGCGAGGTGGTGACTTTCACTGCTGACATTGGTCAGGGCGAAGAAGTCGAGCCGGCGCGCGCCAAGGCCGAGGCCATGGGTGTGAAGGAAATCTATATCGACGATCTGCGGGAAGAGTTCGCCCGTGATTTCGTATTTCCGATGTTCCGCGCCAACACCATTTATGAAGGCGAGTACCTGCTGGGTACTTCCATTGCACGCCCCCTGATCGCCAAGCGCCTGGTGGAAATTGCCAACGAAACGGGTGCGGACGCCATTTCGCACGGTGCGACCGGTAAGGGTAACGACCAGGTGCGTTTCGAGCTGGGTGCCTATGCGCTGAAGCCGGATGTGAAAGTGATTGCACCCTGGCGCGAATGGGATCTGCTGTCGCGCGAGAAGCTGATGGCCTATGCCGAAGAACACAACATCCCGGTCGACTTCAAGAAGAAGGGTAAGAAATCCCCTTATTCCATGGATGCCAACTCGCTGCACATCTCCTACGAGGGTGGCATTCTGGAAGATCCCTGGGCGGAGCCGGAAGAAGATATGTGGCGCTGGACGGTGTCGCCGGAAGCCGCGCCGGATCAGCCGACTTATATCGAGCTGACTTACCAGAAGGGCGACATTGTTGCCATTGACGGGAAGGCCGTGACGCCGGGTCAGGTGATGGAACAGTTGAACAAGCTGGGCGGCGAGAACGGCATCGGTCGCGATGATATCGTCGAGAACCGTTATGTCGGCATGAAGTCGCGTGGCGCCTATGAAACCCCGGCCGGGACCATCATGCTCAAGGCGCACCGTGCGATTGAGTCATTGACCCTGGATCGCGAAGTGGCGCACCTGAAAGACGAGTTGATGCCGAAGTACGCCAGCCTGATCTATAACGGTTACTGGTGGAGCCCGGAACGCAAGATGCTGCAGACCATGATCGATGCCTCGCAGGAAAAGGTGAACGGCATGGTTAGGATCAAGCTTTACAAGGGCAATGTCATCGTCGCCGGGCGCATGTCCGAAACCGATTCCCTGTTCGATGAGCGCATCGCGACTTTCGAAGAAGACGAGGGCGCCTATAATCAGAAGGATGCCGAAGGCTTCATCAAGCTGAACGCATTGCGGTTGCGGATTGCCGCTCGGAGGAAAGGCCAGTAACAGACTGAATCCTGTGACGTAATTGACACAGAATTATTTCAGACAGTAACAGTTGTTTGAAATTTTCTGTGTAGACTATCCCCGAGTTTAAGAGCAGGCCGTAACTGGCCATTCGATGTAACCTTAATAACCAGAACGGGAGATAGCATCATGGGAATGATGAATGAGTTCAAGCAGTTTGCCATGCGCGGAAATGTTGTGGACATGGCGGTCGGTATTATCATTGGCGCGGCGTTTGGCAAAATCGTTTCGTCATTTGTAAAAGACGTCATCATGCCGCCGATTGGCGTGCTTGTCGGCGGGGTTGATTTCACCGATCTTGCGGTGACCATCCAGGAGGCCGCGGGTGACGTTGCCGCGGTTACCATTAATTATGGTCAGTTCATTCAGACGGTATTTGATTTCATTATCGTTGCCTTCGCTATCTTCATCGCCATCAAGGCAATGAACAGCCTGAAGAAGAAGGAAGAAGAAAAGCCCGCAGCGCCGCCCGAGCCAAGCAAGGAAGAAGTGCTGCTGACCGAGATTCGCGATCTGCTGAAAAACAAAGCCTGATCGATCGATCACCGGTAACGGGGCCGCCATCTGTCGCTGTCGACAGGTAGGCGGCCTTTTTTATTTGTCTTGTTCTTAATTGATCGCTACCATCACTGGTTGTGCTTGTCTTTGTCAGTACGGAGTACATATGCGAATTTTACACACCATGCTGCGAGTGGGAGACCTGGATCGTTCGATCAAGTTCTATACCGAGGTGCTCGGTATGAAGTTGTTGCGCCAGAAGGATTATCCGGACGGCAAGTTCACGCTTGCCTTCATCGGTTATGGCGATGAGTCGGAAAACACCGTGATTGAACTGACGTATAACTGGGATACGGACAGCTACGATCTGGGTAGCGGTTACGGACACATCGCGCTGGAGGTCGAGGATGTCTACCAGGCGACCGATGAAATCAAGAAGCGGGGTGGCAAGATCATTCGCGAGGCCGGCCCGATGAATGCGGGCACCACTATTATTGCGTTCGTGGAAGATCCTGACGGTTATCCCATCGAATTGATTGGAAAAAAATACTGACTATTATTTATATTGAATAGTGCTGCAAGGAGGCGCACGGGCTTCAGCCATTTGGAGGCTTAATGGCAGAGCGGCACCATCAACTTCTTAAAGCGATCAGCAAGATTGCTCAACAACTGTTTCGGGCGCCTGACTGGCAAGGCGTCATGCCGGATATGCTACGGAGCCTGGGTGAGTCCATGCGGGTAAGCCGGGCCTATCTGTTTCAGTGTAGTCATGTGGATACTCCCGAATGCAAATCTTCCATCCTCTTCGAATGGGTGGATGACGACATCTCGCCTCAAATCAATAATCCCGAACTCCAGGGGTTTTCCTGGAAAGCAAACAACCTGCTGGCATGGAAAGATGAATTGATAAATGGCAGGTCGGTCTCCGCCTGCATCGATAAGCTTCCCGATCATGTACAAGGTCACTTTGCCCGGCAGCACATCAAGTCTTTGTTACTGGTTCCGGTAATGACGGAAACCCATCCCTGGGGTTTTTTGGGGATTGATGACTGTAATGAGGAAAGAGGCTGGAGTGAAGAAGAAACAGAGACGCTGAATGCCGTTGCCAATATTCTTGGCGCGGCCATTTTTCGCCACAGGGCGGAACGGATAATGCGTGATGCCAATGAGCGGTTTCATCTTGCCGAAAAAGCGGGCGGTATTGGTAGCTGGGACTGGAATATTCAAACCGGGCAGCTGGTCTGGTCTGAAAATATCGAAGGGATGTTTGGTTTTTCTGCGGGGCAGTTTAAAAAAACCTACGAGGCTTTCCTGGGCTGCGTTCACCCGGAGGACCGCCCCGGCCTGGAACAGGCGGTGCGCGACACCCTGGAAGCTGGCGCGGATTATCACTATCAACATCGAATTATCTGGCCAGACGGTTCAACGCACTGGGTGCTGGAAACCGGCGAAGTGACTCGCGACTCCAGCGGCAAGCCTGTCAGGATGGTTGGTGTTGTGCAGGATATTTCGGATGCTGTTCTTATGAACAAGGCGTTGAAGAACAGCGAGCAGCGTTTCCGGGATCTGGTTGAATCAACCAGCGACTGGATCTGGGAGGTGGATACCCAGGGGCGTTATACCTATGCCAGCCCCAAGGTTGAGGATATTCTCGGATATAAGCCGGATGAAATAATCGGTAAAACGCCATTTGATCTGATGCCGCCCGACGAGGCGGAAAGAGTCACTGAAATCTTCAGGGACATTGTGGCAAATAACATACCTTTTTCCCAGTTGGTTAATACCAACCATCACCGGAATGGTTCTGATGTCATTCTTGAGACCAGTGGCGTTCCCCTGTATTCGTCAACGGGTGAAATCATTGGTTACCGGGGTATCGACCGGGATATATCGGCACGAGTTGCCTCCGACAGGGCGTTAAGGGAAAGCCAGGAAATCTTCAAGCAGCTGGCGGAGCATGTTAGCGAGGTTTTCTATGTGCGCGACATCTCGGGAGCGATTATCTATCTCAGTCCGTCCTTTTATCGCTTCTTTGGCAGGGACGTGGATTCCAGGAAATGGAGTCTTGACGATTTTAAGCAGCTACTGCACCCGGATGACAAGGATATGATGCTGGCCCTCATTGAAGGGCAGTATCAGGGTGAAGGGCTTGACCGGGAATTTCGCATCATTCTGCCTGGCGATGTTTTGAAATGGGTGTGGTTGCGAACTTTTCCAATCAAGAATGAAGACGGGGTTGTTTACCGGATCGCCGGCTTGGTCGAGGATATTACCTCGCGTAAGGCCGCGCAGGATATGCGTCTCCAACGCGAGATTGCCCATAAAGAGACGCTGGTTCAGGAGGTTCATCACCGGATAAAGAATAACCTGCAGTCGATAATCGGCTTGTTGCGCTTGCAGCTGGATGAATATCCTGAGTTGGCAGATGTGCTCAATCGGGTGGTTGGCCAGGTTCAGTCAATTGCACTGATTCATGGCCTGCAAGGGCGTTCGCGGGATATGTATCTCTGCGAGATCGTGCATGCCATAGGCGAGTCGAACCGGAAACTGTGCGCGAATGATGATCTGATCGAGATGCAGATAAACAATGCCTGTCCGGTCGTTATTAGAGAAGAGGATATGGTGCCGATCGCGTTGATTGTGAATGAGGTATTGATGAATGCCATCAAGCATGGTCGGCAGGAGCAGGGGGGCGTCAAGATTGAATTTTCTTCGGATGGCCAAAATGCTGAAATTATGGTGATGAATACGACAACGGAATCGGCGGTCATAAACGAGATAGTGGAATCATCGAAAGGCGTGGGTCTGGGTATGATTCAGGTGCTGATGCCTCGGGAAGGTGCTTCCATTCACTTCAACCGCGAAAATGATCAATTCAATGTACGGCTGGTTTTCACTCACCCTGTCGTGACAAAAAACTCACAGGGTGCTGACGCACCACAGCTGGGAAGATTGATACTGTAAAATGTTACAAGTTTCATAAATTGTCAGTTTTCTTCATGATGCGCTGCTGCGGAATATTGTCAAAACCATGACTTTGGTGTAACAATGCGGAAGCATTTTCAGTTTTGGTTAGTAATTACATGAATCCATTTTCAATCCTGTTGGTCGATGACGACCGACTGATTTTGGCCACTTTATCCAAAGGATTGGAAAAGGCGGGTTACCACGTAACCTGCGCCTCGGATGGCGCGGCCGCGCTGGAGTTTATTCAATCAGAGAAACCTGACCTGGCCCTCTTGGATATCCGCATGCCGGGTTTGAACGGGCATGTTGTCGCTGAAAAATTCCATGAGTTGGGTATACCCTTCCTGGCGCTCACGGCATACAGCGACCAGGCGGACATCGGGCTGATGGTCGGCAACGGTGCCCTGGGTTACCTGGTCAAGCCGGTGGATGTTCCGCAATTGATACCTGCCATTGAAGCGGCCATTGGGCGTGGCAGGGATATCGAATTCCTGAAAAAAGACCAGCGCAATCTAAATACGGCGCTGTCTGCTGATCGTACCACCAGCAAGGCTATTGGTATCCTGATGGAACGTCATCGTTACACGAGTGAACAGGCTTTCCAGACGTTACGCCAATTTGCCAGGTCGCAGCAAAGAAAGGTCGTTGATCTTTCGTATGAAATCGTCAATGCTGCAGATAAACTCAATCAGATCTCCGGCTGAGATTATTATCCATACCGCCTCGAACCCGCGGTTAATCAACTAACTTTTCCAACCTGGGCCCAGTCAATGCTTCAGGTCTATAAACCAAGGCACGCTGTTTAGCAGTTATAAACGGATGACTTCGTATGGACCAAAGAGCATTGGATCAGTCTACTGCAACGCAAGATGAAGTAGATTCCCGTTTGTTGGCCAGGGCGCTGGAGATGGGTGCGGGTATCGTCATGATTACCGACGAGCTCGGCCGCATTCAGTATGTCAATCGCGCTTTCGAGGAGGAAACCGGCTATACCCTTAAAGAGGTCAAGGGCCGCAAGCCCAGCATGTTGAAATCCGGCCTGCAAAGTCCGGGGTTCTATCAGAAACTATGGCGTACGCTGAATGCTGGCGATCAGTTCACCGATGTGCTGATTAATCGCAAAAAAGACGGCACGATTTATTACGAACAAAAAACCATAACGCCGCTGTTTATCGACGAGGCAGGTCAGGCGCAGAAGTTTATTTCCATCGGGCGGGATATCACTGACCAGATAGTTGAACAACGCAGGCTGACTCGTTTTGTCAGTTACGATCCAGTCACTGAACTGCCAAACCGTCACCTGTTTTCCGAGCGTTTAAGCCAGGCGATTGTCCGTCAGAAGAGAGATGCCGGGTCGTTGGCAATGGTGTTTCTTAACCTGCATCGCTTCAGGCGTATCAATGAAACACTGGGTTACGAAGCGGGCGACCGGGTGTTAAAGGACGTCGCGCAACGCCTGAATTCAATATTAGGGGAAGTGGCGACCCTGGCCAGGCTGTCGGGAGATAACTTCGCCTTTTTCGTGGAAGGTGATCAGTCCGCTTGTCTTGAAGGATTAATGAAGTCGGTCATTGATGCGTTCCGGCTGCCTATCTATTGCTGTTCCGAGAAAATTTTCCTGAATGTATCCATGGGGGTCAGTCTCTACCCGGAATGCAATACCGCGGATGTTCTGATCAAGAACGCGGAAACGGCAATGGTCAAATCCAAGAGCACCGGGGTGGACCAGTATCGTTTTTATACTTCCGATCTGAATATGCACAATAAATACAAGCTCAGTATGGAGGCTGAGCTCAGGCGTGCAATCGAAAAACAGGAATTCGAGTTGCATTATCAACCGCAGATCGATCTCGCAACCAAGGAACTGGTTGGAGTCGAGGCACTGATCCGCTGGAATCATCCCAAGCGTGGCATGATTCCGCCCAATGATTTTATTCCGCTACTGGAAGAGACAAGCCTGATTCTGCAGGCCGGCGAGTGGGTGTTTCATCAGGCCTGCCGGGACTGCATCGATATCCGCAGCCAGGGTTTTCCCTGTAACCGCGTGGCGGTGAACCTGTCGGCATTGCAATTTTACAACGAGCAACTTCCTCGGGTTATCGAATCGGTGTTGGCGGAAATGAAACTCGAGGCGTGCGCCCTTGAACTGGAAATAACCGAGAGCGTGGTGATGACCGGTATACAGCGTGCGTTGGACACCCTGCGTGGACTGGCGGATCTGGGCGTGCGTCTGGCGGTGGACGATTTTGGCACGGGCTATTCATCGTTGGCCTATCTCAAGCAATTTCCGGTACATGTCCTCAAGCTGGCCAGTCCATTCGTGCAGGGCGTGCCGTCCGACACCCGGGATGTGGGCATATCCCGAGCCATTATCGCGCTGGCGCACAACCTGGACCTGGAGGTCGTGGCCGAGGGCGTGGAAAGCGAGGAGCAGGTGAACTTTCTTGCCGAAGAGCAGTGTGACATCGTGCAGGGCTATTATTTCAGCCGCCCCCTTCCGAAGAACCAGTTGATAGCCTTTATCGACCGTTGGTGCAAATAACTCATTGACGTTAAAGAAAAATAAAAAAAGAGTTGTTACGATAGAAAAAGCCTAAAGGTCTGCCTTTTCATGACGCTAAGTTGAGCATGGTGCTGGGTTATCCATGCCTGGCGCCATTAAAGGTATCCCGCCCCAACCCCGCGTGACACCCATCCCACAGGCCACTCTGCCTGTACGTATCAAACATTGACACAAACGGATGTGATGATTGTTCACGGGGGGCTAATGAAATTTTCACCTCAATATTTCCTGACCGAGCTGCTGCTCTGGGGTCTAGTGCTTAACTTGACTGCGCTACTGCTTTCAACCACGGGCTGGATCAAATGGGCGATAGTCCCAGCACTGCTGATTGCGGGTGTTATCGTCAGCGAGCAACTGTCACGGAAACGCGCACGCCACGCCGAACAGGAACAGGCGCAGCGCTTGAAAGAAGTCCGGATTACAGAGCGGCAGGAATTGCTGCGGCAGTTTCAACCGCTGGAGTCAGTGA
Source organism: Thiohalobacteraceae bacterium (assembly GCA_041592335.1). Lineage (GTDB taxonomy): Bacteria > Pseudomonadota > Gammaproteobacteria > Thiohalobacterales > Thiohalobacteraceae > JBFHQE01. The sequence goes on along the minus strand of JBFHQE010000009.1, from coordinate 90,404 downwards.
TCAGCGAGGTCGTGCGTCTTTCCAGCGAACAGGTTGACGAATCCCGTGCCCAGGCCGAGCAGGCCATCAATAACCTCACCCAACGTTTTTCCGGCATCTACACCAAGTTAAGTACCTCGCTGGAGGTATCCGGCGACCTTGCGCAAGGTGGTGACGGCGAAATTTCAGCGTCGCTTGAAAACAGTCGTCAACGATTAACACAGTTGATCAGCTATATCGACAGTTCCATCTCCAGCCGCAACCAGATGCTGGAACATATCAATCGTCTGTCCGAACAGACGGTGAATCTGCAGGCGATGGCCGAATCGGTGCAGAAAATCGCCTCCCAGACCAACCTGCTGGCATTGAACGCAGCCATTGAAGCCGCGCGCGCGGGCGAGGCTGGGCGTGGCTTTGCCGTAGTGGCGGCCGAAGTGCGCGAGTTATCGGAACAATCCGGAAAGACCGGGGAACGAATTTCTTCGCAAATTGAAAATATCACCAACGCCATGCGGGCCACCCAACAGGAAGTTGCCCGTTCCGTGGCAAGCGACGAACAGGTTGGTGCCGATGCCAAGAACACGGTCAACCAGGTTCTGGACGGCATGCATGACATTACCAGCGGCCTGGCCAGTTCCACCAGTCGCTTGCGCGACGACAGCATGGGAATCAAGACAGAGATCGAAGACATTCTTGTATCGCTGCAATTCCAGGACCGCAACAGCCAGATTTTGAATCACGTGAGTCAGTCGTTGCGGGAATTTAACGGATTTATGGATGAGGTTGGCGCCGGTCTTGCCCAGGGCAAGTTAATACCGATCGACGCGAACGCCATGATCGCCAGCCTGGCGCAGGGATATACCACCAACGAACAACGAGCAATTCATGCCGGTGGCATGGCAAGTGCCCCCGATCATGAAGAGATCGAGTTTTTCTGATTTAGCCAGTAACAGGGAGTAACGATGTGGCAAAGACAATTCTGATTGTTGATGATTCAAAATCACTGCGCGAAGTTGTTGCCATTGCCTTACGCGGCGCCGGGTATGACGTGGTTGAAGCCGGTGACGGTAAGGAGGGCTTGAGCAAGCTCAACGGTAACAAGATTCATCTCATCATCAGCGATGTCAACATGCCGGTCATGGATGGCATCAGCATGGTGAAAGAGATCAAGCAGATGCCGGCTTACAAGTTCACGCCGATCATTATGCTGACTACCGAGTCGGGCGCCGATATGAAAACGGCTGGCAAGGAAGCCGGTGTCAAAGCCTGGGTGGTAAAGCCCTTCAAGCCAGACCAGATGCTGGCCGCGGTTTCGAAACTTATTCTGCCCTGAAGGAACGCCGGGAGAAATCATCATGTTGAAGTTGAAAAGAATGAAGACTCGGTGTCATGCGACACTCGAGGGTGAGATGACGATCTATAACGCAATGGCCCTGAAGGAAGCGTTGTTACCCCTGCTGGACGAACCGCGCGAACTGGCAATCAAGTTAACTGGCGTGACCGAGATCGACAGCGCTGGGGTTCAGTTGTTGATGATGATGAAACGTGAGCGCGCCGCCAGGGACTTGCCGATGACGCTTTCCGATCACAGTCGCGAAGTGCTCGACGCATTCGAACTCATGGACCTGGTTGGTTTCTTCAATGATCCGATTGTGCTGTCAGGTGAAAAGGGAGAGCGACATGGAAATTGATCAGGTGTTGCAAACCTACATCGCGGAAAGTCGCGAGCTTCTCGAGGAAATGGAAGATGCGCTTCTGCGCCTGGAGCAGGAAGGCGATCAGCGGGAAGACCTTAACGCGATTTTTCGGGCCGCGCATACCATCAAGGGTTCCGCCGGGCTTTTCGGTCTGGATGGCGTGGTTGCTTTCACGCATGGCGTTGAGACGCTGCTCGATCAGTTGCGCGATGGCACCATGGCGGTTACCGGAGAGATTACAGCCCTGTTGCTGAATTGCCGCGATCACATCAGCGACCTGATTGAAGAAATCGCCGCGGGAAATCTCGAACTAACAGAAATATTACAGTTAAAGGGCGACGCCCTGAGCGAGCAGTTAAAGGCGCATGGCAACCAGCAACCCGCCGCGGCACCGACTCAACTTGCAACCTCGGCGGATTCGGCGCTGCCGGTGGAGCGTGTCGAGGGTAGCCAGGCGGAATGCGATAACTGGCATATCTCCTTGCGCTTCGGACGCGACTCATTGCGAGAAGGCATGGATCCCATGTCATTCCTGCGCTACCTGGGAACCCTGGGCGAGATCGTCAGCATCAACACCCTGGCGGATGCGCTGCCGACGGCTGAAGAAATGGACCCCGAAGGTTGTTATCTCGGTTTCGAAATCAATTTCGCCAGTACCGCGGACAAGCCCACCATCGAGAACGTGTTCGAGTTTATTCGCGAAGACAGCCTGGTGCGTATTCTGCCGCCACGCAGCTTGCTTGCCGATTATGTCCGGCACATTCAGGAAATGCCGGAAACGGATATGCGGCTCGGTGAAATACTGGTGCAGTGTGGTTCGCTTAGCCGCGCTGAGTTGAATGAGGCGCTGCGTATGCAGGCTGCCATGAAAGAACGCGATATCAATCGACCGCTGGGCAACATCGTGGTGGAAAGCGGCATGACCACGCAGACCGTGCTTGATGCCGCCGTCGAGAAACAGTCCAGGGTGCGCGATGAAAGACAGCGCGAAGCGCAGTCGGTGCGCGTCAATGCGGAAAAACTCGATCATCTGATCAACCTGGTTGGCGAACTGGTGATTGCCGGGGCCGGTTGCTCGCTGGATGCACGCAAGAGTGGCGACAGTGCGCTGGTTGAGTCGGTGGAGACGCTGTCTCGCCTGGTGGAAGAAGTGCGCGACTCGGCATTGCGGCTGCGCATGGTGCAGATTGGCGCGACCTTCAACCGTTTTCAGCGCGTGGTGCGCGATGTTTCCAAGGAATTGGGTAAGGAAATTGAGCTGGTTATCAGTGGCGCGGATACCGAGCTGGACAAGACGGTGGTGGAAAAGATTGGCGATCCATTGATGCACCTGGTGCGCAATGCGATGGATCACGGTATCGAGCCGGCCGATGTGCGTGTCGCGCAGGGCAAATCCAGAACCGGTAGTCTGCGGCTTAATGCCTATCACGATTCGGGCAGTATCGTCATTGAAGTATCCGATGACGGCGCTGGCCTGAACCGCGAGCGCATTATGCAAAAGGCAATCGAAAAGGGAGTTGTGCAGGCGGATCAGCAACTCAGCGACCAGGAAATCTATAACCTGATCTTCGAAGCCGGCTTCTCCACGGCGGGAGAGGTGACCAATCTTTCCGGTCGTGGTGTCGGTATGGATGTGGTCAAACGCAATATCACCGCGCTGCGCGGCACGGTTGAAATCGACAGCCGTCCCGGAGCGGGTAGCACGATCCGGGTGCGCATGCCGCTGACGCTGGCCATTATCGATGGATTCCTTGTAGATGTGGAGGACACCTGCTTCGTGGTGCCGCTGGACCTGGTATCCGAATGCGTGGAATTGAATCGCATCAGCTGTGAATCCAGCAATGGCCGCGATTACATCAATTTGCGTGGCGAGGTATTGCCACTGATCAGGTTGCGTTCCCTGTTCTCTATGGGTGGAAGACCTCCGCGACGCGAAAATGTCGTGGTGGTGCATGCTGGCGGTGCCAAGGCCGGCCTGGTGGTGGACGAGCTGATGGGTGAGTTTCAGACCGTGATCAAGCCACTGGGCAAGATTTTCAACCAGGTGCGAGGCATCGGTGGTTCAACCATTCTGGGGAATGGCGATGTGGCATTGATTGTCGATGTACCGGGATTGGTCAGGGAAGCGACCGAACAGGAAGGACGGTTAATCGAATCGGTTGCATAAATAATTTTATATAGGCAGAGCAGTAGGAAACAGAGAGATATTGATTGACATCTCAATTATCGCAGTTTGACAAAGGGGGAAATTCCCATGGAACAGCCTAAAGAACATCATTCACAGCAAGCTCCCGGCGAGCTTGAACAGGTCATGAAGGCACTGGGCCTTGACCAGAACCAGATTCAGGAACGCAAGGAGTTCCTGGGCTTTACCGCCGAGGATATCCAGCGGTTGCGGGCATTCGCACCAGCGGCGCGGAAACATGCGCCCGCTATTGTCGACAAGCTGTATGAGCACATGCTGCGCTTTCCTCATACCCGCGAGAAACTGGGCAGCGAGGAAAACATTCGGCGCCTGAAGTCATTGCAGAGCCAGTACTTTGCCGACCTGCTGGAAAGCCAGTACGACTACGAGTATGTGCAAGGGCGGGTGCGTATCGGTCTGGCCCATGTGCGAGTTGACCTGAAACCTCAATGGTATCTGGGTACCTACAGTTTGTACCTGCGCGAGCTATCGGCCGCGTTATGCAGTGAATTGCTTTCCAGTAAAGGACTGGCTGGCCTGTTCAACCAGAAAGAATCGCAGCAGAACGCGATTGAAACCTTGCAGTCGATAATGAAAGTGATCTTTTTCGATATGGGTCTGTCGATTGACTCCTATATCGGTTTGTTGATGCAGCAGGTTGACGAGCAGCGGCGCGAAGTCGAGGCCCAGCGCAAGCAGATTCAGCAGGAACGCGACGAGCTGGAAAACAAGGTGGCCAGCATCCTTGAAGTGGTTAATGCCGCTGCCGGTGGCGATCTTAATCGAAAGGTTGCCGTGAATGGCGACGACCCCATCGGCCAGTTGGGGCTGGGTTTGCAGAAAATGTTCGACAACATGAAGCAGACGATTTCGGAAGTGCGCACCGCTGCGGATTCCCTGTCGAATGCATCCGATGAACTGTCTGCAACCGCTCAGTCATTGTCGCAGTCAGCCAGTGAACAGGCTGCAAGCGTGGAAGAGACCAGTGCATCAATTGAACAGATGTCGTCTTCCGTTAAACAGAACAGTGAGAACGCCAGGGTGACCGATGATATGGCGACCAAGGCGTCGAAAGAGGCGACCGAAGGTGGTCAGGCAGTAGCCAAGACGGTCAGTGCGATGAACCAGATCGCAAGCAAGATCAGTATTATCGATGACATTGCCTATCAGACCAACCTGTTGGCATTGAATGCCGCGATCGAGGCAGCGCGTGCGGGCGAGCATGGCAAAGGCTTTGCGGTTGTTGCCGCGGAGGTACGCAAGCTGGCGGAACGTTCCCAGGAGGCAGCCCAGGAAATCGGCGAGGTGGCGCAGAGTAGCGTGGGGCTGGCGGAAATGGCTGGCAAGCTGCTGGACGAGATCGTGCCCTCGATCCAGAAAACATCCGACCTGGTGCAAGAAATCTCAGCCGCATCGGATGAGCAGGCTTCCGGCACCATGCAGATTAATAACGCGATGGAACAGTTGAACCAGTTGACCCAGCAAAACGCATCGGCATCCGAGGAACTCGCGGCAACCGCGGAGCAGATGAGCAGCCAGGCGGATTTGCTGCAGCAGACCATGGCATTTTTCAAATTCGATGCCGCGTTGGCGGAGGCGGGTGCAAATAAACCTGTGGCTCCCACGAGGTCAGCTGCCGTTGCGGCCAATAAAGGTCCTACAGTGACCGCGGAAAGCTATCACGACGCTGAATTCGTACGCTTCTAGGAGATCAATATGAGTTTACCTGTTAACGCGGCGCAGCAGCTGCCGCAGGATGAGGCCTTGCTGACAGACGAGGAAGGTCAGTACCTGACCTTCACTCTTGGCGGCGAGATGTTCGCAATCGGCATTCTCAATATCAAGGAGATTCTTGAATATGGCCAGTTAACCGCGGGGCCGATGATGCCGAGTTTTATTCGGGGTGTCATTAACCTGCGAGGTTCGGTGGTGCCGGTGGTCGATCTGAGTGTGCGCTTTGGTGGCAATGCGAGCGAAGTTACCAAGCGCAGTTGTATCGTCATAATTGAAGTCGCGACTGAAGACAGTCGCCAGTACCTCGGCGTGGTGGTTGATACCGTATCAGAGGTATTGGCTATTCCGGAGAGTGAGATCGAGCCTACGCCTTCATTCGGCGCCAGAATTCGTGTCGATTTCATCGCCGGTATGGGCAAGGTCGATGGTGATTTCGTCATTATCCTGGACGTGGATAAAGTGTTGTCTGTCGACGAACTGGCGGCGGTCACTCGCGTTGGCGATATGACCGAGGCGTAGGCAGTTTCGAATAATAGATTTCAGTAGTTGATAAAAAACAAACAGGCAGTTGTGTGAGTAACAATGGAGAGTAATAAAATGAGCTTTTTCAGCAACCTCAAGATTCGCAACAAGATTGCGTTAATGTTGTTAGTGCCGGTTGTTGGCCTGCTGTATTTCGCGTACAGCGAGGTCAGCTCCAAGAAGAACCTGGCTGATCAAATGGAAACAGTGCAGGTTTACGCCGAGATTGCGGTCAAATCCAGCGCGATGGTGCATGAACTGCAAAAAGAGCGGGGTATGACCGCGGGTTATATTGGCAGCAAGGGAAGCATGTTCGGCTCAGAGCTTCCGGCTCAGCGTGGACTCACCGACGAGCGCATGGCGGCATTGCGAACCCAGATGCAGGCAGTCGACCAGTCGGTGCTCAACGATGCCTTCAAATCGGCGATCAACAAGGGTCTGCGCGACCTGGATCGAATTGACGAAATTCGTCGATCCGTCACAAGCTTGCAAATCGCGGCGGGCGATGCCATTGGCTATTACACCCAGGTCAATAACCAGTTTCTTTCGGTGATTGGTGAGATTGCCAAGGGCAGCGTGAGTGCCGAGCTTTCGGTGCTGGTAACTTCTTACGTGACATTCTTGCAGAGCAAGGAACGGGCAGGCATTGAGCGCGCCGTGCTGGCAAATGTGTTCGCGGCTGACAGGTTTACTCCCGCCTTGTTCAGGCAGTTCATCAGCCTGATTAGCGCTCAGGACATGTTTGAATCACAGTTCATGGCATTTGCCCGTCCCGAGCATGTCAACTACTACCAGTCCACGATGACCGGTGATTTTATCGATGCCACGCGGGAAATGCGCACGGTCGCCCTGGAAAAGGCGGATCAGGGCAAGTTTGGCATTGATCCGCAGAACTGGTTCAAGATGCAGACAGGAAAAATCAACTTGTTAAAAGAGGTGGAAGACAGGTTGTCGGAAGATCTGCTTGCCATCGAAGCGGCAACGGCAAAGCAGGCCAATGCTGTTGTTATAAAAAGTCTGATTGTCGTTGCTGTCATCCTGTTGGTAATGGTGGTCAGTGTGTATTTCATCGCGAGAGCCATTATCAGGGCGCTTAATCGTGCTGTTGAAGTCTCCAATCAGCTTGCGGAAGGCGATCTTAATGTAGTCATCGATGTTGATAGCAAGGATGAGACAGGTCAGTTGCTGGCATCGATGAAAAACATGATGGGCAGGTTATCGCAGATTATCGGCGATGTGCGTAGCGCGGCGGATAACCTGTCGAGTGCTTCGGAAGAAGTGTCGGCCACCGCCCAGAGCATGAGCCAGGGCGCCAGTGAACAGGCGGCCAGCGTGGAAGAAACCTCGGCCTCGGTGGAGCAGATGTCGGCTTCGATCAATCAGAATACCGAGAATGCGCGCGTCACCAACAGTATGGCTTCCAGGGCTTCCACCGAAGCAGCGGAAGGAGGACGCGCGGTTGGCGAGACGGTAGAAGCCATGAAGTCGATTGCCGAGAAGATCAGCATCATCGATGACATTGCATACCAGACCAACCTGCTGGCGCTGAACGCGGCAATCGAGGCGGCGCGTGCCGGTGAGCAGGGCAAGGGGTTCGCTGTGGTGGCAGCCGAGGTACGCAAGCTGGCGGAACGTTCGCAGGTGGCGGCCCAGGAAATTGGCGAAGTGGCACAGAGTAGCGTGGATCTGGCGGAGAAGGCCGGCAAGCTGCTGGACGAGATTGTGCCTTCAATACAGAAGACATCCGATCTGGTGCAGGAAATTGCAGCCGCATCGGAGGAGCAATCCTCGGGCGCGGGCCAGATCAACAACGCCATGGAACAGCTCAACCAGATTACACAGCAAAGTGCCTCGTCATCCGAAGAGCTGGCAGCTACGGCGGAAGAGATGAGTAGTCAGGCTGAGCAGCTTCAGCAGCTGATGAGCTTTTTCAAGGTGGCGAATGGGAGTAGCGGAGTGGCAGTGAAATCTTCTATCGCCATGGCGGCATTGCCAGAGACAAAGCCAGCACCTGCTGCCGAGGCTACCGCAGTCAATGAAGCTGAGTTTGTGCGTTTCTAGGCGAATCACCATGGTTGCAGAAGGATACCGATCAGAATGACTTATCAGTCGATAGTGGCGATCAGTAACGAAGTGCGGTTTGTATTGAATACCACCTATCAGGTCAACCTCACCGCGCAGAATGCCAGCCTGGCTGCCCGGCGTGCGGGTAATGTTCGCGGCTTTCAGGCAGTCGCTTCCAGCCTGAAGGTTTTCAGCCAGGAACTGGCGGATGCGATGAATGCCATGTCCGAGGAAATACTCGCCATGGCGCGGGATGTTTCCCTGGATTACCGGCTGCGGCGTAATTGCAGCTTCTTCGCTTCGGCGTTGGGTGTCGCAATGGATGATATGACTCTTGAGAATGCCCTGGAGGGCGTGAGCCGACAACGCGCCAGCGTGATGGATCAGCTTTGTCGGCGTACCCAGCATCTGGGTCCACGCCTGCAGAGTTCCCTGCGCTTATGCAGCAAGGGCAGGGCGCTGGCCCGGTCAGCGACTATTGAGGCGGCTTATGGTGGTTCCTCCGAGAGCCTGTTACGCAATGTCGCTCACTCCATTGAGCGCACCATTGAAGAGATTCACCAGCGGTTAAAGGCCATTATCGCCAGCCTGAAGTTAAGCATGGACGAATGCATATGAAGAAACTTGAAGTTATTTTTCAACAGGGCGAGCATCGGTGGGCCGTGGCCGCGCGCGATCCCGATAAACCAAATTATGTTATCGACACCAATGAATACCTGGTCAGTTACCGCAACGAGGCCTTGCTGACAGACCCCGGCGGCATGGAGATATTTCCCGCCGTGTTTGCCGCGCTGAGTCAGGAATTCGACCTAAGTAATTTGAAATACCTGTTCGCCTCGCACCAGGATCCGGACATCATTTCATCTCTGGCGTTATGGCTGGAGGTGAACCCGGATTTGCGTTGCTATCTGAGCTGGTTGTGGGGTGAATTCATTCCGCACTTCGGCGGTACAGACCAGACCCTGATCTGTCTTCCTGATGAAGGCATGGAATTCAACCTGAATGGATTGACCCTGGAAGCAGTTCCGGCGCACTACCTGCATTCATCGGGAAATTTCCATTTGTACGATCAAAAAGCGCGCATCCTGTTTAGCGGTGACGTGGGCGCCGCGATGGTGCCGCGCGAGAATGACAAGTTGTTTGTTGAAAATTTCGACCGCCATGTGCGTTACGCGGAAGGCTTTCATAAGCGCTGGATGGGTTCCAACGAGGCGCGCCTGGACTGGTGCGAGCGCGCGGCAAGCATGGATATCGATATGCTGTGTCCCCAACACGGCAGCATCTACGAGGGTCCGGACGTGGAGCGTTTTATCAACTGGTTCTCTGAACTGTCAGTCGGTAGTGGGCTGCTGGCTTCCGCGCGGAGGGACGTGGCTTGAGTTTCCCAGAGCTTCAGGATAACGAGTTTGCCCTGTTTCAGCGCATGATCTATGACACCGCCGGCATCAATATGTCGCCCGCGAAGAAAGCCCTGGTCGGTGGTCGCCTGGCAAAACGCATCAAACATTACGGGCTGAGCAGTTATCAGGACTATTTCTCGTTGCTGAACGATTCCCAGGCCGAGGAACGCCAGGTTGCGGTGGACTTGCTGACAACCAATGAAACCTATTTTTTTCGAGAGCCGCGTCATTTCGATTTCCTCCGCGACCGGATATTACCCGACTGGCTTAGCGGTTCGCGCAGGGTGTGGAGCGCGGCCAGTTCCAGTGGCGAGGAAGCCTACACACTGGCCATGCTATTGGCTGATCATGCGCCGATAAAAGACTGGGATATTCTTGGTACGGACATCAGTACCCGGGTGCTGGAACGGGCGCGGGCGGGACATTACCCGATCGAGCGTGCCAACAACATTCCGCAGCAATACCTGAAACGGCATTGCCTGAAGGGCACCGGCAGCCAGGCCGGCACTTTCATGATCAGCCGCGCGTTGCGTGACCGGGTGCGGTTTGTGCACGGCAACCTGAAGCAGGGATTCGAGCAGATCGGCAGTTTCGACGTGATCTTTCTGCGTAATGTGCTGATCTATTTTGACCTGGAAACAAAGCGCCAGGTGGTGGAGGGTTTGCTGCGCCGGTTGAAGCCAGGAGGCTATCTGTTCGTTGGTCATTCCGAAAGCCTGAACGGGGTAACCAGCGAACTCAGCATGATCATACCGTCGGTGTACCGCAAGCCATGATCGCAAAGCGCGGCGATCCCGGTATCGAGGATGTCACGCTGCGACCTGGCGAATTCCATTTTGGCGGTGGCGCGACCCGGGTACATACCCTGTTGGGTTCCTGCGTGGCGATCACCTTGTGGCATCCCGAGAAACATATCGGGGGCATGTGCCATTACCTGTTGCCGCAGCGTGGTTCGTGCCAGCGTTTGACCCGCGGCCATTATGCCGACGAGGCCATGGATCTTTTTCTGCAGGAAATCCGTTCGGCTTGTACCCGTCCTGGCGAATACCAGGTCAAGCTGTTTGGCGGAGGCAATATGTTTGAAAGGAGTTGCAAAGCCGATGCCTCGATAAATGTGTCGCGAAAGAATATCGAAGCGGGTATTAATTTGTTGCAACAGCATGGATTTACTGTAGTCGCACAGGATGTTGGCGGTAACCGTTATCGACGAATCTACCTGGAGTTGTGGAGTGGTGATGTCTGGGTACACCGTGGCGCGGCTGATAACACGCAAGGACCAATGGATTTATGTCCCCGATAAACGTTCTGCTGGTAGATGATTCCGCCGTGGTGCGACAGGTGTTGCAGAATATGCTGCAAACCGATCCTGGTATCAAGGTGCTGGGGGCGGTGGCCGATCCGCTGTTTGCTTTACGGCGCATGGAGACACAATGGCCCGACGTGATCGTGCTGGATATCGAGATGCCGCGTATGGACGGCATTACCTTTCTGAAAAAAATAATGGCGGAACGACCGACGCCGGTGGTGATCTGTTCGACACTGACGGAGAAAGGCGCGGAGGCCACGCTGCAAGCGCTGTCCGCGGGTGCTATCAGTATCGTGACCAAACCCAGAATGGGTGTGAAACGTTTTCTGGAAGACAGTTGCGCGGATATTGTGCAAGCCGTTAAAACTGCTGCGCGCGCCAATCTCGGTGGTTTGCAGCGTAGTCGATCCCAGTCCGCTCCGCGACTGACAGCCGATGCCATGTTGCCTTCCGCCGGTCGAAGCATCGGTCGCACAACGGAACATGTGGTGGCTATCGGTACCTCCACTGGCGGCACCCAGGCGCTGGAGAAAGTATTAAGAGTGTTGCCGCGGGTTACGCCGGGAATGGTGATAGTTCAGCACATGCCGGAAAAGTTCACTGCCTTGTTTGCCGAACGTCTCAATGGCCTGTGCGAAATTAACGTCAAGGAAGCGGAAGACGGCGATAGAGTGTTGCCGGGTCAGGCGCTGATTGCCCCTGGTGATCGGCACATGCTGTTAAAGCGTTCCGGGGCGCAGTACATCGTGGAGGTCAAGGACGGTCCGTTGGTCAGTCGCCATCGTCCGTCGGTTGATGTGCTGTTCCGTTCCGTCGCCAGGGAGGCGGGACCGAACGCGTTGGGCATAATCATGACTGGCATGGGCGATGACGGCGCTACGGGCATGCGCGAAATGCATGATGCTGGCGCAAATACTATCGCGCAGGACGAGTCCAGCTGCGTGGTTTTCGGGATGCCCAAGGAGGCAATTAAAAAAGGCGGCGTGAATGATGTCATCCATCTCGATGACATCGCTCAGCGCATCCTTGAATTTGGCCAGGGTAAAAGCCTACTCGCGGGCTTCTAGCCTGAGGCCGCGTGTCACCCAGTAATCCAGGCTGAAATAGCGCCCCGCGCCAGTAAAGAACAACACCAGTAGCATAATGAAATAAGTGGCGGCGAATTCAATGCCGTTTTTCAGGATGGTGATGGAGCCGGTTTCCGTCAGCCAGCGATAATTGCCATGTTCTCTAAGTATGTTTTTCGCCATTTCCTTGCGTTCGTTGGCGCCTTCAATCAAATCGGTGCGCCATTCCCAGGGCATTGTCAGCTGTGTTTCCGGCAAGGCATGCCAACCCTGGTCCCAGTGCGCAGTCGTGGCGGCAACAATCATGGTGAACATGAGTGGCACGGAAAACCAGCGTACCGCCAGTCCAATGAGTAACGCGATGCCGCCGATTAATTCCGTCAGCGCGGCGACGTATACCATCAGTTCAGGCGCGGGGATGCCCAGCGAGGCAAACCAGGGAACCAGGTCCTGTGCATGCGAAAGTTTATTGCTGCCCGCGATGATAAAAATCGGCGCAAGGTATATGCGCAATGCCAGCGGTCCAAGAAAATCGACATGCCGGGTGAAGTTCAGCATGGCGTAAAAAGATTGCATGAGTTGTCGCATGACATCCTCCAGTCGTCGCCGTTTATTGTTAAAGACGAGCTATCAGACAGGATAAACCTAACTTAGTTCATGCGATCGAAACGGCTTAGCTGGCTTTTTGCTGCGAGGGCTGTTCCGGGTATTTCGGCGTCGGCTCGGGATAGAATTCGCTCAGCAGGATGGAGTTGCCCCAGTCCGTCACCATGCGGGCATGATGGCGGCGCAATCCACGTGGCGAAGTTACGCCGCAGGAATGCGCAATAACACCAACTTCATGTACCAGGTTATGCACAAAGTTGGCGACGCGCGTGCCCTTGTTGACCGGGTCGAGCCCTTTCTGGAAGCGCGGGTTATGCGTGGTGATGCCGGTCGGACAGGTGTCCTTGTTGCACTGCATCGCCTGTATGCAACCCAGTGCGAACATGAAGCCGCGCGCACTGGTGACAAAGTCCGCGCCAACACTCAGCGCCCAGGCCACGCGGGATGGCGTGATCAGTTTGCCGGAAGCGATGATCCTGATCCGATTGCGCAGGCCGTACTCGGTGATCTTGTCGACGATAAGGGGCAGGGCTTCTTTCAGGGGTACGCCCATGTGGTCCATCAGGCTCATGGGTGCGGCGCCGGTGCCGCCTTCGGCGCCATCGATGGTGATGAAATCCGGTGCGGACTCGATACCGCGTTGATGTATCCTGTCGCAGAGTTCATCCATCCATTCGGTGGAACCCAGTACCATTTTGAATCCGACTGGTTTACCCGTGACTTTGCGAATACGCACAATCATATCGAGCAGGTCATCGACGTTTCTGATTTCGGGATGACGATTGGGGCTGATGGAATCGACGTGAACAGGAATGCCGCGAATAGTGGCGATTTCCTGTGTAACCTTGGCGGCTGGCAGGATACCGCCCTTGCCCGGTTTGGCGCCCTGGCTCATTTTAATTTCAAACATGCGCACCTGTTCATGCGCAGCAATCTCGCGCAACTTGTCGTCGCTTAGCTTGCCGTATTCATCGCGCACGCCATACTTGGCCGTGCCAATCTGCACAACCAGGTCGCAGTTACCCTCAAGATGGTAAGGCGACAGCCCGCCCTCGCCAGTGTTCATCCAGCAACCCGCCATCCTGGCGCCGGTGGACAGCGCGCGCACCGCCGGTTTGGACAGCGCGCCATAACTCATGCCGGAAATATTAATGATGGAATTGGTGGTATAGGGCTGGTCGCAAAAGGGGCCGATGGTCACGTCTTCCGGCTGGGTCGCATCTTCGCCCAGGGTGGGGAAAGGGCAATTCACGAAGAAAATGGTGCCGCGAGGTTTCAGGTCACGAGTGGAACCGAAGGGCACGGTGCTATCGACATTCTTGGCGGCGCGGTAAACCCAGGAACGTTCCGCGCGGTTGAAGGGTAATTCCTCGCGATCCATGGCGAAGAAGTACTGGCGGAAGAAGGTGCCCAGGTGTTCAAAGTAGTAACGGAAGCGGCCAATGACCGGGTAGTTGCGGCGAATGGCCTGCTTGGTCTGCGTGACATCGACGAAATACATGCCGATGGCAACCAGTACCAGAGCGCCAATACCGAGTACGAACAACCCCGCCATGAGTTCCAGGGCTGTGAACAGAAGGGAATCCTGCAGCATGCCGTTTTTCCTTAAACTGTGTCAGAGCTGTCGCGGTTCTGACAAAAAATCTACTACCATCCAGCAGTTATAGCGGCGAGGGGGCAGGTGGCTTTAGACGGCTAAGGTCGGCGGCAGCCGAGAATAATCCCGCGCCCGGCCCAGTCCTGCAGGATGCCCAGGCCGAATTGAATAATCTGAGCGGGATCGGGATGTTGCAGTTCGGTCGCAATCTGATGCAGGCAGCGCTCAGTGCTCTGGTTGGTGGCATCCGCGTCCCTGATCAGCCCGAACAGGCGGGCGCTTACGGGATTGAGTTCCAGGAAATGAACCTCGTCGTCCGAATCGCGATAGATGATGAAGTTGCTGGGCGTTTCGTCCGGTTCGCGTGGCTGGAAGTCGGGCTGGATGCGATGCACCGGGAACAGGTAGGTCAATGGCCAGGCGAGTTCCGACACCAGTGGGATACCGGTCAGCAAGTCGATGTCTTCATCCACCGTGCGGCCGGCATCGCTCAGTTCCGCGACCGACAGGGCCAGTTCAATCCATTCATAATGCGCCAGTTCGGCCAGGAACGGCAGGTCGTCCGCTTGAGGTTCGCGTTCCTCGGTCAGCCAGGTAATGAACTCGCGCGGGATATCGAGGAAATAGGGCGAGTGCGAATGATGCTGTGCGAAGAACGCCCGCGCCATCCGGTGCCAGTCCTCATCGGACATCAGTTCGCGCAATACCGGCAGAGTGTTGGACAGAAAGCCTTCCACGTTGTTGTAGAAAAGGTCGCGGTAGATACCCATGCGCCGGTCTTCAATATTATCCGGCAGGGCATGACGTTCGGGGTCGCGAATATGCGCGGCGAAGCGGTACTGCTGCTGCTGAAACGTCGGCAGCTCAGCCATGACGCTTGGCCTGTTGTCCATCGCTGGCATACTGTTGCTGGCGTTGCACAATCTGGTCTACCTCGGCCAGCAGCTCGGGCAGCGGCGGAATGTTGAAGTCGCGCTCCAGCAGGGTCGGTATCACGCCGTATTGTCGATAGGTCTTTTCCAGCAATTGCCAGACGGGATCGATTACATCCGCGCCATGTGTATCGACGATCAGGTCTTCGGCTTCGTTGTAGTGCCCCGCGACATGAATATAGCTGATACGTTCGCCGGGAATACGGCCGAGAAAGTCGTCAGCGTCATATCCATGGTTGACGCTATTGACGTAAATATTGTTCACATCCAGCAGCAGGTCGCAGTCGGCTTCTTCCAGTACGGCATTGAGGAAGTCGATTTCTTCCATCTCCTTGCCGGGCGCGGCGTAATAGGAAACGTTTTCCATGGCGATGCGGCGTTCGAGGATGTCCTGTACCCTGCGAATACGCGCGGCTACATACTTCACGGCGTCTTCCGTGAAAGGAATGGGCATCAGGTCGTACAGATGGCCGTCATCGCTGCAATAGCTGAGGTGTTCGGTGTAAGTCTGGATGTTGTGTAGATCCAGGAATTTTTTCAGACGTTGCAGAAAAGCTTCGTCCAGTGGCGACGGGCTACCTATCGATAACGACAGGCCATGCGTCACGAAATCATGGTGCTCGGTAAAGGCGCGAAACTGTTTGCCATATTTGCCGCCGACGCCAATCCAGTTTTCCGGTGCAACTTCGTAAAAGCCGACCTGTTTGGCAGGTTGATCCGCGAGCGGCCCCAACAGGGACCGCCGCAGACCCAATCCGGCGCCGTTTACTGGGTAACGGTCAGGATTCATGCTGCCACCTTAGTTCATGGCGCCGCATTTGCCTTCACCGCACTTGCCTTCCTTGGCGTCCTTGTTCATGCTCTCGCCGCATTTGCCTTCACCGCACTTGCCTTCTTTGGCGTCTTTCTTCATTTCGCCGCCGCACTTGCCTTCACCGCATTTACCTTCGCCGCATTTTCCTTCAGTGGCGTCCTTCATCATGCCTTCACCGCATTTGCCTTCGCCACACTTGCCTTCATGGCTGCTGGCTACTTTGTAGCCGCTTGAGAGTTCGTTCATGGCGAACGGGTTTTCGGCCGCGGTTACGGAAGAGGCCGCCAGCGTGGTTGCGAATGCCGCGCCAAGGGCCAGGCTCAGGGGTTTCATAGATTTGTTGCTCATGTGAGTTACTCCACTCTAGGTTGTTGTATACCCGGACCACCCGGGAAGTCTGCAAGCAGGCTTGGTGCGCTGTCGCAGGAATGATTGAGTTCAGAGCTATGACCGGTGCGAGTCTGGAATTGTTCCCAGCGAAGGTCAAATTTTTGTGGCGATCAGGACAATAATGCGCGCAAACAGTTCAGATAATCGTCATCACTGGGTTGTCGGGCATTGCGCTGCGCCTGCCAGAGGGCATGACCAAGACATTCCATCATGTCATGCTCGAGCGCATGTGCGTCGCCCTTCTTTATCAGCAGTTGCTGATAAAGTGATCGAATGCCGCTGGGTCGATCGGTACTCAGTTGCTCGCGAATCGCGATGTGCATACCCATGTGCAGAAACGGATTGGTTTCACCGGCTTCGGGGAGATAGTCCCTGCCAAGCGCCTTCTCGCTGTCCGCGAGCATGGGTTGGTATTCAGGATGTTCAAGCACGACATCGAGGATCAGTTGTTCCAGTGGCTCCATGGCTGACTGCGATAAATGTTTTTGCCAGACACGGCAATAAGCCAGGCGGATATCGTCGCGGTTGTTGGGGAACGGATTGCTCATGAGTCACTCTCTAACGTCTTGTGACGATACTCGCACAAATCCGCAATGATGCAATCCGGGCATTGGGGTTTGCGCGCCATGCAGACATAACGGCCATGCAGGATCA
The DNA here is from genome assembly GCA_041592335.1 of Thiohalobacteraceae bacterium. GTDB lineage: Bacteria > Pseudomonadota > Gammaproteobacteria > Thiohalobacterales > Thiohalobacteraceae > JBFHQE01. The sequence goes on along the minus strand of JBFHQE010000009.1, from coordinate 73,457 downwards.
GCCAGTGATGCGCGTCCTGCTTGAATTCATCCGGGATAAATTTTAACAATCGTTGTTCAACTTCATTGACGTTCTTTCCCGGTGCAATGCTGGTGCGATTCGATACCCGAAATATGTGTGTATCGACGGCGATAGTGGGATGGCCGAAGGCAGTATTGAGTACCACGTTGGCGGTTTTGCGGCCCACGCCGGGCAGTGCTTCGAGTGATGCGCGATCTTCAGGGACCTGGCCTTGATGCTGGTTCACCAGGATTTCGCAGGTCTTGATGACATTCTTGGCCTTGCTGTTAAACAGGCCGATGGTCTTGATGTGCTGGATCAGTCCCGCTTCGCCAAGTTTGAGCAGCGCGGCGGGTGTTTTGATTTTCCTGAACAGTGCGCTGGTGGCTTTGTTGACGCTGACATCGGTGGCCTGGGCCGAGAGTATTACGGCAATCAGCAACTGGAATTCGTTACTGTAGTTCAGCTCGGTGGTCGGGTGTGGGTTCTGATCGCGCAGGCGCGTGAAGATTTCAATACGTTTTTGCTTGTTCATTTCAGCTTAGCCGTCATTCCGGCGAAGGCCGGAATCCAGGGGTGTTTATTTGTCTCTAGAGTGCGCTTTTGCAATCCTCAAAGCTTAGTTTGTTTCTTGCTCCGGTAACTGACAGTCGCGCGAAAAAACACGCTTATCGGATTGCCTTGTGCGTTTTAGAATTAAGCCTTAACCGGCTCTTCCGTAATAACTGGCACAGCTACTACTTTCTTCTGCAGTCGCGCATCAATGATATTCTTCAGCGCGATTAATAAACCGAGGCCAATGAAAGCGCCTGGTGGCAGTATCGCCAACAGAAAGCCGCGATAGTCCTCGATAAAAGTGATGGTCCAGTTGGCAGCATAATCGCCCAGCATTAAATTGATCTGGGCAAACAGCGTGCCCTGGCCGATGATCTCGCGCATGCTGCCCAACGCGATCAGTACCAGGGTGAAGCCCAGCCCCATGGCGAGACCGTCGGTAAAGGCGCGGCGGGGATTGTGCTTGGAGGCGAAGGCTTCGGCTCGCCCAATGATGGCGCAGTTGGTCACGATCAACGGTATGAAAATACCGAGGATCTTGTAGAGCTCGTGGAACCAGGCGCTCATGGACAACTCAATCACGGTCACGGCCGAGGCGATAACCAGCACGAATACCGGGATGCGCACTTCCGGACGTACCCAGTTTCGGATAAGGGAAATGGTGACGTTGGAAATGATCAGCGTGAGCGTGGTGGCAAGGCCCAGCCCGAGTCCGTTAACGAAGCTGCCGGTCACGGCCAGCAGCGGGCACAGGCCCAGCAACTGCACCAGCCCGGGATTGTTGTGCCAGAGGCCGCTCAGGGAGATCTCGCGATAACTGGGTTCACTCATCTGTCTTACCTTTAGGCGCAAGGTCCGTATCGGGCCGGGCGAAGAGTTGCTCCTGGTGAGCCTCGAAGTATAACAAAGCCCGCTTGACGGCTTTCACGACGGCGCGTGGGGTAATGGTGGCGCCGGTAAACTGGTCGAAGCTGCCGCCATCCTTTTTCACCGCCCACTGTTTTAACCCGGGATTTTCCAGTGATTTTCCGGAAAAGCCGGTAATCCACTTCGAGCGCTCGATATCGATGGCATCCCCGAGCCCCGGAGTTTCGCGGTGCGCCAGTACGCGTACTCCTTCCACGATCCCGGCGGTGTTGACGCCGATCAGCAGCTTGATGCTGCCACTGTAACCGTCCGGCGCGATGGCGGTGAACACCAGGGCAACCGGCGTATTATCGATACGCGCGCGATAAACAGTGAGGGGTTCCGCGCTGCCCAGCCAGGCCGGCTCGATAACGCTGATGGTGTCCGCGATCAGATCGTTGTTGTGGCGTTCAGGATCGATGATCTGGTTAAGCTGACGCAACAAGACTTCGCGTTCGTTCTTGGCAATCTTTTCCTTGGTGCCCTCGAAGGTGATGGCCACCAGCCCGGTGCCGATCATGGCAAACACCAGCAGCAGGATACCGGTCAGGGTTATCTGGCGTAACGCGGTCATTCCTCTTCCTCGCGCCGCTTGCCGCCAAATACGCGTGGTTGGGTGTAGTAATCAATCGTGGGCACGGCCATGTTCATCAGTAGTACGCCGAAAGCGACGCCATCCGGATAACCGCCCCAGGTACGAATGATGTAGGCGATCAGGCCGATGCCAGCGCCGAAGATTAGTCGTCCTTTATAAGTCGTACTGCCGGAGACCGGGTCGGTAGCGATGAAGAAGGCACCGAGCATGGCGGCGCCGCTGAACATGTGGAAGATGGGTGAGGCGTACTGATCGGAATCGATCCCATAAAACAGGGTGGCGATCACGAACAGGCCCAGCAACATGGCCGCCGGTATCTGCCAGGCGATAAAGCCGCGCACCAGGAGATAAATACCGCCAGCCAGAAACGCAACATTCACCCATTGCCAGCCGACTCCGCCGATACTGGCAAAGATTGCGGCCTGCTGGATTTCGCTGACGGTAAAGCCCAGACCGAGTTGCGTCTTCACGGTATCGAGCGGTGTTGCCATGCTGTAGGCATCGAGCGTCATTTCAGCGGGCAGTTCGCCCAGGAACAGCCAGTGCGCCGTTTGCAGAAAGCTCAGGCTGTGCGTGCCCACACTCGCCGGTGAACTCCAGAGCGTCATCTCGAGTGGAAATGAAATCAGCAACACCACGTAACCGATCATGGCGGGATTGAAGGGGTTGTAACCCAGCCCACCATACAACTGCTTGGCAACCACGATGGCAAACAGGCTGCCGATTACCGGAATCCACCAGGGCGTCAACGCGGGCAGACAGAGTGCGAGCAGTACGCCGGTCAACAGGGCGCTGCCATCCGCGAGAGTCGGACGTACCGGACGCTTGCGTAACGCGAGCACGGCCGCTTCCGCGCCAATGCAGGTGACGGCCGCGATCAGAATATTGAACAGGGTTCCCCAGCCGAAAAACCAGATGGCACAGACGATACCGGGCAGCAGCGCCAGCAGGACCTGGTGCATGATGTTGCTGACATTGCGCTGCCCGAGGGTATGCGGTGAACTGTAGGTGGGGAATTGCATAATGGTTTAGTTATTATCCTTTGGCTGTTTTGCCGCCGTCCGGCGCGCATCCGCGGCCTTGATCTGTTCCTGCTGGGCGGATGTTAAATTCTCGGTGTTTTTCGGCGCAACACCGTTGGCGGCTTTCTTGGCCTTGGCGCGATCCAGCGCCGCCTGTATGGCTGCTTTCTTTTTATCGTCCGCCGAATCCTTTTTATCGCCCTGGATGGCTTCTTTCTTTTTACGCAGTTTTGCCGCGCGTTCCTGTTGTTCGCGTTCCAGGCGCTCCAGCCGGAATTCATGACGCTGCCGGGCAACGTCGGCCTTATCGCGTTCGCGCTCCTGGGCCCAGACTTCGGTCTTGGCAAAGCGGTAATACTGTACCAGCGGGATGTGGCTGGGACAGACATAGGCGCAGCAGCCGCACTCGATACAGTCGAACAGATTGTAGTCCTGCGCCTTGTCGAAATCGCGCGCCCGCGCGTACCAGAATAACTGTTGCGGCAGCAGGTCCGCCGGACAGGCATCCGCGCACTGGCCGCAACGGATGCAGGGTAGCGGCGCCGGTGGTGCCGGGCTTTCGCTGCGGCTGGTGGCCAGCAGGCAGTTGGTGGTCTTGATGAGCGGCAGTTCATCGGTCTGCAATGCAAAGCCCATCATCGGTCCGCCCATCAGGAGACGGTCGACTTTCTCGGTATAGCCGCCGCTTTGTTCAACCAGGAAATGCATCGGCGTGCCAATGCGCACCAGTAGATTCTGTGGTTCGGCAATACCCTGGCCGGTCAGGGTGACAATACGTGAGATCAGCGGTTCGCCGCGATAAATGGCGGCCTGAATGGCGACAGCGGTTCCGGGATTGTGGCAGACCACGCCGATGTCGGCGGGCAGGCCCTGCGATGGGACTTCCTGGCCGGTTAATATCTTGATCAGCTGGCGCTCGCCACCGCTGGGATACAGGGATGGAATCACCACGACTTCAATGTTGCTGTTGCCATGCGCCTGCACGGCGGCCCTGACGGCTTCGATGGCTTCCGGCTTGTTATCCTCGATGCCGATCACGCATTGTTTAACCTGCAATGCGTGCATGAGAATGGCCACACCCTGCAACATGTCGTCGGCATGTGTTCGCATCAGCAGGTCATCGCAGCTGATGTAGGGTTCGCATTCGGCACCGTTGATGACCAGCAGGTCGACATGGCGGCGCGGTCCGGGATTCATCTTGATGAAGCTGGGGAAACCGGCGCCTCCCAGTCCGACGATGCCCGCGTCGCGAATCGCCATGCGCAGTTCGTTCAGATCCAGTTCCCGGTAGCGATCGCCAATGGGATTCAACTCGATCCAGCGATCCTCGCCATCCGCCTCGATAACGATGCAGGGTGCTTTCAGGCCGGATGGATGCGGCACCGGGTGCTGGCCAATATCCACCACCGTGCCCGAGGTGCTGGCATGCACCGGCACGCTGATATAGCCCTGCGGGGCGGCGATCATCTGGCCCTTAAGCACCTTGTCGCCCACGGCGACCACGGGCTCCGCCGCTTCACCGATATGCTGTTGCAGCGGCAGAACAAGGCGCGGGGGGATCGGCGCTGCGCTTAACGGCCGTTGTGTCGACTGCGCCTTGTTGTCCGGCAGATGCAGACCGCCGTGAAACTTGTAGAGATGATTGAAGCTGCGCATAAGCGTTAGGCCGACGCCTGCTGGTTATTGATGCTGAGGCGTTCGTCCGGCGATGGCCACTTCCATTCCTCGATATCCGTTTTGACCGGCACCATGTCGATGCAATCCACCGGGCAGGGTTCCACGCAGAGTTCGCAGCCGGTGCATTCTTCCTCGATGACCGTGTGCATGTGCTTGGCCGCGCCCAGAATGGCATCGACCGGACAGGCCTGTATGCACAAGGTGCAACCGATGCACACCTGTTCGTCGATGATGGCGACAACCTTGCCCTTGTGTTCGCCATGTTCTTCTTCATTCAGGGGAATGAAATCCCGGCCCAGTAAATCGGCCAGGGCGCGGATGCCGGCTTCGCCACCGGGCGGACATTGATTGATCTCGGCCGCGCCGCTGGCAATGGCTTCCGCGTAGGGGCGGCAGCCCGCGAAACCGCACTGGCCGCACTGTGTCTGTGGCAGGATGGCGTCGATCTGATCGACTACTGGATCGGATTCCACATGGAAGCGAATGGCGCTATAGCCAAGCAATAAACCAAACAGACCAGCGAGCAGGCCGACAGCAAGAATGGCTGTAATCATCCCTTCACCAGTCCGGCGAAGCCCATGAAGGCCAGCGACATCAATCCGGCGGTGATCAGCGCAATCGACGCACCACGGAATGCGACCGGCACATCGGCTACCGCTATGCGTTCGCGCATGGCGGCGAACAGTACCAGTACCATCGAGAACCCGACTGCGGCGCCGAAGCCGTAGAAAGCCGATTGCGTCAATGTGTGGTCCTGCTGGATGTTGAGCAGGGCTACACCGAGCACGGCGCAGTTGGTGGTGATGAGCGGTAGAAAAATACCGAGGATCTGGTACAGCAGCGGGCTGGTTTTGTGTACCACCATTTCGGTGAACTGCACCACGACTGCGATCACCAGGATAAAGGTGATGGTGCGCAGGTATTCCAGTCCCAGCGGTGCCAGCAGGTATTCATTGGCAAGATAAGAGCAGACCGAAGACAGGGTGAGCACGAAGGTGGTGGCCAGCCCCATGCCAGTCGCCGTTTCCAGTTTGCGTGACACGCCCATGAACGGACAGAGTCCGAGGACTTTCACCAGCACGAAGTTGTTCACCAGGATTGTGCTGACCAGAATGAGGGCAAATTCCGTCATGGATTTAGGGTAACGCTCCGGTTTGGCTAATTACACGTTATAAAAAGTAGTACTTTACAGTTTGTCTCATCACGCAAAATGATCATTGTAGGAGCGAGCTTGCTCGCGAACCGTTCGCGGCCAAGGCCGCTCCTACAGGAGGCAAGTTATTTAACTTTCATGCCCGGTTGCGCGCCGTCATCCGGGTTAAGGATGAACAGGTCTTTCCCGCCGGGACCGGCCGCCAGCACCATGCCTTCACTCATGCCGAAGCGCATTTTGCGCGGTGCCAGGTTGGCGACCATCACGGTCAGCTTGCCTTCCAGGTCTTCGGGGCTGTAGGCCGACTTGATACCGGCAAACACGTTGCGGGTTTCACCGCCCAGGTCCAGTGTCAGCTGCAGTAATTTGTCTGCGCCCTTGACGTGTTCGGCGCGAACGATTTTTGCCACGCGTAAATCAATCTTGGCGAAATCTTCGTAGGCTATTTCTGCCCCGATGGGATCCTCGGCCAGCGGGCCGGTGGGTTTGGGTGCAGCGGCCAGGCTTTCTTTCGATTCTTCAGTCATGGCGTCAATCGCTTCCTGTTCCACGCGAGTCATCAGTGGCTTGAAAGGTTCGATAGTGTGGTCAGTTAAAGGCGCAATGTCCTTGACCCATGTCATCGGCGCTATATTAAGGAAAGTCTCGACGTTTTCTGCCATCTTCGGCAGCACGGGTTTCAGGTAGGTCATCAGCACGCGGAACAGGTTCAGGCCCTGGGTGTAGACGGCCTGTGCCTGCTGTGCGGTGGCATCGTCTTTCGCCAGCACCCAGGGCTTTTGTTCATCGATGTACTGGTTGGCGCGATCGGCCAGCGTCATGATCTCGCGCATCGCCTGACCGAATTCGCGCTTTTCATACAGGATCGCGATCTCTTCGCCGGAACGCACAAAGGCGCGATAGAGTTCCGGATCGGGCAAGGCGTCACTCAGCTTGCCGTGGCATTTTTTGCTGATAAACCCGGCGCAGCGGCTGGCGATGTTAACCACCTTGCCGACCAGGTCGCTGTTCACGCGTTGGCTGAAGTCTTCCAGATTCAGATCGAGATCATCAATGCCACTGCTGAGCTTGGCGGCAAAGTAATAGCGCAGGTATTCCGGGTTGAGATGATTGAGATACGTGCGCGCCTTGATAAAGGTGCCGCGCGATTTGGACATCTTCTGGCCATTCACGGTCAGGAAGCCGTGCGAGAAGATCGCGGTCGGTGTGCGGAAGCCCGCGCCGCTCAGCATGGCAGGCCAGAACAGGGCATGGAAATAAATAATGTCCTTGCCGATGAAATGGTACAGCTCGGTATCCGAACCCGCTTTCCAGTAATGATCGAAGTCGATGCCGTTCTTGTCACAGAAATTCTTGAAGCTGGCCATGTAACCGATCGGCGCGTCCAGCCAGACATAGAAGAATTTGTTCTCCGCGTCGGGAATCTCGAAGCCGAAGTAGGGTGCATCGCGCGAAATGTCCCATTCTTTCAGGCCATCGGCGAACCACTCGCCAAGCTTGTTGGAGACACTCTCATGCAGATGGCCGGCCCGGGTCCATTTCTTCAGCATGTCTTCAAAGTCCGCCAGCTTGAAGAAATAATGCAGCGATTCCTTTTCGATCGGCGTGGCGCCGGATACCGCGGATTTTGGATTAATCAGTTCTGTCGGTGAATAGGTCGCGCCACAGACTTCGCAGGAATCGCCATACTGATCCTCGGCCTTGCACTTGGGGCAGGTACCTTTAATAAAGCGGTCCGGCAGGAACATGTTCTTTTCCGGGTCGTAGGCCTGGGTGATGGTGCGGGTGTTGATGTGCCCGGCATCACGGTTACGCAGGTATATGGTCTCGGCAAGTAGCCGGTTCTCGTCCGAGTGGGTGCTGTGATAGTTGTCGAAGCCGATGTTGAACGCGGCAAAATCGGCGCGGTGTTCCTCGCCAACCTGGGCAATCAGCTCTTCCGGCGTAATGCCCATGGTCTGGGCGCGCAGCATGATGGGTGTGCCATGGGCGTCATCCGCACAGACGTAGTGGCATTGGTGGCCTTGCATTTTCTGGAAGCGGACCCAGATGTCGGTCTGGATGTATTCCACCAGGTGACCCAGGTGGATGGAGCCGTTGGCATAGGGCAGGGCGCTGGTGACCAGGATGGTGCGAGTGTCTGTCATGGGAGCCGAGGTTTCCTTCTAAGTACCCGAAAAACCAGCCAAAACCGGATGGATTCTGGGTTATAGCGCATCAAAAGGGCGATTATGCCATAGTTGCCGCCCATCGCGGATGTTGGCTGGGTAAACCCGGGCCGATGGCATCCATAGAAATACTGGGAATATCAGGAAAGACAGACCGGCGGCGATTCTGTACAATGCGCCGTCATTTCGCAGCAGGCCCGAATATCCAGGGCTGCCCAATTTGGAGGTATCTAAAGATGGCTGAAGTGTCCCAAGTCGAGGCGGCGCTTAAAGAGTATGTCGACCCTTACCTGGAAAAGGATCTGGTCGACGCCAAGTGCGTAAAAGACATGAAAGTGGACGGCAGCAAGGCCTCTGTCGAGGTGGTGCTGGGCTTCCCGTCGGCGGGCTACCATGCCGAGCTGGAAGCGTCGCTGAAAGAAAAGCTGACCGCCATCGACGGCATCGACGATGCCGACGTCAAGGTGACCCACAGTATCGTTTCACACGCCGTGCAGAAAGGTGTTGAGCCGATCAAGGGCATCAAGAACATTATTGCTGTCGCTTCCGGTAAGGGCGGCGTCGGTAAATCCACCACGGCGGTGAACATCGCCCTGGCCCTGTCTGCCGAAGGTGCCAAGGTTGGTGTGCTGGATGCGGACATTTACGGTCCTTCCCAGCCGCGCATGCTCGGCGTGAACGGCAAGCCGGAATCGAAGGACGGCAAGACGCTGGAGCCGATGGTTAATTACGGTATCCAGTCCATGTCGATCGGATTCCTGGTGGATGAAGAAACCCCGATGATCTGGCGTGGCCCGATGGTGACCCAGGCATTGCAGCAGCTGCTGAACGATACCAACTGGGACGACCTGGATTACCTGGTGGTCGACTTGCCGCCGGGTACCGGCGACACCCAGCTGACGCTGGCGCAGCAGGTACCGGTTTCCGGTGCCATCATCGTCACCACCCCGCAGGACATTGCACTGCTGGATGCCCGCAAGGGTCTGAAGATGTTCGAGAAGGTGGAAGTGCCGGTGCTGGGTATCGTGGAAAACATGAGTATCCACATCTGCTCCAACTGCGGCCACGAAGAACATATCTTCGGTCAGGGCGGCGGTCAGCGCATGTCGGATGACTATGATGTGGACTTCCTCGGCGCATTGCCGCTGGATATTCGCATTCGCGAGGAGACCGATGCGGGTAAGCCGACTGTTGTCGCCGAACCGGACAGCCGGATTTCCCAGATCTATCGTGATATCGCGCGTCGTGCCGCGGCCAAGCTGTCGCAGCAGGCCAAGAACTACGCCGCGAAGTTCCCGAAGATCGTTATTCAGAACAACTAAGTTTCTGTACCCGACCCGTCATTCCGGCGAAAGCCGGAATCCAGGAAAATAAAAACTGGACCCCGGCCTGCGCCGGGGTGACAACAATAAATACCTTTTCTGTTACCTTATACAACCATGTCTATCAAAGCCGATAAATGGATCCGTCGCATGGCGGAAAATGAAGGGATGATCGATCCGTTTGAACCGGGTCAGGTGCGTTCGGCCAACGGCAGTCGCATTGTCTCCTACGGCACTTCCAGTTACGGCTACGACGTGCGTTGCGCGGATGAATTCAAGATCTTCACCAACATCAACTCCGCGATTGTCGATCCCAAGAATTTTTCCGAAGACAGCTTTGTCGATGTGAAATCGGATGTGTGCATCATCCCGCCGAATTCCTTTGCCCTGGCGCGCACCGTGGAATACTTCCGTATCCCGCGCAATGTGCTGGTGGTCTGCCTGGGTAAGTCGACCTATGCGCGCTGCGGCATTATCGTGAATGTCACGCCGCTGGAGCCGGAATGGGAAGGGCATGTGACGCTGGAGTTCTCCAACACCACGCCGTTGCCCGCGAAAATCTACGCCAACGAAGGCGTGGCGCAGATGCTGTTTTTCGAATCCGACGAGGTTTGTGAGACCTCTTATGGCGACCGCGCTGGCAAGTACCAGGGACAGACCGGGGTGACCTTGCCAAAGACTTGATTGCCTTATAAAAAATTTCTACGGGCAGCTACCGGAGAATTTGGCAATTGGCTCTGTATTTCTGTTCCAAAAGATGGAAGAATAACGCTCCGGGAATTTTCCAGCTGCAGGTTTTCGAGCTGTTTTTAAGCGAAAAAATGCAGTGATTTCAGAGTAATAAAGGTGATTTATGAGTGAGCAAAAGCAAAGACCAAAGGTACCAGAAGGCCATACTGATTATCTGATTACCCGTCAGAAAGCGCCGACCGAAAGCGGCTATGTTGGTTATGACACTATCTGGGAATCTTTCCAGAAAGAAGCTGAGTACCAGACACCAAAGCAGCCCTGAGCTTCCCCGGCCATTCGCGGCCTTCGGGCCGCGCGGCCAATTCTCCGCGTCCGGGATACGTAGTCCGCAGCTTCATGTAGGAAAATCCTATGGCAATCAATTCTTCCCATATCGATCCCGTACGAATCCAGGAATCCATTGGCTTCCTCAAGGCCTATCTTAATGAGCAGGATCTGGCGCCGCTGATTACCGCGCTGGAAGCCTTGAGCGAGAACGTCGAGGATGAATCCCGCCTGGCGCAACTATCCGACGTATTCAACCAGCTGAGTGTGCCGCAGGGCGCGATACTGACTTATGCACCCTACATCGGTGTATTGCTGTCGGATGACCCGCTGGATACCGCACCGGCTGAAACGACGACCGACACTTCAGCGCCTGCCGCAATCAAGCTGGTACAGAAGCACCCGCTGAAGGGGACGCATGAGTACGAGATTGTCGATGACGCGATTGTGATGCGTATTAAAAAACCCTTCCGCGAGGAAGTTGTTCAGCATGTCATGCTGACCATTCTGAATCCAGAGCCGGAAATTAACGGCAATATGCTGGATTTTCATAGCCGTGTGAAATGCGGCCCCCTGATTTCCCTTTACCTTAATAAACCCAACCCGGAAGAATTCAATGCCTTCGTTGATGCAGTGAAACAAAAGGCATTAAAAGAATTCAAGTCGTTTGCGGGTATCAAGTAAGACGAGGTTTTCTCAAACCTGCATTGAACATGGCGGATTGTTGTAACAACAAGGCATGTGAGCTGGAAGCAATGCGTCATCGGCAAAGCGCGACGCTCAAGCTGGTGCTTGTTATCAATGCCCTGATGTTTGTAGTCGAAATCACAGCCGGTCTGATGGCGCATTCAATTGCTTTGATCGCGGACTCCCTGGATATGCTGGGCGATGCCCTGGTGTATGGTTTTAGTTTGTACGTGGTCGCCCAGGGCGCGCGCATGAAGGCTATTTCAGCGTTGATCAAGGGCGGTATCATGGCTGCATTTGGTTTGTTCGTGTTCGGGCAGGCTGTTTACCGAATGCTGAATCCGCAGGTGCCGGTGTTTGAAACGATAGGCTTGATTGCCATGCTTGCCTTGCTGGCGAATGCATTGAGTCTGTTGCTGTTATGGAAGCATCGTGCCGAGGACATTAATATGCACTCAGTCTGGTTGTGTTCCCGTAACGATATTATTGCCAACATTGCCGTCATGCTGGCTGCTGTCGGTGTCTGGGTGACGGGCACAGGATGGCCCGATATTGTTGTTGGTCTGGCACTCGCCATCCTGTTTCTGCGTTCGGCCTTGTTTGTATTACGCGGAGCCAGCCGCGAGCTTCGCGCGCATCGGGTAAATTAAAATGCCGGCAACGCATCGTATTGATGAAGAACAGTCGTTGATCATTACCGAATGGCAGGGTGATGCGACAGATGACGAGTTGATCCAGGTGTGCCGGTACTACCTTTCCAGGGTGAAATCGCGTTACCCTGGTTTCAACGAGCTGGTCGATTTGCGCAATGCCACATCACTCAAGGTTTCAATGAGCGGTCTGATCGATATCGGCAGGATTGCGGCCAGCGCGGATGATGGTATCGGAGAGCGCAAGCTGGCCCTGCTAATCCGTTCCGGCAAGGCCTTTTCGCTTGCCAGGGCTTATATTTTCTATCGCAACATGTGTCGTTCCAATAGCAAACAGATTGAGACCTTCCAGGTGCCGGAAGAGGCTTATGCCTGGCTTGGCAGCTAGCTGGATTTCAGGAATCAGGATTGATCCGGGGCGGGTAAGGCATTAAGTGCGGTTTTTATATTCTTTAATAACTCCTTTTTGCGAATTGGTTTATGCATGTAGCTGGAAAATCCAAGTTCGAGTGCGTCTTTTTCTCCAACCTGCTTGCTATAGCCGCTACAAAGGATTACAGGGATAGACGAGTTTATTTTTCTGATAGCTTTAAAAAGATCCGTGCCGGTCATGTTTGGCATGGTTTGATCCGTAATAACAAGATCAAATGTATTGGGCGAAAGATGGAAAAGGTTTAATGCTTCCCGACTGTCGTTGACGGCGGTCACCTTGAAGCCAAATCCCTCGAGTAGTTCGGTGAAGAAGCTGGTTATCGGGGATTCGTCATCCACGATGAGGATGTGTTTGTTATCGCCAAAATGCTTATCCGTTTCTAGCGAGCCGCTTGTTACGTTATCCAGTTGCGGAACTTCGTGGCAAGGTGGTATCAGCATTGAAAAAGTTGACCCGGAGTGTCTGCGGGTTTCAACTAAAATGTGTCCATTTTGGTTATGCAGAATCCCATGCACAACGGACAGTCCCATGCCGGTGCCATTGCCGACAGCCTTTGTTGTCTGAAAGGGGTCAAAGACTTTATTAACGATATCGGGATCGATTCCGCTACCATTGTCTTCAACGGCAAGAACAACATAATCACCGCTGACAGGCTCTGAGCATGAGCTGCATCGAGTGTTCGTGGTCTGCTGGTGCCTGAGATGGATTGTAATGATACCGTGTGAATCGATGGCGTCCCTGGCGTTAATGCAGAGGTTGATGATCAGTTGATGCATCTGGGTTGCGTCCATGCAGACGCGCGGCACACGCTCCTGGATATTGGTATTGATACTGATTGTGGAAGGTATTAAAGGCCTGAGTAAGGTGATGATCTCCTTGATGACAGGTTTCAAATCGAGCGACTCTATAGTGCTTGGCGTCTGTCTGCTGAATGCTAATAGCTGCGCGACAAGATTTTTAGCCCGTTCACCTGCCGTGTCTATGTTATCGATATAACGCTTGAGTTTTTCATTGTCGGACTTTTCCAGAAGGTGTTTGCTGAGATCGGCATAGCCGATGATGCTGCCAAGTATGTTGTTAAAATCATGCGCGATGCCGCCAGTGAGCTGGCCGATGGCCTCCAGTTTCTGTGCGGAATGAAGTTGTTTTTGTAGTTCTAAAGTTTCTCGTTCCGACTTCTTGCGGTATTCGATGTTTCTTATGACGCCGATAAAGCCTATCGGATTCTGGTTATTTAGAATGATCGCGCCACCCATTGTTTCGCTTGGAAATACTGTGCCATCTTTCCTTCGATAGCTGATTTCGTAAAGAGAGGGGCGGTTCAGTGTTTGAGTGTTGAAGCGTTCTGTTTGTTGGGCGAGATAGTCATCGGGGTTGGCGTACAGGAACTGGGTGGTTTGACCCAGTGCTTCATCGGCTGCGTAACCGAATAGCTCGCTGAAGGCGGTGTTGACTTGCGTGATCTTGCGGTCGGTATTGGCGATTACGATGGCGTCGGTTATTGACTCAAGTATGGCTGAAAGCTTCGCTTCTCTTTCGGCGAGAATTCGCTGGTTTTGAGAAGCTTTTTCGTAAGACTGGTAGATGTTGCTGGTCATGCGATTGATGGCGTCGGTGGCCTGATCCAGTTCGTCCGGAACTTCCCGGTTTCGTTGTTTGTCGAGATTCAGCAGCGTTGGCTTTCTGCTTAGGTCCAGTTTTTTGAGATAGGTGGCAATGTTGTCAAGATGTCTTGCTACCAGAAAATAGAAAATAAAAAACATGAACAGGCTGACAATGAAGGTTTTGATTGCCTGTGATACCAATATGACGACTGCGGTATCGACCAGTTGCTGGTAAAGATTGCGTTTTGTTGCGGTCACAATGAGGGTGCCCAGCGGGATTTCACGGTCCCGGTAAAGCTGGGTGATAGGAAATTCGTGGGTTATTGTATCCCTGGCTTCGTAGGTTCCCGATTGAGCGATGCTTTTACCCTGTTCATTGAGCATTTCCACATGGATGATATCGCTTATGCGGCTGACACCGTCCATTTGAATCTGTAGCGAAGATTTGTCGATAGTCCACATAGCCTGGCGGAAAGATTCCAGATTGGTGATGTCGATGTGGTGAAAACGCTGGTGGATTTCCTGAAGGCCGTGCCGGTAATCGAGCAATAATTGCAGGCCGGTCAGGAATAGGGTGATCACGGAGCTGAACAGTACTATGTAAAGTACAAGCTTGCGGGATATTCTGCTGGTGAAGTGCTCCAATTGTCCTCCGTCCCTCTATTACAGGGATTCGAGAAGCTGCGTATACAGCCGGTCGATGGTTCCATCCTGGATTAGCTGTTGTATTGCTTCGTTAAACGCTGGTATGAGGTATTGGTGTTTCTCGTGGAGAAATAGGCGAAGTTCTTTTTCAATAAGTGGCGGTTCAATGGCATGTATTTCAGAAGATAGATTCAGTGAATGTATAGTCTGTAGTCCGCTCAGATGACCAACCACGCCATAATCAAGTCGATTCTCTTTGATCATCTGAAAAAGCTGTTCGGGAGTGGTGACGATATGGGTTTCTTTCGCATTTATTTCATTGACCTTATTAACGGCGATTTTCCAGCCTTCAACAGATCCTACGGTATAAGGTTTCAGATCTTCGAAGCTGTTTATTGGGCGTTTGATCTTGCCGAATGCATTGAACCTGGCCGAAAAGAAACTGGATTCCACCGGTAATAACTTGCCGTATTCCGCTTGAATAACATCGGCTATGCGGCAGCATTCGCCATCGTTAATGCCCTGATTGGCGAGAATCAGCGAGCGTTCCGCTGGAAGCACCTCGAATGTGATCGATACTTTAGGCATCAATTGATCAAGTTCACCTAGGACTGACTCGAAAAAGTCGGACACGGGGGGAGTGAAGCCGGTAGTAATATGAAGCCGGGT
The DNA here is from genome assembly GCA_041592335.1 of Thiohalobacteraceae bacterium. GTDB lineage: Bacteria > Pseudomonadota > Gammaproteobacteria > Thiohalobacterales > Thiohalobacteraceae > JBFHQE01. The sequence goes on along the minus strand of JBFHQE010000009.1, from coordinate 58,357 downwards.
TTCCGCATGTAGTGCACCGGTAGCCAATAACAAGGGCAGTAAAAGTAGCCAGATAGGCCGGAAAAAAGATGTGTTGTTAATATCAGCCATGGGCTCTGTCGCTCTGGAATATGATTATTGTGCTTGCGTTTCAGGATACTACGAGAGCTTATTTATGTTCTATAGTGCTATTGATAAATATCATTAACATTGTAAATAAGATAATGACTGGAAATGGTTTGAAAAATAACGCTATTCTAATAACGTTACTTGTCCTGTGCGGCCTGTTCCCCTTTTCTGAAACTCACGCGGTGAACTGGTTGATGCTGCAGGGAACGGAGCCATCCTCGGTAACCCATCGGCCCATTATATTTATCCAGCCGGGCTATACCAAAGATCTTGGTCAAGATATCCAGCTTGGTCCCAATGCCGGTAAGCGGGCTATCCCGACATTGGTGGCACCCTGGTTCGAGGATGATGAAAAGTGGCATGTACGACGCGCGCGTGCAGGAGTCAGGGGTAACTTCACCGGTGATTTGCGGAATCCTGTTACCGAAAAGATGAACTATTTTTTGTTATTCGAGTTTGCCCCCAACCTGCTGACCTACAGTTTTCTTGGCGAGCAGGAGCGAGCCGTGGCCCTGGACCATGTGAGTATCACGGCCAACCATATTCCAGGAGCGCGGTTGCGATTCGGTCTGTTCAAGACGCCTGGGCTGGAAGAAACCTACCAGGGCATTGTCACCCAGGATTACATCGAATTTACGGATTTTGCCGCGCGTGAAATGCTGGAGCGTTATGCAAGCGGTAATTTTCGTGCATCTGTCAGCGGTGGTGTTAACGGCGCCATCGGCACGCCCGTAACACAGAGTCAGGGTTTTAACGGTGTTCGCGACTGGGGTCTGCAGGTGTTTGATAGCTTCAAACAACAGGGCTGGGACTACAGTTACGCGCTGATGCTTGGTCGAGGCGCCGGCATACAGGAACGTGAGCGCTCCCAGGATGCGCTTGAGCAATATTATTATCTTTCTGCCGAGCAAGATTTGCCCGGCGGCAGTGGGCCGCGTAAGCACGGCATAAAATATTATGCCTGGTTGCAGCAGGGGGAGCGGGTATTTTCATCCGATCCATTGCATCAGGTGTTTGATCGAAAGCGATACGGTGTCGGTATTCGCGCCCAGGGGCGTCTGTTTGGGCTTTCCGACATACAGCGTCTCGATATTGCCCTGACGTATGCAGAGGGAATGATTTTTGTCAGTCCCGCGGGAGCGGTCAAGGGTGGTAACTTGATGTTTGCCGCGGAGGATGGCAATCGTTCGCGGGCATTGAGTATCGATTATGGGTATTTTCTAACACCGAAGCTGGAAGTGATGGCTCGCTGGGATCATCATGAACTCTTGTATCGAACCGACGGCGTCGTCTGGACGGACGGGGACGCGCGCGACATTACTGGTAAGACAATAGGCGTCCAGTATCATTTCTCGCCCAAACTCCGCCTGACTGCAAATTTCATTGACCGAAATATCGATGCGCCCAATGAAAACCACCCTGTCGTGGAAGACGTCATCGGCAGTATCGGTCAACGTTATGCTCTACAGCTTACCTGGGTTTATTGAGGCTGGCGGTATGGCTAGGAAAAGCTGCCTTTTGGTACAACCACAACGCCTGCTTCCGATACGGTGAAACGCTGCCTGTCCTTGTCGAGGTCATAGCCGATCTTTTCATTGGCGGGGATTGCTACTCCCTTATCGATGATGCAGCGTTTTAATTGCGCGCCGTCGCCAACCTGAACCTGGTCGAACAGGATTGAATCCTGCACCGAGGATTCATCACCCACATAGACATTCGGAAACAGGATGGAGTGTTGCACGCTGCCACCCGCGATGACGGTGCCACCGGCGACAATGGAATTGATAAAGATGCCTTCGTTGCCTGATTTGCCAGGCACGGTGCGCGCCGGTGCCGACTGTGACTGGTAAGTTCTGATGGGCCAGTCTTTCTGGTAAAGATTCAACGAGGGAACGGGCTTGAGTAAATCCATGTTGGCATCGTAAAAGGAATCCAGGGTGCCGACATCGCGCCAGTAACGATCGGGTGTAACTCTTCCGGTTTCGCCGCCAAAACTATAGGCGTAAACCTTATGGTTCTCGATAAGTTTTGGCAGTATGTTTTTCCCGAAGTCATGTTCGGATGTTGTATCGGCATGATCGGCTTCCAGGGCATCCATTAGCAGTTTCATCGAGAAAACATAGATGCCCATTGAAGCCAGGGCGTGTTCCGGGTCATTCGGCAAAGTTTTGGGCGTGGCCGGTTTTTCCGTGAATTCGATAATGCGATCCTGTTCGTCGATTGCCATCACGCCAAAGCCCTTGGCTTCTTCAGGTGTAACCTCCATGCAGGCGATGGTGACATCGGCTTCGCGTTTCTTGTGCGCCTTTAGCATCGCGGCATAGTCCATGCGATAGATATGATCTCCCGAGAGCACCAGTACCTGTTCGGCGCCACTGCGTTTCAGCAAATAAAGATTCTGATATATCGCATCGGCGGTACCGGTGTAGAAGCGTTCACCGGTCCGCATCTGTGGCGGAATGGTGGTGACATACTCGCCGAGTTCGGGATTGAATACCGACCAGCCATCGCGCAGGTGTTTGTTTAACGAGTGCGATTTGTACTGGGTTAGCACCAGGATGCGACGCAAATGAGAATGCAGGCAGTTGGTCAGTGCAAAATCAATGATGCGGTATTTGCCACCGAAGGGCACGGCGGGTTTTGCGCGGTCGTTCGTTAATGGTGCAAGCCGGGAGCCGACTCCACCGGCCAAAATTACAGTAAGCGTCTGATCTAACATGGTTATCCCTGTCATAAACCGGTGCTGCGCCGGTGCGGTGCATTATACCCTCTGGGTAATTGCAAGCACTATGCCGGTGCGTATAAAAATACAGCAGCGCTCGCATCGACGAGGAAAACGGTTAGAATGCCGCAGAATTTTCTGCACCAGCTTAAGGCGAACCGGCCGATGCGTTATGCACTAATGGTGCATTCAGGTTCTGTCATGCGTGCCTGGCGCGCAGCTTATTCACTCTGAGTTACTTGTATATCAAGGATTTTCAAATAATGGCACAAACTCTGCTATGCCTCCCTCAAGGGCCTGCATCAAACAACGAAGTGTTGCCTGTATGAAACTGCGCGTCATGGTTGTTGATGAAAGTGCACAGCGAGAAGGTCTTCTGATCGAGGCGCTGGAAAAGGAAGGCTACGAGGTTGTTGCCCGTGTGCCGAGTGCCGCCAACCTGTTTGAAGAAGTGTTGGCTGTTGCGCCGGATATCGTGATCGTGGATATGGAATCGCCGGATCGCGACATGCTGGAGCAAATGCGCTCACTGCACGATGCGCATCCCAAACCGGTCGTGATGTTCGCCGACGATGGCGACAGCAACATGATCCGGGATGCGGTGCGCGCCGGCGTCAGTGCCTACGTGGTTGATGGCATGTCGCCGGAACGTTTGAAGCCCATCCTGGATGTGGCAGTCGCGCGGTTCCATGAATACCAGGAGCTGAAGCGTGAACTGGAACAGACGCGCAGTTCGTTAAACGAACGCAAGATCCTGGACCGGGCCAAGGGTATCCTCATGGACAAGCGGGGATACAGCGAGCGCGAAGCCTATGAGGCGTTGCGTAAACAGGCGATGAATACCAACAAGCGTATTGTTGAGATCGCCCAGAATATTATCGAGGCAGCTGAGCTGCTCGGTTAAACAACATCACCGCCAGCGTTGGCCGTGATGCAACCGGCCAACGGCGGTCGGTTATACAGGACAACGACGTCCATAAACTCTCACTCGATGGGTGGGTAGTTTATGGACGTTTTTTTTTGGGAGAAGGCATGTCCGCAGTGATTGAAAATCCGATTGCCACCGGCGCCACCGAATCAGACCAGGCGCCGATCGTGATCGTAGGCACCGGTCCGGTCGGGATTCGCTGTGCCCAGTCGCTGTTGTCGCGTAATCCCGCTGCACCCATTGTGATATACGGCGATGAACCCTGGGAGCCATACGATCGGGTGCGCCTGTCGGCGCTGCTAAGTGGCGACGAAAGCTGGCAGTCGTTGCAGAACCCGTTGGTGATCTCGAGTGAAGGACGGGTATTACAGCATCACAACTGTGCCGTGGTCGAGATCGATCGCGACAAGCGCTGCGTACTGGATGAAACCGGTCGTCGTCAACCCTACGATAAACTGATTCTCGCGGTGGGGTCTCGTCCTCACATACCGAGTATTCCCAATATAGACCTGCCGGGCATTTACTCTTTTCGTGATATGAGCGACGCCGAGCGGTTGATAGCGCGTACCACACGCAGTCGCCAGACGATTGTGGTTGGTGGCGGTCTGCTGGGTCTGGAAGCTGCTCGCGGTCTGCAGCGTGCCGGTACCGATGTCACGGTGGTGGAACACGCGAACCGGTTGATGGCCTCGCAACTGGATGAAGCCGGTTCCGCCATACTGGAACGGTCCGTACGAGAGTTGGGCGTAAGGGTAATCACCGATAACAGTGTCAAAACCATTCTCGGCAAGGAGCGGATAAAAGGCGTGTTGCTGCGCGATGGGCGCGCGGTTTTGTGCGACACCATGGTACTGGCAACCGGGATTCGGCCTTATATCGATCTTGCGCGTGACTGCGGTCTGGCTATTGGTCGAGGCATCAAGGTTGATGACCGATTGCAGACATCCGATGCGCATATTTTTGCGGCGGGCGAGTGCGTGGAACACAACGGCAAGGTCTATGGCATGGTCGCGCCTGGATTTGAGCAGGCCGATGTGCTGGCCAGCTGCCTGTCGGGCGAGATGGCGGTTTACCGGGGATCTGTCGCCGCGGCGCGCCTGAAAGTGGTCGGCGAATCGGTGTTCAGCGTGGGTGAATCCGATGAAGGGCAGAGTACCGCCAACATCAACACGGCAGCCTGGCGTGATGAAACCAGTGGGCAGTATCGCAAGCTGGTTTATCGCTTTAACCGCCTGGTCGGGGCGATGGGTGTTGGGGAATGGCTTGAAAGCCAGCGCATACAGGAAGCGGTCGAATCAAAGCGACGTATCTGGCCCTGGCAGTTATGGCAGTTTCGTAAGGATGGTCGCCTGTGGAGTGAAGATGATGCAGCCGATGTCGCGACCTGGCCTGCGCATGCACGCGTCTGCAACTGTAAATCCATCAATCGCGGTACGCTGACCGACGCCATGGCGCGCGGTTGTACCACGATCGAGTCGCTGGCGGAATGTACCGGCGCCTCGACCGTATGCGGTTCCTGCAAGCCTTTACTCGCGGATCTGGTCGGGAATAACCAGCTCGATCCGGAAAGGGGCGCAAACACCCTGTCTATTACCGCGGTCATCAGTGTGCTGATTGCGTTGGCCTTTCTGTTGCTGCCCAACATTCCCTACAACAGTTCGGTGGCTGACAGCATTCAATGGGACCAGCTCTGGCGCAACGGGTTACTCAAGCAGATCACCGGTTTCAGTGTGCTGGGGCTTGGCGTATTGATCAGTCTGATCAGTCTGCGTAAGCGCATCAGCAAGTTCACGCTGGGTGGTTTTCCGGTCTGGCGCGTCATTCATGTCGGCGTGGGCTTGCTGACGGTGGTGATGCTGCTGGCCCATACGGGCCTTCGTGTCGGCGATAACCTCAACCAGTTGCTGATGCTGTCGTTTGTCAGCCTGATTCTGTTTGGCGCCGTGGCTAGCTGGGCGATTGGTCGGCAGCATGCCTTGCCGCGTGTTATCGGCAAGCGCGTGCTCAGCCTGTCGATCTGGGGGCATATATTACTGCTCTGGCCAGTGCCGGCTTTAGTGGGGTTTCATGTGTTGAAGACGTACTGGTATTGAGAGGCGCATGAAAACATTGTTGTCGACGAAAGCCTGGCTGTGGTTGTTATGGATTGGCTTAACCCTGGGGTTGCTCGGATGGTTCAGTTACATGTTGCTGCAGGATAGTGATCCACAATTGTTCATGCCGGGTCCCCTGAGCGCCGGGCATCACCAGTTTGCGGATTCCTGCACGGTCTGTCATACCGACCCGCTGGGTGGCAAGGAAGTGATTCAGGAGGCCTGCTTCAACTGTCACAAGGATGAACGCAAGAAACCTTTTGATTCGCATCCCTCGACCAAGTTCAAGGATCCGCGCAATGCCGATACTTTGCAGAATATCGATGCCCTGCATTGCATGACCTGTCACACCGAGCACAAGCCCGAGATTACTCGTAAGAATGGCGTTACCCAGCCGGTTGATTTCTGCATGCATTGCCATGCCGATATCGGCGAAGAGCGGGTGTCGCACAAAGAGATGGCGTTCACCACTTGCGCCAATGGCGGTTGTCATAATTTCCACAACAACCGCGATATCTATACCGACTTTCTGATGAAACATCAGAACGAGCCTGAACTGCTGGCAGTGAGAGTGGTGCCTGAGCGGGATCTTGCCAGTGCGCTTGAAGAAATCATGGAGTATCCGCATGACAAATACCCGCTGGAAAGCCTGACTCTTGATCAGGCAGATATGCCGGCAGGCATCACCCTGGGTGATTCCGTGAAGCATGACTGGCTGACCACCTCGCATGCCGCGGCGGGCGTGAATTGCAGTGCCTGCCACCTAGTTGCCATAACAGAGGAAGTGGATCCAGCCTGGACCGATAACCCGGGAGACAGCGCCTGTGTGAACTGTCATTCCCTGGAGCAGCAGCGCTTTGAAAAAGGCAAGCATGGTATGCGGCTGGCGGCAGGGTTGAGCCCCATGAGCGTTAATCAAGCCATGCTGCCAATGCAGTCCGATGCCGCGCATGCGGAACTGAACTGTCTCAGCTGTCACGGCGCGCATACCTTCGATACCCGAACGGCGGCGGTTGACGCCTGTTTGTCCTGTCATGCCGATGAGCACAGTCTGGCGTACGAAGGGTCGCCGCATCATCGGCTCTGGATAGAAGAGCAGGTGGGCGAACTACCTGCTGGCAGTGGCGTTTCCTGCGCGACCTGTCATATGCCAAGACTTGAGTTCGATGTAAGCGAGTGGTCATCCCGTACCGGCGTTGATCACAACCAAAGTGCCAACCTGTCGCCGAATACCAAGATGCTGCGTTCCAGCTGCCTGCATTGCCATGGTATGGGTTTCGCGATGGATGCCCTGGCAGATTCCAACCTGATAAAAAATAACTTCGTGGGTAAACCCGGCGTGCATGTAGAGAGTCTGCGCCTGGCCCAGGAAGACTACGATCGTGCGATGGCAGAGAGGCAGGAGGCAGACAACTCAGAGTAAATTCATTCAGGAGATACACCATGAAGTCTGTTAAATCTGTGTTACTGGGTATGGGTCTGGCGACCGGTGTCGGTGCCGTATCTATTGTTATCGCAAGTCCGGGCAGCACGCCCACCATTACTCCTAAAACCATGGCCGATGCCCTGCACCTGGTCATGGACTCCGATCGTGCCGTTTACACTCGCACTATTGTTAACCGCCTGGTGAAGAAGGAAGGCGTTATCAAGGCCAGCGAACATTTTGACGATGACAAGGCGCTGGCCTTGCCCGCGCAGATGTTCCGCTTCGGCGCCGAGATGGTGGCCAAGCGCTCCGAGGATATGCCCGACGTTAATTTCAGTTATTCCCTGCAGTCGCTCTGGCCGATCAATAGTCAGAATGCGCCCAAGACTGATGTTGAGAAAGCCGGGCTGAAGTTTGTCGCGGAGAACAAGGGACAGAATTATTACGGCGAAGAAACGCTGGGTGGCCAGAAATATTTCACGGCTGTGTATGCCGATACCGCGGTAGCACCGGTTTGCGTTTCATGCCACAACGACCACAAGGATACGCCCAAGCGCGATTTCAAGCTGGGTGATGTCATGGGTGGCGTGGTAATCCGTATCCCGATCGAGGGTTAATCCATGACCCGCGCACTGGCAGTTGGTGTGTTCTCCCTGGCGCTGGCGACGTCGGTTCTTATGTCGTCGGCAAATGCTGAGAACTACGTGCAATTCAATGATGAGCATCTTGATTACGGCAGAACGCTCTGGCTGGAGACCTGCGAAGCCTGTCACGGCTATGGCATTGCCGGGGCGCCGATACCGATGAAGCCCAGGGAATGGCGCGAGCGTGTCATTAAACCCGAGGCGGAACTATACGATCATGCGATAAACGGGTTCTTCGGTCCGGGAGACACCATGATGCCCGCGCGCGGTGGTAATGATGCATTGTCTGATGATGAGGTCCGGGCAGCTGTGGATTACATGGTTGCGTTAGCAAAATTTTATATTGAACAAGAGAGGAACTGATTATGACTCCGGAACAAGCTGTACTAGTGAAAGAATCCTGGGCCAAGGTTGTGCCAATACAGGATAAGGCAGCCGAACTGTTTTACGGAAAGCTGTTTGAAATGGATCCAGAGCTGAAATCTTTATTCAAGGGCGATATTGCCGAGCAGGGAAAAAAGCTGATGAAGATGATCAATACGGCTGTAAATGGCCTTGATCGTCTCGAGGCGATTGTGCCTGCAGTGCAGGATCTGGGTAAGCGCCATGTTGGTTACGGCGTTAAAGATAAGGACTATGACACCGTTGGTGGTGCATTGCTGTGGACACTCGGAGCCGGTCTCGGTGATGCATTCACAGATGATGTAAAAGAAGCCTGGGCAACTGTCTATGGTGTGCTGGCTTCAACCATGAAAGCAGCCGCGGCAGAAGCAGCGGCATAAAAATCAGTACCAGATAGTTAAACATCATTCGTCATCCTTGCGCCCGTAACTGGGCGCACGGGATGAACCTTCCTTACCAACTTGATTGTTCTTATACGGGTCGCTGGCCCGTAGAGGGGCGTTTTGTCAGAAATTAATTTTACAGGGGATATTTTTTATGAAAATGAAACAGATTTTCGGGGTGAAGACGCTAGCTGTTGCGATTGGGCTAGTCCTGAGCTCAACGGCGATTCAGGCGGAAACCTTTACCGAGGCATTGACGGGTGGAACGCCGTCAGTCGATGCGCGACTGCGTTATGAGTCGGTGGATCAGGATAATGCCGCACAGGATGCCGAAGCGATGACCTTGCGTACCCGGCTGGGTTATACCACGGGTAACTTCAATGGATTTTCCGCCATGGCCGAGTTTGTGGATGTGACCGTTATCGGCGACGATGATTACAGTCTGCCGGCAACGCCGGATCCTAAGCCCTATTCGGTGATTGCGGACCCTGAAGGGACAGAAGTGAATCGCGTATCCATTAGCTATGGCGGTTTTGCCGATACAACGGCAACTTTCGGTCGGCAGCGCATCATTCTCGATAACGCCCGTTTTGTCGGTAATGTCGGATGGCGTCAGAATGAACAAACCTATGATGCATTCCTGGTAAAAAACACCAGTCTGTCCGACACGACATTAACCTATGCCTACCTGAGTGAAGTCAACACCATTACCTTCGGCGAAACGGATATCGAGGGTCATTTGGTCAACGCGTCCTACGCGGGCCTGCCGATCGGCACCATTACCGGTTATGGTTATTTCCTGGAGTTTCCGGCGGCGCCGACCACCTCAAGCAAAACACTTGGCGTACGGTTGTCCGGCAGTCAGCCGATGGGGGATGTTACGGGTTTGTATACGCTTGAATATGCCTCCCAGTCGGATTACAAGAATGGCAGTAGCTTGATTGATGCGGATTATTATTTAATCGAGCTGGGCGCGAAATTCAGTGGTGTGACTGCCAAGCTGGGTTACGAGGTGCTGGGGGAGGACAGTTTCTCCGGTTTTGAAACGCCACTGGCAACCAAGCATGCCTTTAACGGCTGGACAGATCAGTTCCTGGGTACGCCGACTACCGGTATTCAGGATCTTTATGTTCTGGCGACGACGGATGTGGCCGGCGTTAAACTGCTGGGTGTTTACCATGATTATGAAGCCGATACGGGTGGTGCTGATTACGGCGATGAGTGGGGTCTTCTGGCGTCAAAAAAATTCGGCAAGCACTATAGCGCGGGGATTAAATATTCAAGCTATGACGCGGATACCTTTGGCGTGGATACGGATAAACTCTGGCTGTGGGGCGGTCTGACGTTCTGATTGCGGCTAATCCGCAGGAAAACCCGGCCAGGGATGGCCGGGTTTTTTATTGACTAGTGTATTGCCAGATAGATGCTGCTGAGCGCAACAGCACCCCCAGCGAAACGGCTGGCGGTATGTAGTGGGGTATGACGTAACAGCATTCCCAGGCTCATGCCCGTTGCATGTAGTAGTGCCGTGCTCAGGGCAAAGCCCAGAGTATAACTACCCATGCCGATAGCCGCGGGGATTTCCTCGCCATGTGCCTGACCGTGGAAGAAAGCGAACAAACCGACGAGCAGTGCGCTGGATAAGAGTGGCAAACGGAAGGCTCCGGCAACCAGAACTCCCAGTATCAGTACCGACGCCAGTATTCCTGCTTCAATAAATGGCAATACGATACCGGAGAAACCGAGCAGCCCGCCCAGCATCATGAGTCCAATGAAGGTGCCGGGGATCAGCCATAAGGCGCGTCCACCGATTTGAGCCGCCCAAAGACCGACCGCGACCATTGCCAGCAGGTGATCGGCGCCGCCAACCGGGTGGAGAAGGCCATGCATGAAGCCGGTTGTTTCTCCCGCGCCGGTATGGGCCAGGGCGAGGCCGGGCAGCATAAGCATCAATGCCAGCGCTTTGGGTATGAACTGCTTCATTGGGAATCTCCTTTGGTGAATGTGTTGCAACACATCATACAAAAAATATGCCCCCGGGCATCCGCGCAACAGGATTGCATCGGATTGCCAGGTGCACGTAGATGATCTGCCTGAGTTCAGGCACAACCCGTCTCTTTGGTGTGAGCTATAGCCACTGGCGGAGAAATGCTGCATGTCAGTGTTGCGCTGTTTCTGTGCGTTAAACCTCTATTAGTCAGCCCTTATGCACTCTTGAAGTGCACGGATAAAGCGCCGATGGGTCATGAATTTTCATAAGCTGTTGTTGTTAAAATTTAAATTCCTTCTGGCACGATCCCTGTATTAGCTTCAGCAAGATTTTATTTCCCGTGTGCACAATGCAGTGCGGCACGGGTTTCACCAGCCTTCCCAATGGCGGGTTGCGCGGGTGAGTCAACACAATTGACAACAGGACAACGGCGTCCACTCCATACAGCTTTGCAAGGCACTGTCTGTATGAGTGGGCGCTTTTTTTTTGGGTAGCAAATCTGGAGCGAGTGATGAAACCAAGACGCAGTTTTCTGAAAAAGACCCTGGCCGCGATGAGCGCGGCGCTGATGTTGGGAAGCGGTTCCCTTCTGCAGACATCGAGCGTTATTGCCGGTGAGCTCGAAAAGGAAGATCTCAAGTTCGGTTTCATCAAGCTGACCGATATGGCGCCACTGGCGATTGCGTACGAGAAGGGCTATTTCGAGGACGAAGGTCTCTATGTCACGCTGGAGCCGCAGGCTAACTGGAAGGTGTTGCTGGATCGCGTGATTGATGGCGAACTGGACGGCGCGCACATGCTGGCCGGTCAGCCGCTGGGTGCCACGATCGGTTTCGGTACCAAGGCGGATGTTATCACCGCGTTTTCCATGGACCTGAACGGTAACGGCATCACGGTTTCCAACGACATCTGGGAACAGATGAAGCAATACGTACCGCACGAAAACGGCAAGCCGGTTCATCCCATCAAGGCCGATTACCTGAAGCCGGTGGTTGAAAAGTACAAGAGCGAAGGCAAGCCTTTCAAGATGGGCATGGTGTTTCCGGTGTCCACGCATAACTACGAGCTGCGTTACTGGCTGGCTGCCGGCGGTATCCACCCCGGTTACTATGCGCCGCACAAGAGCGACATCAGCGGCAACCTGAAAGCGGATGCGCTGTTGTCGGTAACGCCACCGCCGCAGATGCCAGCCACCATGGAAGCAGGCACCATTTACGGCTACTGCGTGGGCGAGCCCTGGAACCAGCAGGCCGTGTTCAAGGGAATTGGTGTGCCTGTGATAACCGATTACGAAATCTGGAAAGACAATCCGGAAAAAGTCTTCGGTGTCTCGAAGCAGTGGGCCGAAGAAAACCCGAATACCCATATCGCCGTCGTGAAGGCGATGATCCGTGCCGCGCAATGGCTGGATGCCAACAACAACGCCAACCGTCCGGAAGCGGTAAAAATCCTGTCTCGCCCCGAGTACGTGGGTGCGGATTACGAAGTTATCGCCAACTCAATGACTGGCACCTTCGAGTATGAGAAGGGCGACAAGCGTGACGTGCCGGACTTCAACGTGTTCTTCCGTTACAACGCGACCTATCCCTACTACTCGGATGCGGTCTGGTACCTGACGCAGATGCGCCGCTGGGGCCAGATTGCCGAGCCAAAGCCGGATAGCTGGTACATGGATATTGCAAAGAAGGTCTACCGTCCTGACATCTATGCCGAAGCGGCCAAGCAGCTGATCGCGGAAGGCAAGGTGGATGCCAAGGACTTCCCGGACTTTGCTTCCGAAACCGGTTTCCGTGCACCGCAGACCGAGTTCATCGACGGTATCACTTATGACGGTACCAAGCCGAATGACTATCTGAAGCAGTTCAAGATCGGTCTGAAAGGCGATGAGGTTCTCTAGGTGAGCAAAAGGCTGTCCCCGGCATCTGCCGGGGCTGGACTTATCAGGATAAATACAAGAGGACAGTGACATGAGTACTCAGCTAATGCATTCAACAACGGAGCAGGCACCGGTTGTTGATGACCGATTCGACAAGGTTGCTGAGCTGGGCGATCAACTTTATGTGTGGGTGCGCAAGATTGCGGTACCCGTGATCGCATTTATGATTTTTCTCGGTATCTGGAGTGCCAGTGCCGCACAGATTCAAACGTCGTTAGGGGTGGTGCCAGGGCCAGCTGCTGTGTGGGAGCAGCTGGTCAATCTGGTTGAAGATCACAAGCGCGAGCGGGAGAAAGAAGCCGCGTTTATCGAGCGCCAGGAAAAACGCAACGCCGAGAAACTGGCGAAAGATCCCGATGCAGAAGTCAAAATTCGCCCTTACACCGGCAAGCCGACATTTTTCGACCAGATCTGGACCAGCCTGGTCACGGTAGCGACAGGTTTTCTGCTCGCCAGTGTTATTGCGATTCCGGTTGGCGTGGTGTGCGGTTTGAGTCCAGTGCTGTACGGCGCGATGAATCCGCTGATTCAGATCTTCAAGCCGGTATCGCCATTGGCCTGGTTGCCGATCGTGACCATTATTGTGAGCGCGGTGTATGTCACAGACGATCCCATGTTCTCCAAATCATTTGTGACCTCGGCGATTACCGTTACCCTGTGCTGTATCTGGCCGACCATCATCAACACGACCGTCGGCGTCGCTTCGCTGGATAAGGACCTCATCAACGTCAGCCGCGTACTGCGTCTCGGCTGGGCCACCAAGGTGTGGAAGATCGTGTTGCCATCGTCCATTCCGATGATCTTTGCCGGTCTGCGTTTATCGCTGGGTATCGGCTGGATGGTACTGATCGCGGCAGAGATGCTGGCGCAGAATCCGGGACTGGGCAAGTTTGTCTGGGATGAATTCCAGAACGGCAGTTCCAATTCACTGGGTCGCATCATGGTCGCCGTGTTCGTGATCGGCGTTATCGGCTTCCTGCTCGATCGCGGCATGTTGATGCTGCAGAAATACGTGAGCTGGGACAAGAACGCAGAATTGCGTTAATCATCGGATATAAGGAGCGATTGATATGAGTAACGAACATCTGGTGATTACCGACGTCACGATCGATTTTCCAACGCCCAATGGTTACTTCCGGGCGCTGGAAGGGGTCAACCTCACCATCGATAGAGGCGAGTTTATATCCATTATCGGCCACTCGGGATGCGGCAAATCCACGGTGCTGAATATTGTCGCGGGACTTTACCAGGCAACCCAGGGCGGGGTCATCCTGGATAGTCGCGAAGTGAAAGAGCCTGGACCGGATCGCGCGGTTGTGTTTCAGAACCATTCACTGTTGCCCTGGCTGAGCGCCTACGAAAATGTCGAGCTGGCCGTGAAGCAGGTTTTCAAGGGACAGAAGTCGCGCAAGGAAATGGACGAATGGATCAAGCATAACCTCGAGCTGGTGCATATGAGTCATGCCATGCACAAGCGTCCGGGCGAAATCTCCGGCGGCATGAAGCAGCGTGTCGGGATCGCGCGTGCGCTGGCAATGGAGCCCAAGGTGCTGCTGATGGATGAGCCCTTCGGTGCGCTGGATGCATTGACGCGTACCCATATGCAGGACTCGTTGATGGAAATCCATCAGAACCTGAAGAACACCGTGATCATGATTACGCATGATGTGGATGAGGCTGTGTTGCTCTCCGATCGCATTGTGATGATGAGTAACGGTCCCGCGGCTACCGTGGGCGATATTCTGCATATCGATCTGGAGCGTCCGCGTAACCGTCTCGAACTGGCCGATGATCCGGCCTATAACCATTTCCGCGCGGAAGTCGTACGCTTCCTGCATGAACGGCATACCCTGCCTGTTGAAGGCGATAGCGGGGAGGGAAACAAGCCGGGAAAGTCGTCAGCGCCTGAGGGGCAGATACTTGACCTTGAGGGCTACCGCGGCAAACGTTCCCTGGAAAAGCACAAGGTCAAACTGGGTTTTGTGCCCCTCATCGACTGCGCGCCACTGGTGGTGGCAAAGGAAAAGGGGTTCTTTGCACAACAGGGTCTGGATGTCACGCTGTCGCGTGAGTCCACCTGGGCAAACATTCGCGACAAGGTCTGCTATGGCGTACTGGATGGCGCACAGATGCTGCCCGGAATCCCGCTTTCAACCGCAGTCGAATCCAAGTGCAAGCCGATGATTGCCAGTATGAGCCTTGGCCTCAACGGCAATGCCATCACGATATCCAATGCGCTTTATGAGCGCCTGACGAGTGTCGCGCAAGGCGACATCAAGGATCCACTGGTTGCCGCGCAAGCATTGAAGGCCGTGATCGAGGAAGACCAGGCGAATGAAGAAGAGCCGCTGACCTTTGCCGTGGTATTTCCGGAGTCCTCGCACAATTACCTGTTGCGTTACTGGCTGGCCAGTGCCGGCATCGATCCCGATAAGGATGTAACCATTACCGTGGTGCCGCCACCGCAGATGGTGTCGCATCTGGAGACGGGCGTGATCGCCGGTTACTGCGTGGGCGAACCCTGGAATACCCAGGCGGTGTATGACGGTATCGGCAAGGTGCTGGTGACCTCATTCCAGATCTGGAATAACCATCCGGAGAAAGTATTTGGCTGTACCCGTGCCTGGGCGGATGCCAATCCAAAAACCCATCAGGCGATTTTAATGGCGTTACTTGAGGCCTGTGCCTGGCTGGATGATGAAAAACATCATGATGAAGCCTGCGAGTTGTTAAGCAAGGGGCGCTATGTCAATGCGGCGCAGGATGTTATTGCGGCAACTCTGAACAAGGCCGACTTCAACCAGTTTCATCGCTATGCAGCCAATTACCCCTGGCGTTCCGATGCCACCTGGACACTGACGCAGATGGCACGCTGGGGTTATTTTCAGGCGCCAATCGATCTGCGCAAGGTCGCGGATGCCATCTATCGTCCCGAAACCTATCGTGCAGCCGCCGAGGCCATGGGGATGGCTGTTCCAGCAGGGGATTACAAGACCGATGGCGAGCACGCGTCCGACTGGTCGTTCAGTGATGCCAAGGTGACGCTTACCCTGGGAGCGGACCGATTCATGGACAAGCGAGTGTTCGATCCGGATAGGGCGGCATTCTATATCGACGGGTTTTCAGTCAAGTCAGGCGACTTCAACCTGGATGCCTGGCTCAAGATGAACAAGGTGAAAGATTCCAGTGCTGCCGACGACAGTAAGGCAGTTTAACCGAGGTGAAAAGATGAAACAGAAACTTGTTTTGGTGGGTAATGGCATGGCGGGTGTGCGCGCGCTCGAAGAACTTTTAAAAATCGCGCCAGACCAGTATGACATCACCGTATTTGGTTCAGAGCCCTATGGTAATTACAACCGCATCCTGTTGTCCCCGGTGCTGGCTGGTGAAAAGACCATTAACGAAATCATGCTCAATGACGAGCAATGGTATGTCGACAATGGCATCAGTTTGCACAAGGGCAAGAAAATCGTGGACATCAATCGCGCCGCGCGCAAGGTGATCGCGGAAGATGGCACGGAAGAGAGTTATGATCGTCTGATTCTGGCAACGGGTTCCAATCCCTTTATTATTCCGGTGCCGGGCAAGGAGCTGGAGGGTGTGATTGCCTTCCGCGATATCAACGATGTCGATGTGATGCTTGCCAGCGCGAAGAAAGAACATGGCAAGGCGGTCGTGATCGGCGGTGGCCTGCTCGGTCTGGAAGCGGCCAATGGCCTGATGAAGCAGGGCATGGAAGTTACGGTCGTGCACCTGATGGATTCATTGATGGAGCGTCAGCTGGATAAGCCCGCGGCGTCCCTGCTTAAACGCTCCCTGGAAGAGCGCGGTCTGAATTTCCTGATGGAAGCGCAGACCGAGGCTGTTATCGGCAAGGACAAGGTCGAGGCGGTGCGCTTCAAGGACGGTCTGGAGATTGCGGCCGACCTGGTGGTGATGGCAGTCGGTATCCGTCCTAACATTGAACTGGCAAAGAAAGTGGGGCTGCACTGCGAGCGCGGTATCGTGGTGAGTGACACCATGCAGACTTTCGATCCGTCAATCTATGCCGTGGGCGAGTGCGTACAGCATCGTGGCGAAACCTATGGCCTGGTGGCGCCTTTGTTTGAGCAGGGGAAGGTATGTGCAAATCACCTGGCGCATATGGGTATTGCCCGTTATGAAGGATCGTTAACTTCGACCAAGCTGAAAGTCACGGGTATCGACCTGTTCTCCGCCGGTGATTTTATTGGCGATGAATCGACCGAAGAGTTGGTGTTGCAGGATCCGGGGCGAGGTATCTACAAGAAAGTCGTGCTCAAGGACAACCGTATCAGAGGTGCCGTCATGTATGGCGACACCATCGACGGTACCTGGTACTTCGAACTGATGCGTGACAACACCGATGTGTCCGATATCCGCGAGAACCTGCTGTTTGGCCAGGCGCATCTTGGCGATTCCGGTCATGGCGACGATAATCGCGTGGCGGCCATGTCCGATACGGCCGAGATCTGCGGTTGTAACGGTGTCTGCAAGGGTGACATTGTCAAGGCGATCACCACCAAGAATCTCTTCACGCTCGAAGATGTGCGCGCCCATACCAAGGCGTCCAGTTCCTGTGGTTCCTGTACCGGGCTGGTGGAATCCTTGCTGGCGCATACCCTGGGTGGCGATTACTCGGAGTCGCCCAGCAAGAAACCCCTGTGCGGTTGTACCGAACACACGCACGATGAAATCCGTGCCGAGATCAAGCAGCAGGAACTCAAGACCATGGCGGCCGTGCGCGATGCACTGGAATGGAAAACAGCGGATGGTTGTCCCAAGTGCCGCACTGCGCTGAATTATTATCTGCTGTGTGCCTGGCCGGGTGAGTACGTGGACGACAGCCAGTCGCGTTTCATTAATGAACGCGCCCATGCGAATATTCAGAAGGATGCGACTTATTCCGTTATCCCACGCATGTGGGGAGGTGGCACTACACCGCAGGAATTACGCGCGATTGCGGATGCCGCCGAGAAATACAACGTCAAAACCGTGCATGTGACCGGCGGTCAGCGCATTGCCCTGTACGGCCTGAAAAAAGAAGAGTTGCCCTTGATCTGGAAGGACCTGAACGAATCAGGTCTGGTTTCCGGGCATGCCTACGGCAAGGCGCTGCGTACTGTCAAAACCTGTGTCGGCAAGGAATGGTGTCGTTTCGGTACCCAGGATTCGACCCACCTCGGCATCGAGCTGGAAAAGATGACCTGGGGTTCCTGGACGCCGCACAAGTTCAAGATGGCCGCATCCGGCTGTCCGCGTAACTGTGCCGAGGCCACCATCAAGGACTTTGGCGTGGTCTGTGTCGATTCCGGTTACGAATTGCACGTGGGCGGTAATGGCGGCGTGAAAGTTCGCGCGACCGACTATCTCTGCACCGTGAAGACCGAGGAAGAGGTGCTGGAATATTGCGCGGCCTTCATGCAGGTATATCGTGAAGAGGCGCATTACCTTGAACGCACGGCGCCCTGGGTGGAGCGTGTCGGCCTGAGCTACGTGAAGGAACGCGTGGTGGAAGATGCCGAAGGCCGCAAGGCGCTGGCCGAACGCTTCCGTTATGCGCAGTCATTTGCCCAGAGCGATCCCTGGAATGAACGCGCACAGGGTGCCGAGGCGCATGAATTCACGCCAATGAAGCAGATTGGTTAATGACAAGCCATAACATTTAAATATCAGGCAGGACAGAATATGAGTAACGACTGGATTGAAGTAGGCAAGGTCGATGAGATTCCAAAATTGGGTGCGCGCGTAGTACGCACCGCTAAAGGCGATATTGCCGTGTTCCGTAATGGCGAGGATGAAATATTTGCCCTGCGCGACAAGTGCCCGCACAAGGGTGGGCCTCTTTCTCAGGGTATTGTGCACGGCAAGCGAGTCGCCTGTCCGTTGCATGACTGGAAAATTCATCTCGATACTGGCGAGGCCGTGGCGCCCGATGAAGGTTGTGCGGCATCCTACCCGGTAAGGCTCGAGGGAGATGTAATCTTCCTGTCACTGGTGCCAGCCGAAGGTTGTCCCAATCAATAACTAAACGAATTTGGCTTAACCGGATCCAGGTGCCCTATTGTTGTGAAAGATGTCGTTAAAACAACCTGTCCCTATTGCGGAGTTGGCTGCGGTGTCGAGGTAACCCGGCTTGAAGACGGTCAGTTAAAGGTGGCGGGCGACAAGGCGCACCCGGCCAATCTCGGTCGTCTCTGTTCCAAGGGCTCGGCGCTTTCCGAAACCCTCGACCTGGACGGTCGCCTGTTGCATCCCGTCATTAATGGGCGGCAAGTCGACTGGAATACAGCGCTGGAAACGGTGGCCGATCGCTTCAAGGCAGTCATCGATCAATATGGTCCGGAAGCGGTGGCTTTTTATGTTTCCGGGCAATTGCTCACCGAAGATTATTACGTGGCCAACAAACTGATGAAGGGTTTCATCGGTTCGGCCAACATCGATACCAATTCCCGTTTATGCATGTCTTCCGCGGTAGCTGGACACACGCGTGCCTTCGGCGCGGATGCGGTGCCCTGCAGTTATGAAGACCTGGAGCGGGCGCAGCTACTCGTGATTACCGGTTCCAATACAGCCTGGTGTCATCCTGTGGTGTATCAGCGGATTGCGCTGGCCAAGAAGAATAATCCTGACCTGAAAATTGTCCTGATTGATCCGCGCAAGACCGCCACGGCCGGTATCGCCGACCTGCATTTGCCGATCAAGCCGGGTAGCGATCCACTGCTGTTTAACGGCTTGCTGGCTTATCTCGCCGAACAGGATGAAATCAACAAGGCCTTTATTGCCCGGGCAACGAACGATTTTGACGATGCCCTGGTTGCGGCACGGCGGGTGGCGGGGAGTCTTGCGGTCGTGGCCGAGGGTTGCGGACTGTCGCTTTCTCAGCTGGAAGAGTTTTATCGCCTGTTCAGTCGTACCGAACGCGTAGTCACACTGTTTTCGCAGGGCATTAACCAGTCCAGCTACGGCACCGACAAGGTGAATGCCATAATCAACTGTCACCTTGCTACCGGCCGCATCGGTCGTCCGGGAATGGGGCCGTTTTCCATTACCGGCCAACCCAATGCCATGGGCGGTCGCGAGGTTGGTGGGCTGGCGACACAACTGGCGGCGCATATGCATCTGCATGATGACGCGCATCGCGCGCTGGTGCAGCGTTTCTGGTCGTCGCCGGTGATTGCCGATAAGCCGGGTTACAAAGCGGTCGACCTGTTCCGTGCCATGGAGCAAGGCAAGGTCAAGGCGGTCTGGATTATGGCGACCAACCCGGCCGTGAGCCTGCCGGATGCAAACCAGGTGCGACAGGCGCTGGCTAATTGCGAGCTGGTGGTGGTGTCGGATTGCGTGGCGCGTACGGATACCAGTCAGTATGCGGACATTCTTCTGCCAGCGCAGGGTTGGGGGGAGAAAGACGGTACGGTCACCAACTCCGAGCGATGTATTTCCCATCAGCGGGCGTTCCTGGAATCGGCGGGTGAGGCGAAGCCGGATTGGTGGATAGTCTGTGAAGTGGCAAAGCGACTGGGTTTTAAAGAGAGTTTCGATTATCCGGATGTGGCCTCGATCTTTCGCGAGCATGCGCGCCTGTCGGGTGAGGATAATAATGGCTCGCGTGATTTCGATATCAGCGGGCTCGCGGAATTATCGGATGACGAGTATGAAAACCTGGTGCCTGTTCAATGGCCGGTGAAGGTTGCCGGACAGGGGACCGAGCGCCTGTTTACCGATGAAAAGTTTTACACGCCCAATGGCAAGGCAAACTTTATCGCCGTGGGGAAATGTCGGCCGGTAAATGCGCCCGATAAAGATTACCCCCTGGTTCTTAACAGTGGCCGGGTGCGCGATCACTGGCATACCATGACGCGCACGGCCAAGTCTGCGCGACTGTCCTCTCATATACTGGAACCCTTTGCCGAAATTCATTCGAACGATGCCGTGACCTATGGCATCAACGATCAGTCGCTGGTAACGCTGTCGACGCAATGGGGCGTCGCGATTGTGCGTGCCAGGGTGACTGTCGATCAGCAAGCGGGTTCGGTGTTCAGTCCTATACACTGGAACGAGCAATACTCCAGCCTCAAGACGATCGATGCGCTGATCAATCCCGAGGTCGATGCGCTTTCCGGTCAGCCGGAGTTCAAGCATACGCCGGTGAGTATCGCGCCCTATAAACCGCAGTGGCATGGCTTTGTATTATCACGCCGCAAGATCACGCCCGAGCTGGCCAGTTACTGGTCGATGGCAAAGGGCAACGGTTACTGGCGGTACGAAGTGGCGGGGGATGTGGCGCCGGAAGACTGGGCCGTGCGTGCGCGCACCGTTTTGTGCGCGGATCAAAGCGGAGTTGAGTGGATCGAGTATAAAGATGCCGCCGATGGCCGTTATCGCGCCGCGCGGCTGGTTAATGGACAGCTGGAAAGCTGCTGGTTTATCGGGCCGGAATATACCCTGCCGCCACGCGACTGGCTGGTAAGTCTGTTTGCCGAACAAACACTGGATGACCGTCAGCGGCAGAGTATCCTGCTTGGCAAGCCGATGGATAAGAGCAAGGATCAGGGTGAAACCGTGTGTGCCTGTTTCAGTGTCGGTATCAATACCATCCGGGCGGCTATCGAGGAAAAGGGGCTCACCACGGTGGAACAAATCGGTCAGTGTCTAAAGGCAGGTACCAACTGCGGTTCCTGCGTGCCGGAACTGACGCGCCTGCTGGAAGAAGCGGAACAGCCCGCGATGACCGGCTGATGGCAAAGAGTCGAATATGAATTTATTTGTCTTTAAGTAAATCCCCTAGTGCGGCAAAGGGGTTGTGCGTCGCGCCCTTGGGTTTGTCTTCAGCGGTTGGGTAGCGGCCTTCCGCTTCCAGCAGCTTGGCGTGTTCATTGTCGTGACAGTACAGGCACAGCAGCTCCCAGTTGCTGCCATCGGATGGGTTGTTGTCATGGTTGTGGTCGCGATGGTGCACGGTCAGTTCACGCAGGTTGGCGCGCGTGAACTCGCGGCCACAGCGTCCACATACCCAGGGGTAGAGTTTCAGCGCCTGTTCGCGATAACCCTGTTCCCGCTTATCCCGTTCCTGGTGGGCACGGGCAACTACTTCATCGAGTCTGTTATTCATGCGGCAAGATTATCGCAATTTCCTACTGATGTCGCGAGAGTTCCTTGTCCCTGTAATGCGGGTCGATCCAGCAGCGTGGCAGGTGTTCACCAGAAAGGAATTCCAGTTCGGATTTCTTGTAGATGCGAGGGTCCTGCAAGTCTTCGCCTTCCTGGTAGCGGCCTTCGACTTCGCTGCAGTTCAGATTGATGAGGTCGATCAGGTTAGTGACTTCCACCATATGACCAGTACGGGTTTCCTTGAGTAACATGGCAGCCTCCTGACTTGGATTCTGTCCCGAAATTATAGCTGTTTTTTCCAGAACCACATGGGGGGTGAGCAGTCCTTATAACCCTCTGATTGATACAGTTGTTGCGCGACAGAATTATCAACCCGCACTTCCAGGCTGATCTGGCTGTAACCCCGGTTCCTGGCAATCTGCGCTGTCTCGCGTAGCAGCTGCCGACCGATGCCCTTGCCACGGAACTCCGCAGTGACGGCGATGTCATGAATATTGAGCAGGGGGGCTGCCTGGAAGGTAGAGAACCCCTCGAAACCAATCAGCAGACCAACCGGTCGTTGCTCTTCGTAGGCGAGCAGAATCAATGCATTGACCTGTTGCCGCAGGCCATCGATAAGATGGTCGCGTGTGAATTGTGCCAGTGGCTGGTCATCGCCCATGAAGTCCCGGGAATACATATCCAGTAGTTCGACGATGGCGCACTGGTGCGCGGGATTGTGCAGGTCTGCGGTGACAATGGGCATGGCAGTTGTGCTAGATTCGAGCGTTGATGTTGTTCGTTAAGGTAAAGTAGTGAAAACCGTTGCGTTTTACAATCTCAAGGGCGGAGTGGGAAAAACGTCCACTGCAGTCAATATTGCCTATCTCGCGGCGGAATCCGGTTTGCGAACACTATTCTGGGATCTGGATCCGCAAGGGGCTGGGGGCTGGTACCTGGCACCGGAAGAAACCGGAAGCGGCAAGGTCAAAAAACTGATCAAGGGCCGGGTGCCGGTCGGCGAACTGGTGACGCACACCGTTTATAACAGGCTCGACCTGATTCCGGCGGATTTTTCCTATCGTGAAGTGGATCTCGCCATCGATCGTTATGCCAGTGGCGATCGCCTGTTGTCGAAACTGATTTCGCCTTTTGGCGAAGCGTATTCGCTGGTGGTGCTGGATTGTCCGCCCAGCCTTTCGCACCTGGCGGAACAGATTTTCGCCGCCTGTAATGCGATCATCATGCCGGTAATTCCTACGCACCTGTCACTGCGCACCTTCGAGCAGGCACGCGCCTTCATGAAAGAAAAAAACCTGGGTCACAAGCGGCTGTACCCTTTTTTCTCCATGGTGGATCGTCGTCGCAGCCTGCATCGCAATATACTGGAAAATCCACCGGCATCGCTGAAACGCCTGCTCAAGACCGAGATTCCCTATTCATCCATGGTTGAGCGGATGGGCGAGTTTGGCAAGCCGCTGCCGGCGTTCGCCAAGAATGACCCGGTGACCCAGGCCTATCGAAAGCTATGGGAAGAGATTGAGAGCAAGGTAAAGATTAAATAATCCCTGGCCTGTGATTGACGTGCGTCATCGCATTTTCCGGCTGTTAGTGTGAGAGTGTTGGCTGGATCCTTTACCAGAAGGAGGGTGTTGTGATGGATATAACATCTATTTTGGGGGAAGAAGCCGAATCACTGTTGCATCATCGATGTGCTGGTATACCTGCCGAAGGTCTGCATCGTCCAGGAGCGGATTACCTTGATCGGGTCGTCAGTCACAAGGCGCGTTCCCCCCGGGTATTGAGAAATCTGGCTGCGCTGTTTAATCAGGGACGACTCGCGGGAACAGGGTACCTGTCGTTACTGCCCGTAGACCAGGGTGTAGAGCATTCCGGGGGCGCATCTTTCGCGCCCAACCCACTGTACTTCGATCCTGAAAACATTATCCGCCTGGCTATCGAAGGCGGTTGCAATGGCGTGGCCTCGACACTGGGGGTATTAAGTTCGGTATCGCGTCAATATGCCCACAAGATTCCGTTCATCGTAAAGATCAATCACAATGAACTATTGAGTTATCCCAACCAGTTCGATCAGACGTTGTTTGCCAGTGTTGACCAGGCCTATGATCTGGGTGCGGTCGCAGTGGGTGCAACGGTGTATTTCGGTTCATTGGAATCGCGTCGGCAGATACAGGAAATCAGCGAGGCCTTCGAATATGCACATTCTCTGGGATTGGTCTGTGTGCTCTGGGCATACCTGAGGAATTCAGCGTTCAAAAAAGACGGTGTCGATTACCATACGTCGGCTGACCTGACCGGCCAGGCAAATCACCTGGCGGCCACTATCGATGCCGACATCATCAAGCAGAAACAGGCTACCTGTAACGGCGGTTATAACGCCATACAGTTCGGCAAGACCAGTCCGCTGGTGTACGAGAAACTTACCAGTGAGCATCCAATCGACCTGGTGCGTTATCAGGTGGCTAACTGTTTCATGGGTCGGACCGGTATGATCAATTCCGGTGGGCCTTCCGGTAGAGACGACCTGCACCAGGCCGTGCGTACGGCAGTGATCAACAAGCGTGCCGGTGGAATGGGGCTGATTTCAGGTCGCAAGGCATTCCAGAAACCGATGGAAGAGGGCGTGACATTGCTGAATGCAATTCAGGATGTGTACCTGGCCCCGGAAGTTACAATCGCATAGAGGTGGAATATTACTCGTGGGTTATCAGCCAGCACTGGTGTGCGCCGCGCGCCCTGAAATCTTCGGGTAGTGTCTGGCGGGTAATGTCTTTCACGGCATAGCGGTCGGACAGGCTCGCTTCGAGTTTGAAGCCGCGCCGGTTGTTGGAGAAAAACAATTCGCCGCCCTGTTCAAGTACAGCCATGCAGGCATCAATGAGTTCGGCATGGTCGCGCTGTATGTCGAGCGTATCCTGCATGCGCTTGGAGTTGGAAAACGAGGGCGGATCCATCATGATCAGGTCAAAATGTTCGCCCTTGTTTTTCATGCGTTGCAAAAATTCGGACACATCGCCCTGGTACAGCCGATGCTGCTTCTGATCGATGTTATTGAGTTCAAAATTTTTCGCCGTCCAGGTCTGGTAGGTTTTGGAAAGATCGACTGTCATGGAAGATACGGCGCCTCCGGCGGCGGCATAAACGCTGAAGCTGCCGGTGTAGGCGAACAGGTTAAGGAAACGTTTGCCGCTGGCGCGCTGCATAATCATGGCGCGGGTGGTGCGATGATCGAGAAACAGCCCGGTGTCCAGGTAGGCTTCCAGGTTAACCCGGAATTTCAGGCCATGTTCCCTGACGACAAAGTCTTCGCCCTTTAAACCCGATTTCTGATACTGATTGCTACCTTTCTGGCGCTGGCGCAGCTTGTAGAAAATGTTGTCAACGGGAATGTTGAATACGTTGCTCAGTGTTGTGGTGGTTTGATCCAGCCAGTCCTGGTAAGTCGCATCATCCGGATCCCACTTGCTCTGAAATTCCTGCACATGCAGCTTGTCTACGTAGCGGTCGATTGCCAGCGGGAACTCGGGCAAATCCCGATCGTATAGACGGTAGCAGCTGACGTCCTGGCGGCGCGCCCACTTCTCCAGGTGTTTGCGATTTTTGGTTAACCGATTGGCAAAGGCTTCGTATTTGTTCATGGCAGCGGCACCGGTGAGATTCTGATCGATACGGCGTTAGATTTGGGTAGATAAAACAGGCGTTGCCCTTGTTTAACTATTAACAGCTGTTTCATGGCGCTATAGGGTCCCAGTAGCGACGGCGCGGTTTCGACACGGTAGGCGCCGGGGAAGAGTTGTCGCGTTTCCAGCCGGTAATAATTGCCTTCTTCCGCTAGTTGGTAACCGCCGAAAGGACGTGCCAGGGGTTCGCCGATGAAGATGCCTTCGCCGGGCATCTGCACGCTGGCCCAGTAGGATTCGATCAGGGTGCGGCCATGAAGATAATGCCCCATTGCGATACCGGGGTGTGGAAATTTTCCCGGCAGGTTGCAGGGTTCTTTTACCGTGCCATAACTGCCGGTGGCGCCTGCTTCAAGCCAGCGCAATGAACTCATCTGTTTGCTGTCGGTCAATTGTCCACCCGCAGATGTGAGGTGATCGGCGATAGCGCCAGGCAGGAATGTCAGTGACTCAAGGCCGTCGATGAAGGTTCTGCCCGTGAAATAAAACATCACGTCCTGTTTGTCGGTCAGCTTATCAGACTGCAGGATGTCGACCGGATAGCTTACGGCAAAGTGACGCTCGATCTGCGGATAGAATCCGGCACGCACATTACGCTGCTTATCGCTAGTGCTGACGAGGTAGGCGGTGCCTTCGGGTTGTTGTTTGTCGGCGGAGATGCCGCGCTCGATGAGCAGCTGTGCTTCAGCAAATGTCCGTGCCGCGATGCTCATAGTGGGTCTGAGTTTTAAGTCACGGTAAGGTGCGGTGGTCAGGGTATTGAACAGGGCGCTGTGCTGGGTTGGCGCGCATAATTTTTCCGAACACCAGCGGTTATCGAATCCGGCGGCAAAGGCGCTGGTGATGGACATGCAGGCGACGCGATAAGGTTGTGCCCAGGTCAGGGCGTAGGCCTGGACATTGTTCGGCGTTGCCTGCTGCACCTCGTCCCAGATGGCCAGAAATTCATCAGCACTGACCAAGGGTTTGGCGGGATCGAGTTCAATACGAATCAGATTGCGTTCAGGGATGTTACGCGCCTGCAGGTAATACTCGCCGATCTTGACCGAGAGCGGATCGCGCTCGTTGATAATGATCGCGAGTTCATCCGGTGACAGGGCAACCTTGGGCAGGATAATGCCGGGCAGGGTTGCATGTGCAACATGGCTGAGCAGCAGGGTTGACAGGAACAGAAAAGAAATCAAACGCATGGCGCGAACATACCATAGAAATTACTAACGTTGACGGAATTAACTCGTCCAATTGCGATGACTGCAAGAAATGTGTTGCAGAAAAGAGTTCTATCCAGCCTTCTTTGGCTCAATTAAAAGGTATATTTATTTCAAGCTTGGCTGCCTGTGAATTTGAAGACTGCAACATGGATATATTCTGCAGCGAATATGACGCGGAAAGATGTGAACCTTTAGGTATGTTAGTACTTTTCAGGGAAATATTGGCTGATATTTCTCCAGTGTGAGACTCATAATTATTTATACCTATGCCATCATAGGTATAGCCAATCTGGATATTGGTTTTGTTTGCAGTGAATATATCGATACCAATTCCAATTTGCCCCCTTAAGTCCTCGGTGCCGGATGCAATGCCGCTAACATCATAAATATCTGGCGCTTCAAAGTCCCAAACACCTTTTGCAGAAACATATGGATAAACATGAGATCCATCAGCGCCATTAGCCAGATAAGTCACTTTCGGGCCAAAAGATAATGTGCCTATTTCAGTTGACTGCTCAGAGATGATAAATCTATTGCTGTCAATATAGCTTTCCTGAGTTTCTTTAAAATAATTAAGGCCCATTGTTGGGGTGATAAGCCATTCATTATGTTTACTGCTGCCAGTCAAATTGGCTTCAAGCTGCCAGCGCTCCCCATCATATTTATCCTGGTACGTATTAAATGGACTTATTTTGTTTCTGGACTGACCCCATGCGATCCGTGCATCAGCCACGAGGGAGTCTTTAATACGGGTTACAAAATAGGGTCCGATCATCCAACCTTTACCTTCAGCTTTCGAACCTGCTACTGTTTCAGTCTCATCAAACCAGTCATACTGCGCCATAACTCCGACTAATAGATTGTCAGAAAACCTGTAATCTAAACCTAAATAAATTATTCCAAAGTCTATTTCATTATTAAGGCCGCCTCGTTCGTCATCAATTCTCGTCCAGCGACCTTTTATCCATATATCTGCTGGAGAATTAGCAATATCGTTATTAACACCCGATTCCTTGTTTGCATGCAAGCTAGATTGTGTGCTGATCAGTTGTTTGAAGCTTGTGGAAAAATTGCCAGAATTGTTTTCAGAATCGCCATTCAAATTAACGGCAATCGGGCTATGAAGCAAACCACCCATAGTGCTTCCCGATCCCCTGCTTTCAAGGGGGCCGGATATGGCCGGCCCTTGAGAGGTAATGTGTCGCAGGCGGTTACCGGTATAGTTCTTCAATACCTGATGTGTCTTTTCGACCGTTATCGTAACGCCGCATCCGCTTCCACAACTCACAATAATCTGCGTGGAAGCTGTGTTCTGGTTTGCGGAAGCGTCTTCTGCTACGCCTGCTGCTACACCGATTGTAATATTTCCTGCTCCGCTTGGGGTTATATCTGCTGAATAGGTATCGCCGCTACCAGAGAAATTCGACGCAGATCCATTTTCTACGTGGATATCACCTAGACTGAAACCTGTTACATCCTCGCTAAACTTGAATTGCAAATTGAAAGGGTTGCGATTTGTAATTGAAAACGGCGAATTGAGGATTTGCACTGAGGGTGAAGTTGCGTCTGCAGCGATTAAATGAATAACCGACTCCTTCTGTATATTGTAATCAGAAAGCGTTCTGTTATCGGCCAGTTCCTTGCCTGCAAAAACAAGTCTCTGCTGATCAGGTGGAATCCCCTCTTTATCCTGAATTTTTGCTTTAACATTTTCAATAGTGTCGCTCGGTTCTACATCCAGTGTAATATTCTTCCCAGTGAGTGTTCTTACAAAAATCTGCATTGCCAAAGCTGGAGACACCATGCACATGGTGAGTAAGATAGTTAACAATACTTTCATCGATAATAATCCTGCTTATTAACTTTCGTAGTTCAGTTATATTTTCTGACGAGTCATGCATCAGGGTGCATGTGGGATTTACAAGGGCGCGGTCTGAGTATTCAACCTGAGTAAAACGACGCATTAATTCACCGTAACGGATAGTGATTTGGGCCTCTGAGTCTCTATTCCAGATCCAAATCCCTTATCGGTAGATTGGTGATTATATTTAGCGTGTTATAACGGCAAATAAGTTGGGTATGAGGGTTGAAATTGGCGTGTTCATCGTTGTGAAGCGTTAAATATGGTATTCAACGGCAGCTCTATTTCAGGATTCGGCTCACCTAAATTAAAAGTCTGGTTTCCGTCCCTTCAGGAAAATTTCACTTGACGAAGAGGCATCCTTTCCTATAATTCGACATATGTCGAACAATAGAAGTGATATGGAAATTCTCGCTCAGCGCTTTAAGGCATTGGGCAATCCCCATCGGGTCGAGTTGATGTACCGGATGATGACCTGCTGTGCACCGGGTACAAGGTGTAGCGCCGACCAGGCAGCCCGGCTTTGCGTGGGAGAGGTGGGTGATGGGCTGGCGATAGCGCCCTCGACGCTGTCGCATCATTTGAAGGAGTTACATCAGGCCGGTTTGATCCAGATGCAGCGTAACGGCAAGCAAGTGGAGTGCTGGGTCGAGCCGACTGTGCTTGAACAACTGGCCAGTTTTTTCCAGGGTCAGGTTATGGAGACAAAGAAATGAAAGATGAACGATCCAATCACGACGAGCATCGTCAGGCGGTGCGCAGTGCCTACTCCAGGGTGGCCAATGCGAAGAATGAAACCGATTGCTGTGGTCCGGCGGCGAGTTGCTGCGGTGTGTCGGACGATGCGGCCATCAATACCCTGATATCCACGCGGCTGGGTTACACCGAGGATGACTTGAAGAATGTGCCGAGTGGCGCCGACATGGGATTGGGTTGTGGTAATCCGCGCGCTATTGCTTCGCTGAAGGCGGGGGAGGTCGTGGTGGACCTGGGTTCCGGTGGCGGTTTCGACTGTTTCCTCGCTGCACAGGAAGTAGGCGAAGCGGGTTATGTGATCGGCGTGGATATGACGCCGGATATGTTGAGCAAGGCGCGTGGCAACGCGGAAAAGGGCGGCTATACGCAGGTGGAGTTCCGCCTGGGCGAGATTGAAAACCTGCCGATTGCCAACGATACCGCGGATGTCATTATTTCCAATTGCGTGATCAACCTGTCGCCCAACAAAGCACAGGTGTTCAAAGAAGCTTTCCGTATTCTGAAGTCAGGTGGTCGGTTGGCTATTTCCGATGTGGTGGCAACGGTTGAACTGCCGGAAGCGATGCGTAACGATGCGGGCCTGATTGCCGGTTGCATGGGTAATGCATCCCTGATCGAGGAACTTGAAACGATGATTGCAGAGGCTGGATTTACCGATGTGCGTATCGAGCCCAAGGATGAATCGAAGGCGTTTATCCGCGACTGGGCGCCGGATCATAATGTGACGGATTATGTGGTGTCGGCCACGATTGAAGCAGTGAAGCCCTGTTGTGGCACTGGCTGTTGCTAGCGGTGTCGATGATTCTATCGCCTGCTACCCCGGCGTTCCCTTTCGAATAAGGCCGGGGGCCTGGCGTGTTGAATTAGAATACAAACTTAGTAAGGCGCAGCCCCAATACCGGGTTCCTCGGTTTCTTCCGGCGGGGTAAAGCGGCCTTCGCTTTCAAAGGCGCTGAATTCGGAAATATCCAGCTGGTCATCGGTGTTCTGGTCGATACGACTCCAGTTCTCACTCAGGTCGGGACGGGCATCGGCCTCGGACCTGTTGATATAGCCATTGCTGTCCTTGTCCAGGCTTTCGAAGGTCATCGGATAGTCAGCCATTGCCAGGCCACTGGCGAGCACACCTGACAGAATGAACGAAATCTGTAATTTCATGACTCTACTCCTGTAATCTTGGTAAGGTGTGCAATATCTATAGCAGCTGCAGAAAAATGTGCAATTGACCGGGATCAGAACATGAAGCATATCCATGGCTACTATTCACCCAGTGACTTGTATAACAGGATCATAGAAGGTCTTAATGAGCAGGGTAAGGATATTGAAAATATTACCCTTGACGATCTTCAGCCGGTGGATGAATTCCATATTCGGGGCGATACCGCCACCCGGGAATTAATCAGGCTTGCCGATTTTTCTTCCGACATGCACATCCTTGACGTGGGCTGCGGCGTAGGTGGTTCGACGCGCCGACTGTCGCATGTAACCGGTTGTTGCGTGACGGGTGTCGACCTGAGCGATGAATATATTTCCGTGGCGGAAAGACTGACGCAGTTGCTCAAGCTCGAGGAGCGGGTCCGGTTTCATGCCGCGAGTGCGCTGGAATTACCCTTTGACGACAACAGTTTTGATGGCGCCTGGTCCATCCAGATGAACATGAATGTCGCGGACAAGCTGGGGTGGTTACAGGAGCTGTATCGCGTGATCAAGCCTGGCGGCCGTCTGGTGCTGTATGAAGTGTGCGGTAACAAAAACACGCCCCCTTATTTCCCGGTGCCCTGGGCGCAGGACAGCTCCATGAGTTTCCTGGTTACGCCGGAAGCGTTTCGCGACATCATCCAGTCCGCCGGTTTTGATATCGAGGTGTGGAATGACAAGACGGCGCTGGCGCAGAAGGCGTTTGCGCATATGACCGAGCCGAAAGGACAGCCCGAGCTGCCGGAGCTGGGTGTGCATTTGCTGGTTGGCGAGGATATTCTGACCAAGGCCTACAACCTGCATCGTAACCTGGACGAGGAACGGGTGAGCCTGATCGAGGCGCTGGCGGTCAAGCCATAGATTCCGGTCTGGCGGGCTAGAAAAAGCCGCGTACTTTCCACTCCTCCGGCGACGGGTACAGGTAATGTTGTCTGCTCATGTATTCATTGGGATGGTTGCGGAAATGATGCTGAAGCAGCACCACGGGTACCATGCGTGGCACCAGGCCCTTGCGGTAACCTTCGATCAGTTCCAGCAATTCCTGTTTGTCCTCACTGGAAAGCTGCTGTTTCAAGTACCCCATAACATGATGCAGTACGTTGATGTGTTTCTTGACGGTTGCCATCTTTTTCATGGCCGGCATGAACTGGGCAATGTACTGATCGGCGAGTTCGCGTATGGGTTTTGCTTTGGTGTTTGAGACCAGTTGTCCCAGTGCGCGATAATCAACCGGACTGTGCGCCATCAGTGTTAGCTTGTAACGCATGTGAAAATCCTGCAGGCCCTTCGCACTGATACGATGGCTGTTTAATTCCTGCCAGCGACGATAGGCAAAGACCCTTTCCAGAAAATTATCACGTAGCGGCAAATCGTTCAGGCGGCCTTCCTCCTCGCAAGGCAGTAGCGGGTTGTGCGCCATGATCTCGCGCGCATAGAGCCCAATCCCTTTGACATTCCCGCCGCCCTTTGAATACAGCTTGACGCGTTCCATGCCGCAGCTGGGTGATTTGCTTTTGAAGATATAGCCGCTGATATGCTTGAGGCGCGGCGCGGTTTTATGCGCAAACCTGATCAGGTCGTCCGTGACATCCAGTGAATCGTCTTTGACACCGACGGCGCGTGCGGTTTCGGGTGGGCCGACCAGATGAATCGTTGGGCGAGGTACGCCCAGTCCGATGCCAACTTCGGGGCAGACCGATTGATAATCGAAAATCTCGCCCAGGGTTTGCTTGATGTAATGATCCAGCTTGTGGTTGCCGTCAAAACGGACCTTTTCGCCAAGCAGGCAGCTGGAGATGCCGAGGGTTATTTTGTTGTGGCTGGTCATGTTTTCATTTAATGATTCATTGAATTGTAGGAGCGGGCTTGCCCGCGAACAAAATCATAGCGCCTCTATTATATTCGCGGCCAAGGCCGCTCCTTCGGGTGGCCCGGTTTAACCCTTCGCGCCGAGCGCCATTGCGCGCTGTTGCCGGGCAGTTGTGTCGTCATCAGCTTTCTCCGGCCAGCCTTGCAGATGTCGCTTGATGAGGTTGGCCAGCGCGGCGATATGATCCGGGCTGTCGTTCAGGGCGGGGATGTATTGCAGCTGCTCACCGCCGGCCGCGAGAAAATAATCCCGGTTTTCCACCTTAATCTCTTCGAGCGTTTCCAGGCAGTCAGCGCTGAAGCCGGGGCAGATGACCTGGACGTTCTTAATACCCTGCTTGCCCCATTCTTTGAGGGTTTTGTCCGTATAGGGTTTTAACCACTCGGCCTTGCCAAAACGCGACTGAAATGAAATTTGCCACTGATCTTCCGTGAGCTGCAACTCCTCGGCGAGCAGGCGTGCGGTCTTGTGGCATTCGCAATGATAAGGATCGCCTTGCACCAGGTAGCGTTTGGGAACGCCGTGAAATGACATCAGCAGTTTTTCGGGTGAACCATGGGTCTGCTGGTATTCGCGAATGCTGCTGGCCAGTGCCTGGATGTAGTCGGGATCATCGTGGTAATGGGTGATGAAGCGCAGCTCGGGCACCCAGCGCCAGGACTGCAGTTCGCGGGTGACGGCATCGAAAGTGGAGGCGGTCGTGCTGCCTGAATACTGTGGATAGAGCGGCAGCACCAGCAACCGCTGTACGCCAGCCTCGCGCAGTTCTTTCAGCGCGGACGGAATCGAGGGATTTCCATAGCGCATCCCAAGGGCGAATTTTAGATGTCCGAGTCCCTCTGCCTGAAAGGTTTCTTCCAGTGCGCGATGCTGCTGGCGGCTGATCGCCAGTAACGGCGAACCTTCATCGGTCCATACGCTTGCGTAGGTTTGGGCAACCTTGCCGGGGCGGGTGCGCAGGATGATGCCATGCAGAATCAGCCACCAGATGGGCCGGGGGATTTCGACCACGCGTGGATCCCAGAGAAATTCCCGCAGATAATTGCGCAGCGCCTTTGGGGTGGGCGCATCGGGTGTGCCGAGATTGGTGATCAGGACGCCGGTGGTTGCGGCGGTGTTATGCGAATAATCGGGTGTGCCCTGGTATCTGCTCATGGCGTGAGTATAACCAATTACAGATGCTGATGGACCCTGGAAGTAAGCGGGTTTGTAGGAGCGGCCTTGGCCGCGAACAAGGGGGTATCTGGTTATTTTTCGCGGCCAAGGCCGCTTCTACGGGTGGCAACGATTTCGGAATCGCAGGCTTTGAGATAGAGGTTTAAGCTGTTTCGTTATGCATGGGGAGTGGGCAGTAGTGATCGGGTTGGTCGTCGCGGAGCAGGTGCTGGATCTTGGTGATCTTGTCGAGCGAGTTGCGGAAGGCTTCCAGGCAGCGGGGGTCAAAGTGCATACCGTTCTGGCGTTCCATGAATTCGAGGGCTTCCTGCGTGGTCCAGGCGCGCTTGTAGGGTCGTGCCGACGTGAGTGCGTCATAGACATCGGCCACGGCCACGATGCGGGCGGAGAGGGGGATGTCTTCGCCGCGTAACCCGGCCGGGTAGCCGGTGCCGTTGAATTTTTCATGGTGGCCGAGCGCGATAATGGCGCCCATCTGGAGGAATTCGGAAGGACTGTCCTTGAGGATTTCAAAGCCGATCTGGGTGTGTTGCTTCATGATCGCCATTTCATCCGGTGGCAGTTTGCCGGGCTTGAGCAGGATTTCGTCCGGGATGCCGATCTTGCCGATGTCGTGCATGGGCGCGGCCAGTTCCAGAATCTGGCAATCGTCGCGGTTCATGTTCATGCCTTCGGCGATCAGGCGTGAATACTTGGCCATACGGATGACGTGATTGCCGGTTTCCTCGTCGCGGTATTCACCGGCTTTCGCAAGTCTTAACAAGGTTTCCTGCTCGCGCACCCGGACGGCGGCGGTGGCCTCGGCCACCTGGCGTTCCAGCCAGCGGGCGCGATCCTGAATAATCTTGTGTTGCTGATACTGGGTCAGCAGGTTGCGGCAGCGCACCCGGACTTCGATGTGATCCAGCGGTTCGGTCAGCGAGTCGGTGGCACCTGCATCCAGCGCGGAGTAACGCGCATAGCGATCGTCGGAAGCGGTGGCAATGATGAGCGGGAGGTGCTGGCAATTGGGTAATTCGCGTACCCGGGAGATGAACTCCACGCCGGTGATTTCGGGCAGGTCGTAGCGGGTGATGACCAGGTCGGCCGGATGCCAGCTCAGCCAACGCAGCGCAGCGGCCGGGCTGGTGAACGCTTCCACGCGGGTATTCGCCTGGAATGAACTGGCTAAGGCTTGCAACGTTTCCCGTGTTGCAGACTGGTCATCGACGATCAGAACGATAGGCATGGATTCCCCGTTTTTTATTCCACGCTGTGGCAGCGCTTGCCGCCTGTTTATTAAGACTCCCTGAGATACCCTTCGGCACTCCTCCGGAGGTTAATATAACTACTTCTTCCTGAATATAAAAGATGTTTTGTAATCCATTGATTATAAATAGAAATACACAAATCTTTTATTCGCGATACAGGTTAGCGACAGACTTATGGAGAAACTTTAGCTAACAGTCTGATTATTATCTATTCAGCCTTGGCTACATACGTTCAATCTTTTTATATTGTTCGCGCAAGCCCTTGATCGCATGAGTCAGTTCATGCAGCCGGGTACGCTCTTTCTCGACCACGGCGGCCGGTGCCTTATCCACAAAATTGGCATTGTCCAGCTTGGCCTCGAGTTTCTTCCATTCGTCTTCTTTTTTCAGAATTTCCTTATCCAGGCGCGCCAGTTCTTCTTCCTTGTTGATCAGGCCGGCCATCGGGATCAGCACTTTCATATCGCCAACCAGACCGGTAGCGGCGTCGGGTGCTTCTTCGCCTTTCTCCAGCACGCTGATCGACTCAATACGTCCCAGGCTGATGAGGTAACGCGCATTGGCGGCCAGACGCGCGCGGTCCTGTGCCGAAGCTTTTTCCAGCAGCACCGGCAGGGGCTTACCGGGCGCGATGTTGTAGCCGCTGCGAATCTTGCGCACGCAGAGGATGACGTTCATGACCCAGGCCATATCGGCCTCGGCATCCGCATCGACCTTGCCCTCATCAAATGACGGATAAGGTTGCGTCATCAGGGTGTCTCCCTGCACGCCCGCGAGCGGTGCGGCCTTCTGCCAGATTTCCTCGGTAATGAATGGCATGATCGGGTGGGCGAGGCGCAACAGGGATTCCAGTACCTGTACCAGCGTCTGGCGGGTGCCACGCTTGGCTTCATCCGAAGCGCTGTCGTCATTCAGAACCGGTTTGGAAAGTTCCAGGTACCAGTCGCAGTACTCGTTCCAGGTGAATTCATAAATTGCCTGCGCCGCCATGTCGAGTCGGTAATTGCCAAAGGCGTCGATCACGGTTTTGGTGGTCTGTTGCAAGCGTGACAGGATCCAGCGGTCGGCCACGCTCAATTCAATTTCCCCACCCGTTTGACCGCAATCCTGACCCTCGGTGTTCATGAACACATAGCGCGCGGCGTTCCACAACTTGTTGCAGAAGTTGCGGTAACCCTCGATGCGGTTCATGTCGAAGTTGATATCGCGCCCGGTGGAGGCCATGGCGGCGAAGGTGAAGCGCAGCGCATCGGTGCCGAAGGCCGGGATGCCGTCCGGGAATTCCTTGCGCGTGGCCTTCTCGATCTTCTTCGCCATCTGCGGCTGCATCAGGCCGGAGGTACGCTTTGTCACCAGCGCTTCCAGGTCGATGCCGTCGATCAGATCGATCGGGTCCAGCACGTTGCCCTTGGACTTGGACATCTTCTGTCCGCTGGAGTCGCGCACCAGGCCGTGGATGTAGATTTCATGGAAGGGTACGTCGCCCATGAACTTCATTCCCATCATGATCATGCGCGCGACCCAGAAGAAAATGATGTCGAAGCCGGTGACCAGCACGTTGGTCGGGTAGAAGGCTTTCAGGCGTTCGGTGTCTTCCGGCCAGCCCAGGGTGGAAAAAGGCCAGAGGGCGGAAGAGAACCAGGTGTCGAGCACGTCTTCGTCCTGGCGCAGTTTCTTGTCGCCCAGGTTGTGTTTTGCGCGAACCTCGTCTTCGCTGCGGCCGACATAGACGTTGCCGTCTTCGTCATACCAGGCCGGGATGCGATGGCCCCACCAGATCTGGCGCGAGATACACCAGTCCTGGATGTTGCGCATCCAGTCGTAGTAGGTGTTCTTCCAGTTATCCGGTACGAATTTGATCCTGCCGGTTTCGACTGCCTCGATGGCCGGTTTGGCCAGCGGTTCGATCTTGACGAACCATTGATCCGTGAGGAAAGGCTCGATAACCGCGCCGGAGCGGTCGCCGCGCGGCACCATCAGCTTGTGGTCTTCGACCTTCTCCAGCAGTTCCGCTGCTTCCAGGTCATGGACAATCACATCGCGCGCTTCGTAACGATCCAGTCCCCAGTATTTCTTGGGGCAGTTGTCGTTGAGCGCGGCATCAATAGTGAAAATGTTGATCAGTGGCAGATCGTGGCGCTGGCCGACGGCATAGTCATTGAAATCGTGTGCGGGGGTGATCTTGACACAGCCGGTCCCGAATTCCGGGTCGACATAATCATCGGCAATAATCGGGATCTCGCGGTCGGTGAGCGGCAACGCGATCATCTTGCCGACCAGGTGTTTGTAGCGCTCGTCGTCCGGGTGCACGGCCACGGCGGTATCGCCGAGCATTGTTTCAGGGCGGGTGGTGGCGACGATGAGATGGCCGGAACCGTCGGCGAGCGGGTAACGCATGTGCCAGAAATGGCCGGATTCCTCCTGCGAGACCACCTCCAGATCGGACACGGCGGTGTGCAGCACCGGGTCCCAGTTGACCAGACGCTGACCGCGATAGATCAGCCCTTCCTCGTGCAGGCGCACGAACACTTCCTTCACCGCATCGGACAGGCCGTCGTCCATGGTGAAACGTTCATTGGACCAGTCCAGCGAGGAGCCCATGCGGCGCAACTGGCGGGTAATATTGCCACCGGATTCGGCGCGCCATTCCCAGATGCGCTTGATGAATTCCTCGCGGCCCAGGTCGTGGCGGGTTTTGCCCTCGGCATTGAGCTGGCGCTCGACCACCATCTGGGTGGCGATACCGGCGTGGTCGGTGCCGGGCTGCCACAGGGTGTTGTCGCCGCGCATGCGGTGGAAGCGGGTCAGCGAATCCATCACGGTGTTATTGAAGCCGTGGCCCATGTGCAGGCTGCCGGTAACGTTCGGCGGGGGAATCATGATGCAATAGGATTTTCGGTCGTTTTCCGTGCCTGGGCCCGCGGGGGCAAAATAGCCCTGGTTTTCCCAAGTCTGGTACCAGCGTTGTTCGATGGCGTGGGGATTGTAGGTTTTTTCCACGGATTCCGGCTCCGGCTGTCAGGCGAAAAGGGACATTATACCGGGATGGGAAGGAAATGCTGAGGGGGAATTGGTTGATGTAGGAGCGAGCTTGCTCGCGAATATTCGCGGCCAAGGCCACTCCTACAGGGGGTGGTTTATTTCCCCAGATGCTTGTCCAGCAGCGCTTCCAGTTTTTCGTTGGCCTGCTTGCACAGATCGTCGATCACTTCTTCCATGGCGCGGCTCATCTGGTTGCGCAGCGTGCCGTGCATGAATTCATTCAATTCGGTTTTAATGGCGTCAATGGTTTCCGTGTCGATGGTCGGGGCTATCGTGGGTTCGTTGGGATTCTCGTCGACCACCAGGTCGGTCAGAACGGGTACTTGGTTGGAATCAGACATACTCAGCCTTTCAGTTTATGCGATTGCAGTTCATAGCCGCGTTCACGGTAAAAGGTATACCGCTCGCGGGCGAGTTTTAAATACTCGGGTTGCTGGTCGACCAGTTCCGCGACACGTTCGAAGCGGCCGAAAAAGGCCGGAACTTCCTGGGCGAAATTGATCAGCACCTCGTGATGATGGTTGCCTGGTTCGGCATGACCGACGATCACCGGGGTTTCGGATTCATCGTCGTCACCCAGCAGGGCGTGGGGCACGAAACTGCCCTGACGAAAGGTCCACAGCAGTTCATCCAGTTCCTGGCTCAGTTGCTCCGAGCCGGTGTGGATGTAGACCTTGTTGCCCTGGCTATAGGCTTTTTCCGCCAGTCGACAGGCCAGCACCGCGCGGTTGCGTGGCGTGTCGCTGGGGAGAACGTAGAAATCGACGCGGGTCATGCGTTATTTTTCGCACCGCTCAATCAGATACTGCATCAACAGCGGCACCGGTCGGCCAGTCGCCCCTTTCTCGGCATTCTGTTTCCAGGCCACGCCCGCGATATCGAGGTGTGCCCAGCGATATTCCTTCGTAAAGCGCGACAGGAAGCAGGCGGCGGTGATGGTGCCGGCCTTGGGGCCGCCGATATTGGCCATGTCGGCGAAGTTGGAATCGAGCTGTGGCTGATACTCCTCCCACAGCGGCATCTGCCAGGCGCGATCGCCACTGGTGGTGCCCGCGTGCAGTATGCCCTTGATCAATTCGTCGTCGTTACCGAGCAGGCCAGCCGCATGCGCGCCGAGCGCGACCACGCAGGCGCCGGTCAGGGTGGCGATATCGATGACGACATCCGGTTTGAATTTGCCGGCATAGGTCAGGGCATCGCACAGGATCAGGCGGCCTTCGGCATCGGTATTAAGCACTTCGATGGTCTGGCCGGACATGCTGGTGACGATGTCGCCGGGCTTGGTGGCCAGCCCGTCGGGCAGGTTTTCAGTGGCCGGGATCACGCCCACCAGGTTCAGCGGCAGTTTCATTTCAATCGCGGCGGTGAGGGTGCCGACCACGCTGGCCGCGCCGCACATATCGAACTTCATTTCATCCATGGCGGCGCCGGGCTTGATGGAGATGCCGCCGGAATCGAAAGTCACTCCCTTGCCGACCAGTACCACAGGCTTCTCGCCACGTTTGCCGCCCTTGTAGTTTATACAGATCAGTTTGGCTGGCTGACGGGTGCCCGCGCTGACTGACAGCAGCGCACCCATGCCGAGGCGTTTCATCTGGGCTTCTTCCAGCACCTGCACCGTGACCTTTTTGGATTTGCGTGCGAGCGCCTTGGACTGGGTAGCCAGGTAGGTCGGGGTGCAGATGTTGCCGGGCAGGTTGCCGAGGTCGCGGGTGACGCGAACGCCACTGGCGATGGCCCGGCCATGCTCTATGCCCTGTTCGGCGGCGCCAGCCATGCGCTTGCCGGCCGGGATATTGATATGGAGCGTTTTCAGCGGACGGGTTTTTTTCTGTTTCTGGCTCTTCATCTGGTCGAAGCAGTAGAGAGCTTCCGAAGCGGCCTCGACCGTGTGGCGTGCCTTCCAGTACTGGCCGCAATGCGGACACTCGATTTCGTCCAGATAGCTGATGGCGTCGGCGGCGCCGGACTTGTCAGCCAGCTGCACGGCCAGTGTGACCATCTGGCGGAATTTCTGGGCGGTGAAGTCCTCTGCCGGACCGGCACCGACCACTAGTACCCGTTGCGCGCTGACCCCGGCCACATCATGCAGCATGAGCGCGCTGTTAGGCTGTCCGTCGATATCGCCGGACTTGATCAGTTTACGCAATGCGCCGCCTGAAGCGCGGTCAATCGCCTCGGCGCTGGGGCTCAGGTTGCCTTTTTCGAATACGCAGACGATGGCGCAGGCGGTGCGTTGTTTGTCTGCCTTGCCGGATTTGGTACTGAATTCCATCGATTACACCTTTGTTGTCTATCGGGGGCTGGAGGCCGGGCTGATGCCGACGTCACGAAAATCAGGGTTGCGCTATGATGCGCTGCCGAACAGAATGACGTCAAATTTACCCAGATACACTTATGCTCTCTATCCTCGATCGCTATCTATTAAAAGAATCGCTGTGGAACTGGCTCGCGGTGACGCTGGTGCTCTGGGCGATCGTAATGAGCAACAGCCTGGCGCGTTTTCTCGCGGATGCTGTCGATGGCGACATTCCCGGTTCGATCATCTTTACCCTGCTGGGTCTCAAATCGATCAGTTATCTCACCACTTTGATTCCATTGTCGCTATTTCTCGGCGTGTTGCTGGCGCTGGGGCGCCTGTACCAGGATAGCGAGATGGCGGCGATGCAGGCCTGCGGCGTCGGAACGCGCCAGATTTACAGGCCGCTGCTATTGCTGGCGGCGCTGGTGAGTGTGCTGGTGCTGGTGTTGTCATTGTTCGTTGCACCCAGGACGTCCGAGCTGGGATTCAAGCTGCGAGAAGCCGCGGAGCAGAAGAGTGAACTGGCGAATATCTCCGCCGGGCAGTTCGAGGAAGGCCGTGAGGGCGAGATTATTTTTTATGCCGAGAAGGTGGATCAGGCCGCGCAACAAATGGAAGGCATTTTTGTGCGCAGCCTGCGCGGTGATACTCCCACGCTGATGACGGCGCGCAACGCCTATCCCTGGACCAATCCGGATAACGCTGATCGTTTTATTGTGCTGGAGAAAGGGTTTCGTTATCAGGGAGTGCCGGGTCAGACCGATTATCGTATCGCTGAGTTTGATAAGCATGGATTGCGCATTGAAACGGCGAGTGGTGAGAGCCAGCTTCAGCACCAGTTGAATGCCATGGCTACGATTGATTTATGGGGTTCCACTAATCCACGATTCCAGGCCGAGCTGCAATGGCGGTTGTCGCTGCCCCTGGCGGCATTGATGCTGGTGTTGCTGGCCGTGCCGCTCAGTCGCAGTACGCCGCGCCAGGGTCGCTATAGCCGCTTGCTGCTGGCGGTGCTGGTGTTCGTGATTTACTACAACCTGCTGGGCACCGGCCAGTCGCTGATCGAACGCGGCAAACTGCCTGCGGTGCCGGGCATCTGGTTGGCGCACCTGGTACCGCTGGTGCTGGCATGGCTCTTCTGGCGACGCGCGCAACTCAAGGCGCCCAGGGTGCAGCCCGCATGAGAATTATCGATCGTTATCTGGCCAGGACAGTGCTGGGCGCGACAATGATTGCCCTGCTGGTACTGCTGTCGGTCGACCTGTTTTTTGCACTGATCGATCAGATGGGCAACATCGGCAAGGCCAATTATGAATTATCGCAGGCCTTGCAATACCTCGGTCTTACAATTCCGCGTCGTATCAATGATCTGTTTCCCATGTCGGTGTTGCTGGGCGCGCTGATGGGTCTGGGTACGCTGGCAACGCACAGTGAGCTGATCTGTATCCGCGCATCGGGTGTTTCCATTGGGCGGCTGATCTATTCCATTATGCGGGTCGGCGTGTTGATGTTGCTGCCGGTGTTTGCCATGAGTGAATTCATTGCGCCCCAGGCGGAGCAGGTGGCAAATCAGCAGCGTGCTTCATCTTTATCCGGCAAGACCACGTTCCAGAGCCGTTACGGTGTCTGGGTCCGGGACGCGGACCGTTTTATCAATATCGGCCAGATTAATCCCGATGGTCAGCTGGGCAAGGTGAGGATCTATCAGCTGGGTAAGGATAAGCAGCTGACCGAAATGATTACGGCAAAAGGCGCCTTGTACCAGGAAGGCTTCTGGCAGCTGCACAAGGCCGCTCATTTTAACCTCTCGGTGGACGGGTTTAGTCAACGCCTGAACCAGGTGGAGCAATGGCAGTCCCTGATCGATCCGAAGTTGCTGAATGTGCTGGTGCTGGAACCTGAGAAATTACCGGCCCGCGAGCTGCGCAGTTATATCCAGTATCTCCAGAGCAACGGACTGGATAGTAACCGCTATGAACTGGCTTTCTGGAAGCGGTTGATCGCGCCGCTGTCGGTGCTGGTGATGCTGCTGGTTGCGATCCCCTTTGTGTTCACTTCACAGCGCGCCAGCAACGCGGGTACACGGTTGTTGATCGGGGTGTTGATTGGCGTGGGCTATTATCTGGCCGATCAGTTGATGAGCCGCATGGGTATTGTGTACGGACTGAATCCGGTTCTGAGCGCGGCGGTTGCACCATTGTTGTTTGCGTCAGC
The DNA here is from genome assembly GCA_041592335.1 of Thiohalobacteraceae bacterium. Classification (GTDB taxonomy): domain Bacteria; phylum Pseudomonadota; class Gammaproteobacteria; order Thiohalobacterales; family Thiohalobacteraceae; genus JBFHQE01. Next base: position 16,034 of record JBFHQE010000009.1, on the reverse strand, counting down.
TGGTTTGTTGATGTTACGTAAGACTTAATTTTTATCCGTCATGACAATCCGCGTATGCGAAAACCGGTCATGCCAGCTGCGGTTTTCCCGATCCCATAACATCCACCAGTAACCAAGCCCGCCAAGCGCCAGTGATGGAACCGCGGCCAGGCAACGCAACAATACCTGGGCCCAGCTGATTACGCCGCCATCCTCATGTTCTATCCGCAAACGCCAGGCGCGCATGCCGAGCGTCTGCCCGCCGTGACGCCAGAACCAGCCGAAAAATAACATCGTCACAATAATCATGTAGAGCGTGAACAGCGGATTGTTGCCCTTGAGTGTCTCGCCGTGGGTGAAGAACAGCGGGATGGCGCTGGCAATGAACCAGACGCCGAGCAGCAACAGGCTGTCATAGAAAAGTGCGGCAAGCCTTCGAAACAGGCCCACTGCCTGCGGGTTATCAGACATTAGAATCCATTAATGTAAAAAATTTCAGTTGGGATTCTATGTGATGTCCGGTATGTTATGAAGGAAATGGTACGAATAAACCATGTAGAACGAAATAACAGGAGGTATGGCGGTATGTCTCTGATTGCCGACCTGGTCGCAACGCCGGGTGTTATTGCGGCAGGTGAATATTCCTACCGAGGGGACCGGTATTCCTACAAGGGACACCTCAACGAAGAAATGGCGCGCATGGCCTCTATCATGTGTCGGGCAACCACCATGGGCGTGCACATGGAAACCGACATCATGAATAATCTCTATGGTTACTGTGGCGTGGCACCCGCGCGGGGCTGGGCGGTTCGGGGGCCGAATTTCACTGTCTGTGTCATTGCCAATGTCTTTTGTTTTCTCGATAACCAGGCTGCATCGCTCAATCATGTGCTGGGCATGATGCGCCAACAACTGGCCGATGTGTCGGACGATCTGATCTAGTAGAGGGGGAGCTATGAGTGAACTTGCGACACTGATGAACCTGAAAGGCGCGTTGGCGGCCTTTACCTTTTCAGACCGCGGCGAGCTGGAGTCCCACGAGGTGGTGGCAGGCTCGGAGCTGAATGCGGAAGTGCTGGATTTGCTGGCACATGTCATCGTGGCCAACCTGGCCATTGCCACCATGCAGGCGCGCGGCTGGGAGAAACTGACTGCGCAAAGCGGTTTCTACCCGATTGATGGTTTCACCATGATCGGTTTTGAATGGACCGCCGTCGCCAACGGTAATCGTGGCGTGGTCATCAAGAATGACGATTGCGATTACGAAGCGGCGTATGCCGCGCTGGCAGGGTAGGGTAAGCGCATGCTGAAACGCCTGCTGGCCCTGGATGGAGTGATCGCGATCTGCCGGTTCCGCGATGACGGCTCTTTCGTCGAAGGTTATGGCCTGCTCGAGCAGCAGCATATGGAAGGCCTGGCCAAGTTTGCGCTGGAATACAAGCGGCTGGTGCAGAGCAATGCTGACCAGTTGGCCATGTTTACCCAGGTCAACGGCTGGACGCCGCCGGGTGGCTGGATGGTGCGTTCGCAGCAGGCAACGGTGTGTAGCGTCGGTAATCTGGTCTGCCTGCTGCAGAATGACGAGGCCGCGATGAACGAGATTATGGCTGAAATGCGGATGGAATCCAGCTACTAGTGTTATGATACGGCGATTATGTCGTCTGGAACTCCTTCTGAATCAACCCCGCTTCTGATCGCGCGCGATCAACACGCGATTTCGCGCGCCAATATCAGTCCCAATGCCCTCAAAGTTCTCTATCGTCTGAAAGACGAAGGCTATCGCGCCTGCCTGGTGGGCGGTGGCGTGCGCGATCTGCTGCTCGGTCGTGAACCGAAGGACTTTGATATTGCAACCGACGCGCATCCGGAGCAGGTCAAGGCGCTGTTTCGGAACTGCCGTTTGATTGGTCGCCGTTTTCGTCTTGCGCATGTGATTTTCGGTCGGGAAATTATCGAGGTCGCCACTTTCCGTGGGCAACACGATGCCGCTGAAGAAGAGGAGCATGCGCGGCAGGCGGAGAGCGGTCGAATCCTGCGCGATAATGTGTACGGCAGTATCGAAGACGATGTCTGGCGTCGCGACTTCACTATCAATTCCCTGTATTACGACATCGCGGACTTCTCGGTGGTGGATTACACCGGTGGTATGGCCGATCTGCAGCAGGGTGTGATTCGACTGATTGGCGACCCCGAGCAACGCTACCGTGAAGATCCCGTGCGCATGCTGCGTGCCATCCGGTTTGCCGCCAAGCTCGGGTTCCGCCTGGATGAGGCGGCCGCGGCCCCGATTGCCGAACTGAGTCACCTGCTGTTCGACATTGCGCCCGCGCGCCTGTTTGATGAAATCCTCAAGCTGTTACTGAGCGGGGATGGTGTCAAAACCTTCGAAATGCTCCGGCAATATGATCTGTTTCGTGCCCTGCTGCCCATGACGGATGAGGTGCTCGCGGAAGAAGAGCAGGGCTTCCCGCACATGCTGGTGGTGCATGCCCTGAAAAATACCGATGCGCGAATCGCGGAAGGAAAACCCGTCACCCCGGCATTTTTCTTTGCCGCGATGCTCTGGGAACCCATGCTCAGGGCGATGCCGGACTGGGAAGCGATTCCAGACATGAGTGAGTTGCAGGCAATGCAAATCGCGGCGGCGCGTATTGTGTCAAAGCAGGCGCAACATACCGCGATTCCAAAACGTTTCAGTTTGCCGATGCGCGAGATCTGGGCCATGCAGCCCAAATTTCAGCAGCGTAATGGCCGTCGCCCTCTTAAGTTGCTGGAGCATCCGAAATTTCGTGCTGCCTATGATTTCCTGTTATTGCGCGGTCAGGCAGGCGAGATCGACCAGGAGCTGTGCGACTGGTGGACACGTATCCAGGAACTCGAACCGCATGACCAGGAAAAAATGCTGTTGCCGGATGCCAGGAAGAACAAGCGCCGCCGTCGGCGTGGGCCGAGAAAGCGCAATACATCTGCTTCTTCATGAGTGATGAGACGCGTTGTTTTATCGGGCTTGGCAGTAATCTCAATCATCCCGCCGAGCAAATCAAAACAGCATTACGCGCTTTGCGACGGCACCCGGATATTGCAAATGTTGTCTGTTCCTCGTTGTATGCTTCAAAGCCGATGGGACCCCAGGATCAACCCGATTATGTCAATGCCGTGGCAATGCTTGCGACAAGTGTGTCCGCGCATGATCTGCTGGATATTTTGCAGGCCATTGAGCATGGGCAGGGACGTGTGCGACAGGGGGAGCGCTGGGGTGCGCGAACACTGGATCTCGATCTGTTGATGTATGGCGATGAGTATATCGATACCGAACGGCTCAGGGTTCCGCATCCGGGTATCGCCGAGCGCGGTTTTGTGCTGTTGCCCTGGTGCGAAATAAGCCCGGAGACAATGATTCCGGGGCAGGGTTATGTGCGGGATCTGGCGAAAACTTTCGCACGGCAAGCACTGGTTAAACTCGAAAACCCACCCCGCTAGTCATTCGATTTCGAGTATCATTCCCTCATGAATTCGTTCAAGTCTGATTATATTGTAGTGGAAGGGCCTATCGGCGTGGGCAAGACGACGCTGGCCAGCAAGCTTGCGGAAACCTTTGGTACCGAGTTGTTGCTGGAGGGCGCGGATGACAACCCCTTTCTGGAGCGTTTTTACCGCAACCCAAGGGAAGGTGCGTTGCCAACGCAGTTGTTCTTTTTATTGCAGCGCGCGCAACAAGTGCAGTCATTGCGACAGAGTGATATGTTTCAGCCGGTTCGCGTGGCGGACTTCCTGGTGCAGAAGGATCGGCTGTTCGCAGAGATGACGCTCGACGAGCATGAGTTTCAGCTGTATGAGCAGGTGTATGCACATCTGACGCTGGATGCGCCAACGCCGGATCTGGTGATTTATCTACAGGCGCCGGTGGATACCCTGCTGCTGCGTATTCAACGGCGTGGTCGGGCTTATGAGCAGAAATTCGATCCGACTTATCTGCGCCGCCTGTCCGATGCCTACGCGAGTTTTTTCCATCACTATAATGACGCGCCGCTGTTAATTGTGAACGCGGCGCATATCGACTTGGCGAATAACGAGCATGATTATGCGGCGCTGCTGGACCAGATACAGCGCATGGGTAAAGGGCGGCAGTACTTTAATCCGATGACGGCATCGTTGTAGTAGATCTCATTGTGGTTATAAAAAACTTCTTAACAGCTTGTTTCGTCGTTATTCCCGCCTTCGCGGGAGTGACGAATTTCTTGACTGGTGACGAGGTATGAAAACTTCCTCTGATTATTTGCAATCCCTTAAGCAACGCGGCGAAAAAATCGCCTGCCTGACAGCCTACGATGCCAGTTTTGCGCATTGGCTCGTCGAAGCCGGTGTTGATGTGGTGCTGGTCGGCGATTCGCTCGGTATGGTACTGCAGGGGCAGGAAAGCACCTTGCCCGTGACGCTTGATCATATGATCTATCATGCGGCGGCCGTTGCGCGAGGCGCGCCGGAGGCGTTACGCATTATCGATATGCCTTACCGGAGCTACACGTCCAAGGACCAGGCGCTGGCCAATGCGCAGCGTCTGATCGGTGAAGGGCACGGGCATATCGTCAAGCTCGAGGGCGGCGAACAGGTTCTGCCGATAGTCGAACACCTGGTGAATAAGGGTGTTCCGGTGTGCGGGCATCTGGGCCTGTTGCCGCAGTCAATTGAGGAGTTGGGCGGTTACAAGGTGCAAGGGCGCGATGATGCCGGTGCCGCCCAGATCAAACAGGATGCACTGGCACTGGAGAGTGCGGGTATCTGTGCACTGGTGCTGGAGTGCGTGCCCGCCAGTCTGGCTAAAGCGGTGACAGTGTCGTTGCGGGTTCCTACCATCGGCATCGGCGCGGGCGTGGATTGCGACGGCCAGGTGCTGGTGTTGTACGACATGCTGGGGATTACAGCAGGCAAGCGACCATCCTTCAGTAAGGATTTCCTGGCGGATGCCGGTTCGGTGCAGGCCGCCATTGCGGCTTACGTCAAGGCCGTCAAGCAATTGGAATTCCCCACCCTCAAACAGAGCTTTTCATGAGCCAACTGCAAACAGTCGATTCCGTACCGGCGTTGCGCGCACAGATCAATGACTGGCGTCAGCAGGATTTGCGCATTGGCTTTGTGCCGACCATGGGCAATCTGCATGCCGGGCATCTAGCGCTGGTTAAGCGCGCGCTGGAGTTGTCAGATCGCGTGGTGGTAAGTGTATTCGTCAATCCCATGCAGTTTGGTCCGAATGAAGACTATGACAGTTACCCGCGCACTCTGGCTGAGGATTGTGACAAGCTGACGCAGGCCGGTGCGCACCTGTTATTCGCTCCGCCGGTGGATGCGGTGTACAGCCGGGACATGCAGAACACCACGCGGGTTGAAGTGCCGGGTATTAGCGACGAGCTCTGCGGTCATTATCGTCCGGGTTTTTTTGTGGGGGTGGCCACGGTGGTCGCCAAGCTGTTCAACATGGTGCAACCGGATCTGGCGGTGTTCGGCGAGAAGGATTTTCAACAGCTGACAATCATCAGGCGCATGGTGGATGAATTATCCATGCCGGTCGAGATTGTGGGTGCGCCGATTGTGCGCGAGGCGGATGGCCTGGCGATGAGTTCGCGTAACGCGTATCTCAGTCCCGCGGAGAGAGAAATTGCGCCACGTTTGTATGAGATTCTGTGTCGCACGGTGGACGCGCTGCGTTCGGGTGAACAGGATGCCGAGCCGTTGGCGCGCCGGGCTGAACAGGAGCTGGTTGCAGCCGGGTTTCGGCCGGATTACGTCGAATTTCGGCATGGCAATACCCTGGCGACCGCGCAGTCGGGGGATGACGATCTGGTGCTGCTGGCAGCCGCCTGGCTGGGCGACAGGACCCGCCTGATTGACAACATCCATTTCATAAACCAATGATTTATAGGGTGTATTGCGCCTAATTCACGATTCGGTGATAATGGCGCCTCCTCAATTCCGATTTTCTGGGTTTTTTCCATGCAACGTACTTTTCTCAATGCCAAGTTACATCAGGCGCGGGTCACGCATTCCGAACTCGAGTACGAAGGTTCGTGCGCGATCGACGGTGCTTTGCTGGAAGCCGCGGGTATTGGCGAGTACGAGCAGATCGAAATCTATAACCTGGCCAATGGCGAGCGTTTCACCACCTACGCTATTCGCGCACAGGATCACAGCGGCATTATTTCGGTGAATGGCGCCGCGGCGCACAAGGCTTCGCCAGGAGATCGTGTCATTATCTGCACCTATATCCGGCTGGATAAAAATGAAGTGGCGCAACACAAACCCACGCTGGTGTATGTCGACGGAGAGAACCGCATCAAGCGTATTGGCAACCAGGTGCCGGTCCAGGTTGCCTGACGGGCCGTCTAATCCAGAAATTCGTGCCGGGTGAGTTTGCTCAGGTAGGTATGGCGGGAATCTTTTTCGGTTTGCTGTATCTGCACCGGCAGATAATCCAGCGCTGGCGCGCACCATAGATAAGTCGTGCGATCCTGGTCTTCCCGAATCCGTTTGATTTTGACCGTCTCGAATTTCCCGCCTTCGGTTCGAATGGTCTGTTTGGCGATTACTTCAAAGCGATACTGTTTTAATTTCCCTCCATCGGCAATTTGATAACCGAAGTCGGTGTTGCCATTCGTCAGGTCCTGCATCACCGCGATCTGCACATTGAGTTTATCGAGCGTTCCTTGCGGAATCGGCATGGTCCAGCGCTCGTTCGCCACATCGTTAATGACTTGCCGTTTGTTCCAGTTGAAGATCAGTTCCGCATGGCGCTGGTTTTTATTGTCCTGCCGATCGAGCTGGTAGCGTTCGCTGATGATTTGCCCGGTCCAGTAAAACAGGCTGCTTTCTTCGCGGGTGCTGTTATGAAACAGTTTGGCCAGTCGGTTGGGTACCAGGCGCGTTTCCAGCAGAAATCGGTTATTGGGTTGTTTGCTGAGTGAGAGTTGTTGCACGCCCACCGGAAGGCGGTTGAGTAACAGCTCGTAGCGTGCATTGAAGGGGCGCGGCGCTTCAGCGAATGCGCTGTTGGTGAAAACAAGCAGCGCCAGGCAGCATGGCAACAGCCATGCAGTGATCCTTCCGGTCGTTGGTTGTCGGCTCAAGACTGGCATGCTGCCCACGTCCTCGCGCTACTGGGTAGTTGGGCTCAGATGCTAACGGGTTTAAGCAAGGGTTTTCCATCGAAATTTACCTGATTGCCCGTCAGTGTAAGCCGCTTGTCGGCGTACCAGCGGATGACTTCAGGAAAAAGTTCATGCTCCTGTTGCAGTACCCGTGCGGCTAATGAGTCGGCATCGTCATCCTGATTGATGCTGACCCGCGACTGGGCAATGACCGGCCCGCCATCCAGTTCTTCGGTGACAAAGTGCACGCTGGCGCCGTGTTCTGTTTCACCGGCATCCAGAGCGCGTTGATGAGTATTCAACCCCTGGAATTTGGGTAGCAGCGAAGGGTGGTTGTTCAGCATGCGTCCACGGTTGTGTTTGACGAAAGCGACTGTCAGGATGCGCATGAAGCCGGCCAGTATCACCAGGCCGGGCTGATATCGATCGATGCAGGCTTGCAGTGCCTGGTCGAAAGTCTCGCGGTTTTCGTACTGGGTATGATCGACGCATTCGGTTGGAATTTGTCGGTCCCGGGCCAGCTGCAATCCCGCTGCATCGGGCCGGTTGCTGATCACGGCCCTGATATCGATCGGCAGTGTGCCGGCGTGGGTCTGTTCCAGAATGGCCTGCAGGTTACTGCCGCGGCCGGAAATCAGGATAACAACCGCAAGTCTGTCGCCCATGCGACCTCAGCCCTGGTTGAATTCGACGCAGGGTTCACCGTCATGGGCGGCGATGCTGCCGAGACGCCAGGCCTGTTCGCCCAGCTCTTCAAGCTGTGCAAGGGTGCGCTCCGCATCGTCCTCGGCTACGCATAGCACCATGCCGACACCGCAGTTGAAGGTACGATAGAGTTCGTGCTGCTCGATGTTGCCCTGTTGCCGCAGCCACTCGAATACTTGTGGCAGCGTCCAGCTGGTCTCGTCGATCACGGCCTTGGCATTGTCGGGCAATACGCGCGGCAGGTTTTCCGGCAGGCCGCCGCCGGTGATATGGGCCAGTGCCTTCACGGGAACCTTCTGCATCAGCGCCAGTAAAGATTTAACGTAGATACGGGTCGGCGCGAGCAGGGCGCGAATCAGAGTGGTATCGCCGAGGGCTTGGTTGAGATCGGCGCCGCTGACTTCCAGCACCTTGCGCACCAGCGAATAGCCGTTGGAATGCGGGCCGCTCGAGGCCAGGCCGATCAGGGTATCGCCGATCTGTACCTGGCTGCCGTCGATGATGGCGTCCTTTTCCGCAATGCCGACCGCGAATCCGGCCAGGTCGTAATCGCCTTCGCTATACATACCGGGCATTTCCGCCGTCTCGCCGCCGATCAAGGCCGCGCCCGCCTGTTCGCAGCCGGTGGCGATACCTTCCACCACGCTGGTCGCGACATCGACGTCGAGTTTGCCGGTAGCGTAATAATCCAGGAAGAACAGGGGTTCGGCGCCGGTGACAATGATGTCGTTGACGCACATGGCGACGAGATCGATGCCGATGGTGTCATGCAGGTTGGCCTCAATGGCCAGTTTCAGCTTGGTGCCGACGCCGTCCGTGCCGGAAACCAGCACCGGTTGACGGTATTTGTCGGTCGGCAGTTCGAACAGACCGCCAAACCCGCCAATGCTGCCGATTACACCCGGCCGCCGGGTGCGCGCGACCGCCGGTTTGATGCGTTGTACCAGGCTGTTGCCGGCATCGATGTCGACCCCGGCATCCTTGTAGCTGAGGGTAGGTTTGGAGGGGGTTGTTGAATCCTGGCTCACCGATGGCTCCTGGCTGTCATGTTAAATCGACCGGGGGTCGTTCAAGGCTAATCTGTGCTATGTTAGCGCGCATGAGAATCAAGCACGTGCGCGATGCGCATCATACCCGAATCCATGCTTCCGCGTTGTAAGTTTACCCCATGGGCAGCACTCGTCCTGTGGTTGCTGCAGGGCTGGCTGGCGACGCCGCTATACGCCGCAGTCGCGCCCGATTTTTACCTGGCCTCGGTGCCGGTCGCGGATCGCGGCACGGCGGCGCGCCAGGAAAGCCTTCGAACCGCGTTGGCCCAGCTGTTGGTCCGAATTTCCGGCGATCCCTCGGTGCACCAGTATCCCAACGCGGCCAGTCTGCTGACCCAGCCCGGTCGTTTTGTGCAGCAATATCAATATGTCCCCGGCGGCAGGCCGGACGCGCTCGATCTCTCCGTGGTGTTTGACGGAAATGCGCTGGAGCAGGCAATGCGCGCCGCCGCCCTGCCTGTCTGGGGTCGCGAGCGCCCGGAAATCATGGCCTGGGTCGCCGTGGAGGAGCGGGCGCAGCGGCGGCTGCTGGCGGCGGATGACGAGGCTTCGGTGAAAGTTCAGCTGGAACAGACGGCCAGGCAACGCGGATTGCCGCTGTTATTACCCCTGATGGATCTGGAAGACCAGGCGGCTGTGAATATCGCCGATGTCTGGGGTGGTTTCGTTGAGCCGCTGCGAAGGGCGGCGTCCCGCTACCGGACGCAGGTCATGTTGCTGGGCCGGGTGAGCGGCGGCGGGGATTACTGGACCGGGCGCTGGGTGCTGGACTTCAACCAGCAGCGTGAAACGTTTGCTACGCAAGGCAGTTCGCCCCACGCCGTGGTGTCCTCCGGAATTGAGGAACTGGCCAATCGCATGGCCAGTCAGCTGGCGGTACGCGGGGTAGAGGCGTCGTCGGGTGCGCAGATGCTGGTGGTAGAGGGCATTACCAGCATTACCGACGTGGCGCGTGTCAGCGATTATCTGCAGCGACTGTCACTGGTTGACGACGTGACACTGCATCGTGTGGCGCCGGGGCGCGTCGAATTGCTGGTAACGCTGAACGGTGGCATTGGTTATCTGCACCAGGCGGTGGCTGTTGGCAATCAGCTGGAAGTGCAGGTCGAACAGCCGGTTCCGGTTTATCGCCTGAAGCGGTAGTGCGGCAAGAAATGAAACAACTGCTCTGAGGCGCGTTGGGAGGGCTTGTGTTACAGGCGCGGGATATCCCGAATCTGATTACCTTTATGCGGCTGCTACTGGTGCCGCCCGTGGTCTGGTTAATTCTGGAACATCGTTTCGACTGGGCGCTGTGGCTGTTTTTGTTCGCCGGGGTGTCGGATGGCGTGGATGGTTTTCTGGCCAAGCAGTTTGGCTGGAGCAGTCGGCTGGGCGGCCTGCTGGATCCGATCGCCGATAAGCTGTTGCTGGTCTGTTGTTATGTCACGCTGGCCTGGATCGACCTGATCGCTGTCTGGGTGGTGGCATTGATCGTGGCCCGCGACATCGTGATTTTCAGCGGTGCGTTGACCTATCATTTTCTGTATGGCCGCTTCGAGGCCAGTCCGACCCTGGCCAGCAAGTTCAATACTTTGAGCCAGATTCTCCTGGTACTGTTGCTGCTCTGGAGTTCCGGCGTGCAACTGGTTGCGCCCTGGCTGATCGTGGGCATGACCTGGCTGGTGGTGATCACAACGATTATCAGCGGCATCGACTACGTGCTGATCTGGAGCAGGAAAGCCTGGAAGCAATCGCATGACATCCGATAACGTCTCGCTGCAAATCAGGGCTGCCTGGTGGCTGGGTATCGCGCTGATCGCCAGCGCCTTGCTATACCTGTTGAGTCCGATCCTGATGCCATTCCTGGTGTCGGCGCTGATCGCCTATCTGGGTGATCCGCTGGTCGACCGGCTGGAAAGAAAAATGTCGCGCGGCCTGGCCGTGACACTGGTATTCCTGGCGATGTTCCTGGTGTTGTCATTGATCCTGCTGTTGCTGGTGCCGGCGCTGCAACGCCAGGTGATGACCTTTATCCAGCGACTGCCCGTCTACCTGGACTGGGGACAGTCGCACCTGTTGCCGATTCTCAGTGGCGGACTGGGTATCGAAACCACCGAGTTGCTCGATACGCAGCAGCTGAAGACAGCGTTATCCATGTACTGGAAAGAAGCCGGTGGTATCGCGGGCACGGTTCTCAAAACCCTGTCGCAATCCGGTGCGGCGCTGGCGCAGTTACTCGGTAACCTGGTGTTGATTCCGGTCGTCAGTTTTTACCTGTTGCGTGACTGGGATGTGCTGATGGCGCACATCCACCATGCGCTGCCGCGTCGCATGGAAGCACGCATCGTATCGTTAGCGAAGGAGTCCGACGAAGTATTGGGCGCTTTCTTGCGCGGTCAGTTTCTGGTGATGAGCGCCTTGGCCACGGTGTATGCCATCGGCCTCTGGATCGTTGGGATCGAACTGGCGCTGTTCTTCGGCCTGATGGCCGGGTTTGTCAGCTTTGTGCCCTACCTGGGTTTTATCATCGGCATCCTCGCGGCCGGTGGCGCGGCGCTGGTGCAATTCCAGGACATTATGCCGCTGCTGGGCGTGTTCGCCGTGTTCGGTATTGGCCAACTGCTGGAGTCATTCCTGTTAACGCCCTGGCTGGTGGGGGATCGCATCGGGTTGCATCCGGTGGCGGTGATTTTCGCCGTGCTGGCCGGTGGTCAGCTGTTTGGCTTTGTCGGTGTGCTGATCGGTCTGCCGGTGGCGGCGGTGGTGATGGTACTGTTGCGCCATGCGCATCAGCGTTACCTGAAAAGCGACCTGTATGGCCCTGGCAGTCCAGCCGCTGACAAGCCGCAGGAATGACCGTGGCAAAACAGCTTTCCCTGGGCGTTAAACTGCCGGATGCGACGCGCTTCGAAAATTTCTATCCGGGACCGAACGCCGAAGCGGTCGAGCAGATTATTCGTTTGGCGGGTGGCGAGTCGCTGTACCTGCATGGGCCTGCGCAATCCGGGCGCAGTCATTTACTGCAGGCCGCCTGTCGGCAGCAGAGTGAACAGCAGGCGCAGGCTTTTTATCTACCCTTGCAAGATCTTTGCGATAAAGATCCCGCCCTGCTGGAAGGGATTGAGTCCGCCGCGCTAGTGGCGCTGGACGATATCGATGCAGTCGCCGGTAAGGTTGAATGGGAAGAAGCTCTCTTTCATGCCTTTAATCGTATGCGCGCGGCGGGTGTGCGTATGCTGCTGAGTGCAGCCGACCGGCCGGAAGCGATAGGAATACGTTTGCCGGATTTGGTGTCGCGCCTGACCTGGGGCATGATTTACAAGTTGCAACCACTTGGCGATCAGGATCGCCTGGCGGTGTTGCAACTGCGCGCCAGGCAGCGCGGCCTGGAGTTACCGAATGATGTGGGTGAGTTTTTACTAAAACGTATGCCGCGTGGGCTGGCGGCCTTATGTGATTTGATCGATCAACTGGATGACGCCTCGCTGGCCGCGCAACGCAGGCTCACGATTCCGTTTGTGAAGTCGGTGCTGCCGGGATAACCCGTTTGCTGGCGCGGATGTAACCGACCCCGCCAAGAAACCACAACAGGCTGCAGGCCACTTCTATCAATGCCGGTATCCGGGCCACCGGAGCGGCATAAGCTTCCACAACGCCGTGCGTGAAATACGCCAGACTCAGAAACAGGCTCCAGCCGATGGTATAGCGCCTGGCGCTGAGCAGCCCTTTGAGTGGAAACAGCAAGGGCACAATCAATACTGTTAGTATCAACGCAACATGAAAGTGTTGCGATGGCGCCAGCCAGCTATACCAGGCGATCAGTATTGCGATGGTGCCGAGGTAGCCCGTGAGATAAGTCGCTTTCCAGAAAGTGCCGGGCATTGGTTCAGGATACCTTCTTTGCAATTTCGGCCAGGCGTTTCCCCAGGGCTTTGCATAGCTGCTGTTCTTCTTCGCTAATGGGCAGCTTGCTGTCGGTGCCAGCCAGGTGACTCGGACCGTAGGGTGTGCCGCCGGTTCGCGTGCTTAACAGCGCTGTTTCGCTATAGGGTAAACCCATTGCCAGCATGCCGTGGTGAAGCAACGGCAACATCATGGTGATCAGGGTCGTTTCCTGTCCGCCATGCAAGCTGGAGGAAGAGGTGAAGCAGGCCGCCGGTTTACCGATGAGTTTGCCTTCCAGCCAGAGAGCACTGGTGCTATCCAGAAAATACTTGAGCGGCGCGGCCATGTTGCCAAAGCGTGTCGGACTGCCCAGTGCCAGACCGGCGCAGTCACGCAGATCTTCCAGGGTCGCATAGGGTGGGCCATTCTCGGGAATGCTGTCGCTGGTCGCTTCGCAGGTCGCCGATACCGGTGGCACGGTGCGAATACGGGCCTCCATGCCGGAGACCTGCTCCACGCCGCGCGCGATCAGTCGCGCCATCTCCGCCGTGGCACCGTAGCGGCTGTAATACAACACCAGGATATAACGCATCAAAGAATCTCCAGCACCTGTTCCGGCGGGCGACCCAGCGCAGCCTTGTTGCGATGAATAACAATGGGGCGTTCGATCAGCCTGGGATGTTTCACCATCGCGGCAATCAACTGATCATCGGACAGGCTGTCATCGTCGAGACCGTTGGCCTTGTATTCGGTTTCCTTGGTGCGCATCAGTTCTCGCGGCTTGAGCTTCAGCAGTTTAAGAATCTTTTTCAGGGTGGCGGCATCCGGTGGCGTATCCAGATACTGGATCACGGTTGGCTGGAGTTTCCGGGATTCGAGCAGTTTCAGCGTTTCGCGCGATTTGCTGCAACGCGGGTTGTGATAGATCAGGATGTCATCGTCTGAAGTGCTGGCCATAAATCTGCTCCGGGATGATTCTCTCAGGGCCGCCATTATAACGATAATCACGGGTGACGCTTGCTTGACGGTAACGGGGAAATGGTGCTAGCGTTCGCCAAACATTCAGGACAAGGGTCTATCGTTTTGCTGACCGCTTTACTGCGTATTTTCCGCCGGAACCTGATCCCTCTCTTCGCCGTTTTCTCTTTGCTGCTGGTGAGCTGCGTCACTGCGCCCGTGCAGGAGATGAGCGATGCCCGACAGGCGATTGAAGCCGCCGAGGCAGCCGAGGCAGACAGGTATGCCCCCAGGACCATGGAACAGGCGCGCAGCCGTTTGCGCAGCGCGGAAGAAAGTCTCGATTCCAAGTCCTTCAAAGAAGCACAACGGGATGCCGAGCTGGCGCGGCAGGCAGCGATCGAAGCCCGTGAGCAGGCAATCGAGGCGAAACTCAAGCAACCTTAAGCGTTGCGGAATAAAGCTGTCCGGGCAACGTCTCACAAGCAGGCGCAAACCGCGCCGATATGTGTTCGATTGACTCCTCAAGGGAGGCTTGTTAGGGTCAATCGGCATAAAAAATCATGAATGAAAAAGACCCGCCATCATTGGAGAGACCGATCATGAAACTATTCCGTACCGCCAAATACGTCTCGATTTCCGTCCTTGCATTGAGCCTGGCTGTCGGTTGTGCCAGCAAGCCGAAACAGGAAGCACCTGCCGATACCGGTGCTGTTACCCAGGCGATCGATGCGGCCGCTGCGGCCATCGCCAATGCCAAGTCGCTGGGCGCCTTGTGGCGCGATACTGAAAGTTTCCTTGCGGATGCCAAGGATGCGGCGGCCAAGGGCGATGATGCAATGGCTCTCAAACTTGCCAAGGACGCGCGCCTGGAAGCCGAGGATGGCATTAACCAGTATTACCTGGAACAGGCCAAGACCATGCTGGCCAAGCTGAGATCTTATGACAATCTTACCGTGGCGCAGAAAGCGACCCTGAACGACGCAGCGTCCGCCGTTGCCAACGCGGAGGGTAAGCGCGCTTATGACATGCTGGCCGGGCTGATGGCCGAGCTGGATGCCGCGAATATTCAGTACACCGTGGTCAAGGGTGACAGCCTGTGGGGTATTTCCGGCAAGCGTGAGGTCTACAACAACCCTTACCAGTGGCCGCTGATCTACAAGTCCAACAGCAGCAAGATCAAGGACCCGGACCTGATTTATCCCGGCCAGGATTTTTCCATCGATCGCAATCCCTCGGCTTCCGAAGTCAATGCGGCGGTGAATCACGCCAAGACGCGTGGCGCCTGGTCGCTGGGTGAAGTGGAAGAATCGGACCAGCAGTACCTGGGTGGTCTGCGCGTTCGCTGATCCTGTTAGCGGTTAGATAAAAGGGCCTCGCTTGAGGCCCTTTTTTATGCATTCACGTTGGCGTCGGGGTTGAGACTGAAACGTTCGAACAGGCTGTTGGATTCAATGAGATGATGGCAGCTGCGCTGCAGCCGTTCACCCTGTTGATCGAGTTCCAGCATGCGTCCCGGCCGGTACATGCCACGGGTGGTGATGATGAGTTCAAATGCCTGTTCACCCTGCTTGAACCGGTAATAGAGTGCTGGATGAAAATGCGCCTGCGGTCCACCTTCCAGGCTGCGGATAGCGATGGGGCGCACGTCCTTGGCGATATATTGAATCCCGGCGATCTGGCCATCTTCGCTGTTATTGACCACCCAGCGGATGCTGCCAACCAGTACATGCCGTGGCTTGGTTAAATCCGGGGTGACGGTCACCAGTTCGCCGACTCGCAGTCGCGTATGTACAGTGGGAATGTTGATCGCGAGTCCACCGGCGCTGCGGTTGATGGTTTTGCAGCGCAGGTTCACTTTCTCGTGCTCGTGCGCATCGAGTCCGTTCGACAGGAGGCTGCTCAGGTCAATTTCATGATCGTCTCCGGCGCCAAGGTAATCGCTCGAATCAAAGGCGATGCCCTGGTTGTGCAGCTGAAAGGCGGCATGCAGGCCGGGTGACAGTTCAATGTCGTCGTCCTGCTTGTGGCGTGGCAGTTTGCGCTCCGGGTTATGTTTCCACTGGGTCAACATCGATTTGAGCAGCTGGCTTGCTTCGGTGGCGCTGATGCGATTGGAGAAACCCAGCGAGGCTACCTTGGTCCCCGAGGCAAGACGTTTCAGATCCAGCTCCAGCTGGCCAATCAAGTTGCTGGCATCCAGCCGTTTCCAGGGCGTGGGTTGATCCGGCGTGCGCGCGTACTGCATCACTTCCACCGGGTCGCAGTGCAGGCATACCGCGTATTCATTGGCCGCCAGGGCCTTGTCCGGTTTCGGCTCTGCCATGGTCACCAGGTT
>JBFHQE010000008.1:0-127801 GCA_041592335.1 Thiohalobacteraceae bacterium | reverse complement strand
TACGGCGTAGTTCTTTATCGACCAGATAGGGGTAGAGTGGGTAGTCGCGCAGTTCAGGCGCCAGCTGGGCATAAGTCTGTAGCGCGCCGCGATCAAGCGCGCTGTTTGCCTTGAGAAACAGTTCGCGGTCATTTTTTAAAGGATCGACGGCGGCGCCAGCCAGGGCTGGCAGGAGCAGCAGAAGCAGGGATAGACGGTAGCGATTGCTCATGTTCTGCTAGTGTGAATAATGTGGATCATGAGCAGGCAGCATAGCAGACATTTCAATACACAGGGAGCGGCGTAATGGCTTTTCATGCAATTAATCCTTTTGACGGTAGCTCGATGATCACGTACCAGAACTGGGGTGCGGCTGAATTGTCCCGGGCGCTGGATGGCGCGCAACTGGCGGCAGGGTCCTGGGCCGATACGGCGCTCGCCAAACGGTGTGGATTGATGAAAAAAGCAGCCGAGGTATTACGCGCGCGCCAGGAAGAACTGGCCACTATCATCACCCGTGAGATGGGCAAGTTGATCAAGGAGTCGCGCGCCGAAATCGAAAAATGTGCCTTGGTGTGCGATTACTATGCCGAACAGGGTCCGGAGTTTCTCAAGGATGAATTGATTGAAACGGACGCCAGCAAAAGCCTGGTGGCATACCAGCCGTTGGGGATCGTGCTGGCGGTGATGCCATGGAACTTTCCGTTCTGGCAGGTGTTTCGTTTTGCCGCGCCGGCGCTGGTGGCGGGTAATGTCGGCTTGTTGAAACATGCGTCCAATGTGCCGCAATGCGCGCTGGCGATTGAATCCATATTCAAGGAAGCCGGTTTTCCAGAAGGAGTGTTCACCACCCTGATGATCGGTGCTGGCCAGGTAAGGAGCGTGATCGAGGACCCACGGGTTAAGGCTGTCACCCTGACCGGCAGTGAACCGGCCGGCAAGTCGGTGGCGGAAACGGCGGGCGCGAATATCAAAAAATCCGTTTTGGAACTGGGCGGGTCGGATGCCTTCATTGTGCTGGATGATGCGGATCTGGGTTTGACCGTGCAGCAAGGCGTGATGTCGCGCTTTATGAATGCCGGACAAAGTTGCATTGCCGCAAAGCGCTTTATCGTCGTCGACGCGATTGCGGACGCCTTTCTGGCGAAGTTCAAGGAGGCCGTGGAAGCGTTGCGTGCCGGTAATCCACTCAAGGAAGAAACCACGCTGGCGCCGATGGCGCGCCATGATCTGCGAGACGAGTTGCACAAGCAGGTAATCGAAAGTATCGAGGCAGGCGCGAAAGTCGTTACCGGCTGTACCCCCGAAGCCAGTAACGGTGCTTTCTACCAGGCATCCATTCTCGATCATGTGAAACCGGGCATGCGTGCGTATCATGAAGAACTGTTCGGGCCGGTCGCGATCGTTATTCGCGCCAAGAATGAAGACGATGCAATCGCAATTGCCAATCGCAGTGACTTTGGGCTGGGTGGCAGTGTCTGGACCAAAAGCAACGCACGCGGTGAACGCGTTGCGCGTCAATTGCAATGCGGTGCGGCATTTGTGAACGGATTGGTGAAAAGCGATCCGCGCTTACCCTTTGGTGGTATTAAACGTTCCGGTTATGGGCGAGAGCTGTCGCATCACGGGATGCATGAGTTTGTGAATGCCAAGACGATCTGGATAAAGTAGTCGGCTTCGCTTCCTCGACAGATTTATGAGAGTGAAAATCCTCTTTTTACCCTGATGTCGACGTAAAGTGTCAGCAGTTTTTCAGCGCTGTGATTCATTTCCAGGAATTTCATGCCGATAATGTTTCCACCCATATCGGGTGAGCCGAGATGGGTATGCACCACCTGTGCTTTTACCCGGATCATTTTTGTACTGCCATCGATGGAAAGCGGGATGATGATGTTCAGCTGCGTTCCCTTGTCGGCCGGATAGGTAGAGTTCAGGAGAAGGCCGCCTAGCGAAATATTATCGCAATAGACCGAAACCTCCTCACCGCTGGATAATATGACTTTTACATTGCTGGCAAATCTGACGCGCTGGTGTTTTCTTTTTTCCGCGTGCGCGCTGGGCTCGGCAGCTGCCACAGGATTCGGTTCATGATCCCGTGTATCGGATGGTTCCTGGGACTGATTCCTCTGTGAGAGGATTTCCAGTAGTTTGTCTTTCTCAACCTTATCCATGGTTCAGTATTAGGTCACAGGGTTGCGGTAATTTCTCCTGATTATATCTCCTGATTGTAAATTTTCGGTAATTTTTGCACATTGTGCGAACAGTGCTGCTTACATTGTCACGGTTTGGTCCTGTGACGAGATATTGGGGTAGATGCCTATCTCGAAGAAGCATGAGAATAGAAAAGGAATTGCAGGCGAATATGTTTGAGGTTTTCTGGATTTATCCCGTTGTTGGCGTGTTTGCAGGATTGCTGGCTGGCCTGTTCGGCGTTGGTGGCGGGCTGGTGATTGTGCCGGTGTTGTTCTGGGTATTCGGTACGCAGAGTTTCAGCAATATTATGCATCTTGCCGTTGGGACGTCACTCGCGACGATTATTGTAACGGGGCTGTCGTCAGTCTGGGCGCATCACAAGCGCGGTGCAGTTGATTGGCAAATCGTTAAAGCCCTGGCGCCCGGATTAATCATTGGTAGTTTGCTGGGTGCCGTGGTCGCTGACCAGTTGCCAACACATGCGTTGCAGCGTGTGTTTGGTGTGTTCGAATGCCTGATCGGGTTGCAGATGTTACTCGCGACACGTTATCAACCGCACTTTGCTCAACCAGGCACATCTGTCTTTGTTGGCGCTGGGGTTGTTATCGGTTTGATCTCGGCATTGCTCGGTATTGGCGGTGGCACATTAACGGTGCCCTTTCTGATCTGGGTATCAGTTACGATGACGATGGCTGTTGCAACATCCGCTGCCTGCGGTATTCCGATTGCTGCTGCGGGCGCTGTTGGTTTTGTCGTGATGGGGTGGAATGAAGCGACGTTGCCGGAATACAGTACGGGCTATATTTACTGGCCTGCATTTGCGGGCATTGCAATTATTAGTGTGTTGTTTGCGCCGCTCGGTGCGAGGCTGGCGCATCAATGGCCAACGGATAAGCTGAAGAAGGCGTTTGCACTGCTGTTGTTTGCAGTTGGCCTGAGGATGGTGTTTTAGCCGCCGGTCATCGACATAAAGCGAATAACCTGTTCCGGCTTTTCATTGAATTCATGTTTTTCCGGTTTTAGATCTATCGCACGACGAATCGCCGCTTCCAGTTCGTCATCCGAGCAGCCATTGCGCAGTAAAGGGCGCAATTCAAATTTATGTTCCTGCCCCAGGCACATGTAGAGCGTGCCATCGACCGACAGGCGAACCCGGTTGCAGGTTTCGCAGAAGTGTTGCGACAGGGGCGTGATAAAACCGATCCGCAAGTCAGTTCCGGCAACCTGTACATAACGCGCGGGTCCACCACCGGGCATGACGCCAGGCAATAAGTCGAAGCGCTGGGCCAGGCGGGCTTTTACGGTTTGCAGGTCGACATAATAATCCGTGGCGCTGCGGCCGGTATCGCCGACCGGCATGGTCTCAATGAAGCGCAGGGTGAAACCATGTTCGAGGCAGAACTCAACCATATCTTCGACTTCATCTTCGTTAATGCCTTTCATGACCACCATGTTGATCTTGATCGGCGCGAAGCCCGCGGCCTTGGCGGCCATCAGACCATCAATCACTTTTTCCAGCTTGCCCTGGGTGATCTGCTTGAAGCGTTCAGGTTTGAGTGAGTCGAGCGAGACATTGATGCGCGATACGCCGCCATCAAAGAGAGCCTGCGCGTGTTTATTCAAGCGAGTGGCATTGGTGGACAGGGAAAGGTCTTCCAGCCCGGGTAAGCGACGCAGTCGCGTGGCCAGTTCGGGCAGGTTTTTTCGCACCAGCGGTTCGCCGCCGGTCAGGCGTACCCGCCGCGTTCCCAGCCGGGCAAAGGCGCCGATGACGCGTTCAATTTCATCAAAGGTCAGCCAGTGATCCGGTGTTTCGAAATCACTGAACCCTTTGGGCATGCAATAGAAACAGCGCAGGTCACACTGATCGGTGACCGACAGGCGGACGTATTCAATGGTGCGTCCGAACTGGTCTGTGAGCTGCTGGGTCATGTTGGGTTCGACTATAGCCCCGGTGATTGGTTCAGACAATAAACGGTATTACCGGGTATTGGCTTTGACTTTGGTCAAGGGGAAGTAGGAGCGGTCTAGGTCGCGAACCGGGAATCAGTGTCGCCGAGATCTTCGCGGGCAAGCCCGCTCCTACATGAAAAATGCGCCCCTATTGACGAGTAAGGACTAAACCGTCTGGTAATACAGGTTCTGTGGATGATTCGCCTGGGCAAAGAATACCCAGCGTTCCACCAGCAGACCCAGGTACTGCAGCGCCACCGCGATGATGAGCAATGCGGCTACCGAGCCGCTCAGGCCGACTGACAGAAACAGTACGGGCACCGGAAACACCAGGGCCAGAAAAACAAACACCAGGCCCTTGACCGTACCCTGCGTGGAGCCGTGTTGATATTCGCGCGTATTGAACGAGCCGCCCATGGCACCCTGTGCCTTCTGCACAATGTGCGGGTGGCGGATGCCAATGGCGGTCTGCAAAGTGGATTTATGCTTGATCATTCGATTGCGGATCAGCGATGCCGCGCGCGTGATCAGGGCCAGCACAGTCAGGAAAATGGCCCAGCCGCCAAAAAACTCCATCAAGGCCGGTTCGATGATGGCGGCATACGCCGTCGCCAGGGTGAACCCGGAAGCACTGCCCAGCAGGGTAAAGTTGACGACCGTCAGCGGGGTTGCCCATTCCTGCAGGAAGCGGATGCAGGCGTAGATCATGCCGGTGCAAAGGAACAGCGTGAACACCAGCAGGGTGTTGATCGCGCCCACGACAATCGAAAGATCAATCGCGATATGGTTCTGGCCGACGGTAATGAAGATCGGATTAAAGCCGGTGAAATGAATCAGGCCGTACAGTGCGGTCATGACCATCACGGCGGGCAGGACGATGACTTCACGCGACAGCCAGGACGTGCGCCAGCGGGCAATGGCACGCCAGCCGCGCTCCGGATGACCGAGGTGGAAGAAGGACGAAAACAGGCCGAGACCCAGCATGATCATCGCGATCAGGATACCGCCGCCGTAGAATTGCGCGGTGTCCGCGGTGCCGGGCACCACGTTAACCAGGGAATAGACCTGGCCGGTGTAGAGGGCGAGGAACAGGCCCTGCCCCATGCCGATTAACGTTGTCAGGAATATGACTGAAAACGCGGGATGCATAATTAATTCTCCAAATTAGGTGCCGTCGACAGGCCGGTGTTCGGTGTGTTGCGCGAACCCGGAGGGCTCCACCGGCAATCAACCTGCCGACAGCATAACTTTTACCAGCTGGTTACATCGTCCAGCGTCGGTTCGTCGATCACATGCTTGGGATGGAACTTCTCGTACTTGAGTGGGTTGTCCACGCGCTCCAGTTCATCCTCATGAATGTTGATGCGAGTCTTGCGTCGCGGCAGGTAGTGATTGGCCGGCTTGGTGCCCCACTCCGGCATCAGCTGGTAACCGCCGCGTTCACGAATCGCGATCGACACATCGGAATCCGGATCGTGCACGTCGCCGAACAAACGCGCGTTGGTCGGGCAGGCCATGACGCAGGCCGGCTTGCGTTCGTTCTCCGGAAATTCCGTATTGTAAATACGGTCCACGCACAAGGTGCACTTCTTCATCACCTTCTGTTGTTCATCCAGTTCACGCGCGCCATACGGGCAGGCCCATGAACAGTATTTGCAGCCGATGCATTTGTCGTAATCCACCAGTACGATGCCATCGGCTTCGCGCTTGTAGGAGGCGCCGGTCGGACAGACCGGCACGCAGGGCGCGTCTTCGCAATGCAGACAGCTCTTCGGGAAGTGCACGGTTTCCGTATTCGGGAAAGTGCCCACTTCAAAGGTCTGGACGCGGTTAAAGAAGGTACCGGTCGGGTCTTTGCCATAAGGGTTCATGTCCGACATGAAGCCGGCGCTGCCCGACGTGTTCCATTCCTTGCAGGACGTCACGCAGGCATGGCAGCCAACGCAGACGTTCAAATCAATAACAAGTGCTAACTGTGTCATGTTAAACCTTATACCTATGTTTCGATGCCACCTGTGGGAGCGAGCTTGCTCGCGAAAGGTTCGCGGCCAGGGCCGCTCCTACAGGGCAAGGCGAATGAGTTACGAGCGCTTCTTGCCGCCAGCGAAGTACTTCAGCCACTTGGACTTGTACTGGGTTTCCTGTCCGGGCGCTGTTTTCTGTACGTCGAACTGCGGGAAGGAAACTTCCGGTTCGCCGTCCTGCGCCTTGTAGATGCGCACACGCACGTCATACCAGCCGGCCTGGCCGGTGACCGGGTCCGAGTTGGAAATATGCTCACCGGCTTCATTGGTGGGCAGTTCCTCGCCGATCACGTGATTCAGCAGGAAGCCTTTCTGCGACTCGTTGGCGTTGGCATCCAGTCCCCAGGCACCCGAGGCTTTACCGATGGCATTCCAGGTCCAGACGGTGCCGGGCTCCACGGCTTCCGAGAAGCGGCACATGCAACGCACCTTGCCATGCATGGATTCGACCCACATCCAGCCACCGTCTTCGATGTCGGCGGCACGCGCGGTCTTCGGATTCACATACAGGAAGTTGTAGGTGTGAATCTGGCGCAACCAGGCGTTCTGCGAATCCCAGGAGTGGTACATCGCCATCGGGCGCTGGGTCAGCGCGTTCAACGGATACTTGTGCAGATCCGACAGTTGCGCTTCCAGCGGCATGTAATAGAAGGGCAGCGGATCGAAATAGGTTTCGACGCGCTTGCGCAGGCGTTGCGGCGGTACGCGGCCACCCGGGTTCTTGCCCTGCGCAGCCAGACGGAACTTCTGCAGCACTTCGGAATAGATGTGCAGATTGATCGGTTCCGCGTAGCGGGTCAGGTTGTGGCGCTGTGCCCACTCCAGGTAACCCTGGTTCCAGTTACGCATGTACTGGTAGGACCTGGGCAGCTCGTAATGGAAGACGCAGTTGTTCTTCTCGTACATTTCCCACTGCTTCGGGTTGGGTTCGCCCTTGAGGACTTTTTCGCCACCCGCGCCACGCCAGCCGGCCAGGAAGCCGATGCCGGAGCCGGGTGCGGTTTCGAAGTTAATGATGAAGTCCGGGTAGTCGCGGTATTTGCGCGAACCGTCTTCATTGACGAATACCGGCAGCTTCAGGCGCGAACCCAGTTCGATCAATACATCCTGGAAGGGTTTGCACTCGCCCTTCGGTGGTACCACCGGGATGCGCACGGAGTCCACGGGACCATCGTATTCCGAGATCGGGCGATCCAGCATGGAGATGCAATCGTGCCGTTCGAGGTACGTGGTATCCGGCAACACCAGGTCGGCATAGGCGGTCATTTCCGACTGGAAGGCATCCGCGACAATCAGGAACGGGATCTTGTATTCACCGTTGTCATCCTTGTCATTGAGCATCTTGCGGACTTCGGCGGTGTTCATGGTGGAGTTCCACGCCATGTTCGCCATGAAGATCAGCAGGGTGTCGATCGGGTAAGGGTCCTGGCGCCAGGCATTGGTGATGGCGTTATGCATCATGCCATGCACGGCTAGCGGGTATTCCCAGGAGAATGCCTTGTCGAGACGCACCGGTTCACCCTGGTCGTCGACAAACAGGTCATCCGGATCGGCCGGCCAGCCCAGCGGCATACCATTCAGCGGTGTGTTGGGCTGTACGTCTTCCGGTTTGGTCGGGGTCTTCGGGCACGGCGGGATAGGGCGCGGGAAGGGTGCCTTGTGGCGGAAACCGCCCGGACGATCGATGGTGCCGAGGATAGACATTAATATAGAGAGTGCGCGAATGGTCTGGAACCCGTTCGAGTGCGCCGCCAGGCCACGCATGGCGTGGAAGGCCACCGGGTTGCCGGTTACGGATTCGTGCTCATTGCCCCAGGTATCGGTCCAGGCAATCGGCAGCTCGATCTTTTCATCGCGCGCGGTGATACCCATTTCATGCGCCAGGCGCTTGATGGTGTCGGCCGGAATGCCAGTGATGCCTTCGGCCCATTCCGGGGTGTATTCCTTGACGCGATCTACCAGCAACTGGAAAGCCGGTTTAACAGGCGTGCCGTCTTCCAGTTTGAATTCACCGAACAGGTAGGGGTCGGCGCCGGGCGTGTGAGTGGAGATGGGTTTGTCCAGGTCGCGATCCCACCACAGCTTGTTCTGCGGATCGAAGCAGCCTTCATCGGGCGGGACTTCGAAGCGCACGAACATGCCGTATTCGGTGCTGGCTTCATCCAGGTTCACCAGCTCGGCGGCATTGGAGTACTGCACCAGGAAGTCACGGTCGTAAAGGCCCTGGTCGATGATGACGTTGATCAGCGCCAGCAGCAGCGCGCCGTCAGTACCCGGCTTGATCGGTACCCATTCGTCGGCGATCGCGGAATATCCGGTGCGCACCGGGTTAATGGAGATCAGGCGTCCGCCGTGACGCTTGAACTTGGACAGTTCCATTTT
Source organism: Thiohalobacteraceae bacterium (assembly GCA_041592335.1). Taxonomy (GTDB): domain Bacteria; phylum Pseudomonadota; class Gammaproteobacteria; order Thiohalobacterales; family Thiohalobacteraceae; genus JBFHQE01. The sequence continues at coordinate 119,270 of JBFHQE010000008.1, read as the reverse complement.
GAGCGGGTTGGAGTGATGGTCCTCGGCGGTACCGATCATCACCAGCAGATGGGCACGATCCAGGTCCGGACCGCCGAATTCCCAGAAGGAACCACCGATGGAATAGATCATGCCGGCGGCCATGTTGACCGAGCAGAAACCGCCGTGCGCGGCGTAATTCGGTGTGCCGTAATTCTTGGCGAACAGGCCGGTCAGCGCCTGCATCTGGTCGCGACCAGTGAACAATGCGAACTTCTTGGGGTCGGTTTCGCGTAGATGAGCCAGACGCTCTTCCATGATATTGAAAGCTTCGTCCCAGCTGATTTCCTCGAACTCGGCATCGCCACGGTCGGCGCCCGCCTTGCGGCGCAGCGGTTTGGTCAGGCGCGCCGGTGAATACTGCTTCATGATACCGGAGGAGCCTTTCGCGCAAATCACGCCCTTGTTCAGTGGGTGATCGGGATTGCCCTGAATGTAGCGGACTTCACCGTCGCGCAGGGTGACACGAATACCGCAGCGGCAGGCGCACATGTAACAGGTAGTATTTTTGACCTCGATGCGGGCGTTGTTGTCCACCGACTTGTCGAGTGGATCATGCAATGGTTTAGCGTCAAGCATAATCTTCAAAAGCTTCCTAACCGATTAATTGGACGGGGGAATGTATAGGTATAGTCAATTTAATGCCAATTCACAGACATGATTAATCTATAAAATATAATAATATTCTAATATACATAAACTCAATTTATAATAAAAACAATACTTTAGTCTTTTGATCGGGATTAGCCAGGTAAATAAGGGATATTTATAACAGGTTATAAGCAGGGTTTTTGCTGGACGGCCTTTGAGCTGGCAATGTCGGGACAGGCGCAATACACTTGCGGGCCTTAAATCAGGCTGTAAATGGCGAAGAGCGACCATGAGAAAACCCAAACCCTATGTCGGATTGAATAACGAGCGCTACGGCGGAATGTCCATTCTTGGGCGCATGATCCGCGATGCCTGGGTGTTCGGTCTCTTGGCCGAAGGCGAGACCTGTGAAGGTTGGCCGATGGGCGCTATGGATGATTTATATAATAAGGTAAGCACCGAGTGGGAAAAATACGGTTGTCTGGTCAGTAAGCTACCAGAAGATTTAATGGCCAAACATCAACGTATCCACGGCGCGGCCTTCGAGGCAGCCAAGGCGGCGGGCTGGAGTGGCGAAATCGAGACTCAAAACGATAACTGAGCCTGATCAATGGAGCGTGATGACTGGGTCAAGCAACTACGCAAGGACATCGTCTTTAATGCCAACCTGCGCGACCAGAACCTGACCTTACATTCCACCTGGGGCATTTTCTCGCCCAAGGCGATCGATGAAGGCACCGAGCTTCTGCTCAATCATATCGAAGTAAATCCCGCTGATGACTGTTTCGATCTGGGTTGTGGTTACGGCCCGATCGGCTTGACGCTCGCCAGATTGGCGCCTGAGGGGAAAACCCTGATGGTGGATAAAGACTTCATGGCGGTGGAATACGCCAACAAGAATGCCGCGCTGAACAATATCCCCAATGCCGAGGCGATCACCAGCAACGCCTTTCAACATGTCCCCAAAGACAGAAAATTTGACCTGATCGTATCCAATGTCCCGGCCAAGGTGGGCAAGGAAATGCTGGCAATCATGCTGAGCGATGCCTATGCCCATCTCAAACCCGGTGGGCGAATCTGGGTCGTGACCATCACCGGTCTGCGCCGTCTGTTCGAACGCGAGTTGAAAGAGGTCTTTGATAACTACGACAAGGTGAAACAGGGTAAGACCTACACCGTGGCGATGGCAAAGAAGTTATAATTCCGCCATGGACATCCTCTACCTTTTAATCCCGCTTGCCCTGGTGTTGCTGGTCATCGCCATTGGCGCTTTTATCTGGGCGTCCCGTTCCGGGCAGTTCGAGGATCTGGATGGGCCGGCTCACCGGATTCTGATGGACGACGATGATCCGCGGATTCCGCGTAAACCATCCGAGAAGGCGGACGATACGGACTTGAAGCGGGGCGGTTCTTAATATAAGATTCCGCTAATATTTTGACGGTTATTGGCAGTTAAGGATTTTTATCATGTTCACCTTCCAGAATTTCCCCATGTTTATCGTTATCGTGCTGGTGACCATGTCGTGGTTGAGTTTTTTCTCGGTTATTTTTAGCTGATCAACCCGCACAGCGCATACGAAAAAGGCCTCCCAGTGGGAGGCCTTTTTGTTTTCTGGGTGATGCAGGTTTAGGCGGCCATGAAGGAGCGGAGCTTCTTCAGGGCGTTGTTTTCCAGCTGGCGAATACGTTCGGCGGATACGCCAAAACGGTCGGCCAGTTCATGCAGCGTGCTCTTGCTGTCTTCATTCAGCCAGCGTTCCTGCAGAATGGTGCGGCTGCGTTCATCAAGCTCGCTCATTGCCTGCTGTAAGGCCTGCAGATTGGATTCTGACCAGTCGCTGGCTTCCAGTTGCTGGGCCGGGTCCGGCAGGGCGTTCTGCAGGTAGGCTGCCGGTGCATACAGGTTGTCATCGTCGTCATCGGTCAGGGGATCGAAGGCGACATCCTGGCCGGACAGGCGCGATTCCATTTCCAGTACGGTTTCGGGTTTCACGCCCAGGTCTTTGGCCACGGCCTGAACTTCGTCGTGGCTGAACCAGCCCAGGCGTTTCTTGCTGCTGCGCAGGTTGAAGAACAGCTTGCGCTGAGCCTTGGTAGTGGCGACCTTGACGATGCGCCAGTTACGCAGGATGAATTCGTGAATCTCGGCGCGCACCCAGTGAACGGCAAAGGACACCAGCCGGACGCCAACCTTGGGATCGAAACGCTTGACCGCTTTCATCAGGCCGATGTTGCCTTCCTGAATCAGATCGCCCAGTGGCAGGCCATAACCGTTGTAGCTGCGTGCGATGTGCACAACAAAGCGCAGGTGCGACATGATCAGGCGCTGTGCCGCATCCAGGTCGTTCTGTTCATTTAAACGGGTAGCGAGCTCCTGTTCCTCTTCGAAGCTCAGCACCGGAATACTGTTCGCATAGTTAATGTAACTGGACAGGTCGCCCATGGCGGGGACGGGCATCATCTGTCCGGTCTTGGCGATTAACGCATGATCCATTTTGGAAGTCCTCCGACTCTCATCATGTAGCCTGCTTGGGAACCAAGTCTAGCACTCGATCCGTTAGAGTGCCAATTTTTATCGGAAGTTCAACGCAAAAGTTTAATTTATATAAATCAGGCGCATACGCAATTTCGGCCGTCTTCCTTGGCTTGGTAGAGGGCCTTGTCGGCGGCCGAGATGAGCTGGGTGAGGCTGGCCTCGTCGAGGTTTTCGGTGGAGGCGACGCCGATACTGATGGTGATCCGGTGACCGGCGGGATGCAGCTGTTCAACCCGCTGACGCAGTTCCTCGGCGCGCCGCAGGGCGTCATTGAGTCCGCAATGTTGGAGCAGGATGACAAATTCCTCGCCGCCGAACCGCGCAACCAAGGTGTCGCCCCGCACGGCATCGATTAGCAGGCTTCCGAGTTTCTCCAGCACCCGGTCGCCCTCGATGTGGCCGTGGGTGTCGTTGAGGTGTTTGAAAAAATCGATATCTAGGATTACGGCGGATACGGGCTGGTGGCGCCGGTCGGTGACAAAGCGGTCGCCGTTATCGAGCAGGTAACGCTTGTTGCGCACGCCGGTCAGGCTGTCCGTGGTGACCATGATGCGCATTTCTTCATTCTGGTGTTGCAGGGCATTGAACTGCTGTTTGATCAACAGCAATGAGCGGACCCGTGCCATCAGGATTTCCGGGATGATGGGTTTGCAGACAAAATCATTGGCACCGGCATGAAACACGCGGCAATGCCGATCGTCACTTTCGGACGTGGTCAGCACCAGCACCGGCATCTCCTGCGGGGAGTAGCGGAACTTGTTGCGGATGGCATGCAGCAGGTCGCCGCCGGTCATCCTGTCCTTGAGGAAAAAGTCGGTGATGACGATATCGAAACCCGCGTCTTCCTCGGGTCCTCCCGGTGCGGTAGTGGCCAGTAGCTCGATGGCGGTTTCCGCCGTGGTGGTGTGAATCACCTGCAGGCCATGCTTTTCCAGCATGTCGAGTACGATGCGTGCCTGGGTCGGGCTGTCTTCGACGTACAGCACCCGGCCAACCATGCCAGCATTACGTTCTGAAAATTCCTTGATGAATTCCACGAAGGCGCGATAGCCCAGCGACTTGTCGAAGTAATCGGTAACCCCGGCGGTGAAACCTTCGCGCAACAGGCGCTCATCGGCATCGCCGGATACGACGATAACGGGCGCGTGTTTGTGATTCTCGCTGGCGCGAATCTGGCGGCACAAATCGAGGCCGTCAATGTCAGGCAATAATAATGATGTGGTCACCAGATCGAAGTGGTTGTTGTCCAGCAGGTCGCGTGCTTCCGCGCCGCTGCCGCACAGACTGATGTGGGCGTGCGGCATCTCCTCGTCCAGAATGCGGCGCACGATGGTGCGAGCCACTTCCGAGCCGTCGACTACGAGGATATGCCTGATTTTGTTCATCTGCCTGCCGGGATGGGTTTTGTACCCATATCAACGGCCGTAAGCGGGGTTAGTTAAGAGGGGTGTCAGAAATCTTCAGGTTGGTTCGATGGCACGCAAATGCCGTCCCACCGCCAGCCAGGAACCGGCCCAGCCAAGCAGGCAGCCGATGGCGATCAGGGAAAGCATGTTGACGAAGCCGAGCGACTGGAGCAGGAAGCTGCTCTGGTAGAGACCGGCCAGCTGCGAGACGGGGCCGGAGAGCAGGAAGAAGGCGATATGAACCAGCAGGGTCGCGATGACCGTGCCCAGCAGGCCGTACCAGATGCCGGTGTGCAGAAAAGGGCGGCGGATGAAGGCATCGGTGCCGCCGATCAGCTTGGTGATCTCGATTTCCTCGCGTCGGCTCTGAATGTCGAGACGGATAGTGTTGCCGACAATCAATAGCACGGCAAGCCCCAGCAGCGAGCCGACTACCCAGATGCCACGCCGGCCGATTTCCATCAGGGCATTGAAGCGTTTGACCCATTGCAGGTCGAGCTGGGCAAGGTCGGTGGATGGCATGTCGCTCAGGCGTTGCACCAGTTGCTGCACCGCCAGGGCCTCGCTGTGCTGAGGGGTGGGCTGAATGACCAGAACGGCGGGAAGCGGGTTTTCGTCCAGGTTGTCCAGGGCGGCGCCGAAGCCCGAATGCGCGCGGAAATCCTCCAGCGCCTGGGCGCGGGATAAAACTTTTACGCTGGCGAGTTCTTCCCGCGATTGTAGTTGTTGGGCAATTTTAACGGCATTTTCATCGCTGATATCGGCATTAAGAAACAGCGAGATGCTCGCGCCGCCGTCCCAGCCGGCACTCAGCCGCTGCAGGTTGTCCAGCAGCGTCAGCATTCCGCTCGGCAACGCCAGCGCGATCCCGATCACGGCGGCTGTCATCAGGCTGGCCGCCGGGCTTTTCATCAATCGCCCCAGGCTGCTGACGAACACCTGGGCGTGCAGGCGGAAATAATGCTTCAGCCAGTTCTGCAACGAAAAACCGGCGCGTTGGGCGCCACGCCGCCGCGCCGGTTTTACTGTCGGCTGTGGTTTGGCGGGTCGCTTGGAATGTCCTTTGCGACGGATCATGAGTTCCACCCTGGCGTGTCGGCGAGTCGTCCGTGGCTCAGGCGAATGATCGGGTAGTCGAGCTGCTCGATGAGTGCGATATCGTGCGAAGCGATCAGGATCGTGACGCCAACTTGGTTGAACTGCTCGAAAAGCGCCATGATCTCCCGCGAAAGTTCCGGATCAAGATTTCCGGTCGGTTCGTCGGCCAGCACCAGTGGCGGCCGGTTGACCACGGCTCGGGCGATGCCGACGCGCTGCTGCTCGCCCCCGGACAGGGTGATGGGATAGGCCTTTTCCTTGTCGAGCAGGCCAACCTTGTCGAGCGCGGCGCGTACCCGCCGCCCGGTCTCGCGGTAATCGATCCCGGCAATAATCATCGGCAGGGCCACGTTATCGAACACGGTGCGATCAAACAGCAGGCGGTGATTCTGGAAGATCACGCCGATCTTGCGGCGTAAAAAAGGGATCTGGCGGTAGGGTATGCGCGAAATATTCTGGCCATCGATGAACACCTGGCCGCGGCTGGGGCGCTCGATGGCGGTAATCAGTTTCAGCAGCGTGCTTTTGCCGGCGCCGGAGTGGCCGGTGAGGAAACAGAGTCGCCCGGCTGGAATATGCAAATCAATGCCTGACAGTGCGTCCTGCCCGCCGGGATAACGTTTGCTGACCTCTTCCAGGCGAATCATGAATCCGCAGTGCCTTCGGCCTCGATGGCGAACAGGGCGGTGACGAAATCCTCGGCATCGAACGGGCGCAGGTCTTCAATGCCTTCGCCCACGCCGATAAAGCGGATCGGTACGCCCAGCCGCTTGGCGATGGCGAAAATGATGCCGCCCTTGGCGGTGCCGTCCAGCTTGGTGAGCGAGATGCCGGTCAGGCCGACGGCCTGATGAAATTCGAGTGCCTGGTTAAGTGCATTCTGGCCGGTCCCGGCATCCACGATCAGCATGACTTCGTGAGGCGCCGCCTCGTCCAGTTTACCCATGACGCGTTTGACCTTTTTCAGCTCATCCATCAGGTTCGACTGGGTGTGCAGGCGGCCGGCGGTATCGGCGATCACAACGTTGATGCCCCTGGCCTGCGCGGATTGAATGGCATCGTAGATGACCGAGGCGCTGTCCGCGCCGGTGGCCTGTGCCACGACCGGGATATTGTTGCGTTCGCCCCAGACCTGCAGCTGTTCCACGGCGGCGGCACGGAAGGTGTCGCCCGCCGCCAGCATGACGCTTTTGCCCTCGGACTGAAAGCGGCGCGCCAGTTTGCCGATGGTGGTGGTTTTGCCCGCGCCGTTGATGCCGACCATCAGGATCACAAAGGGCGAGTCCTGTTGCGGTATGATCAGCGGCTGGTTGCAGGGTCGGAGAATGGTCGCCATGTCTTCGCGCAGGGCGGCCAGCAGGGCGTCGGCATCATTTAACTGGTTGCGTGCGACGCGCTGGGTGAGGTCGGCAATGATCTCCTGGGTGGCCTCGACACCAAGGTCGGCAACCAGCAGCTGGGTTTCCAGTTCATCCAGCAGGTCGTCATCGATTTTCCGGCTGAGCGACACCAGGTCGCGGATGTCGGAGTTGAGAACGCTGCGGGTTTTGGCCAGGCCGGATTTGAGGCGCGCAAACAGCCCGGGCTTTTTCGGCGGTGCGGCGTCTGCCTTAGCGGGTTGTTCGCTGGCAGCGGTCGTCGCCGTTGTGTCCTGGTTTTTTTCCTTGGAGGATTCTGTTGATTTGTTACGGCCAAAACCAAATATCATCGAGGCTGTCTTAATAATCGCGTATGTCGGGCGCTTATCCTACCATTGGCCCGGCCTCGGAGTTAAGGAACAAACATGAAGTTAATGAAGTTGAGTGCAATCATGATTGCATCCGCCAGCCTGCTGCTGGCGGGTTGTCAGCCTGGCGGCGTGAGCCGCGTTAGGCCCGCAGTGGAACCGATGGTGCAGATCGGTGCCGTGACTGAATACCGGCTCGATAACGGGCTGCGGCTGATCGTCAAGGAAGATCATCGCGCCCCCGTGGTGGTGTCCCAGGTCTGGTACAGGGTTGGCTCTACCTACGAATACGATGGTATTACCGGAATCTCGCATGTACTGGAGCACATGATGTTCCAGGGAACGAAGAAGCACGGCCCCGGTGAATTCTCGCGCATTATCGCGGAACAGGGCGGACGCGAAAACGCCTTCACCAGCCGTGATTACACCGCCTATTTCCAGAGCCTGGAAAAATCGCGTCTGCCGGTATCGTTTGAAATGGAAGCGGATCGCATGCGCAACCTGTTGCTGCAGGAAAAGGAATTCGCCAAGGAGGTGCAGGTGGTAATGGAAGAGCGCCGCCTGCGTACCGAGGACAAGGCGGAGAGCCTGACCTATGAGCGCTTCAATGCCGCCGCCTTCATGAGCAGTTCCAGTCGCCTGCCGGTGATCGGCTGGATGAATGATCTGCAAAACCTCAAGTTGCAGGACCTGGAAGCCTGGTATCGGCAATGGTACGCGCCGAACAATGCCATCGTGGTGGTGGCGGGCGACGTGAACCCGGCCGAGGTCTACGCGCTGGCGCTCAAGCATTTCGGGAATTTGCAGCCGAGCGAGATTGAGCCGCCCAAACCACGCGAGGAAGTGAAACAGCAGGGCGAGCGGCGCATTGTCGTGAAGGCGCCAGCCGAGGTGCCTTACCTGATCATGGGCTACAAGACGCCGGTGTTACTGGGTGCGGAGGTTGACTGGGAACCCTATGCGCTGGAAGTGCTGGCCGGGGTGCTGGACGGTGGTGCCAGTGCGCGACTGTCGAAATCACTGGTGCGCGCGCAGCAGGTGGCGGCCAGTGCCGGCGCCGGTTATGACCTGTATGAGCGACAGGCAGGTTTGTTCCTGTTTGACGGTGTGCCGGCGACCGGGCGTAGCATTGAAGAAGTCGAGGCAGCCCTGATGGCGGAAGTGGAAAAAATTAAAACCACGCCGGTGTCGCCGAAGGAGCTGGAACGCGTGAAAGCGCAGGTGCTGGCGGACAAGGTGTATGGCGAAGATTCCGTGTTTTATCAGGCAATGAAGATCGGCCAGCTGGAAGCGCGCGGTATCGACTGGCAGGCGGGTGAAGCTTATGTCGAGAAGATTCAGGCGGTGACCGCCGAACAGGTGCAGGCCGTGGCGAAGAAATACCTGGTCAAAGACACCTTGACGGTCGCGGTGCTTGATCCGCAACCGATGGATGCACTGGCGAAGGCGCGTGCGCGCGCCGCCATCATGGGCGGAGGGCATGGCCGATGAAAAACGTACTTATCGTTATTTCACTGTTGTGGACGGCGCTGGCGCAGGCGATGCCACCGATCGAGTCCTGGCAAACCCGTAATGGCGCAAAGGTGATGTTTGTGGCGGCGCATGAGTTGCCCATGATCGATGTGCGGCTGGTGTTCGATGCGGGCGCGGCGCGCGATGGCGACAAGCCCGGGCTGGCCGTGATGACCAATGCCCTGCTGGATCAGGGGGCGGGTGACTGGTCGGCGGACCTGATTGCGCAACAGCTTGAACAGGTGGGCGCGCGGCTCGATAGTGGCGCCGAGCGCGACATGGCCTGGGTGGGCTTGCGGAGTTTGAGTGACAGTCAGCGTTCTGACACGGCTTTGGGTGTACTGGAAGCCATCGTCTCGACGCCGCGTTTTGCCGAAACGGATTTCCAGCGTGAACGTGAACGCGCCCTGGTCGGTCTGAAGCTGGCCAGTCAGCAGCCGGGCGAAGTGGCCGAGAAGGCGTTTTATGCGGGACTGTTTGGCAATCACCCTTACGCCACGCCGCCGCAGGGTACGCTGGACTCGGTGGCTGATCTCAATCGTGAAGATCTGCTGAATTTCCATCGCCGGTTTTATGTTGCCCGCAACCTGGTGATCGCCATTGTCGGCGATATCGACCGTGCCGAGGCAGAAGCGCTGGCCAACAGGTTGAGTGCGCAACTGCCGACCGGAGAGCCCGCGGCGGAACTACCAACGGTGGCTGCGTTGCCACGTGCCGAAGAAACACGCATCGAGCACAGTTCCAGCCAGACGCATATCCTGATGGGCCAGCCGGGGATGAAGCGCGGCGATCCGGATTATTTCGCGCTCTACGTCGGGAATTACATTCTGGGTGGCGGCGGCCTGGTGTCGCGCATCAGTAATGAAATCCGCGAGCAGCGCGGTCTGGCCTACAGTGCCTATTCCTACTTCCTGCCGATGGCGGAATTCGGGCCTTTCCAGATGGGGTTGCAGACCAGGAATGAACAGTCGCAGGAGGCGTTGACGGTGTTGCGCGATACGCTGTGGACGTTTATTGAGCAGGGGCCGACCGAGGCCGAACTGGCATTTGCGGTTAACAACATTACGGGTGGTTATCCGCTGCGCATCGACAGCAATAGCAAAATACTCGGCTACCTGGCGATGATTGGCTTTTATGATTTGCCGCTGGATTATCTCGAGCAGTTTAATGAACGCATCGGTTCCGTTACGCGCGACCAGGTTCACGATGCCTTCAAGCGGCGCGTTCATCCAGATCGTTTATTAACTGTGGTTGTTGGAGGCTAATGCCACGTAAGCATATGCTTACGTGAAGCTTGGTCAAATCCTGATACAGCGAACAGTAGCGACTAGGTAGTATGACTTCCGCTCTGCTAGGGAAAGCAGGGCGAGAATAATCAATTTGTAAATCTTAAGGGAGCTACGGCCATGGACAGGCAACTCTGGCGCGCGTTCTGCGCGCCGTTATTTCTTTTTGGTTCTACAAACGCGTTTTCCAGCGTGATCATTTCCGAAGTCTTTTACGATGCCGACGGCGGCGACAACGGTAAGGTGTTTGTTGAGCTGTATGGCACGGCGGGTACCGATCTCGATGGTTGGTCGCTGGTCGGCATAAACGGGTTCGACGGTAGTACTACGCACAACATCGCCCTGTCGGGACTGATTCCGGACGATGGCGTATTCGTTATCGCGGACAGCAATGGCGGTGCGACCGAGGTTGCCAATGCGGACCTGCTGATTGCCAGTGCCGATTTCCAGAATGGCCCGGATTCCATTCAGCTGTTTCAGGGAGCCACATTGATGGATGCGCTGGGCTATGGCGATTTCAGCGGCGCCGTGTTTGCGGGCGAGGGGAATGCCGCCCTGGCGGCGGCCACGGGTGAAAGTCTGGCGCGCTGGAGCCTGGTGGATACGGATGACAACTTCACGGACTTCGTGGCGGGACTGCCGACGCCGGGGGTGGTCTCGGCAGTGCCGGTTCCCGCCGCGCTCTGGTTGTTTGGCTCAGGGTTGCTGGGTCTGCTTGGGCTTGCCCGGGGCAGGGGTTTGACCGGGCATTAATCCGTCTGCATGATGAGCGGCCGTTTCTGTATTCGGTCGTTTGTCATGCCCAAGCCCAAGTCTGCATTCAGTTATCTGCGCCTGATCGGTGGGCAGTGGCGTGGGCGCAAGATTGCCTTCCAGGCGGCACCGGGTCTGCGGCCGACACCGGACCGTGTGCGTGAAACCCTGTTCAACTGGCTGATGTACGATGTGCCCGGCGCACGTTGCCTGGATTTGTTTGCCGGGAGTGGTGCGTTGGGTTTCGAAGCCGCCAGCCGCGAGGCGAACCAGGTGGTGATGGTGGAATCCAATGCCGCGACGGCACGTCAGCTCAAGCAACAGGCCGGACTGTTACAGGCGGATAATATCGAGGTTGTGCCGCAATCCGCTGAATCGTTCCTTGCGGGCAATCCCGTGCCTTTTGATGTGGTTTTTCTGGATCCACCCTTTGGCCAGCAATGGCTGGAACCGGTTCTCAAGCAACTCGCGCGAGGTTGGCTGCATGCCGGTTCCGTGCTGTACCTGGAAAGCGAAAAGAGCCTGCCGGAAACGGAAATTGGCAACGCCCTGCCGGACGGATTTGCCATTGTGCGCTCAAAAGTAGCCGGCGATGTGGGCTACCGGCTGGCGCGTCGCGTATAATTCGCCGCATGGAAACCTGCGCTGTCTATCCTGGAACTTTCGATCCCATCACCTATGGCCATTCCGATCTGGTGGAACGCGCCTCGCGCCTGTTCGACCGGGTCATCGTGGCGGTGGCGGGCACCACGGGCAAGAACCCGGTGTTTCCGCTGGAAGAGCGGGTGGTGCTGGCGGAGTCCGTGTTGGAACACCTCTCCAATGTCACGGTGCTGCCATTTACTGGCCTGCTGGTGGATTTCGTGCAGGCGCAGCGTGCGCAGTTCATCTTGCGCGGACTGCGGGCCGTCTCGGATTTCGAGTATGAATTCCAGCTGGCTGGCATGAATCGGCAGCTGGCGCCGGAGGTGGAGACAATTTTTCTGCGTCCCGCCGATCAATATGCCTATGTTTCCTCAAGCCTGGTGCGCGAAATTGCCACCCTCGGCGGGGACGTGTCACGTTTTGTCCCTGAAAAGGTTGTGGCTGCACTCAAGGCGCGTCTCGGTTAATATTCGCGCATCAAATTGTTTGACCAGGCTGCGTCCCAAGTGACGGGCTGTTGCGGAGAAGATCATGTCTTTGCTGATTACTGACGAATGCATCAATTGCGATGTGTGTGAGCCTGAATGCCCTAACGAGGCCATTTACCAGGGCGACGAAATTTACGAAATCAACCCGGATCTTTGCACCGAGTGCAAAGGCCACTATGAAACTTCGCAGTGCGTGGATGTGTGCCCGGTCGATTGCATTATTATCGATCCCAACCACGAAGAGACCGAAGAGCAGTTGCTGAAGAAGTACGAAAAAATCACCCAGCAATCCGCCTAGTCCAGAGCGGTTTGTAATTCGAAAAGCCCCGCAAGGGGCTTTTTTGTTGCTTCTATGCTGGGTTGTGCCGGTTGCCTGTTATCAATATGCTCGTGTCTAACTCGGATTGTCCCGCGCTTTCCCTCTGGTCAGGACGCAGGACAATTGCCTCGACAGGAGCCACTCGCTGCCTTGATAACAACCAACCGCCCGAGACAGACTATGCGCATCGTTCTGATTTACCTTTTCCTGGTTTTTATCTCACCGGTTACTTATGCAGCTAATCCGCCTGCAGCTGCGATTGCGTCCGCGCATCCCCTGGCGACTGAAGCAGGCGTTGAAATTTTAAACGCGGGCGGTAATGCCTTCGATGCGGCAGTGGCGGTCAGCGCTGCGCTGGCTGTAGTCGAGCCTTACAGCTCCGGGATTGGCGGCGGTGGTTTCTGGTTACTACATCGTGCCAGCGATAAGTTTGAGATCATGATCGACGGGCGCGAAAAGGCGCCGCTAGCGGCGCATCGCGATATGTACCTGGATGATGCCGGTCATGTTGTTCCCGGTCTGTCCATGAATGGCCCGCTGGCAGCGGGTATTCCGGGCGAACCGGCCGCGCTTGCGCATATCGCCGACAAGTATGGCCGTTTGCCGTTAGGTAAAACGCTGGCGCCCGCAATTCGCCTGGCCGAAGAAGGTTTTGCCGTGGATGCCTATTATCAGCGCCTGGCCGGTTTTCGCTTAAGCGTGATGCAGCAGGATGCCGAGACGGCCGGTATTTTTTTAGACAAGGGACAGCTTCCCGAAGTAGGTTTTGTCATCAGGCAGCCCGATCTGGCGAATACGCTGCGCGCCATGGCGCAAAAAGGTCATGAGGGTTTTTACCAGGGTGATGTTGCGGACAGGCTCATCAAGGGAGTGAAGGCAGCCGGGGGTATCTGGGCGCAACAGGATCTGGATGCCTATCGCATTGTTGAGCGCGAACCCGTGCGCGGAACTTACAACAACATCGCCATAACCACTGCCGCGCCACCGTCTTCCGGCGGGATTGTGCTGGTGGAAATGCTGAATATTCTGTCCGGCTTTGACCTCTCGGCGATGCACGAAACCGATCAGACGCATCTGATCGTGGAAGCCATGCGCCGTGCCTATCGCGATCGTGCCGAGTATCTGGGCGATACGGACTTCGTCGATGTGCCGCTCGCCATGCTGGGTAGCGCGGATTACGCGGCCGGTTTGCGCCAGTCGATTCGGTTGGATCGCGCCACGGCGAGCAGTGAGCTGTCGCCGGTCAAGCCGTCGATCGATGGACCGCATACCACGCATTTCTCCATCATTGATAAAGAGGGTAACCGGGTCGCGGCGACGCTCAGTATCAACTATCCCTTTGGCGCTGCATTCACTGTACCAGGCACGGGTGTGTTACTGAATGATGAGATGGATGACTTCTCGGCCAAGCCGGGTGCGCCGAATGCTTATGGGCTGGTTGGCGCGGAGGCCAATGCGATTGAGCCGGGTAAGCGCATGCTGTCATCCATGACGCCGACGTTTCTGGAAACCGAAGATCGCATCGCTATTTTGGGAACGCCGGGTGGTTCGCGCATTATTACCATGGTGCTGCTGGGTGCGCTGGAGTTTGCGCACGGCAGGTCGGTGAACGACTGGGTGAGTCGGCCGCGCTTTCATCATCAATACCTGCCGGATGCGATTCAGCTGGAACCCGGTGCGCTCAGCCAGGAGGTGCAAGACGAACTGCAGCTGCGCGGTCATGCGTTGAATCAGCAGGACAGCGCCTGGGGCAATATGCAGGCAGTGTTATGGGATAAGCGGCAAAACAAGGTGACTGCGGCGAGCGATCCGCGTGGTGTGGGAGATTCCTGGGTCGGTCAGCGTTGACAGGTCGGGCAGTAAAAAGTTGAGCGTTGGCCGGTGCGCATTTCTTTTATAGCAGTTTTGCAGCTGTGGCATGTTTCACCCGTTCGATCGTAGACGCGCAGGGTTTGTTTGAAGTACCCGGGTTTACCGTCGCCGCCGACAAAGTCGCGCAATGTGGTGCCACCCATCTTGATCGAGGCGCTTAATACTTTCTTGATTGAATCGACCAGTTTTTCATAACGCGCTTTCGATACCTTACCGGCTGGGCGATGGGGATGAATGCCCGCCATGAACAGCGACTCGTTGGCATAGATATTCCCGACGCCGACCACGACCTTGCCATCCATGATGAATTGCTTGATGGCCACCTTGCGGCCGCGCGATTTGTTGAATAGATAATCGGTGTTGAACTCTTCGCTTAATGGTTCTGGCCCAAGGTGGGTGATGAGCTCATGTGCGTTCGGGTCTTGTGTTGTCCATAACACTGCGCCAAAACGCCGTGGATCGGTCAGGCGCAGGCAACGTCCGTCATCAAGCTGAATATCAACATGGTCATGTTTGCCCGCGGGTGTGTCGTGCGACAGGATGCGTAATGAGCCGGACATGCCAAGATGCAGGATCAAGGTGCCTGCATCGGTTGTTATCAGAATATATTTGGCGCGGCGCTGGACGGATTGAATCATCTGCCCCGGCAGTTGTTTATCCAGGGTGCGTGGGATTGGCCAGCGCAGTTTGCGTTGACGGATCGTAACGCCGGTAACGGTTTTATTGAGCAGGTGCGGTGTTATGCCGCGACGCGTGGTTTCGACTTCGGGTAATTCCGGCATGAGGCGAGGCTAGGTTTTGTGAAGTTCCATGCGACGCACGAATTCGCCCATGATCAGGCGGTAAAGCTCATCGCCGAGGTAACGGTCTTCGACGCCCTTGTCGATGTTGGGGTTGTCGTTGACTTCAATGACGTATCCCTTGCCGTCTTTTTCCTTGACGTCGACGCCGTACAGGCCGTCGCCAATCGGCTGGGTGGCAGCGAGCGCGGCCTGTAGTACTTTTTGCGGTACTTCGAAGGTCGGCAGGGTTTCAAAGCCGCCGCTGTCAACGCGATTGGCGCCATGGTTATAAATCTGCCAATGATCCTTCACCATATAATAGCGGCAGGCATACAGCGGGCGATTGTTGAAAATACCAATGCGCCAGTCGAAGTCGGTATAGAAAAATTCCTGCGCCAGCACCAGGGCGGATTTCTGGAACAGGGTTTTCAGGTTGGTCTTGAGTTCATCGCGGTTTTTGACCTTGACGATGCCGCGCGAGAAGGAGCCGTCCGGAATCTTGATGACGATCGGATAATCGATGCGTGCTTCCAGTTGTTCAATGAGGCTTTTATTGCCACGGTGCAGCAACATGGTCTTGGGTGTCGGAACGTTGCGCGATCGGAACAGGTCAGCCAGGTAGACCTTGTTCGCGCAACGCAGTATCGATGTCGGGTCATCCACCACGACCATGTTCTCCGCCTCGGCCTTCTTGGCAAAGCGATAGGTGTGATGATCAACCGCCGTGGTTTCGCGAATGAACAGGCCGTCGTATTCCGGTAGTCGCAAAAAATTGCGCTGAGTGATGATCTCGACGTCCACGCCCAGTTCGCTACCGGCCTGGATGAATTTCTTCAGCGCCTGTTTGTCGCTCGGCGGCAGTTTCTCTTCCGGGTTGACCAGCATGGCAAGGTCGAAACGGAATTTCTTCTTGCTGGGTGTCTTGCGCCAGACCTGCTGGCTGAATTCGTCGAGCGCATTGGCGAAATCGGATTCGGCTTCGTCATCCAGGTCATTCGGCGAACCGGCGTTAAGCCCGCTGATTTCCCATTGCTTGCGAAAGCGCAGTTTCACTTCGAGGATCGGGCAGGGGAAACGCTCGAACAGTCGGCGTGCCAGGTCGCGGTATTCCGGGTTTGGCGAAGTTCCGAAATAAAAGCGCAGAGTAAGCGTGTCCTGCTTGTCCTGTTGTTTCAGCGCCTGCTCCAGTGATTTGCTCATCTCGCCGAGCTGGATCTGGTAAAGCGCGCGCTTGCTCAGATCGTTCAGTACGCTGACCGAAGGTATTACATGGTGGCCGCGTGCCTCGGCCAGCAGCGAGCAATAGTAACCGTCGGACAGGTAAGGATATTCGCCGCAGAGATTGATGACGCGGACACGCTGTCGAGCCGGTACGTGCTCGGTGTTGAGGTATTCGGCAAAAGACAATACCTGGCTGCTGGGGTAATAAGGTGCCCAGTTTTTCAGGTCTTCCACAACGATCAGCGTTTGCGACATCGGGTTTCTGTTCCGGCGAACAATAAAAGTGGCGTGATTCTGCGCCGGTTTCACACACCCGGCAAGACGTAATCATCAGGGTTTGCGATTTTTCTTGCAACCGGGTACAGACCGGCTAAGCTGCGCCTCCTATGAATCTGTTGGCACCCATTTCCTCCGCGCTGTTTCCGGCTGACTATACGCAGGCTTGCGCCAATTTTGCCACTGCCCGCGCACCGCTGGGAGCACGGGTGACGCTGCGCGATTTCAGCGTGCCAGGTCTCACGCCGCAAGGAGAGCCCCTGCGTACGCAAACAGCCTGGATCGGGTCGCCGGACGCGACGCGCGTGCTGGTGGTGATTAGTGCGACGCATGGCGTGGAAGGCTTCGCTGGCAGTGCGATTCAATGCGATCTGCTACAGCAGCTGGAGAAAACGCAGCTGGAGCCGGACATGGCACTGCTGCTGATTCACGCCTTGACGCCCTGGGGTTTTGCCTGGCGGCGGCGTTGCGACGAGCAGGGCATCGACCTCAATCGCAACTTCATTGATTTCACCCAGCCGCTGCCGGTTAACAGTGGTTATGACGCGCTGCAACCCTTGCTGTTTTTGGAAGATGACGCGGAGCGCCAGGCGGGTTTCGATCGGTTCATCGCAACGCAGGGTCAGACGGCGTTCGAGATGGCGATCAGTGGCGGGCAATATACCGACCCGGCGGGGCCATTCTATGGCGGTGCCGCGCCTGGCGTGGCGCGCGAAGTGACCGAAACCCTGATGAAGGACTATGCTTTATCGAAGCGTCGGCTTGGCGTGGTGGATATTCACACCGGGCTGGGTCCGTTCGGATATGGTGAAGTGATTTGCGATCATGTGCCGGATTCGCCGGGGTTGGCGACGGCGCAGCGCTGGTATGGCGATGCCTGCACGGTGCCGATGCTGGGTACGTCCAGTTCCGTGCCGAAGCTGGGGCTGCTGGATTATGCCTGGCATGCCATCATGGATGCGGAAAGCTGCTATATCACGCTTGAGTTCGGGACCTATGCCACGCGCGATTTATTTAATGTATTGCTGGCCGATCACCGGGCCTGGCAATGCGGGGATGAAGAGGCGAAGGTGGCGTCGGCTGTAGCGATGCAAAGGCATTTCTGTCCATCCGATCCGGCCTGGCAGGAGCTGGTCTTGTTTCGTGGCCGCCAGGTGATTGCCCAGGCCATGCAGGGTTTGCTGTCATGAGTAAAGAGCAACTAGCGATACGCGACGTTCAGCCGGACGATCTGGATGCCTTGCTGGAGCTGGAAAACAGGGCGTTTGCCACCGATCGCCTGAGTCGCCGCAGTATGCGTCACTGGATCAAGAACGAAGGCTGCGACTTCCTGGTGGCGCTGCTGGCCGATCAATTGGTCGGTTACATTCTGATTATCTATCACCGTGGTACCCGCCTGGCGCGCATGTATTCAATCGCGGTGGATGAATCCCAGCGAGGCAAGGGCATTGCGCGGAAGCTGATTACCGCCGGTGAGCAACATGCCAGCGAAGGTGGGCATTTTTTCCTGCGCCTCGAAGTGGGCGCCGAGAATCACGCGGCCATCCGGCTGTATGAATCGCTGGGCTATCAAAGCTTCGGTATTTATCACGACTACTATGAAGATCACACGGATGCGATTCGCATGCAGAAGCGTATCCGTCGTTTCAAGGCCACCGCGCAGCATACCGGCATGACCTGGATACGCCAGACCACGCCCTTTACCTGTGGTCCGGCCGCGCTGATGATGGCCATGCAGGCGCTGTCCGATAGCTACATTCCTTCGCAGGAAGAAGAGATCCGGCTATGGCGCGAGGCGACGACCATCTTCATGACCTCGGGGCACGGAGGTTGTCACCCGGTCGGTCTGGCGCTGGCGGCCAGGGCCCGTGGATTTGATGTTGAAGTCTGGCTGAACAAGAAAGGGCCGCTGTTTGTCGACAGTGTGCGCGACGCCAATAAAAAACGCGTCATCGAGCTGGTGCACCAGGATTATGTCCAGGCGGCGCGGCAACGTCAGATTCCCCTGCACCCCACCAGTGTCACCCAGGTTGAACTGGTCCGTGCGCTGGATGCGGGCAAGATTCCCCTGATCCTGATCAGTACCTTCCGCATGGATGGCAAGAAGTCGCCCCACTGGGTGGCGGTCAGCGGTTATGACGAGGATTGTCTGTATGTGCATGACCCGGATCCCAGCGAGGGCAGCCAGAGCGCGCTGGATTGCCAGTATCTGCCAATTGCGCGCGAGGACTTCGACAAGATTTCCCTGTTCGGCCAGAGCCGTCTGCGCACCTGCGTGATTGTATCGGCGCCGCACTGAGTTTTTTCTTAACCCTGTTGTTTCATGGTCTTTTGAGTTGGTTGCGCCGTTCGGGTATGGTGCGGTGCAAGAAAATTTCACGTCATTGCGAGCGAAGCGTGGCAATCCCCTAAAGGTGCAGGTGTCGTTGGGAGATTGCTACGTCGCTAACGCTCCTCGCAATGACGGTTATAGATTTGAAAGGTGAGGTTATGAGCAAACAGGTTGATGTGGCAATCATTGGCGCCGGTAGTGCCGGGCTGACCGCGTGCGGTGTGGTGCGTAAATATACAGACAGCTGGGCGTTGATCGATGGTGGTGAGCTGGGTACGACCTGTGCGCGGGTGGGCTGTATGCCCTCCAAGGCCGCGATTCAGATTGCGGAAGACCTGCATCGCCGGGAAGTGTTCGGCAAGGAAGGTATAGAAGGCGGCGAGGGTCTGAGTCTCAATATCGAGGACGCGCTGGAACGCGTGGAAGATATGCGCGACCTGTTTGTCGACCAGGTGCTGGCAAACTCGATTGACGAGATGCAGCCGGACGAAGAGTTCTTTGAAGCCAATGCGCGCTTTGTTTCCGCCAGCGAACTCGCGCTGGATGACGGCACCACGATTACGGCAAAAAAGGTCATCATTGCGACGGGTTCAACGCCCATAGTGCCGGACGCCTGGCGTGCCTTCGGTGACCGGGTATTAACCACGGATGAATTCTTCGAGCTGGATGAACTGCCGCAATCGATCGCGGTGATCGGCATGGGCGTGATTGGTCTCGAGCTTGGGCAGACGCTGGCGCGCTGGGGGCTGGATGTTAGTGGCTTCGATATGGCGCAACAGGTTGGCGGCCTCAAGGATCCCGAGATAAACCAGATTGCAATCGACACCTTCAGCAAGGAGTTTCCGCTTTATCTGGGTAACGCGGTCGAAGTGGCGGAAGGTGAGGGTAGCAAGCTAAAGGTTACGGCCGGAGAAGTGTCGGTGGATGTGGATAACATCCTGGTCTGTATCGGTCGCTCGCCCAACGTAAAAAACCTGGGGTTGGAAAACGCCGGTATCGAGCTGGATGAGCGCGGTGTGCCGCTGTTCAATCCCAATACCATGCAGGCAGGCGAGTCATCCATTTTTGTCGCAGGCGATGTAACCAATACCGCGCCGATTCTGCATGAAGCCAACATCGAAGGGCGTATCGCCGGTTATAACGCGACCCATGAGGTGATGTCGTTCAAGCGTAAAACCCCTTTGACCGTCACCTTCTCCGATCCGAATATCGTGCATGTTGGAGCCGGTTTCGACGCGCTGGATCAGGACAGGATTGAAACCGGCGTGGGCAAGTTTGGGCCGCTGGGTCGTGCCCTGATCATGGTCAAGAACAAGGGCCAGATGCATGTGTACGCGGACAGGCAAACCGGCAAGGTGCTCGGTGCCACCATCTTTGGTCCCAAGGGTGAAAATCTCGGACACTTGCTGGCCTGGTGTATTGAGCAGGAGCTGACCGTGACCGATCTGCTCAAGATGCCGTTCTACCATCCCACTATCGAGGAAGGGCTGCAGTCGGCGCTGTACGACCTCAAGGGTAAGTTGGGGTTGAAGAGCGACTACCCGATTGAGCTGGCTCCGCTCTAACGCTTTGTCCGGATGGTAAGCCGATGGGGTGGCAGTATCTGGGGCAGGTCGACGGGAAAATGTGGCTTGATAGCAATATTGCTTGTGTTACAGGCGGTCATGCTATAGGCTGTCTGCAGCTACAGATTTTGATATTGGCAGTTTTCAGTCGTTTCCTTCGTGTCACCCCTCCTAATTTCCCGTTTCACAACCTGTAAGCTACACATTGTTTAATTTTTGATTTGAGGTATTAGCTAGTATGGCTACAGGTAATGTTAAGTGGTTTAACGAAACCAAGGGTTTTGGCTTTCTTTCCCAGGCAGACGGTGGTGATGACGTATTCGTTCACTTCAACGCCATCCAGGGGTCGGGCTTCAAGACGCTGGCGGAAGGTCAGGCGGTAACGTTTGATATCGAAAAAGGCCCTAAAGGTCTTCAAGCAGCGAACGTTGTTGCAGTTTGATCTGGCTGGTTAACAGCTATCAGTACGAAGACCCCCGCTTTTGCGGGGGTCTTTGTTTTTATATGCAGAAAAAATTTTCAGGAGTGCTGAATTATGAAGCAACTCTTTATCAGTAATCTTCCGCCAGCAACCAGTGAAGACAGCTTGCGAGCCATGTTATCCGAGTACGGCACGGTTCGTTCAATGAAGTTGGTGAGGGATATTTTTTCCGGTCAGTGCAAGGGTTTCGCCGTTGTTGGTATGGAAGGGCATGAGGCAAAGGAAGTGATTAATCAGCTTGATGGTAAGGAAGTTGATGGCCGGTTATTGAAAGTGAAATATGAATTGAAGGATGGCAGGCGTAGACGGCGTTAGAGTTGTGTGTTCTTGCATAGACTGAAAAACGAAAGCCCGGCAGTGCCGGGCTTTTTATATCGAAGAAGAGTTTAATTAGTTAGAAGCAACCTCGTTCTCAATAACGGTATATTTGAGGCCAGGGATTATTGGTTTGCCTACGTTTTCCTGGACTACATCGAGTTGTGGTCTTCCTGCCATGATGCCCATACCAACAGATCCGCTCACATAGTAGGTTTTCCCTGCTTCAACATAGATAATGGCTTCGTCTCGAGATTCTGTTTTGGCCCAGTAAACGTGCTTGCCGGGATCTGGCTCGACGAAAAAGAAAGTGCCATTCTTGAGTGCACCTAATTTAACTTTGCTTTCTTCTTCCCCCTCGTAGATGTAGTAACTGACGCCTGCACCCAAAAATTTGTTTTCACGATAGAAGTAAACAAGTCCTTTGTCCGTTTGTGCCACGGGCATTTCAGTAAGTTCTTTATACTGGACTGATGTACAGCCGACGGCAGAAAGCAATGCGATTGAGGCGGTTAGTAATTTTAATAATTTCAACATGGAATATCCTTTTTTGGTATTGGGATTAAATAATTCTTGGTGAAATAGAAAAAGCCCAGTATCACTGGGCTTTGCATTGTTTATGATCAAGAAGAGTGGTCGGTATTTTCGACTGGTGGTACGGGGATTACCACGTTGCCCTGATAGGTCCGATGTTTATCGGTGATCGCGTCTGTAATGCCTAGGTCCCAGAAAATAACGCTGGCTGCCAGCTTTTCGCCTTCGATTTCGCTGCGAATAGATCCGGATACGTTACGACCATCATCTGTTGTGCAATCGTAAGTAAGCGCATCATCGGAGCGTCGAATCATCACGTTTGAAGTTGGAATGTCTGAGTTCCAGACGCCGCGCTTGTTTTTGAATTCACACTTGCCTGCAGTGCCATCGGCAAAGCTAATTGCCAGCGGGATATGAGAGTCGTTTACAATGGTTGCGCAGCCAATAGAACTGAGTGCCAGAGTGGCAATGAGTAGTTTTTTCATTGGTATTATCCCCAATCTTGATTAATGATTTGTTGTCTCGGGGATCATCGCATAATTTCTATTTATCGCAAAGCTGTTTTGCCTGCTTGCGAGCGAGGTTAATCAGTAGGTGTTGTGGTAAGTAACCGTTCGGCTGCTTCACTCCCCATGTGATACTCAACCCCCCAGTCACTTCTACCCAGCACCAGATCATCCTCATCATGCCGTAATTGATACTCGATGCTGGTCTCGTCAGCGAGCGTGACAGTAACCACCTGTTCCCATGCGCTAGCCGCCTTGTAGCGACTCACCCAGACTGCCTGCGCCATTACCCAGTATTGCAGTAACTGGTTGCGATCATCGGCGGGCAGTTCGTCGAAGCCAGGTATATCAATATGTCTGATCGATGTGTTCGAAGGAAACAGTTTACGACTGATGAACTGATTGGGGCTGGCTTGCAGGTAGTTCAGCAATGAATCGCGAATCAGGAAGATCTGATCGTCTTTCCGAATATAACGCAGACTATTGAGTGGATCGGTGTCACCAATGATGAGTTGAATGTTGTTCAATGTCAGCGAAGGGCTGTTGTCTGTAAGCCCCAGCTTTTCCGGTGAGAGTTCATTTGCCTGATAACTGCGCGCGGGAAGGGTGCGGGCGATATCGGTCAGCTGTTCAATCTGTAATGTGTCGGCAAGCCGCATGGGCTCGCCCGCAAGCCACCAGTCATCCGCCTGTTTGATGAAGTGGATGCTGTCCGTTGTGGTTGTTAATGCGATGCGATCGATATCCGATACTGCCAGATCGGTAATGGTCTCTGCTTCGGGTTCTTCCAGGCCGGGCTTGAGATAGGCAACAGCGCCCAGCGCCAGGATCATCGCCAGCAACAGCAGGTTGATAAGGTTGCGTGATTTCATCAGCGCTTGCGGCGGCGCAGCCAGATGACCAGGCCGAGCAGTAGCAGAATACCGGGCAGAATAAACAGGAAGCCGAAACCGATGACGGCCTGTTCGGTAGTGCTGAGTTCCAGCGATTGATCGGGTGCGCTGCGGGTGCGGATACTGATGAAGTCATCGTCATGACTCAGCCAGTGCACAATGTTCAATCCCAGGTCGAGGTTAGCGCCATTGCCGAGATAGGCGTTGGATAAGAAGTCGCCGTCGCCAATAATGACCACGCGTTGCTGGTGTTGCTCATTGGCGTTACGTAGCTGCATGCGACTGAAGGCGAAGCCGATGGCAAAGGGTCCGCGTTGCTCATCGGTGTCGATGTCATAGCGAATTTCGCCCTGCAGTACACCGGTTTCGGTCCAGGCGCGTTCCAGCGTATGCAGAATGGCCGTTGCCTCCCAGTCGTTACCGTCATTGCGCACATCGAGTGCTTTAACACCGGGGAACAGGGTGATGCCCGGTAGCTCTCTTGTCACCGGATGTGCCGGGTAATCCGGGATGATGACAAAGTCCGGGCTCTGGATACCGAATAGCTGCCCGGTGGCGTCGACCACCATGCCCGGCAGCATTTCCAGGCCGAAGGACTCAGCGATACGCGCAAGGCCGCCATTCTCGCCGGGATCAAGCAGCCACAATAGATTACCGCCACGCTGGAGGTATTCACGGATCAGGCGAACTTCGCCGGGCAGTAGCGCCAGTTGCGGACTGGCGATGACCAGGAAACTGATGTTGTCCGGTATTGCCGGGGTCGTGGTGAGATTGAGGGACTGCATATTCAGTCCCTGGCGTTTCAGTTCTTCGCCAAAGGTGCCCAGATCGAAATTACGCTGGCCAAGCGGGTCGCGCTCGCCATGACCGGTGAGGAAGGCAATCCAGCGGTCACCCTGTCGCGCGACGCGCACCAGTGCATTAGTGATGGTCTGTTCGCTGAGACTCTGCACGCGTTCACTACGCCCCTGATAGGCAATACGCAGTTCGCCTTCAATGGTGACGCCGAGTTCACGCACGCGCTCGGGCTCGGCATCCGGGTTGACGAAGTTCAGCGTGATATCCGGCTTGATGCGCTGATAGCGGCCAATCATATCCCTGATCGGACCACGCAGTTCTTTCAGGTCGCGAGCAAAGGCGGTGATGATGACGGGATCGTTGAGCGAATTGAGTAATTGTCTGCTGTCCTGCGAGAGGCTGTGACGCTGGCCGTGCGTCCAGTCGGCCTGATACACATACTGCATGCTCAGCCAGGCGAGCAGGCCGACGATGCCCAGAAACAGCAATGTCGCGATATAGCGCTGCAGGCGTAAGGAGGTTTTGGTGCGCTGGGTAACGTCCATGATTAATGCGGCAAGCGTTGGGCATCCAGGCGCTGAATGCTCAGCACCAGGAATGTGACTATGAATAACAGGTAATAAATCACGTCGGTGCTGTTAAACAGGCCTTTCAGCAGGGATTCGTAATGACGCAACACCGAGAGATAACTGAAGACGGTGCCGACTTCGGCGCCGGAATTGCCCGCCCAGTCAATGATCCAGAGTAACAACAGCAAGCCAAAGGTGCTGACGGCGGCCACCGTCGAATGATCAGTCAGGCTGGACATGAATAAACCAGCCGCGGTAAAGGCCGCGATCAATAAAACAATTCCGAGCAGACCGCTGGCCAGCTTGCCAAGGTCAAGGTCGGTGCCCGCGAGCAGCGATAACGGCATTAGCGCAATCATGCTGATCATGATCAGGAAGAAGAACAGCAGGCCAAAGTATTTGCCCAGCACGATTTCCGTCATGGAAACCGGCGCGGAAAGTAGCAGGCTCAGAGTCTTGTTGCGGCGTTCCTCGGCAATGGCGCGCATGGTGATCAGGGGCGCGACCAGTAGCAGGATGACGGCGGTATTGCCGAACAGCGGTGCGACGATGATGTCGCTGATGCCCGGTGCGCCTTCCATGCCCACCAGTTGCGGTGCCAGCATACTGTAGGTGTCGATCTGTGAGAGAAAAAGATACGCGAGTATGAACTGCACCACGGCCAGCACCGACCAGGCCAGCGGCGACAGAAACAGGGTGCGGACTTCGCGTGCGGCGATGCTCAGAATCATCAGGCAGCCTCCCCGTGGTCCTTGCTGGTCAGTTCCACGAACAATTGTTCCAGGCTGCGACGTTCCGGGGTCAGCTCCTGCAGGCCCCAGCCATGCTCACTGGCGGCATCCACAATCGCTTCCGCGGGTGAGTCTGTATCGAAGCTGATCAGGAAGCGATGGTCAGTCAGTGCCTGTGCATCGGTGACGCCCGTGATGCTTTCCAGGTCGGTCAGTGTTGGCGGGTTACGCAGTTGCAGGATCAGTTGTCTGGCCTGGAAGCTCTGTTCCAGGTTGGCCATGTTGTCGCTGTAGACCAGCTTGCCCTGGTTGATGATCTGCACCCGGTTACAGGTGCCCTGTACCTCGGGCAGGATATGGGTTGAAAGAATAATGCCGTGGTTCTCGCCAAGCTCCCGGATCAGTGAACGGATTTCGCGGATCTGGATCGGGTCGAGTCCCACGGTGGGTTCATCGAGAATGACGACGGCCGGGTTATGCAGGATGGCCTGGGCGATGCCGACGCGCTGCTGATAACCTTTGGATAGATTGCTGATCAGGCGTTTGCTGACATTGCCCAATCCGCAGCGTTCCTTGGCGGAATTCACGGCGGCCTTGATGGCGCTGCGCGCCAGCCGGTTGAGGCGCGCGCAATAATGAAGGTACTCATCGACGGTGAGTTCGCGGTACAGGGGTGGCTGTTCGGGCAGGTAGCCCAGTTCGCGCTTGGCTTCGCGGGGATTGTCGAGCAGGTCGATGCCGTTGACTTCAATGTGTCCGGCGCTCGGTGCCAGGTTGCCGGTCAGCATCTGCATGGTGCTGGACTTGCCAGCGCCATTCGGGCCAAGGAATCCCAGCACTTCGCCCTTGGCCAGGGTGAAGCTGACATCGTCCACGGCGCAGTTGGGGCCGTAGTAGCGGGTCAGGTGTTCTGCCTTGATCAGGGTTTCGGTCATCGTCCGTGTTGTCGTTATGGTTTGCTGAGGCCTATTGTAATCGATCGTACGGACAGTGCTAGTCTCAAGTGGTCATCGGTGTTCGTAGAGTGAGCGTACCCTGTTCGAAGCAATTGCGCGGAACGCGCAATCTGAGTTGTGCGCGAACCGGAGAACATCGCTGACGACTGGCAGTAGTTGCAATGCAATCAGTTACGGTTAGTTTTTGCTCGCTCCAAAAGACTTTGAGTCGCTCGAAAAAACACCCGTATCTGATTGCGTCCACGATTTGGGTATCATAGCGCCCCATGTTTATCGGTATCGACACCGGCGGCACCTTCACGGACTTTGTGGTCATTGACCGGCAAGGTTTGCGCGTGCACAAGGTGCTGTCGACACCCAATGCACCCGAGCAGGCCATTCTGCAGGGTATTCGGGAACTGGGTCTGGATGTCGGACAGTATCGTTTGATCCATGGTTCCACGGTTGCAACCAACGCCGTGCTGGAAGGCAAGGGCGTGCGTACCGCCTATATCGCCAATCGCGGTCTGGGCGATGTGCTGACCATCGGCCGACAAAACCGGCGCGAGCTGTATAACCTGCAGCCTGTGCAACAACGGCCACCGGTGCCTGCCGAGTTATGCCTGGAAACCGGTGGACGTCTCAATGCCCAGGGAGAGTGGCTCGAACCCCTGACGGAACAGGATCTGATCGCGTTGCAGCAACAGCTGGAAACATTACAGCCGCAAGCCGTTGCCATTAATCTGCTGTTTTCCTATTTGAATGACGAGGCGGAGCGCCGTATCGAGGCGGCGATCCCTGGCGGCATTTTTATTTCACGTTCGTCGCGTGTGTTGCCCGAGTACCGGGAATACGAGCGCGGCATGGCGACTTTTCTCAATGCCTATGTCGGGCCGCTGGTGCAGGGTTATCTCAGACGCCTGGAACAAGGTGTGTCGCCCGCGCCGGTGGCTGTGATGCAAAGCAGTGGCGAAACCGCGAGTGCGACCCAGGCGGGTGAGCTGGCAGTGCATTTGTTGTTGTCCGGGCCTGCGGGCGGCCTGATGGGAGCACGTTACATTGGCCAACTGGCGGGCTGCGACAAGCTGCTTACCTTTGATATGGGCGGCACGTCGACAGACGTTGCCCTGATCGAGGGGCGACCGCGATTGACCAACGAATCCTCAATTGGCGATTATCCCGTCGCGGTGCCGATGGTGGACATGCATACCATTGGCGCCGGTGGCGGCTCGATTGCGCGTGTCGATGCCGGTGGCCTGTTGCAGGTTGGACCGGAGTCGGCGGGCGCAATGCCCGGGCCAGCCTGTTACGGCAATGGTGGAGTCGAGCCGACGGTGACCGATGCAAACCTGGTGCTGGGGCGCTTGCCTTCAAGCGCGTCACTGGGTGGTAGTTTGCGGCTTGATGTAACAGCCGCGCGTCATGCGGTGAAACAGCTGGCCGATCAGTTGGCGGTTGCCATTGAAGAGGCGGCAGCGGGTATTGTTGCGCTGGCCAATGAGCACATGGCGCGCGCGTTGCGGGTTATTTCGGTGAATCGCGGCGAAAATCCGCGTGAGTATGTGTTGACGTCGTTTGGCGGTGCCGGTGGTCTGCATGTGTGCGCGCTGGCGGAAGCCATGGGCATGGATAAAGCCCTGGTGCCGATGCATGCCGGTGTGCTGTCCGCGTTTGGCATGCTGGTGACGCCACCGGGTCGACAGTTATCCAGAACCCTTTCTCGACGGCTGGATGAAATCGATACGGATGAATTAAACGCAGTTTTTGATGCCATGGCCAAGGAAGGCGTGGCGGCATTGCTGGCGGAAGGTCAGGTCGAACAGCGCTTGTCGATCGAGCGCAGTCTTGATCTTTGTTACCAGGGGCAGAGTTTTACGCTGAATATTCCCTGGCAGGACAAAGATCAAACTGTAAAAGAATTTCATGCGTCGCATGAGCAGCGTTATGGACATCGCCTGGAAGAGCCGGTGGCGCTGGTGAATGCGCGGGTTGCGGTGCGGGCGGAAGATCCGAAAGTTGAGTTATCCAGGTTGTGTTCTGTTTCCGGCCAGCCGGTCGATCATGTGGCGGTCTATGGTGTCGAGCAAGCTGTACCGGTTTGGCAACGCAATGACCTGGCTGAAGGTCAGGAACTAACCGGGCCCGCGTTAATCGTTGAGGCGGTTGCGACAACGTATATAGCGCCGGGGTGGAATGCGCGGGTTGCCGGGGCTGGTAATCTTTTTCTTGAGAAAGACAATCGTGATTTATGAAGCGTCGTCTTTCGGATGAATAAATCCAATTGGCCGTTTCTTCGTCTCATTTGGTGCCATCATCTGCCTCAAGGTTTTGATTAATCCGGTTATGGCCTGGTCATGAGTTTCCAGCTTACGCTCGATACGCTGCTCCAGCTCGTCCAGCCGCTGTGCCAGTTCTTTGCTGGAAGCAAGTAATTCACGAAGCCGCACAAATGCGCGGACGACATAAACGCCAACTTCGGCGGCCTGCGGCGAATTCAGAACGTTTGCCGCCTGAATGGCGCCGTGTTCGGTGAAGGCGAATGGTAATGTCTTTGAAAACTTGAGTTTATCTAGGTGGTCGCAATTTGCGACCACCTCTTGTTTTTCCGTTTCCGTGAGCTGAAACATGAAATCGTTCGGAAAGCGAGCGGGATTACGTTTGACCTGTTCGTTAAGTCTCTTGGTGGGGACGCCATAGAGTTCGGCAAGGTCGGAATCGATCATGACCTTTTGATTGCGTATGACAAGTATCTTTGAAGTAATTAGCTCGATGGGTTGCAGGCTGGACATAACGATTCCTTGTTGTTCGTGGCGCTTCCTTGCGCGTGATGGATGTTGTATGGCATTTCAATGACTATCAGGTGCGTAATGCGCTGACTGAGGCGTCCGCCCACTTGGTGGCGCTGACGTAAGCTTCCGAGATTTGCGTTGTTGCCAGGTTGTCGTATCTGGCATCCTGCCAGTTGGCCTGTTCAAAGGCGAGCACGCACTTTAAAGCTTCGCCATAGGGGCCGCGTTGTTCTATTAACGCGGTTTTGACCTCGCTGCTGAAGGGCAGGTTGTTCAGAATATCTTTCAAGGGGATTTCCAGCAGCGCTTCAACCGCGGAAAACAGGCCGACGGTGAAATAGGTTTCAGCGTTTTTCTGCTTTGCGTTTTCAGCCAGCAGTTCACACATCTTGGCGCGCTGCATGGCCAGCGTCATTAACTCATGCGGTTTGTCTTCCACGCCGGAGAATACCAGCAGGGTGGCCCAGGTCTTGAGTGCCGACGTGCCCAGATAGACCACGGCCTGGCGGATGGATTCGATACTCTTTGAGAAAGAGAAGAAGGCGGAATTGATATAGCGCAGCAGCTTGAAGCTCAGCCCCACGTCCTGGCTGATCAGTCCCTCGAGTTTTTCCGCAGTGATTTCCGGATCCTGTAACTGGGCCAGCAGGCGCACGGTGGCGAGTCCATTGGGCGTTATCTCCTTGCCCTTGACGATTTCCGGATGGGACAGGAAATAGCCCTGGAAATAGTCGAAGCCGAGATCATGACAGAAGTCGTATTCCGCCGAGGTTTCCACTTTTTCCGCAAGCAGCTTGACCGGGTATTGTTTCAACAACTCGACATGCTCGCGAATCTGCTGTTCATCCATGGGCATGATGTCGATCTTGATAATCTCGCAGAAGGGGATCAGTGGTTTGAGTTCCTCGCGATACAGGAAGTCGTCCAGCGCCAACTTGTAACCGCCTTGTTTTAATTTCTCGACACCCTGGATGATGCTGTCATCCGGTGTGATGTCTTCGAGGATCTCCAGTACCAGCCGGTCGCGCGGCAGCGGAATATCCACGCCGCCGGTAAGAAAACTGCGTGTCAGGTTGAGAAACGCCAGGCGGTTCCCCACGATTTCATCCAGGCCAAACTCGATGAAGGCATTGCTGATGACCTTGGAAGTGGCCTGGTCGCCATCGATGATCTGGGCGCGATTGGCGTTACCTGAGCGGAACAGCAACTCGTAGGCGTAGACCTTCAGGTTGCGGTCGAAAATGGGCTGTCTGCCAATAAAAATGTCTTGCATTATCAGTGGGCTTCCTATCCTCAGGCCGCTCGATGGTAGGCTGGCGACCTGCTCTCTGCAAGCGTAACGGCGAAAGTGACAATTTGTTAAATTCGATAAGCGGTAAGATTACCATCGGATGCCTGTGGTAGAGTGGCTGGCCCGTAAGACAAGCGAGACTTTAATTCATGCAAGACGTTCTGATCGGCCTGCTGGCGCACGGCTTTCTGGATCTGCCCGTCTGGGCGCTTATTCTCATCACACTGGCTCTGACCCACATTACCATCGCCAGTGTCACGATTTTTCTGCACCGCCACCAGGCGCATCGCGCGCTCGAGCTCCATGCCCTGCCCAGCCATTTTTTCCGTTTCTGGCTGTGGCTGACCACCGGTATGGTGACCGCCGAATGGGTGTCGATCCACCGCAAGCATCACGCGGCCTGCGAAACCGAGGCCGATCCGCACAGCCCCAAGTGCAAGGGGATCGATACCGTGCTGTGGCGCGGCGCGGAACTCTACCGCGAGGAAGCGAAGAATCAGGCAACCCTTGATAAATACAGCCAGGGTACGCCGAATGACTGGCTGGAGCGGCATGTCTATCGCCTCCGCCCGATGCTGGGCATCAGTATCATGCTGTTGATCGATCTGGCACTGTTCGGTGCGGCGGGTCTGACGATCTGGGCGGTGCAAATGATCTGGATTCCGTTCTTTGCGGCGGGCGTCATTAACGGCCTGGGACACTGGTGGGGTTACCGCAATTTCGAAAGCCGCGACATGTCGACTAATATTTCGCCCTGGGGAATCCTGATTGGCGGTGAAGAGCTGCACAACAACCATCACGCCTACTCGAGTTCAGCCAAGCTGTCTTCCAAGTGGTGGGAGTTCGATATCGGTTGGCTTTATATTCGCAGCCTGGAGATTGTCGGCCTGGCGAAGGTGAAAAAGGTCGCGCCGCAGGGTTATTACGCGGATGCCAAGCAGAGCGTTGACCTGGAGACCGTGCGTGCGGTGGTGCGTAACCAGCTGGATGTGATGGCGCATTACGCGAAGGACGTGATGCTGCCGGTGCTGAAAGAGGAGTGGCGCAGCGCGGATCAATCCTGCAAAACCATGATGGCGCAGGCCAGACGGCTGGTAATCCGCGAACAGAGCCTGATGGACGAGTCGGCGCGTAAACGTCTCGGTGACCTGTTGAAGAACTACCAACAGCTGGCGGTGGTCTATCAGTATCGTGAGAAGCTGCAGGCCATCTGGAACCGCAAGGCAACATCGCATGAACAGCTGGTCAAGGCACTGCAGGAATGGTGTGCGCAGGCGGAAGCGACCGGTATCAAGGCATTGCAGGAGTTTGCGGGACGCTTGAAAGGCTATAGCCTGATGCCGCAGCCGGCGGTGTAGGTTTTTCTGTAGGAGCGAGCTTGCTCGCGAGCGGCAATAAAAAACCCGGCATCAATGGCCGGGTTTTTTGTGGCTGCCTGATCCTTACTTGATCTTGGCTTCCTTGTACATTACGTGCTTGCGAACCACGGGATCGTACTTGCGCATTTCCATCTTGTCCGGAGTGTTACGCTTGTTCTTGTCCGTGGTGTAGAAGTGGCCGGTGCCTGCTGAAGAGACCAGCTTGATCTTGTCACGTGCGCTCTTTGCCATGGTCTATCTCCTTACACCTTTTCGCCGCGGGCGCGGATTTCGTCCAGAACGGTTTCGATACCCTTCTTGTCGATGATGCGCATACCCTTGCAGGAAACACGCAGTTTCACGAAACGCTGTTCCTTTTCCACCCAGAAGCGGTGGGTGTGCAGATTGGGCACAAAACGGCGACGCGTTTTGTTGTGCGCGTGAGAAACGTTGTTGCCCGTAATGGGGCGTTTCCCGGTAACCTGGCAAACTTGTGACATGGTCTTGTTCCTAAATTTCGTTTCTATCGGCCGGAACTGAATCAGGCCCTCAGAGAGCCGCGCATTATGTCAGAAGCGCTTTGTGGCGGCAAGCCTGAGATTATTTTGCGGACTGGCTACCGGGCATGATTGATGTAAGCGGCTGCTGTCCGAGGCAATTGCGCGGTGACACGCAATCCGAGTTAGCCGCGAGGGAGAGCATGTCCGGTAGCTAGTTGATTGATTTCTCTACATTAACCCTCGTTCCGCCAGGGAAACCGGGTCACCGTCGCCAATCACAAAGTGATCCAGGAAACGGATATCCACCGTACCCAGCGCCTCTTTCAGGCGATGGGTAATGGCGATGTCGGCGGCGCTGGGTTCGGCCACGCCGGACGGGTGGTTGTGGGCGGCGATCACGGCAGCGGCATTGTGCTTGAGCGCCATCCGTACCACTTCGCGTGGATGCACGGCCGCGCCGTCGATGGTGCCCTGGAACAGTTCCTCGAAGGCGATCACCCGGTGGCGGTTATCCAGAAACAGGCAGGAAAACACTTCCTTGTGCCGGTCGCGCAGGCGCAGCTTGAGGTAATGGCGGGTGTCTTCCGGGTTCGACAGACCCGTGCGGTCCTGCAGGCGGGCATGCAGGTGGCGGCGGCCGATCTCCAGGGCGGCCTGCAGCTGCACATACTTGGCGTTGCCGAGTCCCCGAGCCTGGCAAAACTGGGCTTGATCCAGATTCAGCAGCGGGCGCAGGCCGCCATGCCGGGAGAGTAACTGGCGCGCCAGTTCCACCGCGTTGGTGCCGGCAATGCCGGTGCGCAGAAATATCGCCAGCAGTTCCGCGTCGGACAAGGCTTCCGGTCCCAGGTTCAGGAGTTTTTCGCGCGGACGCTCGTCCGTCGGCCAATCGGTGATTGCCATGGGTTATGACCTCCGTGTCATAAGGTTCGAATTGTCGGTCCGGAGATTGGACACGAAATGTGTCATCGATGTAAAGAAAGGCGCGTCCGGGGGGTAACTTTGCTACACTGCCCGCACATGAAAGCCCTCTTTCAACGACGTATTTTGCTTGGTGTTTCCGGTGGCGTGGCGGCCTACAAGGCGGCCGAGTTGTTGCGCCTGCTGAAACAGGCCGGTGCCGATGTGCGGGTGGTGATGACCCGCAATGCACAGCAATTTGTCGGCGCCATGACTTTCCAGGCCCTGTCGGGTCACCCGGTACGCCACGAGCTGATGGATAGCGCGGCCGAGGCCGGCATGGGGCATATCGAGCTGGCGCGCTGGGCCGATGCCATTCTGATTGCGCCCACATCGGCCAACACCCTTGCCAGGCTGGCGCAGGGACTGGCGGATGACCTGCTGAGCACCCTGGTGCTGGCGAGTCGCGCGCCCTTGTATGTTGCCCCCGCCATGAACCAGGCTATGTGGTCGCATCCGGCGACCCAATCTAATGTTAAAACACTGCAGGATCGCGGCGTGACGCTGATCGGACCGGCGACAGGCGAGCAGGCCTGCGGCGATGTCGGGCCGGGCAGGATGGAAGAGCCTGCCGGGATCGCCGCGCGGCTGGCGGCGTCTTTTGAAAGCGGTCGACTGGCGGGCAAGAAGGTGGTGATCACGGCCGGACCGACGCGCGAGCCGATTGATCCGGTGCGTTACCTGAGTAACCGCAGCTCTGGCAAGATGGGGTATGCCATCGCCCGGGCGGCCCGCGAGGCCGGAGCCGAGGTGATACTGGTCAGCGGGCCGACATCGCTGGCCGCGCCCGAGCGGGTGCGGATGATTCAGGTCGAAACGGCCGAACAGATGCATGCCGCCGCGATGAGTGAAATGCCGGGTTGCGCGATCTTTATTGCCGCCGCGGCCGTTGCCGATTACCGGCCGACCGAGGTTGCCGAACAGAAGATCAAGAAAACCGAGGCCAGTCTTGAACTGGCGCTGACCCGCAACCCGGACATTCTGGCCGAGGTAAGCGCGCGGGCTGAGCGTCCGTTCTGTGTCGGCTTTGCCGCCGAGACCGAGGCGCTGGAACAACATGCGCAGAAAAAACGTCTCGCCAAGGGGCTGGATATGGTTGCTGCCAACGACGTCAGCCAGGGGCAGGCTTTCGAGCGCGAGGATAATGCGTTGAGCCTGTTCTGGGAGGGTGGTCGCGCGGTACTCCCACGGGCCAATAAACAACAACTCGCCGATCAGCTGATAACGATCATTGCTGATCGCTATGCAATAACCCAAACACAATTACACTCAGGGGAAGATGTCTCACACCATGCGCAAGGTTCAACTTAAGATTCTCGACGACCGTCTTGGCACGGCATTCCCGTTACCCGATTACGCGACCGATGGTTCCGCCGGTATGGATTTGCGGGCCTGTCTCGACAGTGACCTGGAGCTGGCGCCCGGCCAGACGGAACTGATCCCGACCGGGATCGCGATTCACATGGAAGACCCGGAACTGGCCAGCGTGATCCTGCCGCGCTCCGGGCTGGGGCATAAGCACGGCATCGTGCTGGGGAACCTGGTGGGGCTGATCGATTCCGACTACCAGGGACAGATCTTCGTTTCCTGCTGGAACCGTGGCAGTACGGCCTTTACTATTCAGCCAGGCGAGCGAATTGCGCAACTGGTGTTCGTGCCGGTGGTGCGAGCTGCCTTTGAACGGGTGGAAGAGTTCACGGAATCCGAGCGCGGGGCTGGTGGCTTCGGTCACACGGGGCGTGCCTGAGGCTAAGTTTTTCCCCGGACTGAACGCTAACCCTTTATCTATAAATATCATCGACAGGACGCGAGATATCGCCAAACATGGCCATGAAGTTAAAACTCCCTCTGAAAAAAAGCGAAAAAGAGTTCAAAGATACCGCTGAAGTGACCGTGGAGACCATGCCGCCGGCCAAGTACGGGTTTCTGCAGCTGGGTGTGCTGCTGGTGCTGCTGGGCGGTATCGCCATCTTTGTCACGGGTTTTCTGTTTCAGTCGCAGGCCGTCAGCACTGTTGCCGACAGCCGCGAACGCGAAATGCAGCTGACTGCCGATAACCTCGCCGCCAGTGTCGCGGACATGGTTCAGCAGCGCAGTGAGAAAATGGACCTCCTGGTTCGCGATCCCGAGATCATTTCCATCGCCGAGCGCGGGGCATACGAGGAACTGCAGGGCAAGGAGGCCGAACTGGCCTACCTGTTCCCGAAAGCGGTGCGCGTGCGCATTCTGCCGCCGGGGCTGGACGAGGTCGATATGAATGCCTCCCCGCCGATCAGTTACGCGGCGCTGGATATGCTGCGCGAGGCCGAGACCAAGGAAGCGCCGCCGCCGGCTGAAGTCCATCTTTCCAATACTCCCCAGCAACACATCAACCTGGTGCGTCGGATTCTGGATACCAGCGGTCGTCGCATCGTCGGGCACCTGATGGTGAGCCTGCCGGTGACGTTGCTGCAGACGGCCATTGACAGTGCCAAGAATGCACGCGGCTATGGCGAAATCTGGCAAACCATCAACAACAACCCAGTGACATTGGCCAAGCGGGGTTCGCATGGGCTGCGCGATGGAGACCCGCTGGTTACAGTGAATGTCAGCGGCTCCCGTTGGCAGGTGGCTTACTGGGGCGAGCAGGGTGGTGTCGCGGGTGATCCGATAGGCCTGGTGATCGTGGCCGGTTCGGCGATTGCGCTCTTTACCCTGGCGGTGTTCCTGTTGTTGCGCTGGTATGTGGCCATGCTGAAGAACGACCAGACCACGATTTTCTCTGCCGTGCGCGACGGTCAGTCCGGACGGATGAAGAAAGACTACAGGCTGCAGCTGAAGGAAAATCGTTCCGCAATCGTGGCCGTGTTACGACTGTTCGGCTCGGGAGATGCAAAGCGTGCGGCGGTTGCGGCAGCGGCGGGCGGAGGGGCTGATCCCCTGCAGGCCGGGTTGGCCCCGGTACCGGCAGCGCCTGCCAAGTCAAAGGCGCCCGTCATTCCCGATTCGGCTTCCGACTTCGGCGTGCTGGATGATAGCGCCATGGCGGCGCCGGAACAGGATGATGGCCTGGATTCGCATCTGCTGGATATGACCCCGTCTGGAACCAGTGCTGGTCCCGATCCGAGTATCTTTCGTGCCTACGACATCCGTGGCGTAGTGGGCAAAACCCTGACGCCCGAGGTGGTGTTCCAGATTGGCAAGGCCGTCGGTTCCGAGGCACTGGCGCTCGGTGAACAGAGTGTCATCGTCGGGCGCGATGGCCGCTTGTCCGGCCCGGATTTGTCCGATGAGCTGATTCGCGGTCTTCGTGCGTCCGGGGTCAATGTGAAAGACATTGGCATGGTGCCGACGCCGGTACTCTATTTTGCCACGCATCATCTCGACACCCAGTCGGGCGTGATGGTTACCGGTAGCCATAATCCACCGGACTACAACGGCTTCAAGATCGTGATCGCCGGGCAGACTTTGTCCGGGGATGCGATTCAGGGATTGCGCAACCGTATCGAGGCCCAGCGGTTCTCGGAAGGCAAGGGCGAACTGGAAGCGGTCGATGTGATCGATGATTACATTGCACGTATCACCAAGGATGTCACCGTATCGCGGCCGATGAAAGTGGTTATCGACTGTGGTAACGGTGTGGCCGGTGCCGTCGCGCCGCGCCTGTTTGAAGCTCTGGGCTGCACCGTAACCCAGTTGTTCTGCGATGTGGACGGCAGTTTCCCCAATCATCATCCCGATCCGGCCAAGCCGGAAAATCTGGCGACACTGATCGATATCGTGACCGCGCAGGGTGCGGATATCGGTATCGCCTTTGATGGCGACGGCGATCGTCTCGGGGTGATCGATTCGGACGGTAATATCATCTGGCCCGATCGTCTGCTGATGTTGCTGGCCATGGATGTGCTGAGTCGCAATCCTGGCGCGGATATCATTTACGACGTGAAATGCTCCAGTCATCTGGCGAAGATCATTCGCGATTTCGGCGGTAGTCCGGAAATGTGGCGCACGGGTCATTCCATGATCAAGGCGCGGATCAAGGAAACGGGTGCCCTGCTGGCCGGTGAAATGAGCGGTCACATCTTCTTTAGCGAACGCTGGTACGGGTTCGACGATGCGCTCTACTCGGCTGCCCGGCTGATCGAAATCCTGGCTGATGATCACCGCGCCTCGGCTTCCGTATTTGGTGTACTGCCCGACGGGGTCAACACACCCGAGCTGACGATTCCTCTCGAGGAAGGGCAGCCCGAGGGCATTATGGCCAGTTTCCTTGGCACGGCGAATTTCCCGGGCGCGGATATCTCTACGATTGACGGACTGCGTGCCGATTTCCCCAACGGCTGGGGGCTGGTGCGTGCTTCGAATACAACGCCAAGCCTGGTGTTGCGTTTCGAAGGCAATGATGCGGATGCGCTGGCTGAAATTCAGAATCTGTTCCGCGATGCCCTGTTGTCCGCCGATCCCAGTCTGAAATTGCCGTTCTGATTTCGATGTAGGAGCGAGCTTGCTCGCGAACCATTCGCGGCCAAGGCCGCTCCTACACTATAATTTCCTCCAGGTTATTCTTTCAAAGGTTCTTCATCATGAGTTTGAGTGCTGAGAAAGCACAGAATGTCGCGCATGTCCTGAGCGAGGCCATGCCCTATATCCAGCGTTTCCGTGGCAAAACCGTGGTCATCAAGTACGGTGGTAATGCCATGGTCGACGAAGATCTCAAGGAAGGTTTCGCGCGCGATATCGTGATGATGAAGCTGGTTGGGATCAATCCGGTGGTGGTGCACGGCGGCGGCCCGCAAATTGGCCAGCTGCTGCAGCGCATCGGCAAGGAATCCACCTTTATCGAAGGCATGCGGGTGACGGATGCCGAGACCATGGACGTGGTCGAGATGGTGCTCGGCGGTCTGGTGAATAAAGAGATCGTGAACATGATTAACCAGCATGGCGGTTGCGCGGTAGGACTGACCGGCAAGGATGGTGGTCTGATCCGGGCGCGCAAGATGACGCTGGAGCGCAATTCACCTGAATTGAAGGCCCCGGAGATTATTGATCTTGGGCATGTGGGCGAGGTGTCCAGCATTGATACGGCAATCGTGAATACGCTGGTCAGCAGTCACTTTATTCCGGTTATTGCGCCAATTGGCGTGGGCGATGAAGGACACTCCTATAATATCAACGCCGATCTGGTCGCCGGTAAGATTGCCAGTGTGCTACAGGCGGAAAAACTCATGTTGCTGACCAACACGGCGGGGTTGCTGGATAAAGAAGGCAAGCTGTTGACGGGTCTGTCGTCGACGGATGTGAATTCGCTGATTGCGGATGGCACCATTTACGGGGGCATGCTGCCGAAGATTCGCTGCGCGCTGGATGCGGTACAGTCCGGGGTGAAGGCCTCGCATATCGTCGACGGCCGGGTGGCGCACGCTGTACTGGTCGAGCTGTTTACCGACGAGGGTGTCGGTACCCTGATCAAGGGGTAGCGTGAACGCCTGACCCCATTTTCAGTTCGCGGAATCGTTTGATGTCGGACTCGAATTTCGCGCGGATCTGTTCCTGCTCCAGGCGTTTGCTGGCGATATAGTCCAGGTAGCGCTGAATCTGCGCGCGCGAGGTCAGGATTTTTTCATGCAGCGAATCCGGTACGGGCTTGCCTGCACGTTCCAGGTTGGCCGCTTCCCGGGTGTATTGGGAGAGTGATTCCTCGATATTTTCAATACGCCCATTGGTCACGCGGATGTTGCTATCGATGGCCGTAATCTTGCCGTCGCGGGTCATGACCATGTCGTCCTCGCTGGTGAAAGTGGCCAGCAGCATACGGTCATGCGCTTTCTGTTCAGCGACACGGGCTTCTTCCAGCCGCTTTTCCTCTGCCAGGCGTTGTTCCTCGGCCAGCTCTTCGTCGGTTTTGGCGCGCTCCAGCGTATCGACCTGTACGCCCTGCTTGTTGAGAACCTTGCGTTCCTTGTCAGCGTATTCA
Source organism: Thiohalobacteraceae bacterium (assembly GCA_041592335.1). GTDB lineage: Bacteria > Pseudomonadota > Gammaproteobacteria > Thiohalobacterales > Thiohalobacteraceae > JBFHQE01. The sequence continues at coordinate 80,231 of JBFHQE010000008.1, read as the reverse complement.
GGTGGGATCTTGTCGCCGTAATGCCATTTGCCATTCTCGTCCTGCCACTTGTACATGCGGGCTTCGGCAATCGGGGCGCTGAGCGTGATGCCCAGACCAAGGAGCATTAACAGGGTGCTTTTCCATGCGGTGCGCTGCATACTTCGAACCTTTCCTTTCATCCTCGTCATAACTATAGCCACAGTAACATTTTTTCAATGAATCCGAGCTGAATTGCCCTGATGAATTTCGTGGATCAACTCATTCTGCTGGTGGTGTCGTTCCTGGCTAATCTGTTTTCCGCTTTTGCGGGAGGTGGCGCGGGGCTAATTCAGCTGCCACTGCTGATCTTTCTGGGGCTGCCGTTCAGTATTGCGCTGGCGACCCATAAAATTGCCACTGTTGCATTGGGTATCGGCGCGACCCTGAGGCACTTGAGGGAACGCAGTCTCTCTGCCGGGATGGTCTGGCTTATGTTAGTGGCTGGAATGCCTGGCGTTTTTGTCGGCGCGAACATCATTTTACGCGTGCCGGACCGGGCAGCCGAAGTGGCGTTGGGGCTGCTGACCATGGGACTCGGCCTGTATTCGGCGTTCAACAAAAAACTCGGGCTGGCCAGTGAAGACAGGCACCGTGATGGTAGGGGTTACGTCATTGGTGGGCTGGTGCTGTTTTTCATAGGTATCCTGAACGGCTCGCTTACCTCCGGTACGGGATTGTTCGTCACCCTGTGGCTGGTCGGCTGGTTCGGGCTGGATTACAAACGTGCGGTGGCCTATACGCTGGTGCTGGTCGGTCTGTTCTGGAACGGCACGGGTGCGCTGACGCTCGGTTTTTTGAGCGAGATTCACTGGCCCTGGTTACCGGCGCTCATAGCCGGTTCGCTGCTTGGCGGCTATGCCGGTGCGCATCTGGCGATCGCCAAGGGCAATCGCTGGATCAAGCGAGGTTATGAAGTGATTACGCTGCTGGTTGGCGCGGCGCTGATTATTGGGCGGTGATGTTCGCGGCCAAGGCCGCTCCTACGGGTGGTGACAAGAACGTTGTAGGAGTGGGCTTGCCCGCAAATTAACAAAAAATAAATTAGACGCCGTATTCGTTGCGATAGGCCTGCATCGCGGCGACCTTGTCGTTGTCACCTTTCTCCTGCATGTATGCAATCAACTGTTCCAGCGCGACAATGCTAATCACCGGAATACCGGCATCTTCCTCGACTTCCTGGATCGCCGAGCGGTCGCCCTTGCCGCGTTCCTGCCGGTTCAGTGAAATGATAACGCCGGCCGCCGATGCACCCGCGGCATTGATGATGTCGAAGGATTCGCGAATGGCGGTGCCGGCGGTGATAACGTCATCGATGATCAGGATCTTGCCCTTGAGCGGTGCGCCGACCAGGTTACCGCCTTCGCCATGGTCCTTGGCTTCCTTGCGATTGAAGCAATAAGGCACGTCGCGGCCATGGTGATCGGCCAGTGCGATAGCGGTGGCGGCGGCCAGCGGGATGCCTTTATAGGCGGGGCCGAACAGGACGTCGAACTCGATGCCGGAATCGACAATGGCGGCCGCGTAATAACGACCCAGCCTGGCCAGCTGTGCGCCATGGTTGAACAGCCCGGCATTGAAGAAATAAGGGCTGATGCGCCCGGATTTCAGCGTGAATTCTCCAAAGCGCAGCACCTCGTTGTCGATGGCAAATTGCAGAAATTCACGTTGATAGTCTTGCATGGCGAAAGCTCCGGGGAACCTGGTGGAAAGAGTCGGGTATGATACACGCTCTGACCAGCAATGAGAAAAACATGCGCGTAATCAGTATTAACACCAACGGTATTCGCTCCGCGGCGCGAAAGGGTTTCTATACCTGGCTGGCGCGGCAGCGAGCCGATTTCGTCTGCATTCAGGAAACCAAGGCGCAGGAGCATCAGCTGGCCGAGCCGCTGTATCATCCGAAGGCGTTTCACTGCTATTACCACGATGCCGAAAAGAAGGGCTACAGCGGGGTGGCAATCTACAGTCGGCTGCAGCCGGACAATGTCATCATCGGACTCAACTGGCCGGAGTTTGACCGGGAAGGCCGCTACATCGAAGTGCAGGTGGGCAAGCTGAGTATTGTGTCGTTGTACCTGCCGTCCGGTTCATCCAGTGAGTTTCGCCAGCAGGTGAAATTTCAAGTGATGGATCGCCTGACGCCCTACTTTAAAAAACTCAGGCGCAAGCAGCGCGAATACATTATTTGTGGCGACTGGAATATTGCCCACACCAAGCTGGATATCAAAAACTGGCGTGGCAATCAGAAGAACTCGGGCTTCCTGCCGGAAGAGCGCGCCTGGATGGACGAGTTGTTTGATAAAGCCGGCTGGGTGGATGCCTTCCGTGTCGTGGATCAGCGCGATGAGCAATATACCTGGTGGTCGAATCGCGGCCAGGCCTGGGATAAGAATGTGGGTTGGCGGATTGATTACCAGGTAGTGACGCCCGGGCTGAGGGATGCCGTGCAAAAGGCGCGGATTTATAAAGACCGGCGCTTTTCGGATCATGCACCGCTGATCATGGATTATGACTGGGTGTTGCCTGATTAATGTGCTTGTATGAAACCTCATTAGCAGTAAAGAGTTTCGTCATTCCGGCGCAGGCCGGAATCCAGTGGTTACTGCAGGTCTCCTGGATCCCGGCTTTCGCCGGGATGACGTGGTTCTGTTGTGTTACGGAGATTGATTTGTGAGTGTTGTGAGTGAGTAATAGTGCTAACTGACGTTAGTTTCCTCGCCGCCTTTCTGGTTGGCCTGCTCGGCGGCGTGCATTGCGCCGGGATGTGCGGTGGCATTGTCGGCGCTATCAGTATGACCCTGCCGCAGAATGCCTCGCGCCTGCCGATCCTCATCAGTTATAACCTGGGTCGTATCAGCAGTTATGTTATTGCCGGTGCGTTGATGGGTGGCGTGGGCGCGATGGCGGCGCACTGGAGCGGTCTGCGCGAGGCGCAGCTCGTGTTACAGATCATTGCTGGTCTGTTCATGGTGATACTTGGTCTGTATCTCGGTCAATGGTGGACAGGTTTAACCCGCCTGGAACAACTGGGTAAGCATACCTGGAATTTGATCGAGCCACTGGGCCGTCGTTTCATGCCGGTGACAAAAGTGGCTGACGGGTTTGCGGCGGGTCTGGTCTGGGGCTGGTTACCGTGCGGTCTTGTTTATAGTGTGCTGATCTGGTCGTTAAGCAGCGGCAGTGCGCAACAGGGGGCATTGTTAATGCTGGGCTTCGGTCTGGGTACCTTACCGAATCTGCTGTTGTTCGGGTTGATGGCGGGGCATCTTGTACGCTGGTTGCAACACCGCGCGACCCGGGCCATTGCCGGCGGCCTGGTCGTGCTGTTCGGGCTTTACACCCTGTACTGGCCGATTAAAAACAGTCTGGCATAAAAAAGCCCGCGCAATAACGCGGGCGGTCTGGAAAGTGTAACCGGGTCAGCGGGTGAAGAATTGCTTGCGGTAGCGCACCGACATGACTTCATTGCTTTCGTCGACTTTTGCCTCGATGTTGAATACCAGGATTTCTTCATTGGTTACGCCAAACTCGGCAATGTAGTAGATCGCGTTCGGTTCGCGGATTTCACGAAACTCCAGCGTGTTTTGCGTGCCGACCAGGTTGGTGGTGGTGCCGGTTACTTTTGCCTCCATCGGTTGGCCGGGCGCTTCCAGTACCTTGCGCAATACCACGACATTCAGCATGCCACGATTACTGCTTCGCTTGATGCTGTATTCCTGGGCTACCTTGGGAGAAAGAATGTCGGTGTTAAAGGCGTTGTAGTGAACGACGAAGTCGCCAAAGTCGGATGAATTTTCAGCCTGTGCCAGCGCTGAAACCATTAGCAACAATGTCGCTGCCAGATATCGAACGGATTTATACCAGTAACGCATGCACTGCCTCCTTTTTTGTGTTTACAGAAAAGTATAGCCGATGGGTGCTGATTTCAATCACTATAAGTGCTTGCTTAAATAACAAAGCCGGCACAGGGCCGGCTTTGAATTCTGGGCGTTGGCTGTGGAATTACCCCGTTGCCACGCGTGGATGCTGTACTTCTTCAGCATCGGGTAGCGGCCGCTCCAGTACTTCGCGTAATCCGGCGATGGTTTCCAGATCGGTTTTGAGTTCCTCGTACGAGGCCCGCAGTTCGGTGATCTTGATTTCCAGGGTGTCGCGGGATTCATTAATGCGGCGCAGTGTATCGAGGCGCTTTTCCATTACGCGCTTGTGGTCCTTGATTTGCTGCACCAGAGGATTCATGACTTCCTTCAACCAGGCGTCGGCTTCCTGGTTGGCGCGGAAGAAGATGCTGCGCGCATTCGATACCAGTGAGATAAAGAATTTCTTGATGACAAAACTTTGTTCTGTCATGGCCGTTACCGGGCTGCTGCGGAAGCTTTCGGCATCGTCCAGCATCTTTTGCAAATCCATGTGGTACTGCTCAACCGAGAACACCTTGGGGCGCATTTCTGGCAGCCCGTGTTCCTCATGGAACTTCTTGTAGGTGGCGCGAATCAGGTTACGGGTCTGCTGGCCCTGATCGAAAACCTGGTCCATGGTGTCGCGGGCACCGTCAAAAAAGGTCTGCATACCCTTGCGCAGTCCGCCCGTGGTCCAGGCGCCGGTCATCTGTTTGCGGGTGTTGTTAATCAGTTTATCGAAGGCATCAAGACTCAGGGCATCCAGCATTTCTTTCGCCTGTCTCTGCAGTACGCGGCGCGATGCCTGGAAGCTTTCCACGTTGCGCATGTAGGTCGCCTGCTCCTCGCGCGATTTCTTCATCAGGTGCTCGATGACATCGGTGTTCTTGCCGCGCAGGGATTCCAGGTTGGCAAGTTCTTTTTCGGTCTGCTGCAGACGACCGGAGAGAATGCTTTCGATTTCGTTCTGCAGGCCGCCGATTTCCTTCAGGATGTGATCGCGCAGCACATTCAGTTTATTGGGCAATACTTCCTGCGACAGGAAGTTCTCCAGATCGGGCAGGCGTGAACGCGCCAGCAGGTTCTGGTCATTGCGTACCTTGCCGACCAGCGCTTTCTGCGCCGACAGCGGGAATACCTGGTCGGGCTTGACGTGCAGCAGCTCGGCGGCCTTGCGCGCCTGGGTGCTGATGCTGTTGTCGACCGCGGATTCGTCTTTCAGGTCGTCCCACAGGGTATCGATCTTGTTCAATGCGACCACCAGGTGGCCGTTGTGCTTCTGGCCATGTCCATGCACATGGTGTTCCCACATATCCAGATCGGAAGCGGTGACGCCGGTATCGGCGGCCAGCACGAACAGCACGGCCTGCGCCGAGGGCAGCATGCTGACTGTCAGTTCCGGTTCATTGCCCAGCGCATTCAGGCCCGGGGTATCCAGGATGACCAGGCCGCGCTCCAGTAACGGGTGCGGGAAGCTGATCAATGCATGACGCCACATGGGGATTTCCACCATGTCTGGATGCGTGCCGGTTTTCTTGAACTGGGGATCCTGGGATTCGTCATACAGACCCAGCGAGCGCGCCACCTGCAGTGGCACCATCTTGGTCTTGACGACTTCACGGAAGGTTTCCGCCATCTGGTCGGGCGAAGCAACGTCCAGCGGCATGGTAACCCAGTGGGCCGGGTCCTTTTTGAAATCGGAGATCGAGGTTTCGTCGCGCCGGGTCTCGATCGGCAGTAAACGAATATAGGGCTGTTCGCTGGTCTTGTCGTAGAAGAGTTCGCTCGGGCACATGGTGGTGCGGCCGGCTTCGGAAGGAAGCAGGCGTCGGCCATAGTTGGCGAAGAAAATGGCGTTGATCAGCTCGGTCTTGCCGCGTGAGAATTCGGCCACAAAGGCCAGCGTCAGGCGGTCCTTGCGCAGAGCCTCCATGGTTTCGTAAAGGCGCAAATCGGATTCGCCTTCATCCATCTCATGCTTGTCGAGCCATTGTTGAAAGGATTCCAATGTGGTCAGCACATCGTCCTTCCAGTGGTCATAGGCTTCCAGGCGTTGACTGAATAATTCCTTCGACATGGGTGTTTGTCCTCTCAATTTTTCACCACGGCCACGCAAGGTGCCCGTGCCCCTGTCTCGGCTAACGACCGAATACAGAAGTTCTTTAGCGACAAAACAGCGGGTTAGCGAGGATTTGGCAGTTTTTGTGGCGGCTTGTGAAGCGGGTCACAAGGTCGCGTTTTATTCATTGCGGGCGAAATAATCCAGGGATTTCCGGTAATTGGCGGGGTGAGGCAATCCGGACACGCTTGTCGCGGCCGGAATCGCCGGATTCAAGCGTAATCCGGGCGGCGGGCACATCGAAACTCTCAGCCAGGAACTTGATCAAGTGCTTATTGGCCTTGCCGTCCACCGGCGGGGCGGTAATCCGTATTTTCAGGCGGTCGCCATGCGGACCGCTGATTTCGTCCTTACGGGCCTTGGGTTGAATATGCAGTAGCAGAATCAGGTCGCCGCCATCCCAGCGGTACCAGTCTTCATTCATCTCAGCAGTACGCCGAACAGCGGCAGCACCAGCATTTTGGCCACCTGGATGGCGAGGATGGCCAAAAGTGGACTCAGGTCGAGACCGGAGACGGGCGGCAACAGCCGCCGGAACGGGGTCAGCACCGGGTTGGTCAGGCTGAACAGCAGGCCGGTCATCGGGTTATGGGTATGCGGACTGACCCAGCTCAGGATTGCCTGGATGATGATCGCGAACAGAAACACGCTGAACGCCAGCGCAACCAGTTCATGCAGGCTGAGTATCAGGATCGCCCAGATAGAAAAGCCACCGCCACGCAACAGCATGATCAAAGTGATGCCGATCATTTGCACCAGCAGCATCAGTACCACGGCAGAGGCATCGATGCGGCCAACGGATGGGATGGCACGGCGCAACGGAATCAAGAGCGGGTTAGTGGCCTTGACCAGAAACTGGCTGACCGGGTTATAGAAATCCGCGCGCACCCAGGCCAGCAGGAAACGCAGCATCACTACCAGTACATAGAGGCTGAACAGTGTGTTGATAATGAATTCAATCGGGTTGGTGAAATAAGTGCTGCCCATGGATTATTGTGCTCCCAGTTGTTCTGCCAGTTCCCTGGATCGGTCATTCGCGGCCTGCAGTGCTTTTTTCACCAGTTCCCGATAGCCGTTTTCGTCAAACACTTTCAGCGCCTGTTCGGTGGTGCCGCCGGGCGAGGTAACGCGTTCGCGCAATGTTGCCGGCGGTTCCTTGCTCTCCAGTGCCATCTTGGCCGCACCGAAGGCGGTTTGCAGGGTCAGCAGCCGGGCGGTCTTGGCGTCCAGCCCGAGTTCCTCTCCGGCAGCGGCCATGGCTTCCATCATCAGGAAGAAATAGGCCGGACCCGAGCCGGACAGTGCGGTAACGGCATCCAGTTGCGCTTCCTCTTCGCACCAGCGCGTGGTGCCCACGGCGCGCAGGATGGATTCCGCCTGGCTGCGTTGTTCTTCGGTGACGTTGCTGTTGGCGAATAATCCGGTGGCTCCGGACTGCACCAGTGCCGGTGTATTGGGCATGCAGCGTACGATGGCGCGGTTGCCGCCGAGCCAGCGGTCGAGGTCAGTAGCGCGAATGCCAGCGGCGATGGAGATGACCAGTGCCTTGTCGGGCAGATCTCCCGCCAGTCCCTGTGCGACCTGGTGCATCATCTGGGGTTTGACCGCGAGGATGACGGTAGCGGCATTGGCGATTGCGGCAAGATTATCCTCGTAAGTCTGGATACCAAAGGTCTTTTGCAGATGCTCGCGCTGGGAAGGATTGGGGTCGGAGACATGAATGCTGGCCGCTGGGCAACCATCGGCGATCAGGCCGCCAATCAGGCTGTGGGCCATGTTGCCGCCGCCAATAAATGTGAGTTTATCGTTCATAAGCGCTTCAACTCCCTGCAGAAGGCACTGAATATGGGGTCATTCGGTAATTCTACAACGTTTTGGAAGATAACCGTCATTGCGAGGAGCGATAGCGTCGTGGCAATCTTTCCATCGAAGGATTCAGTTTTCATGAGCTTCCAAGGTTAGTTTTTTCTTGTTCCAAAACACTTTGAGTCACGCGAAAAAACACCCTTGTCAGCTCAATTTTTCCCTCTTTCCCCAAAAATCCCCGTCCCCACGCGTACCAGTGTGCTGCCCTCGGCAATGGCCGCTTCAATGTCGCCAGACATGCCCATGGATAGCGTATCCAGCGGATAGCCCTGCCTGATCAGATCAGACTGTAACTGGCGTAACTCAGCGAAAGCGGCGCGCTGCTCGGCAAAGTCAGCGGTGCGGGCCGGGATCGCCATCAGACCGCGCAGCCTAAGTCTCGGTAGCTGGCTGACTTCTCTCACCATTGCCTGAAGTTCAGAAACCGTCATGCCGGACTTGCTCGCTTCCTGACTGGTGTTCACCTGCAGGCAAATGTTAAGCGGTGGCAGGTGCTCCGGGCGCTGCTCGGACAGGCGTTGCGCGATCTTGAGCCGGTCGACGCTCTGCACCCAGTCGAAATGCTCGGCGATCTTGCGCGTCTTGTTGGACTGGATCGGGCCGATAAAATGCCATTCGAGACCTTCCTCTCGTAGCTCGGCGATCTTTTCCAGCGCCTCGTCCAGGTAGGATTCGCCGAAACGGCGCTGCCCGGCGGCGATGGCCGCGCGCAGGTCCTCTACCGGAAAGGTCTTGGAGACGGCCAGTAATTCGGCGCAGGCGGGCTGCTCGCGGTACTGTTCACACCAGTCGTCGATCTGCTGGTGCAGCTCGGTCAGGCGGTCGGCAATGGTTTGAGCGCGCTCGCGCATGGCGGTCTTCCAGGTTTTGCAGGCGGCTACCCTATACTTTTTAATCGCTTGTCTCAATAATGGGATGGCCCGGACGATACAGGGACAGGGAAGCGGACCCGGCGAGGGGCCGCTGGTACATGAGAAATTAGGGGAAACGAATGGATATCGCAGAACTGCTCGCCTTTGGTGTCAAGAACAACGCCTCTGACTTGCATCTTTCCGCCGGGCTGCCGCCCATGATCCGTGTCGACGGCGACGTGCGCCGTATCAATGTGCCCGCGCTGGACCACAAACAGGTCCATTCGCTGGTGTACGACATCATGAATGACAAGCAGCGCAAGGATTATGAAGAATTTCTGGAAACGGATTTTTCCTTCGAGATCCCCAACCTGGCGCGCTTCCGTGTCAACGCCTTTAACCACAATCGCGGTGCCGGTGCGGTATTCCGTACCATCCCGTCCAAGATCCTGACCCTGGAAGAACTGGGTTGTCCGCCGATCTTCAAGGAGATCGCCGATCAGCCGCGCGGCGTGGTGCTGGTCACCGGGCCAACCGGTTCCGGCAAGTCCACCACGCTGGCGGGCATGATGAACCATGTTAACGAAACCCGTTACGAGCACATCCTCACCATCGAGGATCCGATCGAGTTCGTGCATGAATCCAAGAAATGCCTGATCAACCAGCGCGAAGTACATCGCGATACCTTGGGCTTCGCCGAAGCCTTGCGTTCCGCCTTGCGTGAAGACCCGGACATCATTCTGGTCGGCGAAATGCGTGACCTGGAAACCATCCGCCTGGCACTGACCGCGGCCGAAACCGGCCACCTGGTGTTCGGTACCCTGCATACCAGTTCCGCGGCCAAGACCATCGACCGTATCATCGACGTGTTCCCGGCGGCGGAAAAATCCATGGTCCGTTCCATGTTGTCCGAGTCGCTGCGTGCGGTTATCTCGCAGACCCTGCTGAAGAAGACTGGCGGCGGCCGTGTGGCGGCGCACGAAATCATGATCGGTACCCCGGCGATTCGAAACCTGATCCGCGAAGACAAGGTGGCGCAGATGTATTCCGCGATCCAGACCGGTCAGGCAATGGGGATGCAGACGCTGGATCAGAATCTGCTGGAGCTGGTGCAGAAGGGTATCGTGAATCGACTGGATGCGCGCTCGAAGGCGGCCAATAAAGAACAATTTAGATAGACTGCATAACCGTCATTGCGAGTCACGTCACGCTGCTCCAGGCAATGACAGCGATATTTTTTGATAATTAGAGCTGATAGATAAGATGGAACTTATTACGCTGCTAAGACTGGTGGTTGAGAAAAAAGCGTCGGACCTTTTCATTACCGCGGGTATGCCGCCCAGCGTCAAGATTAATGGCAAGATCATGGCTGTCAGCAAGGACGCGCTGACCCCGGCACAGGCGCGTGAGTATGTGTATGCGGCCATGACGGCCGGTCAGCGTGAAGAATTTCAGCGTTCCCATGAGTGCAATTTTGCGCTCAGTGAATCCGGTCTCGGACGGTTTCGCGTCAGTGCATTTTATCAACGCAACAATGTCGGCATGGTGTTGCGCCGCATTGAGACCAAGATTCCGCAAGTCGATGAACTGCAATTGCCTGCGATTATCAAAGAGCTGGCATTGGTCAAGCGTGGGCTGGTGATCTTTGTCGGCGCGACCGGTACCGGTAAGTCGACTTCCCTGGCCGCCATGATTGGCCATCGCAATAAAAACATGGTGGGACATATCGTCACGCTAGAGGATCCGATCGAATTTATTCATCAGCATGAATGTTCGATCATCACGCAACGTGAGGTCGGGCTGGATACTGAAAGTTATGAAATCGGGCTGCGTAACACCTTGCGCCAGGCGCCCGACGTGATACTTATCGGTGAAGTGCGTTCCCGGGAAACCATGGATTATGCGATCGCTTTTGCTGAAACCGGACATCTTTGTCTGACCACTCTGCATGCGAACAATGCCAACCAGGCGCTGGACCGCATTATCAACTTCTTCCCGGAAGATCGCCGCGACCAGCTGTTGATGGATCTGTCATTGAATTTGAAAGCGATTGTGGCGCAGCAGCTCATCCCATCGAAAGATGGTCGTGCGCGTCGCCCGGCGGTGGAAGTGTTGATCAATACACCGTTGGCGTCGGAATATATCCGCACGGGTGAAGTCCACAAACTGAAAGATCTGATGCGGCGTTCAACCCAGCAGGGCATGATTACCTTCGATCTGGCGCTTTACAATCTGTATAAGGAAGGCGCGATCAGTTACGACAACGCCATTCACCATGCCGACTCACCGAATGAAGTACGCCTCATGATCAAGCTGGAGGAAGAAGATCCGGATAAGCTGGGTGATGCCATTCTGGAGATGGAGATCAAGGACGACACGAACTTCAACGTGTCGGAGCGCGTCAAGAAAAACCCATAGAGCGTAACGATGCAAATCCGTGATTTTATGAATCCCGACGTGGTCAGCGTCACCATGGATGACAGCCTGGAAACCATGCAGCGCATATTCAAGACCCGTGGCTTTCACCACCTGGTCGTGGTGGCGGAAGAATCGCGGCGGGTAATGGGTATTATTTCCGACCGTGATTTACTCAAACATATCAGTCCTAATATCAATACCGCCCGTGAAACGCCGCGCGATCGTGCGACCCTGAAAAAACCGGCGCACCAGATCATGACGCGCAAGCCGGTGACCATCCATGTCGATAAAAGCGTGCATGATGCCATCCTGATGCTGAATGATCAGCACGTGTCCTGCCTCCCCGTAGTGGATGATCAGCAGGTACTGGTGGGGATATTGACCTGGCGTTCCGTGATTAAGGTGTTCGCCGATAAAATCCGTCGACCATGACGGGTTAAAACCCAATCCCATAACGAAATTATCGAATTCCCTGTTACCGTTTCATTGCCAGCGGTACGCGTCAGTTAATGTCTCGCGTTTGCCGGTCGATAGAGCTGGAAATACCTCTGGTACTGGAATGACCGGGAGAATGGGGCATGGAACTGGGCGCGCTCGGACAATCTGTTCAAATCATGGTGATGCTGGTAGACGATCAGCATATCGTGGCGGAGCGTTTGCGCCTGGATTTGCTCAACGAACCGAGTATTGATTTCCATTATTGCCAGGAACCCGAAGAAGTCATTGCCATGGCTCAGTCGGTGCGGCCCACGGTCATCCTGCTGGATCTGATTATGCCCAATGTGGATGGGCTTAAACTGCTACAGGAACTGCGCAGTCATCCGGTTACCGCCGAAATTCCCATCATTGTTTTGTCCACCAAGGAACAGGTCGACTTCAAGGCCAGGGCCTTCGAGTACGGTGCTAACGATTACCTGATCAAGATGCCGGACAAGCGCGAAACCATCGCGCGCGTCATCTACCATTCGCGAGCCTATATCAACAAGCTGCAACGCGATGCCGCCTTTCAGGCTTTGCGCGAAAGTCAGCGGCACCTGGAACAGAAAAACCTGGAGCTGATGCGCATGTCGAACATCGATGGGCTGACCGGGGTGAATAACCGGCGCTACTTCGACAGCGTACTGGAGCAGGTCTGGAGCCGTGCTTGTCGTAGCCAGACCCCCTTGTCGCTGGCGATGATCGATATCGATTGTTTCAAGCAATACAACGATACCTATGGGCATCTGAAGGGCGATGACTGTCTGAGGCTGGTGGCGAAGGCCTTGCAGCAACAGCTGCCGCGCACCACGGATTTCGTGGCGCGCTATGGCGGCGAGGAATTTGCCGTGGTGCTGGATATTACAGATGAAAAGGGCGCTCGGCTGGTCGGGCAAAAGCTGTTCGATGCCATTGAGAAGTTACGGCTGGAGCATGCCCGGTCGGATGTGGCCGAATATGTTACCGCCAGTATCGGCCTGGCGTCGATTCTGCCGGACCACCGGTTTTCTCCCGAGGATCTGATCGGGGCCAGCGATCGCGCACTGTATAAGGCCAAGCAGACCGGCCGCAATCGCGTGGTGCATCACGGCATGGTGCAGTTGGTGGATGCGGCTAATCAGGCCGCCGGAAACACCCGGTAGGCATCGAACACCGGGCCGTCCACGCACACGCGTTTCATGGCCGGGCCTTGCTCGGTTTCCACCTGCACCGTGCATCCCGCACATCCTCCCACCGCGCAAGCCATGAATTCTTCCAGCGATACCTGGCAGGGCAAGTCGTATTCGCGCGCGAGTTTCGCCACCGCTTCCAGCATGGGGTGCGGGCCGCAGGCAAAGAGTTCCACCTCGTGACGATGTTCATCGCTTAGCGCGCTCAACCATTCGCGGGCCAGATCCGTGACATAGCCTTCGTATACACCGGGATAGCCCTGCAGGCTGGTAAGGCGGCAGGCGACACCCCAGTCTTCCATCAACGGCATGGTGGCAATTACGCCTTCGGGCATGCCGGGGATCATGATTTTCGACGGTTGGGTTTTAAAGGGAAACGGCACTTCGGAAGCCAGGATGGCGAAGGGTTTGAAGTGCGGCAGATGCTTGAGGCTGTCTGCAAGGTAGATCATGGGCGGCATGCCGACACCGCCACCCAGTAACAGGGTGCGCGGACGTTCGGGATTCGGCTGGAAAGGTTTGCCGATCGGTCCCATGACACTCAGTGTTTCACCGGCCACGCGTTGCGCCAGCAGTTCGGTGCCTTCGCCAACCACCTTGTAGAGAAAGTCCACCCAGCCCTGTTCCGGGCTGACGCGCATAATCGAGATCGGGCGGCGCATCGGGCGCAGCGGATGTACGCTGATGTGCGCAAACATACCGGCTTCGGCTTTGGCGGCGCATTGCGGTGCCTGCACGCGCAGGATGTATTGCGCGCCGTCATAGGCCTGATGACTCAGGATTTCGGCGTCTTCAACAAAGATGGTGCCGCGATGCGGTTTATCGGCGCTCGTCATGACTGCTTATTCCAGTTCAAATGCCATGCGGCCATCGACCAGGGTATGGGATACCCGGCCTTTCAATTGCCAGCCCATCACGGGGGTATTGAAGCCATGGCTGTACAGGGTTTCGGTGGTTACTTCCCAGGGCTGCTGCAGATCCAGCACGGCGGCATCGGCAACCTTGCCGACCGTCAGGCTGCCCACGCCATTGCCGTCCAGGCCGAGAATGCGAGCCGGACCGATGGTGACGCGTTCCAGTGCTTCATCCAGGGTCATCAGTTCATCGTCGACCAGTTTCAGGGTCAGGCTCAACAGGGTGTCGAGTCCGGAGATGCCGGGCTGTGTCGACGGGAAAGGATTCAGCTTGGCATCGGCCTCATGCGGTTGATGATCCGAGCAGATGGCGCCAACGCTGCCGCGCGACACGCCGGAACGCAGCGCTTCGCGATCCTGCTGGGAACGGAACGGCGGTCGTACATGGCACAGGCTGTCAAAGCCGGCAATGTCGAGGTCGGAGAAATACAGGTAGGGAGCGGCGACATCCATGGTGACTGGCAGGCCATCGTATTGCGCGCGGGCGATCATCTGAATGGAACGCCCGGCGCTCAGGCGACAGAAGTGCGCGCGCACGCCAATTTGTTCGATCAGTGCGAGATGCTGCGCGACGGCCGCGGTTTCCGCCGCGCTCGGGATGCCGGGCAGGCCCAGCCGGGTCGCGATCGGGCCTTCATGCGCACACCCCTGGTTGGACAGAGCATGGTCTTCCGGGTGAATGAACACGGTCATGTCGAAGGATGCGGCATATTCCATGGCGCGGCGCATGACCTGGGTATTCAGCATCGGGTAGTTGAGATTGGTGACGCCGCAACAGCCGACCTGCTTGAGTGCCGCCATCTCGCTTAAGTGTTCACCGGCCAGTTGCTGGGTCAGTGCGCCGAGAGTCACCACGCGAGCATGACCGGCCTGCTTGGCGCGGCGACGAATCAGTTCCACCACGGCCGGGGTGTCGATGACCGGATCGGTATCCGGCAGGCAACAGACGGTGGTGATCCCGCCAGCGGCGGCAGCCTGTGCTTCCGAGGCGATATTGGCCTTGTGTTCAAGACCGGGTTCGCGCATGCGTGCCGCGATATCCACCAGGCCGGGGATGACGTGCTTGCCGCTGGCATCGATGACGCGGTCGGCGGTAAAGCCGTCCGGCGCCTGGCCGACGGCGACGATGCGACCCTCGGCGATGGCGACATCAGCCAGGTCGTTGCGCTTGTTGGCCGGGTCGATGACATGGCCGCCCTGGATGAGGATGCGTTCGATCATGCGCTTCTCCCCATGCACAGCGACATTACCGCCATGCGGATGGCAATGCCGTTGCTGACCTGTTGCAGGATGACGGAATGCGAACCGTCGGCGACCTCGGAGGCCATTTCCACGCCGCGATTGATCGGGCCGGGGTGCATCACGGTGACATCCGGTTGCGCCAGTTCCAGTCGTTCCTCGGTCAGACCGAACAGGCGGAAGTATTCGTGTTCACTTGGCAGCAGCGCGCCCTGCATGCGCTCGCGCTGCAGTCGCAGCATGATGATGACATCCACGTCGCGGATACCCTCGGCGAGATTGTGGAACACTCGCACACCGAGCGATTCCGCATCGGCCGGTATCAGTGTCTTGGGTGCGATAATGCGTACATCGCCGGTGTTGAGAATATTGAGCGCATGGATCTGCGAACGCGCCACGCGCGAATGCAGGATGTCGCCGACGATGGCCACGCGCAGTCGGCCGAAGTCCGGGCCTTTTTCGCGGCGGATGGTGAACATGTCCAGCATTGCCTGGGTGGGATGCGCATGGCGGCCGTCACCGGCATTCAACACACTGATATGCGGCGCGGCATGGCGCGCGAAAAAGTGCGCGGCACCGCTGTCCACATGGCGCACCACGAACATGTCGACGTGCATGGCTTCCAGGTTGCGCAGCGTGTCCAGCAGGGTTTCGCCCTTGACCGCGCTTGAGGTGTTGATGTTGATGTTCAGTACATCCGCGGATAAACGCTTGGCGGCCAGTTCAAAGGTAGTGCGGGTGCGGGTGCTGGCTTCGAAGAACAGGTTGACGATGGTCTTGCCACGCAATAACGGGACTTTCTTGACCTGTTGCTCGGTGACGCCGGCGAAGGATTCGGCGGTATCGAGGATCTCGGTCAGGATCTGGGCGCTCAGCCCTTCGATAGTCAGGAAATGTTTCAGTTTGCCGTTGGCGTCGAGCTGTATCTTGCTTGGGATCATTCCAGCTCCATCGCTTCCAGCGTGAGCTGCTCAGGCCCGTTCAGCTTGATCTGTTCATTTTCACCCAGGGTGAGCCGTTTGCCGATAACGTTGGCTTCGATGGGCAGTTCGCGGCCACTGCGTTCGATCAAAACCGCCAGGGTGATGGAGGCCGGTCGTCCCCAGTCGAACAGTTCGTTCATGGCGGCGCGGATGGTGCGGCCGGTGTGCAGCACGTCATCGACCAGGATGATATGGCGGTCATCGACCGAGAAAGGCAGGTCGGAGGGGCGCACCTGCGGGTTCATGCCGATACGGGTGAAATCATCGCGGTAAAACGAGATGTCGAGACTGCCCAGAGGTTCCTCGATGCCGAGCAACGCATGCAGGCGTTCGGCAATCCAGACTCCGCCGGTGTGGATGCCGACCATGGCCAGCGCCTCGGTGCGGCCACTGTCACGCAGCAGCGCGCCGAGTTGATCGGCCATCTGCTGGATCAGGGTGTCGACATTCAGGTCTGTCATGGTGTGTCCTTGTGGGTCTCCAGCCAGTGCTGGAGGATTATCTGGGCCGCCATACTATCAGTGGCGGCCTTGTTTGACGATTGCCCGCGTTGCTGAAGGTGTTGTTCAGCTTCGAACGACGTCAGGCGTTCATCCATCAGGAAGACCGGTAAATGATACCTGCCTTCCAGCCGCCGCGCGAAACGTTCCGCTGCCTCGGTGCTGAAACTTTTGCTGCCATCGAGTTGCAGTGGCTGGCCGACGACGAAGGCATCGGGGCGCCATTCCTCAATCAGTCCTTGCAGCTGTGTCCAGTCGGGCTGACCCTGTTTCGCCGTGAGCGTTGTCAGTGCGCTGGCCGTGCCCGTGATCCGCTGGCCGATGGCAACGCCGATTCGTTTTTCGCCATGGTCGAAGCCGAGGAGGGTGTGCGCCGCTGCCGGATCAGGCATGCCCGGCATCGTCGGATAACAGGTTGAGATCCACGCCCAACAGCGCGGCGGCCGCTTCCCAGCGTTGCTGGTAGGGAATGTCGAAGATGATGGCCGGGTCCGCCGGACCGCTCAGCCAGGCATTTTGCGCCATTTCGTTTTCCAGCTGGCCCGATCCCCAGCCGGCGTAGCCGAGCGCAACCAGGGATTTTTCGGGGCCCTCGCCTTTGGACAGCGAGGCGAGTACGTCCTGCGAGGCGGTCAGGCCGATTTCACCGCTGACCTTGAGGGTTGCCTCCCAGTTGCCGAGCGGTTCGTGCAGGATAAATCCACGTTCCGGTTGTACCGGTCCGCCCTGGAATACGGGTGCCTCGGCCCACTTCGAATCGTAGTCCGGCAGGTTCATGTGTTCGAAGATTTCGCCTAGTTGCATGCTCA
The DNA here is from genome assembly GCA_041592335.1 of Thiohalobacteraceae bacterium. Classification (GTDB taxonomy): domain Bacteria; phylum Pseudomonadota; class Gammaproteobacteria; order Thiohalobacterales; family Thiohalobacteraceae; genus JBFHQE01. The sequence continues at coordinate 62,966 of JBFHQE010000008.1, read as the reverse complement.
TGGGGCGATTGATAACGATGCCCATGGCGCCATCCGCATTGTGGTCGCAGATGTAGGTGACGGTATGGAAAAAGTTGGGGTCAGCCAGGCGCGGCATGGCAATCAGGAAATGATTGGTGAGGTATTCGGTGTCGACCATGGCGATAGTATCTCGGGCGTGGTGACTGGATGCAAGGTGAAGGAGAGTTATCGACTCTGCAGCCCGGTACTCAAAAACTCCCAGGTGCGGGTGATGTGCAGGATGTCGGTTTCATTGCGGATATCTTCCGGGAACGGCGGGTAGGGCGCGGCGAGCCGAACGATGTTGATGGCGGCATCGTCCAGGATTTTGTGGCCGGAGGGGCGGCGTACGGTGATGTTGTAGATGGTGCCATCCGGTCGCAACGCGACATCCAGAATCAGCTTGCCGGAGATGCCCTGGCGGCGTGCTTCGTCGGGGTAGTTCAGGTTGCCGATGCGTTCCACCTTGGCGACCCAGTCATTCATGTAATTGGCGTATTTGAATTGCTTGGTGGCAGCGGAAATATAGGTCTGGCGCGGTTGCTCGGAATAGGCCTGCCAGGACTGTTTGACCTGTTGATTGAGTTGCAACAGCTCCATGCTGCGCCGGTGCAGTTCGGCCGCCGAGGGCCTGGGTAGGTCGGGCGCGGGGGTGAGTTCCGCAACCTGGATCTTGCGTTCGGCTTTTCCGGTCAGGGTTTCGGGCTTGGGTGGAGCGGCGGTTGGCGGTGGCGTGGAGGGGGTGAAGGCCTCCTGTGCTTCCTGGTAAGCGACCTTTTCCTCGGTGTTGCCGCCGCCTTCCTGATTGCTGGCCGCGAGGTAATTGGCCTGTTCATTGTCCAGTTCGGATGACTTTTCCACCAGGATGATGTCGAGGGTCGGCAGCAGGCTGTCGTTGTTGTAGAGGTCTTCGGTGGTGAAGCTGACGCCGAGAATCAGCAGCGCGTGAAAACCGACCGCGAGCAGCGTGGCAACCAGCATGGACTCGTTGTTGCTGGCCTGGAAAATCGATTCGAATTCTCTTTTGGACATCCCTGAAAAGCCGATTCCGTCAATTCGCCTCATTATAACCACGAATGATGAGCGCGCTATCCTGCGATGTCAGCCAGTCGATCCGCGCGGCCATGGTGGCTGTCGCTTCGATCGCACCGTCGCTGCGAATCCGTAGCACATCGGCAATTGCCAGTTGCCGGGCGATACGCGGCCAGTCATCACCGGCCACGAATAACGCGGTGGCGGCGGCATCGGCGCTGGCGCCGTTGGGATGAATCACGGTCATGGATGCCGTGTGCTCGGCGGGCCGACCGGTGCGTGGATCCAGAATGTGGTGATAGCGGATTCCGTCGACTTCGAAATAGCGCTCATAGTTGCCCGAAGTGAAGACCGCCTCATCATCTTTAATGTCAACGGCGGCGATCGCGCCAGGTTGCTCGGGATGGCGAATGCCGATGCGCCAGGCGCGTTTGCCATGCGAGCCGATGGCTCGTAAATCGCCGCCCGTGTTGACGATGGCGTTTTGAATGCCTGCCGCCCTGAGTTTTTCGATAACCAGGTCGACTGCCCAGCCCTTGGCAAATCCGCCCAGGTCAATCTGCACCGCCGGGTTGGTGCTGGCGATGATGTTGCCGTTGAGGACAAGGTCCGTCATGCGCGGCTGTTGCTGGAGAATGGCGTCGATCGCGGTTTTCGCGGGCAGAGTGTCGCGCGCATTTCCCTGAAAGCCCCACAGTGCAAACAGCTGTCCGAGAGCAGGATTGAATAAATGATCGCTTTGTTCGGCAAGTGCGATCGCCGGTGGAATCAGCGGCGCCAGTACGTCAGGCATGGCGAATGATTCGCCTGCCGCCAATGCCTGGTTTAAGTGCACCAGAGGTCCGTCTTCCCAGGCGTGCCAGTCGCGGTGCATGGCCTGAAAGTCTGCTTCGATCTCGTTCAGTGTGCGTTCGGCCATGGCTTCGGGAACGTCATAAAGCTGCACGCTGATCAGCGTGCCCATGGCAAAGAACTCGCGTTGATAATCTTTCGGAGTGTCGGTGCAGGCGGTGAGAAGCGTGCTGATAATGACGTAGATTAACGCAACAAGCAGTTTCATTTTACGAAGCGATGTGAGACGCAAGCGCATCCATCAGGTCGCCCGCGATATCCAGGTCATACAACTTGTCCAGCTCGCGAATACAGGTTGGGCTGGTGACATTGATCTCGGTGAGGTAGTCGCCAATCACATCCAGACCGGCAAAATAAATCCCTTTATCCAGCAGCACCGGGGCGACCTGTTCGCAAATCCAGCGGTCGCGGTCGCTGAGCGGTACACCTTCGCCACGACCGCCCGCGGCCAGGTTGCCGCGCGCTTCGCCCTGTGCAGGGATACGCGCCAGCGCATAGGGAACCGGCTGGCCATTCACCAGCAGGATGCGCTTGTCGCCCGCGCTGATCTCGGGAATGAAGCGTTGTGCCATGGCAAATTGCTGGCCGTGACGGGTCAGGGTTTCGAGAATGACGTTGGTGTTGTTGTCGCCTGCCTTGATGTGAAAGATCGATGCGCCACCCATGCCAAACAGCGGTTTGACGATGATGTCGCCCTGCTCGTCGATAAAGTCGAGAAACTGCCGACGGTCCCGTGCAACCAGCGTCGGTGGGCAACATTGCGGAAACCAGGCGGTGAATAACTTTTCACTGACGTCGCGCAGGCTGGCCGGGTGATTGACCACGAGCGTACCGGCGGCCTGGACCCGATCCAGGAAATAGGTCGTCGCCATGAATTCCATGTCGACCGGCGGGTCCTTGCGCATCAGCAGTACATCGAGTTCGCCCAGGGCGGTTAATTCCGGTTCGCCCAGTTCAAACCAGCCGTTGGGATCATTCTTGACCTGTAAGGTGCGCAGATGGGCGAAGGCCTCGCCATCGCGCAGAACAAGATCCTGCTGCTCCATGTAGAACAGCGGCCAGCCACGGCGCTGCGCCGCCAGCAGCATGGCGAAGCTGCTGTCTTTCTTTATATTGATGGACCCGATGGGGTCCATGAGGATGCCCAGTTTTAGCATAAGAGTGCCTTTATGAGGCGACCTGGCTGGCGGCTGCCTCGGCCAGTTCCTCGCGATGGTCAGCCAGTTCGCGCGCTGCCGCGAGCAGGGCCAAGCGGGCAATCACGCCGTAAGCGTAGAAGCGGTTGGGTTCGGCATCCGGAGACTGGTTCCGATCGGGTGTATTACAGGAGCCGTGGAAGGCGAGCGGTTCAAAGTGCATGCCGGGAGCGTTGAGGTTTTCCCTGTCGCCACGGCCGGTGTGAACGCGGTAAAAACCGCCCACGACAAAGTGATCGATCATGTACACCACTGGCTCGGCCACGGCGCCACCCTTGTCGTAGCCCCAGGTTTCAAAGGTGTAGACACCTTCCTGCAGCAGGAATTTGGAGACGCTGCCCCCGCCTTTCATGGAGGTCATCTTGTTACGTTGTTTGCGGTTCAGCGTTACCAGTTCATCCACGCTGGTGACCGACATGATGGCCATGCCATAGGTGCCCGCATCGGCCTTGACCACGACGAAAGGCGGTTTATCGATGCCGTGTTCATTGTATTTTTTCTGGATGTCGTTCAGCAGTCCCTGCACGTTCTTGGCCAGGCAGTCCTCGCCTTCGCGTTTCTTGAAATCCAGTTCGCCGCAGTTGCGGAACAGCGGATTGATCAGCCAGGGATCGATTTCCAGCAGTTTGGAGAACTCGGTTGCGACCTCGTGATAGTGCGAAAAGTGGCCGGACTTGAGGCGGCTGGACCAGCCCAGGCCAGGCGGTGGCACGATAGGTTGCTCGATGCCATCGAGAATAGGCGGCACGCCGGCCATTAAATCGTTGTTCAGAATGACCACGCAGGCCATGAAATCCTCGAGACATACGCGGTTGCCACGCCGGATCACCGGTTCCAGTCGCACCGAACGGCCCGACGGCAGTTCGATGATCTCTTCCTTTTCCAGGCCGGGACGCAGCGAACCGATACGCACGCGGTAACCCGCCTTGAGAATGACTTCCTGCAGGGTGCTGAGGCTTTCCAGGTAGAACAGGTTGCGAGTGTGATCTTCCGGGATTAGCAGAACATTGCAGGCCAGATCGCAGATCTGTTCCATCTTGGCCTGCATGGCCTGGACGCACAACGGCATGAAGGCGGGGTTCAGGTTATTGAACCCGGCGGGAAACAGGTTGGTATCCACCGGCGCCAGTTTGAAACCGGCGTTGCGCAGATCGACCGAGCCATATAAAGGTGCAGGGGTCTTGCGCCACTCGGCGCGGAACCAGGCCTCGATCCGGGTTTGTTCAGCCAGCAGTGTGGATTCAATCTGTTGCAGGGGGCCGGTGAGTGCAGTGGTGAGATGAGGTACTGCGTGCAAATGTTCGACTGCCATAAAGTTTGTGATCCGACTGACGCTAAGGAGGTAATTGGTAATAGTACCGTAAGTCTGCCACAAGGGATGCGTCTGTTACCTTGATCTGGCTACGGTTTAGGGGTGGGCATGCAGTATGCATACACACTTCTGTTGCTGCTAAGTGTCGGAAAATTGGCATCTTATCAGCATTCAGCCGACCTATTTGCACAATGCGCTTGGCGGTGTTATCACAGCGCATTCACCGGGTGTAGAGACCGGTGAGACGACCAAGTAGGGAAAACTGGGGGATAACAAAGTGGAAACAGCTATACAACAGGAAACCGATTCACTAGAGGGACTGCGGGTAATGGTCATTGACGACAGCAAGACCATTCGCCGCACCGCGGAAACCTTGCTGAGCAAGGCAGGGTGCGATGTCGTGACCGCAACGGATGGTTTCGAGGCGCTCGCCAAGATCGCAGACCACAAGCCGCACATTATTTTCGTCGACATCATGATGCCGCGCCTGGACGGTTATCAGACCTGCGCCCTGATCAAACACAACAACGTCTTCAAAAACACACCCGTCATTATGTTATCGAGCAAGGATGGATTGTTCGACCGCGCGCGTGGACGCATTGTCGGCTCGGAACAGTACCTGACCAAGCCATTTTCAAAGGATGAACTGCTGGGCGCAATACGCGAGTTTGTAACTCACGATTAGTGACCGGCGACAGGGAGAACGCAACATGGAAGGATTCATGATTCCACGCACCAATTCCAAAGACTTCAATAAGCTAAACCCAGCGCCATGATGGGCGATACAGGGAACTAGAGCATAACTTGTCCGTGAAAACGGCTATATGAAGGAGAGAAAGAATGGCTCGCATCCTCATTGTGGACGATTCGCCAACCGAAATGCATGTGCTGAAGACCATGCTGGAAAAAAATGGCCATGAAGCACTTACCGCGGCGAACGGTGAAGAAGGTATTGAAACAGCGACCGCCGAAAAGCCCGACCTGGTGCTGATGGATGTTGTCATGCCGGGCATGAACGGTTTTCAGGCGACGCGCAAGATTACCAAGGGCAAGGAAACCGCCGGTATTCCGGTCATTATCTGCACGACCAAGGACCAGGAAACAGACCGGGTCTGGGGTATGCGGCAGGGTGCGTCGGATTACATCACCAAGCCGGTGAATGAATCCGATCTGATCGCCAAGATCAAAACCGCCCTGGGAAGTTAAGCGCCGAGGACAGGGAAGAGAATCATGACAAAGCAGAAGACGAATCAGGCATTACAGACACTGCGCGAACTGGAAGCGCAGATTCGTCAGCATGCGCTGGCATTACCGAGCGATATCGAGGTCAAGGAAGACTGGGTCGGTATCGGTTTCAGGCTGGGCGAGCATCGCCTGGTGTCCAAGTTGGGTGAGGTGGTGGAAATTCTCACCTATCCCGGTTTTTCCAAGGTGCCCGGTTCCAAGGACTGGGTGCGTGGGGTTGCCAATATTCGCGGCAACCTGCTGCCCATCATGGACCTGCGCGGCTTTCTGCATGGCGCCGCGGCCGTGCCATCGCGGCGTAGCCGGGTGCTGGTAATCAATCACATGAATGTCTTTTCCGGCCTGGTGGTGGATGAGGTGCTTGGGTTGAAACATTTTCTACCCGAGGACAAGACAGTATTGGCGGGTGGAATCGATGAGGCGCTGGCGCCTTATCTGGATTTCGGTTTCAAGGTTGGTGATGAAGCCTGGTCGGTTTTCAATATGGAACGACTGGCGGAGGCACCGCAGTTTCTGCAGGCGGCAGTTTAGCGGTCTGTTAATTAAGTTAGTTTGGGGACTATCAAAGGGTCAGGAGATAACACATGAGTGCAGCGAATAAGGAAACCAAAAAAGGGGTAGGTAAGCGATTTACCTATCTCATTACCGGCTTGCTGGCCTCGCTGGCAGCGATGGTGGGTGTATTCATGTACGTAGGTCAGCAGGCCGCGTATGACAAGGAATATATCGGCTATGCCAGTGAGCAGCAGGTACTCTCGCAGCGGATCGCGAAATTTGCACTGGAAGCTTCTTCCGGTACGGAATCCGCATTCAGCAAGGTGGAACAGTTTCAGAACCGCTTTAGCCAGACACTGGGTTATGTGCGCAACGGTAACGTCGCCACTGGCCTGCCGCCGGTTACCGATGAATCCCCGATCGATCCGCAGCTGAGCAAGGTCGAAGCCAAGTGGAATGAGTTTGGTGAACAGATCGGCGTGGTGATGGACGGCAAGGACCTGGTGCTGTTTCTGACCGAGGCGGTAAGCGTCATCAACGAACAGATGCCGGTATTGTCCGAGGGTTCCGAGCAGATCGTCGATATCCTGGTTGACGAAGATGCCAGCCAGAGCACGATTTCCGTCGCCAGTCGCCAGCTGATGCTGGCCCAGCGTATCGTGAATAACGTCAACAGCGTACTGGCCGGCAAGGGTGGTGAAGAAGCCGCGATACAGTTCGAGGAAGACGTTGAGGAATACGGTTCCGCGCTGGATGACATGGTGCGCAAGTCCGGTGCCTTCAGCAAGGTCAAGAACAAGGAAATTGAAGAAATCCTGTTCAACTCATCCATGCAGTTCACGGTTGTGGCTGACTATGTTGGTGAGATTCTCGATAACAGTGAAGACCTGGCCGCGGTTCAGGCCGCCGCGCGCAAGCTGGCGGAAACATCCGATCAGCTGTTCGCAGAAAGCCTGGGCTTGCAGAACACACTGGCGCAGGCGCCCGGCGAACGTTTTCTTGAAGAGCAGCATGCCTACGTCTTCGGCGCTATCGCGCTGGTGTTCCTGGTCTGGCTGGGCTGGTCATTGAAGGCTGACGCGGATCGTCGATCCAAGGCAGCTGAACAGACCAATCAGTCCAACCAGGAAGCGATCCTGCGACTGCTGGATGAAATGGGTAACCTCGCGGATGGCGACCTTACCCAGTACGCCACGGTAACCGAGGACTTCACCGGTGCGATCGCGGACTCCATCAACTTCACCATCGACGCGTTGCGCGATGTGGTCGAAACCATTAACACCACATCCGACCAGGTAACGCATGCGGCGGAACAGACCAAGTCCACGGCGATGGGTCTGGCGGAAGCGAGTGAGCATCAGTCCCAGGAGATTACTTCTTCGGTGGCGGCGATCAACGAAATGGCCATCTCCATCAAGGAAGTATCCAACAATGCGAAAGAGTCTGCCGAGGTTGCGAAGCAGTCGGTTGAGATCGCGAACAAGGGCGGTAAAACGGTACGTCGTACCATTGAAGGTATGGATCAGATCCGCGATCAGATTCAGGAAACCTCCAAACGTATTAAGCGTCTGGGTGAATCTTCCCAGGAAATCGGCGACATCGTTGAGTTGATCAACGACATCGCGGAACAGACCAACATCCTGGCTTTGAACGCGGCTATCCAGGCGGCGATGGCCGGTGAAGCCGGTCGCGGTTTCGCGGTGGTTGCGGACGAAGTACAGCGTCTGGCGGAACGTTCCTCCAATGCAACCAAGCAGATCGAGGCACTGGTTAAGACTATCCAGACAGATACCAACGAAGCGGTTATCTCGATGGAACAGAGTACCGCGGGTGTTGTTAACGGTGCGCGACTGGCCGAGGACGCGGGTGATGCTCTGGAAGGTATCGTGAACGTTTCCACCCACCTGGCTGAACTGATCGGCAACATCTCCAGTTCCGCCGACCAGCAGTCCCGCGCGGCGAATAACGTGACCGAAACCATGAACGTTATTCAGGAGATCACCACTCAGACCAATGCGGGTACAAATGAGACTGCGGCTTCTATCGGTAACTTGACCGAGTTGGCGAAGGAACTGCAGAAATCAGTATCTGGCTTCAAGTTGCCTGAGTAACGCAGGGAATAACCGTGGCCGCCATGGAACTCCAGTCGAGGGATTTCATGAACAGTAGCCGGCTGGAACTGGATCAACACCAGTTCCAGCAGTGGCGCGAATTAATGGAATCGCGCATTGGCATGGTGGTGCCGCCGGAGCGCAAGTCTTTTCTGGAAAATGGTTTGCGCGAGCGTATGCGCGAGGCAGGCTTCGAGGATTACCAGCAATACCATGACTACCTGATCGAGCTGCAGCGCAGCGCGAAAGAGTGGTCGCTGCTGGTGGATCGCCTGACGGTTCATGAGACACGTTTCTTTCGTCACCTGCCTTCCATTGAGCTGCTGCGTCAGAAAGTGCTGCCGGCATTCCTGCTGCGAAGCAATGGCAGCAGCGGCTTTCAGGCCTGGAGTCTCGGCTGTGCCACGGGCGAAGAAGCTTATACTTTGGGGATGGTGTTGCATGATTTCTTTTCGCAGCACCAGTTTGGCCGACTGTTTGGGCTGCTTGCAACAGACATCAGCCAGCCTTCATTAGATACCGCGCGACAGGCAACCTACGATGTTCGGCGCATCAACCAGATCCCGCCGGCATACCAGGCGCGATATGTTGAGCAGCTGGAAACAGGTCGTTTACGGATCAAGGACAACGTGCATTCGCGCGTTTGTTTTGCGCAACACAATGTTATGGAGCTGCAAGCGTTCCCGGTCGATGGGCTGGATCTGATCTACTGTCAGAACATGCTGATTTATTTCGACCGTGACAAGCGTCGCGCCATTCTGGATGAACTCACCACGCGCTTGGCGCCGGGCGGCGTACTGATCGTCGGGCCAGTGGATATACCGGTGTGGTCGCATCCCGATATGCAGCGGATACGTTTTGAAGGAACGCTGGCGTTTGAAAAGCGTCACGGCAAGGCTCAATAGCGATAAAAGGGAATAGCATGAGCGGACCAATCGATATCACCACGCTGGGCTGGGTCAAGAAGGAACTGGACGAGACGCTGAAACAGGCGCGCCAGGCCCTGGAGGCCTATGTTGAGAATCCGGATGACGAATCTCAGCTGCGTTTCTGCTCCGTTCATTTACACCAGGTTTTCGGCACCCTGCAGATGGTGGAACTGTACGGTGCTTCGATGCTGGCCGAGGAGCTGGAAAAGCTGGTGCTGGCCCTGCTTGATGGCAAGATTGCACAGAAAGAAAGTGCTTATGAACTCATTATGTCCGGCGTGGTGCAATTGCCGGACTATCTCGATCGCCTGAGCGCCGGGCATCGCGATGTGCCGCTGGTGCTGATGCCGATTCTGAATGATCTGCGCGCAATTCGCGGCGACAATCTCCTGTCTGAAAATGCACTCTTCAATCCCGACCTGAATGTAGCCTTGCCGGACAGCGCGCGCGAGGGCAGCGTCAATGAAGACTTGCAGTCCCGCGTCAAGGCCATGCGCCATCAATACCAGGTGGCGTTACTCGGCTGGTTCCGCGATAAGGATGTCTCCGGCAGCCTGGCTGGCATGTGCGAGACGCTGGCCGCGTTCCAGGCGGCCAGCAAGCATGATGCGGTGCTGCGCCTGTGGTGGGTTGCCGGTGCCACGGTACAGGCGCTGGCCAAGGGATTGCTGGATGTCAGCATGGCAACCAAGTTATTGCTGGGCCAGGTCGATCGGCAGATGAAGCGCGTGATCGATGCGGGTGAGCAGCCATTGATCGAACAACCCGCGCTGGACCTGCTGAAAAATCTCCTGTTCTACGTGGCACGCGCGCGTCGCGGCGCCAGCCTGGTCGACCAGGTCAAGGATACCTGGCGACTGGATGTGATGTTGCCGGATGCGGATGAAATTGCCGGCGCCCAACAAAGCCTGACCGGACACAACCTGGATCTGATGGTCTCCGTGTCGCTGGCGGTGCGGGAAGACCTGGATAAGGTAAAAGATATTCTGGATGTCTTTATGCGCGGCAACAGCGAGGACAAGTCGTCGCTGGAAAGCGCTGCCGACAATCTGCAGCGTATCGGCGATACGCTGGGGATGCTGGGCCTGGGTGCGCTGCGGAAACGCATGTGCGATCAGGCGCAGATTACCCTGGCCATGGCCAGCGGTGAAACCGAGCTGGATGAAAACCGGTTGATGGATGTTGCAGGCTCACTGTTGTTCGTTGAGTCATCGCTTGATGCACTGGTTAAGGGCGATATCAGTGGCGCAGCCTTCGCGGAAGAAAGCGGCGACGCGGGCAACTCCGTTGTGCCGGAAGCCGAGTTCCAGCAGGTGCGCGGCGTGGTGGCGAATGAGGCGATACGCGATATCGCACAGGCCAAGGAAGCCATTATTGCCTATATCGAAACGCCCGATGACTTTGACAAGCTGGAGCAGGTGCCAGCCCTGTTCAACCAGATCAAGGGTGGCATGCTGCTGTTGAATGAAGAACGGGTTGCGGCGGTGCTGGATGGCGCGCGGCAATTTATCAAGGACTCTATTCTGACGGAGAAGCACCGGCCGCAGGAGTCGCAACTGAATAACCTGGCCGACGCCATTTCCGCCGTTGAATATTATCTGGAAAACCTGCGTGAGCAGAAGGCTTTCAGTGGCGACTCGTTGAGTGTGGCAGAGAAAAGCCTGGTCGCTCTGGGCATTGAGATGGATTTGCCGGAAACCGCTGAAGCGGATGAGCCGGCGCAGTCGGCGGTCAACGACGAAGAAACAATTGAAATCAGTCTTGGCGATTTTAATGCCGAGGCGGCTGCGGAATCTGTTTCGGCTGCTGACGAGGAAATTATCAGCATCGGCGTGGAAGCCGCGGATGAAGACGCGGACGAAGAAATCATTGCCATTAGTCTTGATGGCGCGGACGACAATGATGACGTTATTGCCATTAGTCTTGATGGCGCGGACGACAATGATGACGTTATTGCCATTAGCCTGGATGATGCTGGCGATGAAGATGTCATCAGTATCAGTCTTGAAGAAACGGCTGCGCCGACTGGTGAGTTCGCCACTCCTTATCCGGTTCTGGATAACGACGATCTCGATGAAGAAATACTGGAAATCTTTCTTGAGGAAGCCGAGGAAGAGATCAATAACATTCGCGAATTCCTGCCGCGGTGGATTGCCAATGCGGATGACGAGGAATCCCTGACCAATGCGCGCCGTTCCTTCCATACCCTGAAAGGCAGTGGCCGCCTGGTTGGCGCAATGCTGCTGGGTGAATTCGCCTGGGCATTCGAAAACATGTTCAATCGCGTGCTGGACGGCACCGTGCAGCGATCCGATGCCATGCTCGACCTGTTGACCAAGGCGATGGACGCGTTGCCGGAATTAAAGGTGCAACTGGAAGAGGGTCCAGCACCAAGCTGGGATGTGCTCGCCATGATGCCACTGGCGGAAGCCCTGTCTCGCGGCGAAGAAGTGGTGATTGGTGATTTGAAACGCGGTTCCGTCAGCGCGGCTGCGCCAGCCGTGGAGGAAGACGTCGCGCAAGTCGTTGACACCGAGGCGTCGTCGGAAGAAGACGTGGAAGTGATTTCCCTGTCGGACATGGCGGAAGAAGAACAGCCGGTCGAGGAAGTAACCATTGAATCGGATGCAGTGCCGAATGCGGGTATTGATCCGGTGTTGTATGACATTTTCAACGCGGAATCGCAGGATCATTTGCAGGCGATTCGTGCCTATCTTGCCGAAGCGGCCAATGATGAACGCTTGCCGATCAGCGAAGACCTGATCCGTGCCGTGCATACCCTGCATGGCAGTGCACGCATGGCGGGCGCGGATGAAATCGCTGAAGTTGCGTCCGAGATGGAGCGCTTCACCAAGGCATTGTTGTCTGAGCGGATACCCATGGTGCCCGCTGCACAAGCGACCATGGCGCGCGCGGTGGAGCAGGTGGAAGCCATGCTGCCGATGCTGACGGATCGCGCTGCCGAGCTGCCGGATTACAACAGTATGGCGGCGGAGCTGGCGGAGCTGCCGCGTACGGCGGACGCTCTTGGGATCGAACCTTTTGCGGAAGACGCGGACCTGGATGAGGCCGAAATCGAGCTGGAAGAAGAGCCGGAGGTTATCGAAACCATTACGGTTGCGGTTTCCGATAATGAGCCCGAAGCGGTCGTTGAGGAGCCGATAGAAATTATCGCAGCTTCTGCTTCTGCGGAAAGCGCTGCCGGTGAAGCTGATTATGACGATGCGGACGATGAGCTGATCGAAGTCTTCCTCGAGGAAGCGGACGAGATCATGGAAAACTCGGAAGCGACCCTGTTGCAGTGGATCGAGCAACCGGACGACCAGGAATTGATGGCGGCCATGCAACGCGACCTGCATACCCTGAAGGGTGGCGCGCGCATGGCGGACCTCACCGCGATCGGTAATCTTACGCACAGTCTGGAATCCCTGCTGATTGCCATCACGGATGGCCAGGTGCAGCCCAGCGATGCCATTTTTGAACGCCTGCAGTTATCCCAGGATCGCCTGGTGCACATGCTGGAAGCCGTCAAGGCGCGCAAGCCGATTCCTGCGGCGGACGATTTGATCGCGGATGCCGATGCGCTACGTCGCGGCGAGTCGGTTGCCGCTGTTGCGGCACCGGCCGTGGCGAAGCCGGATGCGTCGGATGAGGGTGATGATGAAATTGAAGTGCTGGCTATCCCGCGCTTCGAGAAACCCGCGCCGAAAGTGGCCAGCGAGGAAAAACCGGCGGCGGCCGCGCGCGGCCAGCAGGAACAGGTGCGTATCCGCGCCGACCTGCTCGACGCCATGGTTAACAATGCCGGTGAAATCAGTATCTATCGCTCGCGTCTCGAACAGCAGGTGGGGATTACCCGCTTCAACCTGAATGAAATGACCCAGACGGTCATGCGTCTGCGCGACCAGTTGCGCAAGATGGAAATCGAAACCGAGGCGCAGGTGGTGGCGCGTCATGAACGCGAGTTCGTGACCGATGAAGCCCATCCGGATTTCGACCCGCTGGAAATGGATCGTTATTCCACCTTGCAGACGTTGTCGCGCGCCATGATGGAGAGTATCAACGATTTGACGTCCATCCAGGGCATGCTGGAAGGCATTAACCGCGAGTCGGAAACTTTGCTGGTACAGCAGTCGCGGGTCAATACCGAGTTGCAGGAAGGTCTGATGCGTACGCGCATGGTGCCTTTCTCAGGACTTGCCCCGCGCATGCGGCGTATTGTGCGCCAGGTATGTCAGGAGCTGGGCAAGCGCGCCGAACTGGTGCTGGAAGGTGCCGAGGGCGAAATGGATCGTGCGGTCATCGACCGTATCACGGCCCCGCTGGAACACATGCTGCGTAATGCGATTGCGCACGGTATCGAGTATGGCGATGAACGTGAAAAGGTCGGCAAGGACAAGGCCGGTACCATTACCCTCACCCTGATGCGCGATGCCGCGGACGTGGTCATTCGCCTGTCAGACGACGGGCGTGGCATGAGCCTGGAGCGTATTCGCGAAAAAGCCATTGAAAAAGGCATGATGACCGCCGACGCGCAGTTGACCGACAACGACATCATGCAGTTCGTACTGGAAACCGGTTTCAGTACGGCGGATGAAGTATCGCAGGTTGCCGGTCGTGGCGTCGGTATGGACGTGGTGAACAGCGAGGTGAAACAGCTCGGCGGTTCATTGCATATCGATTCCCAGGTTGGCAAGGGCACTACCTTTACCATACGCCTGCCGTTCACCCTGGCAATCAGCCAGGCGTTGATGGTGCAGGTGCATGAAGACATTTACGCCATTCCGTTGACCAGTATCGAGGGTGTGGTGCGCATGAGTCAGGAGCAGCTGCAGAAATTTTATGCCGAGCCTGATAAGCGTTTCAGCTATGCCGGCTTCGATTACGAAGTGCGTCACCTGGGTACCATGCTGGGTCACGGCGAGCCGCTGATGGGCGCCGGTGCACCGAAGCGTTACCCGGTGTTGCTGGTGCGTGCCGGTGATCATCACATGGCGTTGCAGATTGAGAACCTGCTGGGTTCGCGTGAAACGGTGGTGAAATCCGTCGGTCCGCAGATCAGTAGTGTGCGCGGTATTTCCGGTGCGACGATCCTGGGCGATGGCCGCGTGGTCTTCATTCTCGACCTGGGTGGCCTGGTGCGCGCCGGTGCGGTTACCAGCTTCACGCCTGCTGCGCCGGTAAGCGCGCCGGTGGTTGAACAGAGTGGTCCGCCGCTGGTCATGGTGGTGGACGATTCCATCACGGTGCGCAAGGTCACAACGCGACTGCTGGAGCGTAACGACATGCAGTCGGTTACGGCGAAAGACGGCGTCGATGCCATCGCCAAGCTGCAGGAACATATGCCGGACGTGATGCTGCTCGATATCGAGATGCCGCGCATGGACGGTTTCGAGCTGGCGACCCATATTCGCAACGAGCCGCGCCTCAAGCATATTCCGATCATCATGATCACGTCACGTACCGGCGAGAAACACCGTAACCGTGCAATGGATATAGGGGTGAATCGCTACCTGGGTAAACCTTACCAGGAAAGCGATTTGCTGGATAACATCAAGGAACTGTTAGCGGAGAAGACGCAGAATGCCTAAGGCAGCCAATGCGCTGCGCGTGGCATTGATAACAGACCATGATGAACAGGGAAGACACCTGCGCGAACTCCTGGAAGAGAATGGCGTAACGGTCGTTGTCGATGTCCATATCGCGGAATTTCACCTGGAACAACTCGGGCATGATGCCGATGTGTTGCTGGTTAACCTCGATGAGGAAACCAGTCATGAAGTGGACCGGCTGGAACTGCTGATCGAATCTTCCGAGTTGCCGATCCTGTTCAACGAGGGCGGTGTGCCGGTGAATCCGGGCTGGATTGGCAAGCTGGTCGCCAAGTTGTGCAGCATGGCGGACTACCAGCCGCATCCGGAACCTATTCTGGTGGATGAGGATACGGCTGTCGTGGAACTGGTTAGCGTGCCCGATGATGCTACAGCGGTCACGGAAGCCGAGACCCCGGTGTCGACGCCAAAGTTGCAAGTGGTGCGACCGAGGCTTGGGCAGGTTCCGCTGGTCTGGGTGCTGGGTGCGTCACTGGGCGGACCGCAGGCGGTGAAGCATTTCCTGGAAGCGCTGCCGGATGATGTGCCTTTGAGTTTTATTTATGCGCAGCATATCGGGCCGACGTTTGTGCCCTTGCTGGCGCAACAGATGCAGCGGGTGACAGGGCTGCGGGTCATGCCGGCCACCCAGAACAAGGCGATTCTTCCTGGAGAGATGCTGGTGGTGCCGGTGGATAAGCGCTTTCTGGTGACGCCGGATAAGCATGTGCTGCTGACCGATGAGCCTATTCCGGGCAGTTACAAGCCCTGCATTGACGACGTCATGGAACAGGTGGTCGGTGCCTTTGGCCAGGACAGTGGCGCGATTATTTTCAGCGGCATGGGCGATGATGGTGCCAAGGGAGCGCGCGCCATGATGGCCGAGGATTGTACAGTTTTTGCGCAGCAAGCCGACAGCTGTGTTATCAGCAGCATGCCGGATTCCGCGGCGCAGACCGGTGCCGTGCATTACCGGGGAACCCCGGAGGCACTGGCGGAACGCATGATGGATTATCTGCGCGCGGCGCAGCCTGCCTGAATCGGGCAGACGGTTACAAGGGAGCAGGAACATGGCAGTGATACAGGACAAGGTGCGTGGATTGATCGTGGATCTGGCGGGCGAGACGCTGCTGGTGCCCAATGTTGCGATTGCAGAAATCCTGCCTTTCACCCAGCCGGAAGCCGCGCAAGATGGCCCCGAGTGGCTAGTGGGATACTGTGACTGGCGCGGACATCGACTGCCGGTAGTATCCGTCGAGGTCATCCATGGTCATGCGGCACCGGCCATCGACAAGGATACGCGTATTGCGGTGTTGAACACGGTTAAGGGTAAGGATGGCGTGCCCTTTTATGCCATCCTGACGCGCGGCATTCCCCATCTGGTCAAGCTCTCCGAAGAAGATATCAGTCTCGCGGGTGCTTTCGATGAAGCGGCCAGTGGTGAGCTGGCGCGTGTGCAGGTCGATAACCAGCGTGCGGTAATCCCGGACCTGGATGCGCTGGAAACACTCGTCAAGCAAGTTGCCTAGCATTTAATCAATGGCAGGTCCTGCCATTGCGTCGTGTAAGAGGGTGAGCGGCGCGGGCGCCGCATTGTCCATTCTTTTTTAATCCCGTTCGCCGCGATGGCGATCCCCTGTGGAAAGCGCTGGTTGATCCGATCCAGTGTATTCATCAGTTGCAAATCCTTTTCCGGTTGTTGCGCATCGAACAGATGCAACTGCTGCTGTTGCGCGGCGCTTAAATCCAGCAGGCCGACGCCAGCCTTGTAGTAGGGCAGGTCGGGCCGGTACAGAGTGATGACGGCATGACGTGCTATTGCACTGATCAGCCGGGTGTCGTTGCTGGGGTAGGGTAGCTGGATGATGCGCTGGTTGTTGTAATAGAGTTCATCGAAGCGGCTGGTTTGAATAAAGACCAGCACCTGTCTGGCCAGCGATTGCTGGGCGCGCAGTTTTTCGCAGGCGCGGCTGACATAGTTGCTGACGGCTTCCTGTAATTCGCCAATCTGCGTAATCCGTTTGCCGAAAGTGCGCGTGGTAAAGATCTGTTGCTTGTTCGCGGGTTCGTCGTCCAGTTCAATGCAGGGTTCGCCATTCAGTTCACGCACCGTGCGTTCGAGCATGACGTTAAAGCGCTTGCGCATCTGCTTCGGTGACTGGCATGCCAGATCGTGCACCGTCAGGATGTTCATGGCATTGAGGTGCGCGGCGATGCGACGGCCGACGCCCCAGATTTTTTTGACCGGCAACTGCCGCATTAATGGGTAAGCCTGCTCGGCGCGTTGCCAGACGCAGACGCCGCGATAATCCGCTTTATTCTTGCCGACATGATTGGCCAGCTTGGCCAGTGTCTTGGTGGGTGCAACGCCTACCGATACCGGCATACGCACTTCGCGCCACAGGGTCCTGCGAATGCGTTGTCCCAGGTCAGTGAAATCTTCCAGGCAGCCGTTGAGCGACAGAAAGGCTTCATCGATGGAATAGATTTCAATCTCGGGCGCGAACTGTTCCAGGGTCTGCATCACGCGACTGGAGATATCGGCATAGAGTTCATAGTTACTGGAAAAGACCTGCACCTTGTGTTGCCGAATCAGGTGTTCCACCTTGAAGTAGGCGGCCAGGTCCGGCAGGCCAATGGCCTTGGCGGCACGGTTGCGCGCGACGATGATGCCGTCGTTATTGGAAAGCACGACGACCGGCTTGCCGCGCAGGTCCGGGCGGAAGATGGTTTCGCAGCTGGCGTAACAGCTGTTGCAGTCAACCAGTGCGAACATGATGGTGAATCGAGTGCAGTACCACGCCTTCAATGGCAAAGTCCGAACCGGGCTGGATCGGTATTGGTGGATAACGCGGATTGGCGGAACGCAGGCAGCGCTTGTGCACATCCAGTATCTTGCAGGTCAGTTCGCCATTCAGCGCGGCGACGACAACGCTCTGGTGAGCCGGTTTGGCGGAGCGGTCGACAATCAGCAAGTCGCCGGGATGAATACCGGCGCCGATCATGGAGTCGCCATCGGCGCGAGCGAAGAAGGTCGCGGCCGGTTTCCTGATCAGGTAACGGTTCAGGTCCAGCCTGTCCTCGACATAATCGTCCGCCGGACTGGGAAAGCCGGCCGCCACGCGGCTGGCGTACAGGGGCAGGGCATTCTCCGGGAATTCGCCGGCTTCGCACAGGTAATAAATCGACATACTGTAAATATATACAGCATTCTAAATGGCGGCAAGCGAGTCGCCGATCCATGACAAAAACTGGCGCATGGATTCCATATTGCGCCGATACAACGCAATAGTTGCGTTGAATAACAAAAAACCGCAAAATGCAACAATTAAGGCGCTGATATTAAAAAGAATTAACAGTCAGGAAACATTCCGCCTGCATTTTATGGTTAGATTAGCGAGAGCTGTTGGTCGCGAAGGGATATGAGGTATGAGAGTACTGATCGTTGATGACGATAAAAGCATGACAAGTTTGATGCAGGAATACCTGGCGGGGCGTGATTACGACATCAGCGTGGCGCACAACGGTGAGGAAGGCATGGCACTGACGGCGGAGTCGAACTATGACCTGGCCATTATTGATATTTTCATGCCCGAGAAGAACGGCCTGTCCATGATTATGGAATTGCGCGAAAAAAGCCCTGACACCCGGATCATCGCCATATCCGGTATGACCCGCACGGGTACGGACTTTCTGGGCGCGGCGGAAAACCTGGGTGGCGACTATGTGCTGGAGAAGCCCTTCGTTGCCGAGCAGTTCAAGCAGGCCGTGGATACGGTGCTGGCACAATAACAGCTGGCTTAAGTGAATAAAGAGAAGGCCTCTGTATCGATACAGAGGCTTTTTTATGCGCGGGATATCTGCTATTGATGGCGAAATACTGAATAACAAGGGAGAAAATCATGCAAGCGGAATTAACCGGCAGTTGTTTGTGCGGCGCGGTAACCTACAGGATCAAGGGCGAGGCGCAACGTTTCTATCATTGTCATTGCGGTCGCTGCCGCAAGGCGACGGGCACCGGGCATGCCAGTAACCTGCTGGTGACACCGCAAACCAGCATTACCTGGCTCACGGGTGAAGACCTGTTGAAACGTTTCAAGGTGCCGGATGCCGAGCGCTTCTATAACTGTTTCTGTAGTCAATGCGGCAGTCCGATGCCGCGCGTTGTGCCACAGCTGGATGGCGTGTTGATTGGTGCGGGTTCGCTGGATGTGGAGCCGGAGATGGTGCCGCAGGCGCGCATCTTCTGGGACTCGCGGGCCGAGTGGTCGTGCGAGGATGGCTTGCCGCAGTTTGCGGAGTATCCGCCGGGCATATGAATGCAGGCAGGGAGTGGTGCGTAACATAAGCGCCTGTTAGGTCAATCATCATGACAATAACGGAAGCCATAGCATTATTCGGCATCATGGTAGCGCTCGCGGCGATGCCGAGTTCGAGTGTGGCGCTGGTGGTCGTGCGCGCGGCCACCCTGGGGGTAGTGAATGGTGTCGCGGCCGCACTTGGGATTGTTCTCGGCGATCTTGTTTTTATCCTGCTGGCCATATCGGGCCTGTCTGTTATTGCCGAAGCCATGGGTGGTTTTTTTCTGGTGATTAAATGCCTGGCTGCCGTATACCTGTTGTGGATGGGAGTTGTACTGCTGACATCAAGCGAGAAAGTAATAGTCTCCATGACGCCGCCTCCGGATAGTCAGAAAAATCTTGCAACCAGTTTTGTGGCGGGTTTTTTTCTGACTCTCGGCGATATCAAGGCGATATTTTTCTATGTGAGTCTTTTTCCGGTTTTCGTTGATATGGCGGCGCTCAGGGTGCTGGATATCCTCGCAATAATATCCGTGATGATTGTTGGTGTTGGCGGTATGAAGATTTGTTATGCGCTGTTTGCGGTGCAGGTCGTTGCGATGGCGCGTAGGCATGCCCTGGAACGAGCGGTGCGGAAAACTGCCGGCGGCCTGATGGTGGGTGCTGGCGGTTATCTGATTATTAAGGCCTGAGATTAGTCCTGGTTGAGTTCGTTTAGGAACTGCGCCTGCGCTGCTTTAAGTGCTTTGGTTAATGCGGTTTGCTCGGCTTTGCTGAGTGATGTGTTTTTAATCGCGGCCAGACAGCTCTGGAAAAACTTTTCGTGCGCCTGTGTAACGGACTCAACATCAATGTTGCCCTGTAACTTGTTGTCGGCGGGCGAGTCCTGGTGAATACCCAGTGGCTGCACGGTTGCCGAACGCTGCATGAATTTCTGCGCACCGTCGGATTGCTTCACAGCCACCAGCTTGGTGGTCTTGGTGTAACGCTCACCCTGAAATTCAAACTGCGCGCCGACCTCGAGCTGATGAAAACGCATGGCTATTTCCTCCGGATGCCCAGCGGGTCATCGGGATTGACGCTGTCCTGGAAGGGTTTGCGGCGATCGATGTTGGTAATCTGGTATACCTTGCCGATCCAGTTGTTGATGACGGCTTCCGCGGAATCATGCCAGGTGTTGTGCAGCGTGCGGGTAATCAGCGCTTCCGGAAATTCGGGCAACACACTTTTGGTTTGCAGGGCGTCGATAACCGCGTCGTGGTGCTCCTGCAGGATGGCCTGTGTCTGTATGGAAAAATAATTTTCCGGCATCGGCGGGTAGTCGGGCCGTTGTCCGCTAATAAAGCCCTTGATCTCGCGTTTGTATTCCTTCAGCAGGCTGATGATGTCGTACTCGGGGTGGCCCTGGAAAAAGACCAGCCGGAACAGGTCTTCGCTGACCGCGAGATGCACGCCGGCTTCCTCGCCTTCCACCAGTACATGCAGACCCGCATCCGCAAACTGTTCGCGATCGATCTGGTTGAAGCGCGAATGCGGTACATCAAACAGCGTGTTCATGCCATTGACCAGCGGGTGTTTGCGATCCACGACTACATGCGGGTAAACCCCCCAACGCTTGTAACCAAGCGGGCGGCGTTTCTTGCCGTAACGAAATTCCATGACGGCATGCGTTGCCAGGCAGGAGCACAATGTCGAGGTGACATTGTCGTAGGCCCAGTCGATGACTTCGATCAGGGGTTCCCAGAAGGGCTGGTTGGATAGCTCCGCGCCAATCACGTTGGCGCCGGTAATGATCAGCGCATCAAGGCCGCTGTTCTTGATGTCCGCAAAGCTTTCGTAATGCGCGTCAATGTGTGCCCTGGCATCCGCGCCGCGCTCGAGCGCATCCAGCGTAAAGGGATGCACGTAGAACTGCGCGATCTGGTTGCTCTCGCCAATCAAACGGAAAAACTGGCGCTCGGTGGCGGCCAGCGCCGCATCCGGCATCATGTTGAGCAACCCGACATGCAACTCGCGGATTTCCTGTTGCAGGGCGAAGTCACCCGGAATGACCGTCTGGCCTTCCTCGGCGAGGCGTTTGAAGGTGGGTAGTTGGGTATGGGCAACCAGTGGCATGCAGTTCTCCTCAGCTACCGTACTGACGATCCAGCGCGCGGGCGATCAGTGCCAGAAAATCCTCGGTATTTTCTGTTTGCCACAATTCCTGCGTGCTGATGGTGACGCCGTACTGTGCCGCAATCGCGTCGTAACGCGGAATGCGGGCGTTAAATAAGTGGGGGAAGATCCAGCGCACAAAGTCATCCGGGTCAATCTGCGCGACATAATCCAGTCCGTGTTGATTCATGTAGATTGCCAGGTGCTCATCCAGAAACGCTTCGCGATAATAGAGCGGCTTGGGATCGGAAATCGCGCGCTTCACCAGTTCCTGTTCGTCCTGTTCGGTCGCCTTGATGTAAATAATCAGGGTGTGTTTCGCCAGGATATCCAGGGGCTCGGCGTCATCCAGTTCGCACACGCTGCCACCGGCATCATTGATGAAGTGCTGGTAGCCATAAATGGTCTGCGCCTTGTTAATGAAGTGGGGGACATCGCGCATGGTGGCGATTTCCGCCTGCAGGTGCAGTTGCTGGCGACGCTTGAATTCGGGTAGCGGCAGGCCGCCCAGTTCGGGGTTGCCCAGTTTGCCGAGAAAACTGGACACCGGTTGCAGGTTGTCGACCGAGATATTGTTCACGATGTGGATCGAGTCGTTGCGCAGCAGGTCGCGTAGAAACGGGATCTGCATCGCCTTCGCCTTGATGTTGTCCAGGATAGGTTCATCCAGGTAGCGCGTACCGATGCGGTAATCACCGGAATAATGAAACCAGTCGGAGCGGCGCAACATGTTGGCCAGCATGGTTTTGCCCACGCCGGACATGCCGAGCAGGGTGATCGATTTGTGGTCCCATTCCAGGAATTCCTGGCCAGAAAGTTTCACGCGTGGCTCCCATGCGAGTTGAGGCGGTGATAAAGACATCTATTCTATAAGTTTTTGTAGAGAAAGGCAGTCCTGTAGAATTCCCGGCTCTGATAACGGGAGTTCCTGATGAGTACCAATCTGGTGGTTTACGTAAATGGCATGCGCCGTCTGGAGTTCGATCGCAGCCGGGGTGTGCCAGGGCAGCAGCGCAAACTGCTGGATGAAATGGATCAGGACATGGATCAGGGTATCAATCTGGGCGGCGAGCAGATAGCGGCGCCCGATGCCGAACAGAAGGCGCAATACGTGGTTGAACACCTGCTCAATGCCCTGGCGCGCCAGCAGGAAAGCGCCGCGGTGATATTCTGCACCTATCTCGGGGTGCGCCTGCCTGAACTGGTAGCCATCCGTGCCGTCGACCAGGGTCAGGGTTTCAGCGCTTCGCTGCAGTTTGCCTGAGTTTGGCCGATACTTACGGGTAGGCAGGAGGTACCCGTACAATGGCAAATCACCCTTTCAATCTCGTGGTTGGTTCAACTTTGCAGGTCAGCCCACAAGGCGCTGATTCTGAAGATGAAACCAGTATCGTTACACTCATCGGTTATCTGGCCAGCGAAACCGTTCTGGTCAGCCAGCCGGAAGGCGAGTCCTATAGCCCCGGCGAGTCCGTGGTGGTGCGATTCGAATCCGGCGACAATCTTTATGCGTTTGAATCCGAGGTGGTTTACACCACCGACGCTCCTTTTGCCTACATGCACCTGAAGTATCCCGTCGGGGTGCAGGGTGTAATGACCCGCCGCAGCGTGCGACTGCCGGTCAATGACATGGCGATGATGCTGGTCATGGAAGAAGACGGTCGCAAGATGTCGGTGGCGCTGGCGGATATCAGCCTGGCGGGCGCGCGACTGGTGGCCGGTGTGCGGCTGGGCGAAGTCGGCGATCGATTCTCCATCGAGATTCCACACACTCATCACGGCGGTGCCGAGCGCGTGGTATTGCCCTGCGAAATTCGCTATGTGCGCGAGGAAAGCAGCCAGACCAGTGGCAAGCGCGTGTTCCATCATGGCGTGGAATTCACCGGCCTGTCGAAAAAGGCGCTGGTGTTTATCGAACATTACATCGGTGATGCTGTGGCGGAACGTCGCGGCGCTTGAGAGTAATTCGCGAACAGTTTTTTATGGGCGACCGGCCGGTCGCCCCTACAATCAAATCTTGATATCAATCCCGCGAACCGGGATTTCTTCCTGATTAACGTCTTCCGGGGTGAGGTTGCGGCGGCGTTCGCGATTGGTGCGCGTGTCGAGCATCACCTTGTCCTGCTCGTTGCGGCGATCTTTGCCGGAGCGGCGTTCGGGGCCGCGGTATTGCGGATGGGATTGTTCACGCCGCTGTTCTTCGTCGGGCTGGCGTTCGCCAACGGCACGGACGCGCAGGGTAGCCTCGGTGGGCGTTACCGCTTTGGTGGTGTCGCTCTTTTTGTTATCCCGCATAAGGGCACGAATGCCGTTGTCATCGGGATTGGTGATAAAGCCAACCATGGTGAATAACGTCTAAACCCCATTTGTCCAGTCATATCAGGCGCGGGCCAGCAACAGGCTCGCGGTATCCACGAATTGCAGTCCTGCAGCCCCTATAGCGGCATCCTGATCGAATTCTTCAGCCGACAGTTCGAGAATATCCCAGACGGCGCTATCAATGTGATTTTCCCCAGGGTTTTCGCAGAATGCGCCAATCTCGGACTGGTTGGCGAGTGCCTCGGCAAGATGCACGATCGCGGTTTCGATGGGGGCCTCTTGAGCGTACGAGGGCAGGTGGTGATAGGTGATGGCTTCCTGTAAAGCTGCCGGCAGCATCCAGGTCTCGGCCATGGCGCCACCCAGGTCGGCATGGCTGAAACCGAGTTCACTGAGTTCGGCCTGGTGCAGGATACCTTCGTCGCCCTGCGCAATCATCAGTAAATCCGCCATCTGCTGTGGCATTTTCGAATACATCACCAGGCTGCCGATGTCATGCAGCAGACCGGCAATGAACAGGCGCTCGGGATGCAGGATGTGACATTGCCTGGCGATATCGCGTGCAATCAGGCCGGTGAAAATGCCGTGCCGCCAGAAGGTGTCGATATTCACCAGCGCATTCGGCAGGTTGGAAAAGGATTTAATGGCCGATACCGCCAGCACCAGACTGTACAGTTCGCGTACGCCGACGATGGTCACGGCGCGAGTGACGGTGTCGATCTTGCGCGTGAAATTGTAATAAGAGCTGTTCACCAGCTTCAGCAGTTTGATTGTCAGGGCCGGGTCGCGGCTGATGACATCGCCGATCTGTTGCGCGGAGGCATCCTTGGATTCCGCCAGTTCAAACACCTTTACGCAGACGTCCGGTGGAGAGACCAGTTCGGACACGTCGTCGAGCAGACTGCGTGCCAGGTCGTTAGCGATGTCTTTGGTGGCGTGTGTCGCGGTATTTTCCATGAGTTGTTGGCCCCATTAATTTCTTACTCAGTTATTCGGCCCGCGGGTTGATGTCCTTAACGGTGATGTCGCGAAAAGTTCGCTGCGTCACACCGAATGTGCGTGCGAATTCACACTTTGATGAACCCGATTGGGAAACCGAAGATATAGGTGTTAAGAATCATCTCTAGTTGACCGTCAACGTGTGCAGATGCGCTAGCAAGAGGTTCGTCATGAATATCGTTCAGTTTGATCAGTTCCGTAATACGCAGAAACGTTTTTCCAGGGACGATTCAATCGCGCTGTTGCAGCAATGTCGGACGTTGTTTGGTGAACGCGTTGCGAAAGTTTTTTCGGCAATGATGGTCAAGGTAGATGATGCCCTGTTTGAATTGTCGGAAAAAGACACGTCGGTACAGAGCGCTTATTTTGAGTCCATGCGCGATCTTCGTCAGCAGAAAGATTCGCTGAAGGTTGCCTTCCTGCAGGGTGTCAGTAATGCCTTCAACGAAGCACTGATTCCCTTCGGTTTTATGGAGAGCATCGAGAAAAAGCTGAAAATGGAGCTTTCCCTGGTTGATGAAGACGAGCAGGAGCAGGTGATTGCAATCCAGGACATGAAAACAAAGCTGGAGATGCTTTGTCATAAGGAGCTTTATGCGCTGAATTACCGCTTTGGAGAGTTACTGGAGAGCGATCGTCTCGCAACCGAGCAAAATCCATTATCGCCGCAACGCGTATGTCAGGCATTCCAGCAGGCATGTTCCCAGATCAATCTCACCCTGCGAGTCCGTCTGGTTGTGTTTAAGCTGTTTGACCGGCATGTTATCAGCGCCGGGCTGTTGCCCATTTATCAGGAAGTTGACCGGCTGTTGATCAAGAACGAAGTGCTGCCGGAGCTTCCCGAAGAGTCCATTGTAAATCCGCAGACAGATGGCCAGGAGGACGATCGTCTGTATGCCGAATTGCAGAAAATGATTCTAGGGGGCGAGCAGCCGCCGACGAAAACCCAGGTGGCGGGGGTTAACTCCCTGCTTGGTGCGCTGTCTGGCATGCAACAGGGTTCCGTCGAAGGTTTGCAGTCGCAGGGAATCGAGATCGATCAGACTGCATTGCTGTCAGGCATGATCAACGTTGTTCGCCAGATTCAGGAGCAGGGCGCCGGTCAGAATCTTAATCAGGCGGATAGCACTGCGATTGACGTGGTGGCGATGCTGTTCGATTACATCCTGGAAGACAAAAACCTGCCGGATGCAATGAAGGCCCAGATTGGTCGCCTGCAGATTCCCGTGCTCAAGATTGCCCTGACGGATAAAAACTTCTTTGCCCGGCGTCGGCATCCCGCAAGACGCTTGCTTAATGCAATGTCCAGCGCCTCGATTGGCTGGGATGAAAGCCTGGGTCACGATGATGCCCTGTACCAGAAGGTTGAGTCGACCACTCAGTTTATTCTGGATGAATATAACGAACAGCCGGATGCATTCGAGAAAGCGCTGCAAGGATTTGAGCAGTTCCTGTCCGTGGAGCAGAAGAAGGTTGCACAGCAGGCGGAGCAGGCCGCCAGGTTGGCGCAGAACCAGGAGCGTCTCAAGGCAGCGAAAATCGTCGTGGCCCGTGAAATCGAAACACGTTTGCAAAAGCGTGGCGTGCCGGAGGCGGTACAGGATTTTATTAACACCTATTGGCGCAGTCATCTGCTGGTGACCTACGTGAAACAGACGGATGGCAGCATTGACTGGAAAAAATCCCTGGTCACCATGGATAACCTGGTATGGAGCGTAACGCCGAAAACAACGGAAGAACGCCCTCGCCTGATTAAGATGCTGCCAAGCCTGCTGCAGGCCATTATGGCGGGTATGGAGTATGTTTCCATGCCGCAACAGGAAAGAGATAACTTCCTGGCAAAACTCGCCGGCTGTCATGGTCAGATCGTCAATGGTGCTTCGCAACTGGCAAGCCAGTTGAAAGAACAGGGTTCCGTTCATGATTATCTTGCCAGTCCCGGCGCGGCGGCGCCGACACCTATCCGTCTTTCCGAGGCGGCGGACAAGGCGGAGGAAGGCACTATCCAGAAGCTGATTGAAGAGGGAGAGGTGGATATCGAGGAAGTTACGCTATCCAGCGAAGAGCCTGCCGAGGAAGTCTGTGATGTAATGGATTTCAAGGAAGAGTGTATCAGGCAAGTGGAATCCCTGCAGGTGGGCGACTGGATGGAACTCAAGAATGGCGATGGCAACTGGTTCCGCGCCAAGTTGACCTGGGTAAGCCCGGTAACAGGCAGGTATATGTTCACCAACCGCAAGGGGATGAAGGTGGCGGATCGCACCATGAATGGTTTGATCATGAATGTTCAATGTGGCGATGCGCGGCTTATCGATGATCAGCCAGTGCTGGAGCGCGCGGTGGATTGCGTGGTGAACGGGCTGTCGCGTCAGACCGCCTAAATAAATAGCTCGTCACTCCGGCGTTGGCCGGAATGGCGAGCTGTAAGTGCTTACCAGTCGTACCCCACCTTGATGATGTAACGGCTGTCGTCTTTCTGGTTGCCGGCCGACGGCGTGTTATCCCAGTCATAATCGAACTGTATGCTGCCGGTTAAGTTGTCCGCCAGCGGTGCCTTGATACCGGTTTCCGTCAGGATCAACACATCATCCGTATTTTCCAGGCCCACATAACCTTCGTTGTTGTGGAATAACTGCAACGCCTGGTACAGCTTGCGGGTGTATTTCATCGCCCAGCGCGCGGCGGGGTAGCTGTCATCGGCTGCGGTATAAAAATCTTCGTTGAAATAGTTGATACCGCCTTCCAGTGAGAAGCTGGTCTCCTTGGTTTCCCAGAACTGGTAACCCGAACCGATACCGAGACTGGTGCGCAGCTTGAGGTCCTTGAACTTGTCGCGCGCGAACAGCGCATTTGAATAGAGATACCATTTCTCGGTCAGGAAGTGATCGTACTTGCCATAGCCGGTGGTATTAGATTCGGTTTCCACGCCGTTATCGGCGGAACGGTTATAAGTGCCGCCGAGGGTGTAGCGATTGTATTTCGAGCGGGCAACCATTTCGGCATCGAGATGCGCCTGTTCGGTATCCGTGTTGCCTTTCGCCACATTGATGCCGACATTGACGCTGCCGGACAGCACGATCTCGCCATTCTCGATGGCGGGTGGATTGATGAAGCTGATGTTCTCCAGGGCGATGGGGGCACTTTCGAACAGCTCACTGGCCTTGATACGCAGACTGCCGTCTTCCGCTTTCAGAATCTGGCCGCTGATACGGGTGTCATCCTTCAGTAGCAGCGAAACGTTGGCGTCGGATTCAATCTGCCTGATCTGGTCCCAGCTCAGCGACAGCTCACCGGCGTAGGGTGTCGACAGAACCAGCTTGCCATCGATCTTGTTAACGATGGTGCCGGTCAGGCGATCGCCGTTGTTAAGCCAGACAGTGTCGGCTACGACGAGCTGGGAGGTTAGAGCAGCAAGTGACAGAAAGAGTGGCTTGTAAAAAGGCACAATGACTCCTTGTTAGTTGACGGGTAACTTGGCGCGCAGCGCATCGCGGTCGTACCACCATTTGTCACCGACGATGGCATCGAGGATGATGGCCAGCCGTTCCAGGATGACGGCCGGATCATTCAACTCCAGGGTGGCCATCCACATGTTCAGCATTTCGTTGCCTTCGATGTTGCGATGACGCTTGGCGACCTTGCCCAGCACCTGGGCGGTCATGAAAGTCAGGCTGTCATGCTCGTGGTCATTGCCCTGGGTGCGGATGTCAGCAATGTAATGCGCCACGGCGGCCGCCACGGCGGCACCGTCCGAATTGTCCGGGGTTTCATCCACGATGTGATGCAGCATCTTGATGCTGGTCTGCGGCATGATCGGGTAGGTCACGGCCAGCCACACACCATTGCCGAGCGCGGCCAGCGCATCCGCTTGCTCGGTGAGGAACATGACGTCGCAGGCTTCAACCGCGTCCTGCCAGGATTCCTGCTGCACAAACACATCGAAGCAGGCGCGGGCGATATCCCAGGCCTCCTGCTTGCGGTTCAGGCCCTCGAGGGTCTCGGCTACATCCAGCTCCACGCGGGCGCGATCGACCGCCGAGGCGGATTCGGGTAGCGCATTCAGGTGCTGCAAGTGTTCTTTCAGCCGTTGTTGCAGCTCGGCCTGGGCGTCGGCGTCGGTCATGCCGGCCACGGATTTCAGGATGCTTTCAGGGGTATGTTCCATAAGTGTCGTTCACGTAATCAGGAGGAGGTTCCGGTTTGTACCGAAGCGGGCCGGGGATGACAACCCCTGCGAAGGTGCCAAAAATGTAAAAAACTCCTTTTACAGTAAAGGCTTGGTGCCCGAGGCCGACAACCATAAGATACCCCGTCGCATACATAGCAATCCCGGATGAGAGGAATAAATCCTGGAAAATCAACAGGTAAACACCAAGGAGGGCGTTTCGCCCGGTTCCAGCGACCAGGAACTGACCCTGCTGCGCACCATCCTTGAAGACATCAAGTCCGGCCGGGTCCAGTTGCCCAGCCTGCCGGATGTGGCGCTGCGCGTGCGAGAAGCGGTCCGCGATGAAAAGCGCAACATCAGCGATCTTACCCGCATCGTGCAGGTCGACCCGGCGCTGACCGCGCGCCTGGTTCAAGTGGTTAACAGCCCGCTGTATCGCGGCAACAAGAAAATCGATAACCTGCACACGGCTATCACCCGCCTGGGGCTGGAGGCCACGCGCAACCTGGTCATGAGTTTCAGTCTGCGTAACCTGTTTACACCCAAATCCCGGGAACTGGGCCATCGCATGCAAGCCACCTGGCGGCATAGCTGCAAGGTCGGCGCCATCAGCAGTGTGCTGGCGCGGCTGAATCGCGGTGTCGATCCGGATCGCGCCATGCTGGGCGGGCTGATTCATGACATCGGCGAGCTGCCGGTATTGCAGTACCTTGAAAAGCATCCGCAGTCGCTCAGTGACCAGAGTTTGAGCAACATGATGGCGCGTCTGCGCGGTGCACTGGGGACCTTTGTGCTCAAGACCTGGCAATTCGAAGCGGATCTGGCCCAGATTCCGAGGCAGGTCGAGGACTGGAAGCGTGAAGTGAGCGTGGGTATAGATTATATTGATATCGTGCAAGTCTCCCATATACACAGTTTGTTCGGCACGCCCGAGGCCAGTCAGCTGCCGCCGTTGACTTCATTGCCTTCTTTCCAGAAATTGCCCATCAGCAAGCTGGGCCCCGATGCAAGCCTGGAACTGATGGAACAGTCGCAGCAGGAAATCAACGAAGTCATCCAGATTTTGCAGGCCTGAGCATGAATACCTCCGTCGACCAATTACGCGAACAATTGAAGGCCCTGGCGGATCACTATGCGCAGGAGCTACCGGACAAGCTGGCTGAAATTGAACAGGCTTTTCAGGGGGCGCTGCGTAATGGCTGGCAAAGCGATGACGCGGACCAGTTACGCCGCAAGCTGCACAGCATGGCCGGTGCGGCCGGCACCTTCGGTTTCGAAGCCGTGGGTAAAAGCGCGCGGGAAGTCGAGCAGCAGGTGCTTGCGGCAATGGAAAACGCGGTCAAGATCGATACGCGCTTTGAGCAGCAGCTCAATGGAAAACTGTCCGGGTTAATTAGTATCGGCGAGCAGGCGCTGCAGTCCGGCATCGAGATCGTGGCGCCGGAAGTGAATCGATTAAAACCCGTGGACGCCAATCGGCTGTTCATTTACATCTCGGCCAATCAGACAGCGGTGCCCAGCCTGCAATTGCAGTTATTACATTACGGCTACAAGCTGTCGGTTTTCTCTCGAATAGATGAGCTTGCCAGGGCGTTCGATAGTGCCCTGCCGCTGGCGCTGGTGGTCGATTGCAGCCTCTCTGGCGTCGATGAAGAGGTGACCCACTGGTTGCAGCAGCAGGTTGCCGGTTCGGGGGACTTCAGGACGCCCATGCTCTTCATCGCGCCGGAGACCGATTTCAAATCGCGGATGCAGGCAGTCAATGCCGGTAGCGTGGCCTATTTTACGCCGCCACTGGATGTAACCGAGTTGTTCGAGCGGCTGGTTTCAATCAATCAGCTGCAGGAAGAAATGCCTTACGATGTTCTCATCGTGGATGACGATGTCGACCTGGCGCAGCACTATTCCTTGTTGCTAACGCATGCGGGTATGCGCACCCAGGTGGTTAACCGGCCTGAAGAAGTGCTGGATAAACTGGCGGATTTCCGGCCCGATGTCGTGCTAATGGATTTGTATATGCCGGAATATACCGGCTTTGAAGTGGCCAGCCTGATTCGTCAGGACAAGTCTTATGTCGGCGTGCCAATTGTCTTTCTCTCCAGCGAAACCCGTTCGGACCGGCAGTTGTATGCGCTCGGTATCGGTGGCGATGAATTTCTCACCAAGCCGATAGCCGATGATTATCTGGTGGCTTCAGTGCGCTATCGCGCGCGTCGCGCGCGGGAACTTGACGTGGTCATGTCCAGCGACAGCCTGACGGGGTTGCTGAAACACACGCGTATCAAGGAAGAGCTGCACAAGGAAGCACGCCGCTCGGTTCGGCAGAATGAAGCGCTCGCGTTTGCCATGATCGATGTCGATTATTTCAAGAAAGTGAATGACACCTACGGTCACCAGATTGGCGACCGGGTGCTGAAGTCACTGTCGCACCTGCTGCGCCAGCGTCTGCGCGTGTCCGATGCGATTGGCCGTTACGGCGGCGAAGAGTTTGCGGTGGTGCTGCCCAATACCGACCGGGAGGGCGCTGTTGCGGTGCTCGAGAGCCTACGGGAAAGCTTTGCCGAAATCGTACATGAGGCGGACGACAAGAGTTTTAAGGTCACCGTCAGTATCGGTGTCGTGATCTGCCAGGGATGCAGCAACAGCGAGTTACTGATCGAGCAGGCCGACCGGGCCTTGTATCGTGCCAAGCAGAATGGGCGCAACCAGCTGGTGGTCGAGGAAGTTTCTCAGGACTGAATCGACAGGCGGTTCCAGGCATCCAGCGCGGCAACCTTGTATGCCTCCGCCAGCGTCGGATAGTTGAAGACGTTCTCCAGGAAATACTCCAGTGTGCCGCCCAGGGTGATTGCGGCCTGGCCTATATGAATCAGTTCGGTCGCGCCCTCGCCAATGATGTGCACGCCGAGCACGCGATGATCTTCCAGGCTGACAATCATTTTCAGAATCCCTTCCTGCAGCCCCATGATCTGACCGCGCGCGGTTTCACGCAGGCGACACACGCCTACCTCGTAAGGCACCTTTTCCGCGGTGAGCTCTTTTTCCGTTTTGCCGATCATGCTCATCTCGGGCACGGCATAAATACCAAACGGGAAGAACTGCTGGGTCATGCAGTACTTGGTGCCCATGGCGTGACAGGCGGCAATGCGCCCCTGTTCCATTGAGGTTGAGGCCAGCGCGGGAAAACCGATGACATCCCCGGCGGCATAGACATTCGGATTACTGGTCTGGAAGTGTCCGTTTACGGTAATGCGGCGGCGGTCGTCGACCTGGATGCCAGCTGCTTCAAGGTTCAGCGTATAGGTGCAGCCAATGCGGCCGGCCGCGAACAGGATGGCCTCGGCTGCCAGGTGTTTGCCACTGTCGAGATAACAGTGCACGATGCCTTTCTCGTCTTTCTCCACGCGGGCAACATTTTCGTTGAGGCGCATGGTGACACCACGGTCGCGCAGACCATGCACCAGCTCGTCGACAATTTCGGTGTCCATAAAGCCAAGCAGGTCGGGGCGGCCATCCACGATAGTGATCTTGGTGTCCATGGTGCTGAAGATGGAGGCATACTCGATGCCGATAACACCCGCACCCACGACGATCATCGAGCGCGGCAGTTTTTTCAGGTTCAGGATGCCGTCGCTGTCGAGTACCACGTCTTCATCGAAGGGAATGCCCTCGGGGCGTGTCGGGCGGCTGCCAACCGCAATCAGGAATTTGTCGGCCTCGTATTCCTCGTAACCGCCATCGGGTTTCTCCACCTTGATACGGTTGGCATCGATAAAGGAGGCGCTGCCTTCGATGACAGTGACGCAGTTGCGGGATAATTGGTGGTCCATCACCTCGATTTCGTGATTGAGCGTGATGTCGAGACGCTTCATCAAGTCATCGATACAGAGATCTTCCTTGAGACGATAACCGCGGCCATAAACGCCACGCTGATCCCAGCCGGTCAGATAGAGCGCGGCTTCGCGCAGGGTTTTGGAGGGAATGGTACCGGTGTGAACCGAGACGCCGCCGACAACCGGGCGACGTTCGATAATGGCGACCTTGCGGCCCAGTTTAGCGGCCTGAATCGCGGCGCGTTGTCCCGCCGGGCCGCTGCCGATAACCAGAAAATCATAGCGCATGGGTGTCTCGCATCCTTATGAGCCGGTCCATTGCATGCCAATGGGGATTGATGACCTTGCTATCGGTCGCGAAGCACAATTACTTGAATTTAAACGCGCTGTTACAGATAGCGTTAAATGGTCCCGGCGCGCCAGTGGCCGGATTTGTCGCCCTGTTTTTCCAGCAGTCGGATACTGTCCATGGTCATGCCGCGATCAACGGCCTTGCACATATCGTAGATTGTCAGCAAACAGATGTGCACGGCGGTCAGTGCTTCCATTTCCACGCCGGTCTGCCCGCGGGTCGCGACGGTCGCCATACAGTGCACGGCTGCCGGATCGTCACGCGTGTCGAGTGCAATGTCCACCTTGGTCAGGGCCAGCGGGTGACACAGAGGAATCAGGTCAGCGGTTTTTTTCGCGGCCATGATGCCGGCCACGCGCGCAATTCCCAGTACGTCGCCTTTTTTGTGGTCTCCGGCGCGGATTTTGGCCAGTGTTTCCGGCTGCATGAGAATACGGCCTTCCGCGATGGCGATGCGATCGGTGCTGTCCTTGGCACCCACATCGACCATGTGGGCTTCACCTTTCTGGTTGAAATGCGTGAGTTCTGACATGCGGCCTCGTGATAAAATCCCGGAATATTTCCACTATCGTGAATCATAGTGTTCACCTGCCGAAGCTGCAATTAACATGAAAATACAGGTGCGATTTTTTGCCCGCTTGCGGGAAGACTATCCGGATGCGCCATCCGAACTGGAGCTGGCGGCAGATGCCTGCGTGCGGGATGCCTGGCTGGCGGCCACCGGCAACGTGCAACCCCCGGCCAATGTGCTGTGTGCCCTGAACATGGAATACGTGGACTGGAATCATGCAGTGGCGGATGGCGATGAAGTGGCGTTTTTCCCGCCGGTGACGGGTGGTTAGGATGAATGTCTTGATAACGAAACAGCCTTTCGATCCCTGGCAACAGGTGCAGGCATATCAATCCGAAAAATTATCGGCCGGGCAATACGGTGCAACCGCTGTGTTCGTTGGCACCATGCGTGATTTCAACGAAGGCGATGATGTGAATGCAATGACGCTGGAGCATTATCCGGGAATGACGGAATCCTACCTGGAGAAGATCAGCGCACAGGCGAAAGACAAGTGGTCGCTGCTGGATTCGCTGATTGTGCATCGCGTTGGACCTTTGCAGCCTAATGATCCGATTGTGCTGGTAGCGGTGTGGTCCGCGCATCGCAAGGATGCCTTTGAAGCCAGTCGCTGGCTGATGGAAGAATTGAAGTCCAATGCGCCGTTCTGGAAGAAAGAAACGCTGAAGGATGGCGATACGCGCTGGGTAGAAAAGAATACAGAAGGATATTAAGGCATTCATGTAGGAGCGGCCTTGGCCGCGAATTGTTTTGAAACGGCTGCTGGTTCGCGGGCGAGCCCGCTCCTACAGGATACATCGATTGATTATCGCACTAGACGTCAATCAAAACGTATCCGCATGCGTAATGGTCGGTTCCGGCACCGGCCTGATTTCAAACGTCATCGTATCCAGATCACCAATCGCATACGTCGCGGGTGCCGCAATGCCGCCCGCGGTGCCCGGATTGACCAGCAGCGTTTCGCCACCGTCCACGTTGGTGATGTGTTCGATGTTGGCGATATGATCATGGCCGCAACAGACCATGTCCCATTTGCCCGTCGTTGCCATGGCTTCGGCATAGTGCGGATAGTGAACGATAAAAATCTTCCTGCCGCCCAGCTCGATACCGGCATCCTGTCCGTAATACTTGATTAGCCCGCTGGGCTGATTTCCCATGCGCGACATCATGTACAGATCACCGGTGTTATTGCCATGAATGACGTGCACCGGCAGTTCATGATGCTTGATGACATTCAGGGTGGAAGGGGCGACAACATCGCCGCAGTGAATCACGGCTTCGGCGCCCTGCGCCTTGGCATCGGCGACCGCCGCTTCCAGTAGTGGGCGGTTGTCGTGGCTATCGGAAACAATACAGACTTTCATCAGAAGCGCGGCTTTTCAGGTGCGTCGTTGAACATCTTGACGCTGTTCATGATCTCGTTCTTGGCTTCGTCGACGCCGCCCCAGCCTTCAACACGAACCCATTTGCCTTCGTCGAGATCTTTGTAGTGCTCGAAGAAATGCGCGATCTGTTCCAGGATCATCGAGGGCAGGTCGCGGAAGTCCCTGACTTCGCGATACAGGTTGCAGAGCTTGTCGACCGGTACGGCCAGCACCTTGGCATCGTCGCCGGATTCATCGGTCATCTTCAATACGCCAATCGGACGACAACGTACGACCGAACCGGAAATCAGTGGCACGGGGGTCAGCACCAGCACATCCACCGGGTCGCCGTCATCGGACAGGGTGTGGGGCACATAGCCGTAATTGCAGGGGTAATGCATGGCGGTGTTCATGAAGCGATCGACGAACATCGCGCCGGTGTCCTTGTCGACTTCATATTTCACGGGATCGGCATGGGACGGAATTTCCACGATGACATTAATATCGTTGGGGAGATCCTTCCCGGAGGACACGCGATCGAGATTCATCTGTCAGCTCCCGTGAGTTGCAAAGAAAAGGGCCGGTGATTATACCGGCCCCATATCAGAAATGGCTAATTTTTGCCTGTTGTAGGAGCGGCCTTGGCCGCGAATCGTTCGCGGGCAAGCCCGCTCCTACAGGTGGCAGCGATTACAGCAGCGGTACAATCAACAACGCCACGATATTGATGATCTTGATCAGCGGGTTGATGGCCGGGCCAGCGGTGTCCTTGTAGGGGTCGCCGACGGTGTCGCCGGTAACCGCCGCCTTGTGGGCGTCGGAACCCTTGCCGCCGAAGTGGCCGTCTTCAATGTATTTCTTGGCGTTATCCCAGGCGCCGCCGCCGGTGGTCATGGAAATCGCCACGAACAGCCCGGTCACGATGGTGCCGATCAAGAGGCCGCCCAGGGCTTCCTTGCCCAGGACCAGACCAACCACCACAGGTACCAGCACCGGCAACAGTGACGGGATGATCATTTCCTTGATGGCCGCCTTGGTCAGCATGTCCACGGCGCGGCCGTAATCCGGCTTTTCGCTGTGGTCCATGATGCCGGGTTTTTCCCGGAACTGGCGGCGTACCTCGTTGACGATGCCGCCCGCGGCACGACCCACGGCTTCCATGGCCATGGCGCCGAACAGGTAGGGCACCAGGCCGCCGATCAGCAGGCCGATCAGCACCATGTGGTTATCCAGCGAGAAGTCCAGCACCATGCCGTTGCCGTGGAGTTTGAGCGAGTGGGTGTAATCCGCGAACAGTACCAGTGCGGCCAGACCGGCGGAACCGATGGCATAACCCTTGGTCACTGCCTTGGTGGTGTTGCCCACCGCGTCCAGCGGGTCGGTGATGTTGCGGATCTTCTCGTCCAGCTCCGCCATTTCGGCGATACCACCGGCGTTGTCGGTGATCGGACCGTAGGCGTCGAGCGCCACAATGATGCCGGTCATGGACAACATGGAGGTGGCCGCAATCGCGATACCGTACAGCCCGGCCAACTCGTAAGCGCCCCAGATGGACGCACAGACGGCCAGTACCGGCGCGGCGGTGGATTTCATGGAAACACCCAGGCCGGCGATAACGTTGGTGCCGTCACCGGTGGTGGACGCCTGGGCAATGTGACGCACCGGGCTGAACTCGGTGGCGGTGTAATACTCGGTGATCACTACCATGGCGCCGGTCAGCGCCAGGCCGATCAAGGCACACCAGAACAGGTTCATGGCGGCCGCTTCACCGTTGATCATCACGTCACCCATGAAGGCGTCGGTGACAAAGTAGAACGCGACCGCTGCCAGCACGCCGGACACGATCAGGCCGCGGTACAGGGCATTCATGATCTTGCCGCCTTCGCGTGCCTTGACGAAGAAGGTGCCGATGATGGAGGCGATAATGGATACGCCACCCAGTACCAGCGGGTAGATAGCCGCGGAGGCGCCGACATCCTTCAGCAGTAGGCCGCCGAGCAGCATGGTGGCGACCACGGTCACCGCGTAGGTTTCGAACAGGTCGGCCGCCATACCGGCACAGTCACCGACGTTGTCGCCCACGTTGTCCGCGATTACCGCCGGGTTGCGTGGGTCATCTTCCGGAATTCCGGCCTCGACCTTACCCACGATATCCGCGCCGACGTCCGCGCCCTTGGTGAAGATACCGCCGCCCAGTCGGGCGAAGATGGAGATCAGTGAACCGCCGAAGGCCAGACCGACCAGCGGATGGATCGGGTCTTCCACGCCCATCATCAGCAGTGCGGCATAGAAACCGGCGACGCCCAGCAGACCCAGGCCAACCACCAGCATGCCGGTAATGGCGCCGCCGCGGAAGGCGATCTGCATGGCCGCGTTCAGACCTTCGTTGGCCGCCTGCGCGGTACGCACATTGGAACGCACCGAGATGTTCATGCCGATGTAGCCGGCCAGTCCCGAGAACACCGCGCCGATGGCAAAACCGATCGCGGTGTGCGCACCGAGGTAATACCAGATGGGAATCAGCAGCACCACGCCAGCGATCCCGATGGTGGTGTACTGACGGTTGAGGTAGGCGCTGGCGCCTTCCTGAATGGCGCCCGCGATTTCGCGCATACGCTCATTGCCTTGCGGCTTGCTGAGTATCCATTGCACCGACAAGATGCCATACACGATGGCACCGCCTGCACACAGCAGGGCAAACATTAGACCTGAATCCATAACGACTTCCTCCCGGTTCCTTGTTGATGAACCTCCTGGTGGCCGTGCGATTGCTGTGCGGTACCAGGAACGTTCGATTTATGACCAAAAACCTGTTTTACGGCGCTTGAGTCGCAAATCGCCTGATTACGCGACTCACTATGCCCACTTCAATCTAATCCGACATTGACTGACATCAAGATTAGCATCCGCTTATATACTTATTTTCTTTATACCCAAATAAAAAGGGGCGCTGACAGCGCCCCTTCTGCTTCCTTACTTGATCTTGAATTCCTTACCGGTCTTCTTGGGTACACCGATCAGCTTGAGCTGCACATATTTCGGCATGCCGTCCTTGCCGTAAGGCGGATAGTCTTCGCCCTTCATCAGGGGTGCGAGATAATCGCGGCAGCGCTTGGTGATGCCGAAGCCATCCTTGCTGATGAAGCTCATCGGCATCATCTTCTCGACGTTGGCCACGCGTGACAGCTTGGCCTCGCCCACCTTCCAGCGGTAAGGAGAGTTGGAGGTGCGCACGATGGTCGGCATCACGGAGTTCTTGCCCGCAATCGCGAATTCCACCGCGGCCTTACCCATGGCATAGGCCTGTTCCACGTCGGACTGAGAAGCAACGTGGCGCGCGGCGCGCTGCAGGTAATCGGCAACCGCCCAGTGATACTTGTAACCCAGCTTGCCGCGTACCAGGTTGGCGATGACCGGTGCGACACCACCCAGCTGAGCATGACCGAAGGCATCTTTCAGACCCTGGTCGGCGAGGAACTTGCCGGACTTGTCGTGCACGCCCTCGGAAACCACGATGGAGCAATAACCGTATTTCTTGACCTTTTCCTTAACCGCGGCCAGGAACTTGGTCTGGTTGAAGGGCACTTCCGGGAACAGCACGATGATCGGCAGGTCGCAGTCTTCGGTCGCGGCCATGGCGCCCGCGGCGGCAATCCAGCCGGCGTGACGGCCCATGACTTCCAGTACGAAAATCTTGGTCGAAGTGGCGCACATGGAGGCCACGTCGAAGCTGGCTTCGCGGGTGGAAACGGCGATGTACTTGGCCACGGAACCGAAGCCCGGGCAGTTGTCGGTGATCGGCAGGTCGTTGTCCACGGTCTTGGGTACGTGAATGGCCTGGATCGGGTAGCCCATGCTCTTGGACAGCTGCGATACCTTCAGGCAGGTGTCCGCGGAGTCACCGCCACCGTTATAAAAGAAGTAACCGATGTTGTGCGCTTCGAACACTTCGATCAGACGCTCGTATTCGCGCTTGTTGGCTTCCAGGCTTTTCAGCTTGTAGCGGCAGGAACCGAAGGCGCCGGACGGGGTGTGGCGCAGCGCGGCGATATCGCGCGCGGATTCCTTGGTGGTGTCGATCAGGTCTTCGGTCAGTGCGCCGATGATGCCGTTACGGCCGGCATAAACCTTCCCGATCTTGTCCTTGTGCTTGCGCGCAGTCTCGATCACGCCGCAGGCACTGGCGTTGATAACGGCGGTGACGCCGCCGGACTGTGCATAAAAGGCATTTTTCTTACCTGTCGATTTGGCCATTTCTCGCTCCATCTACAATTTAATACGTGAATCTTTAAGGGCTGAATTTGCGCGGCAGGGTGCGCGCGGGGTCAGTTGCGCAGGTTATCTCAGTGGATTGACGGGTCAAGGTGTCGCTGGGAATCGGCGCGCTGGCTGTGTTGTTCTTCACCGAAACGCTCCTTGCGTGTAGTCAAAATCGAAAAAACGGCATACTGCGCGGATAAAAAACCGTAGCCCGACAAAACGTGGGCTAGAGTAAATTTTTCATTTAAGTTCGTTGACTTATGCCAACGGAAGGCGGTAGCTTAAACCCACATTTCACATCCGGCCATCTAAAAAATTGTATAAGGCCATGGAAAAAACTTAAGGAGCCGAGAGTCGTTATGAGGATCGTGTTGTTGGGCGCCCCGGGTTCGGGGAAGGGGACCCAGGGTAAAAAGCTCGAAGAACACTACCGCTTGCCACAGATTTCCACCGGGGATGCACTACGCGCCGCCGTGGCCGAGGGGTCGCCACTGGGCAAGATGGCCAAGGCCGCGATGGATGCCGGACAGCTGGTTTCCGACGATATCGTGCTTGGCATCATTCGTAACCGATTGAATCAGAAGGATACTCACAAGGGCTTCATCCTGGATGGCTTCCCGCGCAACCTGTCGCAGGCGGAAGCGCTGGATCAGGCGCTGGAAGAACAGGGGCAGCCGCTTGAGCTGGCCATCCTGATCGATGTCGATTTTGACCTGCTGCTGCAGCGCATGGTCGGACGTCATACCTGCCGCAGCTGCGGCTGGACCTGCAACGTCTTCACCGCGCCGCCGCATGTGGATGGCGTGTGCGACGAATGCGGCGGCAACCTGCATCACCGCGCCGATGATAATGAAGAAACGATCAGTAACCGGCTGCGCATATTCGAAACCACCACCATGCCGCTGGTCGAGTATTACCGTAATAAAGGTCTGCTGCGCACCGTGCAGGGCGTGGGCGAGATCAACGATGTCTTCGCGGCGCTGCAAAAGATCGTCGGCCAGGCAGCGGCCAATCGCAAGGCGGTCAAACGCAAGCGGCCCACCACCAAATCGGTGGCCGAGGCGATTGCCGCGCAACGGGTGCAGCAACAGGAGGCGGAAGACAATGCGCCACCGAAGGCGGCCAAGAAGTCCGCTGCCAGCAAGTCAGCCAAGTCCGCCAAGCCCAAGGCTGAAAAGAAAGCCCCGGCCAAAAAGGCGGCCGTGAAGAAAAAAGTGACCAAGAAGGCGGCGGTCAAAAAAGCCGTTGTTAAGAAAGCAGCGGTGAAAAAAGCCGTAGCGAAGAAGAAGGTCGTGGCGAAAAAAACGGCAACGAAAAAAGCCCCGGTGAAGAAACCGGCCGCGAAGAAAAAAGTCGCCAAGAAAGCGCCCGTGAAAAAGGCGGCCGCGAAGAAGAAGGCGGTGGTGAAAAAAGCGGCGGCCAAAAAGCCAGCGGCCAAGAAGGCGCCGGTAAAGAAAAAGGTCGCAAAGAAACCGGCGGCCAAAAAGGCGGCAAAGAAAAAAGTGGCCAAGAAGAAAACCGCAAAACGCCGTTAACGTGAACGGTTGACGTGTTTGCCCTGATTCAAGCTTTCTGGAGCGTGGCGCTGTTACGTGCCGGACCGCAATCGCTGCCCGCATCCAGTGTATTGCTGATGTTGCTGGTGGCCGCGTATTTCGTGCTGCTGATGATTTCCAATTCGCTGTATCTGTCGCTGCCCGGCGCCTTGACCGCCAGCCTGCTGAATCTCATTCTGCCAGCGGTGTTTCTGCAACTGTTGCTACAGTTCAATAACCTCACGGCGCGTTTTGTGCAAAGTTACCAGGCCCTGATCGGTGCCTGGATTATTATCGAGGTCATGGCCTTCCCCTTCATGATGGTGTTCGCCGACGCACTGCACCAGGAGGCCAGTCCCGGTATCGCGGTGATTGCGCTGCTTGGCTTCCTGGTGTGGAACCTGCTGGTGCTGGGGCACGTGATCCGTCACGCCATCGGGATACATCTTTCCCTGGCGATGGTGCTATCTGTGTTATTTTTTCTGCTTTCAAGGGTGATTGGCGAATTTCTGGTGCCGCTGCCCGTCGCAACAGGTTGAACATGCATATTCATATACTCGGTATCTGCGGTACCTTCATGGGCGGCATTGCGGTGCTGGCAAAATCCTCCGGGCACAGCGTCAGCGGATCGGATGCCAATGTCTATCCGCCGATGAGCACGCAACTGGAACAGCAGGGCATCGAACTCACCCAGGGTTTCAGCGCCGATACCGTGCCGGAGGGCGCGGCGAGTTACGTGATTGGTAACGCGCTGTCGCGCGGCAATGCGGCCGTCGAACAGATTCTGAATAAAGGCCTGCCCTATACCTCGGGCGCGCAATGGCTGGCGGAAAACGTGTTGCAGGATCGCTGGGTGCTGGCGGTGTCCGGCACGCACGGCAAGACCTCCACCTCGAGCATGCTGGCCTGGATTCTGGAATACGCGGGACTGAAACCGGGATTCCTGATTGGCGGCGTGCCGAACAACTTCGGTGTTTCCGCGCGACTCGGCGAGACGCCGTTCTTCGTGGTCGAGGCGGACGAGTACGACACGGCCTTTTTCGACAAGCGTTCCAAGTTCGTCCATTACCGGCCGCGCACGCTTATCATTAATAACATCGAGTTCGATCACGCCGATATCTTTGCCGACCTGCCCGCGATTCAGAAACAGTTTCACCACCTGGTGCGCACCGTGCCGGGCGAGGGGCTGATTATCGAGAACGCCAATGACGGTAATGTCGCCGACGTGCTGGACATGGGTTGCTGGACGCCGACTGAAACAGTTTCGGTCGGTGAGTTTCCCGCGCAATGGCAGGCGCGCAAGCTGAAAGAAGACGCCAGTCAGTTTGAAGTCTATTGTCATGGCGAGTTGCAGGGCACAGTGAACTGGTCGCAGGTGGGCGATCACAATCTGCACAATGCCCTGTCGGCGCTGGCGGCGGCGCGGCATGCCGGTGTGCCGATAGCGCAGGGTTGTGAAGCGCTCGCTGAGTTCAAAGGCATCAAGCGCCGCCTTGAAGTGCGCGGCGAAGTGAATGGCGTGACGGTCTATGATGACTTTGCGCATCACCCCACGGCGATTGCGACCACGCTGCAGGGCCTGCGTCGGCAGGACGAGCGGCGTCGTATCCTGGTGGTGCTGGAGCCGCGTTCCAACACCATGCGCATGGGTGTGCATGAAGAAGCGCTGGCGCCCTCGCTGATCGGCGCAAGCCGCGTCTGGTTTTACGAGCCACCGGATGTGGGCATGGATCTGGGTTATATCGCGCGCACCTGTCATGCGGCCGCGAGTGTCAGCGATTCGGTGGAGCGGATTGTTGAAGAAGTCGCGGCAGAGGCGCAAAGTGGCGATGCCGTGCTGGTGATGAGTAACGGCGGTTTTGGCGGTATTCACGAGAAATTGTTGAAGGCCTTATGAGTTCAATCCAGAACAGACCGATTGCATTGGCGGTGACCGGGGCTTCCGGCGCGCAGTATGCCCTGCGTCTGCTCGAATGCCTGATCGAGGCCGAGCAACAGGTGTACTTCATGATCTCCGAGCCGGGCCAGGTGGTGATCGGCATGGAAACCGATCTGAAACTGCCGGGCCGTACCGCGGATATGCAGCGCTTTCTGACCGAATACTATGGCGCCGAGGATGGTCAGATCGAGGTGTTCGGGCAGAAGGAATGGACCGCGCCGGTGGCGAGCGGTTCGGGTGTGCCGAGTGCGATGGTGGTTTGTCCCTGTACCATGGGCACCCTGTCGGCGATTGCCTGTGGCGCGAGTAATAACCTGATCGAGCGCGCGGCGGATGTGGTGTTGAAGGAGCAGCAACAGCTGATCCTGGTGCCGCGCGAAAGTCCATACTCGGTGATTCATCTGGAGAACATGCTGAAGCTGGCGCGCATGGGCGCGGTGATCATGGATGCCAATCCCGGTTTTTATCATCGGCCGCAGTCGATCGATGACCTGGTGGATTTTGTGGTGGCGCGGATTCTGGATCATCTGGATGTGCCGCATACACTGTCAGTCCGCTGGGGTGAGTCTGAATGAGCTCCCTTAATATTCCACTTTTCCCGCTTTACACCGTACTGTTTCCCGGTGGCCTGTTGCCGTTGAAAATCTTCGAGCCGCGTTACCTTTCCATGGTCAGCGATTGCATGAAGAAGGATAAGGGTTTCGGCGTATGCCTTATCAAGGAAGGCAAGGAAGCCGGTGAGGCGGCAGTGCCCTACCCGGTGGGGACCATCGCGAAAATCGTCGACTGGGATAAAAACGAGGCCGATCAACTGACGCTGGTCGTGGAAGGCGTGCAACGCTTTCGGATTGATCGTTCCGCCGTGCGTAACGATCAGTTGCTGATTGGCGATGTCACCTTGATTGAAAATGAAAAGTTCCATGACCTGCCGAACAGCTATGCGCACATGGCGGAAGCGCTGGAAGAAATTCTGACGCAGCTGGGTCGGCCGTTCTCGACCATGAACATGAAGCTGGGCGATGCAGCCTGGGTCAGTGCGCGGCTGGTGGAATTGCTACCTATTCCATTACTGGAAAAACATTCGCTGCTGGAATCGTCCGACCCTATCTCGCGGCTGGAGTTTCTCTCGGCGCGTACCGATCTGGGGATGCTGGAGTAATCAGCTCCCCATAATCCCCCAGCGCCCGCCGCATTTCATTAATACTCGGATACTCGGCATCGACCGGTTTATCGAACACCCCACCGCAGATCAGCATCCGCACATGGGGTTGTTTGGCTGACGAAAGTTTCATCTGCCAGGCGTACATGATGTCGCTGACGCCATCATCGCCAAAGCCAAGACCAATACCGATCCCAAAGCCAACCCTGGCGAGTTGCGTGTTGCCGACCTGTACCACGTCGAATGTTTTTCTCGATACCTGCGTGATGGTGAAAGTGTCGGGTTGCAGGGTTTGCGTAACCGGCATGACATTGTTTACTTCCAGTTGGCAGTGCGGGGTGAAGTAGTCGATGGTGCGCGGCACGATGGCGCCGTTCTGGAAATAGGCGCGGGCGTCGTCGGCTTTGATGGCGACGGGTTTTTTCAGGATGAGTTGCGAGCCGATCGGTGGCGCGAAGTAAGGGCTGTTCTCGTCATGCTTGATCGCTGGCTGACAGCCAGCGATTAAAGCAGTAAGGACAAGAGTTGCCGGGACAAGGTGACGCATAATCATTCTCCATGCCGATGCATGAAAAATAATCCAATTACCCTGGAATGCAATATCGCTGTCAGTCGGATACCCGGTTCAGTCGACGTGTGCGACGCCGAGCGCTACCCGCCAGTGCAAGCAGGCCCGAACCGAACAGCCAGATTGCCGCCGGTACCGGAACCACCGCAACGTCGCCGGTGTGAACGGCCCAGCTGCGCAGTCCGATGTTGTCGGGATGCGCGTCGCCGAATCCTGATTGTCCTGCGCTGTTCATCAGCCAGGCGTAAACCCGTGGCGGGTTAAAGACCGCGTTGCTAACCGA
The DNA here is from genome assembly GCA_041592335.1 of Thiohalobacteraceae bacterium. Taxonomy (GTDB): domain Bacteria; phylum Pseudomonadota; class Gammaproteobacteria; order Thiohalobacterales; family Thiohalobacteraceae; genus JBFHQE01. Next base: position 18,398 of record JBFHQE010000008.1, on the reverse strand, counting down.
CCAGTACCAGTCGGCGCGCAGGTTGGTGAAAGGGCCGGGGGAGGTGGCTGCGATGCCACGGATGTTGAGCATGAAGCTGAGTTCGTTATCCAGCGTGCAGGTATCGATGGTCTTGCCTTTGCAGTCTTCGGCAATGCCGTCCCGGTTACGGTCGGTGATCGGCAGGCGCCAGCCGGAAATGCCGTCGACGACCAGGTTGTTGACCGCGACGGAGGCGGCTGCCAGATCGGATTCACCGATCAGATCGGCGTTGCTGTACCAGGTGATGTCGAGATTCGGGTCGTAGTAAGCCTGTCCGTTCAGACGCGATTCGAGTGGTAGCAGGGTGGCGGCGTTCAGTGCTGATACGAGTGGGGTAAGTGTCAGTATGCTCAGGCAGCGGGCGGCAATATGCTGAGTCTTGTTTGTTCTTTTCATTTCGGCTCCCAGGTTTAGATGGCCATTGGCTGGCGTCTTGTTGGTTATGCAATACGTTTTTATGTGGTGCTTGGTGGGATTATATCCATGGGAAAGTGTTCGCGATATAGAAGATATTCTATTGTCAGTTTTTGTCGTGAGAAGAAATGGTGAGAGTTTGATATTGGTTTATCGGTTAAGTCGGGGTATGGGAGTTAGCTTATGGTTGTTTTGTCGTCATTCCGGCGAAGGCCGGAATCCAGGGGTGTTGATTGTGTGTTTGATTGAGCTGGCGTGAATCTTCTCTCAATAGTGCTGATGTCAGCGCCTCGTATAATTTTTAGCGATTGCCTGATTGATTTCGGTAGCTAGCTCTTGCGCCTGTCTCATAGTTTTTTGTACAGTCGCCCAGTTTTCCCAATGCTGTTCCCATTTTGTTTTGCCTACAACAGCCTCAAAATCCACGATAGTTGGCTTTTGCCATTTTTCGTATGCGGTCAGCCGTTCAATTCTTAACTCTAGATCCTTGATGCCTCTTGACTTAGGGGAGAGTTTCGCAGAACTCGTTATCCATGAGGCCCAGGGTTTGTTGCCTTTAGATTGATTGCATTTACCGCAAGCAGGAACAAGGTTATGAATCTCGGATATAAATCCAGTGGGCTTTTTATTAAGAACTAACGGCCTTAAATGATCCCATTCTGACGCGTTTGAGCCGCAGTAAGCGCACTGAAAGGTATCAGGATCCATGCCTAGAATTTCTAGAGCTTCTTTTACTTGTTCGTTAGTAGGTGTAATTATGGGAATAATTGAGTTGATAAATGAGTTGGTGATGCTCGATGATCTTCCAGTGATTTTCATTGGGGTTGGCATTCTGAATAGTGATAAATAATTCATGGCTCCCTCTGGAAAATAAATGATAGTTAAAATTCTGGATTCCGGCCTTCGCCGGAATGACGGCAAAGGTATAGTTTGATTGTTGATGTGTTACTTGGTTGGTCTTATCAAAAAAACTTCCTGCGTTTTTTCGTTATTCATTTCCGCTTTGATATCCAAAGCACCCCCCGCCGTATTCAACAACATCTGCGCCGCCTGCGCAAAATTATCCGTCGTGCTCAAGAAGTGGAACAGGTAAAAGCTTTCCCTGGGCGTAACCTCGGAAACGTTGCCAACCCAGATTGATGTGTCATCGCCAAACGCCGCCCACAGCCGTAACACATACAAACTCTCATCGCCATTACGATACGTCCAGCGTATGGCTTCATAATGCCCATCATGCACCTGCGGCAACAACGGATAATCCAGCGGGTCTTCGATATCCGCCAGCCAGTGCAGCGAGTCGCTCCAGGCCGGGAAGGCGGCTTGTTGCCAGCCATGGCTTTGCAAGATTCCAGACAGGGTTTCCAGTTCACCGGCATATTGAATGTTCAGCGGATGATCATGACTGTCGGCAAGATCGATGCGATAGGCGGGCAATGAACGCCAGCCTTCCTCCCACCATTCAGCAACGGTGATTGCGCTATCGGCGTGTTTCCCAAAGGTTGCCAGCCACAGTTGTTCGCGCGGTACATGAATGGCCGCGCTGACGGACAGGGCGACAAGGCCGATCAACAATGTTCTGCGCCAGGGCAGCGCCTTGGCGGGATGGCGCCGGTAGGCGATGCCGAACAGGGCGGTGATCGCGAGCCCCACGATCAAACCACCGATGACTTCGCTTAACCAGTGCGCGCCGAGATAAAGACGCGAGAAGGCAATCGCCGAGATAAAGAGCGCGGCGATGCTGTAGGGCAGCCAGCGGCGCACGTCGTTCAATTCGCGCGCAATCATCACGGCCATGAAGCCATAAACCGTCGTTGCCGTGGCGGTATGGCCGCTGGGAAAGCCGTATTGGTCGATGCCGCTGTAGAGCGGAAACGGGCGTTCGGTCTGGAAGATATGCTTGAGCAGGTAGGTGAGCGCGACGGTACTGATGAACACGAACAGGCTGTGCCATAGCGCCTGCCAGTTGCGTTGCAGCGCCAGCCAGGCAAGCACAACCGCCAGCGTCGGGCCAAGCACCCGGATACTGCCCAGTTCAGTGATGGACAGCATGAGCTGGTCGGCCAGCGGGGTATGCAAGCCGGTCAACAGGGCGAACACGTAACGATCGATGCCGGTCAGCGAGAGGTTGATCAGGACCGCGAACAGTCCGATGGCCAGGAACAGCAACCCGACCATTTGCGCCAGCCCGCGCGCCTCGCGATGATCCGGATCGAGCAGTGCGCCGAGCAAGGGTTCGCTGCGCGGGTGCTGTCGGCCCCAGTGCTGCAGGCTGTTTATCATGTGATTGAGGCGTGGCTGCAGCAGGTTGAACAGGCGGTGTATCAACCAGGCGGCAAACCAGATGGCGGCCACCAGGGTCACGATGACAATCGCCAATCGACCGGCAACCTCGGCGGCCAGTCCCAGTGAGGCGCCGAACACTACGCCGGGCAGCAGGTAGGCCGGTGCCCATAGCAAGGCAGAGACGATATTGACGCTGAAGAAACGGCTGGGCGGCATATCCAGCATGCCCGCAACGGCGGGCAGGATCGGCCGTACTGGCCCGATGAAGCGTCCGAATAACACACTCTTGCCGCCGTGTTTGGTGAAGAAGTCGACGCCGTGATTGATTAATCCCGGGTAACGCTTGAACGGCCAGATGACACGCAGTTGCTGATGGTAATGACTGCCGATCCAGAAGCTGATGCCATCGCCCGCCACGGCGCCGGCGGCGGCAAACAGGATAGTTTCGGTCAGGGGCAGGGCGTCAGCCGCGACCAGGGTGCCGATCGCAAACATGATGACCACACCTGGCATAAAGAGCCCGACAATGGCCAGCGATTCCAGCGCGGCGGTGAGGAACACCAGCAGATACGACCACTCAGGATTCATCCTGATCCAGTCAATAAGGGGATCGAGCCAGGCGGTGTTCATCGCCGGGATTATACCTGACTAACCGGGCGGGCGATCAGGCCGGTGGTTAGGCTTCCCGGGCGACGCGCTTCTTCTGGAAGGCGAGATAGTCGTTCCGGTTGAGCGGCTGGCTGAAGTAATAACCCTGGAAGATGGTGCAGCCGCGTTCTATCAGGAAGTTGAGCTGGTCTTCGGTTTCCACGCCTTCCGCCACTACGTCCAGTTCCAGGTGTTGCGCCATGGCGATGATGGTTTCAACAATGACCGCGTCGTTGATGTCGGTATTGATGTCCTGGATGAAATCGTTGCTGATCTTCAGCTGATTGAGTGGCAGTTCCTTGAGGTACGCCAGCGAGGAATAGCCAGTGCCGAAATCATCGATAGCGACGCGAATACCCATGTCGTTCAGCGCATTGATCTTGGTGATCGTGTCCTTGATGTCTTCGATGACCACGCCCTCGGTGATTTCAAAAGTGAGGTGGCGCGGGTTGGCCTTGTTGGTGTCGAGCACCTTTTTCACGGAGGCAACGAAATCCGGCTGGCGGAACTGTTGCGGGCTGATGTTGATCGCCATGTACTGGGTGTTCGTTTCCACGGCAAAGGCGCAGGCTTCCTGCAGAATCCATTTGCCGATATCCAGTATCAGGCCGGTTTCCTCGGCAATGGCGACGAACTCCTGCGGCATAACCACGTTGCGGTCCGGGTGCCGCCAGCGCAGCAGCGCTTCCGCGCCAATGTGTCCGCCGGTGCGACTGACCAGCGGCTGGTAGAACATTTCGAATTCCTTGTTGCTGATCGCGGTGCGCAGTTCTTTTTCCAGGATCAGGCGGCGGTTGGCCGCTTCCTGCATCGCCGGGTTGTAGAAGCAGATGCGGTTACGGCCTTCGTCCTTGGCACGGTACATGGCGGTGTCGGCCTGCTTGAGAATCTCGGTGGCCGAGTCGTTCGGCTCGGGGTACAGGGTGACGCCGAAACTGGAGGTGATGATGTGTTCGTAGCCCTTGAGGCGATAGGGTTCCGTGATCATGTTCTGCAGCTTGCGCGCAACGTGCATGGCCTGGTCCGTCGCCGCTTCGCGGGATTCATTTTCGCCCGGCAGCAGCACCACAAACTCGTCGCCACCCAGTCGGGCCGCGATATCTTCCGAGCGCAGGCAGGACTTGAGCCGCGCGCCCATCTGGCGCAGCAGTTCATCGCCGATGGCATGTCCCAGCGAGTCGTTCAGGGTTTTGAAGTTGTCGAGATCCAGGTAGATCAGGCTGCCGAACAGGTCGTTGGAGTGCGACAGCGCAACCTCGTGGCGCAGCGATTCCATGAACAGGCGGCGGTTGGCCAGTTCTGTGAGCGGATCGTAGAAGGCCAGCTGGCGAATCTTTTCCTCGGAGTTGATGCGCTCCAGGTTGGTGGCCACCTGGATAAACTGGTCGGCGATTTCGCCGATGAAGCGAATGTCCTCGTCCAGCCATTCGCGCGTGGTTTCGCATTGTTCGAGACAGATCACGCCGCGCAGTTTGCCGCCGATGCGAATCGGCGCATCCAGCAGTGAGGCGATATTGGCCTTGATGGCGTAGGTATGCAGTTCCACGGTGCGCGGATCGGAAAAAATATCCACTACCGCAATCGAGCGGTCTTCATCCAGCGCCTTGAAGTAGGCGGGATAATCCTTCATCGGCAGGAACAGTTCGGACTGGTGTGACTGGCTTTCCCGGGTGTACATGTCGAGCAGTTCAAACTGTGTATTGGTCTCATCCATCATCCAGATGCTGGCGCGCGAGACGCCGACCACGTCAGCCGCGACTTCATTGATGATGCGCGCGGCTTCATACAGGTTGCGGTCCATGAGCTGTTTATGCAGGGCCAGCGAGACAATGGCGTGATGATGTTTCTCGGCGCGCTCGGCGCGTTCGATCAGTGCCTTTTGCGCCGCCACGCGTTTGCGAATTTCTTTTTCCAGCTCGGCGGTGCGCTCCGCGACGCGTTGCTCCAGCTTGTCGTGCGCCAGCTTGAGTTCGCTTTGCGTGGCGGCCAGTTTTTGCGTGCGCTGGTTGAAGCGGTTGGCGAGCGTGCCCAGTTCGTCTTCGCTGTCGACCTTCAGTTCCAGGTATTCCGAATCCGCCATGTTGGACAGCACATGCAGCTGGTCCGACATGCGGGCAATGGGTTTTACCAGCAGCTTGCGCACCACCAGCAGGGCGATGCCGAGGGATAGCAGCATGGCGCCGCCGATCGAGCTCAGCAGGTTGCGGTAGAACAGCTGGGACGGTGCGACAGCCCGGCTGTAGGGCATGACGGTCACGACTTTCCAGAAGGTGTGCGGCATTTCGAACACCACGGCAAAGGCGGGTTCGTCCAGAATCAGGTCATGCTCGAGATACAGTTGTTGCGGCCTGATGTCATTGATGCTGGTCGGGCGGTTGAGTAAATGCAGCGCAGCCGCAATCAGTCGGGCTTCCTGCTTGTCGATCTGGTAACTGTCGTCGGCGATGGAGCGGGCCAGGCTGAGCTGATTCGAATCCTGCGGCGCCTTCGCGATGGTGGTTTCAATCGCATCCTTGACGGCCGTGGCCAGTAGTCGGAAGTCGGGCTGGGTTGCGGCCAGATCCTCGACATAGACAAATTCCTGTGTCTGCTTTCCATCGGTGTCGGCCGCCACCAGCTTGGTGAGCGACTCGTCCGGGTAGGACAGGAACTTGCCGTTGCGGTCCACGGCAAAGGCATAGCCGCCGTAAGCCAGGGTGGCCTGTTCCAGGTATTCCTTCAGGCCTTCCAGTTTCAGGTCAACCGTGGAAACGCCATAGAAGGAATCGTTGCGGTACATCGGCGCGGTGACCGTCACCATCGGCTGGTAGGAATAGGGGTCCATGTAGGACTTGGACCAGAAGCTGTGGTCATCGGCCAGGTGCTTGGCCGGCACATACCATTCCTCGTGGTGGTAGCCCGGGCCGTCGGGGTTATTGTAGTCGTCGTAATACTGCAGCGAGCCCTCGGCATCGCGTCCCCAGAAAAAACTGCGCCGTTCGATGGCGGGATCGAACTGGTAGGGAGCGGGCCAGAGTCCACCACCCGCGATGAAGGGTTCCATGCCCTTGTAATCCAGTAGTTCCCGGGCGAGTTGCTTGTGCAGGTTTTCGTCCGGCGGCAGCTGCTCGCCGAGGTTGGCCAGCGCACGCGTCAGTGCGTCGGCCGTGGAGATGCGATGCGCCAGTTCGGTGACGATGTTGCGGCCCGACATGGCCACTTCCTTGTACGCCTGGTTTTCCAGATAAGTACGCCCGTAGGTGGACAGCACCACCATGATGGCCGCCAGGATCAGCAGAAAGGACAGGATGAAAATCAATGGAATGCGAAACTGCAGACTATTCCAGGTCGGCTTCATCGAGGTAGGGGTTCCTGTTTTTTTAAATTTGAGGACGTTCTTGCGTGTCTAGCCGAGGTATCGGCCAGACTGGCGGAAAGTGAACGTATTCGATCTGGCTTAACTTAGCGTAGCAAAAACCCGGTCTGCTGCCTCCAGGGTGGCGTTGATGGCGGCGGCGTCGTGCGCGGCCGAGACAAAACCGGCCTCGTAGGCGGATGGCGCCAGGTAGACGCCCTGTTCCAGCATGCCGTGGAAAAACAGCTTGAAGCGATCCAGGTTGCACTGCGATACCTGGTAGAAATTCTCCACCCGTTCGGCCTCGGTGAAGAACAGACCGAACATGCCGCCGACAGAGTTGGCGGTCATGGCAATCTTGTTCGCGCGGGCGCGTTCGACGATGCCCTCGACCAGCTGACGGGTTTTGTCAGTCAGCGTGTCGTAGAAGCCGGGGGCCTGGATACCCGTCAGGGTGGCGAGACCGGCTGCCATGGCCACCGGGTTGCCGGACAGGGTGCCGGCCTGGTAGACCGGCCCGAGCGGGGCGATCTGTTCCATGATCTCGCGCTTGCCGCCGAAGGCGCCGACCGGCAGGCCGCCGCCAACTACCTTGCCGAGCGTGGTCAGATCCGGCGTAACGCCATAATGGCCTTGCGCTCCGCCGAGGCTGACGCGGAAGCCGGTCATGACTTCATCGAAAATCAGCACCGTGCCGTATTCATCGCAGATCGCGCGCAGGCCTTCCAGGAAACCGGGCAGGGGCGGAATACAGTTCATGTTGCCAGCGACGGGTTCGACGATGATGGCCGCGACCTGGCCGCCGACATGGGCGAAGGCTTCCTTGACCTGTTCCAGGTTGTTGTATTCCAGGGTGATGGTGTGCTCGGCGAGCGCCACCGGCACGCCCGGCGAGGTCGGCACGCCGAGCGTCAGCGCGCCGGAACCGGCCTTGACCAGCAACGAGTCTGAGTGGCCGTGGTAGCAGCCCTCGAACTTGACGATCTTGTCGCGCCCGGTGAAACCGCGTGCCAGGCGGATCGCGCTCATGGTGGCCTCGGTGCCGGAGCTGACCATGCGCACCAGGTCCATGGACGGCACCAGCTGGCACAGCAGGTCGGCCATGGTGGTCTCGATCGCGGTCGGCGCGCCGAATCCCAGCCCTTCGGCGGCCTTGTCCTGCACGGCCTTGATGACCGACGGATGGGCGTGGCCCAGTATCATCGGCCCCCACGAGGCCACGTAGTCCACGTAGCGTTTGCCGTCGGCATCGACCAGGTAGGCGCCTTCGCCTTTTTCGAAGAAAACGGGTTCGCCACCGACGCCCTTGAAGGCGCGCACCGGCGAATTGACGCCGCCGGGAATATGGGTCTGGGCCTGTTTGAACAGCTCGTGGGACTGGGTCATGCTTTTTTCCTGCTAAAACAAATCAGTATAACGTTGCGCGGCGGCGCGGATATCCGCCTGGCCGAACACGCCGTGGATTACGGCGAGCATGTCGGCGCCGGCCGCGACCAGCGCGTTGCCATTGTCCGGGCTGATGCCGCCGATGGCAACCACCGGACAGGGTAGCTGTTGTGCCTGTTGCAGCAGCGCGATGTCCGCGGTCACGACATTGGGTTTGGTGCGCGAGGGGAAGAAGCGACCGAAGGCAATGTAGTCGGCTCCGGCCGCGACCGCCGCCTGGGCATTTTCCAGCTGGTTATAGCAGGACACGCCGATAATCGCGTTCTCGCCCAGTTGTTCCCGCGCGGCCTGGATCGCGCCGTCGTCGCGACCAATATGAACACCGTCGGCATGGACGTCCCTGGCCAGCGTGACATCGTCGTTGACGATAAAACAGGTGCCGCTGTCCGCGCAGAGGGTGCGCAATTGCTCGGCTTCATGGTGACGTTTTACCGCATCGCCACTTTTATCGCGGTATTGAATGACCCGGGCGCCACCGGCGATGGCGCGCGCCACCGCATCCCGCAGATGCGCCGAAGGCAGCAGGATGGAGTCGGTGATGGCGTACAGGCCGTGGAAGTTGAAGCCGCGCAGTGGCATTGAGCCTTATTCTTCCTCGCTTCTGGCCCAGAACAGGCGATTGGGCAGCGCCTGGCCCATGCCGATCCGGTAGCCGTGCTTGAGGGCTTCCCAGGTGTATTCCTGCGCTTCGTGGATCGCGGAAAAGGGTTCCAGTCCCTGGGCCAGCAGGCCTGCGATGGCCGAGGCCAGGGTGCAGCCGGAGCCGTGAAAACTGCCGGGCAGGCGTTCGAAGGTGAAGCTTTCCAGCATGCGATGGTTGCCGTACAGCTTGTTGATCACATGCTCGGTGTTTTCGTGGGTGCCGGTGATCAGCACGAATTCGACCTCCTGTTCCAGGATGGACATGGCGCAGGCGTCGAGGTTGTCGGCATCGGGTGCCAGGATACGGGCCTCGTTGCTGTTGGGGGTCAGCACGGTGGTGAAAGGCATCAGCAGGCTTTCCATGGCCTCGACGATTTCCTCGTCCACCAGGCCGGTGCCCGCGCCGGTGGTCATGACCGGGTCGAGCACTACCGGGATGTTGGGGTAGTCGGCCAGGATTGGGTTGATGGCCTCGACGATTTCGACGCTGCCGAGCAGGCCGATCTTGATGGCCGCGACCGGCATGTCTTCCAGTACGGCGCGCGCCTGTTCGGCCACCAGCATGCCGTCCAGCGGGGCCATGCTGTCGACGTCGCGGGTGTCCTGCACGGTGACGGCCGTAATCACGGGTGCGGTGTGGCAGCCCTGGCTGGCGATGGCCTCGATGTCGGCCTGGATGCCGGCGCCGCCACTGGGGTCGCTGCCGGAGATGGCGAGTACAACGGGAACGGGAGGGGCGTAGTCGGTCATGGCATGGTTGTTCAGGTTGGGCCAAAACAGGGATTGTACCAGAAGGAGCTGGTTTCCCGAGGGCATGAGCCACAACCTTTTTTTCGCTCCGGCAAAACACAGTCGCTCAAAAAAGCCTCTGACTCACACCCTGTCCGGGTCACAGAATCGCGAATTATCCCTCAGCGGCGATGTCAGACTTTGTTACACTTGGCTGTCATTAATGCGGCGTAGACTGCGATCCAAAACACAGCGTCATTGCGAGGAGCGTTAGCGACGTGGCAATCTCCTAAAGCCTCCTGCACCTTGCAGGGATTGCCACGCTTCGCTCGCAATGACGGAATTTTTTGTCTGACCGAGAGAACAGGATTTCTATGAAAACTTTGAAAACAAATGCCCGGCGAGAATCCGGCTTTACCCTGATCGAGGTGATGGTCGTGGTGGTCATCATCGGGCTGCTGGCAGCATTAGTTGTTCCTAATCTAGTTGGAAAGTTAGATGATGCCAGATTAACAAAAGCGAAAACCGATATAGCTAGTATTGAAAACCTTTTGGAACAATACCGGATTGATAATTTTGCTTACCCTACGACTGACCAAGGTTTGGAGGCGTTGGTTAATAAACCCACTGATCCAGAGCCAGTGAAGTATCCTGAAGGTGGGTACACCAAACGTTTACCACTAGATCCATGGGAAAGGCCTTATCAATATCTTCAGCCTGGAGCGCACGGCTCTTTTGATCTCTATTCCTTAGGTCCAGATCGACAGCCTGATACCGATGATGATATCGGGAACTGGAATCTTGACTCTGTTAAGTAAACCAAAGCATCTCCTTAATTCAGGGTTTACTCTGATTGAAATGGTGGTGGTGATATTAATCATCTCCATCGTGTTTGCTTCAGCCACCATTATGCTTATTCCGGACCGGCGAGGTGATCAATTGGCAGAGGAGTCGCAACGATTTCTCGCACTATTAGAGATGGCGCACGAACAGGCGATATTACGTTCCGAGGAGTGGGCAGTCCAGATTGAGCCTGATCAATTCCAATTTATTGTTTTATACGATAACGAATGGGTGCCATTGGAGGATGACAGAACATTGCGGTCTCGTAAGTTCGACGAGGGCAGTGAGCTGATCATGGAGCTGGAAGGCCGTAACGTGGATCTGGAAACCGTGGAGGAAGGTTACAAACCGACGCTGTTGTTGCTTTCCAGTGGCGAGATGTCGCCCTTTGTGGCGACCTTTGAGGCCAAGCATACCGAGACCCGTTATCGCGTCAGTGGCGATCTGCTGGGTGAGCTGAAATGGGAGGCGCTGTACGAATGATGTGTCAGCGCGGATTCACTCTGCTGGAAATCCTCGTGGCTATCGCGGTACTGGCATTGTCCATGCTGGCCGCCACCAAGGCCGTGAGCAGTTACGCCGGTAACCAGGCCTACCTGCAGGAGCGCACCCTGGCGCAGTGGGTGGCGCGCAACCGCCTGGTTGAATACCAGCTGGACGACAATTGGCCTGACACCGGTCGCGAAAAGGATGAAGCCGAATTTGCCGGGCTGGACTGGGTTTGGCAAAGCGAGGTGAAGCCGACACCCGATAGCGATGTGCGCCGTATCGATATCCAGGTGTGGATGGCCGGGGCGGATATCGATGAAGAACAGCCGCTGGCAACGCTGAGCGGTTTCATGGGTAAGCGCTAATGAGCAGGATGCGCGGTTTCACCCTGATTGAACTGCTGATTGCGATGGCGATCTTTGCGCTGATTGCGGTGATGGCCTATGGCGGCCTGAACAGCATTATGAATACCCGCGTGGCGGTGCAGGAACAGGCGGATGAATTAAAGCGGCTGCAACTGGCCTATCGTATTCTGCAGGAAGATTTGCAGCTGATCAGCAATCGCCCGATTCGCGATTCGCTCGGTGACGAGCGCGGCGCGGTGCTGGCGCTGGGTGCGAGCGCGCAACTCCTGGAGTTAACCCGCAATGGCTGGCGTAACCCGACCGGTCAGGCGCGTTCCAGTTTTCAGCGGGTGCAGTACGGACTGGTGGATGAGGAGCTGTTACGCCGCCACTGGCTGGTGCTCGACCAGGCGCAGGACAGTGCCTCTATTGAGAGGGTGTTGCTGGATGGGGTCAAGGAACTGGAAATCCGTTACATGGACAGCGACCGGGAATGGCATACCCAATGGCCGCCGGCCAACAAGGAAGACCAGATCCTGCCACTGGCGGCGGAAGTGAATCTTGAATCAACCCACTGGGGTGAGTTGCGATGGTTGTTCCGGATCGCCGGTTAAAGCAGCGCGGCGTTGCGCTGATCACTGCCCTGCTGGTTACCACGCTGGCCACGATTGCCGCGGTGTCCATGGCCAATCGCCAGCAGCTGGATATTCGCCGCACCGGCAATGTGTTGAACGCCGACCAGGCCTGGGCCTATGCCGAGGGCGTGGAGGACTGGTCGCGGGTGATTTTGCAACGCGATCTGGATGACAACAAGACCGATCACTTGAATGAAGCCTGGGCGACCCAGCTGGCGCCGATCCCGGTGGAGGGCGGCCAGATTATCGGCCGCCTGGAAGATCAGCAGGGGCGCTTTAACCTCAACAACCTGTTTAATGGCGAGGCGGTGAGCGAGCCGGACGTGGCCCTGTTCAAGCGGCTGCTGGTTCACCTGGAACTGGATGTCGCGCTGGCGGATGCATTGCTCGACTGGATGGATGCCGATCTGGATGTGCGTTTTCCGGGTGGCGCCGAGGATAATGAGTACCTGCTGCTGGACCCGCCTTACCGACCGGCTAACCGTTTGCTGGGTAGTGCCACGGAAATTGCGGCGGTGAAGGGTTTCGATGCCAAGGCCGTGGCCAGGCTGCAGCCCCATGTTACAGTTTTGCCCGGTCGCACTGCGCTGAATGTGAACACGGCCAGCGCGGAACTGTTGCGGTTGTTGCATGACGATTTGACTCAGGCCGATGCCGAGGCGTTGGTGGCCGCGCGCGGCGACGACGGTTTTGAAAAGCTGGATGACTTCCTGGCTGAGCCGGCGCTGGCCGGACGCGAGATCCAGGTGACGGTTGGGGTGGCCAGCGATTATTTCCTGCTTGATGCGCAGGTGGATATCGGTATGGCACGCAGTCAGCTGTATAGCCTGTTTCAGCGTCATGATCAGGGGATCGATGTGGTGCTGCGTAGCCGGGGCGCCTGGTGAAGTGGTGCCGGATAGCGCTTTAGGGTAAGGTCGCTGCTAATAGAAAGAGACGTCATTTTATGTTGGAAACATTATTAATTCGCCTTGGCGCTACGCCTGCCGACCCGGTCGATTATGCCCTGATCGATGCGCAGGGCCAGCTATTGACCCAGTGTCAGAGTGCAACGCTTTCCGAACTGAAAACCCATGCGGTGGATCGGCCGGTGATTGCGCTGGTGCCGGGTTACCAGGTGACCCTGGCCAAGGTCACCATGCCGACGCGCAATCAGCAGCGCCTGCGCAAGGCGGTGCCGTTTGCGATGGAAGAACAGCTTAACGAGGATATCGATGAGCTGCACTTTGCGCTTGGCCAGCCGGACGCGGAAGGCAAATTGCCGGTGGCGGTGATCGCCCGGGCGACACTGCGGGACTGGTTGGCGGCCTTTGCCGAGCAGCAGCTCGATGTGCGGCATATGTACCCGGTGGTGCAGGCGGCGCCGCGTCCGTCGACCGGCTGGTCGCTGGTGCTGGATGAACCGAATTCCTGGTTGCAGAGTGCACAGGGCGAGGCCCTGTATGTGGAAACGGATACGCTGGACTGGGTGCTGTCGCGCCTGGGCAGTGCCGAGCAGCCGGAGTCGCTGCTCTGTTACCACGCGCGCGAGCAGGCCATGCCAGCTTTGCCGGAGGGCATGGAGCTGGCGCGCGATGAAACCGTGCACTCTTCCCTGACGCCACTGGCAAAAGGGCTTTGCCAGAATAAGCCGATTGATTTTCTGCAGGGTGAATTCGCGCGCAAGACGGCTTACAACAAGGTCTGGAAATCCTGGCGTATCGCCGCGATGCTGGCGGGCATCGTCATCGTGCTGGGATTTGTTTCGCAGGGTGTGGCCGTATCCGCGCTGGGCAGTAAACAGGCGCGACTGACGACGCAGATGGAAGATGTGTATCGCCAGGCGTTTCCCGATGCGAAGCGCGTGGTGAAGCCGCGTTACCAGATGGAAACCCAGTTGTCCGCGCTGCGCCAGGCAAAAGGTCATGTGGGCGCGGATTTCCTGAGCCTGCTGGCCCTGTCCGGTGAGGTGATTCAGCAGTCTGACCTCAAGCTGGAAGGGATCAGTTTTCGTGAAGGCGCGCTGGACCTGGCGGTGACCGGCAGCAATGTGCAAAGCATCGATCAGCTCAAGACCAGCCTGGGCAAGCGGCCGGAGTTGCAGGTGGAAATTCAATCGGCCTCGGCCAGAGACGGTAAGGTGGAAGGTCGGGTCCGTATCACGGGAGCACGCTCATGAAGGCCTGGTGGGCTGCGCGCGCGCCGCGTGAACAGATGATTCTCGGTGCGGGCGGTATCGTTGCCGTCATTATTCTGGTGTGGTTGCTGGCCTGGGAGCCGCTGGCCAGCGAGGCATCCGCGTTAAAGACCAGTATCTCTGCCCAGCAGGACGACTTGGCCTGGATGCGGGAAGCGGCCGGTGAAGTGATTGCCTTGCGTAGCCAGGGTGGTGCAACGGTTGCCGGGTTGCAGGGGCGTTCATTGTTGGCGGTGGTGGATCAGTCCGCGCGCCAGGCTGGACTGGGCAGTGCACTGAAGCGGGTTGAGCCGGAAGGTTCCGCCAAGGTGCGGGTGCGGTTTGAAAGCGTGTCGTTCGATCAATTGATTCTGTGGCTGAACCAGATCAATACCCAGTTCGGCGTCAGCGCGGAACAGGTGAGTATCGAGCCGGAGAATGAGTCGGGTCGTGTTACCGTGCGCCTGACGTTGCACGCCGCGCTGGCATGAAACGCATTCTGTTGTTTGCCCTGCTGGGGCTGTTGCTGTTTGGTTTTTTTATTGTTCATCAACTTCCCGCGACTTATATCACCAGCCGTTTGCCGGGCAATGTGGTGTTGCAGGGGGTTGAGGGCAGCATCTGGCAAGGTGAGGCCGCACTGCTCTCAGTCAATAACCAGCCAGTAGGCAAACTTAACTGGCAATGGCAACTGGCACCCCTGTTGTCAGGGCAGTGGGGATATCGCCTGGAGATTGCAGGCGATGCGGTCACTGGCAATACCCGGGTGGCACTCGGATTTGATCAGCAACTCACCTTGTCGCAACTCGCATTAGAGATTGATGGCGCCTATCTCAGCGTTCTGGCGCAACCTAATCGGAATATGCATCTGTCCGGCGTGTTTGTTATCGATTCACCCGAGGTCGCAATCAAGCACAATTGGCCGGTGTCCGGTTCCGCGTTGATCCTTTGGCAAGATGCAGGGCTTTACGGTGATCTGCCGATGCAGTTTGGCGCGCTTGAAGCCGCAGTGACGATGGTCGAGCAGCAGTTGGTTGCGGATCTCAAAGACAACGGCGGCGCGCTTGAACTTGACGGCACGGCGAGTCTCAGTCCGCAGCGCGAGTACCAGGTCGATCTCAGGCTGCGGGCCCGCGCGGAGGCGAATGACAATCTGCGTACTTCATTAAAACTCCTCAGCGCGCCGGATCTCACGGGGCGACACCGCGTGGTTTTTCATGGCGGGCTGTGAAAACACCATTCCTTAATAAATTTCTTATGCCGACATAAAATTGACGCAATTCACGATTGGCCGCCTATCTGCGTGATATTCCTTGCAGAAGATTTCGCGGTGATTTTCTCTCCGAAATAGTCCCTTTTACCGTTCTTTGTAGTTGCTAAAGGATCTGATTTCAGACCCGTTTACCTCCTAGAGGCCCCCAATTGGGGTAGTTCTGGAGATCGGCGTGGCCAAGGATGTGCCCGCTGTGAGTCCGGTATTAAGAGGTATTGGTAGAGCGGTGAAGATGATGATAAGCAAATTTCGAAAACTGGCAGCACTGGTTGTGGTTGCTGTTGCATTTGGTTCTGCGGTGACTGGTTGTGGCGGCGGTGGTGGTAGCAGTTCTGGTGGTAGCGGTGGTGTTTCTGGTAGCGCCAGCTAAGGAAAGAGGGATTACGTCAATGAAATTAATGAAACGAGCAAATCAATTTCTTTCAGGTGTGAGTCTGGCGGTCGCATTATCACTCGGTGTATCGAGTCCGGTTTGCGCATTGAATGCATACGGAAATTACAACGTTGTGGTCTACAAGGTGAACAGCGATGGGTCGACCACCAGTGTGAGTTCGACCAGTGCTACGGCTGATGCCAACGGTAAGATTGCCTTTAGTTTTTCTTCATTGCCGACAGTGGATGAAGCGAAATTCATGTTTATCGAGGTGCAGGATAGTGCCGGTTCAGTAGTGCGACGCGCGTTTGCACCAGCACCCGCTGCAGGCGAAACCAATGCGGTTGGAATCAATACCCTGTCGGATGTACAGGCAGAAGCAATATCCGCGTCCATGGCGGACAATGGTACCGACGATCCGCTGGGGGTTGCCTTTGGTTTGATCTTCGTGAAATCGCCGGATCTCCAGGATAGCGATATCGAAACACTGGCTGACATGATGGGCATGGCAATTCTTGGCCCGAACGGTTTGAAGCAGTTCCTGCTGGATAATGGTGTGTCTGCCAGCAAGATGGCGGTCTTCCAGGAAAAGATGGTGGCCAATACTGCAAGTAATGCCAAGGATATGGCCGATTACATGGAGTTCTTCAAGACCGCGATTGATAACGATGATGATGATGAAATGGCCAAGGCGGGCAGTATCATGGCGGATATCTGGATGGATGCGGCATTGGCCGCGGATATCGATCCAGGGCTGATCCTTGCAGCGTTTAATGCAGCGGGCAACTCCTCTCAGGGAGGTGAAACGCTGGATGATTTGATGAGCCGTATCTCGTCCGGTTTTGCTGCATCAATCGAGCAAGCCGTGCAGGGTTTCTTTATGCGTATTGCCGGTTCCAAGCTGAAAGCGGAATACACTGATGCGCTGAATGAACTGGATGCTTCTGGTGCAGAGGTGAATCGTTTCAATAGTGCGGTGCAGACGTTCCTTGCTGATCAGCAGGCCATTGATGTGCAGTACAGTGAGTTCTTTGTGGACCCTGAAGGTTATGTTGCGAATTCAGGACAGTCGGCGCAGCAGATTCAAACAGCCATTGACAACGCCTTCCAGAGCGCCTGGTCGACCTTCAAGGATAACCTGCAATCAACAACTGGCGAAATTTCAGACATGCTCGATAAAGTATCAGCTGCAACTGCTATCGCGAAAGCTACTTTACAGGGTGATGGGGTGGGGCAGGAGCGTGATTACGATGGCAACACTGTCCGTTGGCCGATTCCGCAAACGGTTTCCGTCTCCTGGGTTGCCGATGTACTCATTGGTGGCGGTAGCTTTGACTACACTCGTGATACGACTGCGGTGCCTTCCAATATGAGTTGGCTGAACGGAACCGGCACGCGTTCTGATTTTGGACCCAGTGGTCAGAACCTGCCTGATGGCTTCTCCGACCTGATGGGTCTGATGGAAGATGTTCAGATCATTGAGCATGTTCGCTTCAATCTTTGGGATAGCGGCCAGCCAACACCTGCACAGGAAGAGGCTGCGCGTCTTGCTTACCTGAATGCATTGGAAGGCCTGGTGAGTAACATCTCGGGCACCACGGACGGTTCAGTGAATATCAGCGCTGAACAGAAAGAGGCGCTGGTGAAGATGATGCAGGAACCCAGTCTGTTCTGATTAAGTAGATGAAGCTATCGCATTTATTTTTTGTGATTGCAATGTTGTCTGGCCCGGTGTGCGCAGTCGCACAACCGGGCCAGGGCATTGACTGGGTACTGCGCGGCACTGTCGTGACGCACAATCATCAGGGCTATGCCGTGATTGAGCAGGTCGATACCATGCAGCAACAGGTTGTGCGTGTCGGTCAGCCGTTGGCAAACGACGTATTGCTGACTCGCGTTGCCGTAGATCATGCGTATGTCCGATCAGGACAGCAGGAGTATCGACTGGCGTATGGTGATCGTATCGATCGGGCGTTGGCGGAAGCGGATAAGCAATATCAGGTCAGTTTTGCCGATGTGCCGGATTTATTGGAGCAGCTTGAGGTAATTCCGCATCAAGAAAACGGCCAGGTGATTGGTTATTTTATTAATAAAATTCACGGCGATATTGGGGGCAAAGTAGGGTTGCAGCGGGGTGATCTGCTGCTTTCCGTAAATGGAATACGTCTTGACCATGAGCTGGATCCGCAATCACTGTATCGTGAGCTCGAGGCTAGTACATTAAGTCTGCAGCTGAAACGCAAGGGGCAGGACATTCGTTTGGCCTATAGTGTGAGTGTGTTGTAGGTTGACGACCGGTGTTTAACACTGGCATGCTGCCAACTACTTTCTAATAGTTAGAATTTTCAGCATGGTTTCTTCCCGTAAAGCCAGGAATTACATTCCCGTTACGCCCGAAAACAAATGCAGTTTTTGCGCGGGCACCAAGTGTTGCCAGTACATTACACAGAAAATCCCCGGCCCACGTTCGATTCATGATTTCGATCACCTGGCCTGGCAGCTGGCGCACCAGGATGTGCAGGCCTACAAGGATGAATCGGGCTGGTATCTGATGTTGATGAAGACCTGCCGTTTTCTGGAGCAGGATGGACGTTGCGGTATTTATGAAACGCGCCCGCAGTTGTGTCGTGATTATTCCAATGATTACTGCGAGTATGATTCGCCCGCGGATGAAGGGTTTGAGCTGTATTTCCGTAATTACGAAGAACTGATCAAGTATTGCCGCAAGCGGTTTAAGAACTGGGATAAGCGGTTTTTGTAGGAGCGGCC